>NZ_JAAOCA010000009.1 GCF_014694385.1 Pseudomonas typographi | reverse complement strand
CCCTGCCCGAGTACCCCATCGACCTTGAGTTGTGGCGTGGTAGTGGGCATCACGATGGTCGCGGTAACCCCCAGGCGTTGCGCCGCCAGGGCTACGCCTTGCGCATGGTTACCGGCAGACGCCGTGACTACGCCAGCGGCGCGTTCGGCACCGGTAAGCTGCGCCAGCCGGTTGCAGGCACCGCGCACCTTGAAGGAAAACGTGGGTTGCAGGTCTTCGCGTTTGAACAGGATCTGGTTGCCCAACCGCTCGGACAACCCGCGTGCCGGCTGCAGCGGGGTTTGCACGGCAATGTCATAGACGCGCGCTGCCAAGGTGCGGCGCACATAGTGGGCGAGCAACGCGCTGGTGTAGAACGCGGGGGGTGTTTCGAGTACGGCGGCCATGGGTTCTCCGGTGTCGAAAAGGCCCCGGAGACATCACATGTGGGTGGTTCAGACCCGCCTCCAGGGCGGGTCAGGTGCTAATGCGCTAGCCCGCCATGCTGATAATGGCGGTAATAATGCTCGGCTGGCGCAGCGGCAGGGTCGTATTCATGGGCAGGGAACTTACCGCGGAGCCACCGCTGGCGTCAACCACTCGTCGTATGCAGGGCACTGGTACGGCAGGGAGGCGCCCTAAACCCCATGTGCATCAGAAAGGTGGCAAACATGAAAACCACACGTTTGAGTTCACTGTGCCTTACGGCGCTGCTCGGTCTCTCCAGCGCTGGCGCCTTCGCCGACGCCAGCACCGGGCCCACTAACCCCACATCTAAAGGCGATACACCCGGGGCAGTCAGCACGCCGCCGGGCACCGGCAACCCCGCTGGCGCGGCCACCGACCCTGCACCAGGCAACGGCACCTCGGATGGCCTCAAACCGCAAACCGGCGGCAACCCCGAAGGCAGTTCAATGGGAGGCGACACCACCCGGCCGCTTAACGGCGTGAACGGCATCCAGAAAGGCGGCACGGGCTCCGAAGGCGGCAAAGGTGGCGGCGCCAGCCATTGATACGAGAGGTAAACACCATGGCTACGAAAGCACCGAATGAAGATACACCCGGCCGCCCCACCCCAGGCGGCGGCCGTAACGACCCGGCCATCGACCCCCAGGGCGAAGCAGGCAAGCAGGGGGGCAACGCTGGCGAAAGCACAAAGGGCGGGGGTGACAGCGCCGCCAAGGGCAACAGTTACAGCCCGGACTTCGCGCCTAAACCGGAGGACAAGCCGGGCACCCCCCGCGATGCCGACATTGACACCTCCGGGGGTTAACCTGCGGTTGCGCATTTCATTCAATCCATAGCCCTTCTTAAACCCTTAACGTGGCCCCCGAACTCACTACCTTCGAGGGGCATCATGAACGTTATGCTTTCCATGGCCGCGTTCGCATTGGCCACTTCCATCTCCCCAGGGCCGGTCAACCTCGTGGCCATTAGCGGCGCTGCCCGCTATGGCCTGCCATGTGCGCCACGCCACGTCAGTGGGGCCACCCTAGGTTTTACCGGGTTATTACTGGCCATCGGGCTAGGCTTGCATGGTGTGGTTGCGGCCTCGGCGCTGCTTCCGAGGGGCTAAGGCTGCTCGGGGTCGTTTACCTGTTGTACCCGGCGTTGGTGCTGGCCCGCGACGATGGCCGATTGGACAATGGACCGGCTTCGCCACCGAGTTTTTGCAGCGGTGCGTTGATGCAATGGCTTAACCCTAAGGCTTGGCTGGCGTGCAGTGCCGAAATGGCGGCCTTCGTCGCCGATGGCAACTGGCTGCGCATGGGCCAGTTTGCGGCGATTTATGCGGTGGTGTGTTACCTGTCGCTGGCCAGTTGGGCCTGGACCGGTGCCTACCTGCTGCGCAGGGCCGCGGTGCCGGCAGGGGTGCGGCTGTTCAACCGCGCCATGGCCGCCTTGCTGGCTGGCAGCGCAGGCTATTTGCTGCTGCCTTGATAGTGCCCCGGCGTCGCCGCCAAGTGGCGCTTAAAGGCCCGCTGCAAATGCGCCTGGCCGGCGAACCCCGCGTGGTGAGCCGCTGCGGCGATGCTGCCACCCTGGCGCAGGTGCTCACGGGCCACCTGCACCCGGCGGTTGACCAAAAACGCATGGGGGGGGTGAACCCAAAACGGCGCTTGAAGCTGCGGATCAATTGCGACGGCGAGAGGGCTGCGACCTTACAGATGCGCTGTAACGTCAGCATGCAGGTCACCGGGGTTCATCAGCACCGTAGTGCCGGCCCTGATGGCTTCGCGCTGGCGCAGGTTCAAATACGTGCTGTGCCCAGCGGTCACAGCCCCGATAGAAAAGGTTTCGTGGCTGTGTGCCGCGTGGCCGTGGGCGCGCCCGTCCGCGACCCAGCGTGCTTCAATGGACGGCAGCGCCGGGTCGCGGCAAAAACGGGTAACGGTTTGCATAAGGGGCCTTTTAGCAAACTCTGCTCAAGCCTGGCCGCTACGTCGGCGTTACGGAAGCGTCGGCGGCAGGTAGCTCAAGGTAGTACCCAGCGCCCAGAGCAACACCAACACCAGCGGCACGTGCACCAGCAGTTGCACGAACGAAAAACCGATCAAGTCGCGCGCCTTCAGGCCCAGCACGCCGAGCAGCGGCAGCATATAGAACGGGTTGATCAGGTTGGGCAAGGCTTCGGCCGCGTTGTACACCTGCACCGCCCATCCCAGGTGGTATTGCAGGTCGTTGGCGACCTGCATCACATACGGCGCCTCGATGATCCACTTGCCGCCCCCGGACGGAATGAAGAACCCCAGCACCGCCGAGTACACGCCCATCAGCAGCGCGTAAGTATCGTGGCTGGCCACCTGCACGAAAAACGCCGAAATATGATGGGCCAGGGTCTGCGCGTCGCCGCCTTTGACAGTGGTCATGATTGCCGCGATCGAACCGTACAACGGGAACTGGATCAGCACCCCGGTGGTGGTCGGCACCGCCCGCGCCACCGCGTCGAGAAAGCTGCGCGGGCGCCAATGCAACAGGGCGCCGAGCATGATGAACAAAAAGTTGTAGGTATTGAGGCCAGAAATCGCCACTATCGCCGGTTTGCTGGAGAATTCGTGGGCCAGCCAACCCGCCGCCAGCAGCACCAGAATGATCGTCAGCAGCGGGCTATATTCCAACCATTCGCCCGGTCGCGAACGTTGCGCCAGGGGCGGTAGGCTGAAGACCGGGTCAACTCCACAGGCTTGGGCATCGCGCGCCGCGCCCGGCCCTGGAGCAGTGGCGTAGGCAATGATCACCGATACCACCACCAACACCAGCAGCATCGCCGCGGACTGCCACAGGAAAATCGTTTGGCTGAAGGGGATTACCCCGGTGATGGCCAGGATCGACGGCGGCAAGCTACCGGGGTTGGCCTGCAATTGTGCAGCCGACGACGACAAGCCCAAGGCCCACACCGCGCCCAGCCCCAGGTAGGCCGCCGCGCCTGCTGCGCGGTAATCCATGTGCAGGTCGGCGCGCCGGGCCAGCGCACGCACCAACAGCCCGCCGAACACCAGGGACAAACCCCAGTTGAGCAGCGAAGCCAGCATCGAGATCAGCGCCACCCAAGCCACCGCGCTGCGGCCGTTGCGCGGTAGCCGGGCCAAGCGGTCGATCAGGCGTACGGCCGGGGGTGAGCTGGCCACCACATACCCGCCGATTACCACGAAGGCCATTTGCATGGTGAACGGTATCAGGCTCCAGAACCCGTCACCGAACGCCGTGGCGGTGGCGCTGGGCGTGCCACCCATGGCCAGCGCGCCCAGGGCGACGACCACCACCGCCAGGGCCGCAAATACATAGGAGTCGGGGAACCAACGCTCGGCAAAGCTTGAGCAACGCAGGGCGAAGCGCGCATAAGGGCTGGCGTCTAGGGGAACGGGCATGGGCGTTACCTTTATTGAAATTATTGTTTTTGTGGGCCCTGCAGGGGCCCATACGCTAAGCGGCACGCAGGCCAGCATATGCTTGCGGGTTGCTATGGGGTGAAGCCTGACGTGATGATAGCTGCACCCTTTTGACGGTGCCTTTTGCTACTGGGCTGCGTTGCCGCGCCTCGCCATAAGCCCTGCTATAGCGCCTCGCGGTGCCTTGCCCAACAGCAACATTCACCCGTCAATGCTCGCGCGAAGGTCTGAAACACCCCGCTAGAACGTCATTTCCACCACATCCTCCGGCACCACCAGCTTACCGGCAGTCTTGGCGCGGATTTCCTCGATGCTGACCCCCGGGGCGCGTTCACGCAGCACGAAGGCGCCGTCGATGATTTCGAGCCAGGCAAGGTCCGTGAGCACCTTGCGGATGCAACCGGCCCCGGTCAACGGCAGGGTGCATGCGGGCAATAGCTTGGATTCGCCGTCCTTGGAGGCGTGGGTCATCACCACGATGATATTCTCGGCGCCGGCCACCAGGTCCATCGCCCCCCCCATCCCCTTGACCAACTTGCCGGGGATCATCCACGAGGCGATGTTACCGCGCACGTCCACCTCGAAGGCGCCCAGGACCGTGAGATCGACGTGCCCTCCGCGGATCATGGCGAACGAGGTAGCCGAATCGAAAATCGACGCGCCCACGCGGGCGGTCACGGTCTGCTTGCCGGCGTTGATCATGTCGGCATCGACGGTCGCCTCGGTGGGAAACTCCCCCATGCCCAACAGGCCATTTTCCGATTGCAGCATCACGTCTATGCCAGCCGGTACATAGTTGGCCACCAGGGTGGGAATGCCGATGCCGAGGTTCACGTAATAGCCATCTTGCAACTCACGGGCCACGCGTTGGGCCATTTGTTCACGGGTCAGTGCCATGGTCGTAGCTCCTTATGCCTGCGCCGCAGGATGTGCGTTAGGCTTGAGCGTGCGTTTTTCGATGCGTTTTTCGAAGTGACCCTGGATCACCCGGTCGACGAATATGCCGGGGGTGTGGATCTGGCTGGGAGGCAGTTCGCCGGGCTCGACGATTTCCTCGACCTCGACCACGGTGATGCGCCCGGCGCTGGCGGCCAGTGGGTTGAAGTTCTGCGCGGTGTGGCGGTAGATCACATTGCCAAAGTGGTCGGCCTTCCAGCCCTTGACGATGGCGAAGTCGCCGGTGATGGCCTGTTCGAGCACATAATGGCGGCCGTTGAACTCACGTACCTCCTTGCCTTCAGCCACCGGGGTGCCATAACCGGTAGCGGTGTAGAACGCGGGAATTCCGGCGCCGCCAGCACGTAGTTTCTCTGCCAGGGTGCCTTGGGGAGTAAGCTCCACCTCCAATTCGCCACTGAGCAACTGGCGCTCGAACAACGCATTCTCGCCTACATAAGAGGCAACCATCTTGCGGATCTGCCGGTCTTCGAGCAGCACACCCAGGCCGAAGCCATCCACCCCGCAGTTATTCGACACCACGGTAAGGCCGCGCACGCCCAGGGTGCGGATGTGCGCGATAAGGTTTTCCGGAATGCCGCACAAGCCGAAACCGCCAGCCAGCACGGTCATGCCGTCGGCCAAGCCAGCCAGAGCTTGCTCGTAGGAGTAAACGCGTTTATCCAGCCCTGCCATGCTATTCACCTTTTTTGTTGTTGAGGGCGCCGTAGTGGGCGCCGGGCGCGGCGGCGATGAATTCATTATTGGCTGGGGGCGATCCATTTGTTAATTTTGTTTTATTCATCAATTATTTTGAAAAACAAATGACCATCAAACAGCTTCGCGCGTTCGTCGCCGTCGCCCATCACCTGAGCTTCGCCCAGGCCGGTGAACACTTGCACCTGTCGCAACCGGCGCTGAGCCTGTCGATCAAGGCCCTGGAAGAAGACCTTGGTGGCCCGCTGCTGATCCGCACCACTCGCCACGTGACCCTGACACCCGAAGGGCAAACGTTGCTGCCGTTGGCGCTGCAATTATTGGCCGATTGGGACAACACCGAAGAACTGCTGCGCCAGCACTTCACCCTGCAAACCGGGCGGGTATCGATCGCGGCCATGCCCTCCTTCGCCGGCAACCTACTGCCCGAAGCACTTAGGCGCTTTCGCGACCGCTACCCTAAAGTGAACGTCGCGGTGCATGACGTGATCAATGAACAGGTGCTGGAGATGGTACGCCACCGCCGGGTGGAGCTGGGCATCGGTTTCGAGCCGCAAAGCACCCAAGCGTTGGTATTCACACCGCTTTACACCGACCGGTTCGTGGCCGTGGTGCCAGCAGGTTCGCCGCTGGCGCAGTTCCCGGTAGTGAGTTGGGGGCAGTTGCTGCAGAACGACTTTATTACGCTGCAACGGCCATCGGCGGTGCGCTTGTTACTCGAAGGGGCTATACAAGCACAGCACGGCAAGCTGGCGGTGGCGTTCGAAAGCCACCAACTGAGTACGGTCGGGCGCATGGTTGCCAACGGTTTGGGCGTGAGCGCGGTGCCTTCTCTGTGCATCAGCCAGATGCACGAATTGGGCGCGGTGTGCGTCGCCCTGGAACAGCCGGTGGTGCTGCGCCAAATCGGCATCATGCGCTTGGCTGAACATACGTTGTCGGCGGCAGCGCAGGCCCTGGAAGATGCCTTGGTGGCGGCGGGCCTGGCGCCGGCGCTTAACCCCAGAGGAGAACGAACATGAACACCGTGACATTGGCCGGCAAGGCCGTTCCCGCGATAGGCCAGGGCACCTGGCGTATGGGCGAGGCCCCGAGCCAGCGCGGCGCCGAAATCGCCGCCCTGCGCCTGGGCATCGAGGCGGGCTTGAGCCTGATCGATACGGCCGAAATGTACGGCGAAGGCGGCGCCGAGCAGGTGGTGGGCGAAGCCATCGCCGGCCTGCGCGATCAGGTTTACCTGGTAAGCAAGGTTTACCCGCACCACGCCAGCCGCCAGGGCGTGGTCGAAGCCTGCGAGCGCAGCCTGCAACGCCTGCACACCGACCACCTCGACCTGTACCTGCTGCATTGGCCGGGCTCGCACCCTCTGGAAGACACCATTGAAGGCTTCGAGCGCTTGCGCGAACAAGGAAAAATAGGCCAATGGGGTGTGTCTAACTTTGACGTCGCCGAGATGGCCGAGCTACCCGCGCAGGGCTGTGCGACCAACCAAGTGCTGTATAACCCGGAAACCCGCGGCGTCGAGTTCGATTTGCTGCCGTGGTGCAGGCAACGGGCAATAGCGGTAATGGCCTACTGCCCAATCGGCCAGGGCGGGCGTTTTTTGGAACACCCGCTGCTCAATTCGCTTGCGGCCAAGCACCATGTAAGCCCTGCCGAAGTGAGCCTGGCCTGGGTGATTCGCGACGGTAACACGGTGGCGATTCCCAAGGCCGTGGACCCGGTGCATGTGCGCCTGAATGCCCGCGCGGGCCAACTTGCACTGGATGCCGATGACCTTGCCGCGCTGGATGCCAGCTTCGCGCCGCCTTCGCGCAAGCAACGTTTGCGCATGGTGTGACTATGCTGATGTTCCAGATAAGGAGGTCAACATGGCATTGACTGGCAAAACCGCCTTGGTCACCGGCTCGACCAGCGGCATCGGCTTAGGCATCGCCGATGTACTCGCCCATGCCGGTGCGAATGTGGTACTCAATGGCTTCGGCGACAACCAAGCGGCGGTGAACCATGTTGCCCGCCACGGCGGCCGGGTCGGTTTTCATGGCGCCGACTTAACCGATACCCAGCAAATCGTCGAGCTGTTCGACTATGCCCGGCGGGACTTCTACAGCGTCGATATCTTGGTCAACAATGCCGGCATCCAGTACGTGGCCCCGGTTGAGCAGTTCCCGGTCGAACGCTGGGATGCGGTGATCGCGCTCAACCTGTCGTCAGTGTTCCATTGCACACGCTTGGCCCTGCCAACCATGCAGGCGCGCGACTGGGGGCGGATCATCAACATCGCCTCGGTACATGGCAGCGTGGGCTCTGCCGGCAAGGCCGCCTACGTGGCGGCCAAGCACGGGGTGCTGGGCCTGACCAAAGTGGTGGCACTGGAAACCGCGCGCACCGGCATTACCTGCAATGCGCTATGCCCCGGCTGGGTACTCACCCCACTGGTGCAGCAGCAGATCGACGCCCGCATTGCCGCCGGTGAACCGGCTGAGCAGGCGCGCGCCGCACTGTTGGCCGAAAAACAACCCTCACAGGCCTTCGTAACGCCGCAGCAGTTGGGCGAATTGGCGCTGTTTTTGTGCGGGGCCGCCGCCGAGCAGGTGCGTGGCGCCGCCTGGAACATTGACGGCGGCTGGCTGGCACAGTGAAACAGCCCGCTAGCCCATGCTCAAGCCTCGCCGTCGGGGTCGTCGGCGACCAGCCCCCAGTCGGCCTGGCTCGGCTCAGCCGCGGCGCGCGGCGGTGCCGGCGTGCCGGTGCTATCGCCGGCATCGCCCTGGCGCAATTTAAGGCGAAGGCGCAGGTTGTTCACCGAGTCCGCGTTCTTCAGCGCTTCATCCTCGCTGATCGCGCCCTCGGCCACCAGCGCGTAAAGGGCCTGGTCGAAGGTTTGCATGCCCAGGTTGGTGGATTTTTCCATGATGCCCTTGAGCTCGCCGAACTCGCCACGGTGGATCAAGTCGCGAATGGTCGGCGTGCCCAGCATCACTTCCACCGCCGCACGGCGCTTGTTGTCGATGGTCTTGACCAGCCGCTGGGAAACGAACGCCTGCAGGTTGTTACCCAGGTCTTGCAGCAACTGTGGGCGGCGCTCTTGCGGAAAGAAATTGATAATGCGGTCCAGCGCTTGGTTGGCATTGTTGGCGTGCAGGGTGGAGATCGCCAGGTGGCCCGTGTCGGCGAAGGCCAGGGCGTGCTCCATGGTTTCACGGTCGCGGACCTCGCCGATCAAGATCACATCCGGTGCCTGGCGCAGGGTGTTCTTCAACGCGGCATGGAAGCTACGGGTGTCGACGCCCACCTCGCGCTGGTTGATGATGCACTTCTTATGGCGGTGGATGTATTCGACCGGGTCTTCGATAGTAATGATATGCCCGCTGCTGGTACGGTTGCGGTGGTCGATCAATGCCGCAAGCGAGGTCGACTTGCCGGAGCCGGTGCCGCCCACGAACAGCACCAAGCCCCGCGTGCGCAGCACCACCTCGAGCAATACCGGTGGCAGCTTCAGGTCTTCGAAGCGCGGGATCTCCAGCTTGATGTTGCGCACCACCATCGACACTTCGCCGCGCTGTTTGAAGACATTCACCCGAAAACGCCCGACACCACTGATCGACAGTGCCAGGTTCATTTCCAAGTCTTTTTCGAAATCGGCACGTTGTTCGGCGTCCATGATGCTGGCGGCAACCTGCGCGACATCGCCGGGGCGCAGCGGGTCGCTGCCCAAGGGCCGCAGCACGCCGTTGAACTTGGCACAGGGTGGCGCCCCGGTCGCCAAGTAAAGGTCCGAGCCGTCCTGCGTGGCCAATATTTTCAACAGGGCCTGAAGGTCCATAGCGGTAGTGTCCGTGGGCAGTCATCGATGATTAAGGTATAGCTTGGCGGTTCACCCGCCCACAGGCAACTAGAGGTTCAAGGCATGAATGATCCAACCTTGGCGCCCGGCGCCGACACCCTACTCGACGCGTTATGCGCCAGCGCCGGGCTCGCCGAGCGTACGCACCTGGCCCAGCAACTGCGCCTGCTTTGCCAGGCCCAGGCGGTGGAACTGGAAGCCTGCCAAGCGCGGCTGCAATCGGCGCTGAGTGCCAGCGAGGGCGTCGGCACCTGGGATTGGAACATTCGCTCCGACCGTTTCGAGGTGGATGGCCGCTTCGCCCTGATGCATCAGGTAGACCCGAGCGAAGCGGGCCGGCGGCCCATCGACGATTACCTGCAAGCGGTGCACCCGGATGACCGTGGCCGTGTGGCCCGGCAGATCCGCGCATGCTTGCACGGCCAAGATGATTTCCGCCAGGAGTACCGCCTGCGCGGCAATGCCGAGGCAGAGGGCGCCGAACAATGGCGTTGGATGCTCGCCCATGGCCGCTGCCTGCGCGATAAACATGGGCGGCCAGCACGCTTCATGGGCGCGGCACTGGACATCACCGAGCGCAAACAACAAGAGCAGCGGCTGCGGGAACTCAACGAAAACCTCGAACTAAGGGTGGCCGAGCGTACCCAGGCGCTGGCCGAGCTGAACCAGCGCCTACAGGATGAAATGCAAGCGCATGCCCGCAGCGAAGAGGCGCTGCGCCATGCGCAGAAGATGGAAGCGGTGGGGCAACTGACCGGCGGCATCGCCCATGACTTCAACAACATGCTAACGGGCGTGATTGGTAGCCTCGACCTGCTCAAACGCTACCTCGACGCCGGCCGTGCCGCTGAGGTGGGGCGTTTCGTAGATGCCGCGACCGGTTCGGCGCAACGGGCCGCTGCCCTCACCCATCGGCTGCTGGCGTTCTCCCGCCGCCAGCCGTTGGACCGCCGGCGGGTAGAACCCAATGCATTGATATTAATGCTGCGGGAATTAATGCTGCGCACCACCGGCGAACAAATCCATCTGGAACTGGCCTTGCAGGAGGACACGTGGGCCGTGGAAACAGACGCCAACCAGCTTGAAAATGCCCTGCTCAACCTGGTGATCAATGCCCGCGACGCCATGCCTGGGGGCGGCACGCTACGCATCAGCAGCCGTAACTTGCAGATGAGCGAGCCACGCGACAACACCCCGATGGAACGCATACGCCCAGGGCCTTACGTGATGCTGAGCGTTTCCGATAATGGTATGGGCATGCCCGAGAGTGTGCGGGCCAAGGCCTTCGAGCCGTTTTTCACCACCAAGCCTACCGGCCAAGGCACCGGCCTTGGCCTGTCGATGATCTACGGTTTTGCCCAGCAAAGCGGCGGCCATGTGATACTTGAGAGCAACGCTGGCAGTGGCACCACGGTGAACCTGTTGCTGCCGCGCCATCGCGACCCTGCCTCGCTCGATCCGAGCCCTGCGCAAGAGCCCCGTGCGCCGGTGGCGGTAGGCGGCGAAAGCGTGCTGGTGGTCGAAGATGATCCGGCCGTGCGCTTGCTGATCCTCAACCTGCTCGACGAACTGGGGTACCAAGGTCACCCGGCCGCCGATGCCGACGTTGCAGTGCCGTTGCTCGAGTCGAACCTGCGCATCGACCTGCTCGTCACCGATGTGGGCCTACCCGGCACCAATGGCCGCCAGTTGGCGGAAATCGCCCGGCGCTTACGCCCCGGCATTAAAGTGTTGTTCATGACCGGCTACGTCGGCCAGGACGCCACGACCGACGAAATGCAAGACGCTGGCATGGCCATCGTCAGCAAACCCTTCACCCTGGACGCCCTGGCCCGCTACCTACACGGCATGCTCAAGGGATGATGGCGCTCGCTGGTTGCGGCCCGAACAGCCCAACAGCGCAGCGCCCGCTCAGGCCCTCAACACCTGCCGCGCCATCCCTACCCCGCTTTATCGCCGGCCGTTCGCTGCAACGCGTCGACCAACCCGCGCACCGCCGCTAGCAAGCGTGGCAGTTGGGCCGGGTCCTGCTGGGCGGCCTCACAGGCATCGATCACCCCCTGAGCCTTCACGATCCGCGCGCCGCCGAGTACCCGGTGCACCACTCGGTGGTCTGCGCCGCCCTGCAACAGGGCCAGATCCGCCTGCAAGGTTTCCAGCAACATGTGCCTGAGGTTATCGATGGCCTCGGCGCGGCCGCCACCCAGGCGGCCTAACGACTGCGCATCGAACACCTCCCCTTCGTCGCCGCCGGGCGATGCGGCCGCAGGTGCGGGTGCTGGCGCGGCCAGCGCCTCGGCCAGCTCATTGAGCCCCAACGGCTTGAGCAAACAGGCATCCATGCCCGCCTCGGCGCAACGCTGGGGCGGTTCCGGGCCAGGGTCGGCGGTGCAACCCAGCACCCTGACCGGCGCCAGGCCCTTGCGCCGCTCCTCCAGGCGGATCGCGCGGGCCATGTCATAGCCATCCATGCCAGGCATGTTGCAATCGCAGATCACACGGTCGAAGTGCCCGCCCAACCACGCCTTAAGGCCCTCGGCCCCGCTGCTGGCCAACACCACCCGGTGGCCTAGGTAGCGCAGCTGCTGATCAAGCAGTAAGCGGTTAGGCGAGTAGTCGTCTACCACGAGAATATCCAGCGCCGCCTGCGGCAGCGGTTCTTGCCAACCGGGTGCGGCGACCTCACCGGGCACTTCGCATTGGGCCAGCCGCAGGTTCACTTCCACCCGTGTGCCCCGCCCCAGTTGGCTGCGCAAGCGTAATTGGCCACCCATCAGCCGGCACAGGTGCTGGCAGATACTCAAACCGAGGCCCGCCCCGGCACGCCCAGCCTGGCTATGGTTACTCGCCTGGCAATAGGGCTGGCCAAGGTTGGCCAGCTCTTGCTCGGGGATGCCGATGCCGGTGTCGCTGACCACCAAGGTGACCTGCAATTGGTCGCCGCAGGTTTCGCCCAACAAGCGCACGCGCACCTGCCCCTGCTCCGTGAACTTGATCGCATTGCTCAGCAGGTTGCTCAATACCTGGCGCAAGCGCATCGGGTCGGCACACACGCCCCACTGCGTACCGCGGCAATCCCAGGCCAGGGTGATGCCCTTTTGCCGGGCCTGGGCCTGGAACAACTGCACACAGTTACCCACCAAACGGTCTAGCCGCAAGGGGTGTGGCTGCAAGGCCAGGTGCCCCGACTCCAGCCGGGTCATGTCCAACACATCGTTGAGTAACTCCAGCAGCCCCTTGGCCGCCTCGGTAGCCACGTCCAGCGCCAAGCAGTTGAGCCGGCCTTGCTCGGCGTGGCGCCGGGCCAATTCAAGCATGCCCAATACGGCGTTCATGGGGGTACGGATCTCGTGGCTGGCAGTGGCCAAAAAGCGCGACTTGGCCTGGTTCGCAGCCTCAGCCGCATCCTTGGCTTGCTGCAACTGCTCATAAAGCCTTTGCCGCTCGGTCACATCGACCCACCCGCAAATGATGCCGGCGATTTGCCCGTCTCGGTCGCGGTACGGCAGCAGCCAGTGGTAGATGATCAGGTCTTCGCCATCACGCAACCTCAAGCGGCGGTCGCCCACCACCGGTTCACCGGCCGCCATCGCTTGGCGGGAAAGGTGTTCGAACCGTTGGCCCTGGCCAGGCGCCAACGGCACGCTTTCGCCGACGCAGCGCCCTATCACTTGCTCGCGGGTGACATTCAGCGCTTGCAAGTAACTGGCATTGCAGTTGAGCAGGCGGCCATCGCGGTCGCGCACGTATAACGGGTGCGGCGTGCCATCGATCAACACCCGCATGAACTCCAACTGGTCGGTGAGCGCGGCTTCGGCGAGTTCACGCCGGCGAATCTGCCGGCGCAGATAATCGACCCAGCCCAGGGCCAGCAGGCAGAGCAACACGGCGGCGATCAGCCCACCAATCAGCGCCACACCGTAACGCGGCCAGGGCGACACGCCCACGGTGATATCCCCACGCCAGCGCTGGCTAATGTCTTCGAGTTCCGACACGCTGAGGCTTTGCAATGCCTTGTCGACAATGCCGGCGAGCGCTCCGGCCTCCGGCATCAGGGCGAAACGGTAGCGCACCGGGGCGAGTGGCAAGGGCGTATCGATCTTCAACTTGCCGTTGTAATCCCTGGCTACCAACGCGCGTGCGCTGATCAATGGCAACAACGCGGCATCGGCGCGGCCTTGCGCCACTTGCAACAGGGAGTCCGCATCGCCCAGGGCCAAGTACCGCTTCACACTAGGCGCCAGTTCGTGTACCGCGGTGTAGGAAGGGCTGCTTTGCGGTATGGCCAGGGTAAGCCCGCCCAAGTCCTCGAGCCCTTTAAGCGGTGGCCCGTCGCTGCGGCTGACCAGCACTTGGCTACTGGTCAACCAGTGCCGGCTGAAACGCATGCGTTCACCCAGCACCTCGGTGGCCGGTACACTGGCGGCCATGGCCACCTCACCGCGCTCCAACGCCCCCAGCAACCCGGGCAGGTTCGGTTCGGCCACCGGTTCGAAACGCAGCCCGGTCAATTGCGCCACACGGCTGAGCACATCACTGGCGATCCCGCGCACGTGGCCCTGGTCATCGAAATACGCCACCGGCACGTAGAAGCTGTTCAGCGCCACCTTTACGCTGGGGTGCTGCGCGATCCACTGGCGCTCGGCTTCGGTCAGTTGCAGGCGGGCCGCTGCGGGCGCTTCGATCGTATTGAGCCCCCAACTGCGCAATACTTGCAGGCGCAGCGGCTCGCCCAAGCCGTCGAGGGCCACATCGACCAAGCGCGCCAGCTCCGGGCTGGCCGGGTTCAAGGCCAGCCCTACCCCATTGGAACCGGCCGCCGGAAACTGCGCCAGGCGCAAGTTATTCAGTTGGCTGCGGTTCAACTGCGCACGCAGCGCCAAGGCGTTGCCCAGCACCGCGTCGGCTTGGCCGAACGACACCGCGCCCAACGCCGCCAGCAGCGAAGGGTAGTAGCGCACGTGTGCCTGTGGGTACAGCGCGTCCACCTGGCCGGCTGGCATGTAGCCGGGCAGCATGGCCAGGCGCAGCCCCACGGTTTTTTGCTCGCGGTCGTCGTCGATGCGCCGCACCAATGCGGCCTGGTCAGGCAGGTAGGGCGTGCTCAGCAATGTGCCATGCTGGCTGGCCTCGAAAGCATTGGCGCTGCCGATCACATCAATACGCCCGTCGACCAACGCGTCGAATGCTTGCTCACGGTTGTTCAGCCGCACCACCTCAAGTTGCAACCCCAGCACCGTGCCCACCGCCGCAATCACATCGGCGCTCACTCCCTCGTAATCACCACCCGCGCCGGCCAGGTCGAACGGTGGGTATTCAATCTCGGCAACGCCCACCCGCAACACCTGCCGCTGGGCCAGCCAACGGCGGTCTGCCGCGGCCAACGAAATACGGGCGGTCAACGCCGCGGGCAGTTTCGAACGGCTGTTCACTTGCACGGCGCCCCCTGTACCGCCCAACCTGCGCACAAACCCCACAGCAGCCCCATCCAAATCAAGCGGCGCATATCAGGACAACGCATGGCGCTTGGCGATATCCGCCAGGGCCACCAGTGAATTGACCTTCAGCTTGTTCATCAAGCGGTGCTTGTAGCTGCTGACCGTTTTAATGCTCAGGGCCAGGTTGGCGGCGGTGTCCTTGTTGTTGTAACCGCGTGCCAAGTGGTGCAACACCATCAGCTCACGGTCGCTCAAAGAGGCCAGGGAATCCCGCTCGCTGCCGCTCAATTCGTTGCGGTTCACCGTGCTGTAAGCCACGCTGGGGAAGTAGCTGTAGCCACTGATCACCGCCTGCACGGCGTTGCGCAGCTCGCCTAGGTCGTCGCCTTTTGACACATACGCCATGGCACCGGCGCGCAGGCAGCGGATCGAATAGAACTCCGCCGGTTGCGAGGTCAGTACCATGATCCGCATGGGCAAGTGCAAAGCTTGCAGCCGGTGGATAACGGTCAAGCCATCAAGCTGCGGCATGGATAAATCAACGATCACAAGGTCTGGGACATGCTCGCGGGCCAACACCAGGGCCTGGCGGCCATTCTCGGCCTCGGCCACCAGTTGCACGCGCTGCTGCTCCAGCAACAGCCCGACACTGGCACGAATGAAAGGGTGATCGTCGACGATCAGGGCTCGGTACATGGCTCTCTCCTTGGCACGCTACCGGTGATAGGGGGAGCAGGATTATGGAGAACCCATGGCCCCGTGTTCTGTAGGACTTTTCAGCAATTGCTGTAGGAATGTGGGAAATCTCTACAGGGCCGTTTCGCAAGCCAGCGGGATACTTTCCAAGATTTTTCCAGTGCTCAGCAGTCAACCCCTGAAACACAAAAGGAAATCGCTAATGCCTGACCTCGACCTGCCCGCCGGCCTGCATTATGTGGACGACGCCCAGCCAGGGCTGACCCGGCGCAAACTGCGTGGGCACTTCGCGTATTTCGATGCCCAGGGGGGGCGCCTGCGTGACCCTGCACGAATCGCGCAGATCAACGCCCTGGCGATACCGCCGGCCTATACCGATGTGTGGATTTGCCCCGACCCGCAAGGCCACTTGCAGGCCACCGGGCGCGACGCGCGCGGGCGCAAGCAGTACCGTTACCACCCGCGCTGGCGGGAGGTACGCGACGCGGATAAATATGCGCGCCTGCGCGATTTCGGCGCGAGCCTGCCGAAGGTACGCCGGCAGCTCGAAGCGCACCTGACCACGCCAGGGCTGTCGCGCAACAAGGTCATGGCATTGGTGATCACACTACTGGACCAGACGCTGATCCGCATCGGCAACAGCCAATATGCGCGGGACAACCACTCCTATGGCCTGACCACCTTGCTCAATGACCATGTTCAGGTCAAAGGCAGCGCGCTGACGTTCCACTTTCGTGGCAAAAGCGGTGTGGAGCATGCGGTTAAGGTAACCGACAAACGTTTGGCAAGGATCGTAAAGCGTTGCCAAGACCTTCCCGGGCAGCACCTGTTCCAATACCTGGACGATGACGGCGAACGGCATAACGTGAGTTCTCACGACGTGAACGAATACCTCAAAACGCTACACGGCAGCGATTTTACCGCTAAAGACTACCGCACCTGGGCGGGGTCGGCCTTGGCCCTGGCAATGTTGCGCGAGTTGCATTGGCAGCCCGAGCCCCAGGCCAAACGCCATATCGTCGACATGGTCAAGCACGTGGCGCGGGCACTGGGCAACACGCCGGCCGTGTGCCGGCGCTGCTATATCCATCCGGCGGTGTTGGAGAACTTCGCCCTGGGCGAGTTGGCCAAGCTGCCAAAGCCGCGCAAGCGCCAGGGCTTGAGGCCCGAGGAAGTGGCACTGGCGACGTTCCTGGAAAACCTGGCCCACGCCGGCGAGCCGCTACCTTGATGGCGCTGCACTGCGTGGGCCTGGCACCGCTTACTCGGGTTGCTTGGGTTCGCGCTCGCGCTGGGTTTCCCCTTGACGGTTCAGGCGCTTATGTTCACTGCCCACTTTGCCTGCGTTTTCGGGCTTATGGTCGAGGTCTTCGCGTTTAGAGGGTTCGCTCATGAGTGTTCTCCTGGGGTTGTCAGGGTAAGACACCGGTCGGGGCCCATTGGTTTGCGCTGAACTCTGTGCGGCGCCCACCGGTCACCAGCACATCACCCATGGCAAGGGCAATTGCGGATGCAGATTTCAGTGGACAAGCAAGTGGCATTGGTTACCGGCGCCAGCTCGGGCTTGGGCTATGCCTGCGCCCAAGCCCTGGCGGCGGCCGGCGCGCAAGTGGTGATCAACTACCACAGCCATGCCGAGCCTGCCGAAGCGCTGGCGGCGGGCATCCGCGAGCAAGGTGGCCAAGCCATCGCCGTGGGCGCCGATGTGTCCCAGGAGCAGGATGTCGAAGCGCTGCTGGGCGCTACGGTCGATGCCTTCGGCGCGCTGGACATCTTGGTGGCCAATTCCGGCCTGCAGCAAGATGCGCCGATTACCGAGATGACCCTTGAGCAATGGAACACGGTGTTGCAGGTTAACCTCACCGGCCAGTTTCTGTGCGCGCGGGCCGCGCTGCGCCAGTTCAAGCGCCAGGGCCCGCGGCCATGGCTGAGCCGCGCTCACGGCAAGATCATCCACATGAGTTCGGTGCACCAGTTGATTCCCTGGGCTGGCCACGCCAACTATGCCGCCTCCAAGGGGGGCATCGACCTGTTGATGCGCAGCATCGCCCAAGAAGTGGGTGAGCAGCACATTCGCGTCAACGCCGTGGCACCTGGGGCCATCGCCACCGCCATCAATGCCGAGACCACCCAGGGCGAAGCCGGCAAGCGCTTACTCGGGCTGGTGCCCTATGGGCGGATCGGCGAGCCGCAGGATGTGGCCAACGCTGTGGTGTGGTTGGCCAGTGATTTGTCGGATTACGTGCACGGCACCACCTTGTTCATCGACGGCGGCATGAGCCTGTACCCAGGGTTTCGCGACAATGGCTGAAAACGCTGAGCAATACCCAATTGAGCGGCACGGCGTGATCGGCAACATGCGCAGCGCCGCGCTGGTGGCTGAAGACGGTAACGTAGACTTCATGTGCTGGCCTGACTTCGATAGCCCCAGCGTGTTCTGCTCGCTGCTCGATACCCCGCAGGCCGGCTGCTTCCACGTGGCCCCAGACCTGCCCGAAGCACGCCGCCTGCAGATCTACCTGCCCGGGAGCAATGTGCTACGCACCCGCTGGATCAGCGACCAAGCAGTGGTGGAACTCACCGACCTGATGCCCGTCAGCGTGCATGAAGATGAGCCGCCCCGCCTGGTGCGCCAAGTAAAGGTCGTCAACGGCAGCGCCAACATCGAGGTGTGCTGCCGCGTACGCCATGACTATAACCGCGCCAGCACGCAGGCCGTGGCCGATGGACGCGACGTGGCGTTTCACGCCGCCGGCCAGCCTTCCCTGCGCTTGGCCGCCAACGCGTCGCTGAACGTCGAAGGCCACAGTGCCGTGGCCCGCTTCGCCCTCAAGGCAGGGCAAAGCGTGGAGTTCGTTCTTGGCGCGCATGACGACCCGCTGGTGGTGGCCGGGCAAGGCGACCAATGCCTGCAAGACACCCTGGCGTACTGGCAAACCTGGATTGGCCACTCCCGTTATCGCGGGCGCTGGCGCGAACAGGTCGAGCGCTCGGCACTGGCGCTCAAGCTACTGACCTCGCGCAAGCATGGCGGCATCCTTGCCGCCGCAACGTTCGGCTTACCCGAGCAAAAAGGCGGCGAACGCAACTGGGACTACCGCTATACCTGGGTACGCGACGCCTCGTTTACCGTGTATGCATTCATGCGCCTGGGCTTTAGCGAAGAAGCCAACGCCTACATGCGCTGGGTGCGCGCGCGCGTGAGCGACTGCTGCGACGATGAGCAACACCTGCACGTGATGTACAGCGCGGCGGGCAGCCAAGCGGTGGCCGAGCAACGCCTCGAGCACCTGGCGGGCCATGCCGGTTCCCGCCCTGTACGGGTGGGCAACCAGGCCTACGCGCAAAAGCAATTGGACATCTATGGCGAGTTGCTCGACGCCGTTTACCTGGTTAATAAATACGGCGAAGCGATCAGTCATCAAGGCTGGCAGAACTGCCGCCAATTGCTCGATTATGTGTGCGAGCATTGGAACGAGGCAGACGTAGGCATCTGGGAAATGCGTAGCGCACCCCGGCACTTTCTGCATTCACGGCTGATGTGCTGGGTGGCCCTGGACCGGGCGATCCGCCTGGCGGAAAAACGTTCGTTACCGGCACCGTTCGCGGCATGGGACCAGCACCGCCAGGCCATCCACGCTGACATCTGGCAGAACTTCTGGAACGAAGAACAAGGGCACTTCGTGCAAACCCGCCACGGTGACACCCTCGACGCCGCGCTGCTGTTGATGCCCCTGGTGCGCTTCGTGGGTGCGACCGACCCGCAGTGGCTAGCCACCCTTGACGCCATCGAGCGCACGTTGGTACGCGACGGCATGGTCTATCGGTATCACTGCGAGACCGGCGGCGACGGCTTGGCCGGGGGCGAAGGTGCATTCACCGCGTGCTCGTTCTGGTACATCGAGTGCCTGGCCCGGGCCGGGCGGCTCGACCAAGCCCATTTGGAATTCGAACAGCTGTTACGCTACGCCAGCCCCTTGGGCCTTTACGCTGAGGAGTTCGATCGTAACGGCCACCACCTGGGCAATACGCCCCAGGCCTTGAGCCACCTCGCCATGATCAGCGCGGCCAGCTTCCTCGACCGCAAGCTTGGTGGCGAGCGTACCTATTGGCAACCCTGAACGGAGGTACACCCTATGGCTACTGTAGATAACCCGCTCGAACAGGCCATCTTGACCCGCTTGCTGCACGCCCACCCGGCCGGGCTAGGCAAGGAAATCCTGGACAACTACCGGGGCGAAGAACAGGTCGCGGCTTGTGTCGAGAGCCTGCAGCAACGCGGCTGGGTGCAGGCAAGCAAAACGCCGCTGCACTACCCCATCAAGCTCAGCGCCGCGGGCGTGGACGCTGCCAAATCGTTGCAATAATCAGCATCGAAACATTTCATCCATGCGGTGCTAGGCGGAAGTGGCCGATCCAAGCGATACTTGTGCCAGCCATTTCCCCTACTCCTGTACGAAATTTCTCAAATGGAAACAGGTAGAGGCGGAATTAATTGTGCATAAGCGCGTCTGTTGTGGAATGACCAGCCGTCACTCAGACCGCCCCCAGCAAGGAACAAGGAGCCTTACATGCTGATTCTCACCCGCAAATGCGGCGAAAGCATCGTCGTAAACGACGATATCAAGATAACCATTCTCGGCGTGAAGGGCATGCAGGTACGCATTGGTATCGAAGCGCCAAAGCACGTGCAAGTACACCGTGAAGAAATTTTCAAACGTATCCAGGCCGGCACACCGGCACCTGAAAAAGCAGAATAAACGACCGCAGGTTTGTTTCCCCCGGCCGGCTCCGGAATTCCCACGATGACACTGCGACACGCCCTTACGACGTGCCTGTTGTGCTTGCCATTGTTCGGCCACGCACAAGGCATGGGCCAGCCGATGGCCCCGTGGACGCTGCTCGATCAGTTTGACCAGCCCTATACGTTCAATGCCGATACCCACGTGTTGTTGGTGGCCCGCAGCATGGCCGCCGCCAGGCTGGTAGACGCTGCCCTTAAAGACCAGCCCGGTGGGTACCTGGAAGCCCGCCATGCCGCCTACGTGGCCGATATCGAACACATGCCGGCGATGGTGGCCAAGGTATTCGCCATCCCCGCCATGCGCTCGGCCAAATACCGCATCATGCTCGACCCACAAGGCCGCGTGGCCAGCCGCTATGAGGGCGACCGCGACACTGTGCAATGGCTGCGTGTGGACGCCGGTAGGTTAGCCGAGGCGCGCACATTCGCCGATGCCGCCAGCCTACGCGCAGCGCTTGAGCAAGCGCCTGCCGGGCAGACCGTGGCGGCGCCATGAGCTTACTCGGTACTGGCGGGCGTGGTGTTTCAGAAGTTGACTGCACAATGTTGACGGTGCCTTTTACTGCCGACCTGCGTTGCGCCCCCTTGCCGTAGCCCCGCTATGGCTCGTCACAGCGCCTTGCCTGACAGTAAAACGCACACGCCAATGCTTGTGCGAACCTACAAACCACCGCACTAGGGCACGAGCTTGACCAGTTTCTAAGTCCATTCCATAACGGCCCACCGCCACGTGTTGAACCGCCTCGCCGTTTTCGAACAGCCATAACGTCACGCCAGCGGTGAAATAACCGCAGCCCGCATACACCCTGGCGGTGAAGGGCCTGACATCCAATGCCGCGGAGGACGGCAAAGTGACTGGAACGTGCGCTAAGCACGATCGACCATCAGCCGCCACCCGAAGGAATACCGAGGCGCCCCACTCGTATTCCGAGAGCGAAATACCGAACAACGCCACGGCGCCGTCGGGGTCGGCTGCCGATGGCAACACCTGAAGGGTGTAGACGTCCGTGTCATCGAAGGGGGGCGTTGCCGGGATTGGCACTTCGCCGTTGTGGCCAAACGCTGGGGCGAGCGCGCCTGAACGGTTCAATCGGGTCATGACGTGGTCCTCATTTGAGTTGACCGCCTCACCCTAAGCCAACGTTCCGGCCGAGGTAACCAGTAGATCTAATAGCTGCGCGACCAGGGTTTTGCATTCAGTTGCGGGGCACATCAGCCCTCGGCCATTAAATAGGGCGCGGTGCGGCTTTGCGCACAGCCTTCAATGCCATCGGGCACCCCGGCGTAGACCACCTGCCCCCCGGCATCGCCGGCACCGGGGCCGATGTCCAGCAGCCAGTCGGCCTGGGCCACCACCCTCATGTTGTGTTCCACCAGCACCACGGTGCTGCCTTGCTCGACCAACCCATGCAATTGCGCCAGCAGCCGGTCGACATCACTGGGGTGAAGGCCGGTGGTGGGTTCGTCTAACACATACAGCGTGCCACCACGGTGCGCGCGTTGCAGCTCGGTGGCCAGCTTGATGCGTTGCGCCTCGCCACCGGAAAGCTCGGTGGCCGGCTGGCCCAGGCGCAAATAGCCCAGGCCGAGTTCGCGCAGCACCGCCAGCGGCCGTTGCACCGCCGCTTGCTCCGAGAACAGCTCGCACGCTTGCTCTACGGTGAGTGCCAGCACGTCGGCGATGCTGTGGCCCTGCCATTGCACTTGCAAGGTCGCGGGGGCATAACGTGCGCCTTGGCAGGCTGGGCATGGCGCGTACACGCTGGGCATGAATAGCAGCTCGACGCTGACGAACCCCTCGCCCTCGCACTGCGGGCAACGCCCCTTGGCCACATTGAACGAGAACTGCCCAGCATCGAAGCCTAACGCGCGTGCTTGTGGCGTTGCGGCAAACAACTTGCGCACCTGATCGAACAACCCGGTGTAGGTTGCCAAGTTCGAGCGAGGGGTACGGCCGATGGGCTTTTGGTCGACCTGAACCAAGCGCTGGATGGACTCCAGGCCCTCGACGATACGCCCACCAGTGGTGTCGAAGCGTAAGTCTTCAAGCGTGGGGCTGTCTTCATCGCTACGTGGCGCACGCCCCAGGGCTTCGCCGACCAGCTCCAACAGCGCCTGGCTGACCAGGCTCGACTTGCCCGAGCCAGAGACGCCGGTCACCGCGGTCAGGCAGCCGAGCGGGAAGGCCACCGTGAGTTCATGCAGGTTATTGCGCGTGACCCCGGCCAAGCGCAACCAGCCCCGCGCTGGCCGTGGCAGGCGCGCCACAGGCTGTGCCTGGCCGAACAAATAACGCGCCGTGATCGAGGCCTTCACCTGCGCCAGCCCGGCCAAGGGGCCGCTGTACAGCACCTGGCCGCCTTGCTCGCCCGCCGCCGGGCCTACGTCGACGATCCAATCGGCCCGGCGCAGGGTGCGCAGGTCGTGCTCGACCACGAACAGCGAGTTGCCGGCGCGCTTGAGTTCATCCAGCGCGGCGAACAGCGCCTCGCTGTCGGCCGGGTGCAGCCCGGCGGAAGGTTCGTCGAGTACATACACCACACCGAATAACTGCGAGGCCAATTGCGTGGCCAGGCGCAACCGCTGCAGCTCACCGGCCGACAATGTGGTCGTGCCACGTTCGAGGGTCAGGTAGCCCAAGCCCAGGCCGGTCAAGGTGCGAATTCGCTCGCACAGGTTGGCCGCCATGTGCCGCGCGGCCAAGGCTTTTTCAACGCTCAGCGGTTCGGCGGGATGCCCTTCGGCCACGTCGGCGAGCAACTCAGCCAAACGCGTGAGCGGTAGGCGCTGGAACTCGCCGATGTCCAGGCCCGCGAAGGTGACCGCCAGCGCCTCGGGCTTGAGCCGCTTACCTTGGCAAGCCGGGCATAGGCTGCCCACCATGAACTGCGCCACGCGTTTTTTCATCAGGGCGCTTTGCGAATGGCTGAAGGTGTGCAGCACGTAGCGCCGCGCGCCACTGAAGGTGCCCATGTAGCTGGGCTCGCGTTTTTCCTTCAGCGCCCGCTGCGTTTGCGCCGGGCTCAACCCCGCGTACACCGGTACGGTCGGGGTGTCGTCGGTGAACAGAATCCAGTCACGTTGCGCTTGCGGCAGCTCACGCCACGGCTGGTCCACGTCATAGCCCAGCGTCACCAGGATGTCGCGGTAGTTCTGGCCTTGCCAGGCCGTGGGCCACGCCGCCACAGCACGTTGGCGAATGCTCAGGCTCGGGTCGGGAACCATCGAATCTTCAGTGACTTCGTATACCCGGCCCAGCCCATGGCAGTGGGGGCAAGCGCCCTGGGGGGTATTGGCGGAAAAGTCCTCGGCGTAGAGCATGGCGGCGCCGTCGGGAAAATGCCCGGCGCGGGAATAGAGCATGCGCACCAGGCTGCCCAGGCCGGTGACGCTGGCCAAGCTGGAACGGGTGCTGGGCGTGCCGCGCTGTTGCTGCAATGCCACCGCCGGCGGCAGGCCGTCGATGGCGTCGACATCCGGCACCCCTACCTGGTCGATCAGCCGCCGCGCGTAGGGCGCCACCGATTCGAAATAGCGCCGCTGCGCCTCGGCATACACGGTACCAAAAGCCAGCGACGACTTACCCGAACCAGACACCCCGCTGAACGCCACCAGGGCGTCACGGGGGATGTCCACGTCAACGTTTTTCAAGTTGTGCTCACGGGCACCCCGTACGCGGACGAAACCGGAGGCGTTTTGATCCTTCACCAGGCGTACTCCAAAGCGGCAGAATGCCTAGCTTCAGGCTTCGAGCCCTCGGGTGCAACGGTTGAAGAGGTCTTGGCCACGGCGGGCGAGCGCCTAGCGCTGCTTCAGCCGGTCGATGATCACCGCCAACAGCAAAATAGTGCCCCGGATCACATATTGGTAAAACGTGTCGATGTTCTTCAGGTTCATGGCGTTCTCGATGATCGCCAAAATCAGTACACCGGCGATTACATGGCGCATCATGCCGATGCCGCCCGCCAGCGATACGCCACCCAGCACGCAGGCACTGATCACCGTCAGTTCGAAGCCCTGCCCCACCATCGGCTGGCCGCTGGTCATGCGCGAGGCCAACACCACGCCGGCCAGGGCGCCGACCACGCCGTGCACGGCGAAGATCACGATCTTGGTGCGGTCTACCCGTACCCCGGCCAGGCGTGCCGCTTCCTGGTTACCACCGATGGCCATGGTATTGCGCCCATAGGTGGTGTAATTAAGCAGCCAACCAAAGAACGCGAAGCACAACACGGTGATCACAATCGGCACGGGCACACCCCACAACTGGCCGTTGCCGAATACGAAAAAGCCTTCTTGAGCCACACCTACCGCTTTACCGTTGGAAAAGATATAGGCCAGCCCGCGGACGATCTGCATGGTCGCCAGGGTGGTGATCAACGCGTTGATGCGTAGCTTGGCGATCACAATGCCGTTGATCAGCCCCACCAGCAGGCCCATGGCCAATGCCGCCGCCACCCCCAGCGCTACACTGCTGGTATCGCGCATCACCACGGCGGCGATCACCCCGGCACAGGCAATCACCGAGCCCACCGAAAGGTCGAAGTGCCCCGAGGCCAAGCAGAACAGCATGGTGCAGGCGGCGATGCCCACGGTGGAAATCGCCAGGCCCAGCCCGCGCATGTTCAGCGGCGAAAGAAAATTGTCGATCAGCAGCGCGGAACCTGCGAACACCAAGACCGCCACCAGTAGCATGGCCCAGTCGTCGAGAAAGCGGCGCAGGTTCAGCGAATGGCCGCCGATGGCGAGGCGCTTGTTGTGTGGAAGGGTAGCCATGTTCACCTCTTGTTTTTGTTCGGCATGTTAGGGCAGCGCCAATTGCAGCAGGCGCGATTCTTCTGCGTGGGCACGGGGGACTTCGCCGGTGATCGCGCCCTCGCACATCACCACGATACGGTCGCTGATGCCGATCACTTCCATCAAGTCGCTAGACACCACGATCACCGCCACACCGTCGGCGGCCAGGCGGTGGATGATCTGGTAGATCTCCGATTTGGCGCCGATATCGATGCCCCGGGTCGGTTCGTCGAGCAACAACACTTTCATGGGCAGCGACAACCAGCGACCCAGGATGGCCTTTTGCTGGTTACCACCGGATAAATACAGGATCGCCTGGTCGGCCGAGGGGGTTTTCACGTTCAGTGCGCGGATCTGCTTTTCGGCATTGTTACGCTCCCACAACCGCCGCAGCAGGCAGCCGAAACGCGCGTGGGCCGGGCGCGCGCCGATATTGATGTTCTCCGCAACACTGGCCTGCGGCACGATGCCTTCTTTCTTGCGATCTTCCGGGCACAGCAGGATCCCAGCGTCGATGGCATCGCGCGGGCTGTGCAGCTTCAACGGCTGGCCGTCGAGGCTGACCTGCCCGGCCTGGTGATTGGCCAAACCGCTGAGCAGGCGCAGCAATTCGGTGCGCCCGGCCCCGACCAGTCCGAAAAAGCCCAGTACCTCGCCATGGCGTACATTGAAGCTGGCAGGTTTGGCCAGGCCGGGCCCCAGTAGGCCCTGCACGTTTAGCGCCACCTCGCCTTGGGGCCGTTCCCGGTAATCGTAGATGTCTTCGATGTCGCGCCCAACCATGCTGGTCACCAACTGGTCGTGGCTGAGCTGGCTCATGTCGTCGAAGGTGCACACGAACCGGCCGTCCTTGAAGACGGTGACCGCGTCGCAGATACGAAAGATCTCTTCCATGCGATGGGACACGTACAGCACCACCCGGCCCTCATCGCGCAGGCGCCCGATGATGCCCATCAAGCGGTCGATTTCCCGGGTCGACAAACTGCTGGTGGGCTCGTCGAAGGCAATCACCCGGGCGTCTCGCGACAACGCCTTGGCGATCTCCACCAATTGGCGCTGCCCCAGCGACAGTTCGCCCAAGCGCATGCTGGGGTCGATTTCTTCGGCCAACCCCTTGAGCAGCGCGCGGGCGCGGCGGTGCAAGGCTCGCCGGTCGACGATGCCGAAGCGGTTGGGCAAATGCCCCAACAGTAGGTTCTCCGCCACGCTCATGTCAGGCACCAGGTGCAGTTCCTGGTGGATGACCGCAATACCGCTGGCGATGCTGTCGGCCGCGCTTTTGAAGCTGAGCACCTGCTCGCCCAGGCGCAGTTCACCGTCGCTGGGCGTGTAGGCACCGCCGAGAATCTTCAGCAGGGTCGATTTACCCGCGCCGTTCTCACCCATCAGGGCATGCACCTGGCCCGGGCGCACCTCGAAGGTGATGCCCGACAGCGCCCGTACCCCGGGGAACTGCTTGCCGATACCCGTAAAGCGCAGTGCCGAGGCAGTCGCGTGCGGCGTGTTCATGGCATTGCCCCCCGGGGTCATTTCCACAGCCCGATTTTTTCAAGCTCCTGCTGGAAATTATCCCGGGTGATCAGCGTCACTTCGTCCATCGCGGTGTATTTGGGCGGTTCCTTACCGGTGGTCACCCAGTCGTACACCATCTCGGCGGTTTTGTAGCCCTCGATGTTCGGGCTGGGCAGCAGCGAACCGTAGAAACCGCTGTTTGGCTTTTTCAGCTCTTCTTTGGCATCGGTGCCGTTGATGCCAATGCCAATCACGTCAGCAGCTTTGAACCCGGCGGTTTCGGTGGCGCGTACACCGCCCAACACGGTGTTGTCGTTCATGCCGCCGATGATCAAGTGCTTGGCCGTACCAGGCAGTTTCACCAGCGCGGCATTGGCTGCGTCCATACCGCCGGGCACGTCGAGGGTTTTCTGCGGCGCGAACATGATGTGATCCGCTGGCAGCCCGGCCTTCTTCAGCGCATCGATCGAGCCGTCGGTGCGTTTCTTGCCGGTGTCGAGTTCATCGTAGGTGTTGATCACGGCAAAAGTTTCGTCCCACGTCCAACCGCGCTTCTGCGCTTCGGTAGCCATGGCACTGCCCTGTTTCTGGCCCACCTCGAAGGCGGCCATCCCCAGGTAGGGTACGTCTTCCATGAATTTGCCGTTGGCGTCGACGAAACGATCATCCACGGCCATGACCTTCATGTCGGCAGCCTTGGCCTTGGCGACGATGCTCGGGCCCAACGACACGTCTGGCGGGCAGATAACGAAGCCTTTGGCACCATTGGCGGCCAAGCTATCGATGGCCGACAGGGTTTTTTCGCCATCGGGTACGGCAATCTTCAGCAGGGTGAAGCCCTTGTCTTTGGCGGCTTTTTCGGCGAATGCCCATTCAGTCTGGAACCACGGTTCTTCGGGTTGTTTGACCAAAAAACCGATTTTTACCGGCTCGGCGGCCAGGGCCAGATGGGAAGCAGACAGCATCACAGCAGTTGCGGCGGCCGCACAGAAGGTGCGGATCCCTTGGGTTGAAAACATGGCTCACTCCTTGTTTTTGTTCGAAGCCTGTTGTCGCAGGTGGATTGATAGCAGAGTGCTCTGCCGACCAAGGTAACGAATTGTCACCGATCGTTAGCCTGCGAAGCGTTCGCACGGCAGCCCAGCAATACCGACGTCGGCGCACAGTACCGCCCCGCTCCACTCGCCCACGGCACCGGCCGGGCGAGCAGTCGTTACGTATAAGTGTTCCCTGGCCGGCCCGCCAAACACACAACTGGTGGGGTGGCTCAGCGGTAACTCGATGCGCCGGTCGATGCGCCCGTCTGGGGCGAAACGCAGCAAACAACCGCCCCCCCAGCGGGCGTTCCATACATAGCCTTGTTCGTCCATGGCCGAACCATCTGGGCTGCCGGGGCCGGCTTCAGCCCAAGGCTCGGCGGCACCGAGCCCGCCGCCGGCCAACAGGCGGTAGCGCCGCAGCTCGCCATCGTGGCTATCGGCGCTGTACAGCCACTGGCCATCTGGGCTCCACAACAGGGTGTTGACGATGCCCTGGCCCTCAAGCAGGCGCGTGGCTTCGCCGCTGGAGTGAATACGAAACAAACCGCCGCTGCGCCGGGTGACGGGGATATCGCTGCCATCGGCCGCCAGGTTGTTCTGCATAGTACCCAGCCACAGCCGCCCCTGCTGGTCGCAGCGGGCTTCGTTGGCGCGGTTGCCAGGGGTAGGGTCGGGCTGGGCGAACAAGACGTGTTGTGGCTCGGGCTGGTCAAGGCGCAGCCGATAAACACCGCTGGCCAGTGTGACCAGCGCATCGCCGGCGGTGGTAGGGATGAACGCCGACACAGGTTCCGGCATCGGCCATTGCTCAAGGCCTTTCGGGCCCAGCCGGCAAGCCAGGCGGCCAGCGATGTCGACCCAATACAGCGTTTGGCTGGGGGTGTCCCATAAGGGGCCCTCGGCCAGGGTATAGCGCTGCGGCGAAATGGGCTGCCAGTGCATGGCGCCTCCGTTGTTGTTATGAATCGCGTGCTTCGATTAAAAAGTATTACCTTTTGCAGCGCAACCTGAATTTAAAAGGGTGTAAAAACGTTAAACCGTTCGTATTGGTATGACTATATTGGTACAGGAAGGTGCCGCTGCACGGCCCTTCCACACAATAAAAACAGCTAAGGAGATACCCCAATGCCTAAAACCTCACGCCTCGGCGGGCTGATCATGGCCACTGCGCTGAGCGGCTTTGCCGCATCCGCCCATGCCGCCGTGACCCGCGAACACTCAAGCTTCGGCACGCTCAAGGATGGCACCGCCATCGAACGCTACGTGCTTGCCAACAGCCATGGCATGCAAGCCACGGTCATCACCTACGGGGCGGTGCTGCAAGCGCTAAAAGTGCCCGGTCGTAATGGCGAGGCGGCCGATGTGGTGCTGGGCTTCGATGACCCGCAGGGCTACCAGGACCATGGCGACGTGCACTTCGGCGCCACCATTGGCCGCTTCGGCAACCGCCTGGCCGGTGGCAAGTTCAGCCTCGACGGCAAGGCCTACCAAGTACCCCTCAACGATGGGCCCAACGCCCTGCATGGCGGCCCCCTGGGCTTCGACCACCAGGTGTGGCAAGCAAAGCCGGCCCAGGGCCCAGGGTGGGTCGGGGTAACGTTGAGTTACCGGGCCAAAGATGGCGAAATGGGCTTTCCCGGTAACTTGAACGTTGAAGTCACCTACAGCCTCAACGAGCAGAACGAACTGCGTATCCAATACAAAGCCCACACGGACAAACCCACGGTGGTGAACCTTACCAACCATAGCTACTTCAACCTGGCCGGTGCCGGCACCGGCGATATCCTCAACCAGGTGGCAGTGGTGCACGCCTCGCGCTACACCCCCATCGACGGCACGCTGATCCCCACCGGGGAGCTCGCGCCGGTGGCCGGCACGCCCCTGGACTTCCTCAAACCCACGGCCTTCGGCAAGCACATTCGCGATGACCACCCCCAGCTTAAGTTCGCCGAGCCCAAACAAGGCGGCTTTGACTTCAATTGGGTGCTCGACACCGCCGGCGACGTACATAAGCTCGCCGCCGAGGTGACCGACCCCGGCTCTGGCCGGCGCCTGCAACTGTTCACCAGCGAACCGGGGGTGCAACTGTACACCGGCAACTTCCTCACCGGCTCGATCACCGGCAAGGGGGGCCAAGCGTACCCGCACTGGGGCGGGTTCACCCTGGAAACCCAGCACTACCCGGACTCGCCCAACCAGCCCAACTTCCCGAGCACCCGGCTGAACCCCGGGCAAACGTATACGCAGGACACGGTGTTCAAGTTCAGCACCCTGTAAAAAAGGGGGGGTAATACGTTGTGGCCGGACGTTGTCCGGCACTGCCCCAGCGCAGCCATTTTGATAACGCCACAGTGTAGTGTTTTAGTTGTTATTGGCTGTGCCATTTTGGCAGCGCCTTTTGCGGCGGGGCCGGCCTCGCCCGGCAAAAAACTGCACGCGTGAATTCTCGTGAGATCAGTAGAGCCATCAACGAAAATCCCGGCTGCGCACAGCCAGCCCATCGAGCAGCCCGCTCATGTCCAGCAGGTTGCGGGCGACCACGTGGATCACCTCGCCGTTGCGCTCCAGGCGGCCCTGTACCTGCATCAGGCGCGAGCCCACCAGGGCCTGGCGCTGGCGTTCGGCCAAGTCGAGCCATACCACCACATTGACCATGCCGAATTCGTCTTCGAGGGTCACGAAGGTGACCCCGCTGGCGGTGCCGGGGCGTTGCCGGCCGGTGACCAGCCCGCACACGTTCACCGGCCGCCCGTGCTCGATCAAGGGCAATTCCCGCGAGCTGCGACAGCGCCATTTACTTAAACGGCGGCGCAGTAAGCTGAGCGGGTGCGGGCCCAGGGTGGTGCCCAGGGTCGCGTAGTCCGCGTGCAAGTCTTCGCCCACGCTGGGCCGCGGCAGCGCCACGGGGGCTTCTGCCGGCGCCTGCACGCCGGCGAACAAGGGCAACTGCGGTTGCACGCTAGCCACTTCCCAGCGGGCGCGAAAGCGGTGCCCGGCCAAACCCTTGAGGGCGCCGGCATCGGCCAACTGCTCACGGGCACGGGCATCGAGGTGGGCGCGCTGTGCCAGGTCGGCCACATCCGTGAAAGGGCCGGCGCGGCGCGCCTGTTCGATGGCTTCGGCCGCCCCCTGGCTAAAACCGCGAATCAACCGCAACCCCATGCGAATGGCCGGCTGCTCGGCATCCGTGGCCTCCAGTGAGCAGTCCCAGGTGCTGTAGCGCACGTCCACCGGGTGGGTTTGGATGCCGTGGCGGCGGGCATCCTGGAGGATTTGGTCGGGGCTGTAGAAGCCCATCGGCCAACTGTTGATCAGGGCAGTGGCGAAAATCGCTGGCTCATGGCATTTAAGCCAGGCGCTGGCATAACAGAGCAAGGCGAAGCTGGCCGCGTGGGATTCAGGAAAGCCATAGCTACCAAAGCCTTTGATCTGCTCGAAGATGCGCGCGGCAAATGCCTCGCTGTAGTGGTTGCGCAGCATGCCTTCGCGCAACTTGGCTTGGTGCGGCTCCAGGCCGCCGTGGCGCTTCCATGCGGCCATGGAGCGGCGCAGTTGGTCAGCCTCACCAGGGGTGTAACCGGCGGCCACAATCGCCAGTTGCATCACTTGCTCCTGGAACAGCGGCACGCCGAGGGTTCGTTTGAGCACGGCCTTGAGTTCATCACTGGGATAATCCGGTTCCTCATCGCCGTTACGCCTTCGCAGGTACGGGTGGACCATGTCGCCCTGGATCGGCCCGGGGCGCACGATCGCCACTTGGATCACCAGGTCGTAGAACTCCTTGGGTTTGAGCCGTGGCAGCATGGCCATCTGTGCCCGCGATTCGATCTGGAACACCCCCACCGTGTCGGCCCGCCCGAGCATGGCATAGGTGGCCGGGCAATCGGAGGGGATATTCACCAACCCCCACGCGCGGCCACGCCACTGGCGCAGCAGGTCGAAGCAGCGGCGCAGGCAACTGAGCATGCCCAAGGCGAGCACATCGACCTTGAGCAAACCCACTTTGTCGAGGTCGTCTTTGTCCCACTGGATCACCGTGCGCTCAGCCATGGCGGCGTTTTCCACCGGCACCAGGGTGTGCAAGGGGTGTTCGCTGATCACGAAGCCACCGGGGTGCTGCGACAAGTGACGGGGAAAGCCCTGTAATTCGCCGGCCAGTACCAGCACCCGGCGCAAGGCGGGGTTGGCGGGGTCGAAACCGGCTTCGCGCAGGCGCTCGGGAGTGGGCAGTTCGTCACCGTGGCGGCTCACGCAACCGGCCAGGGCGTTGACGGCATCCGGCCCCATGCCCAACGCCTTGGCCACATCGCGCACCGCGCCGGCGCTGCGGTAACTGCTGGCCACCGCGGTCAATGCGGCACGCTGGCGGCCGTAGCGCTGGAACACATACTGGATGACTTCTTCGCGGCGCTCGTGCTCGAAATCGACGTCGATATCCGGTGGCTCGTTGCGCTCGCGGCTGATGAACCGCTCGAACAGCAGCCCGCTGTTGCTGGGGTCGATGGCAGTGATACCCAGGGCAAAGCACACCGCCGAGTTGGCCGCCGAGCCGCGACCTTGGCAAAGGATGTTGCGTTCACGGGCAAAACGCACGATGTCGTGCACCGTGAGAAAGTACGCCTCATAGCCCTTGTCGGTGATGATCGCCAGCTCCTTGTCGAGTTGCTCGCAGGGCTTGCCCCTGCCCTTGCGCCAGCGGCGTTCGGCGCCTTCGTCGGTAAGGGTGCGCAACCAACTGGCCGGGGTATGGCCTTCGGGCACCAGTTCGCGGGGGTAGTGATACTGCAACTGAGAGAGGTCGAACTGGCAACGCGCGGCGATGGCCAGGGTTTCGGCCAACAGCGCGGGTGGGTAAAGCTGCGCCAGTTGCTCGCGCGGGCGCAAATGCCGTTCACCATTGGCAAACAAACGCTGGCCGGCCTCGGCCACGGTGGTGTGGTGGCGGATGGCGGTGAGGGTGTCTTGCAGGGCACGGCGGCCGCGGGCATGCATGTGGGCATCGGCGCTGGCCACGCAACGCACGCCCAGCGCCTGCGCGGCCCATTCCCAGCGTGCCAGGCAGTGGGCGTCGTCTGGCCCTCGGTGCAGCTCCACGGCCAGCCACAGGCGCTCGCCGAACACGCCCTTGAGCCAATGGCCGTGGGCCAGGTCGATATCAGGGCCGGGCAGCCATAAGGCGAGTAAGCCCTCTACGCCTGAGAAATCCTCGCGCAACAGGCGGTATTCGCCCTTCGGCGCGCGGCGGCGGGCAGCAGTGATCAGCCCGCACAAGGCCTGGTAGCCGGCCAGATTCTCGGCCAGCAACACACAGCGCGGGCCCTGCTCCACCGCCATTTCGCTGCCCACGATCAAGGCCACTGCCTCGGCCTGGGCCGCCTCCCAGGCCCGCACAATACCCGCCAGGGTGCATTCGTCGGTGATTGCCAGGGCCCGGTAACCCAATTGCGCGGCGCGGGCGAACAGCTCGCGCGCCGTGGAGGCACCGCGTTGGAAGCTGAACGCCGACAGGCAATGCAACTCGGCATACTCAGGGCTCACCCGAACCACCCCTGCAGCCACAACCCCTCGGGCTCGCCCAGGGCCCGATAGACCCAAGCCAGGCGGCCATCGGGCAATTGCACACGGTAATAATCACGGCGCACATCGCCACCGTCCCACCAACCGCTTTCTACCCGCTCGGGCCCAGCCTGCAGGGCCCCCGCATCAACGGCAAAGGGCTGCACCTGGGGCAACAGCCAACCGGGGCGCGTACCACCCGCCTGCGCCGGTGGCCCCGGCGCGGCCCGCCAAGCCTGTTCGGGGCGGTGGTCGGCGGCGTAGCCCAAGCCCAACACCGCGTCGTCGCCCAGCCGTGCCCGCAGCCGCTCACGCAATTGCTCCCAGGGTTGCAATTGTTGCGGCCGGGCATCGAACAGCTCGCGGCGCCCAGGCACGAATGCGGGCAACTGTTCGGCGAGCAACCTTAGGCTGCGCACCGGGCGCGCTACCTGCACAGGTTCCAGGCGGCCGCGCGCCAACTCGAACAAGCGCCCAGGGTCTCGCTCGGCGCCCAGCAGGCCCACGGGCACTTCGGTGGGTGGCCCCAGGGCGTGTTCGAGCTGCACCACGAAGCGCTGCACGCCCCCGTCGCGGGCCAACACGTAGGCGGCCAGGTCTGCTACTAGCCGGCGCAATGGAAACAACAGCGCCTGAGTGCTTTCAACGTCGTAGTTCAGTTCGATGCGCGCCTCGAAGCGGTCCGGTGGCTGGTAGAACTCCAACGCCATAGGGGCCAACCCGCGCAAGCGGTCAAGGTGCTGCAGCAGCTCGGCTGGGAAGCGCCTGGCAACCGCTTGGCGCGGCAAGCCGAGCAACTGGCCCAACCGGCGCAGGCCCATGCGCTGGCAACTGGCCGCGTGCTCGCGGGCCAAGCCCGCACAGGCGATGGGCAGTTCGCACAGCACCGCTTCCAACGCCGCAGGGTCGGTGACCGCCAAGCCATCGTGCAGGTTAGCCAGCACACGCGCCGCCACCGGGTTAGGCGCCAGGGTGATGCGCCGACTGAAGCCCATGGCCGCAAGCCCCTGGTGCAAGGTGGCTTGGAAGTGCGGCCAGGGCCCAAACAGGCCCAAGCTTGACCCCACCTCCAGCAACAAAGCCCGTGGGTAGTGCAGGCTGACTTGGGCACTGAAGCCATAGGCCCAGGCCGCCAGCAAACGCTCTGCCTGGGCGACCTGCGCCAGGTCGTACTCGGCGCTGTCGAAGCCCAGGGCCAAGGCTTGGGCGGTGCTCAGGGGCAGCCCGGGGCGTAGGCCCAAGGCCCTTGCCGAGGCATTGGCAGCCTTGAGCACGCGCCGCTGCGTGGGCCCGCCGAGCAGCACCAGCGGCCGTGCAGGGTCGGCGCGCCCACGCAGCACACCGTCGAGCGCCAATTGAGGTAACAGAATGCAGGCCCAGAGCATGATGCTTCAGGCGGCCGGCCGGGCGATGGGGTGCGCCGGCGCAAGCCCACCACGGCACTTCAGTACCCGCCACTGCGCAGGGTCTACGGCCAGGCGCAATGCCGCGGGCGAGGGGTTGAGCGCGGCCTGCTGGCCACGCAGGGCGAAGGCCAGGGTTTGCCCGGTTTCAGCGGCCACCTGCAACCGCCGAAGGGCACGGTCGGCCACCTGGCCCGGCCAGCACAGCACCGCCCCGCAACTGCCGGAACGCAGGCATTGCTCGGTGGCCCACAACGCCTCGGCAGGGTTGGCGCGCACCCAACTCAGGTGCTCGAGCATCACCCCCGCGGCTTCCCAGGCCTGCGGGTACGGCACCCACGGCGGTGCCACCAGCACCACCCGCTCACCTGCACGGGTAAGCCGCGCCAGGCTCGGCCACAGCAGTTGCAATTCACCGCTGCCGGGCGCCGCCAACAAGATCTCGGACAACGCCGCCGGCGGCCAACCGCCAGCGGGTAGGCAGGCGTCGAGCGCTTCATGGCCGGTGGGCTGGGCCGCGGCTGGGCCTGCCGGCTCGCTGGCACGCCCACGCCACACCCGGCGCTGGTCGAGCAGGCCATCGAGGCTGACCAGGGCCAGGCTCATGCCAGGGCACCCGCCAAGTGGACAAATAAGGTTAAGGTGTAAAGGTTCATGGGCGGATTCTTACCGAACAACTGTATGCTTGACCAGTACTTTTACATTCGTGCCGCCGGGCGGCTATTTTAATGCTGCCGGGCAGGTTTCATCGAACCGCCCTGCCCCGGGGTGGTCTGCCGTGCACCCCCTTTTGCTTGGTTTGAAGGAGCACTACCATGGAAAAACGCGCCCTTGGCCGTACCGGCCAGTCCATCGCCCCGCTGGTGTTCGGCGGCAATGTGTTTGGCTGGACCCTCGACGAGAAACAAAGCTTCGCCGTGCTCGACGCTTTCATTGACCATGGTTTCGACGCCATCGACACTGCCGACGTGTATTCGGCCTGGGCACCGGGTAACCGCGGCGGTGAGTCGGAAACCATCCTCGGCCGCTGGTTCAAGGCGCGCCCAGGTGTACGCGATAGGGTCAAGCTGTTCACCAAAGTGGGCGCCGACATGGGCCAACCCGGGCACAAGGGCCTGTCAAAGCGCTGGATCACCCAAGCGGTGGAGGCCTCGCTGCAGCGCCTGCAAACCGATCACATCGACCTGTATTTCTCCCATTGGCCAGACCCGCAAACCCCCTACAGCGAAACCCTCGGCGCCTTCGGGCAATTGCTCGAGGCCGGCAAGGTCCGCGCAGTGGGCGCCTCGAACCTCGACGCAGCGCAACTGGGCGAAGCACTGAAGGTCGCTGCCCACGAACACCTGCCGGCCTACCAGGTGCTGCAACCGGAATACAACCTGTACGACCGCGAAAGCTTCGAAGGCCCTTTGCGCGAGCTCTGCCTGCGTGAACAGGTGGGTGTGGTCACCTACTACAGCCTGGCGTCAGGTTTTTTGACCGGCAAATACCGCAGCCAAGCCGACCTTGGGCAAAGCGCCCGTGGCGAAAAAGTCGCCGGCTACCTCAACCCACGCGGGCTGCAGTTACTCGACGCGCTCGACCAGGTTGCCGAAGGCCATGGCGCCACCCCGGCAGAAGTCGCACTGGCCTGGCTGATGGCCCGAGAAGGCATAACCGCGCCCATTGCCAGCGCTACCGGCGTTGAGCAAGTGGAGCACTTTGCTCGCGCGGCCCAACTGGCGTTGACCACCGACGACCTGCACCTGCTCGACCAGCCCGCGTGACGTAACCAAGGCGCAAACGGCATCGCCATTGCCGTTTGCGCCATCCGCCGCCGCCCTACTGGCCGGCCTTGCACCCGCCCCCTAGAATGCGCCGAATAAGAAAGCACCCAAGCGAGGCGCAGATTGATCGAACGCAGGCAATTCAGTAGCGGCATGAAAGGCAAGAACCTGCGCTACCTGGGCGAACAGCACACCCCACACCCGCCGGGGGCCCGGGCCGGCTTCATTCTGCTCACGCATTTTTCATTGCCGGCCTTCACCCAAGCGCTCGATACCCTGGTCACCGCCAACCTGCTGGAGCCCCAGGCGTTCAGCACATGCACCTTCAGCCTCGACGGTGAGGAGGTCACCAGCGATTTGGGCTTGGTGATCCGCCCCGATGCCGACCTCGCTACGCTCTCGCTGGCCTCTTTCGACTTGCTGGTGGTATGCGGCGGCCTACGCACGCCGCTGCGACCGAACAGCGAACTCACCCGCCTGCTGCAAGACGCCGCGCGCCATGGCCTGGACCTCGCCGGCTTGTGGAACGGCGCATGGTTTCTCGGCCAGGCCGGGCTACTGGCCGGCTACCGCTGCGCGATCCACCCCGAGCATCGCGCCGCATTGGCCGAAACCGCCAAAGCCAGCCAGGTAACTAGCGAAAGCTACATGATCGACCGTGACCGCCTCACCGCCGCCAGCCCCAGCGGGGCTTTCTACCTGGCCTTGGAGTGGATCGGCAAGCTGCATGGCAGGGCCTTGGTCGAAGGCATAGAAGACATCCTCGCCTTCGAAGAGTCACGCTACCGGCGGGTAAACCCCACCTTGAACGTAAAAATGACCGCGCCGTTGCGCGAGGTCGTCAACTTGATGGACGCCAACCTCGAAGAACCCCTGGACCTGGACCAACTGGCGCAGTACGTGGGCCGCTCACGCCGGCAGATCGAGCGGCTGTTCAAGGAACAACTGGGCACCACCCCACAGCGCCACTACCTGGAGCTACGCATCACCGAAGGGCGCCGCCTGTTGCAGCACTCGGACCTGTCGATTCTGGACGTGGCCATCGCTTGCGGGTTTGTCTCGGCAAGCCATTTCAGTAAACGCTATACCGCCTATTTCGGCCATCCGCCGTCGAAGGAAACCCGGCGCTAAACGGCGCCAGGGCGTTAAGCCATGGCGCGTAAAGCCTCGCGCCTATGGGATTACTTCGCCGGCAGGTACACCCCATGGCCAAAGCGCAAGGTCACCCCCACGCACAAACCTAATGCGGCGAATGCCAGCAACGCACCGACCACACCGATCCCGGACACGCTCAATTGGCTGATAACCACACTGCCCAACAAGGCGCCCCCACCAATACCTATGTTGTAGATACCCGAGTGCAGCGACATGGCCACATCCGTGGCATCAGCGGCCAGCGCCAGCACCCGCGCCTGCATCACCAGGCTGAAGACCATGATCGAGATGCCCCAGAACACGCATAACGTGCCCAACGCCCAGGCATGGGCGGCAAACGGCAGCAACAAGGCCAGGCACAGGCCCAAGGTGGCAATCGCCGCGATCATCAAGCCGCGCGGGTAACGGTCGTTCAGGCGGCTGAAAATCAGCGAGCCCAACAAGCCCGCCCCACCGAAAACCAGCAATAACAAGGTGGTGACCTGCTCGCTCATGTGGGCCACACCCGCCACGAACGGTTCGATATAGCTGTAGGCGGTGAATTGCCCAGTGACCACCAGGGCCGTCAATACATAGCTGACCACCAAGGGCGGGCGCTTGAGCAACATCGGCAAGCTGCGCAGCGAACCGGAATTCTGGCTGGGCAGCAACGGCAGCGAACGGTACAGCCACACCACCACGGCCGCGGCGACGAACCCGATGCCGAGGAAGGTGATCCGCCAGCCCAACCATTGCCCGACGACTCGCCCCAACGGGATGCCCAGCACCATGGCCAACGACGTGCCGGTGGCCAGCAGGCCCAGCGCCTGGACCGCCCGCCCTGGCGGTGCGACCCGCACCGCCAGCGAAGCGGTAATCGACCAGAACACCGCATGGCTGAGCGCGATGCACAACCGGCTGAGCAGCAGCACGGGGAAGTTCCAGGCCACGCTGGCCAACCCATGCCCGGCAATGAACAGCACGAACACCCCGAGCAGCAACTTGCGCCGCTCGATGTTACGGGTGATCAACATCAGCGGCAGCGACATGAGGGTGACGACCCAGGCGTACACGGTCAACATCAGCCCCACCTGGGCCACGGTCATGTCGAAACTCAGGGCGATGCCGCTGAGCAAGCCGACCGGTACGAATTCGGTGGTATTGAAAATGAAGGCCGCCAAGGCCAGTGCGATAACGCACAACCAACTGCCAGTAGCGGGTTGCGGGGCGGTAGCATCCACGGGTCGCTCATCCTGAAAAAGGTATGAAAAGACCGACCCACCCATCGGCGCACGCGCATGACCTGCCAGAAGCCTGGCCTATCGTGAAAGCAGCGGATTTATTATGGGTATGGGAAAGGGGGTACGGCATCGAAAGGGGCATTTTACGCACTGGCCGCGCCACCCCACAATGGAGCAGCACGTTTTCCAGGCGCTGGGCACTGGTTATCGCGGCGTATAGCGCAACCACACCGCCCCGCCCTGTTGCACCTCGGCGCTGGCCAACTTCAGGTAAGCCGGGGCCTGCCAACGTTCGGCGGGTATTTCGAAGGACGCCGGGTGTTCCCCGCGGCCATCCACCAACGGCAGCACCAGTACACTGAGTTCGTCAACCAAGCCGGCCTGTACGAACGCGCCGCTTACCCGGGGGCCGCCTTCGACCACCGCCCGCTGCACCCCCAACTCGCTGTGCAAGGTTTCCAGCACCTGGGCAAGGTCAAGTTCGCGCTGCCCAGCGAACAAATAAGAAATACCCAGTTGTTGCAGGTGCGCCAGGTAGTCGTCGCTCACCTGCTCGCTGAGCACTTCGACGATAGCCGCGCCCAGGGCGGTGTTTTGCTTCCAACCGACCTTGCCATGGGGGTCGATGCTCACCGCGTAAGGCTTGGCATCGCGCACCGCCCAGTGGTTTTTTCGAGGGATCGGCGCCGTGGCCAGCCCTTGTGGGTAGCCTTCATCGTGGGCGATTTCCTGCATGGTCACCCGCCCACAAATCCATGCGTCGAAGTCGAAGCCCTCGGCCAGGCGCTCGTAGAGTTCGCCGGCCTGCTGCTTGAATGGGCGTTCCCAGCCGTCGGTAAGGGCATGGCCGTCGAGCGACGACATCATGTGGCAAATCACATAGGGTTTCATCACAAGGCCTCCAAGGTGTCAGCAACAGACCAAGGCGGGCTGCCTGGAGTTCAGCCGGCCGCAACCCAGCGTGGTGCTTCAGCCATTGCCTGCAGCCTTTTGTGTGAACGTCTGAAACACTCCACCCGGCAACCACCTGGCCGGCCGGGTGCCGCAGGCCTTGCTGCGCACGGCCCCCCCTTGCATTGATGCTGGCGCTGATCGGCGTCAAGATGATGCATTGAACCGCCCCAGCCCTTCCTGCGACCGAGGTCGCCGAAGCGGGTAACTGCCCCAGAGGAATGCCACCCCATGCCCCCCGTTCACGATGCCGCCCAACGCGGGTTTTCCGCCGAAGCCAGTACCTATACCAGTGGCCGCCCCGACTATCCGGCCGCCCTGGAGGGTTGGCTGCGCGGCACCCTCGGGATCGTACCGGCACTGCCGGTGCTCGACCTGGGCGCCGGCACCGGCAAGTTCACCCGCCTGCTCGCCGGGCTGCAGGCCAACGTGACCGCCGTGGAACCGGTGGCGGCCATGCGCGATGAACTCTCCCTGGGCCTGCCCAAGGTACCGGTGCTGGATGGCACCGCCCAAGGGATACCGCTGGGTGACCAAACGGTGCAGGTCGTCACCTGTGCCCAGGCGTTTCATTGGTTCGCTACCGCCGCAGCCCTGGCCGAAATCCACCGTGTACTGGCCCCCGGTGGGCGCCTGGGGCTGGTGTGGAACGTGCGCGATGAGTCGGTGGATTGGGTCGCGGCAATCACGGCGATACTCACCCCTTACGAGGGCGATGCCCCGCGTTTTCACACCGGCCTATGGCGCCAGGCGTTCGACGGCCACTACTTTAGCGAGCCCCGCGTGGCCACGTTCGAACATACCCATGAAGGCAGCCCCGAAGACGTCATCCTCGGCCGTTGCCTGTCGGTGAGCTTCATTGCGGCGTTGCCACAGGCTGAGAAAAACGCCGTGGCCGCGCAACTGCGTGAGCTGGTCGCCACACACCCGGCGCTTCGCGGGCGCGAAACCGTAGCGTTCCCTTATCAAACACAGGCGTATGGGTTCGTGAAGCAGCCCCATGGCTAGTGATCTGGCTACACACGTTTAGCGGCACCTCGTTACCGTCGGGGCGCATTGCCTATTCCACCGCTTGCGGCTCCCCGCGTTGCTCCTCCACCACATAGGCGGTATCGATGCTGACCACCACGCTCATCCCTGGCCGCAGCCGCTGGGCTTGCGGCTGGTCGGGGTCGATGCTGATGCGTACCGGAATGCGCTGGGCGATCTTGACGAAATTGCCGGTGGCGTTGTCCGACTGCAGCAACGCAAACTCAGAGCCGGTGGCCGGCGAAATGCGCTGTACGTGCCCGGTAAGCCGGGCGTGGTCGAGGGCGTCTACCGTGAAGCGCACTGGCTGGCCTATACGTACCTTGGCCATCTGGGTTTCCTTCATGTTGGCGATCACCCATAGGGTGCTGGGCACCAGCCCCATCAACTGAGCTCCGGAGTTGACCCAGGCGCCAAGCTTCACGCCGATCTGCCCCAACTGGCCGTCCCGCGGCGCGGTGATGCGGGTATTGGAAAGGTCGATGCGCGCCAGTTGCACCGCGGCCTCGGCATCGTTCACCGAGGCGATGAGCGAGTCGCGATTGACCACCACGGTACGTAGGTCTTGCCGCGCAATGTCCAACTCGGCCTCGGCCTCGGCTACCGCCGCTATCGCCTGCGCATTGGCGGCGCGGGCCACGTCCAGGTCGCTCTGTGAAATCGAGCCGTCGCTGATCAGTGCTTGGTTGCGGCGCAGGTCTGCGGCGGCTTTTTGCGCCTGGGCCTTGCTGTCGCCAATCGCCGCCTGGCGCTGGGCAATGGTGGCCTGGGCGCTGCGTTGCTGCTGCGCATTGTTGGCCAGTGCCGCCTTTTGGGTTTCGAGCTGCGCCAACGCCTGGGCCAACCGCTGCTGGTAAATGCGATCGTCCAGCCGCACCAGCAGATCGCCAGCCTTCACGAATTCAAAGTCTTGCACGGGCACCTCGAACACGTATCCGGAGAGCTGTGGGCTGATCACCGTGACCTGGCCTTGCACTAATGCGTTTTCAGTGCTTTCGATGGGGCTGGAAAACGGCGGCAGTTGCCAGGCATAGAGCACCACCAACACGCCTATCAGCGCCAGCGAGCCGAATAGCAACGCTGAAAGAATCCGTGCGCGCCGCGAGCGTGGCTCGGTGGCCGCCATCTGCGGCGGCGGGGTCTGGCCCTCGGGTGTGGCCGCAATGGCAGTGGTGGTAGTGCTTTGGGGCTGGTCGGTCATGGGGCAGTGGAACCGGAGGCAGGGGCCGTAGGCACGGCGCGGGTGGTACTTCTGAGCCACAGCACACGCACCGAGATCCAGATCAGGGTGAGCACGGCGATGATGGCTATCAACATGAAGGTGTCGTTGTAGGCCATCACGTTGGCTTCGCGGGTGGCTGCGGTCGCCAGGGCACGCAGGCCCTGGGCGTTGCGTTCGGCGCTGCCGGGCAACACCCCGCTGTAGCTGGAGGCGCCGCTTTGCACCCGCGCCGCCACCAGTGGGTCATAAAACGGCAGGTGGTCGGTGATCAGGCTGGAATGGTATTTCTCCCGCACGATCTGCCACGTGCCGAGCACCGCCGAACCGATCAAGCTGCCGAGGTTTTGCGCGATGCCGAACATTACCGAAAAACTCACCAGGTTGCGCGGGTTGGCGATCACATTGCGGGTGCCCAGCACCATGGTGGGGCCGAGAAAGAACGTGGAACCAAACGCCAGCAAAAACTGCGACAGGTACATCTGCTCAGGGCGGGTAATGTTGCTGGAAAACGTGTCCATCACCGCGCCGGTTCCCATCAACCCCAGGGACATTAACAGCGGCATGAACAAGTGCTCGGGGTGTATGGTCAGGGCGCTGGTGGCCAGCCCCGCCACGCTGCCCACCAGCATCACCAGGTAAAGCGCGAACAACTGCTGGCTGCCCAAATTCAGGTATTGCATGAACCCCACCGCGCCGGTGGATTGCTCGGAGGTGACCATGCGGATCAATATCACCGCCAGGCCCAGGCGCAGGATAGGCCCGCTGCCCAGCCAACGGGTCATCAGTAGCGGGTTGTTGCGGTTGTGTTCGATACCCAGCCCGCTCAAGATCAACACCGTAGCGCCCACCAAGGCATAACCGATCCACGGCGCCTCCAGCCACCAGTCGATGCGCCCGAGCGACAGCACCGCCACCAGCAGCCCAATACCCGGCGCGAGCAAGGCAAACGTCAAAAAATCCAGCGGCTCGAACGTGCGAAAGCGATCGCCGGGCGGCAGTTTCAGCCACAGCACGCTGGCCAACGCCGTTAAACACAAGCCCAGTTCGAACAAGTAAAGCCCGCGCCATTCGGCCACTTGCAGCAGGTCTTCGGAAAACAGCCGCGCCAGCGGCAGGGCCAACTGCGCCGTGCCCAGGCCCAACACCAGCGCCTTGAGTCGCCACTTCGCCGGAAACGCCTGGATCATGTAATAAAGGCCCAGCGAACTCAGCGCCGCGCCGACCATGCCATGGGCCGCGCGCACGGCAATGGCCGAGTTCAGGTCGTTGACGAACAAGTGGGCGAAGGTCACCACCGCATACAACGCCAAGAACACCTCGGTGAATGCCCGCAGGCCGAACTGCTGGCGGAACTTGACCAGCAGCAGGTTCATGCTGACGTTGGTCATTACATAGGCCGCCGGCAGCCATGCCATTTCCGCCGTGGTCGCACCCAGTGCCCCTTGCAAATAAACGAGGTTGGCGGCCACCAGCGCATTGCCCAGGCCACCGGTAATGCCCACCAACAGGCCCACCAACAAGTAAGCCACCCGCTTGGGTGTCGAATGCAGCGGCGTGGACGGCGAACCCGGCAGCGAGGGCCGCTCGTGGGGTTGCCAAGCATGTGGGGTGTAATGGTCCATCGCGCGTGGGAGCCTACCGAATGAAGCAATTTAGTAGCAGATTAGAAGCAAAAGTTTTCTCTATTATCGTGAAACTGTAAAGAAACGGTAAATTCACACCAAAATCAGCCCGTTACTCTATAACTCTAAGAATGTTGATTAACACGCTATGCGGGCCCCTACCATGCACAGACGTCAGATACTGACCCTGCTACTGGCAGGTTTCACCTTACCATTGTCACTGGCCGCCCACGCCGGGCAAACGGTGCTGGCGGCTCGTGCTTGGCGCCAGAACGGCACCTCGCGTCTGGTGCTGGACCTATCCGGCCCGGTGAAATACCAAGCCTTCGAACTCGATACACCGCCGCGTTTGATTCTGGACTTGCACGGCACCCGGCTGGCCAGCGCCTTGAACGAAGCCGTGCTGCGCCAGGGCCCGGTCAAGCGCGTGCGCAGCAGCCTGCGCGCCAATGGCGACACACGCCTGGTGTTCGAATTCGACCAAGCGGTAAAAAGCAGCGCCTTCACCTTACCACCGGGTTCGGGCAAAGGTGATCGCCTGGTGATCGACCTGCACAGCGGCGCGCCTGCCCTGGCCAGTGCCAAGGCCGCCGCGCCGGAGCAAACACCGCTTGCGCAGGCCCAACCGGCCAAGGCCGACCCGCCACCGAGCCCCGGCAAAGGCCACAGAGACGTGGTCGTGGTGATCGACGCCGGCCACGGCGGCAAAGACCCGGGCGCCATCGGGCCCGGCGGGCAAAAAGAGAAACACGTGGCCCTGGCCATTGCCCAGATGCTCGCGCGCAAGGTCAACCAAACCAAGGGGTACAGGGCGCGGCTGGTGCGCAACGACGACTTTTTCGTGCCGCTGCGCAAGCGCGTGGACGTGGCGCGCAAATACAACGCCGACATGTTCGTCTCGGTGCACGCCGACGCCGCCCCCATCCGCACGGCCAAGGGCGCCTCGGTGTTCGCCCTGTCCGAGCACGGCGCCACCTCTACCCTCGCCCGCTGGATGGCCGACCAAGAGAACGCGTCGGACCTGCTCGGCGCGCAGCAATTGCTCAACCTCAGCGACAAAGACCCGATGCTGGCCAATGTGATCCTCGACATGTCGATGAACGCGACCATTTCCAGCAGCCTGTCGCTGGGCGGCAACGTGCTCGACAGCGTTGGGCTGGTGTCGGGGGTGCATGGGGTCAAGCGCGTGGAGCAGGCAGGTTTTGCCGTGCTGAAGTCGCCGGATATCCCTTCGATCCTGGTGGAGACCGGTTTTATCTCCAACAGCCGCGACTGCTCGCTGCTGATGGACGACCGCCACCGCAAAAAGGTGGCGCAGGCGATTTTCTCTGGCATCGACGGTTACTTCAGCAGCAACCCGCCGATGGGGACGTACCTGGCGGCGGCCAAGCAAGGGGGGTTGGCCTAGGGGGGCCTAGGGGTATGTTTTATGGCCCTGCCGCGCTGATCCCGCGTCGCTACAGCCCCCAGCCTGGCCAGGCGCGCCCTTGCTTCAATGGCTGATCATCCATGGCCGCCCCGCGCTGTTACCTTTCAATGCACCCGCCTGCGCTGGCACCGGCTTGCGTGGCCCACAACAGCCACAGCCACTGCCATGGTGGCGGCTTTGCTTAGGTTCGTGGCGGCTGCGTTCGTTGATGTCCAGCGCCTGGCGGGTGTTGCCGGCCAGTAACGCCAGGCGCGGTGCGCTCACTATCACCCGCGGGCTGGGTGCGGCACAGGCGGGGCAGGCGCAGGGCGTGGCGCTGTCGGCCAGGCCACGCAGTTCGCTGAACGGCCCGCAGTGTGCGCATTGGTAATCGTAGATAGGCATGGTGGCTCCTTACAGGTCTGGGGCGATGGGCAGGTCGATGCTGCCATCCAGGTGCCGGGTGGGCCCGCTGGCGCTGGGGTTGATGTCGAAGGCGAAGATGTCGGTGGGTAGCCACAGCGTGGCGCAGGCGTTGGGGATGTCGACCACGCCGCTGATGTGCCCCTGCACCGGCGCCGAACCCAGCAGCGCATAGCCTTGGGCCCGGCTGTAGCCGAACTTGGTCAGGTACTCAATGGCATTCAGGCAGGCCTGGCGGTAGGCCACGTTCACGTCAAGGTAGTGTTGCTGGCCGTGCTCATCGACCGAGATGCCTTCGAAGATCAGGAAATTGTTGTAGTTCGGCACGATCGGGCTGGGCTTGAACACCGGGTTCTTGATGCCGTACTTGGCCATGCCGCCCTTGATCAAGGCCACGCGCATGTGCACCCAGCCGGCCATTTCGATAGCACCGCAAAAGGTGATCTCGCCGTCGCCCTGGCTGAAGTGCAGGTCGCCCACCGACAGCCCTGCGCCGGCGACGTACACCGGGAAGTACACCTTCGAGCCCCGTGAAAGGTCTTTGATATCGCAGTTGCCGCCGTGTTCGCGCGGCGGTACGGTGCGCGCCCCGGTGGCCGCGGCGCGGTCGCGGGCCTCGCCCTTAAGCTTGCCCAAGTGGGCAGTGGCAGCGAACGGGGGGTTGGCCAGCGGCGGTACCCGTGCCGGGTCGCTGTCGATCAGTTGCTGCTCGCGGCGGTTCCACGCCTCGAGCATCGGCGCATCTGGCAGGCAGCCGATCAGCCCGGGGTGGATAAGCCCGGCAAACTCCACACCGGGAATATGCCGCGAGCGGGTGAACAGGCCGTTGAAGTCCCAGATCGCCTTTTGCGCCGAGGGGAAATGATCGGTGAGAAACCCCCCGCCGTTGTTCTTGGAAAAGAACCCGTTAAAGCCCCATAACGAATCGCTGCGCGTGCCGATGTCGAGCAGGTCGACCACCAGCAGGTCACCCGGCTCGGCACCGTGCACGCCCACCGGGCCTGAGAGGTAGTGCACAGTGGACAGGTCGACATCGCGCACGTCGCTGGCGTCGTCGTTGTTCTTGATCGCCCCGGCGGTCCAGTCGTAAGTTTCGAGGATAAAGTCATCACCCGGCTTGACCCAGCAGGCCATGGGAATGTCCGGGTGCCAGCGGTTGTGCACCTGCTCGTTTTCGGTGGCCGGCTGGCTGAGGTCGACGTTGATCAAGGTATCGGTCATGGCAAAGGCTCCTAGGTTAAACAGAGAGGTAGCGGGCGATGCTGGCTTCGTCGACGTTGGCGCGGGTGTCCTCGACGACGAAACGGCCTTTTTCGATCACCAAAAAGCGATCGGCGATATCCAGGGTGAACGACAGCACCTGCTCGGAGACCACGATGGTCAGGTCGCGCAGGGTGCGAATGTCTTTCAGCGTGCGGGCGATGTCTTTAATGATCGACGGCTGGATGCCTTCGGTGGGTTCGTCGAGCAGCAGTACCTTGGGCTGGGTGGCCAGCGCCCGGGCGATGGCCAACTGTTGCTGCTGGCCGCCAGAGAGGTTGCCCCCCTTGCGCCCACGCATGTCGTAGAGCACCGGAAACAGCGCGTAGAGGTCTTCGGGCACGTGCCCCCGGGCCGAGGCCGGCAAGCCGGTCTGGATGTTCTCCAGCACGCTCATGTGCGAGAAAATCATCCGCCCCTGGGGCACGTAGGCCAGGCCCTTAGCCACCCGCTGATGGGTGTGCAAGGCCGAAACGTCTACCCCATCGACCGTCACCTGGCCGTGCCACTGCGGCAGGATGCCCATCAAGCTCTTGAACAGGGTGGTCTTGCCCATGCCGTTGCGGCCCATCACCGCAACGATCTCACGCTTGGCCACGGTGAGGTCCAGGTCGTGCAGGATCTGGCTCTGGCCATAGCCAGACGCCCATTGGTTGAGGCTGAACATGGCTGGCTCCTTCAGTGGCCCAGGTACACTTCGATAACTTTGGGGTTGCTCTGCACCGCCTCCATGCTGCCCTCGGCCAATACCTTGCCCTGGTGCAGCACCGTGACCTTATGGGCGATGCTCTTGACGAATTCCATGTCGTGCTCGATCACCAGCACCGAGCGGTTCTGGCTGATCCGCCCGAGCAATTCGGCGGTTTGCGCCCGTTCGTTCACGCTCATGCCGGCCACTGGCTCATCGAGCATCAGCAGTTCTGGGTCTTGCATCAGCAACATGCCGATTTCCAGCCATTGCTTTTGCCCGTGAGAAAGCAGCCCGGCCTCGGTGTGCAACCACTGGGCGAGGAAAATCTCCTCGGCCACCTGCTCCACCCGCTGCACCACCGCCGCGCTGCGTTTGAACAGCAGCGCCCCCAGCACCTTGCGCCCGCCCGGGTAGGACATTTCCAGGTTTTCAAACACCGAAAGGTTCTCGTAAATGGACGGGTTCTGGAACTTGCGCCCGACCCCAGCGCGCACGATCTTGTATTCGGGCAGGCGGGTCAGTTCTTGGTCCTTGAAACGGATGCTGCCGGCCGTGGCGCGGGTTTTGCCGCAGATCAGGTCGAGCACCGTGGTTTTGCCGGCACCGTTGGGGCCGATCACCACCCTCACTTCGTTGCGGTCCAGGTACAGGTTGAGGTTGTCCACCGCCTTGAAGCCGTCGAACGACACGGTCAGCCCTTCGACCGCCAGCACCGGTTTGTTCATTTCGAAGCCCACGGCCTTGGCGTTCATGGTTGCACCTCCAGCGCGGCGGCCTTGGCTGCGCGGGCGCGGCGCCAGGCCCATAAGCGCGGGCCGTGCTTGGCCCACACCCCGGCCAGGCCGTTGGGTAGATACATCACCACCACGATGAATAACCCACCCATCAGGTACAGCCACAGCTCGGGGAACGACTCGGAGAAATAGGTTTTGCCGAAATTCACCAGCAACGTGCCGTAAACGGCGCCCAGTAGCGACAAACGCCCGCCGACGGCCGCGAAAATGACCATCTCGATCGACGGCACGATGCCCACGAACGACGGCGACATGAACCCCACTTGCAAGGTGAACATGGCCCCGCCGATGGCCGAAAACGCCGCTGCCAAGCAAAACACGAATACCTTGAAGCTCGACACGTCATAGCCGGAAAACCGCACGCGTTCTTCTTTGTCGCGCATGGCCAGCAGCAAGCGGCCGAGCTTGGAGGCGAGGATGAATTTGCCCAGCACGATGCAGCCCAGCAGTAGGCCGGCGTTGGCGAAGTACAACAGGTACTTGGCCTGGTCGGTGCGAATGTCCCAGCCCAGCAGGGTTTTCAGGTCGGTGATGCCGTTCACCCCGCCGGTCAAGCCCTGCTGGCCCACGATCAGCACGGTGAGGATCAACGCAATGGCTTGGGTCACGATGGAAAAGTACACATCCCCCACCCGCCGCTTGAACAACGCCAAACCGATTACCCAGGCCAGTACCACCGGCACCCCCACCACCGCCGCCACGGTAAAACCGAAGCTGTGAAACGGCTGCCACATTGCCGGCAATTCGGTGATCTGGTTCCAATCCATGAAGTCCGGGATGCCCGGGGTGGTTTGGATCTTGGTGCTCAGCGGGTCGGAGGCCTCCAGCTTGAGGAACATCGCCATGCAATAGCCGCCCAGGCCGAAAAACACGCCCTGCCCCAGGCTGAGGATGCCGCCGTAGCCCCAGCACAGCACCAGGCCCACCGCGACGAAGGCGTAGGTCAGGTACTTGCCGACCATGTTCAGGCGGAAGGCGTCGAGCACCAGCGGGAACACCACCAGCACCAGCAAGGCCAGCACCAGCAGCCCCAGGGTGCCTTGGCGCCCACCGAGGTATTTGTCCAATACAGTCATCATCATGCCCTCATTTGCGCACTTTGCTGGCGAACAGCCCCTGTGGCCTCAGCAGCAAGATCAAAATCACCGCCGACAGCGTCAGCACCTTCGCCATCGAACCGCTCATGAAGAACTCTGAAATCGACTGCGTCTGGGCAATGGCAAAGGCCGAGGCAATGGTGCCGAGCAGGCTGGCGGCGCCGCCGAACACCACGGTCAGGAAGGTATCGACGATGTACAGCGAGCCTGCGGTGGGGCCCGTGGAGCCGATGGTGGTGAATACCGCCCCGGCCACACCGGCCACGCCGCAGCCCAGGGCGAAGGTCATGCGGTCTACGCGTCGGGTGTCGATGCCCACCGCCCGGCTCATCACCCGGTTCTGCATGGTGGCGCGCACGTGCAACCCCCAGCGCGAGCGAAACAACAACAGGAACAGGCCGCCGGTCAGCAGCAGGGTGACCGCCACGGTGAACAGCCCATTGCGGGGGATGTCGATGGCGTCGGTAAGGCTGAACGACCCCATCAACCATTCCGGCAGCTCCGCGCTGACCTCACGCGCGCCGAAGATCGAGCGCAGTGCCTGCTGCATCACCAGCGACAGGCCCCAGGTGGCCAGCAGGGTATCGAGTGGGCGATGGTAAAGGCGGCTGATCATCGCCCACTCCACCAGCCAGCCCAGCGCCCCGGCGATCACGAAGGCCACCACGATGGCCAGGAAAAAATAGTACGGTTGCAGCGAAGGGGCGTAGTGCAGGGTCAACCCCGACAATACATAGGTGGTATAGGCGCCCACGGTCAGGAATTCGCCATGGGCCATGTTGATCACGCCCATCTGGCCGAAGATGATCGCCAGCCCCAGGGCCATGAGCAACAGCACGCAAAACACGGATAAGCCGTTGAATGCCTGCATGGCGGCGATTGCGCCGAATTCGGTCAACCAAGCCATCGGGGGCCTCCTTTTTTCGTATGGGCGGGCGGCGCTGGCCGCCGCGTAAAACGGGCAAGCTGCACGCCGATAACGGCCTAACCGGGGCCACCGTAGGGCTAGCAACGTGCGGCTTGCGCCTAAGCGGCGCGGCTACTGGTAACCCTTGGGAAAGGGGTTCGGTTCGATCAGGTCGGATTCGTACACCACCTTGAACTGCCCGTCGGGCTGCACTTCGCCGATGCGGGTTTTGCTCCACAGGTGGTGGTTTTCGTGAATTTTCACGTAGCCTTCCGGCGCGGTTTTAAGCTCGATACCGGGGGAGGCGGCGACCACTTTGTCGACATCGAAGCTGCCGGCTTTTTCCACGGCGGCCTTCCACAGCCATGGGCCCAGGTATGCCGCTTGGGTGACGTCGCCGATCACCGCGTTGGGCCCGTATTTAGCCTTGAAGGCGGCGACGAACGCCTGGTTGTTGGGGTTGTCCAGGCTCTGGAAGTACTTCATCGAGGCATAGAAGCCGGCCATGTTTTCGCCGCCGATGCCCAGCAGCTCGTCCTCGGTTACCGACAAGGTCAACAGGGTCTGTTTGGCAGAGGTCACGCCGGCGGCTTTGAGCTGTTTGTAAAAGGCCACGTTCGAGCCACCGACCACTGCGGCGAAGACTACGTCAGGTTTTTTCAGCTTGACCTTGTTGATCAACGAGCCGAACTGGGTGTTGCCCAATGGGTAGTAGTCTTCGCCCACCACTTCGCCGTGCAGCACGTTTTCGATGTGCTTGCGCGCGATCTTCATCGAGGTACGTGGCCAGATATAATCCGAGCCAATCAGGTAAAAGCTTTTCGCGCCCTTGGTCTTGGCGATCCAATCGAGGCTGGCGAGGATCTGCTGGGTGGCCTCTTGGCCGGTGTAGATCACGTTCTTCGATTGCTCCAGGCCCTCGTAGAACGTGGGGTAATAGAGCAGCCCGTTTTGCTGTTCGAACACCGGCAACACGGCCTTGCGCGAAGCGCTGGTCCAGCAACCGAATACCGTGGCCACCTTATCGTTGACCAACAGCTTGCGGGCTTTTTCGGCGAAGGTGGGCCAATCCGATGCGCCGTCTTCCTGGATGATCTTGATCTGCCGGCCGAGCACCCCGCCCTGGGCGTTGATCTGCTCGATGGCCAGGCGCTCGGCCTGGATCGAGCCGGTTTCGGAAATCGCCATGGTACCGGTGGCCGAATGCAATTGGCCGACGGTCACTTCGCTGGGCGTGACCGCCAAGCCGGTGGTATTGGCATCATCGGCCCATGCCCGCGGCGCCATGACGCTCGCCGTAAGCAGCGACAGCGCCACGGCCCCCAAGGCCCACCGCCGCGTGATCCCCCTGCTGGTTGAATGCATGTTCCCCGCTCCTGTGCTCGCCAAGTGCCGCGAAAGGGCTCGCGGCGTCTGCGGCAGAGGATGGCGGTAACGGCGGCGGGGGCGTTATACGGCGCATGACGTAAGCGCTACGTCATCTGACGTAGCCCACCGATACGTTAAATGACGTACAGCCGGCTGCCTGCCTGGCCGGCACACTCTGCGCCCGGGGCACAGAACTTGCTGCCATAAGCCACCACCGCCCAACCGCAGGACCGCCGCCGTGCCACCCTTGGGAACCCAACGCATCGTTAAGATCCGCCGCGACTACAACCGCTGGGTGGCCGACGAAACCATGGAGGACTACGCCCTGCGCTTCACGCCGCTGAGCGCGCGTAAATGGTCGGAGCTGCGCATCGCCAACACGGCGTTGTCTACGGTGTCGTTCCTGGTACTCGAAGCGGTTGGCGGCACGTTGGTGCTGAGTTATGGCTTCACCAATACGCTCTGGGCGGTATTGGCCGTGGCGCTGTTGATCTTCCTCACCGGTTTGCCGATCAGCTATTACTCGGCGCGCTATGGCGTAGACATGGACCTGCTCACCCGGGGCGCGGGCTTTGGCTACATTGGCTCGACCATCACCTCATTGATTTACGCCTCGTTCACGTTCTTGTTCTTCGCCCTGGAGGCGGCGATCATGGCGCTGGCCCTGGAAATGTACCTGCACATCCCGCTGGGCTTGGCTTACGTATTGTGTTCGGTGTTGATCATCCCGCTGGCAGCCTATGGCATCAGCCTGATCAACCGCTTGCAGATGTGGAGCCAACCGCTTTGGCTGGCGCTGCTGCTGGTGCCCTACGTGTTCGTGATCGTGAAAAAGCCCGACGCCCTCGGCGACCTGGTGACCTTCAGCGGGCGGCTGGGCGATGGCCGTGACTTCAATTTGCTGTATTTCGGGGCAGCGGCCAGCGTGGTGCTGGCGTTAGTGACCCAGATTGGTGAGCAGGTCGACTACCTGCGCTTTTTACCGGCCAAAACCGCCGCCAACCGCCGCCGCTGGTGGGCCGCCGTGCTGCTGGCCGGGCCCGGCTGGATCGTGCCGGGCGCGCTGAAGATCCTGGGCGGTGCCTTTTTGGCCTTTCTGGCCCTGCAGCATGAGGTGCCGCTGGAGCGGGCCAGCGAGCCCACTCAGATGTACCTGGTGGCCTTCAACTATGTGTTCGCCTCGCCGCAGTGGGCGCTGGCAATGATGGTGCTGTTCGTGATCATCTCGCAGATCAAGATCAACCTCACCAACGCCTATGCAGGGTCGCTGGCCTGGTCGAACTTTTTCGCCCGGGTCACCCACAGCCACCCTGGGCGTGTCGTGTGGCTGGTGTTCAACGTGGTCATCGCCCTCACCCTGATGGAGTTGGGGGTGTTCCATGCCATCGAACGGGTGCTGGGGCTGTACGCCAACGTGGCCATCGCCTGGATTGGCGCGCTGGTGGCCGATTTGGTCATCAACAAGCCATTGGGGTGGTCCCCTCGGCACATCGAGTTCAAGCGCGCGCACCTGTATGACATCAACCCGGTGGGGGTTGGCGCCATGCTGCTGGCCTCGCTGTTATCGCTGCTGGCCTGGTGCGGCCTGTTCGGCATCTACGCCCAGGCCGCCCCGCCGCTGGTGGCGCTGGGTGCCGCGCTGCTGCTGGCGCCCTTGCTGGCCTGGCTTACCCGCAGCCGCTATTACTTGGCGCGCGACAGCGACACCACGTTGATCTACCCGGCCCAGGCGCAGGGTTCGATTCTATGTGGCCTGTGCCATAACCATTTCGAAGCGCCCGACATGGCCAGTTGCCCGGCCTACGGCTGCGCCATTTGTTCCTTGTGCTGTTCCCTGGAAGCGCGCTGCCTGGACCAATGCAAACCGCGCGCACGGCTGTCGGAGCAATTCGAAGCGGTGCTGCTGCGATTGATGCCGGGGCTGCGCCAAGCCTACCTGCATACCCGCCTGGCCCATTACCTGGCGCTGCTGGCGGTGTTGATGCTGATGCTTTGCGGGGCGCTGGTGCTGGTGTACAGCCAAGTGGCGCCCGGGCTGGCCGCCGCGCCTGCGTTGCAGCACACCTTGCAACTGGCTTTTCTCAAGGCCTTTTTAACCCTGTCGCTGTTTGCCGGGATCCTTGCCTGGTGGGTAGTACTCACCCGCGAAAGCCGCCAAGTGGCTCAGGAAGAATCGAACCGGCAGACCACCCTGTTGATGCAAGAAATCGAAGCCCACCACAAAACCGACCAGGCCCTGCAACAGGCCAAGGAAGCCTCCGAAGCGGCCAATGCCGCCAAGAGCCGTTACGTCACAGGGCTTTCCCACGAACTGCGCACGCCGCTCAACAGCATCATGGGCTTCACCCAGGTATTGCAGCGCGACACCGGCTTGCCGGTACAGCATCAGGAAGCGCTGGCGATCATCCGCCGCAGCAGTTCGCACTTGTTGTCGTTGATCGAAGGGCTGCTCGACGTGGCGCGGATCGAAGCGGGCAAGCTGCGCCTGGAGCCTACCGAGGTGCCGTTCCCGCAATTTGTCAGCGACCTGGGCCAGATGATCGCCCCATTGGCCCGCGAAAAGGGCCTGAGCTTTGTGCTCGATTGCCAGGGGCGCATGCCCGCGGTGGTGCGCGCCGACGAAAAGCGCATGCGCCAAATTCTTATCAACCTGCTGGGTAACGCGGTGAATTTCACCGATCGCGGCCAGGTGCGGCTGCACGTCAGTTACCTGCGCGAAACCGCCACCTTCGAGGTGGCCGACACGGGCATCGGCATCCCTGCGGCGCAACTGGAACGGATTTTCCAGCCCTTCGAGCGCGGCGCCCCGCTGCGCAAGGATGACGGCGTAGGGTTGGGGCTGACCATCGCCCGGCTGCTGACCGCCTTGATGGGCGGCGAATTGCGCGTCGACAGTGAACAGGGTGTGGGCACTCAATTTCAGTTGCGTTTGTTTCTGTCCGAGGTGCGCGTGCCGCAAGCGGTGATCCACCGCGAGCACGACGTGATCGGTTACCAGGGCCCTTTGCGTAAGCTGCTGGTGGTCGACGACCACCTGGAACACCGCCGGGTGATCGTGCGCATGCTCGAGCCGTTGGGGTTCGTGCTTTGCGAAGCGGCCAACGGGCAGGACGCGATCCGCCAGGTGGCCCTGGAACAACCCGACTTGATCCTGCTCGACCTGTCGATGCCCGGCATGGGGGGGCTGGAGTGCGCACGGCTGATCCGCCGCAACGCGCTGTCGCAGGCGCCGATCGTGGTGCTGTCGGCCAACGTAACGCCCTTTGCCGACGACCTTGACCGGCACGGTGCACCACTGTGCGACGAACACCTGGCCAAACCAATCGACCTGCCGCTGCTGCTCGACTGCCTGCAGCGGCACCTGCACCTCAGCTGGCGGCAACACGCGCCCAGCGCACCGCCCAGCGCCCGTGAACACCCCGCGGCCGAGGCGCTGACGCCGCTGCTGGACCTGTGCGGGCAGGGCTACGTGCGCGGTATCCACCAGGCGTTGGACACCCTGGAGCGGGAGCACCCCGCCAGCGCTGGGCTGATCGCCGACTGGCGGGGCCTAGCCCGGGGCTTTCAACTCGAACAATTGGCCCTACGGCTCAAGGAGGCCATTGATGAACACCCTGACCCTGCCTGAGGCCCTAGAGGCCGGGACAGTGCTGATCGTGGACGACGAACCGCACAACCTGGCCTTGCTGCATGGTGCGCTGGATGATGCCGGCTACCGGGTGCTGGTGGCGCTCGACGGCCACAGTGCCCTGCAGCGCCTGGAGCGGCGCCGCCCCGACCTGATATTGCTCGACGCCCTGATGCCGGGGCTCGATGGCTTCCAAACCTGCCGGCAGATCAAGGCGCAACCGGCGACGGCCGACATCCCGGTGCTGTTCATGACCGCGCTCACTGAAAGCAACCACGTGGTCGAAGGCTTTGCCGCCGGGGCGGTGGATTACGTGACCAAGCCGATCGAGTGCAACGAACTGCTGGCGCGGGTTGGTGCCCATCTGCGCACCGCGCGCAACCTGTTGGCCGCGCGCACAGCCAGCCGCCCGGCGTACCTGGCCTTGGACGGCAGCGCCAGCCACCAGCGGCTGGCCCGCCGCTTCGCCCTGACCGAACGCGAATTGCAGGTACTGCGCTGGGTGGCCTGTGGCAAAACCAACAAAGACGTGGGGGACATTCTCGGCCTGAGCCCGCGCACGGTGAACAAACACCTGGAGCACATCTACGTGAAACTGGGCGTGGAAACCCGCGCAGCGGCGACTTCGGTGGCGCTGTCAGCGGTGGTCTGAAGCCATGCCTCAATGCCGCTAAACAATTGGCTACCCATTCCGGCTGACTGAAGGCGGCTACGAACCACCCTTCACGTGCCTAGCCCGCAACGCAGCAGCGCCATGTGCGTTGCCGCTGATGTTGGCCACCTCTGCCACGCCCACCCGACGCAAAACCGTCAACGAACGGTTACCCCACCTTCACCTACGGTTCATCGGGGCGTCATACGCCGGCCCTACTGTCATCTCCACCGCAAGCCACCCACGGACGGGATACGGCCCTTGAACCCACAGGCAGGATGCTCGCTCAGCAGACAGAGAAGGCCATGAACGCAGCTATCCACGTCGACCGCCTGAACAAGACATTCGCCCGCAAAACCGCGCTGGTTGACGTGGCGCTGTCGATACAACCCGGAGAAATGGTTGCGCTGATCGGCGCTTCAGGGTCGGGCAAATCCACCCTGTTGCGCCATCTGGCGGGGCTGGCCTGTTGTGATCGCGGCAACGGTGGCCAGGTTCATGTATTGGGCCGCGAAGTGCAGGCGGCCGGGCGCTTGAGCAACAGCGTGCGGCACTTGCGTGCCGACATCGGTTACATCTTCCAGCAATTCAACCTGGTCAACCGCCTCAGCGTGCTGGACAACACCTTGCTTGGCTGCCTGGGCCGCGTGCCACGTTGGCGTGGCAGCCTGGGCCTGTTCAACGCCGAAGAAAAACGCCGCGCCTTGGAAGCCCTGGACCGTGTGGGCTTGGCCGCGCTGGCTCAGCAACGCGCCTCCACCCTTTCCGGTGGCCAACAACAGCGCGTGGCGATCGCCAGGGCGCTGACCCAGCGCGCCGACGTCATTCTGGCCGACGAACCCATCGCCTCGCTCGACCCTGAATCCGCCTGCAACGTTATGGAAATCCTCGCCGACATCAACCGCCGTGACGGCAAGACCGTGGTCGTGACCCTGCATCAAGTCGATTACGCCGTGCGTTATTGCCCGCGCGCCGTAGCCCTGAAGGCTGGCCGCATCCATTACGACGGCAAGGGCGAAGCCCTCAGCAGCCAGTTCCTCAATGACCTGTACGGCGCCGACAGCGGCACCCGCCTGATGTTTTCCGATAAGGCTGCCGGCAGGCCGCCACAGCTGGCGCTGGCCCAGGCCTGACCGCCCAACTCGAACGCCCCCGCCCTAACACTACGATTCAGGAGCCCACCATGTTGAACCGCATCGGTCGCGTGTTCGCGTCTGCCGCCTTGCTCGCCAGTTGCTGCCTGGGTAACGCCCAGGCTGACGACAAGGTGATCAACTTCGGCATCATGTCCACCGAGTCCTCGCAGAACCTCAAAAGCATCTGGCAGCCCTTCCTCGACGACCTGTCGAAAAAGACCGGCCTCACCGTCAAGGCCACCTTCGCCTCCGATTACGCTGGATTGATCCAGGGCATGCGCTTCAATAAGGTCGACGTGGCGTGGCTGGGCAACAAGGCCGCCATGGAGGCGGTGGACCGTTCCGGCGGCGAAATCTTCGCCCAGACCGCCGCCGCCAACGGCGCGCCGGGCTACTGGAGCTTGATCATCGCGCGTAAAGACAGCCCGATCAATTCGGTTGCCGACATGCTCAAGCACGCCAAAGAGCTGACCTTCGGTAACGGCGACCCGAACTCCACCTCCGGTTATCTGGTGCCGGGCTACTACGTATTCGCCCAGAACCACGTCGACGCGGCCACGGCCTTCAAGCGCACGCTGAACTCCAGCCACGAAGTCAACGCCTTGAGCGTCGCCAAGGGGCAACTGGATGTCGCCACCTTCAACACCGAAAGTTGGGACCGCCTGGCAGTCACTCAGCCAGACAAAGTAGCCCTGCTCAAGGTGATCTGGAAGTCGCCGGTCATTCCAGCCGACCCGATGGTCTGGCGCGCCTCGCTGCCAGACGACGAGAAGACCAAGATCCGTGAATTCTTCGCCAGCTACGGCGACACCGACGCGGAGAAGGCCGTGCTCAAAAACATGCAGATGGGCAAGTTCCTCAAGTCCTCCAATGACCAGTTGCTGACCATCCGCCAGTTGGAACTGTTCAAGCAAAAAACCGAAATCACCGCCAGTACCACCCTCGACGCCAGCGAAAAAACCAGCCGCCTCAACGAGATCGACGCCGGCCTGGCCAAGCTTCAAGAACGCCTTTCGGAGCTGGAAAAACAAGGCAACGCCAAGGCCGGCTGATGGCCGCGACGCGGTACACCGGCCCCGCGCCGGGTGCTGCCTCGCCTGTCGTTCTTAACCCTGTAAACGGGACGGTTTATGACCACTCACGCTGTATACGCCGACGTCGCCGGCAAACGCCCCTGGGGCCGATACCTGGGCTGGGGCGTGTTCCTGGCGATGATGGCCTGGGCCTGGCATGGCGCCGAGATGAACCCGCTGACGCTGTACCGCGATGCCGGCAACATGGGGAGCTTCGCGGCCGATTTTTTTCCGCCGGACTTCCACGAATGGCGCGCGTACCTCAAGGAAATGGTCGTCACCGTGCACATCGCCCTGTGGGGCACCTTGCTGGCGATTGTCTGTTCGGTGCCGCTCGGCGTGCTCTGTGCCGACAACATCGCGCCGTGGTGGATTTACCAGCCGCTGCGCCGGGTCATGGATGCGTTCCGCTCCATCAACGAGATGGTCTTCGCGATGCTATTCGTAGTCGCCGTCGGCCTGGGGCCCTTCGCCGGCGTCCTGGCGTTGTGGATCAGCACCACCGGCGTGCTCGCCAAGCTGTTCGCCGAAGCCGTGGAGGCCATCGACCCAGGGCCGGTCGAAGGGGTGCGGGCGACCGGCGCCAGTGCCTTGCAAGAAGTGATCTACGGCGTGATTCCGCAGGTGCTGCCGCTGTGGATTTCCTACGCGTTGTACCGCTTCGAATCCAACGTGCGCTCGGCGACGGTGGTGGGCATGGTCGGTGCGGGCGGCATCGGCGTGATCCTGTGGGAAAACATCCGTGCCTTTCAGTTCACCCAAACCTGCGCGGTGTTATTGGTGATCATCGTGGTGGTGAGCGTCATCGACATCCTCTCGCAACGCCTGCGCAAGCAGTTCATCTAGCGCTTCACCCCACCGTAGAGGGCATTGGCCCTGTTTAACCATGCCGTTGCCTCGCCACGCGTTCCCGTACCAAGTCGTCACATGATGGAGATGCCTACGATGACTGCCACCCCTGTTCCCCCTGCGGCCGGGCCGGTCCGCAACCCTGAATACGACAGGGCGCGCCAGCATTGGATCGGCGTGTTGGCCCGCGCCCACCGCGACGATTTCGACTGCCATGAGGCGGCCCTGCGCGACACCGACTACCAACTGATCCGCGCCCCGGAAATCGGCATGGCCCTGGTGCGTGGGCGCATGGGCGGCAATGGCGCGCCGTTCAACGTTGGCGAAATGAGCGTGACCCGCTGCGTGGTGCGCCTGGCCGATGGCCGTACTGGGTACAGCTACCTGGCCGGGCGCGACAAGGCCCGTGCTGAACTGGCCGCACTGGCCGACGCACACCTGCAAGGCGCACAACAGGCGCGCTGGATGAGTGAGCTGATCGAACCCCTGGCGCAGGCGCAGGCCGACCGCCGGGCCCGGCAAGAAGCCGAAACCGCAGCGACCAAAGTGGAGTTCTTCACGCTGGTCAGAGGAGAACACTGATGGCTGCCCCCCTGTTACACACGCTTTTACAACCCGCCTTTCCCGACCCCGTGCTAGACGCCCAGCGCAGCTTTCGCGCCGCACTCAAGGCACTGGCAGAACCCGGTGTGGTACAAGGCTTGCGGCCGGCACATGCGCCATCGCCGCTGGCCGGGCTGGCCGAGGCCAGCCACGCCTTATGCCTGGCGTTGCTGGACATCGACACGCCGCTGTGGCTGGCGCCGGCATTCGACACCCAGGCGATCCGCGCCAACCTGGCGTTCCACTGCGGTTGCCCGATCGTCAGCGCCCGGCAAAACGCCCGTTTCGCGCTGCTCGATAGTAGCCAACTGCATGACCTCAGCGGTTTCGACCTGGGCAACGACCGTTACCCGGACCAGTCCTGCACGCTGCTGGTTCAGCTGCCGAGCCTGGAGGGCGGTCGGCGGCTGGCCTGGCGTGGCCCCGGGATCCAGCGTGAACACCTGGTTGCAGTGCCGCTGGCCGAGCATTTCTGGCAGGAACGCGAATCACGCAATGACTTTCCCCGTGGCCTGGACGTGTTCTTTCTCGCCGGCCACCACTTGATTGGGCTGCCGCGCAGCACCCAAGTCGCGTTCCACGGAGGTGCCTGATGTACGTTGCGGTCAAAGGTGGCGAACGGGCCATCGATAACGCCCACCGGCTGCTGGCGAAGAAGCGCCGTGGCGACACTGCGGTGGCAGAGCTGGGGGTCGAGCAAATCCGCCAACAACTGCCGTTGGCCGTCGCCCGGGTGATGAGCGAAGGCTCGCTGTACGACGAGCAACTGGCCGCGCTGGCGATCAAGCAAGCAGCTGGCGACCTGGTAGAAGCGATCTTCCTGCTGCGCGCTTACCGCACCACCTTGCCACGCTTCTGTGCAAGCCTACCGATCGACACCTCGCGCATGCTGCTGAGCCGGCGCCTGTCGGCCACCTTCAAGGACGTGCCTGGCGGCCAATTGCTGGGCCCCACCTTCGATTACACCCACCGTTTGCTGGACTTCAGCCTGCTCGCCGAAGGTGACTACCCCGGCCCTGACGTCCACGGCCACGCCCAGCTCGAGCCTTGCCCGCACGTGCTCGGCCTGTTGGCCAAGGAAGGCCTGATCAAGGAAGAAACCGACCTGGGCGAGGCCGCCGATGACATCACCCGCACGCCGTTGGAATACCCGGCCAGTCGTGCCCAACGCCTGCAGGCGCTGGCCCGTGGCGACGAAGGTTTCCTCCTGGCGCTGGGCTACTCGAGCCAGCGCGGGTATGGCCGCAACCACCCGTTCGCCGGGGAAATCCGCATTGGTGAAGTGGACGTCTGGCTCGAGCCGGAAGAGCTGGGCTTTCCCATCGCCATCGGCGCCATCGAAATCACCGAATGCGAGATGGTCAACCAGTTCGTCGGTTCCACTGCCGAGCCCGCGCAGTTCACCCGCGGTTATGGCTTGGCCTTCGGCCATGCCGAGCGCAAGGCCATGGCCATGGCTTTGGTGGACCGCTCGCTGCGTGCCGAGGAGTACGGCGAAGAAATCCAGTCCCCGGCGCAGCAGCAAGAGTTCGTGTTGGCCCATTGCGACAACGTCGAAGCCGCCGGTTTTGTCTCGCACCTGAAACTACCGCACTACGTGGATTTCCAGTCGGAATTGGAACTGATCCGCAAGCTGCGTAAACCCTCTACGGAGCAGGCCCAATGAATGCCGCCACGCAACCCCGCCCGCGACGGGACGACGCGTACAACTTCGCCTACCTGGATGAACAGACCAAACGCATGATCCGCCGCGGCTTGCTCAAGGCGGTGGCGATCCCCGGCTATCAAGTGCCGTTCGGTGGCCGCGAAATGCCGTTGCCTTATGGCTGGGGCACCGGGGGCATGCAACTGACGGCCGCCATCCTCGGTGCCGATGACGTGCTCAAGGTGATCGACCAGAGTGCCGACGACACCACCAACGCGGTGTCTATTCGGCGGTTCTTCGCCCGTACGGCGGGCGTGGCCACTACCGAGCAGACAGCGCAGGCGAGCATCATCCAAACCCGCCATCGGATTCCGGAAACGCCCCTCACCGCCGACCAGATCATGGTCTTCCAGGTGCCCAACCCCGACCCGCTGCGCTTTATCGAACCCTTGGAAAGCGAAACCCGGACCCTGCACGCGCTCAAAGATTACGGGGTCATGCACGTCAAGCTGTACGAAGACATCGCCACCTTCGGTCACATCGCCACAGCGTATGCCTATCCGGTGACGGTCGCCGGGCGCTACGTCATGGACCCCTCGCCGATCCCCAAATTCGATAACCCGAAACTGCACATGAGCCCTGCGCTAATGCTATTCGGTGCCGGCCGCGAGAAACGCCTGTACGCCGTGCCGCCCTATACCCAGGTCAGCAGCCTGGACTTCGAGGACCATCCCTTTGCCCCACAGCGGTGGGAGCAGCACTGCGCCATCTGTGGCAGCGAGGACACGTTCCTTGACGAGTTGATCGTCGACGACCAGGGCACCCAGAGCTTTGTGTGCTCAGACACCGACTACTGCGCGCAACGCGTCGCGCAAGGGAGGGACGGTCAATGAACAGCGCCCACGCAATGAACGACGCCACCCAGGCGGCCCGCCAGGCCGATCGCGCGCAGCCGCTGCTTCAGGTGCGCGGGCTGGGCAAGCTGTATGGCCCGCAGAAGGGCTGCCAGGGCGTCGACTTCACGCTGTATCCGGGCGAAGTACTGGGTATCGTCGGCGAGTCGGGCTCGGGTAAATCGACCTTGCTGTCGTTGCTCAGCGGCCGCTGCCCGCCGGACGCTGGCGTGATTGACTACCGCCGTCGCGACGGCCGTTGGCTGGATGTGTACAGCGCCAGCGAAGCAGAACGCCGCACCTTGCTGCGCACCGAATGGGCTTTCGTCGAGCAGAACCCGCGTGACGGCCTGCGCATGTCGGTGTCGGCGGGCGCCAACATCGGCGAGCGCCTGATGGCCCAAGGGGTGCGCAATTACCAGGCACTGCGCGCCGCCGGCCTCGACTGGCTGGCACAGGTGGAAATAGACCCCCAGCGCATCGATGACCTGCCACGAACGTTTTCCGGCGGTATGCAACAGCGCCTGCAGATCGCTCGCAATCTGGTGTCTGGCCCACGGCTGGTGTTCATGGACGAGCCCACCGGAGGCCTGGACGTTTCCGTGCAGGCGCGGCTGTTGGACCTGATGCGCGGCCTGGTACGTGAGCTCGACCTGGCCGTGGTGCTGGTCACCCATGACCTGGCGGTGGCGCGCCTGCTGGCCGACCGCTTGATGGTCATGCGCCGTTCACAGGTGGTAGAGGCCGGCCTGACCGACCAGATCCTCGACGACCCGCAACATCCCTACTCGCAACTGCTGGTGTCGTCGGTGTTGCAGCCGTGAGCCGACCCTTGAGGTACCGTTGATGAACACGTTGATCGAGGTCCGCGACCTCTCGAAAACCTTCACCTTGCACCCGCAAAACAGCGTGGCGCTGAACGTGCTGCGGGGCCTGGATTTCTCGGTGCTCAGTGGAGAATGCCTGGTGCTGCATGGCCAGTCGGGCGCGGGGAAAAGCACGCTGCTGCGCACGCTGTATGGCAACTACTTACCCACGGCGGGCAGCATCCGCGTTCTACACCGGGGGCAATGGCTGGAACTGAGGGGCGCCGAGCCGCGCCAGATCATGGCCGTGCGCCAACACACATTGGGCTACGTCAGCCAGTTCCTGCGGGTTATCCCCCGCGTAGCCACGCTGGACATCGTCATGGAGCCCGCACTGTCCCGAGGCTGGGAGCAGCCCCGGGCCAAGGCCCGGGCAGAAGCGCTGCTGGCCCGCCTGAATATTGCAAAGCCTCTATGGCAACTGGCGCCCGGCACGTTTTCTGGCGGGGAGCAACAGCGGGTCAATATCGCCCGTGGCTTCATGGTGCCGTGGCCGGTGATGCTGCTGGATGAGCCCACCGCGTCCCTGGATGACGCCAACCGCCAGGTGGTGCTGGAGCTGATCAACGAAACCAAGGCTGCCGGCGCCGCCGTGATCGGCATTTTTCATGACCGGCTGGCCCGCGAGGCCGTTGCCGATCGCCATTTGGATATGACCCCCACGCCCTCGACGGCCAAGGAATCATTGCAATGTTGAACGAACAGATTCTGACCAACGCCCGCATTGTCACCGCCGACCGCGTGTTGCTCGGTACCGTGGTACTGCGCGAAGGGGTGATCAGCGAGGTGGAAACCGGTAACAGCCACCTGCCGCAAGCGCAGAACCTGAACGGCGATTACTTGCTGCCGGGCCTGGTGGAACTGCACACCGATAACCTGGAAAAGCACCTGGGCCCGCGCCCCGGCGTGGATTGGCCATCCGCGCCGGCGGTGATGAGCCACGATGCACAGATCATCGCCGCGGGCATCACTACGGTGTTCGACGCGTTGTCCATCGGCGATGTCAACCCCAAAGGCAAACGCATGCAGCAGTTGCCAGGGATGGTCGAGGCCATCGCCCACGCCAACGCCCGCGACATGACTCGCGCCGAGCACCGCCTGCACCTGCGCTGCGAGGTCAGCCACCCGGCCACCCTGAGCGTGTTCCGCGACCTGGTGGAGCAACCGCTGGTGCAGCTGGTGTCGGTGATGGACCATTCGCCGGGCCAGCGCCAGTTCGCGCTGGAGGCCAAGTACCGCGAGTACTACATGGGCAAGTACCACCTGAGCCCGGCGCAGATGGATGCCTTTGTCGTCGAGCAGGTCGCCAACGCCAAAACCTACAGCGACCGCCACCGCCAGGCCATCGTCGGCATCTGCCTGGCGCGCGGCCTTAGCGTCGCCAGCCATGACGACGCGACATTGGCCCATGTGGAGGAATCGGCGGCCTATGGCATGACCATCGCCGAGTTCCCCACCACACTGGAAGCGGCCACGGGCTGCCGGCGCATGGGCATGAGCGTGTTGATGGGCGCGCCGAACATCGTTCGCGGGGGTTCGCACTCCGGTAACGTCGCGGCCGCCCGTTTGGCCACAGAAGGGCTACTGGATATCCTGTCCAGCGACTATTACCCCGCCAGCCTGCTGCAGGCGGCGTTCACGCTGGCCACGCAGTTGGACGAACGCGAGCAGCCTTCGGGCGCGGGGTTGGCCAAAGCGGTGGCGATGGTCAGCGACACGCCGGCCCGTGCGGCGGGCTTGGATGATCGCGGGGCCATCCGTGTCGGCCTGCGCGCCGACCTGGTCCAGGCCCGGACCTTCGGCACGCTGCCAGTGATCCAACAGGTCTGGCGCCAAGCCAAGCGGGTGTTCTGATGGCAGGCAGGTTGATCTACCTCATCGGCCCGTCCGGTTCGGGCAAAGACACGCTGCTGGATGCCGCGCGCGAACCCATGGCCGCGCGCGGTTGTCGGATCGCGCGGAGGGTCATCACCCGCTCGGCAGAGGCCAAGGGCGAGGCCGCGCAAGCGGTCAGCGCCGAGCGGTTTCTGGCGATGCAGGCCCAGGGCGCCTTTGCTCTGAGCTGGCACGCCAATGGCTTGCATTACGGCATCCCCAAGGAGATCGACGCGTGGCTGGCCAGCGGCTACGACGTGCTGGTCAACGGCTCTCGTGGCCACCAGCCGCAGGCGCGGGCGCGTTATCCGACGATGCTGGCGGTGGTGCTGACGGTCGACCAGGCGGTGCTGCGCCAACGCCTGTTGGCGAGGGGGCGGGAACCTGCCGAGGAGATCGAGCAGCGGCTGCGGCGCAACGCACAGTTCGCCACGGCGTTTCAGGCGGCGGACCCCGCACTGTTCCTGCTGGACAACTCTGGCGCGCTGCAGCAGACCCTGGCGCGCCTGCTGCAATGTATCGACCGCGCGCGCGCATGCGCCTGACCCTGCTCGGCACCGGTGACGCCCGCCAGGTGCCAGTGTATGGCTGTGAGTGCCGGGCCTGCCAAGCGGCGCGGCTAGACCCTCGCCGGCGCCGACGGCCGTGTTGCGCGGTGGTAGAAGTAGGCGACCAGCGCTGGTTGATCGACAGCGGTCTGCCTGACCTCACCGAGCGTTTTCCGCCGCGCAGCCTCAGCGGTATCCTCCAGACGCATTACCACGCCGACCACGCGCAGGGCCTGTTGCACCTGCGCTGGGGGCAGGGGCTGGTGATCCCTGTGCACGGCCCGGCCGACGCCGAAGGCCTGGCCGACCTGTACAAGCACCCTGGCATCCTCGACTTCAGCCAACCGTTTGCACCATTCGAAACACGAGCGCTGGGCGCCTTGAGCGTCACGGCGTTGCCACTGCTGCATTCGAAGCCGACCCTGGGGTACCTGCTGGAAGGCGGTGGGCGCCGCGCCGCCTACCTGACCGACACGGTCGGCCTGCCAACCGATACGGCCGTGTACCTGCAGCGCCAGCCGCTGGAGCTGTTGATTCTGGACTGCTCAATGCCGCCGCAAGCGCAGCCGCCACGCAACCACAACGACCTGAACCTGGCATTGCAGATCGTCGAAGCGTTATCCCCGCGCCAAGCCGTGCTGACCCATGTCGGGCATACCCTGGATGCGTGGTTGATGCAGGAGCCGCGGCCGTTGCCGGACCGTGTCATCATCGCGCGGGACGGCCTGGTGCTATAGCGGCGGGGCATTGCAGTGTTTTCCTACAGTATTTTCCCTTTTAATACCCTTGCAAGCCGTGATATCAGAGCAACTCTTGCGCACCACTCGCCGTGGTTCAACCCTACGAACCCTCATGGCCGCCTTTAACAAAACGGACCGACTTTTCGCCTTGCTCACCCCGGTCTCTTTCCCCGGTGTGTTTCCGTTAGACGTGGTGCTGCCTTCGGTCCCGGCCCTGGCCGCCCACTTCGCCGTCACCCCCGAAGCGATCACGGCGAACATCGCGCTATTCCCCATGGTGTACGCAGTGGCCCAATGGCCGGTGGGTAGCGTTGCCGACCGCTACGGCCTGCGCCGGGTGCTGGTGTTGAGGGTCGCCGCCAGTGGCTGCACCAGCCTCGGCGCGGCGTGGGCGGCCAGCTATGGTGCGTTCAACGCCTGGCAGTTATCGCAGGCCATAGGCTGCGCCGTTTTTAGCCTGTTGCGTGCGCTGGTGCAGGCGCATTACCCGGCGCGCGGCACTGCGGATTTGGCTCACCACGCTGGGTGGCGTGTTCATTTCAGTGTCGCCCTTACTGGGCGTGGTACTGCAGGCCTCAGGGCATTGGCAGGCGAGCTTTTGGCCGTACGCCGCGTTGGCGCTGGGTGTCGCCGGCTATGTGCCGTGGGCGCTGCCGCCGCACACCCAGCTACCACAGCCAGCACCGAACGCGGCAGCCTCGACCGTACCCGGTTCGCTTCCGGGGCTGCGAGGGCGGCATTGGCGTTCGGTGTGCACTTCACGTTCATTGTGGTCCCGCCGCTGCTGTTCATCGAGCGTTTTGGCTTGGGTTTATGGGCCTATGGTGGGGTGATGCTGGTGTATGGGGGGATACATGCCGGGCGCCCTATTGGCGATGGTGGCTCAGCCCGCTAGCCAATCATCTTGCGCAACAGGTAAGACATCGCCACCCGCTCGGCCGGGTTGAGGTTGGCCAGGGTCGCCTCGCTGATGTCCAGGGCCAGCGGCACGGTGCGCTCGACCACTTCGCGGCCGGTATCGCTCAGGTGTACGATCACCTTGCGCTTGTCTTGCTTATCGTGGCCAAGAGTGATCAGCTCGCGCGCTTTCAACCGCTCGATGATGCCGCGAATGGTTGCTTGGTCCACTGCGGTGGCGGTCACCAGTTCGGTCAACGAACTGGGGCCACGGTCGCGCACGGCACACAGGGTGATGAACTGCACCGCGGTGAGCTGCGCATCGCCCACCTGCTGCTGGAAAATCGCCAGGTGCCGCTGGTAAGCCTTGCGCAACAGGTGGCCGACCTGTTCAGTGAAATCGTACGGCGTCGAACTCATGCCTATGGGGTCCCTTTACCACGGAGTGCGCCGATGGTATCACGAGGCCACCGAGCCTGTCGGCGCCACCACTTTACCTTCCAGCACCACCGGCTCCTCGTCCAGGTACACGCTGCAATTGCGCAGGGGGATGTCCATGTGGCACGCCGTTTTGCGGGTGCCGCCCACTTCGGTGTTGGGGCCGGTGGAGAACAAGAAGCTACCTTCGAACGCGCGGGCGTCCATGCACATGCCGTCATTGCGGTCGTACAGGCCCATGGCCGTCCATTGCGCGCGCGGTTGCAGGCCCCAGCCGATGTGCGAGATGCCATAGACTTCCGGGTCGTTGAAGTACTTCATGTAGTCGCGCAGGTATTCAGCCTCGAAACCGCCGTGGATGCCGGTGATATAGCCCTTCTCGATTTCCAGGGTGATACGCTCGCGGCAGTAGTTCTTGAACGGCAGCAAGATGTCGCCCACATCCACCACCAACACACCCTCGGCGCTTTGCTCGTTCGGCCAGGAAAACAAGAAACCGCTGGGCCAGTGGTCCCAACGCCCCGGCTCATCGGCGTAACCGTACTCGGTCACCACCGGGTATTCGCCCAGCAACGCCCGGAAGTCGCTGCCGGCAGTGGAACGCACCTGCATCGAGCGCGCCTGCTTCAGGCGTGCCTCAGCCGCCTGCACGCGCTGTTTGTCGGCCTCGGTAGGCAGCATGCGCGCCAGCACCTCCGGCGGCTCTACCGCCAGGAGTATCCGCGTGCCGGTCTTGAGGATCTGCTCCTGCTCAGGCGAGTGCAGCAACATCATGGTGTCGACCACCAAGTCCGCCGCTTCCAGCGCCCGCTGCGCGGCAAGGTTACCGGTCAGGGCGGTGTCACCACAGTAGGCGGTCAGGTCATTACCCATGGCCATGGGCGCATTGAACGAGGGCAGCTCCACCGCGTACACCTTGGCCTTTAGCCGCTGCGCCGCGTCCATGGCCGCTTTTACCGTGCGCGGGTTGGAGTAGTGGCTTTTGAGAATGGCCACGCTCTGGGTGCCATCGACCTTCGACAAACCCAAGACGTGCTCGAACATTTGGGTTAATTCGCTATCACTGACAGGCATCGCAAGGCTCCTTTGAGGCAACGCACGGCCAGAGGGCAATGTGCGTGCGAATGGTGCATATAAATCACGTATACGCTCTTTGTTACTGCGCTAACACTGCGAAATACCTTGCAACCATCGGGCCATCGACAACAAGGCACGCTCATTGCGTGTTTTTTTCCACGTATACCCTATTAATACTCCCAGGAGGCGCCATGCAGCCGCTGGACCAACGGGTAATCAACAGCGCCCTGCAATGGCTCGGCGAGGGCCGCGCCACATGGCTGTGCACCGTGCTCAGCACCTACGGCTCGGCGCCGCGCGGCCCAGGCTCGATGCTTGCCTTCAGCCCCGGCCTGCCCTGCACGGGCTCGTTGTCTGGCGGCTGTGTGGAAGAAGACCTGCTGCAACGCTTGGCGAACCATCCGCTGCCTGAGGTGAGTACGCTGCGCTATGGCGCCGGGGGCATCGCCACTGGGGTCGAATTGCCGTGTGGCGGCAGCCTGGATGTGTTGGTGGAAAGCCTGGGGCCTGCCCACCTGTCGCAACTGCGGCAGATCGCCGCGGCCCTGGGCGGGCGTGAGCGCGTACTGCGCAGCATACTGCCCCATGGGGCGGCGCTGGAGCCCTGCGACCAGCCAGGGCCTACGGTCGAGCGACGCGGCCAGGAGATACTGATTCGCCTGGGCCCGGTGCAACGTTTGCTGGTCGCCGGGCTTTCGCCGGTGGCGCAGTACTGCGCCGAATTCGCCCAGGCGCTGGATTTTGACGTGGTGGTGTGTGACCCGCGCGAAGGCGCGTTCGAACGCTTCGCCCCTGCCGGCGTCACCTGCCTGGCGCAATTGCCGGCCCGCTATATCGCCGCCGGCCATTGCCATGCACACACCGCCATCGTCGCGCTCACTCACGACCCTCGGCTCGATGACCTCACCCTAATGGAAGCGGTACGCTCGCCAGCCTTTTATATCGGTGCCATGGGCTCTACGCGCACCAGTGAAAGACGTTTCGAGCGCCTGCGCCGCAGCGGCGGCTTGGATGCCGCGGCGCTGGCGCGGGTGCATGCCCCCATCGGCCTAAAGCTGGGCAGCAAAACCCCGGCGCACATCGCCCTCGCGGTGCTGGCCGACATCGTGCGGGTGGCCAACGGTGTGCCGCGTGAGCAGTTGTAATGGCGCACCGCGTTGGCACAAACCAACCGCCCAAAGCGCCTAAATGGTGCACTTTAGTAGCGTATACACTGTATATGTTTCATTTAGAAACGCCATGGTCCCGCTGCTTTACGCCGCTTGGTTTCCGAAAAACCACTCGCGATTCGGGCTTTTCTAAGATCAACATCGCAAACGGGAATAAATAGTGCATACGCTATTTATAAAGGCACCCCGCCCACCTATGGGAGAACAAATAGATGAGCAAGCAACCCCGAATCGCCGTGATCGGCGCCGGCCTTGGCGGCGCGGCCGCCGCTGCCCTACTGCAAAAAAGTGGCTTCACCGTCGACGTGTATGAGCAGGCGCCCGGGTTCTCGCGGCTGGGCGCGGGCATCCATATGGGCCCCAATGCCATGAAAATCTTCCGCCAGATCGGCATCGAGCAGCCGCTCGAAGCGATGGGCTCACACCCGGATTACTGGTTCAGCCGCGACCAAGACGGTGAGTACCTTTCGCGCATTGCGCTGGGCGCACACGCCCGCCAGGAGTACGGCGCCGCCTACATCACCGTGCATCGCGGCGATTTACACGCACTGCAGATGCAGGCCATCGCCCCTGGCTCGGTGCAGTTCAGCAAGCAACTGGCCAGCCTTGAAGACACCGGCGATGAAGTGCGCATGACCTTCACCGATGGCAGCGTGGCCAGCGCCGATATCATCGTTGGCGCCGACGGCATCAACTCCCAGGTACGCGAGCACCTGCTCGGCTTCGAAGCCCCCACCTACAGCGGCTGGGTCGGGCACCGCGCACTGATCCCCGGGCACAAGCTCAAGGCCTTCGACCTGGACTTCGAGGCCTGCGTGAAATGGTGGTCGGCCGACCGCCACCTGATGGTCTACTACACCACCGGCAAGCGCGATGAGTATTACTTCGTCAGCGGCGTGCCACAAGCCGAATGGGAAGGCGGCGCCGCCAGTTTTATCGACAGCAGCCAAGCCGAAATGTACGAGGCCTTCAAAGGCTACCACCCCACCGTACAGGCACTGGTGGCCAGTGCCGAAACGATCACCAAGTGGCCACTGCTCAACCGCCAGCCGCTGCCGCTGTGGAGCCGTGGGCGCATGGTATTGCTGGGCGATGCCTGCCACCCGATGAAACCGCACATGGCCCAAGGCGCGGCCATGGCGATCGAAGACGGCGCCATGCTGGCACGCTGCCTCGAAGCAACCGGGTTGGGCGATTACCCCACCGCCTTCGGCCTGTATGAAGCCAACCGCCGCGAGCGCGCTTCGCAAGTGCAGGCGGTGTCCAATGCCAACACCTGGCTGCGCACCCAGGAAGACCCGGCGTGGGTGTTCGGTTACGACCTTTATGGCCAGGACTTGAAAACGGAGAGCGCAGCATGAGCACCTACTTGTATGGTGGCCAAGTGAATGCCAACGGCATTCGCCAACATTACCTGCGCTACGGCGGCCGAGGCCCGGTGCTGCTGCTGATCCCCGGCATTACCAGCCCGGCCATCACCTGGGGCTTCGTCGCCGAACGCCTCGGCGAACGCTATGACGTTTACGTGCTCGACGCCCGCGGCCGGGGGTTGTCCAGCACTGGGCCGCAGCTGGATTACGGCACCGACGCCTGCGCCGACGACATCCCTGCCTTCGCCGCCGCCCTGGGGCTTAGCCCGTACCACCTGCTCGGCCATTCGATGGGCGCCCGCTTCGCCGTGCGCGCGGCCACCCGCCACCCTGAGGCACCGATCGGCAAACTGGTGCTGGTCGACCCGCCGGTATCTGGCCCGGGGCGGCGTGAATACCCCGGCAAACTGCCATGGTACATGGATTCGATCGCCGAATCGCTCAACGGCATGGATGCCGAAGCCATGCGCCAATACTGCGCCACCTGGACCCTCGAGCAACGCCAATTGCGGGCCGAGTGGCTGCCCACCTGCTACGCCCCGGCGATCCGTAAAGCCTATGACGACTTCCACGAGGTGGACATTCACCAGGATTTCCCCCGCTTGCCGCAACCGGCGCTGCTGATGGTAGCGGGCAAAGGCGGCGTGATCGGCGCCGAAGACGAAGCTGAGCTCGCCGCGCTCAAGCCGGGCATCGACATCCGCCGGGTGGCCGCGGCCGGGCACATGATCCCCTGGGACGACTTCGATGGTTTCTTCACCGCCCTGGGCGATTTTCTCGACACCCCTTGAAGGGAGCTATGCATGAACACCCTCTATCGCATCGGCCAGATCGTGCCCAGTTCCAACACCACCATGGAAACCGAAATCCCGGCCATGCTCACCGCGCGGCAGTTGATTCGCCCAGAGCGCTTCACCTTCCACTCGGCGCGCATGCGCATGAAACACGTGAAAAAAGAAGAACTGGCGGCGATGGACGCCGAGTCCGACCGCTGTGCCGCGGAACTGTCCGACGCCCGCGTCGATGTGTTGGGCTATGCCTGCTTGGTGGCGATCATGGCCATGGGCCGGGGTTACCACCGCGAATCCCAGGCGCGGCTGGCCCAGGTTACCCGCGACAACGATGGCCCCGCCCCGGTGATCACCAGTGCCGGCGCCTTGGTCGATGGGCTCAAGGTGCTCGGGGCGCGGCGCATTGCCCTGGTGGCACCGTACATGAAGCCGCTGACGGAACTGGTAGTGGACTACATCGAGCACGAGGGTATCGAGGTGAAGGTGTGGCACGCACTGGAGATCCCCGACAACCTCGCCGTGGCACGCCACGACCCAGCGAACCTGCCGGGCATCGTCGCCGAGCTAGACCTGGAAGGCGTGGATGCCATCGTGCTCTCAGCCTGCGTGCAAATGCCGTCACTGGGCGCGGTCGCCAAGGTCGAGGCACAAACCGGCAAGCCGGTGCTCACCGCCGCCATCGCGACGACCTACGCCATGCTCAAGGCACTGGGCCTGGAGCCTATCGTGCCGGGTGCCGGCGCCCTGCTCTCCGGAGCGTACTGAACGAGGGCCCTGCCATGAGCAGCGCACACAGCAACTACCAAGGTGTATGGGGCAACCGTATCGGCTTCGGCCAGCGCGGCGCCCTGTTGATGATCGACTTCATGCAAGGTTACACCCAGCCCGGCGCACCGCTGTACGCCCCCGGGGTGGTCAGCGCCGTCGCAGAAAGCCCGGCGTTGCTGGCGGCGGCCCGCGCCGCCGGTGTGCCGGTGATCCACACCAATATTCGTTATACCCCTGGGCACTTTGCCGACGGCGGCATGTGGGTAAAGAAAGCCCCGGTGATGAAGGACATGGTCGAAGGTAACCCGCTGGCGGCGTTCTGCGAGGCCGTATTGCCAGAATCGGGTGAGGTGGTGATCAGCAAGCAATATGCCAGCGCGTTCTTCGGCACCAGCCTGGCGCCGATGCTGGTGGGCCTTGGCGTGGATACGCTGGTGCTGGCTGGTTGCTCCACCAGCGGTTGCGTACGCGCCACCGCCGTGGACGCGGTGCAGCATGGTTTTCGCTGCATGGTAGTACGCGAATGCGTCGGTGACCGCCACCCCGAACCTCACGAGGCGAACCTGTTCGACATCGACAGTAAATACGGTGACGTGGTGAGCAAGCAGGAGGCCCTGGCGTGGTTCGCCAGCCGTTGAACACCGGGCCGCCCTAGGTGGCCCGCACACAAAAAAAAGCACCGTTCCCCCTGCCTTTTTAACGCCTTGCGCCGCGCCACGTGCTCGGCCGTTCGTGGAGAATCAACATGCCCCTGTCTAACGTGCAGGCCGCCGTGCTACCGGCTGCCGATTCGATCGACGCCGCCTACCGCAAGGTGATCTGGCGGCTGATTCCTTTTTTATGCTTTTGCTACCTGGCCTCTTACCTCGATCGCATCAACGTAGGCTTTGCCAAATTGCAAATGCTCGACCACTTGCACCTGTCCGAAACCGCTTACGGCCTGGGGGCCGGGCTGTTCTTCGTGGGGTACATTCTGTTTGAAGTGCCGAGCAACCTGGTGCTGGAAAAAGTCGGCGCGCGCCTGTGGATCGCGCGGATCATGATCAGTTGGGGGCTACTGTCAGGGCTAACGATGTTCGTGACCCAGCAATGGCAGTTCCACACCCTGCGGTTCTTGCTCGGGGCCGCCGAAGCGGGCTTCCTGCCCGGCGTGCTCTACTACCTGTCCCAGTGGTTCCCTTCCTGGCGGCGCAGCCGCATCATCGCCCTGTTCATGATCGGCCTGCCGTTGTCGAGCCTGGTCGGCAGCCCGATTTCCGGCTGGATCATGGGGCACTTCAACGGGGCGTCAGGCTTGGCCGGTTGGCAGTGGCTGTTTTTACTCGAAGCGGTGCCTACGGTGGTTTTGGGCTTTGTGTGCATTGCGGTGCTGCCAGACAACATCGGCAAGGCGCCCTGGCTGAGCGCGGATGAAAAACAGCGCCTGCAAGGCATTCTGGCCGATGACGAACAGCAAAACCCCGGCGGCCATTCGTTTCGCGACGGTTTTTTCGACATCCGGGTGTGGATGCTCGGCGGTATCGATTTCTCGATCTTGCTCAGCGCTTATGCCATGGGCTTTTGGCTACCCACGTTTATCCGCAACGCGGGCGTGAACGACCCGCAGCAAATTGGGTTGCTGGTGGCGTTGCCGAGCCTCGCCGGGCTGGTAGGCATGCTCGCCATCGGTGCCAGCTCCGACAAACACCGCGAACGCCGTTGGCACATCGTGGTGCCGTTCCTGGTGGGGGCGGCGGCCATGTTTTTAAGCACCTTCGTGACCCACAACGTGGCCATGACCGTGCTGTTGTTTTCCCTGGCCTCGCTGGCCATCATTGGCGCGGTGCCGGTGTTTTTCAGCCTGCCGGCGACCTTCCTCAAAGGCACGGCGGCCGCGACCGGCTTCGCCTTGGCGTGTTCGGTGGCAAACATTGCGGGGCTGGTGAGCAATTCATTGATGGGGGTGGTCATGGACCACTTCCACAGCCCGCAAATCGCGCTGTGGATCTTCGCCGGCTGCCTGTTGCTCAGTTGCTTGTTGGTGCTGGGGCTGCCGGCCAAGACGGTCAATCGATAAGCCGCTTCAAGCGGCGAGCCGCCAGTGGAACCTGCTGGCTCGCTGGCGGCTCGCGGCGTTCAACGCGCAGCGCGTGTTCACGCCGCGGGCTTGAGCAGCACCTTCGTCCAGCCCTCGTCTCGTGCATCGAAGTGCTGGTAGGCCTCCGGCCCCTTGGCCAGGGCCAACCGATGGGAAACGATCTGCGACGGGTTCGCCCGACCATGGTGAATCAACTGGGCCAACTGGCGGTTATAGGCCTTGACGTTGGCCTGGCCGGTGCGGATGGTCTGCCCCTTGAACCAGAAGGCACCGAAGTCGAAGGCCATCTTCCCTTCTTTAGCCAGCTCCGACTGTGCACCTGGGTCTTGCGGCACGAACACCCCGACCACCCCAATGCCACCCGTGGCCTTGGTCGACGCCACCAGGTTGTTCATGGTCAGGTGGTTATGCTCGTGGCCATGGCGGTCACAGCATTGATAACCCACGCATTCACAGCCGCGGTCGGTGCCCCGGCCATCGGTGTGGTTGAGAATCTGGTCGACCGCATCCCCCTCGACCGAGCTGATGGCGGTAGCGCCCATGCGCCGGGCGAGCGCCAAGCGGTCGGGGTGGTTATCGACCACGAAAACTTGCGCGGCGCCACGAATGATCGCCGAGTGGGCCGCCATCAGCCCGACAGGCCCTGCGCCGTATATGGCGATGCTCTCTCCGGGAACCAGGCCGGCCAACTCGGTGGCATGCCAACCGGTGGGGAAGATATCCGAGAGCATTACGTAGTCGTCTTCCTTCTCGGCGGCATCTTCGGGCAGCACCAGGCAATTGAAGTCGGCGAAGGGTACGCGCAGCATTTCAGCCTGGCCACCCTGGTAGGGGCCCATTTCGGCAAAGCCGTAAGCGGCACCCGCCGAACCTGGGTTAGCGGTTAAGCAAAAGCCGGTGAGGCCTTTTTCGCAGTTTTCACAAAACCCGCAGCCGATGTTGAACGGCAGGCACACCTGGTCGCCGACTTTCACCCGTTCCACGCCGGCACCGACAGCGATCACCTCGCCGAGGTTTTCGTGGCCGAACACCCGGCCGGTCTCGAAACTGGTGCGGCCCTCGTACATATGGAGGTCTGAACCGCAAATATTGGTGGTGGTGATGCGCACCAGCGCATCGGTGGGTTTTTCGATCTTGGCATCCGGCACGTTTTGCACACTTACGTCACGTGGGCCGTTGTAGACGATAGCTTTCATGCACGTTCTCCCAGTGGGGCGCCTTCAAAACAGGGCGCACTGAAAAAGTGGAGCGTGCCTGTTGCCGACCCGTTCACTGGAATCGGCCGAGCCGTTGACGGGTGGTCATACTGGTGACGCCCATCGGCGGCACGGCTATTTAACTTGAACGATCGGCCCAGCGCCGGCCTCGAACCTGCACCCTACCCCCAGGAGATCCGCCGTGGCCAAACCTGAAGCCCCCGCCCGCGACAGCACCGGTAAACCGGTGGACGTGAACCGCCGCAACCCCCGTACCGAACAGGTCGATGAAGTGATCCCCCCCACGTCGATCAAGCGTAAAGAACAAGATGCCGAAACACTGGAGCGGCGCGACGAAACTGTTGAACGCAAACTATGACGCCCAGGCGCCGTCTGCCACAATGGCCGCCTGACCGAACTGACCGAGCGCTACCATGCACATGACCGCCGCCCTGCTGATGGGCAACCCGTGCGACGAAGAAGAAGACAACCTGGCCCTGCTCGCCTGCCAAGGCACGGACGGCCGGATGTTTTTGATGTCGCGCTACCCTGGGGAGGCTGAAATCGACATGGCTTTCGATGAAGACGAGCCGGTGGGCGTGCGCGATATCAAGGTTATGCTGGCCGCCGGCACCCTGGAGGTGGCGGTCGCCGCGGCCGATGCCGACCTGTTCGGCGGTGACATGCTGTTGCACATCACCCACCAGAGCGATGCCAGCGACTTGGCCGACCTGGAGGCCGCGTTGCGGGTGATCCTCGACGGCACGGGTACCCTGGTTCGCGGCTGAATCAGCCAATGGCCTCCTTGATGAACGCCGGGGCGATGTAACGCTCGTAATGCGCCTCGGAGAGCAGGAAGAATTCCCGGTCGATGGCATCGCGCAGCGCTGGCAAGTCCCACTCGCGAAACTCCGGCAACAGCACGATGCCATAGGCGTCCAGCTGATTGATCAGCCGGGCCCCGCGGGCAATCAATTGATACGCCCAGGTGTAGGGCGACTGGTGCGCGACGAAACGAATCTGCCGCTGCTGCAATTGCTGGCGCAGCAACCCGGCATCGAACACATCGAGCTTGGCCTGCACCACCTGCACCAACAAGCATTCCAGGCGCAACCACACCAGGCGCTTTTGCTCCTCGTCGTAACCATTCCAGTTCACCACCTCATGATGGAAGCGCTTGCAGCCGCGGCACACCAAGTCGCCGTAGACGGTGGAACAGAGGCCGACGCAAGGCGTCTTGATCGACTGGTTGGGCATTGCGTGAACACTTTGAAGCCTGCAGAAGGGGTGCATGTTAGCCCTATGTCTAATGGGTTTCACCCCTGGAGTTGTAGGGCTTAACTTACCTTTCTCGCAAAAGTAACGTAGAATCCTAGCGCCCCGAGTGTGCGACACAACGCCACACCTGCTGGCAACCATATCCGTTGGAAGCTGTTTTCAAAGCGTCACGAGCACAGTCGATCCACAGAACGGCTCTGGTACGCGGCTTTTAGCCTTAGCCGCGTACCCGCCCTCATCAGCGCAACGTTCTGCGGCGTAAAACTTTGAAAGCAGCTTCCGTATGGAGTGCCATCCCCCTGGCCGACCGGCCCATGACGCCGTGGTGTGCAGAGGGTGGTATTTCACTGGATGAGCGTCCCCCGGGACCACTGATGAGGGTAAAACTGTGCTTGAAGCCTACCGTAAACACGTCGAAGAGCGGGCCGCGCTGGGAATCGTTCCCCAGCCATTAAACGCCGAACAAACCGCTGGCCTGGTCGAACTGCTGAAAACCCCGCCCGCCGGCGAAGAAGCCTTTCTTCTGGAACTGATCACCGATCGGGTTCCGCCAGGCGTCGACGAAGCCGCCTACGTCAAGGCCGGGTTCCTGTCCGCCCTGGCCAAGGGCGAGGCGAGCTCTCCCCTGATCGACCGCAAGCGCGCCACCGAACTGCTGGGCACCATGCAGGGCGGCTACAACATCGCCACCCTGGTCGAATTGCTCGATGACGCGGAACTCGCCGGCGTCGCCGCCGAACAACTCAAGCACACCCTGCTGATGTTCGATGCCTTCCACGATGTGGCCGAAAAAGCCAAGGCCGGCAACGCCGCAGCCAAGGCGGTGCTGGAATCCTGGGCTGCCGGCGAGTGGTTCACCAAGCGCCCGGCGATTGCCGAGAAATACAGCCTGACCGTCTTCAAGGTGCCGGGCGAAACCAACACCGACGACCTCTCGCCTGCCCCCGATGCCTGGTCGCGGCCGGACATTCCGCTGCACGCCCTGGCCATGTTGAAGATGGCGCGCGATGGCATCGACCCCGATCAGCCCGGCAGCGTTGGCCCACTCAAGCAAATCGAAGCGGTCAAGGCCAAGGGCTTCCCGGTGGCCTATGTTGGCGACGTAGTCGGTACCGGCTCGTCGCGTAAATCGGCCACTAACTCGGTGCTGTGGTTCTTCGGCGACGACATCCCCTACGTGCCGAACAAACGCGCCGGCGGCTTCTGCTTCGGCACCAAGATCGCACCGATTTTCTACAACACCATGGAAGACGCCGGCGCCCTGCCGATCGAGTTCGACGTGTCGAACCTCGAAATGGGCGATGTGATCGACGTTTACCCGCTGGCCGGCAAGGTGTGCAAGCACGGCACCGATGAAGTGATCACCACCTTCGAGCTGAAAACCCCCGTGTTGCTCGACGAAGTGCGCGCCGGCGGCCGTATCCCGCTGATCGTCGGCCGTGGCCTGACCGACAAGGCCCGTGCCGAATTGGGCCTGGGCCCAGCCAACCTGTTCAAGCTGCCCGAGGCCCCGGTCGACACCGGCAAGGGCTATACGCTGGCGCAGAAAATGGTGGGCAAGGCCTGCGGCGTCGATGGCGTGCGCCCCGGCACCTACTGCGAGCCGAAGATGACCACCGTCGGTTCCCAGGACACCACCGGCCCGATGACCCGCGACGAGCTCAAAGACCTCGCCTGCTTGGGCTTCTCGGCAGACCTGGTAATGCAATCGTTCTGCCACACCGCGGCGTATCCCAAGCCGATCGACGTGACCACCCACCACACCCTGCCAGACTTCATCCGCACCCGTGGCGGCGTGTCGTTGCGCCCGGGCGATGGCATCATCCACAGCTGGCTGAACCGCATGCTGCTGCCCGACACCGTGGGCACCGGCGGCGACTCCCACACCCGCTTCCCGATCGGTATCTCGTTCCCGGCAGGCTCCGGCCTGGTGGCCTTTGCCGCCGCCACCGGGGTGATGCCACTGGACATGCCCGAATCGGTACTGGTGCGCTTCAAGGGCAAATTGCAACCGGGCATCACCCTGCGTGACCTGGTCCATGCGATCCCTTACTTCGCCATCCAGAAGGGCCTGCTGACCGTCGAGAAAAAAGGCAAGAAGAACATCTTCTCCGGCCGCATCCTCGAAATCGAAGGCCTCGACGCGTTGACCGTCGAGCAAGCCTTCGAGCTGTCCGATGCTTCGGCTGAGCGCTCGGCCGCCGGTTGCACCATCAAGCTGCCGGAAAAAGCCATTGCCGAGTACTTGCGCTCGAACGTTACCCTGCTGCGCTGGATGATCAGCGAAGGCTACGGCGATGCCCGCACCCTGGAGCGCCGCGCCCAAGCGATGGAAGCCTGGCTGGCCAACCCGCAACTGCTAAGCGCCGATGCCGACGCCGAATACGCCGAAATCATCGAAATCGACCTGGCCACCGTCACTGAACCGGTGCTGTGCGCACCGAACGACCCGGACGACGCGCGCCTGCTGTCCACCGTGGCCGGCGACAAGATCGACGAAGTGTTCATTGGCTCGTGCATGACCAACATCGGCCACTTCCGCGCCGCGGGCAAGCTACTCGATAAGGTCAAGGGCGCCATCCCGACCCGCCTGTGGCTGTCACCGCCCACCAAGATGGACCAGCATCAGCTCACCGAGGAAGGCTATTACGGCATCTACGGCAAGGCCGGCGCACGCATGGAAATGCCGGGCTGCTCGTTGTGCATGGGTAACCAGGCACGAGTAGCGCCCAACGCCACCGTGGTGTCTACCTCAACCCGTAACTTCCCCAACCGCCTGGGCGACGGTGCCAACGTATACCTCGCCTCCGCCGAATTGGCCGCCGTCGCGTCGATCATCGGCAGGCTGCCCACGGTCGGGGAGTACATGGAGTACGCGAAGAATATCGATAGCATGGCTGCCGATGTTTATCGCTACCTGAGCTTCGACCAGATAGCCGACTTCCGCAATGCGGCGGCTAACGCGAAGATCCCGGTGGTAGAAGCGTAAGCTTTATTGCGCGGTAGCAAAAAACCCGCCTGCAGGCCAAGGGACTGCTGGCGGGTTTTTTGTGTGCGGGCGCCTATTTTCCTTCAACGCAGACCCTGCTGCCTCGCGCGAAGCTCGCCTAGCTATATCGGTATCAATAGGCACAAACGCCTGCTCGCTATAAGACCATTAGCCTCACTGCCCTCTCCGGGCCCTATTTTTCCCCAACTGGTCGAAATCGCTCAGCGTCTTGGGCTGATACGGATCACCGATCCAACGTGTACGCGGGACGAATGCCGAGCTGACCAGGCTTTTGGATGCATCGTGCTCATCGAAAGCCAGCCCGGCCATATCCGCCCAGGTGTGGATCAGGCTCGAACTGCTGTAGGGGCGGTCGAGGGCCGCGGTGAAGTTCCAGGGGTGGGTAGCGCGCCATTTCGGCGAAGCCCACGCCATGAAGGGGATGGTGTACATCGGCGCCGTCGGCCGCCCTTCGTTACGCCCCAGATTGTTGTGGGCACCGGAGTCGTATACGTCCTCGCCATGGTCCGACAGGTACAGTAAAAAACCGTTGGGGTCGGTCGCGGCAAACTGCTTGATGATGCTCGACACCACGAAATCGTTGTAGAGCACCGCATTGTCGTAGCTGTTGTAGGTCGCCAATTGCTCGTCGCTCAGGCCGGGCGGGGTGCCGTCACGGCCGCTGAACTTAGCGAACTCCTGCGGGTAGCGGTAGTTGTAATTGACGTGGGTACCCAGCAGGTGAATCACGATCAGTTTGCGCGGCGCGCTATCGGCCAACACCTTGTCGAACGGTTTCAGCACGTCGCCGTCGTACTGTGCGGCGTTTTGATTGCGGTTGTTGTTGAGGTAGATCTGCTCGTCGGCCTGCTGCGAGAAGGTGGTGAGCATGGTATTGCGCTTGGTCAGGGTTTGCTGGTTGGTGATCCACCAGGTCTTGTAGCCCGCCTGCTTCATAACGTCGACGATCGTCGGGGTTGTCAGGAATAAGTCCGGGTGTTGCTCATCGGCGAAGGTCAACACCTGTTGCAGCGATTCGATGGTGTAGGGGCGCGGGCTGACAACGTTATTGAACACGCTGAGCTGGTCGCGCATCTGGTCCAGGTTCGGCGTGGTGTTACGGGGGTAACCGTACAGGCTCATATGCCCACGGTTGGTCGACTCGCCAATGACCAACACCAACGTGGCCGGCAGCCCGGCGATGCTGTCGGTGAGGTGGCTGAGCGGCGGCACCTTGGCGTTCGCCGCCAGCATGGCCTGCATGCCGTTCAATTGCTCGCGGTAGTTTTGGTAGCCGATCAGCAGTTGCCATGGCACGGCGGGCTCGATGCGGTCTTGGAAACTTTCCAGGCCCGCATCGAAATTGCCAGTGCGTTGCACCTTCTTGTACAGGGGCAGGGCCACTAGCCCCAACAGCAGCGCCAGGCTCACCACCGTGGCCTTGGTCGCAGACAAGTAAACGGGGCGTACCCGGGTCCACAACAGCGCCGCGCCGGCGGCGTAGAACAGGAACGCCGGGACCATCCACCAAGCGAAATACTGGCTAAGGTACTCGCCCGCTTCGGCATCGTTCGATTCGAAAAGAACGAAGATTACGCTCTGGGAGAACTCTTGCTGGTAAATCAAAAAGTAACCCAAGCTCAGCAGCGAGCAGAGAAACAAAATGGCGCCCAGCACGCCGGCAATCGACCGCGTGCGTGCAGGAAACAACAGCACCGGTATCAGCCACAGGGCGCTGAGCAGCAACGCATCGCGAAACCCAGCGAACCCGGTGGTACCGGTAAGCTGTATCAGCGTTTGGGTCACGCCGGAGAAGTACCAGAAAAACAGGAACAGCCAAGCTAAACCCTTCCAGTCGAAAGGGCGGTGAGGGGGGGCTTTAGGGGTAAACGTGGTCATTGGGCGTCCAAAAGCGGCCTGCGTCGGCCACCCAGGGGGCTCGGCGCGATGCCTGGAGTAAAAACGGTGAGGCACCGTAATCTCGCGGACGTGTTTTTTTTGTCAAAATTTCGAGGAGATTCTGTTTAACCGCTCGGCCCGCGGTGTAGGGCATCGGCGGCTGTAGGGAGGCATCCAAGCGCCGCACAGGGTGGCGCGGCGCTTTGCCAATGTGCTGGCAAGTGGGCGCCAGCCAGCAAGCCCCATAGGGTTGGCCCTTGCACACGTTTTCTGCTGCCTACCGACGACACTGTTCGGCGCGAGCAGGTTCAGGCCCGGGGCGCCTGGAGGGCGCGTCCCCCAGAGGACGTAAAAAAACCCGCCGAAGCGGGTTCTGTTCCAAACCATTCAACATCCTGTTGGCGGCCTTCCAGGCCAATGGTCGGTCTTCCGTGACCGGCGGCGCCTGTTCCTTGGCGCCGTTGGATGGGTGTAGATTACGGCTATGCCCTGGGCCGCAACAGTCGATATCGCTGCGCCGTTTTGTAGGATATTGGCTATAGCGCGCGTGGGAAAACACAGGCCACCGGCTATTCTGGCGCAGACGTGCGGATCAGGTGGTCGAACGCGGCCAGCGACGCCTTGGCGCCTTCGCCCATGGCGATGATGATCTGTTTGTACGGCGTGGTGGTCACGTCACCGGCCGCGAAGATTCCCGGCAGGTCGGTTTCACCGCGCGCATCGACCATCACCTCGCCCCGTGGCGAGAGTTCGATGGCGCCCTTGAGCCAATCGCTGTTGGGCAGCAAGCCAATCTGCACGAAGATGCCTTCGAGTTCGATATGCCGAGTATCGCCGCTCTGGCGGTCCTTGTAGCTCAGCCCGTTGACTTTGCGGCCGTCACCTGTCACTTCGGTGGTCAGTGCTTCAGTGATCACGGTGACGTTCGGCAGGCTGCCCAGCTTGCGCTGCAGCACAGCGTCGGCGCGCAGCTTGCTGTCGAATTCCAGCAGGGTCACGTGGCTGACGATACCCGCCAAGTCGATGGCCGCCTCGACCCCAGAGTTACCGCCACCGATCACTGCGACACGTTTGCCCTTGAACAGTGGGCCGTCGCAGTGTGGGCAATACGCCACGCCGTGGTTGCGGTATTTTTGTTCGCCCGGCACGTTCATTTCGCGCCAGCGAGCACCCGTGGCAATGATCAGCGCCTTGGCCTTGAGCGAGGCACCACCCGCAAAACGCACTTCGTGCAACGCACCGTCGCGCCCGGGAATCAACTGTTCGGCGCGCTGCAGGTTCATGATGTCGACGTCGTACTGCTTAACGTGCTCTTCCAGCGCGCTGGCTAGCTTCGGCCCTTCGGTTTCCTTGACCGAGATGAAGTTTTCGATGGCCAAGGTGTCGAGCACCTGGCCGCCAAAGCGTTCAGCCGCCACGCCGGTACGGATCCCCTTGCGTGCAGCATAAATGGCTGCCGCGGCACCGGCGGGGCCACCGCCGATCACCAGCACATCGAACGGGGCCTGGGCATTGAGTTTTTCGGCCTGCCGCGTGCTGGCGCTGGCGTCGACCTTGGCGAGGATTTCTTCGACGCCCATGCGGCCTTGGCCGAAGGGTTCACCGTTCAGGTACACACTGGGCACGGCCATCACTTGGCGAGCATCGACCTCTTCCTGAAACAGTGCGCCGTCGATGGCCACGTGTTTCACGTTGGGGTTGAGCACAGCCATCAGGTTCAACGCCTGTACCACGTCCGGGCAGTTTTGGCATGACAACGAGAAGTAGGTTTCGAACACGAAGTTACCCTGCAGCGCAGCGATTTGCGCCAGGGTGTCTGGGCTCTCCTTGGAGGGGTGGCCGCCCACTTGCAGCAATGCCAACACCAAGGAGGTGAATTCATGGCCCAACGGGATACCGGCAAAACGCAGGCTGATATCGGCGCCGGGGCGGTTTAACGAGAAGGACGGCTTGCGTGCGTCGGTGCCGTCATCGCGCAAGGTGATCAGCGACGACAGGCCCTGGATATCGCGCAGCAGGCCGAGCAGTTCCTGGGACTTGGCACCATCGTCGAGGCTGGCGACGATCTCGATCGGTTGGGTGACCCGCTCCAGGTAGGCTTTCAACTGGGATTTAAGATTGGCGTCGAGCATGACGGTGGTTCCATTTCAGGTATTCGAAAACAAAAACGCCCAGGCGATAGCGCCCGGGCGTTCAGGTGGGCGGCGTAATAGCTAGCGGTCAGACGCCGCCAGGCCGGGCATTATTAGATCTTACCGACCAGGTCCAGCGACGGCGCCAGGGTGGCATCGCCTTCTTTCCATTTGGCTGGGCATACTTCACCCGGGTGGCTGGCCACGTACTGGGCAGCCTTGACCTTGCGCAGCAGCTCGGAAGCGTCGCGGCCCACACCGCCGTCGTTGATTTCAACGATCTTGATCTGGCCTTCAGGGTTGATCACGAAGGTACCGCGGTCAGCCAGGCCGGCCTCTTCGATCAGCACGTCGAAGTTGCGCGAAAGAACCTGGGTCGGGTCGCCGATCAGCGGGTACTGGATTTTGCTGATGGTGTCGGAGGTGTCGTGCCAGGCTTTATGGGTGAAGTGGGTGTCGGTGGACACACCATAGATCTCCACGCCCAGGGCCTGGAACTCTTCGTAACGGTCGGCCAGGTCGCCCAGCTCGGTGGGGCACACGAAGGTGAAGTCGGCGGGGTAGAAAAACACCACAGACCATTTGCCCTTCAGGTCTGCTTCGGTCACGTCAATGAACTTGCCATTATGGAAAGCGGTTGCTTTGAACGGCTTGACTTGGCTATTGATCAGAGGCATCGGTAAGGCTCCTTGGTGGTTTGAGGTGCGAACTGTGTCGCGATGGAAAGTATGCTAACTACTGGCGCCGCTTAACGCTCATTGGCAATGCGTATGCGCGCTATTGCTTTTGCCTATCATCCACACCCGGTCAATGTCAAAGCGAGGCAACCATTCGGCGACGAATGAACATTTTCACCGCCGCCAACCCCGCAAGGCTCGCCGCCCCTGCGCCATGACCAGTTGATTTTTCTGACGTTTATCGCAGCTGATTCCGATACGTCAGCGCGGCGTGGCGGGTTAAGCTCGGCACGCCTGTCATATCTTACAGGTTACGCAGGCAAGGCGAGGCTTTATAACCATGACATACGCTCACAACAACAAGGAGGTATGAAATGGGACAGCACGGCGAGTCGTTCCATGCTTGTGCAATTTTCGAGGATCTGACTACACGCGAACGCCAGGTATTGTTCTGGTGCTGCCACGGCAAAACCGCCAGTGAAATCGCGATGCTGCTTCACTGCGCGACCTCTACCGTGAATTTTCACATCAACAACCTGCATGCGAAGTTCGGCATTGCCTCGACCACTTACATTGTCGCCATCATGGCCAGCGAGGGCCTGGTGCTGATCGAGCCACCTTTCCACCTGGCCAAGGACCACGAGCACATCGACCATGACGATTTACATTTTACTGGCCGACGACCACCGGGTGACGTTGGCCGGAATAACTCAAGCTTTGAATGAGGCAAGCCGCGAGCGGCTACGTGTCAGGGCCTGTGTGAACGGCACAGACGCCCTGTTCCACACGTTGGGCCGGCAGCGCTTCGACCTGCTGATCACGGATTTTTCCATGCCGGGAGGGCAACAACCCGACGGTGTGCCCATGCTGGCCCGGTTACGCCAGCAGTTCAGCCAATTGCCCATCTTGGTCCTCACAGCGCTGCGCGAGGCATGCACCCTTGGGGCGGTGTTGGCCACCGGCGTCGCTGGGGTGATCAGTAAGCAGGCAACGCCCGAAGCCCTGCGCTTGGCCGCCCTGCGCGTGGCTGCTGGGCGCCGCTACCTATGCTCGGATGTGCAAAACGTACTGGCACAGCGTTACCTGCATAAAGCGGCGTGGGCGCAGGAAGGCACCACTGTGTTAACTGAGCGTGAAAAACAGGTGATGGACCTCGCCCGCCACGGCCTGCCGGTACGGCAGATCGCCCAGCGCCTGGGCCGCAGCGAAAAATCGGTGATCGTGCAACGGCGCAACGCCTTCGAGAAGCTTGGGTTGCGCCCAGACGCACTGATTTACCACCACCCGCCGCGCGAACTCATTGCCGGGTGACGCTGCGCAACGTCACGAACTCTTCGGCGGACGTGGGGTGCACGCCGATGGTTTCATCGAACACATGCTTGGTGGCCCCGGCCTTGAGCGCGACCGCCAGCCCTTGCACGATCTCGCCAGCTTCCGGGCCGACCATATGGCAACCTAGCACCCGGTCGGTAGTACGGTCTACCACCAGCTTCATCAGGACGCGCTCCTGATCGCTGGTGAGGGTAAGCTTCATGGGCCGGAACGTGGTTTCGAATACGTTGATGGCATGGCCCTGCTCCCGCGCCTGCTCTTCGGTAAGGCCCACGGTGCCAATGGACGGCTGGCTGAACACGGCCGTAGGAATGTGTGCGTAATCCACCGGGCGGTATTCTTCAGGCTTGAACAGGCGGCGCGCCACGGCCATGCCCTGCGCGGTGGCCACGGGGGTGAGTTGCACCTTGCCGATCACGTCCCCCAGGGCCAGGATCGACGGCTCACGGGTTTGGTATTGGTCGTCCACTTCGATAAAGCCGCGCTCGTCCAGGGTGACGGCGGTGTTTTCCAGGCCCAGGTTGTCCAGGTACGGCCGCCGGCCGGTGGCATAGAACACGCAATCGGTGGCCTGGGTGCGGCCGCCCTCGAAGGTGACATTAAGGGTGCCATCAGCCTGGCGGTCGATACGCGCGATGTTGGTGTTGAACTGAAGGTCCATACCCTTTTTGCTCAACTCATCGCGCAGGTGGGTGCGCACGCTGCCATCGAAACCGCGCAGGAACAGATCGCGCCGGTACACCAACGACGTTTGTGCGCCCAAGCCATGGAAGATACCGGCGAATTCGACGGCGATGTAGCCGCCCCCCACGACGATGACCCGCTTGGGCAATTGCTCAAGGAAAAACGCCTCGTTGGAACTGATCGCGTGTTCCTTGCCAGGGATGTCGGGCATTTGCGGCCAGCCGCCGGTGGCAATGAGCAGTCGCTCGGCACTGAAGGTTTGCCCGGCCACTTCCAGCCGGTGCGGGCCAAGGATCTTCGCATGGCCTTCGAGCAATCGCACGCCAGCATTGGTCAGCAGCGTACGGTAAATACCATTGAGCCGCTCGATCTCGGCATTCTTATTGGCGATCAGGGCTTGCCAATCGAAACGCGGCTTGTCCAGGTGCCAACCGAAACTGGCCGCGTGCGCGAAGTCTTCGCGGTAATGGGCGCCGTAAACCAGCAGTTTTTTCGGCACGCACCCAACGTTTACGCAAGTGCCCCCCAAATAACGGCTTTCGGCGATGCCCACGCGCGCACCGAAGCCCGCCGCGAAGCGTGCAGCCCGCACGCCACCGGAGCCTGCGCCGATGACGAACAGATCAAAATCGTATTGCATGTACCCTCCACATACGAAAACGCCGCTATCGGGTGAGGATAGCGGCGTTCGTCAAGGCCTGCGCCGATGGCTCAGTGCTGGCCCTTCTGGTAGAAATTCTCGAAACAGAAGTTGGTGGCGTCGATGTAGCCTTCAGCGCTACCACAATCGAAGCGTTGGCCTTTGAATTTGTAGGCCAACACGCAACCATCCTTGGCTTGTTTCATCAACGCATCGGTGATCTGGATTTCACCACCCTTGCCCGGCTCGGTGTCTTCGATCAACTTGAAAATGTCTGGCGTGAGGATGTAGCGCCCGATAATGGCCAGGTTCGACGGGGCATCTTCAGGCTTGGGCTTTTCGACCATGGTGTTCACCCGGTAGATGTCGTCGCGGATCATCTCGCCGGCAATCACGCCGTACTTGTTGGTTTCTTGCGGGTCGACTTCCTGGATCGCAACGATCGAACAGCGAAACTGGTTGTACAGCTTGACCATTTGCTGCAGCACACCGTCCCCGTCGAGGTTCACACACAGGTCATCGGCCAATACCACGGCAAATGGCTCGTCGCCGATCAGCGGGCGACCACTGAGAATGGCGTGGCCCAGGCCTTTCATTTCGATCTGGCGAGTGTAGGAAAAGGTGCAATTATCGAGCAGCTTGCGAATGCCGACCAGGTATTTTTCCTTGTCGGTGTTGCGGATCTGGGTTTCCAACTCGTAGCTGATGTCGAAGTGGTCTTCCAACGCGCGTTTGCCGCGGCCGGTGACGATGGCGATGCCATTCAAACCGGCTTCCAGCGCCTCTTCGACGCCGTATTGAATCAGCGGCTTGTTAACCACCGGCAGCATTTCCTTGGGCATGGCTTTGGTGGCCGGCAGGAAGCGCGTGCCGTAACCGGCTGCCGGGAACAAGCATTTCTTGATCATGAAGTGTCCTTTAATTCAAGGGCGGGCCTACGTATCGGCGAAGTCTAATCAGGCCAGCCCGCCGTTACAATGGGGGCGACAGTGGCGGTGTGCAAAGGGCACAGCAGCGCCGAACTGTTGCAGTAGAGGTAGCGCGCAGTGGTTAAGTTCCATCACCGGGCCGTCACCCGGAAATGCACGCCGTGGCAGCATTGCGCACCGTGTGCGAGCGCAATGGCAGGTTGTTCATGCTTTCGTGGACCTTGATCGCGCTACCCCCGGAGCGGTCGCTGACCAGTATCACCGCGTCCGGTTTGGACGACAGCTTTTGCGGCACGATCACCCGATAGCCGCTTTTGTATTCCTCGATCATCAGCGGGGCGCGGCTGCCTTCCAGGCGCTGGGCCAAGCAAGCGGAGTACTCCTTGGGCGTCTTGCCAGATATCACGTCCATGGTTTCGTGGGATTGCTCGATGTCCGACACACTGGCACAGCCTCCCAGGGTCAGCGCTAACAACGCGAGCCATACAACCTTCATTGAGAGCGGTCCTCCAAAAGATAAAAGCACTATGACCCTATCACTGGCCGTTTGTTCAGCGGGCGCACGCATGGCCGCTGTGATATGGTACCCGCCGGCAGACCCCATGTTTTACGGAGCCCCCATGAAATTCGTACACCAGCGCGAGCACTTGAGCGAAGATGACGTCGTTGTGATCGAATGCTCCCAGCGCTGCAACATCCGCCTGATGAACGACGCCAACTTTCGCGCCTTTCGCAATGGCGGCCGGCACACCTACCACGGCGGGGCGTTCGATCGTTTCCCGGCGCGCATCAGTGTACCCAGTACTGGCTACTGGAACATCACCGTCGACACCGCCGGCCCGCGCCCACGTGACCAAGCGTTGAAGAAGACCGCCTTCAAGCACAGTATCAAGATCGTTCGCCGTTCCACTTCTTCGTTCAGTTGACCCTGCCCGAGACTATGGCCGTGACCAAGTATGTGATCCATTACACCCTCAATGGCCAGCGCCGCTGGGATTACGCACAACTGCAAAACGGCACCCCAGCAGAAGCCCTGGCCGCCTTGCTGGCATTACACGGCGAAAGCGAGGCTGATGCCATCGAGCATATCCGCGTCAGCCGGGCCCTCTAGTGCAGTGTGGTGTTTCGGAGGTTCGCACGAGCATTGACGCGTGAATGTTGCCGCCGTGCAAGGCACCATGAGCGGGCATAGCAGGCCCGTGGCGAGACGCTGCAACCCAGCCCGCCGGCAAAAGGCACAGCCGACAGTGTGCAGCTGACGCCTGAGACGCCACGGCAGATGACGCCAATGCCCTAGCCGGCCAACAAAGGCGTACTGATCAAGATCAAACGGATCTAACATTTAGCTCAGATATCGGAAAAATCTGCCGCTTGGGCGCGCCCCCGGTGCTATGTTGAAACTCTACCCACAACGGTTTCGCGAGGAGGGCAGCGTGCACAAGATGACCTTCCCCAATGCGTGCCAAGTCATGCGCTGGCACTTTCACCCTATCGGCCTGGAAGCGACCATGGATGCCCCTGGCAGTATGGTTGCGCGGTTGTTCGACCGCGACAGCGGGCAAACCCTGATCGCCATCGCCGGTATTCCGTGCGCCACAGTCATGAATGCCAGCGACGTGGAGTTGATCATCGAGGCGGTAGAGGCAGAGCTGGACGCCTTCGTGCCCCCCCAGCGCTTGGCCGCTTGCGGGTAATACCGGCTGGGGTCAAGCGGCCTGACGGCGTGGGAACAACAAACTGAACACGGTGACGCCCTCGGCGCTGGCGACGTGGCAACGGCCGCCGTGTATCTGCATGATCGACGCCACGATCGACAGCCCCAACCCGCTTCTCTCGGACGACCGTTGCCGGGAGGTGTCCACGCGATAAAAGCGATCGAACAGCTTGCCGATCTGAGACGGGTCGATGGTTTCGCCCACATTACGCACTTGCACGGCAGTGTGCACATCCTCATCGCTGGCCAGCATCAGGATTTCGCTGCCTGGCTGCGCATGCCGTACCGCATTGGCAACAAGGTTCGCCAGGGCCCGCCGAAACAGCGTTACATCGGCGCACAGCGTGCCGCTGCCGGACCACGCCAAGCTGACGCCGCGCTCCTGCGTTACATCCTCGAAATAACTACCAACCCTACGAAATTCATCGGCAATATCCACATCGGTGCGCTCGATAGCCTCCTCGGCATGTTCTGTACGTGCCAGGAACAGCATATTGTCGATCATATTCGACAGGCGCTGAAGTTCTTCGTAGTTGGACCCGGCGAGGTGCTGGTAATAGTCCATGTTTCTGGGTTTTCCCAGCCCGACTTCTATTTGGCCCAACATATTGCCTATCGGGGTGCGCAGCTCGTGGGCCATATCCGCGCTGACCTGTTTGAGGTGGGTGAACCCGCGTTCGAGTCGGTCCAGCATGGCATTGAACTGGATGATGGCCGCATTCAGCTCGGCCGGTGCCCTGTGCTGATCGATGCGGCTGGACAACGTGCCGACGCTGATGGCCGCGGTTTGCTCCGTGAGCCTGCGCAAAGGGGCCATGCTTCGTTGTGCCAGGAAGAAAGCGAGCAAGGCGATCAGGGCGGAGGTCACGGTGCAGAAGGCGAGGATGCTGTTTCGGTAATCGGTAAGTATGCGTGTACGCTCGGAGAGCAGGCGCCCAGAAATCACCTGTAGGGGCGGCTGGCCACCCGCTATGCGAACGTTGGCGCCCATGTAGATAAAGGGTGTGCCGTCTGCCGCCTGCCCGTGCCGGACATCGTCCAATTTCAGCGCTGCATCGGCGCTTATGGGCTGGACCTCGGGAATACTGCGCTGGCCGGGGTTGACGGTGATCAGCGCCGCACCGCTGCCCGCCCGCACCACCAGCAGGGACTCGGAATTGCCCAGCATGTTTTCGAACAGGCGTGGTTTATCACGGATCAGCTCGCGAGCGTCGCTGTCTTGAAGCAGCGTGCGTATCTGGTCGACACGGGTGACCAGCGCGGCGTCATCGCGCAACGAAAGCTGGGCCTTGAGCCCGAAGTATAACGCGGCGCCTAACGTCGCCATGGCACCGAAGGCGAAACAGGCGAGCAGTATCGCCAAACGCAGCGTCAGGGATAGGCGGCTCATGCTTCATACTCGAACCGATAGCCCACGCCATGGACGGTATGAATCAGTTTGGCCGTGAAGGGGTCGTCTATTTTCTGGCGTAATCGCCGTACGGCCACGTCGACGACATTGGTGTCACTGTCGAAATTCATGTCCCAGACCAACGAGGCCAGCAGGCTGCGCGACAGCACTTCGTCGCGGCGCTGCATGAAACACATCAGCAGCGTGAACTCCTTGTTGGTCAGCGTAAGGCGCTGCCCCGCCCGCACCACACGGCGTTTCGGCACGTCCACCTGCATGTCGCCTATTTCCAGCCTTTCGACGGGGCGCTGCAAATGGCCGCGGCGCAGGATGATGCGCACCCTCGCCAATAGCTCGGCGAACGAAAAGGGCTTTACCAGGTATTCGTCCGCGCCCAGGCCAAGGCCTTTGAGGCGGTCTTCCAAGGTGCTGCGGGCGCTGAGGAACAGTACCGGCGGCCGCGGGTGGCTGGCCAGTTTTTCCATGACCGTCCAGCCGTCCATTTCCGGCAACATCACATCGAGCAGTATAAGGTCGTAGTGCGATTCCCGGGCCATGTGCAAGCCATCGATGCCATTGCCCGCGTGGTCGACCACGTATCCCGCTTCGGTCAAGCCGGCGCTAAGATACGCGGCACTTTTTACTTCGTCTTCTATGATCAGGATTCTCATGGCGGCAAGGCCCAAACCTCGGTAATCCAGCAAAAAATAGGGGCGTAACGCCAGGCACCCCATTCGACCGTTACGCCTATGTTAGCTATTGCTGCGGCTCCGTCGCGTGGGTAGCTTGTAGAATCAGGTTGGCGATTTTCTCGGGTTGGGAAAGCAGCGACACATGGCTGGCGGCGATTTCGACGGTGTGCGCCTTCATTCGCTGGGCCATGAACCGTTCGAGGTCCGGGTTGATAGTGCGGTCTTCGGTCGATACGGCGTACCAGGTCGGTTTGTCGTGCCACGCCGCTACCGAGGTCTTCGCCGTGGTGACGGGCTTGCCGACGGGTTGCTGAACGGCAAAGTAGACTTCAGCCTCCTGCTGAGGAAGGTCCCCCGCAAAGTCGTGCAGGAACGCCTGCTCCGACAGCATGCCATAGCCGTCAGCCGACCATTGTAAGCCCCCGGAGGCAGGCGCCGGGGCGAACTTCTTGGTCAGGGCCGGGTAATCCTCGCCCGCATCCGGGGCGCGAGCGGCGACATACACCAATCCTTTCACCTTAGGGTCATCACCTGCCTGGCTGATGACCATGCCGGCGTAGGAGTGCGCTACCAAAACGGTTGGCCCATCCTGCATCGCTAGCGCCCGCTTGACCGCGTCGACATCGGCATCCAGCGACGTGGTCGGGTTTTGCACGGCCGTCACGTGCAGGCCCTTGGCTTGCAACAGCGGGATGACCTTCGCCCAACTGGAGGCATCGGCGTAGAGGCCGTGCACCAGCACGACGTTCTTGATTGGCCCGGCACTGGCCGTTGCCGCATCCTGAGCCTGCACCGCTGGGATGCTGAGAAGAGACAAGGCGGCGGCCGAAAGTGCAATGGCAAGGGTTGTGTGAATCTTCATGGTTTACCACTCCAACAAGTCTGGGAGTGGCCACGGTAAAGAAAGCGCGCCCTCAAGGAGGTGACGCGAGCATTACGAAAAACTGACAGCGGCCAATGGCGCCATCAACCTCTGCCCCCCACTAGTTCGGCGTTTCCCGGTAAATCTGGCCGCGCTGGTCGAGGAACACCCCCTTGCTACCGGCTACCTTCGCCGACGCCCGCAAGGCCGTGCCATCGCTTGGGGGCTCGACGAACCAATAACAATGCTGCCGCGCCCGGGTGATGGCGACATAGGCCAGGCGCAGGGCTTCTTCGCCCTGAGCGTCGTCATAGGGTGCCAGCGCTTCGGGTTCGGCGAGGCCTGCCAAGCGGTACAGCGTATTGCGATAGGCGCAACTGCCCAGGTATTGGCAGTCACCTAGCAGGAACACCGCATCGGCTTCAAGGCCCTTGGCGCTGTGGTACGTCATCAAGCGAATCGCAGCGCCCTGCCCCGCCTGCTTGGCCGCGGCCAATGGCGCTTGGAGTAGTTTGGCCAAGCCGGCGCGTTCGGCGCCCTTGCGGTACAGCACCAAGATACTCTGGCCCTGCGCTTGGTGCGCCTGCACCCGTTCGAGCAACCTGGCATCGTCGCGTTCCAACACATGAACCGGTTGTACCGGGCGCCCGCCCACGGCACGGCCCTTTTTACCCTTGAGGCTGCGCGTACCCTTGATCACGTGCTCGGCGGCGTCGATAACCCCCTGCTGGCTGCGATAGTTGTCACGCAGGGTCACCCGGGCATGGGCCGCGGCACTGAACACGTGTTCGAATTCGAGGAAAAACCGCGGGCTACTGCCGCGCCACCCGTAGATCGATTGCCAGTCGTCGCCTACGCACAGCAACGACCCCGGCGCCAGGGTGCGCCGGGTGCGCTCGGCCTGTAGCGCTTTTAACCAATTGACGATCAGCGGCGACACGTCTTGGAACTCATCGACCAGCACATGGCTAAAGCGCTCAAGTTGCGCGGTGTCAAGCTCCCGCAAGCGCTGCCCCCCCTGCTCGCTGAACGACATGAATAGGCGGTTATAGGTCATCAGAGGCGGTTGCTGGGCCTGCAAGTGAGCTTGCAGCACCGGCCAGAACCGCGCCAACGCCTGGAAGAACAGCGCATCTGGCCCCTCAGCGGCCAGCCCGGCCTGCTCGATGGCGCCAGCCACCGGCAGGCCTAGGTTTTCAATGAACCCGCCTACCTCGTGGAAGGCGTCCAGCAGTGGCAATGCCTTGCGCTCACCGTGCAGGCAGTATTCCAACCCCGGGCCACAGCTAACGCCCGCCTCGGCAGCCTGGCCCAGTGCCTTGGCCGCGGCATAAGTGCCTAGCCAGATCACCGGCTGCTCGCAAAAGGCTTGGAACAGCGTGCGCTTGACCGCGACTTCGGCCGCCAGTGGCAGTTCGGCCTGGGCGCGGCGCACGTCTTGGCCTTCGCGCGGGTCTACCCCAAGGATTACCCAGGCCTGCAAGCGCGGGTGGTAGCCATGGCAGTAAAACGGCAACCCGCGCAATGGCAGCGGTTCAAGCTTAGCCTCGACCTCGGCCAACGGCCATGCCCCGGCGGCCCGCCATAACGCTTCCACGCTCTGGCACAGCGCCTCGTCGCGCTTGGCTGCCAGGGCCATTACGGCAGCGCGCTTGCGCACGTCGGGGTGGTCCGTGCCCAGGCGCGGCAAGTGTAACGCTTGGCGGCGCAAAGCCTCGATCAGGCTGGCGAAGTGAGGGTCCGCCGCCGCCAACCCTTGGTAGGCACCGTTGAACAGCTCTCGCTGCTGCAGGTTCAGCGCCAATGCAAAGGGCGGCTCGTCTGGGTCTGCGGCGCCACCCTGGCCGACGGTTTCGAACGCCTTCAAGGCGCCCTGCCCCGGCAGCCCCTGGGCCCAACCGAGCAGCCGCGAATGGAAGGTGCGTACCACCTCCCGGGCCTGCCGCTCGGAGAGGTGCCGACCCCACAGCGCCAGAGTGCTGACCAAGCGGGCGAGCACGTCCTTGCGCGATTCACGGGTGAAGGTCACCACGCTGATGTGCTCCAGCGGCACTTGCAGGTACTGCACCAACAGCACCACACGCAGCACCAACGACGCCGACTTGCCGGCCCCGGCCCCCGCCGCCACGCAGGTCGCCTGGGCGTCACTGAAGACCATGCGCCATTGCGCGGCGCTGGGCTGTTGATGCGCGGGCAACAGGCGGGCGGCATCGGCTTTCATCTGCTTGCGTATCGCCGCGCTGATCGGCAAGCGCCCTTCGCGGGCGGGCGCGGGGGTGCGGTCGGCTTCGCGTTCGGGGTTGTTTTTTGCCTTGCTGCGGCGCTTGGTCGGCGGGGGCGCCGCTGCCGGCGGCCGCGGTTTGCCGTTATACACGGCGGTGATTTCACGCAGCTCGCCCACGTAGGCTTTCAGGCGCTGCAGCCAGCCTTTGGCGGCTGGCTCGGTGGAACGGCGTGGCACACAACCTCCTGCCTGGGTGAATGGCCCGGCATCTTCGCCTGAACGGCGCGCCGGGTCCAGCCCAGGCAGGCTCAGGAAATGGCCTTGTCTACCAATGCCTGTGCTTCGCCTACCAGGCGCTGCAAGTGTGCCGGGTCGATAAAGCTTTCGGCGTAGATTTTGTAGATAGCTTCAGTGCCCGACGGCCGTGCGGCGAACCAACCATTGGCGGTGACCACCTTAAGCCCGCCAATGGCCTGATCGTTACCCGGGGCGCGACTGAGCACGGCTTCGATCGGCTCGCCCGCCAGCTCCGTGGAGCTGACCTGCTCGGCCGAGAGCTTGCTCAAGGCGGCCTTCTGCTGTGCATCCGCCTTGGCGTCCACCCGGGTGGCAAACGGCTCGCCCAACTCGGCGGCCAGGTCGCGGTAGCGCAGGTACGGGTTTTTGCCGGTTTTGGCGGTGATCTCGGCCGCTAGCAGCGAGGGGATCAAACCGTCTTTGTCGGTGGTCCATACGCCACCATCCTGGCGCAAGAACGATGCCCCGGCGCTTTCTTCGCCGCCGAAACCGAGGCTGCCATCGAACAAGCCCTGGGCGAAGTACTTAAAGCCCACCGGCACTTCGAACAGCTTGCGGCCCAGGCGCGCGGCCACGCGGTCGATCAGGGCACTGCTGACCACGGTTTTGCCCACTGCGGCGGTGGCGCGCCATTGCGGGCGGTTCTGGTACAGGTAATCGACCATCACGGCCAAATAGTTGTTGGGCGACAGCAGCCCCCCCTGGGGGGTGACGATGCCATGCCGGTCGTGGTCCGGGTCACAGGCAAAAGCCACGTCGAAGCGGTCTTTGAGCGCCAACAGCCCCTGCATGGCATCGGCCGACGAAGGGTCCATGCGGATCTGCCCGTCCCAGTCTACGGTCATGAAGCGGAACGTAGGGTCCACGTGGCGGTTGACCACCTCCAGGTTCAGCCCATAGCGCTCGGCGATGGCCGGCCAGTAGCGCACGCCCGCGCCGCCCAGTGGGTCCACGCCCAGGCGCAGGCCCGAGTCGCGGATGGCCGCCAGGTCGATGACATTGGCCAAGTCTTCGACGTAACGGTTCAGGTAATCGTGCCGATGGGTGGTGGCGGCCTTCAGCGCCTGGTCATAGGGCATGCGCTTGACCGCCTTCAGGCCAGCCTCAAGCAGCGCGTTGGCCTTGGCTTCGATCCACTGGGTCACGTCGCTGTCGGCCGGGCCACCATTGGGCGGGTTGTACTTGTAGCCACCGCTTTGCGGCGGGTTGTGCGACGGCGTGATGACCACACCATCGGCCAGGTGCGCACTGCGGCCCTGGTTGTAGCAAAGAATGGCATGGGACACCGCCGGCGTGGGGGTGTACTCGTCATCGGTGGCCAGCATCACCTCTACACCGTTGGCGGCGAACACCTCCAGCGCGGTGGTGCCGGCCGGGGTCGACAGCGCGTGGGTGTCGAGGCCGAGGAACAACGGCCCATCGATGCCCTGGGTTTGCCGGTATAGGCAAATCGCCTGGCTGATGGCCAACACCTGCGCCTCGTTGAAGCTGTTATCGAACGAGCAGCCACGGTGCCCGGAGGTGCCGAAGGCCACCCGATGGCTGGCCACCGCAGGGTCTGGGCGGCCGGTGTAGTACGCGCTGACCAACTTGGGGATGTCGACCAGCATTTCGGCAGGGGCGGGCCTGCCGGCCAAAGGATGGTGCGTCATGCAAAACCTCGAAAGATGAGGGGCTATCGAAAGCCCTTGAGTTTACTGGGGCTTGGACCGGTTGGCGACGGCCGGCGTTCAGTGCTCAGGCAACAGTAACGGCAGCGTTTGCCCAGGCAACGCCAACGGCAGCACCGCGCATGGCTGGGCAGCCGGCCACCAGCGCGGCAACAGGGCCTGCACCCGTGGCTCGGCGAAACGGTCGTCGATCAGCACCACCACGCCGCGGTCGGCTTCGCTGCGAATGACCCGGCCAGCGGCTTGCACCACCTTATGCAAGCCCGGGTACAAGTAAGCGTAGTCGTAGCCAGCGGCGAACAACTGTTGCAGGCGCAAACGGCGCTGCTCATTGACCGGGTTCAATTGCGCCAAGCCCAAAGTGGCCACGAAAGCGCCGATCAAGCGCGCCCCGGGCAGGTCGATACCTTCGCCAAAGGCCCCACCCAACACGGCGAAACCGATACCCTGGCCGCCTTCCTCGAAGCGTGCAACGAACGCTTCGCGCTCGGCCTCGTTCATCTGCCGGGCCTGTGCCCACACCGGTATCCCGGGCGCTTGGGCGGCCAGCGCGGCGAGGGCTTGTTGCAGGTAATCGAAACTGCTGAAGAACGCCAGGTAATTGCCAGGGCGCGCGCGATACTGCTCGGCCAGCACCTGGGCCAAGGCGGCCAACGACCCGCCACGCTGGCGAAAGCGGGTGCTCACATGGCCGGCCAGGCGTACATCGAGCTGCTCGGCGGCAAAGGGTGATGGCACATCCAGCCACGCGCTGTTCGCTGGCATGCCGAGCAGGTCGAGGAAGTACCGTTGCGGGCTCAGTGTGGCCGAAAACAACACCGCGCTGTGCGCCGCCGCCATACGCGGCGCCAACTGCGCGGCCGGCACCAGGTTGCGCAAGCACAGCCGTGAATAGCGCTGGCGCCCCTGGCCCTGCAGGTGGCTGTCGAACACATGCCCGGCACCGAACAGCTCGGCAATGCGCAAGCAGTGCAGCGCCTGAAAGTAGAACTCCAGCCACGGGCCGGTCACGCTGTGCGGCGCTTCGTTCAGGCGCTCGCCGATCGCCGCCACGCAGCGCTGCAGTGCCACCAGCCAGGCGACGGGCGGCTCGGCACCGGCCTGATAGGGCCCGGCTTGCGCGGCGTTGAGCGCATTCCATTGGTGCCCCAGGCGCTTCAGCGGTGCTGCCAGCCCCGGCAGCGGTGCCTGGCGCAGCGGCGCCAGGCAGCGTTGGTCCAGCTCGGCGCTGTACATGTCGCGGCCGCGTTCCACCAAGTTGTGCGCTTCATCCACCAACACCCCGGTGCGCCATTCCTGCGCCTGGGCCAGCCCGAACAGCCAGCCGCCGAGGTCGAACCAATAGTTGTAGTCCGCCACGATGACATCGGCCCAGCGCGCCATTTCCTGGGCCAGATAATAGGGGCACAGCGTGTGCGCCCGGGCAATCTGGCGCAGTGCTGCCTGGCCCAGCCACGCCGCGTCGGCGGCGGCCTGGCGCGCGGCCGGCAGGCGGTCGTAGAACCCCTGCGCCAATGGGCAACTATCACCGTGGCACGCTTGGCCTGGGTATTCACAGGCTTTGTCGCGGGCGATCAGTTCCAGTACCCGCAGGCTTGGGGCCTGCGCGCGAACCTGGCCAAGGGCGTGCAAGGCCAGGGCGCGGCCTGGGGTTTTGGCGGTGAGAAACAACAGTTTGTCGAGCGGCGCCTTGTTATCCGGCGGCGCCATGGCCTTGAGGGCGGGGAACACCGCGCCCAGGGTTTTGCCAATACCGGTGGGCGCCTGGGCCAACAGGCAGCGCCCGGTCATCATGGCCTTGTAAACACTTTCGGCCAATGCCCGCTGCCCCGGCCGAAAGCGCCCCGGCGGGAACGCCAGGGCGGCCAAGGCCGCCTGCCGCACCTGCAAATGCGCGGCCTGCTGGCGTGCCCAGCCCAGGAAGCATTCGCACTGCGCGGTAAAGAACGCGTGCAGTTCCCCAGCCAGCAGGCGCTCCTCGAAGCGCGTTTGGCGTTGGGTGTCTATGTCGAGGTACACCAACGCCACGGTCAGTTGTTCGAGCCCGCGCTGCTGGCACAACAGCCAGGCGTATACCCGCGCCTGCGCCCAATGCAGCGCCCGATGGTTAGTCGGTTGGCGGCTGAGGTCGCCACGGTGGGTTTTCACTTCCTCCAAGCACTGGCGCGCGGCATCGAAGCCGTCGGCGCGCCCGCGCACGTGCAAGTCCTGGTAGTGGCCTTCGAGGGCCACTTCGGCCTCGTAGGCCGGCCCGCGGCCGCTGGCCACCCGCCGGTGGCCGTTGATGCCTTCCAGCGCGCTGGGCGAGGGGGTGAAGCGCAGGTCGAGGTCGCCACGGCGCGCGGTGAATTCGCACAGGGCACGCACGGCCACACGGTAGCTCATGCCAGGGCCCCGGCCTGCCAGGTCACATGGCACACCTGCACCGGCAGGCCGTGCTCGGCGAAGTACGCCATCCAACGCAATTGGTTGTCTTGTAACCGGTCGCCGGGGCCTTTGACCTCGATCATCCGGTAGCGGCCCTCGGCCGGCCAGAACTGCACCAAGTCTGGCAGCCCGGCGCGGTTGGCCTTCGGGTCTTCGAGCAGGCGGGCAAAGCACAGCTTCAGGTGTTGGGCGGGAATACACGCCAAGGCCAGGTCGAGCAGCGGCTCGCTCAATGCGCCCCAGAACACGAACGGGCTGGCCAGCCCATATTTGCTGGCAAAGCGTTCGCGGATACTGGTGCGGTACTGGCCGTCGTCCAACTCGGCCAGGCACGCCTCGAACAGGGCCTGGCGGCGGCTGTGGAACCCCGGCTGGTGCAGGTCGGCCGGCGCGTGCTGGAACGGGTGGAAGAAGGCCCCGGGCAGCGCCGCGAAAATCGCCGGCCAGCACAGCAGGCCGAACAGCGAATTGAACAGGGCGTTTTCCAGGTACAGCACCGGTGCGCCATCCTCAGCCAGGGCCTGGCACACCGCCGCCTCGACGCTGCCGCCACGGGGCAGGCACAGGTCGAGCCGTTGCGGGCCCGGCGCGCGCCGCGCCCGTTGCGGCGGCAGGCCCAGCGCGCGCTGCAGGCGCGGCAGCGCCCTGGGCAGCGCTTGGGCCTCGGCGGGGCTTTCCGGCGCAGCGTTGGCGTGTTGCCACAATGCCCAGGCCTCCGCCACCCGGCCACTGCGCTCCAGTACCCGTAACAAGCGCCAACGCGCGCCGGGGTAGCGGCATGTTCGGTAATGCTGCTCGGCCTGTACCCACCAGCCCTGGCGCTCACAATGCTGGCCGACCAGGTAGATCAGCTTTTCCCGGCGCTGGTCCAACCACGGGTTATCGGTACGGACCGTGGCCAACCGGGCGGTTAAATCCTCCAGTGCCGCACCCTGCTCCAATGCCTCGCGCGCTTGGTGCAAGGCGATGGCGGCATCCACGTCACCCCGGCTGGCCAAGGCCCGCGACTGCGGTTCGAAGGCCACCTGCTCGAAGCGCTGCAGGCCGAGGTCGGCCAGCACGAACTGCGACCAGCCTTGGTAGAGGTTGCCGAAGAACATCAGCCGCAAGCGGTCGCATAGCGGCCGCAGCGTAACGCGATACAGCACATCCAGCCCTGGGCACCACGCTTTGAACGGTTGGGCCTCAGGGTACAGGGGTAACAATTGCGCCAGTTGCTCGGCCTTGCGTTGGCCGGCACGCACCCCGCTGGCACAGAAACAGCGCTGCACCTCGGCTTTGCCCAGCACGCCGAACAGCTCTTGCAGCGAAACCGGGCCGTTGTCGCACAGCCAGCCTAGCGCCAGCAAGGGCGCAGCAGCTTGGGCGATATCGCCGATTTCCGGGTAGGCCAGCTTGCTGGCGCGGTACAGCGAACCCTTGCGCATCACCAGGCGCACCAGCAGCGCCTGGGAAGGCTCCGGCAAGGTGGTAAAACACTCAATGAAAGCGCGCTCATCGGTGCCCAGCACATCGGCATAGCGCTCGCCCAGCCAGGCCAGCACATAGCGGAAATTCACCAAGTAGTAGAAAGGGTTATCGAGCGGGTTCACGAGGGCGTCCTGTGGCACAGGGCTGTTTATACATACAGCCAAACCCCCAGGCAACCCCTCAAGGACGGGCGGGCATTTGAGCCGCCGCCGCCGGCCTGCTACGCTGGCGCGCCCCATGGCTGGATTAACGGTAATGCTCGACGCCCTGCTCTTCGACCTCGACGGCACCTTGACCGATACCGATACCTTGCACTTGGTGGCCATCCAGCAGTTGTTGTTGGAAGAAGACAACCGCCCCTTCACGGCCGCCGAGTTCATGGAAAAATGCAGCGGCCGCGCCAACGCGCAGATGTGCCAGTTGCTGTTTCCCGAGCGCAGCGTGGCCGAGCACCAAGCCTTCGCCGACCGCAAGGAGGCGCGCTTTCGCGCATTGTCTACCACCCTGGAGCCGATCCCCGGCCTGCTGCGCCTGCTCGGTTGGGCCAACGGCCACGGTATTGGCCGGGTGGTGGTGACCAACGCGCCACGCGCCAATGCTGACCACATGCTCGGCGCCCTGGGCTTGGTCGAAGCGTTCGCCCATGTGGTGGTGGCCGAAGATCTCGCACGGGCCAAACCCGACCCGCTGCCCTACCAAACCGGTTTGCTCAAGCTTGGCTCGGTGCCGGCCAACGCCATGGCTTTCGAGGATTCAGTACCAGGGCTCAGCGCCGCCAAGGGCGCGGGCATCTTCACCGTGGGCCTGGCCACCAGCCAAGCGCCCGAGGCACTGTTGGCCGCCGGGGCAGACCTGGTGATAGAAGATTTCAACGACCCGCATCTGTGGCAGGCGTTGGAGGCCCGGCGTTAACGCCGCCAGCTAAACGGCGCCGCGTCGATGGCCGGCGCCTGCCCGGTCATCAGGTCGGCCAGTACATCCCCGCAGCCCAATGCCAAGGTAAAGCCCAGGGCGCCCTGCCCTACGTTCAGCCACAGGTTGCCGATACCCGGTGCACGATCGATGAGCGGTTTGCTGTCGGCGGTGGCTGGGCGCAGGCCGGCCCATTGTTGCGCGTGGGCCAAGTCCAGGTGAGGGAAGGTTTCGCCTACCTGCTGCTTGAGCAGGGCGATGCGCGCCGGGTCCACCTCAGCGCGGTCTACCCCCATGTCGACCATGGCGGCGATACGCAGCTGCGCACCCAACGGGGCGTACACCACCTTTCGGTGGAAGTCGGTCACGCTTAGCGCTGGGCGCGGCATGCCCTCGCCCAGCGGTACGCTCAGGCTGTAGCCGCGCAGCGCATACAAGGGCAAGCGCAGGCCGTGTTCGGCCACCAGCGCCACGCTCGGCATACCCGCGGCCAGCACCACCGCATCGGCGGCCAGCTCGCCCTGTTCGGTGGCAACCGCCGCCACCCGCCCTTGGCGCACCCGCAAGGCCTGCACCGGGTTGCCCAGCGCCAGGGTTACATTCGGCTGCTGGCGCAGCAAGCCGAGCAGGCCCTGGCAAAACTTCAGGCAATCCCCGGTGGCTTCGCGCGGGGTGAAAATACCGCCGGCGATGTGCGCGCCGATACCGCCCAGTGCCGGTTCCAGCGCCACGCACGCCGGGCCATCGAGCAGTTGTTGTTCGGCGCCCAGTTGCCGTTGCCATTGCACCAGCGCCCGCGCGCCCTCCAGGCTGGCTGGGTCGCGGTAGATCACCAACTTGCCGGTGCGGGCCAGGTCGAACGCCAGCGGGTGGCGGCTGAGTAACCCGTCGAGCAACGCGCCGCTGCGATACGACAAGCTCAGCATTTCGCTGATGGTGCGGCGCACCGTGGCGTTGTTGCAGGCCTTGAGAAATGCCAGGCACCAACGCCATTGCGCCGGGTCGAGCCGGGGGCGAAAGCGCAACGGCGAGTCGGCCCGCAACAGCCATTGCGGTAGTTTTGGCAGCACGGCCGGGTCTGCCAGCGGCGCCACGTAGCTATAGCTGAGCTGCCCGCCGTTGGCGAAGCTGGTCTCCATGGCCACCTCGCGGTGGCGATCGACCAGGGTCACCCGCACCCCCCGCTGCGCCAGCGCCCAAGCACTGGCAAGGCCAACCACGCCCGCACCGATCACAACCACTTGCACTGTGTTTTCCTCCCGCGGCCGCTTAACCCTTGGTTATGGGCGGCCAGCAAATAATGATTGGCGCCGGCGGCGCAGGCCCGTTAGGGTTCGCCTTTCCCGACCCATTGATAGGATGCCAACATGAATATCCAGCGAATTTCTGCTAACCCACGCCTGGCCGGCGCCGTGGTCCACGGCGGCCTGGCTTGGCTATCCGGGCAAGTGCCAGACGACCGCACGCAAAATTGCCGCGGCCAGACCGAGCAAGTGCTGGCCAAGATCGACGCGCTGCTGGCACAGGCGGGTACTAACAAAAGCCGGCTGCTCAGCGCGCAAATCTGGCTCAAGGACATCGAGGCGGATTTCGCCGCCATGAACGAAGCCTGGAGCCAATGGTTACCCGAGAGCGCCGCGCCGGCACGGGCCACGGTGCAAGCACAGCTCGCCTCGCCAGACGTGCTCGTCGAGATCATGCTGGTCGCCGCCATTTAAGCGGTGGCGCCCTGGCGGCCGCGCTTGAGCAGCCGCCCGGCGCGCCGTTGCACCTGCCCGCCCTCATAGGCCACCACCCCGTTGACCATCACCAAGTCGATGCCCGGCGCGCGTTGGCAGGGGTCTTGGTAGGTGGCCACATCCTGCAGGCGCGCCATGTCGATCAGGTTCAAGTCGGCAAATGCGCCCACCCGTACTTCGCCCCTATCGTGCAGGCGGAAGCGCCCGGCCGAGAGCCCTGTCATCTTACGCACCGCTTCGGCCAGGTCGAACAAGCCGAGGTCGCGGCAATAATGCGCCAACACCCGAGGGAAGGTGCCCCACAGCCGCGGGTGCGGGTTCGGGTCGCTGGGCAGGCCGTCGGAGCCAACCATCGACAGCGGGTGGGCCAGGATCTGGCGCACATCGGCCTCGCTCATCATGTGGTAAATCGCCCCGGCCGGGCGCAGGCGCTCGGTGGCTTCGAGCAGCCCCACGCCCCAGTGGTCGGCGATTTGGCGCAAGGTTTTTTTCGCCATGTGCGGGTGCGGGTCGGACCAGGTAATGAAGATGTCCATTTCTTCGGTCACCCGCCAGGCATCGAGCGTGGTGGAGCTGGCGGCGTAGGGGTAGCAGTCGCAATTGCAGGGTTGCCGGCGCGCCGCCTGCTCCAACGCTTTCAAGGCCAGTGGCGCGCGGCCCCAATTGCCCGCGCCGGCGCATTTAAGGTGGGAGATCACCAGGTCTGCCCCGGCGTGGCGGGCGGTGCTGAACGACTCCTCGAGCGAAGCGAGCAAGCCTGCGTGCTCATCGCGCATATGGGTGGTATACAGCGCGCCGGCGGTGCCGACCACCTGCACCAGGGCCTGCACCTCGGCGGTGGGCGCCTGCTTGGCGTTGGTGTAGGCAAGCCCGGTCGACAGGCCAATGGCGCCGGCGTCCAGGGCAGCTTTCAGGGTCGCGGCCATGGCCTGGATTTCTTCTGCGCTGGCGGCGCGGTCGAAGCGCTCCATCACATTGGCGCGCAGCGCCGTGTGGCCGACCAGCGCGGCCACATTTACCGCCGGGCGCGCCTGGCTTACCGCTGCGGCATACGCCTCGAAGCTGGGGTAGGCGAAGGCTTCGCGGGTGCCCAACAAGTTCATCGGGTCTGGCGGGTCGCCGGGCAGCACCACGGGCGAGGCGCTGATGCCGCAGTTCCCGACGATCACCGTGGTCACCCCTTGGGCTATTTTGGCGAGCATCTCGGGGGCGCGGATTACCTGAGTATCGTCGTGGGTATGCACGTCGATGAACCCCGGCATCAGTTGCCGGCCGGCGCCCTCGACCACCCGCCGCGCCGGCGCGTCGAGCTGGCCGATGGCGACGATGCGCTCAGCGCGCACGCCCACGTCGGCCACGTAGGGTTCGGCGCCGGTGCCGTCGACCACCTGCACCTGTTTGAACAACACATCCAGAAGCATGCTTCAACTCCTCGCCGCGGCGCTGAAATCCCAGGCCTTGCCGGGCACCGCGGCCATCAATTGCTGGGTATAGGTGTGCTGCGGCGCGCCCAACACCTGGGCCGCGGTGCCGTACTCGACCACCTGGCCGCGGCGCATCACCAGCACCTCGTCGCACAGTTGGGCGGCCACCCGCAGGTCGTGGGTAATAAACACGATGGCGACCCCCAGGCGCTGCTGGAGGCCATCGAGCAGTTCAAGCACTTGGGCCTGCACCGATACGTCCAAGGCCGACACGGCTTCGTCGGCCACGATCACGTCCGGCTCCATGGCCAAGGCACGGGCAATGGCGATGCGCTGGCGCTGGCCACCGGAAAACTGGTGCGGGTAACGCCCCAGCGCATCGGCGGGCAGCCCCACCAGTTCCAGTAACCGCTGCGCCCGGGTCAATGCCTCGGCCCGATCGATGCCGTAGTTCATGGGCCCTTCGATCAGGCTCTGGGCGATGCTGCGGCGCGGGTTGAGCGAGCGGTTCGGGTCTTGGAAGATCATCTGTATGCGCTTGCGATGGGGCTTAAGGCCCGCCGCCGAGAGCTCCGAAATGTCTTTGCCGGTGACCCGCACCGCACCGGCGCTGGGGGTCAGCAAGCGCATCAAGCAGCGCGCCACGGTCGACTTGCCCGAGCCGCTTTCGCCGACGATCCCCAACGTGCGCCCACGGGTGAGGTTGAAACTTACCTGGTCAGCGGCGCAGGTGCCGGGGCTACGCCGCAGCAGCCGGCGCGGGCCGGGGTAGACCATCGACAACTCCACCACGTCCAACACCACCTGGGCACTGCCGGCCGCGCGCGGGGCCCGCGGCGCCAAGGCCGGCACCGCTGCCAGCAGTTGGCGGGTGTAGGCTTGGCGCGGCTGGCCGAGCACCTGGGCGGCAGCGCCCTGCTCCACCACCTGGCCTTGGTGCATCACGCACACGCGGTCGGCGATGTCGGCGACCACACCCATGTCGTGGGTGATGAACAACACAGCGGTGCCATGGCGCTGTTGCAGCTCGCGGATCAGCGTGAGAATTTGCTGTTGGGTGGTCACGTCCAGCGCGGTGGTGGGCTCGTCAGCTATCAGCAAGGTAGGCTCCAGCACCAGCGCCATGGCGATCATGATGCGCTGGCGCTGGCCGCCGGACAGCCGATGCGGGTACGCGCCATAAATGCGCTGGATGTCGGGCAAATGCACCTGGGCCAGCGCATCGAGGGTTTTCGCCCGGCGCTCGGCCGCATCCAGGCGGGTGTGGCAGCACAGCACCTCATCGATCTGCCGGCCCACACTCAGCACGGGGTTGAGCGCGGTCATCGGCTCTTGGAAAATCATCGCCACGCGGTTGCCGCGCAGCGCCTTCAGGCGCCGGGCGCTAGCGCCCAGCAACGCCTCGCCGGCAAAGGTAATGGTGCCGCCTTCGACCTGCAGCGCGCCCTTGGGCAGCAGGCCGAGGGTGGCCAGCGACGCCACCGACTTGCCCGAACCGCTTTCGCCCACCAGGCATAGGGTTTCCCCGGGCTGGATATGAAACGACACGCCGTGCAGTATTGGCCGGCCTTCGGCGGTGGCCACACGCAGGTTTTCAACCTGCAACAGCGGAGCTTGTTCACAGGCCATGGTTTATCTCTTCTTCATGCGTGGGTCGAGGGCATCGCGCGCCGCATCGCCGAGCAGGTTGATCGACACGATACACAGCGACAACGCCAGCCCCGCCCACAGCACCAGCCCAGGCTTGAGCTGGAAATACAGCCGGCCCTCGGCGATGATGTTGCCCCAGGTAGGGGTTTCGGTGCCGATGCCTGCGCCGAGAAACGACAGGATCGCTTCGGTGAGGATGGCCGAGGCGCAAATGTAGGTGCCCTGCACAATCAAGGGGGCCAAGGTGTTGGGCATCAGGTGCCGGGCCAACAGCTTGAAGGTCGAGGTGCCCATCAGCACGGCCGCTTCCACATAAGGCTCCTCGCGCGCTGACAGCACCCGCGAGCGCACCAGCCGCACCACCTGGGGAATCTCCGGCAGCATGATCGCCACCATCACCGTGGCCAGGCCCGCGCTGCTCAACGAGACGATGGCAATGGCCAGGAGGATCCCCGGCACCGCCATCAGGCCGTCCATCACGCGCATCAGCAGCGCGTCCAGCGTTCGAAAATAACCCGCCAGCAAGCCCAGCGGCAGGCCGATCGCCACGCTGAACACGGCCACCCCTAGCCCCACCGTCAGCGACACCCGCGCGCCGTAAACGATGCGCGAATATAGGTCACGGCCATAGGCGTCGGTGCCCAGCCAGAATTCCGCCGAAGGGCCTTTCAGGCGCAGTGCCGGTGCCAGGGCCTGGGGGGCGTGGTGGGTGAACCAGGGCGCGAACACCGCCATGCCAATGAGTGCCAGCAGCACCAACGCTGCCAAGGCCACCGCCAGCGGCGGGCGCGGTAGTTTGGCCCAGCGCCGGCGCGGTGCCGGCAGGCCAAGGGAAACAGGTTTGCTCATCGCCAGGCCTCAATAACGAATGCGCGGGTCGCTGATCGCATACGACATGTCGATCAGTAGGTTAATGAGTACGTACACGCCGCTGGTGAGCAGGATCATGCCCTGGATCACCGGGTAGTCGCGGGCCAGCACTGCATCGACGATCAAGCGCCCCAGGCCGGGAATGTTGAACACGCTCTCGGTGACCACCACCCCGGAAATCATCAATGCAAAACCGCTGCCGATCACCGTCAAGATCGGCACCCAAGCGTTGCGCAGGGCATGCCTGAACAACACTGCCAACTCGCCCAAACCCTTGGCGCGGGCGGTGCGAATGTAATCCTCGCCGAGCACGTCGAGCAGGCTGGCGCGGGTCATGCGCGCCACCAGGGCGATATGCGCAGAAGCCAGGGTCAACGCCGGCAGTGCGATGCGATAGGCGAACGGGCCCACGCCGTCGAAAATGCTCTTGAAGCCTTGCACCGGCAGCCAATGCAGTTGAAGGGCGAACAACGTGGTCAGCCCGTAGCCGATGACGAACACCGGAACGGAAAAACCCAACACCGACACCGACATCACCGTGTGGTCCAACCAACTGCCACGTCTCCAGGCGGCCAGTACCCCCAACGGCACGGCGACCAACACGGTCAACGCCGTGGCCACCAGGGCCAGGCTCAAGGTGGGCTCCAAGCGTTGGCCGATCATGCTCAGCACACCGGTATGGGCCATCAGCGAGGTGCTGAAGTCACCGTGCAACAACTGCCATAGCCACACGAAGAACTGTACGTGCAAAGGCCGGTCGAGCCCCAGGTTCTGGCGAATGGCCGCCAATTGCTCGGGGCTGGCCATGTCGCCGCCGATGATCGCCGCCGGGTCGCCGGGCGAGAGGCGCAGCAGCAGGAACACGAACAGCGCCACCACCAGCATCACGGGAATGGCCGCGAGCACGCGGCGAACAAAATAGGCAAACATGGCGCGCCCTCAGTCGTCCTTCTGCACGTTCCAGAACACCGTCGACGGCCCCTTGAGCAGGTGGCTGACGTGGCTGTTCCAGGCCGATACGTCGTGGTATTGCCCCAGCGGGATGTAACTCACTTGCTGCATGGCGTACTGCTGGATTTTCTCGGCCACCGCCTTTTGCGCGGCATCACCGCTGGCCTGCACGAACTCGTTGCGCAGCGCGTCCATGTGCGCGTCGGTCGGCCAGCCGAACCAAGCGCCCTTCTGGCCACCGCCGTCGAGCATGGGGTTGACCACCGGGTTCCAGATGGTTTGCACGTTCCAGTAGGTGAAGAACAGATTCCAGCCACCCTTGGTGGGTTCGCCCTGGTTGGCCCGGCGCGTCACCAACGTTTGCCAGTCCATCGGCTGCAGGTCTACGGTGAAGCCCACCTTGCGCAGCGCCGCGGCCGCCACCACGGGCTGTGGCGCCTGGCTGGGCACGTCGGTGGCCTGCAAGATCACCACCGGGGTGCCGTCGTACCCGGCCTTGCTCAATAACGCGCGGGCTTCGGCACTGTGGTCGCCCTTGACCAGGTTTTCGCCGCCGGTTTGGCTTTCCAGCGGGGTGCCACAGCCGAACACCGAAGCGCACAACCGGTAATATTCGGGGTTGCCCACCAGGGCCTGCAGCACGTCTTGTTGGTTCAGCGCCAGCAGGGCGGCGCGGCGGATGTCGGGGTTGTTGAACGGTGGGTAGAGGAAGTTCATGCGCCCGCCGGTCATGTTGCCCAGGTCGCTGAGTACCCCGCTGGTGAGGGTGCCGTCGGCCTGCACCATCGGCAGCAGGTCCATCGGCAACTGCTCGATGAAGTCGATGTCGCCGCTGGCCAGTGCATTGATCGCGGTCATGCGGTCGGGCATGTTGATCCACTCCACCCGGTCTACCTTCACCACCTTGCCGCCGGCGGTGCCGCTGGCCGGTTCCGGGCGCGGCACATAACCTGCGAATTTTTCGTACACCACGCGGTTGCCGGGGTCGAACTCAGCGGCCACGAACGTGAACGGGCCGGAGCCTGTGTAGTCGGTGATCATCTGCCCCATGGGCGTGTTGGCCACCCGCTCGGGCATCATGAACGCTGCCACCGACGACGGCTTGGCCAACAACGGCAGCACATAGCCGAATGGCTTGGCGAGCGTGAGGGTAATGGTCTTGGCGTCGGTGGCCACCAGGCTTTTTACCGACTTCATCATCAACTGACCGCCTACGTCATAGCGGGCCCAGCGCTGCAGCGAAGCCACGCAATCGGTGGCGGTCACCGGCTTGCCGTCATGCCACATGAGCCCGTCGCGCAGGGTGAAGGTGTAGACCATGCCATCCGGCGAAATCGCCCAGTCGGCCATTTGCGGCGCGGGCTGATAATGCTCGTCCATGGCGATCAAGGTGTCGTAGATCATGAACCCGTGGTTGCGGGTAATCTGCGCGGTAGTCGCGATAGGGTCCAACACCCGCAACGAAGACGACATCACCGCGTGCAAGGTTTTCTCCGCGGCCAGGGCATGTGGGGCGTGCAGCGCGGCGGCGAACCCCAAGGGCAATAACAGGCGGGCGATCAGCGAACGGGAAGGTTTCATGGTCGTCGTTCCTTTGGCAAAGACTCATCAAGGTTCGGCGGCAGAAGGGTAAAGCGCTAACGCGACAGGCTAGCGCCGGCCTCTTGTGGGCCGGGCGCCGGGGTGTATCGGCCTCAGCCGAGGCTGGCGTAGGCGTGTTCGATGTACAGCGCGCGCAGGCGCTGAGCCAGCGGCCCGGGGGTGCCGTGGCCGATCGGCTGACCGTCCAGGCGCACCACCGGGTAGATGAACGAGCTGCTCGAGCTGATGAACGCCTCGCTCGCGGCCAAGGCTTCTTCGACCGTGAACGCACGCTCTTCCAGGCGCAGGCCCTCGGCCTGCACCAGCGCCAGCAGCGCATCACGGGTGGTGCCGGGCAACAAGGCAGTGGACAGTGGGCGGGTGACCACACTGCCGTTGGCAGTCACGATAAAGGCGTTGTTCGAACTGCCTTCTGTCACGCAGCCATCACGGACCAACCAGGCATCGTCGGCGCCTTGGGCGCGGGCCTGCTCCTTGGCCATGCAGGCGTACAGCAACTGGGTGGTCTTGATGTCAGAGCGCCCCCAGCGCAGGTCGGGTAGGCTGATCAGCACCAGGCCACGCTGGGCCAGGGGGCTGTCGATGATCGCTTTGGCCTGGGTGTACAGCACCACCGTCGGTGGCGTGCCGGCAGCGGGGAACAAAAAGTTGCGGTCCGCAGCGCCACGGCTGACCTGCAGGTATACCAAGCCCTCGCCCAGTTGGTTACGCTGGATCAAGTCGCGGTGCACCTGTAGCAGTTGTGCGTCGTCCAGCCCGAACGGCAGCCCCAACGCCGCCAGCGAGCGGCGCAAGCGCCCACGGTGGCGTTGGTAATCCACCAGCTTGCCGTCGAGCACGGCGGTGACTTCGTAGATGCTGTCGGCGAACATGAAACCGCGGTCGAACACCGAAATGTTCGCTTGGTCCTCGGGCAGGTATGCGCCGTTCAGGTAAACAGTGCGCATGGGGCGCTCCTTGATCGTGGGTTGCCGCTCAGCGCTCGACGCCGGTTTGCGCGGTGATAGGCCCATAATGCTCGATACGCCGGTGCCGGGCGAAGTCGAAAATCGTGGTTTTGCCAAAGTTGCATTCGTCCATGTCGCATACATGGTCGATCAACTCGTCACCCTCGCCGGCCGCCTGGGCACATATGAACCCGTTCGGGTCGATGATCACGCTGCCGCCCATCAATGGGAAGCCATCCTCTACCCCGGCCTTGGCCACGCCCACCACCCAGGTGGCGTTCTGGTAGGCGCCGGCCTGCATCACCAACTGCGAATGGAACAGGCGCTGCTGTTGCCCTTCGGTGCGGCGCTGGGAATTGATCGACGGCGTGTTGTAACCCAGGGTGATCAGTTCCACCCCTCGCAAGCCCATCACCCGATAGGTTTCCGGCCAGCGGCGGTCGTTGCAAATGCACATGCCCATGATCGCCCCTTCGTTGGCGAAGGTGGGAAAGCCCAGGTCGCCTGGCTCGAAATAGCGTTTTTCCAGGTGTTGGAAGTCGCGCTCGGTGTCGTATTCGACGTGGCCGGGCAGGTGCACCTTGCGGTATTTGCCCACGATGTTGCCCTGGCGGTCGGTGAGGATAGACGTATTGAAATGCCGGCCTTCCGGGGTCAGCTCCGCGTAACCGAACGAGAGGGCGATACCCTGCTCGCGGCTGAAATCGAACAGTGGCTGGGTGGCGGCGTTGGGCATGTCGCGCTCGAACCAGGTGTCGACCTCGGCGGGGTCGGGCATGTACCAACGGGGAAAGAACGTGGTCAGCGCCAGTTCCGGGAACACCACCAGTTCACAGCCGCGGGTGCGGGCCTGCTCAAGCAAGGCCAACATACGCGCGACCACACTGGCCCTGCTGTCGTTTTTTTGGATGGCGCCCAATTGGGCAGCGCCGACGTGAAGGTTGCGCATGGCGGGCTCCTGCGAATGGCTGGGGGGCTAGGGCCATTGTGGGAAGCCGGCGTGGCGAAGTCATATGCCAATGTAGCGGGTGGGGTTAACCTTTGGTTAAGGGATGGGCGTTCTGCCCTTGACCACAGCGAACGCTCACACAGGTTGGGCAGCACCGGTCAGCGCCAGGCCATTGTCCTGTAATGTGCGCCGCAGTTGCTTTACGAACGCCAGCGCCAACTGCGCCAACGGCTCGTGGCGCACATGCACCAGGCTTACGGTCAGGCGCGCCTCACCCATGAATGGCAGCACCGCCATGCGGGTGGTGTCGGCGGCGCGGTAGGAAATCTCGTCGACCATCGCCACCCCCACCCCATTGCGCACCAGCGCGCAGGCGTGGTGCGGCGAGTCAACCTCCAGGTGCGGCGCATAGGGCAAGCCCGCGCGCTCGAATGCCGGTTGCATGATGCCGTAGAAGGGCGTGCCTGGCGGGTAGCCGACCACAGGGTAGCCAACCAGGGCCGCGGCCAGCGCAGCCGGCTCCAGTCCCAGCAGCGGATGCCCGGCCGGGCAAACCAGCAGCACGCGGATGTCGCTCAGCGGTACCGCGCGCAAATTCGGGTGGTCCACCGGGAACAGCGAGATGCCGAGGTCCGCTTGATGATCGAGTAACCGGTCACGTAGCAGCGTATGGCGCAGGCATTCAAGGCTGATGCGCAAACCCTCGTGGCCCTGGCGAAACGCCGCCAGCGCGTCGGGCACTAATTGGTGGCCCAGGCTCGGGCTGCTGACCAGACGCAATATCCCACGGCGCTGCTGCTGCAGGTCGAGCAAGGTGGTGTTGACCCGTTGGATGTTGCGGTACACCGCCTCCACGTCGTGGAACAGCCGCCGCGCCTCGGGCGAGGGGTACAAGCGGCCTTTGATCCGCTCGAACAGCTGGAAGCCGATGCGCGACTCGGTGTGCGAGAGCATGCGGCTGACCGCCGGTTGCGACACCAGCAGCAACTGCGCCGCCCCATTGATGGAACCGGTGATCATCACCGCGCGGAACACTTCGATCTGGCGCAGGTTGAGGGTTTGCATGGGCGCTCACGGCAAGGCCTGAAAGCTGCCCACTATACGATAAGCCTGCGCAGGTGACTCAGGCGCCCTTCACGGTGTGGTCGATTGCCAACTTGTAAAAGGTCGCCGCACCGCCTTCGGTGGCGTAACCGGTGTCGTCCTGGGTGTAGACGCCAGCCTTGAAGTACAGCGACTTGGCTGCCCAACTGGGGTCTACCTTCACGTTCCATTGGTAGTTGAAAGCGTTCACCGTGAGGTTGCCAGCGGGCGTGAGGTGAATGGTGTAGGTGAAGCGCGTGTTCATCGGCACTAGCTGCGCCACGGTGATAACCGTGGGCTCGGCATCCGGCGTGGTGCGAAACTTCACCACGATGTTGCCCAGGCGCTTGGCGTCCTTGTATTGGTACTCAAGCTTGAGCATCGGCTCGGTGCTGCCATAGCAGTGGATCTGGCCGATCACGATTTTGCCAGCGGAGGGCACTTGGTTAACCGCCACAGCCGCGCGCAACATGTTATCGGCATCGCGATATTGCCAGTTGTAAACGCTGCCGTCGGCATGGGTTTCTCGCAGCTCGCTGCGGGCATATTTGGCATTGGCGGTTTTGCCACCGGTGACCGGGGCCCAGAAAAACAGCGTATTGCCCGACTTGAAGTAGGTATCGGCATAGCCGCTCATCAGGGCCTGGGTCGAAACGGTAGCAGCAGGTGTACCAACGGGGATGCTCAGGTTCCAAGTGTCGAGTGCGATCATGGCGGCGGCTCCGGCAAAAAGGTTGGCGCGAGGGGTGCTCGCGGCGGGTTCAACCTGGTTATCGGATGCGCCAGCTTAACCTTAACTATTTAATGGCGCCATAAAAACGTCGAAATCCCCAAGGGCTACACTTATGCCACTACGTTGCCAGTGACCCTTTTAGCCGAGCGCTCTGGCCCAAGCCCCGCCACATAGGGCAGCGCCATGGGCACCCGGCGCCGTTTTTCTGGCTAACCACCCCGGCCGGAGGTATAAAAAGTTCACCGTGGCGGTGCTTTAACCGACCAGCGGTCATGCACACCATTGCGCCCGCTGGGGTTCGATCAAGCTCAACGCGGCCTCCCAGGCCAAGTCGATGATGCCCGCGGCCTCGTCGTCGCGGAATTGTTCAGCGGTGTGCCGGCATACCGCTTCGCTGGGCTGTACCAAGGCCGCAGCGCCGGCCATGGCCTGCACTTGGGCTTGGCAGGCGCGCTCGAGAAAGTAGATCTCATGGAAGGCTTCGGCCACGCTGGCGCCGCCGGCGAGTAGGCCGTGGTTGCGTAAGATCATCGCCTTGTGCGGGCCGAGGTCCGCCACCAAGCGTTCACGCTCATCCAACGACAAGGCAATGCCCTCATAGGTGTGGTATGCCAAGTGGCCATAGAACTTCAGCGCGTGCTGAGTCAGCGGCAGCAAACCATCGCGCTGCGCGGCCACGGCCATGCCGGCAGCGGTGTGAGTGTGGATCACGCAGTGCATGTCGGCCCGCGTGGCATGAATGGCCGAATGAATCACGAAGCCTGCGGTATTCACCCGCTGCACCCCGAACGGCCCAGGCACCGGGTTACCTTCGAAGTCGATCAGCACCAAGTCGCTGGCGCGCATGTGCTCGAAAGGCACGCCGTAGCGGTTGATCAAAAAGTGCTGGCCACTGCCTGGCACGCGCAGGGTAATGTGCGTGTCGATCAGATCGGTCATGCGGTAATAGGCTACCAACCGGTACAGCGCCGCCAAATCACAACGTGCTTGCCACTCGGCGGGCGGGATGTTGAACATGCGTGGGCTCCTGAGGTGGGGGTGTAATGGGGCAGCAGAAACGAAAAGCCGGGCAGGCGCTCTGGCGGCGCGTGGGCAAAGTGTTCGCCACCCCGGCAGGGTTAGTCAATTCTTTGTACCCAACCGTGCTTGCTGAGGTGTCGCGACGGCCTATGGCGTGGCGGCGGCCACGCGCACGCCTTAACCCCAGGTTATGGGCTGATAGCCGGGGCGGCGGGCGGCGAAAAAAGATCGCAGTGGCAACCCATGCAAAGTGCCACCACCCGGCCCATAATGGCCGGCCTTTTTTCGACCTTCCAGGAGCCGTTCGCCGTGGCCGTACCGGTAGCCATCTTGCCGATTTTCCTGCTAATTATCCTGGGCTATGTGCTGGGCCGGCGGCAAGTACTCGACCCACGGGCCAACCAAGCCCTGGCGTTCTTGGCCTTCAACATTTTCATGCCCATGGTGTTGTTCACCGGCATGGCCAACGCCCCGCTACGCGGTGGCCTTGACCTGAAGGTGCTAGGCGCGTTTTTCATTCCGGCGCTGATGATTTTTGCCGGTGTCAACGTCATCGCCCACCGGGTGGTGGGCCACCCCACGCCGTTCGGCCTTACCGCGTGTTTCGGTAACAACGTATTGATCGGCCTGCCACTGGTGGCCACGCTGTTCGGCCCCCATGGGCTGGTGTTGCTGTTCACCGTGCTGGCGGTGCACAGCTTGCTGTTGTTCACTTTTCAGAGCCTGTACAGCACCGTGGCGGGCAGCGAGCCGTTCCGGCCGCGAACGCTGGTCAAGAGCCTGGCCAACCCGACGATCGTTGGCCTGCTGTGTGGGCTACTGCTCAACCTGGCGCAACTGAGCTTGCCGGGGCCGCTGGACCACCTGGCCCACTGGTTGGCACAGGCGGCGCTGCCGTGCGCCTTGATCGTGCTGGGGGCAAACCTGGCCGGCTTCGCCCTGAAGCCCAGCCGCACGGCGCTGGGCATCACCTTTGCCAAGCTGTTTGCCATGCCGCTGATCGTGCTGCTGGCGTGCAAATGGCTGGCCCTGGGGCCACTGCCTACCAATGTGCTGGTGTTGATGGCGGCCAACCCGTGCGGGGTAAACACCCTGGGCTTCTCGCGCACCCTGCAAGACAGCCAGAAAGCCAGTTCAGCGATCTGCCTGTCGACGGTGCTGGCCGCACTGACGCTGCCGTTGTGGATGTGGTTGGCCACACGGGTTTGATGAGCGCCATCAATATCCGCATAGCCGTATAAAAAACGTTAATCCTGTTTGAGCGCAGTTGGCTTGACGCTGTTACGTGCCGCCCAGGATAGTCTGGCCCCACCATGATCGCCCAGGAGCCTCTTCATGCCGCACCACCCCGTGCTTTCCCGCCTGGCTCGCCACCTGCGCGTCGCCCTGGGCAGCCTCGCCCTCGCCGGCATCGCCAGCCAGGCACTGGCCGCTGAAACCTTGCGCTTGGCCCATGCGTCCAGTAGCGACAGCCTGGTCAACCAAGCCATGACCCGCTTCGCCGAACAGGTGGAGAAACAAACTCATGGCGAACTGCAAGTGCAGGTATATCCCGACGGGCAACTGGGCGACGAAGCACCCATCGTCGATTCGGTAGGCGCAGGCGCCATCGACATCGGCCTGGGCGGTGCGGTAGATGGCATCGAACCCAAACTCAATGCTTTGTCGTTGCCCTTTTTGTTCAAGGACGCCCAGGCCGTGCACGCCTACCTCGATAGCCCTGCCGGGCACACGTTGCTGAGCGCGGGCGAAGCCCACGGTTTCAAGATGCTTGGTGCGCTGGACTCGGGCTTTCGCCAATTCGCCAACAGTAAACACCCGATCACCCAGCCCGCAGACCTGGCCGGGCTGAAGATCCGTACACCGCCCAACCCGGTGATCCTTGCCACCATCAAGCAGTTGGGCGCATTGGGCCAGTCGATTCCGTTCGGCGAGGTGTACACCTCGTTGCAGTCGGGCGTGGTGGATGGTGTGGAACCGGAGCTGCGCGACTTCAACGACCAGAAGTGGTACGAGGTGGCCAAGTACGTGTCGATGGCCAACTACATTTGGTCGGCAAATTTTTGGTTCATCAACAAAGACAAATACGACGCCCTACCCGCCGCCGAGCAAAAGGTACTGGACCAGGCCGCAGCGGACACCACTACCTGGTATCGCGAGCAACTCGACAGCGTGTACGCCAAGGTCCAAACCCAGATGAAAGCCCACGGCGTGCAGTTCAACGATGTCGACAGCGCTGCGTTCCAAGCCATGGTCGGCCCGGTGTACACGCAATTCGGCGAGGTGTGGGGGGCGGATTTCGTCGCCACCCTGCGCAAAAACGCCCAGGGGCAGTAAGCCATGCCATTGACCCTGCACCCCGATGCGCCGCCCCGCTCATGGCCTGAGCGGGTGCTGGGCGGCATGGGGGTCCTGATGTTCTGCATCACCTTGCTGGCTACCTTGGCGGGAGTGTTGTCGCGTTATTTTCACTTGCACGGCTTTGAGTGGTCGTTCGAAATTGCCACGTTGTCGTTCATCTGGGTCACCTTCATCGGTGCCGTGATCGCCGAACTGCGCCATGAAAACGTGCGTTTTCAAGGGCTGGTGCGGTGGCTGCCGGCGCGCGCGCGGCGCTGGTTCGATAGCTTGGCCAACGCGGGGCTGTTGGTGGTCGCAAGCTGGCTGCTGTACAGCAGCGGCAGCTTTTTCGCACGTTCGGCCTGGCTACCGACGCCGGTGCTGCGTTGGCCAACGGGCCTGTCGACCTTGGCGCTGATCAGCGCCGCGGCCATGCTGGCGATCATTGCACTGGTGCGCCTGGTGCGCGATTACCGGGGCCACGGGGACCAGGCATGACCGTCGCCATCTTGTTCCTGGCCTTTGTGCTGTTGTTGTTAGCGGGCCTGCCGGTGGTATGGGCAATGGCCGGCGGCACCGTAGCCGCACTGGTGCTGGGCGACCTCCACTTGCCCTGGGCGTGGCTTGCGCAGCAAACCTTACGCGGCGCCGACTCGTCCACCCTGGCGGCGATCCCGTTGTTCTTGCTGGCTGGCGAGTTGATGAACCGTGGCGGTTTGACCCACCGCATCATGCGCGTGGCGGAGCATATCTTCGGCCGGATACAGGGCGGGCTTGGCTTGGTAAACGTGGCCACCGCGTTCGTCTACGGCGGCTTGACCGGCTCGGCCACCGCCGACACCGGCACCGTGGCCAAGGTGATGATCCCGGTGATGGACGCGCGCGGCTACCCACGCCCATTCGCCGCGGCGGTCACCGCCGCGGCCGGCACATTGGGCATTATCGTGCCGCCCAGCGTGATCTTGATCATGTATGGGGTGCTGACCAATACGTCCATCGGCGGGTTGTTCATGGCCGGCGTGCTACCCGGTGTGCTGCTGGCCGCAGCGTTCATGCTCACGGCATATATCGTGGGCCGCCGCGCCGGCTACCCAAAGGCCGAAGGCCGGCTGGACTGGGCCGCGCTGCTGGGCGACCTGCGCGGGGCGCTGCCAGCACTGATCATGCCGGTGATGGTGCTGGGCTCGATCACCAGCGGTATCGCCACGGCCACCGAGGCCGCGTCGTTATCGGTGCTGTATGCGCTGGCGGTGGGCGCCCTGGTGTACCGCCAACTGGGCTGGCGTGACCTGCTGCCAGCGACCGTCGAGGCCGTAACCATTACCGGTTCGGTGATGATCATCATGGCCGTGGCCATGCCATTCGGCTGGATTCTCACCTTCGAGCGGGTACCGCACACCGTCGCGTCCTGGATTACCCAACTGCACACAGGCCCACTGGTGACCATTTTGCTGGTGATCCTGGTACTCAAGGTGGTGGGTTTCTGGCTCGACCTCGGCCCGGCGATGATCATCCTCGCACCGATCCTGGTACCGGTGGCCAAGGCGGCGGGCTTCGAGCCCTACCAAATTGGCCTGATCTTCACCATGACCCTGGGTTGGGGGCTGTTCACCCCGCCCATCGGTACCAACATCTTCGTAGTGTGTAACGTGGGGCGGGTCGACATCGGCTCGGTGTCGCGGCACCTGGTGCCGTTTTGGGTCGCCACTGCGGCGGCCATTGCCCTGCTGATTTTCTGCCCAGCGCTGACCCAGTGGCTGCCACGGGCGATGGGCTACTGAGCGACTTCCAAGATCGGGAATAACCATGAAACATTTGATCGGTGGCATTTCCAGCGCCGGCCGCGCTTTGCCTGACGTGGCTGGCCAAGGCTTCAGCGTGTTGCGTTCGCAGGGCCCATGGCTGTGGGACAGCCTGGGCGAACGTTACCTCGACACTGCCATGGGCTTTGGCGCAACGATGCTCGGCCATGCCCACCCGCAGGTGGTCGAGGCGGTGTGCCAGGCGGTGGGCAATGGGCCGATGCCGTCGTTCGCCCATGCCCAGGAAGAACAAGCTGCCGCCGCGTTGGCCCGCTTCACCGGGCCGCTCTCCCAGGTGGTGTTCGTCAACACCGGCAGCGAAGCGGTGCACTTGGCCAGCCGTGTGGCCCGCGCCGCCACGGGCCGGCGCCAATTGGCCAAGTTCGCCGCCGGCTACGACGGCTGGTTCGACGCCGTGGCTTTTGGCAACGCCGGCGGTGGCGATGCCACCATGGCCGGCCCACGACCGCGGCAGGGCGACCTGTGGTTGCTGCGGTACAACGACTTCGACGATGCCGAGCGGCTGTTTCGCGATTGCCCGGACTTGGCCGCGGTGATCGTGGAACCCGTGCTGGCCAACGCCGGCTGCGTACCACCGGCACCGGGATACCTTAAGCATTTGAGCGATGTGGCCCACCGCCACGGCGCCTTGATCATTCTCGACGAAGTGCTGATGGGCTTTCGCCTGCAAGCTGGCCTCGCCGGCACGATGCTCGGTGCCGAGGCGGATATCGCCACCGTGGGCAAAGCCATCGGCAGCGGCATGCCGGTGGCGGCGGTGTTGGGCAAGCCCGAGGTGATGGCCGTGTTCACCGACGGCCGGGCCACCCGCGCCGGCACTTACAACGGCGCGCCGCCGGCCTGCGCGGCGGTGATCGCCACCTTGGCGCAACTGCAACAACAGGATTACCCCGCCCTGCTCGCCACCGGTGAGACCACCCGCGAACGTATCGTGCAGGCGTTTGCCGATCACGGCCAGGCGGTGTGCAGCAGCGGCTATGGCACGGTGTTCAGCCTCTGGCCCGGCAGCCAGGCACCGGCCAACTATGCCCAGGCCACGGCACTGGCCGACCCGCACTGGGCCGGGCGCCTACATGCCGCACTGCGCGCGCAAAAGGTCATGAGCATGCCGTTCGTCTATGGCCGCAGCTACCTGACCTTCGCCCACGGCCAAGCGGAGTTGGATACCCTGGTGCAAGCGTACTGGCAGGCAGCGGCGGCGTTGGCACAGCCAGGTTAACCAACTATGCCGTTCGCCCCTCGGTCCCCCCGGGGGGCTGAGCGGCCTGTGTCGTACCCGGGCATTGCCGCGCGGCCACCACCCCACCGGTGAGTGTACTGAACTGCTCGCGAATGTAATGTGCCAGGCGCCGTGTGTTCAAGCGGGCATCCGCCGGCAGAATCAAGGCCAAGTCCAGGGTAGGCAATGCCGGCAGGCGCGGGTCGTTGTCCAGCAAGCGCCAACCCGGCGGGACCACCGAGGCCGGCAAGGCGGTGATGGCCGCGCCGGTGCGCACCGCGTGCAGCACCCCAGGCAGGTGCGACGAGGCGCTGACTACCCGCCACGGCGTGCCGGCGCGGTCCAGGGCCTCGAGAATCCGTGGGCGTGCCCGGCAGACGTCGGCGAATAACGACAGGGGCAGCACGGCGTTCGCCTCTGGCGCAGCGCCCGGTGCGGCGCACCAGAACTGTGCTTCGCTACGCAGGTATTCGCCGTTTTCCTGGGCCTCGGCACGGGTAATGATCGCAAGGTCGATTGCCCCTTCGGCCAGCGCCGGTTCGAGCCGGCTCGAAAAGTCGCAGATCACCTCCAACTGCAAGTGTGGGTAGCGCGCGCCGAAGCCTTGCATCAACGGGCAGCCGACGGTTTCGAGGTAATCGTCGGGCATGCCGATGCGCAGGCGAGTGGCCTCTTGCGTACATTGCAAGGCCATCAGCGCTTCGTCTTCGAGCATCTGGATGCGCCGCGCATAGCCGATCAGCCGCTCACCCTGCGCCGTCAATGCCACGCCACGGCGTGAGCGGTCAACCAATTTGCAACCGAGGCGGGCCTCCAGCCGTGCCAGCATCAGCGACACCGCGGCCTGGGTTTTGCCGATCCGCTGGCCGGCGGCAGTGAAGCCTCCATGGTCGATGACCGCGACGAAAGCGGCCAGTGCGTCGGTATCGAGGTGGCGCATGGCGGATGTTACCTTAGGCGCAAAACAGCCAAGGCCGTTGCAAGGTTCGTTCCACGCATCCGCCGCCGCTGACGCCACCGACCCACCCACGAACAGGGCACCTTCCATGCGCATTCTGGTTGTCAACGTCAACACCACCGAATCGATCACCCATACCATCGCCGAGCAAGCGCGCAGCGTGGCCGCGCCAGGTACCGAGATCGTTGGCCTCACCCCGCGCCTGGGCGCCGAATCGGTAGAGGGCAACTTCGAAAGCTACCTGGCGGCCATCGGCGTGATGGATTGCGTGATGGCTTATGACCAGCCGTTCGATGCGGTGATCCAGGCCGGCTACGGTGAACATGGCCGCGAAGGCCTGCAAGAACTGCTCGATGTACCGGTGGTGGATATCACCGATGCCGCGGCCAGCCTGGCCATGCTGCTCGGCCACAGCTATTCGGTGGTGACCACCCTGGAGCGCACTGTGCCGCTGATCCAAGATCGCCTGCGCTTGGCCGGGTTGTATCAGCGTTGCGCCTCGGTGCGGGCCAGCGGGCTGGCGGTACTGGAGCTGGAAGCCTCTCCTTCACGGGCGCTTGAGGCCATCGTGGCGCAGGCCGAAGCTGCCGTGCACGAGGACAAGGCCGAGGTCATCTGCCTGGGCTGCGGTGGCATGGCCGGCCTCGACGCATTGATCCGCGAACGGGCCGGCGTACCGGTGGTCGACGGCGTAACAGCGGCGGTCACCTTGGCCGAATCGCTGGTGCGCCTGGGCTTGAGCACCTCGAAGGTTCGCACCTATGCCAAGCCCCGGGCGAAACAGATCAAGGGCTGGCCATTCGAGCATGGCCGGGGCTGAGCGCTGGCATGGAACCACCATTCAGGCACGGGGTGCACCACCTTGCACTATGGTTAAAGAAGGTCACCGTTTCGATGACGGGGCGGTGAACCCTGTGTTCAAATACCCGGTCGATAGCACACCACCGTAAGCTTGGCGGGAGAACCACCTTGAACCGACACAGTCTCACCCTCGCCGCTTGGAGCGCCCATGCCTTCACGGCCACCGGCGTTTTCACCGCGCTGCTGGCCACCTTGGCCCTGTTCGAAGACAAACCTCAAGCGTGCCTGCTGTGGTTGGGCGTGGCATTGATCGTCGACGGCGTCGACGGTACCTTGGCCCGGCGCATCAACGTGCGCGAGGTATTGCCGCATTTCGATGGCAGCGTGCTGGATTTGGTTATCGATTACCTCACCTACGTGTTCATCCCCGCGCTGTTCATCTATAAGTACATCCCGCTGCCGGAGCACACACTGCTGCTGACCACCACGGTCATCCTGGTGTCGTCGCTGTTCTGCTTCTGTAACGTGAACATGAAAAGCAGCGATAACTACTTTGTGGGCTTCCCCGCGGCTTGGAACGTTGTCGCGCTGTGCCTGTATATCCTTACCCCAGCCCCATGGCTGACCTTCGTCACGGTGATTGGCCTTGCCATCTTGACCGTGAGCCCGATGAAGTTCCTGCACCCGTTCCGGGTCAAGCGCTTCATGCCGTTCAACATTGGGGTAACCTTTGGCTGGCTGTTGTGCAGCTTGTGGTTGATCGTAATCCGCCCCGCCCTGGAACCGGCGCCGCTGCTGCTGTGGTTGGCGTGCTCGGCCTATTTCGCCGGTATCTGTGTGTGGCGCACCGCCTTGGAGTGGCGCCACCGGGCCGTGAGCTCGCGGCGGATGTAAAGCGTTTTCCAGAAGCCTGAATGGCGGCATTCTGCCGTCAGTCAGGATTGGATTCAAAAAGCCAGCATTGGTTGTATAGTCAGCCTTTCTTCAGGCAAAGCCGTGAGGGCGCTATGGAGTGGCTTGGCCTGCATCTCGGCACGGTGGTGCCCCCCCCTGGCTACCAGGTACTCTACGCCTATCATCAACCGGCACTGGTGGCGGTGGCCTACCTGGTGGCGTGCGCCGGCAGCTTTGCGACGCTCGACATCAACGAACGCATTTACCAGGCGGGCCTGCGCCGCGTGCGCTGGCAATGGAGCGCGCTGTGCGCAGCCTGCTTGGCCGGCACCATCTGGGCCATGCACTTCATCAGCATGCTGGCGTTCCAGCCGGCCCATGGCACCCACTACGACCTGGGCATCACCCTGGCCTCGTTGGGGATCGCTGCGGCGGCGGGGGTAGCATTGGTCTTGGCGCTGGCACGCCCACAGCTGAGCCTGCGCGGTTACCTGCTGTGCGCCAGCGGCATCGGCTGCGCGATTGCCAGCATGCACTATGTCGGCATGGCGGCGATGCACGCCCATGCCCAGCAGCACTATCACACCGGGCTGATGGCGGTGTCGGTGGCCTTGGCCATCGGCGCCAGCGGCGTAGCCCTGCTGTTGGGCCGGCGCCTGCGCGAAGAAAGCGGACCCTACCATCGCCTGCTCAAGGTTGCCGCGAGCTTGGTAATAGGCGCCGGGGTGATCGCCGCCCACTTTACCGGAATGTGGGCCCTGCAGTTGGTTGCCCCGGTTGATGGTGGCGCGCGCTCCGTAGCCAGCAACAACAGTTGGCAGCTTGCGGCGGCGGTGGCGAGCATCACGCTCCTGCTATTGGTGTGCAGCCTTATTGCCGCGTTGTCGGACAAAAAACTGCAACAAAAAGACCGCGACCTGCAACGGGTCAATGCCCTATTGGCCGAGTTGCACGCCATGCGCGCCTCGCTCGAACACGCCGCCACCCACGACACGCTAACCAACCTGCTCAACCGCCGCGGTTTCAACCAGGCGCTCGCGCTGAAGCTCGCCCATTGCCCGCCCGAGCGCAAATTGGCATTGATGTGCCTGGACATCGACCATTTCAAAGCCGTCAATGATCAACATGGCCATGATGCTGGCGATGCTTCGCTGCAAGCACTGGCCGCCGCCATAGGCGTGGCTGCGCGCAACCCGGGCGATATAGCCGCGCGGCTGGGTGGCGATGAGTTTTGCGTGGTGTTGGAGCTGTACACCCAGGCCGAAGCGCTGGCGTTGGCCGAACGCATCCGCCGCCTGGTGGCGCACCCCATCGAGGTGGCCGGCGAAGTGTTACACCTGACCACCAGCATCGGTGTTTGCGTAAGCCCCGGCCAAGCCAGCAATGCCGGCGAGCTGCTGAAAAGGGCCGATATCGCCCTGTATCGGTGCAAAGCGCGGGGGCGCAATGGTGTGGTGTGCTACGACAGCCAGTTGCCCAGCACCCTGCAAGTGGTCGGCACGCGTTGTGCGACCTTGCCCCTTGATGAAGCGCACCCTTTGACCTATGGCCGTTCCTGGGCCAACACCCAGGGCGAAACCACCACCGCCCATAGCGAAGGCTCGGCTTCAACGTAGCCTTGCGCCTGACTGGCGCAAAGGCTTTGAACCTCCCCTGAGGCCAGCCAAGCGGCGACTTGAGCGCGCTCGTCCTGAGCAACCGCTTCGGCGACCGCGACCAAATCCAGCGTGGGCGCGACCCACAGCAGTGCGCCCCGGGCGAAGAACGGTTGTAGTGCCTGCCATTCTACCCGCGCGGTTTCGCCCAGCAATTTGGCATAGAGGGTGCTTGTGTGTCTGGTCATGGGGCCTCGCCCGCCACTTAAAAGGCGCTGATCATAGCGCTTGGCCGCCTTTGGAAAAACCCAGTAGCGAAACTGAAGGCCGGGCGGACACCTTGCAAACACTGGCTCGAAGCCGACGGGTATGCCACGGATTGGCCGCAATCTATAACTAACGTTCATCTAGGCGACACAGCCGTGGTCGGCCCCCGCCACCCCGCTTTCACGGCGGCTACGCGCACTCTACACTGCGCGGTAATTTCGTGGGGTGGCTACCCCCACCAGGGTGGGTGAGGCCCTGTATTCGGCCCCGCGGCTACCGCCGCACGGCCATGAAAAAGACAACACAAGAACGGAGCGCTGTATGCACAATGTAAGCAAAATGACCCAGCTGTTCGCCGCCATGGCCTTGGTTGGCGCCGCCAGCTATTCGGTCGCGGCCGATACCATCAAGATCGGCATCGCCGGGCCCAAAACCGGCCCTGTCGCCCAGTACGGCGAAATGCAATTCAACGGCGCGAGAATGGCCATCGAGCAACTCAATGCCAAAGGCGGGGTAGCCGGTAAAAAGCTCGAAGCCGTCGAGTACGACGATGCCTGCGAACCGAAGCAGGCGGTGGCCGTGGCGAACAACGTGGTCAAGGACGACGTCAAGTTCGTGGTTGGCCACCTGTGCTCCAGCTCCACCCAACCGGCCTCCGACGTGTATGAGGACGAAGGCATCATCATGGTCACCCCGGCGGCCACCAGCCCTGAGATCACCCAACGCGGCTACAAGCTGGTGTTCCGCACCATCGGCCTGGACAGCGCCCAGGGCCCGGTAGCGGGTAACTGGATCGTCGACCACGTCAAGCCGAAGGTGGTCGCGGTGGTCCACGACAAACAGCAGTACGGTGAAGGCATCGCCACCTCGGTCAAAAAAGTCCTCGATGCCAAGGGTGTGAACGTTGCCGTGTTCGAAGGCATCAACGCCGGTGACAAGGACTTCTCGTCGCTGATCGCCAAGCTCAAGCAAGCCAATGTCGATTTCGTGTACTACGGCGGCTACCATCCGGAGCTGGGCCTGCTGCTGCGCCAATCGAAAGAAAAGGGCCTGAACGCCAAATTCATGGGCCCGGAAGGCGTGGGCAACGACTCCATCTCGCAAATCGCCGGCGAGGCCGCCGAGGGCTTGCTGGTCACCTTGCCGAAGTCGTTCGACCAAGACCCGGCCAACCAAGCGCTGACCCAAGCCTTCAAGGATGCCAACGAAGACCCGAGCGGCCCATTCGTATTCCCGTCCTACGCGGCTGTGCAGGTTATTGCCGACGGTATCCAGGCGGCAGGCAGCGAAGACACCGCCAAGGTCGCCGAGGCGATTCGCCAAGGCACCTTCGACAGCCCCATCGGCAAGCTGGCCTACGATGACAAGGGCGACCTGAAAGGCTTCCAATTCGTCGTCTACCAATGGCACTACGGTAAGCCCAAGACTGAGGCGAAGTAATTCGCCCTGCTGTGGGGGCATCGCGGGCGCGCAGCGCTCCTACCGCCATGCCCCACGGCGGTTTGATTTCACACCTGAAAATCAAGAATCCGTTATCCGCGGTTCGCCGGCGGCGGCTACCTGCGGCATCGTACCGGGCAGGCCCTGGTGAGCCGGCCATTTCAGGTTTTTAGGAGCACGGCAAATGCCCGACACCTTTCATTACCTTCAGCAGTTGGTTAACGGGTTGACCGTTGGCAGCACCTATGCGCTGATCGCCATCGGCTACACGATGGTCTACGGCATCATTGGCATGATCAACTTCGCCCACGGCGAGGTGTACATGGTCGGCTCCTATGTCGCCTTCATCGTCCTGGCGGGGCTTGCCATGTTGGGCATCCACAGTTTGCCGCTGTTGATGGTCGCCAGTTTCGCCTGCGCCATCGTCGTCACCAGCGCCTACGGCTACAGCATCGAGCGGGTGGCCTACCGGCCATTACGCGGTAGCAACCGCCTGATCCCGCTGATTTCGGCGATTGGCATGTCGATCTTCCTGCAAAACGCCGTTCAGTTATCCCAGGGCTCGGGGAACTGGGCCATCCCCAACCTGTTGCCGGGTAACTTCAGCTTCGGCCCCGGCGGCAACCAGGAGGTGATGGTTTCGTACATGCAGGTGGTGGTGTTCGTGGTCACCTTGTTGGCCATGGCTGGGCTTACGCTGTTCATTTCCCGCTCGCGCATGGGCCGCGCGTGCCGCGCCTGTGCCGAAGACATGAAAATGGCCAATCTGCTGGGTATCGATACCAACAGCGTGATCGCCCTGACCTTCGTGATCGGTGCGGCCCTGGCGGCCGTGGCGGCGGTACTGCTGTCGATGCAATACGGGGTGATCAACCCCTATGCGGGTTTTTTGGTGGGCCTTAAAGCCTTTACGTCCGCCGTGCTCGGCGGCATCGGCAGCATCCCCGGGGCTATGCTCGGTGGGCTGGTGCTCGGCGTCGCCGAGGCGTTCGGCGCCGATGTGTTCGGTGACCAGTACAAAGACGTTGTCGCCTTCGGCCTGTTGGTGCTGGTGCTGTTGTTCCGCCCTACCGGCATTCTAGGCCGCCCGGAGATCGAGAAAGTATGAACAAGCCAGTGAGGCAGGCACTGTTCAGTGCGCTGCTGGTGTGGGCGGTGGCCTACCCGATCTTCGGCCTGAAACTGGCATTCGCCGGCGTAACCCTGCAAGTGCACGGCGCAAGTGCCAGCACCCTGGGCTTGATCGCCGGTGCTTCGGTACTGCTGTTTCTACGGGTACTGTTCGCCGAGCCGCTCGGGCGGCTGCGCAAGGGTTCCGGTAAACCATGGGTACCCCCGCGGGTCAGCAACTACCTGACCTTGCCCAGCACCCAGCGTTGGGGGCTGGTAGCGCTGGTCGCCCTGGCGTTCGTGTGGCCGTTCTTCGGCTCCCGCGGTGCGGTGGACACCGCCACGTTGATTCTGATCTACGTGATGCTGGGCCTGGGCCTGAACATCGTGGTGGGCCTGGCAGGCCTGCTCGACCTGGGTTACGTCGGCTTCTATGCCGTGGGCGCCTACAGCTACGCGTTGCTCTCGCACTACCTGGGCTTGGGCTTCTGGGAATGCCTGCCCATCGCCGGCCTGCTCGCGGCGCTGTTTGGCTTGCTGCTGGGCTTTCCGGTGTTACGCCTGCGCGGGGACTACCTGGCCATCGTGACCCTGGGTTTCGGCGAGATCATCCGGATTTTCCTGCGTAACCTGACCAGCATCACCGGTGGCCCGAACGGCATCAGCAACATCGAAAAGCCTACGTTCTTCGGCTTGAGCCTGGAGCGACGTGCCGCCGATGGCGCACAAACGTTCCACCAGTTCTTCGGCCTGGACTACAACCCGGCCCACAAGGTGGTGTACCTGTACCTGATCGCATTGCTGCTGGCATTGGTGGCCCTGTTCGTGATCAACCGGCTGTTGCGCATGCCCATCGGCCGGGCCTGGGAAGCACTGCGCGAAGACGAGATCGCCTGCCGCGCGCTGGGGCTGAACCCCACCGTAATCAAGCTCTCGGCCTTTACCCTGGGCGCGGCTTTCGCCGGTTTCGCCGGCAGTTTCTTCGCCGCCCGGCAAGGGCTGATTACCCCGGAATCGTTCACCTTCATCGAGTCGGCGATCATCCTTGCCATCGTGGTGCTCGGCGGCATGGGCTCGCAGCTAGGCGTGGTACTGGCCGCGATCGTGATGATTCTGCTACCCGAGCTGATGCGCGAATTCAGCGACTACCGCATGTTGATGTTCGGCGCCCTGATGGTGCTGATGATGGTTTGGCGCCCGCAAGGCTTGCTGCCGATGCAGCGGCCCCACCTGGAGCTGCGCCAATGAGCCAGAATAACCTGCTAGAAGTCTCTGGCCTGTCGATGCGCTTTGGCGGCCTGCTGGCGGTGAACGGGGTAGGCATGGCCGTGAAAGAAAAACAGGTGGTGTCGATGATCGGCCCCAACGGTGCTGGCAAAACCACGGTATTCAACTGCCTGACCGGTTTTTACCGCCCTACCGGCGGCACCATCCTACTGGCCGGCGAGCCGATCCAGGGCCTGCCAGGCCATACCATCGCCCGCAAGGGTGTGGTGCGCACGTTCCAGAACGTGCGGTTGTTCAAGGACATGACCGCGGTGGAGAACCTGCTGATCGCCCAGCACCAGCACTTGAATACCGGCTTCTTCGCCGGCTTGTTCAAGACCCCAAGCTTTCGCCGCAGCGAGCGTGAGGCCATGGCGTACGCCGAGCATTGGCTGGAACGGGTAGACCTCAAGGCCTTCGCCAACCGCCCCGCCGGCACCCTGGCCTACGGCCAGCAACGGCGCCTGGAAATCGCCCGTTGCATGATGACCCGGCCGCGCATCCTGATGCTCGACGAGCCGGCTGCCGGGCTGAACCCCCGTGAAACCGACGACCTCAAGGCGCTGATCGGTGTACTGCGCGAAGAGTACGGCACCACCGTGTTGTTGATCGAACACGACATGAAGCTGGTCATGAGCATCTCGGACCATATCGTGGTGATCAACCAGGGTTCCCCGCTGGCCGATGGCACCCCGGAACAGGTGCGGGGCAACCCCGCCGTGATCAAAGCCTACCTGGGGGAAGCCTGATGCTTGAGTTTGAAAACGTGTGTACGTTTTACGGCAAGATCCAAGCACTGCATGAGGTGAATGTGCAGGTCAACCAGGGCGAGATCGTGACCCTGATCGGGGCCAACGGTGCGGGCAAGTCTACCCTGTTGATGACCCTGTGCGGCTCGCCGCGTGCGCAGTCGGGCAGTATCCGCTATCTGGGTGAAGACTTGGTGGGCCAGCAACCTTCGCAGATCATGCGCAAAAGCATCGCCGTGGTCCCCGAAGGCCGGCGCGTATTCGCCCGCCTTACCGTGGAGGAGAACCTTGCCATGGGTGGGTTCTTCACCGCCAAGGCCGACTACCAAGCGCAACTGGACAAGGTGCTCGGTCTGTTTCCCCGGTTGAAGGAGCGCTTCACCCAGCGTGGCGGCACGATGTCGGGTGGCGAACAACAGATGCTTGCCATCGGCCGTGCGCTGATGAGCAAACCCAAGCTGTTGCTGCTCGACGAGCCCTCGTTGGGCCTGGCACCGATCATCATCCAGCAGATCTTCGACATCATCGAGCAACTGCGCCGCGACGGCGTCACAGTGTTCCTGGTAGAGCAAAATGCGAACCAGGCGCTGAAGATCGCCGACCGCGCCTATGTGCTGGAAAACGGCCGGGTGGTGATGCAGGGCACGGGCCATGCGCTGCTGACGGACCCGAAGGTAAGGGAGGCCTATTTGGGGGCGTAATCGGGGGCGCGGCTAATGAAGCCGCTTCCTGCACATCAATTGCTCCATCTTGGCCGCATTGGGCCGCTCCACTACACCCTTTTCGGTCACGATGGCGTCTATCAGGTCGGCCGGCGTGACATCGAACACCGGGTTGAACGCCCGCACATCAGCCCCCACCCGCTTGCCTGCAACCTCCAGCAACTCGCTACCGGCGCGCTCCTCGATGGGTATTTGCTCGCCGTTCTCCAAGCTCATGTCTATCGTCGAGCTGGGTGCCACTACCATGAAGCGCACATCGTGGTGCATGGCGTTGACCGCCAATTGGTACGTACCGATCTTGTTGGCGACATCGCCGTTGGCGGTAATGCGGTCCGCACCGACGATCACCCAGGTCACACCCTTGGTGCGCATGATATGCGCCGCCGCCGAATCGGCGTTGAGCGATACCGGGATGCCCTCGTTGGCGAGCTCCCAGGCGGTTAGCCGTGAGCCCTGTAGCCAGGGCCGGGTTTCATCGGCATAAACCTGTTCGACCAAGCCCTCGAGGTAAGCCGCGCGGATCACACCCAGGGCGGTGCCGAAACCACCAGTGGCCAGCGCACCGGTGTTGCAGTGGGTCAGCAATACCTGGGGGTTGCCTTGGCGTTTGCGGATCAGCTCCACGCCCAGTTGCGCCATGGTCAGGTTGGCCTCGCGGTCGCTTTCGTGGATCGACACCGCTTCGGCCTCGAGCACCGCCAGCGCCTGGTCATCGCCAGCCACCCGGGCAAGGCGCTCACGCATGCGGTTCAGCGCCCAGAACAAGTTCACCGCGGTGGGCCTGGACGCGGCCAGCAGGGTAATATCCGCGGCCAACGCCGCGCGCCAATCGCCGCCGGCGGCCAGGCGCTGACGGGCGCCGAGCACCACAGCGTAGGCAGCGGCGATGCCGATGGCCGGCGCGCCACGCACGACCATGGTACGAATGGCGTCGGCCACACCGCGGGCACTGTCATAACGCAACCAGGTTTCGTCGAAGGGTAGAACCCGCTGGTCGAGAAGGAACAGGGCGCTGTCGCGCCAATCGATGGCTTTAACTTTTTCCGCAGCCAACAAACGATCGCGCATGCCACACTCCCGCAAATGTACTTCAAAAGCGCCCGATTATACCCCCCCGCCCCGTCTAGCGCTCGGGTATACTGCGCCTTTGCCCTATTGACTGTAGACGGAACACCACTATGCCTGTAGCCCCTGCCGCCCTGGACCTGCTGCTGCTGCCCACTTGGCTGGTGCCAGTGGAACCGGCCGGGGTGGTGCTGCAGGACCACGCACTGGGGGTACGCGACGGCCACATCGCCTACCTGGGCCCTCGCGACCAGGCGCCGCCGGCCCGGGAAACCCGCGAACTGCCCGATTGCCTGCTCACCCCCGGGCTGGTCAATGCCCACGGGCACGCCGCGATGACACTGCTGCGCGGGCTGGCAGACGACTTGCCACTGATGACCTGGCTGGAGCAACACATCTGGCCGGCGGAGCAGCGCTGGGTCGATGAAGCCTTCGTAGCCGATGGCACGGACTTGGCCATCGCCGAGCAGCTCAAGGGCGGCATCACCTGTTTCGCCGACATGTACTTCTACCCCGCAGCCGCCTGCGAGCGTATCCACGCCAGCGGCGCCCGCGCCCAGGTCGCGGCACCGATTCTCGACTTCCCGATTCCGGGCGCCAGCGGCCCCGACCAGGCACTGAGCCAGGCGGTGGAGCTGTTCGATGCCTACCGCCATCACCCACGGCTGAGCATCGCCTTCGGCCCGCATGCGCCCTATACGGTCAGTGACGAAAACCTGCAAAACGTACAAGTACTGGCCAACCAGCTCGATGCGCCGGTACAGATGCATGTTCACGAAACCGCCTTCGAGGTGCAACAGGCACTCGACCAACACCAGGAGCGGCCGCTGGCGCGCCTGGCCCGGCTAGGCCTGCTTGGCCCACGCTTCCAGGCCGTGCACATGACCCAGGTCAGCGATGCCGACCTCGCTTTGCTGGTCGAATACAACGTAAGCGTGGTGCATTGCCCCGAATCGAATTTGAAGCTCGCCAGCGGCTTTTGCCCGGTAGAGCGCTTGTGGCAAGCCGGTGTGAACGTGGCGGTCGGCACCGACGGCGCGGCCAGTAACAACGACCTTGACCTGCTCGGTGAAACGCGCACCGCGGCGCTATTGGCCAAAGCGGTGGCCCATTCGGCGACGGCATTGGACGCCCATCGGGCGCTGCGCATGGCCACCCTCAATGGCGCCCGCGCGCTGGGGCTGGCGGCCCGCATCGGGTCGCTGGAAGTGGGCAAGGCCGCCGACCTGGTCGCCTTCGACTTATCTGGCCTGGCCCAGCAGCCATTGTACGACCCGCTGTCGCAACTGATCTACGCCACCGGCCGCGACTGCGTGCGGCACGTCTGGGTCGAGGGCCGCGCATTGCTCGATGACCGGCGCCTGTGCACCCTGGATGAAACCGCCTTGATCGCCCGCACGCGCGCTTGGGGCCAGCGCATCGCCGCTGCCGATGTCGCCTGAGGCCGCCGAGGCGGCGACACGCGGGCGCAAACGTTTTTCAAATTGTTGAGGATGATCCATGAGTAACGTCGACCAGGCGGAAATCGCCAAATTCGAGGCCCTTGCCCACCGCTGGTGGGACCGCGAAAGCGAATTCAAGCCACTGCATGAGATCAACCCGCTGCGGGTCAATTGGATCGACGAGCGCGCGAGCCTGGCTGCAAAAGCCGTGCTCGACGTAGGCTGCGGCGGCGGCATTCTCAGCGAGGCGATGGCCCAGCGCGGCGCAAGGGTGACCGGCATCGACATGGGCGAGGCACCCCTGGCGGTGGCGCAACTGCACCGGCTCGAGTCCGGGGTAGACGTGAACTACCGGCAGATTACCGCCGAGGCCCTGGCCGAGGAAGCGCCCGCCCAGTTCGACGTAGTCACCTGCCTGGAAATGCTCGAGCATGTGCCAGACCCGTCTTCGGTGATCCGCGCCTGCTGCACGCTAGTCAAGCCTGGCGGGCAGGTATTCTTCTCGACCATCAACCGCAACCCCAAGGCCTACCTGTTGGCCATCGTCGGCGCCGAATACGTGCTTAAAATGCTGCCGCGCGGTACCCACGACTTCAAGAAGTTCATCCGGCCCTCGGAACTGGGCGCCTGGAGCCGCGCCGCCGGGCTGGCGGTCAAGGATATGATCGGGCTGACCTACAATCCGCTGACCAAGCACTATAAATTAGCCAGCGATGTAGACGTGAACTACATGATCCAAACCGTTCGCGAGGCCTGACCATGAAGCTTCGCGCCGTACTGTTCGACATGGACGGAACACTGCTCGACACAGCCCCGGACTTTATCGCCATTTGCCAGGCCATGCGCGAGGCCCGCGGCCTGCCGCCGGTCGATGAACAGCGGGTGCGCGAGGTCATCTCCGGCGGTGCACGGGCGATGGTCAGCGCCACCTTTGCGCTGTTGCCCGACGCCGCGGAGTTCGAGGCCCTGCGCCTGGAGTTCCTGGAGCGCTACCAGGCCGGCTGCGCCGTACACACCCGGCCATTCGACGGCATGGAGCAACTGCTGGCTGATATCGAGCACGCGCATTTGCCCTGGGGGGTGGTGACCAACAAGCCGGTGCGCTTTGCCGAGCCGATCATGCAGCAATTAGGCCTGGCACAGCGGTCGAAGGTGCTGGTGTGCCCGGATCATGTCACCCGTAGCAAGCCAGACCCAGAAATGCTTCTGCTGGCCTGCCAACAGTTGGGCCTGCCGCCGCAGAGCGTGCTGTTCATTGGCGATGACCTGCGTGACATCGAAGCCGGCCGCGCCGCCGGCACACGTACCGCGGCAGTGCGCTTCGGCTACATTCACCCCTACGACAACCCTGGCCATTGGGGTGCCGACGTGGTGGTCGACACACCGCAGCAACTGCGCCGGGTGCTCGACCAAGCCCTGTGCGGGTGCTGAGCATGTTCACCTACCAAGCCCCCCCGCAACTGCTCGCCGGCCGGCGCATCCTGGTTACCGGCGCCGGCCGCGGGATTGGCGCGGCGGCGGCGGAAACCTTCGCTGCCCATGGCGCGCAGGTGGTGCTGCTGGGGCGCCATGGGGCGGCACTGCAACGCACAGCCGACGCCATCGCTGCGGCCGGCCATGGCCAGGCACAGGCCGTGCTGCTGGACCTCGAGCACGCCCACGAGGCTGATTACCAGGCCTTGGCCGGCCAATTAGGCACGCATTTGGATGGCGTGCTGCACAATGCATCGTTACTCGGCCCGCGGGTAGAGCTTGAGCACATTACCCCCGCCGAGTTCGCGCGGGTGATGCAAGTGAACGTGAACGCCACCTTCGCCCTGACGGCGGCCCTGTTGCCCCTGCTGCGTAGGGCGCCCAACGATGCTTCGCTGGTGTTCACCTCCAGCAGCGTCGGGCGCAAGGGCCGGGCCCAATGGGGGGCCTATGCGGTGTCGAAATTCGCCACCGAAGGCCTGATGCAAACCCTGGCCGATGAACTGGCCGGCACCCGACTGCGCGCCAACAGTGTCAACCCAGGAGGCACCCGGACCGACATGCGTGCCCAGGCCTACCCGCACGAAGACCCCCAGCGTGTGCCCACGCCAACCGATATCATGCCGGTGTACCTTTACTTGATGGGGCCTGACAGCGCCGCGGTAAACGGCCAGGCGTTGAACGCGCAGTAAGCCTAGGCGGGCATCGCTTCGCCAGCATCGGCATGGGCGGCGAGGGTCATGCGTTCAAGCTCCATGCAGCGCTCCAGGAACAGGTACATGTAGTCGTAGCTCTTGCAGATAGCCTTGCGCAGCTCGGCCTGCAGTGAGCGCGACGGGTTGGGGCCGGCCAGGGTGCAGATGATTTCCAACGCTTCCCAGGGGTGCGCATCGTCGTACTCGGCATGCAGCGCAAGCCAGCGCATGGCGCGTTTGCGCCCCGCCTCGGGGAAGGCATTGGCGTAGGTGTCACTGGAGCACACGACGTGCGCCCACTCTCCGGTGGCACCTTCGATGGCGTAGTTGGTAGCGGCCATGCCGATCACCAAGGTATCGGACGCGCTGCTGTGCCAACACCAATGGCTTAGCGCCGTGAGCTCTGGCGGGACTTTCTGCGCGTGCAGGTCTTCCACTGTCACGCCATGGGCCTGGGCCCAATGCACCCAATAGTCGGCATGGTTGAGTTCGACGCGGATGTTGCGCATCAGCCAGCGCCGCGCCATGTCTTCGCCGGGGCTACGCCCGTAACGGGTTTTGGTAAGGTTCTGGGCCATGTACAACGCAAACTGCTCCACCACTGGCCAGCCACCGACCAGGTATTGGCGCATGGTCGTGGCGGTTAACGTGTTGTCACGCAACTTTTGGTAGAACTCATGGTTGACCACTCGCTGTTTGGCGATGCTGCAATCTCGTAGCAACTGCTGGGCCCACACGGGGTAGCTGGTGGCCTCCATCAGTGGGCCAGTACGGGTGAACACAGCTTCGGTTAATTCGGTCATGAACAACTTCCTTTTGCGTCGTGGGTAAAGCCGATCGCGTCAAGGCCACGCGAACGGCAGCCGAACCTAGTGTGGTATCTCAGAAGTTAGCTGCACAATGTTGACGGTGCTTTTTACGGCCAAGCTGGGTTGTCATTGCTCACCATAGCCCTGCTACGTATCATCACGGCGCCTTGCCCAGCCATAATTTACCCGGCAATCGGGGTACCAGCGCCTCAAGCCCCACGCGAGTGCGCCTTACCTACCGCTCTAGTCGCATACATGCGGCGAGGTAGGTGAAACCCGTGCGCCCCTGCCTTGTGCGTCCGCCCGGCGCAGGCTCTGGCAGGTAAACGGCAAGGGGCGCTCGATCAGATAACCCTGCGCGTAATCGACGCCGATTTCTACCAGGGCCTGCTCAATCAACGGGGATTCTACGAACTCAGCGATCGTTCGCTTGCCCATCACGTGGCCGATATGGTTGATCACCTCGACCATCGCGCGGTTGATCGGGTCGTCGAGCATGTCTTTGACGAAACTGCCGTCGATCTTGAGAAAGTCCACTGGCAAATGCTTCAAATAGGCAAACGACGACATTCCCGCGCAGAAATCGTCTAGGGAAAACAGGCAGCCAAGGTCTTTGAGTTCATTGATGAAGCCAATAGCGCTGGCGAGGTTGGCGATGGCGCTGGTTTCGGTAATTTCGAAACAAATCAACTGTGCTGGAATGTCGTACCGGTACAGTTGCTCACGGATAAAATCAAGAAATTCGTCGTCGCCAATGCTGGCGCCCGACAGGTTGATCGCACACATAGCCAGGGGTTGGTCACCGCCTTCGTCCAGGCACTGGCGCAACACCTTGAACACATTTTGTACAACCCAGCGATCCAGCGAAGGCATCAGCCCATAGCGCTCGGCCGCGGGGATAAAGCTGTTGGGCAGAATGATCCGGCCACTTTCATCCTGTAGCCGCACCAAGACCTCCACATGGCTGGCGTGGCCGCTGGCTGTGGGTAGGCCGCCGATGCTGGCGATTTCCTGGGCGTACAGGCAGAAGCGGTCTTCTTCCAGAGCCAGGCGCAAGCGCTGCACCCAGGCCATTTCACCGAAGCGCACGGTCAGCTCGGTATCGTCTTCGTGATACACCTGCACGCGGTTACGGCCTTTTTCCTTGGCCATATAGCAAGCCAGGTCGGCGACCCGCAGCGCCTCTTCCAAGGTAGTGGGTGGCTGATGCAGGTGTACCAAGCCCACGCTCAGGGTAGTCATGAAGGGCCGGCCCTTCCACACGAAATGCAAGTTCTGCACCGCTTCGCGCAACTGCTCGGCGGTCCTCTCGGCCACCTGCGGCGCACAGTGCTCGAGCAATACGCCAAACTCATCGCCACCCAGCCGCGCCAAGGTGTCGCCACCACCAAGGCCCGACTGCAACAAGGCGCAGATGTGCCGAAGCAGCTCATCACCGGCGGCATGGCCGCAGGTGTCGTTGACCAGCTTGAACTGGTCCAGATCGAGAAACAGCAGTGCGTGGCGCGTACCGCTGTCGTTCAGCCCGTTGAGTGCCTGCTCAAGGCGGAACTCGAACTCCCGGCGGTTAGCCAGGCCCGTCAACGCATCGTGGGTGGCTTGCCAGGCGAGGTTGGCGATGTATTGCCGTTCCTGGGTCATGTCGTGCAGCACCAGCACCGTACCGCTGATGCGGCTGTCGTGAACGATCGGCGCCCCCCCCAAAGCCACCGACACCATGCTGCCATCAAGCCGCTGGATCATCCGCGGGTGTTCGCGGCCGCCATTGAGCTGGCCGGTACGGATACGCTCGATCAACGTCGAAGCGTCACGCTCGGCGTTCTCGTCGAGCAGGTTGAACAGCGCCGCCAGCGGTAGGCCCGCCGCCTGCTCAGCTTTCAGATGGGTCAACTGTTCGGCGGCCGGGTTCATGTAAACAATGGCGCCGTCCACGTCGGTGGCGATCACACCGTCGCCAATCGAGGCCAGGGTCACTTGCGCACGGTCTTTTTCTTCCTGCAACGCTTCGGCGAAGGCGTGGCGCTGGGCGAGCAGCTTGCGGGTGATCCACAGCGCAATCGCGATCAGCGCGAAAGCGGTAAACAAGTTGATGCCTATCAGCAGGCGCTGCAAGAAACGCGAGCCCTCGCCCAACGCATCACTGAACGCCTTCGCCGCAGGCGTCACCTGCTCGTTGATGTCCAGGATCTGCGCCTTCCAGCGCCTTACATCGTCCGGGCCCGCCTGCCCAGCCTGGATGCTGCTGTGCATGGCCTGGGCAACTTCGTCGAGCTTGAACAGGTACCCATCGCCAATGGTCCAGAGGTCGATCGCGCGGGCAAAATAGGAAAAATGGCGGAAATTCAGGAAAAACCAGATGATGCCGCTGAAGTCGTCGGCATGGTTACCGCCCTGCTGCAGCCCTATCCGCGCCTTGGCCGTGTCCGCGACGGGTTGATCCAGCGCCATGCGCAAGTCGTGGCCGCCCTGAGGAACGGCAATGGCTTGCCGATACTTCTGGAAAATTCGCTCATCGGGGCTGCTTGCGTACAGGTTCAGGTAGTAGATTGCGTCTTTCTGGCCCTTGGACCAAAGGCTTTCACCGGCAACGTAACCCCGCATCGCCGACATCGCGTAAAGGCTGAAAGTACCCAGCGACGCCAACAGAAGGACCACGGCGATAAATGGCCAAGCAATGGCGATGAGCCTTGGGCTTTCGAGCATCCGAGTCTGCTGCTTCATGAGGTCCCTTGCACATTGCGGCTGAACGACTGACGCCGCGCACTCTGGGAGGGCGGCCGGCGATGAGCGACATGCGCAACGCGCCCGACCGAACCCGGCAAGTCTTTGTCGAGACTAGCAGAGCGCAATCAGTTCGGTAGCAATATTTTCAACGGGCCTCGGTGTTATGTCGCAGCCAGGCGCCGAGCAACGGGGCCAAGGCTTCCAGCGGTTGATAACCGTTGGTGAGCAAGGCCAATTGGCTGCCATTTTGCGCTAATAGTGTCGGGAAGCCGGCGATCCCCAGGTCTCGGGCCCACGTGATGTCCGCCTGGGTAGCCCGCGCCTGTTCAGCCAGGTCGAAGGCTTCGGCGAATTCGATACGGGGGATGCCCACTTGCTCGGCCAGTGCTACCAGGGTGGCGACTTCGCTGGTGTCACGGCCTTGGGCGTAGAACGCCTGCTGGATGCCCCTTGCCAATGGCCAGGCGAGGTCTTCCGCGAGCCGACGGGCAGTGACTACCGCCCGGCAGGCAGGTTCGGTGTCGTAAACGAACCCGTCGGCCAATGCGCCCTCGAAATGAAACGGCTGCCCAGTGGTTTGCTGCACAGCGCGCCAATGCTCAAGGATGTACTGCCGGGTGGTGGTATCCAATGCCGCACCACCGCTGCGCAGGCCGCCCATCACCAGATGCGCGGCGACACCGGCGGTGGCCGCCTGCTCGAACAGCGCCGCCGCCACCGGTGCGAACCCCCAGCACCAGGAGCACATTGGGTCCATCACGTAGAGCAGGCGGCGCACGGCTCAAACCTCGGCTTTGCGATAGTTGTAGCCAATAGGATGGGGCCGGTTGCGCGCCTTGGCCAGTTCGATTTGCTTTTGCCGCTCGACGGCCGCCTGGCGGGTTTTATCGGCCAATTTGCCGGCGCAGTGCGGGCAACTTATTCCCGGGGTGTAATGCTCGCTGGCGCGATCATCGGCGCTGATCGGCGAGCGGCATGCGTGGCACTGGTCATACTCGCCTTCGGACAGGTCATGGCGCACGGTGACGCGGTTATCGAAGACGAAGCAGTCCCCACGCCATTTCGACTGCGCCTGCGGCACTTGCTCCAGGTACTTGAGAATGCCGCCCTTGAGGTGATACACCTCTTCAAAACCTTCTCCCAGCATGTAGCTGGAGGCCTTTTCGCAGCGGATGCCACCGGTGCAGAACATCGCTACCTTTTTGTGCCGGGCGGGGTCGAAGTTGGCCTTCACATAGTCGGGGAACTCGCGAAAGGTGGTGGTTTTCGGGTCTACCGCGCCTTCGAAGGTGCCGATCGCCACTTCATAGTCGTTCCGTGTGTCGACTAGCAGTACCTCCGGGTCATCGATCAACGCGTTCCAATCCACCGGGTCGACGTAGGTGCCGACCTTATGGTTAGGGTTTACCCCGGGTACGCCGAGGGTCACGATTTCTTTCTTGAGTTTAACCTTGGTGCGGTAGAACGGCTGCTCGTCGCAGTAGCTTTCCTTGTGATCGACGTCGGCCAGGCGCGGGTCGCGGCGCAACCAGGCGAGCAGCGCGTCGATGCCCTCGCGGGTACCGGATACGGTACCGTTGATGCCTTCGTCAGCCAGCAACAGGGTGCCCTTGACGCCATTGGCTACCATTACGTCGAGCAAGGGCTGGCGCAGGGCGATGAAATCTTCGAGTGTGACGAACTTGTATAGCGCTGCCACAACAATGGATGCAGACATGCAAATGCTCCAGTGGTTGCCTTCGCAAAAGGCGGACCGGTTTGAAGGTACAGGTAAAAACGCATGCGCCAGGGTGCTTAACGCAGGGCAAGCCGGTGTTCGGCTTGCCACTTCATGGCGTAGTGCGCCGCCGATTCTAACAAAACCCTGGTGGGCTTTGTTGCGCCAGGTCAATGGCTATATCGGCACGGCAGCGAACGGCTGAAGTGTGGCTTCAGGAATGCCCGCCGGCGCACACCGGGGACGCCGGTACGTTCCCTAGTTGTGCCCACTCCTCTGGGGTATAGGTATGCAACGCCAGGGCATGGAACTCGCCCATCAGTTCGCCAAGGGTGCCGTACACCAATTGGTGGCGCTTGACGCTGGAGAGCCCATCGAAACGCGCACTGACCACCACCGCCTTGTAGTGCGTCTGCTGGCCGCGGCTATGCATATGGCTCTCGTCGAGCACTTGCAGGTGTACCGGCTGCAGCAGCGCCAGCGTGTGCTCGAGGCGGGTCTGCATCGTCATGGCGGTTGCCTCTTATTTTTTCGCCGGGGCGGGCTTGGTACCCGGGGCAGGCGCTGGGGCCACTTCTTTGGTCATGTCTTCGAGCAGCTTGTTGACCACCGGTACTGCCGGGTCGAGCTTTTGCTGCATGAGCATGGCCGACTGCTGGGTGACTTGCGGCATTTGCTGCAGCACTTTCTGGCCCAGCGGCGATGTGTAGAACTTGACCAAATCGTTGAGCTCAGTTTCGGTGAAGTTGTCCGTGTAGAGTTTGATCAGGTCTGGCTTGACCTTGCTCCAACCGATGGCCGAGTCGAGCGCTGCATTGGCCTTGGCCTCATAGCCTTCGAGCGTCGCCTTTTTTGACTCTGGCGCCTTGGCCTGTTCGAAGCGCTGGGAAAACATCTGCTGCACCTGCATATAGATAGGTGTGCCCAACTTATCGGCATGGACGGTCGTCAGGAATGCCTCGGCACTGGCGTTGTGGCTGGCCTGGTCAGCAAAGACGGAACCGCTGGCGCATACCAAAACGGCTGCGGTGCAGAGGGCGCGAAGACGGGTCATCGTGTTTCCTTAAATAGCAGGTGGGAGCGCAGGCCCCAGGGAGGGGCATTCTGCACCTGATGGCGCGGCCGGCTCAACCCTGCGAAGGTGTTTGTCATGTTCGCGGTTGAACCAAGCCGGGTGTCGCGGGGCCTATACAGGCTGATACGTTCAACGCCTCACAGGGAGTAAACGCCGCATGAGCCGCATCGAAACTGACAGCCTCGGCCAGGTCGAAGTTCCAGACGACGCCTACTGGGGCGCGCAGACCCAGCGCTCGCGAGTGAACTTTGCCATCGGCGAACAGCGCATGCCGCTGCCAGTGGTGCATGCACTGGCGCTGATCAAAAAAGCTGCCGCGCGGGTCAACGACCGTAACGGCGACCTGCCGGCAGACCTTGCCCGGCTGATCGAGCAAGCCGCTGATGAAGTATTGGCTGGCCAGCATGACGACCAGTTCCCGCTGGTGGTGTGGCAAACCGGCAGCGGTACCCAAAGCAACATGAACGTCAACGAGGTCATCGCTGGGCGGGCCAACGAACTGGCGGGCCAGGGCCGCGGGGGCAAAAGCCCGGTACACCCCAACGACCACGTGAACCGCTCGCAAAGCTCTAACGACTGTTTCCCGACCGCCATGCACATCGCCGCGGTCCAGGCCGTGCAAGGCCGGTTGTTGCCGGCCATCGCCGAGTTGTCCGCAGGCCTTGCCGAGCTTGCCGCGCGCCACACCAAGCTGGTCAAAACGGGCCGCACCCATATGATGGACGCCACGCCGGTGACCTTCGGCCAGGAGCTCTCGGCCTACGTGGCCCAGTTGGACTACGCCCAGCGCGCTATCCGCGCCGCCCTGCCGGCGGTGTGCGAGTTAGCCCAGGGTGGCACGGCCGTCGGCACCGGGCTTAACGCGCCGCACGGCTTTGCAGAGGCCATCGCCGCGGAATTGGCGGCCTTGAGCGGCCTACCCTTCGTGACCGCCCCTAATAAATTTGCGGCATTGGCCGGCCACGAGCCGCTGACGACCCTGGCCGGGGCACTCAAGACCCTGGCGGTCGCATTGATGAAGTTGGCCAACGACTTGCGCCTGTTAGGTTCTGGCCCGCGGGCAGGGCTGGCCGAGGTGAAGTTGCCCGCTAACGAGCCAGGCAGCTCGATCATGCCCGGCAAGGTCAACCCGACCCAATGCGAAGCGTTGTCGATGCTGGCATGCCAGGTAATGGGTAATGACGTCACCATCGGCCTGGCTGCGAGCCAGGGCCACTTACAGCTTAACGTGTACAAACCGGTGATCATCCACAATGTGCTCGAGTCCATCGGCCTGCTCACCGATGGTTGCCGCAACTTCCAAGCACACTGCATCGCGGGCCTTGAGCCCGATGCCGAACGCATGGCAGAGCACCTCGAGCGTGGGCTGATGCTGGTGACCGCGCTGAACCCACACATCGGTTACGACAAAGCTGCGCAAATCGCCAAGAAAGCCTATGCCGAGGGCAGCACCCTGCGCGAGGCGGCGCTGGCGCTCGGCTACCTGTCTAGTGAAGAATTCGACCAATGGGTACGCCCGGAAAACATGCTCGAGGCCGGTGGTCAAGGCTAAAGGTACCGGGCAGCCCCGTAAAACCAGTGTGTGCCGCAGAAGTTCGTGCACGCATTGGCGTGTGATTTTGCAGGCCGGGCCAGGCGCCATGACCGACGCAGTACAGCCATGGCGAGAAACGCAAATGCGCCACCGCCCGGCGGCAAAGGCACCGTCCAGGTGGTGCAGCTAACTTCAGAGGCACCACGCTAGCGTTTGTTAACCCGTTCATCAGGAGGCATTATGTTCGGCAAACGTGAACACGACCCCTTATCGGCCAGTCACTTCCGGGCAGACCGCATCTCGCTCGTCAATGGGCAATTCTTTTTCAGCACTCGAGAGCGCACCCTCGAAGGGCCCTATGGCTCACGCGAGGAAGCTGAACGAGAAAGCCGGGTGTACATCCAGCGCGCCAGGCGCCAGGCACCGTTAAATAGCCACTAATGGGGTGCCGCAGAGGCTGGGGCTGGCTGCACCCTTTCGACGATGCTTTTGCTCACGGGCGGCGCTGCAGCCCATCGCTATAGCCTGGCCATGGCGGGTCACGGCGCCTTGCCCAATCGCAAAATGCACCCAACAATGCTTATGCGAACGCCTGCGCCGCCACACCGGGCTCAGCCTGGCGGAGGCGCCACCGCCTCCAGCAGGCCATTGCGGGCCAACCGGTAGTGCGCCAAGTCACGGGCCAGCCAAAGGCGCCCGCGGTACGCCGCGGCCGCCTCTTGGCGGATGTCGTCGATCGACGCGCCAGAGCCACCGGCGGCTTGGTAACGGGGGCTGAAGTGCGTCAGTACCAGGTTCGCCAGCCCGGCTTGCTCAGCCATGCGCGCGACTGCTTGCGCGCTACTGTGGCCATACCCCTGTTTGCCCGCTTCCAACACCGATTGAGTGTAGGTTGCCTCATGCACCAGCACCTGGGCCTGCCCACAGGCCTCGCGCAATAACGCCGGGGTGTCGTTGTCGCCACAGATAACCACCCGCTGCGCCATACGGCCCGCCAGGCGGTAGTCGTTGCCTTGTAACAGGCGGCCTTGCCATACCACCGTCTGGCCTTGGGCAAGCTGGCCCCACAACGCCCCGCGGGGTATGCCCTCGGCGGCCAAACGCTGTACGTCCAGGCGCGGCTCGGGTTTGGCCTCGGTGAACACATAGGCCCAGCACGGCACACGGTGCGACAGCGCCAAGGTCGTCACCGACCACTCGGCAACCGCCACGCCGCCAAAGCTTTCCACCGCCTGGAATTCGACCTCGAACGGCAGCGTGCTGTGGCTGACCTCCAGGGTCATTGCCAACCAGGGTTCCAGCGCAGCCGGCGCGACCAGCTTCAGCGGCCGGGTGCGCCCGCTCATGCCGGCGCTGCTGAACAGCCCCGGCAGGCCGAAGCAATGGTCGCCGTGCACATGGGTGATGAACACCGCGTCCAGGTCATGCAACGACAGCGGCGTGCGCAGCACTTGATGCTGGGTGCCCTCGCCGCAATCCACCAGGCACCAACCCTTGCGGTTGGCCGGCAACAACGCCGTGGCCGAGACGTTGCGCCCCCGCGTAGGCACACCCGCCGACGTACCGAGAAAAAGCAGCTCCACTGCAAACTCCTAAAAAACAACGCTGCACCACACTACCCCTTGTCGCGCTTGAGCGCCGCCTCGAGCGCATCATTTAGGGTGCGCAGCACTTTGACCCGGGCCCAATGCTTGTCGTTGGCCTCCACCAACGTCCACGGCGCGATTTCGGTGCTGGTGCGGTCGACCATGTCGCCCACCGCTTCGCGGTACAACGGCCATTTCTCGCGGTTGCGCCAATCATCGTCGGTGATTTTATAGCGTTTGAACGGGGTATTCTCCCGTGCTTTGAACCGTTGCAATTGGGTCTTGGCGTCGATCGCCAACCAAAACTTGACCACGATCACTCCGGCATCAACCAGTTGCTCTTCGAAATCGTTGATTTCACCGTAGGCACGCATCCAGTCGCTTTGGCTGCATAAGCCCTCGACCCGCTCCACCAGCACCCTGCCGTACCAGGAACGGTCGAATACCGTGAACTGCCCACGCGCCGGGATCCGCCGCCAAAAGCGCCATAGATACGGCTGGGCACGTTCATCTTCGCTGGGCGCAGCAATCGGCACGATGTGGTACTGGCGTGGGTCCAGCGCCGCGGCTACGCGGCGAATGGCGCCGCCCTTGCCCGCCGCGTCGTTGCCTTCGAACGCCGCCACCAACGCATGGCGGCGCATACGCTTATCGCGCAGCAGCGTCGCCAGGCGGGCTTGCTCTTCTATCAGGCGTTGCGGGTATTCGTCCTTGCCCAAGCTGCGCGACAGGTCGAGCGAATCGAGCAGGTTGAGCTTGTCGATACTGTCACCCAACGGTGCCATGGCCTGATGCACCGGATGGGCCGGGTGCTCCAGCGCCGCACGCAGGCCATCGAGCAAAATGCGCCCCACCGCCAAGCTGCGGTAATTGGCATCTACCCCCTCAATAACATGCCAGGGCGCATAGTCACGGCTGGTACGGCGCAGCACGCGCTCACCGAAGCGCACGAAACGGTCATAGGTTTTGGATTGCTGCCAGTCCAGCGGGCTGAGGCGCCAACGGTGCAGGGGGTCGTCTTTCAGCGCCTTGAGGCGCTTTTTCATTTGTTTTTTCGAGAGGTGAAACCAGAACTTGAAAATCAGCGCGCCTTCGTCACACAGCATCTGTTCCAGGCGCTCGGCGTCATTGATGGCCTGGTCGAGCACCGCGTCCTTGATACGGCCGTGCACACGGTTCTGGATCATCTGGCTGTACCAGTTGCCAAAGAACACCCCCATGCGCCCCTTGGCCGGCAATTTGCGCCAATAGCGCCAGGGGGTAGGGTGGGCCAACTCTTCATCGCTGGGGCGGTCGAAGGTGCGCACCTCAATCAGCCGCGGGTCCATCCATTCGTTCAGCAGCTTGACGGTTTCACCCTTGCCCGCCCCTTCGATGCCGTTGATCAAAATGATGACCGGAAACGCTGCTTTTTCCCTCAGGTCGTACTGGGCATCGAGCAGCGCTTGGCGAAGCGCGGGCACTTGCTTGCGGTAAGTGGCATCGTCGACGGCGTGACCGATTTCGGCGGACTCAAACATTGGGCGCTCCCTGTCAGGCATTGCTCATCTGGACCCCGACATCTGGCAAAATGTTGCGTTTGCCGTGTCTACCCCAGAGAGCGACATGAACGATACTCCACGCCACGCCCGGATCCATTGGGATGAACACGGCTTGCCCGTGTCCACGGCCTTCGATGATGTGTACTTTTCCAAGGAATCGGGGCTGGCCGAAACCCTGCACAACTTCATCGACCAAAATCGCTTGTGCGAGCGCTGGCGAGCGCTACCGGCAGGCGCCTGCTTCGTGGTCGGCGAAACCGGCTTCGGTACGGGCCTTAACTTTTTTTGCGCCTGGCAGTTGTTCGAGCAACATGCCCCGGCCGATGCGCGGCTGCACTTCGTGAGCGTGGAGAAGTACCCCTTGAGCCGGGCCGACCTGGCCCGGGCTGTGGCACTGTGGCCGCAGTTGGCGCTATATGGCCAGCAACTGCTGGGGCAGTACCTTGTGCTGCAACCGGGGTTCCAGCGCGTGGTGTTCGCCGCCGGCAGGGTAACCCTCACGCTGCTGGTGGGCGATGTAATCGAGCAACTCGCGGCGCTGGATGCCATGGTCGATGCCTGGTTTCTGGACGGTTTTGCCCCGGCCAAGAACCCTGAGATGTGGACCCCCGGTTTGTTCGCGCAGTTGGCCAGGCTGTCTGCCCCTGGCGCCACCCTCGGTACCTTCACTGCCGCCGGGGTGGTGCGCCGCGGCCTGATGGCCGAAGGTTTCGACATGTTCCGGGTGCCCGGCTTCGGGCGCAAACGCGAGGTGATGCGGGGGGTGTACACCGGTGCGCCACAACCTGTGTCAGGCCCATGGTTTAACCGCCCACCCACCCCACATGGCGAGCGGCGAGCCGTAGTGATCGGCGCCGGCCTCGCCGGTTGCGCCAGCGCCGCTAGCCTGGCGGCGCGCGGCTGGCGGGTCACCGTGCTGGACCGCGCCGGCGGCCTGGCCCAAGGCGCTTCCGGCAACCCGCAAGGGGTGCTTTACCTCAAGTTATCCGCCCACGGCACCGCCCTGTCGCGGCTGATCGTCAGTGGCTTCGGGTACATCCGGCGGCAGTTGGAGCATTTACCCCAGGGCCAGGCGTGGGATGCATGCGGTGTGCTACAGCTGGCCTTTGACGAAAAAGAACGCAACCGCCAGGCAGCATTGGCCCAGGCGTTCGACAGCGACTTGGTGCAAGCCTTGGCGCAGGATGCGGCCAGTATCCAAGCGGGTGTTGGCGTGCCCAGCGGCGGGCTGTATTTTCCTGACGCAGGTTGGGTTCACCCCGCCGCGCTATGCCGGTGGTGGATGGACCACCCGGCCATCGAGTTTCGCCCTTACTGCCAAGTGTCGGCGCTCGAACGCGATGCAGGCGCTTGGCGGTTGTTCGACGGCGAGCGGTGCCTGGAGCAGGCACCGGTGGTGATAGTGGCCAATGCCGAGGATGCCGCGCGCCTCACCGGCCTGCCGCTCAAGCCCATCCGCGGACAGGTGACCTATCTGCCGGCCAATCGGCCCAGTGGGGCGTTGCGCACGGTCCTCTGTGCAGAGGGCTATATCGCCCCACCCAGGCTGGGCGAACACACGTTGGGCGCCAGTTTCGATTTCACCGCCACAGGCCTGCAACCCACCAACGCGGAACATGCGGGCAACCTGGCACGCCTGGCGCAAATCAGCCCCGAACTGGCCGGAGCCTGGGCCCTGCAGCCGGCTGAATTGTCGGGGCGGGCCTCGCTGCGCTGCACCACACCAGACTACCTGCCGGTGATCGGCCCGCTGTCTGAAGCCCATGGGAATGAGCAGCCCGGCGGCTCGGCGGCCCCGCGCTGGCGGGAGGGCCTGTATGTGAACAGCGGCCACGGCTCACGCGGGCTGGTTACTGCGCCGTTGGCCGGTGAACTGCTGGCCGCCTGGCTGGAAGGCGAACCCCTACCCTTACCGAGGGACGTCGCCCACGCCTGCCATCCAGACCGCTTCTTGATGCGCCAATTGAAAAAGCGCCGCGTGCACTCATAGCAGCCCCAACAGACCCGCCTGGAAGGCGGCGGCGGTAATGTTCGTGGTATCGAGGGTGATCATCACCCGTTCTTGGTGAAAACGCACGGTGCGCCGGCTAACGTTGAGCAGGTTGGAAATTTCTTGCGCCGTTTTGCCCACGACCACCAACCGCATCACTTCCACCTGGCGTGGAGTTAGTTTCGGCTTTGGCGTGCCGCCGACTGGCCCCAGGCGCGCAGCCCGGTGCAACAAACCCGCCATCCATGCCAACTGGCCCCCCATCGCGGCGAATTCAGGGTCGTCCAGGGGGCTGTTATCGCGCCTTACCGTGAACACGCTGTGATGTCGGCCAGCGTCTTGCAAAATGATGCTCACCCCCTCGAAGCCGGCAGGTACATTCAACCCGCGTGGCATCGGCGAGGCCTGCTCCAACAACGTGCGACCCCAGCGGAAAGGCGCATTGACCTCGAAACGCGGGGCGCGAAGGGAGTCGAAAATGGCCGCAAGGTGCGCTTGCGTCCACGCTTGCCAAGGTGCCGGTAAGTTGCTACGGAATACGGCATTACCCGGGGGGTTATAATGATTCAGGTAAAGAGACCAGTACGAAAAACCAATATCATTACAAAAAGCATCGAGTTCGGGAAATGCTGCCGGCTCATCACTGGGCTGGCTCGATGATGCGCTGCTGGCCTGCTTGGACGCGGACATGCTTTCTCCAGCACGTGTGAATGTAAGCGCGTTCGAGCTTAACGCAAATGCCCGATCATCGGACGCCCGGAATTAAATTTTCATTTATCGATCTCTGAAAAATAGCCAATATTTCAATGAGTTATATTATGTATTCAGCGCAGCAATGGCAAGTAGCCACAATTCTGCAGTCACGGAAAGGCCTGGCCGGTTTTTGCTTGTAGGGCAACCCTTTGATGCGGATCTTTTATAACCCAATGGTCTAAAACCATCACTGCGTCACCCTGTCTGTTTCTTACATCCCCAACGGAAACACCGGTAAGGAAATATGTGCGGAATCAGTGGCGAAATCAGTTTCAACCAACAGCCGGCCAACTTGGCGGCCGTGGAACGTATTACCCATCACATGGCCCCGCGTGGGCCGGATGCCTGGGGCTTTCATAGCCAAGGCCCCGTCGCATTGGGGCACCGCCGGCTAAAAATCATGGACCTCTCCGACAGCTCGGCGCAGCCGATGGTCGATGGCCAGCTCGGCCTTACGCTGGCATTCAATGGTGCGATCTACAACTATCCCGAACTGCGTGCGGAACTCGAAGCGTTGGGGTATTCATTTTATTCCGCTGGCGATACCGAGGTGCTGCTCAAGGGGTACCATGCCTGGGGCGAGCATCTGCTGCCCAAGCTCAATGGCATGTTCGCTTTCGCCATCTGGGAACGCGACCGCCGGCGCCTGTTCCTGGCGCGCGACCGCCTGGGTGTGAAGCCGTTGTACTTCAGCCGCAACGCACAACATCTGCGTTTTGCCTCAAGCTTGCCCGCGCTGCTCAAGGGTGGCGATATCGACCCGGTGCTTGACCCCATCGCCCTTAATCACTACCTGAACTTCCATGCCGTAGTTCCCGCCCCACGTACCCTGTTGGCCAACGTGCAAAAGTTGGCACCGGCGACCTGGATGCGTATCGATGCCGATGGCACCACGGAGCAGCATACGTGGTGGACCCTGCCCTACGGCCCGCATGCCGATGAACACGGTTTGACCCTGCAAGATTGGGTAGAACGGGTGCTGCAAAGCACACGCGAGGCGGTAGCGATCCGCCAGCGCGCGGCCGTGGACGTCGGCGTGCTGCTGTCGGGTGGGGTGGACTCCAGCCTATTGGTCGGGCTGCTGCGAGAGGCTGGCGTGCAGGACCTCTCGACCTTTTCCATCGGCTTCCAGGACGCCGGCGGCGAGCGCGGCGATGAATTTCAATATTCCGACCTGATCGCACGCCATTACGGCACCCGCCACCACCAATTGCGCGTGGCGGAGCACGAGATCATCGAGCAACTTCCTGCTGCGTTTCGCGCGATGAGCGAACCGATGGTCAGCCATGATTGCATCGCGTTCTATTTGTTGTCGCGGGAAGTGAGCAAGCACTGCAAAGTGGTGCAAAGTGGCCAGGGCGCGGACGAATTGTTCGCGGGTTACCACTGGTACCCGCAAGTGGACGGTGCCGAAGATGCCTTCGCCGCCTACCGCAGCGCCTTTTTCGACCGTGATTATGCCGATTATGCCGCCACCGTGCAGGCCAAATGGCGGGTAGACCACGATGCCGCCGGCGACTTCGTTCACCAGCATTTCGCCCAACCCGGCGCCGACGCCGCCGTAGACAAAGCCCTGCGCCTGGACAGCACGGTGATGTTGGTCGACGACCCAGTCAAGCGGGTCGACAACATGACCATGGCATGGGGCCTGGAGGCGCGTACACCGTTTTTGGACTATCGGCTGGCGGAACTCTCGGCACGGGTGCCGGCACGCTTCAAATTGCCCGACGGCGGCAAACAGGTGCTTAAAGAAGCGGCGCGCAAGGTGATCCCAAGCGAGGTCATCGACCGCAAAAAAGGCTACTTTCCGGTGCCAGGCCTGAAGCACCTTGAAGGTGCCACGCTGGGCTGGGTGCGTGACCTGCTGCTTGACCGCAGCCAGGACCGCGGCCTGTTCGATGCCGCCATGCTCGACCGCCTGCTCAGCAACCCGCAAGGCCAACTTACGCCTTTGCGCGGCTCGAAACTGTGGCAACTGGCAGCCTTGAACCTGTGGCTCAGCGAACAAGGACTGTGACCCGATGAAAGCCCAAGCCAATGCCTTGAACCAACGCCTGCTGCGCGGCCAAGCGCCCTCATATGAACGCCTACAAGCGCGCCGGGCCGAAGACGGCAGCGACCCACGTGCTGGCGGCCCACGGGCGCTTCACTGCGGCTGGGGCCGGCTGCTGATTGGCCATACCTACGCCTCGCCAGAGGCCATGGCCGAAGCGCTGTTGGCCGAACGGCCAGGCGAGCGCGATATCGCTTTGTATGTCGCGGCGCCGCAGCAGGTGCTGGCACAGGCCCCGCAACAATTGTTCCTCGACCCTTCCGATACGCTGCGCCTTTGGTTTTCCGATTACCGCCCAGCGCAGCGGGTATTCCGCGGTTTTCGCATTCGCCGAGCGCACACCGCCGGCGACTGGGAAGCCATCAACCGCTTATACCTCAAGCGGCGCATGTTGCCGGTCGCCCCTGCCCTGCTTACGCCCCGCCATCAAGGCGGGCCGGTGTATTGGCTGGCCCAGGATGAAGACACCGGGGCGGTCATCGGCAGCGTGATGGGGCTGAACCATCGCAAAGCCTTCGATGACCCGGACCATGGCAGTAGCTTGTGGTGCTTGGCTGTAGACCCGCGTTGCACGCGCCCCGGCGTGGGTGAGGTGTTGGTGCGCCATTTGGTCGAGCACTTCATGAGCCGCGGCCTGGCCTTTATGGACCTGTCGGTGATGCACGACAATCGCTTGGCGAAAAACCTCTATGCCAAGCTGGGCTTTCGCACCCTGCCCACCTTCGCGGTGAAGTGCAAGAACGCCATCAATCAAAAGCTGTTCATGGGCCCTGGCCCCACCGGCGATTTCAACCCCTATGCACGCATCATCATCGACGAAGCCTATCGGCGCGGTATCGACGTGCAAGAACTCGACGCCGAGGCAGGGCTGTTCAGCCTCAGCCATGGCGGCCGGCGGGTGCGCTGCCGGGAATCGCTCAGCGACTTGACCAGCGCCATCAGCGTGATGCTGTGTCAAGATAAAAGCCTGACGCACAAAGTGCTGGCCGCCGAGGGCCTGCACCTGCCCGCGCAGCAGTTGGCTGCCAGCGCCGATGACAACCAAGACTTTCTCGACGAGCATCAACGCTTGGTAGTCAAGCCGCTGGACGGTGAGCAAGGCAAAGGTGTGGCAGTCGACCTGCGTACCCTCGAAGATGTACAGCATGCCATCGAACAAGCGCGCCATTTCGACAGCCGGGTGCTGTTGGAAAGTTTCCATGAGGGGGATGACCTGCGCATCGTGGTCATCGGCTTCGAAGTGGTGGCCGCGGCCATCCGCCGCCCGGCCCAGGTCATCGGTGACGGCCAACGTACGGTGGCCGAGCTGATCGAAGCGCACAGCCGCCGGCGCCAGGCCGCCACCGGTGGAGAAAGCCGTATCCCACTGGACCGGGAAACCGAGCGCACGGTGCAAGCGGCGGGTTACGACTACGACAGCATCTTGCCAAGCGGCCAAGTGCTGGCGGTGCGCAAAACCGCCAACCTGCACACCGGTGGCCACCTCGAAGACGTCACCGGCATTCTGCACCCGGTACTGGCCGACGCCGCCGTGCGCGCCGCCCGCGCGCTGGACATCCCGGTGGTGGGCCTGGACCTGTTGGTGCCAGCAGCCGACCAGCCCGACTATGTGTTCATCGAAGCCAACGAACGCGTGGGCCTGGCCAATCACGAACCACAGCCGACGGCGGAGAAATTCATCGATTTGCTGTTCCCGCACATTCAGCCTGCGCGCTAGTCGCGGGCGCTGTTTCAGGAGGCCTTGATGAGCGAGCCCCTTCCCCAACCCGATATCCACTACCTGCAAAGGGTACTGCTGGAGATGCTGGCCATACCCAGCCCCACCGGTTTCACCGACACCATCGTGCGCTACGTGGCCGAACGCCTGGAGGAACTGGGCATACCCTTCGAGCTGACGCGCCGCGGCACACTGCGCGCCACCCTCAAGGGGCGCAAGAGCTCCCCTGACCGCGCGGTAGCCGTGCACCTGGACACCATCGGCGCCGCGGTGCGTAGTATCCAGGACAACGGCCGGCTGACACTGACGCCGGTGGGCTGCTGGTCCAGCCGCTTTGCCGAGGGTAGCCGGGTTAGCGTGTTTACCGACAATGGCGTGATCCGTGGCAGCGTATTACCGCTGATGGCGTCCGGGCACGCGTTCAACACCGCCGTCGACCAATTGCCGGTCAGTTGGGACCACGTGGAATTGCGCCTGGACGCTTATTGCGCTACCCGCGCCGATTGCGAAAGCTTGGGGGTGAATGTAGGCGACTTCGTGGCATTCGACCCCTTGCCCGAATTCACCGAGAGCGGCCATATCAGCGCGCGGCACCTTGACGACAAAGCCGGCGTGGCCGCCTTGCTGGCAGCGCTCAAGGCGGTGGTAGCCAGCGGCCAGGAGCCAGTGATCGACTGCCACCCGCTGTTTACCATCACGGAAGAAACCGGCTCCGGCGCAGCGTCTGCCCTGCCCTGGGATGTCAGCGAATTCGTTGGCATCGACATTGCCCCGGTCGCGCCTGGCCAACACTCCAGCGAACATGCCGTCAGCGTGGCCATGCAAGACTCCAGCGGCCCTTATGACTACCACTTGTCACGGCACCTGTTGAAGTTGGGGCAAAGCCATGACCTGCCGGTGCGCCGCGACCTGTTCCGTTACTACTTCAGCGACGCCCATTCGGCCGTTACCGCCGGCCACGACATCCGTACCGCGCTGGTGGCCTTCGGTTGCGATGCGACCCATGGCTACGAACGCACCCACATCGACAGCCTCTCCGCATTGGCGAAAATGCTGTGCGCCTACTTGCTGAGCCCACCGGTGTTCGCCAGCGACGCACAACCGGCCAACGCTTCACTGAAAAACTTCAGCAAGCAGCTTGAGCACGGCACCCAGATGGAAAGCGAAACGCGGGTGCCGGCGGTGGACAGCCTGCTGGGCAAGTAACCTGCGATATTCCCGATACGCCAGGGGCCACGTACACTGCTCGCCTATGATCATTCCCTATGACCAACTCGAACCCGACACCCTCACCCGCTTGATCGAGGACTTCGTCACCCGCGACGGCACCGACAACGGTGACGAAACACCCTTGCAAACGCGGGTGCTGCGGGTGCGCCAGGCGTTGGCCAAGGGCCAGGCGCTTATCCTGTTCGACCCCGAGAGCCAGCAGTGCCAGTTGATGGCGCGGCATGACGTACCGCGAGAGTGGCTGCCGGATCAGTAGGCTCGAGGCCGGCATGTATGCGGCGGTGGACTTCGTCGCGGTGAATACCCACCTCTTTCGGTGCACTGATGCCTAAACGCACCTGGCCCCCCTCGATGCTCAGCACGCGGATGCGAATCACGCCCTCGCCTATCACGATGTCTTCGCCGACGTCCCTGCTCAAAACCAGCATGGCGTTTCTCCCTGTAAGGCTTCCCTAAGAGCGACCAGACTGAAAGAACCCGGATAGCCTGGCAAGAGGCCAATAAGAGAAATCTCCTTTGCCTACAATAAGTTACATTTTTTCTTACAGAGCTTTCCCACAAGCCGACTGTTTTTGAACGCTCTTAACCCACATTGAACCGTGGCCCCCATAAAATCACGCTGGCGCCGACCACACACAGCAGCGCGCCCCAGGCGTCCGTGGCCGTAGGGCGGACGTTTTCAACGAGCGCCAACCACGCCAGCGCCGTCACGGTGTAAAGCCCGCCGTAGGCGGCGTAGGCACGGCCAGCGTAGGCAGCTTCGACACGGGTGAGCAGTAGCGCGAAGGCGCTCAGGCTGATCAGTGCCGGCACCAGCCACCAGGCGCTCTTGCCCATGCGTAGCCATAAGTACACGCCATAGCAGCCTGCGATTTCGAAAACAGCCGCGAAAAAGAACCATAAGTAGTTGAGCACGATCTACGCCCTTTTCGAAAACACCCAGCATAACCGAGGGGAGCGAAAAACCAGCGTCGTGGTTAAATGATTTCAAACTTTTTCAGAGGCTGCGAAGTCCATTGGTATAAGCACGATGCATCACCGTGCGACAACAAGCTCACGCAAGGAAACCATCATGGTCACAATCCTGGTCATCATTCTGATTCTCCTCCTGATCGGTGGTTTGCCGGTTTTCCCTCACTCTAGAAGCTGGGGCTACGGGCCATCAGGTATCGTCGGCGTGGTATTGGTGGTGCTACTGGTACTGTTGCTACTTGGCCGCATATAGCCGCCCGTGTTCTGCCATGAAAAAACCCGCTTAGGCGGGTTTTTTCATGGCCAGGCCTAGTGCGAAACCGCGCCGCTGGCGCCCAGGCCGGTTTGCGAGCGCACGAACTGCGGGTAGAACAATGCCCGCTCACCTTCGGCGGCGGTGGAGTTGTCGGTGATCGAGAAGAACCAGATACCAGCGAACGCCACGATCATCGAGAACAATGCCGGGTACTCGTACGGGTAGATCGGTTTTTCATGCCCGAGGATTTGCACCCAGATCGTCGGGCCGAGCACCATCAGCACCACCGCGGTGACCAGCCCCATCCAACCACCGACCATTGCCCCCCGGGTAGTCAGGCGCTTCCAGTACATCGAAAGCAGCAGCACCGGGAAGTTACAACTGGCCGCGATGGAGAATGCCAGGCCCACCATGAACGCGATGTTTTGCTTCTCGAAGAGAATGCCAAGCACGATGGCGACCACGCCCAAGGCGACGGTGGTCACCTTCGATACCCGGATTTCGTCTTTCTCGGCGGCCTTGCCTTTTTTAATCACGCTGGCATAGAGGTCATGGCTCACCGCCGAGGCGCCTGCCAAGGTAAGCCCGGCGACCACCGCCAGGATGGTGGCAAAGGCCACCGCCGAGATAAAGCCCAGGAACACACTACCGCCTACCGCATTGGCCAAATGCACCGCGGCCATGTTGTTACCACCCAGCAACGCGCCGGTGGCATCCTTGAACGCCGGGTTGGTGCTCACCAGCAAGATGGCGCCAAAGCCGATGATAAACGTGAGGATGTAGAAATAGCCGATGAAGCCGGTGGCATAGAGCACGCTCTTGCGCGCCTGCTTGGCGTCGCTGACCGTAAAGAAGCGCATCAGGATGTGCGGCAGCCCCGCGGTGCCGAACATCAAGGCCAACCCGAGCGAGAACGCGGAGATCGGGTCGTTGACCAGCCCGCCCGGGCTCATGATCGCTTCACCTTTGGGGTGAACCTTGATGGCCTCGGCGAACAGCGTGTTGAAATCGAAATTCACCGATTTCATGACCATCAGCGCCATGAACGTCGCGCCTGCCAGCAGCAACACCGCCTTGATGATCTGCACCCAAGTGGTGGCCAACATGCCGCCAAACAGCACGTACAAGCACATCAGAATGCCCACCAGCACGATCGCCACGGTGTAATCCAGGCCGAACAATAGCTGGATCAGTTTGCCGGCACCGACCATTTGGGCAATGAGGTAGAACGCTACGACCACCAGCGAACCGCACGCCGACAATGTGCGGATTTCAGTTTGCTTGAGGCGATAGGAAGCAACGTCGGCGAACGTATACTTGCCCAGGTTGCGCAAGCGCTCGGCGATCAGGAACAGAATGATCGGCCACCCTACCAAAAAGCCTATGGAGTAGATCAGCCCATCGTAGCCGGAAGAAAACACCAGGGCAGAGATGCCCAGAAACGAGGCGGCCGACATGTAATCGCCGGCGATCGCCAGGCCGTTCTGAAAGCCGGTGATACGCCCGCCAGCGGCGTAGTAGTCGGCGGCGGAGCGGTTGCGCTTGGAAGCCCAATAGGTAATGGCCAGCGTCAAGCAAACGAAGCCCACGAACATAGCGATCGCCGCTACGTTCAACGGTTGCTTCTGCACGGTGCCGGCCAGGGCGTCGGCGGCCAGGGCCAAGGTTGAAGCCAGCGCCAGTGCGGTGGCGGCAGCGAGGCGGCGAATCATGGCTGCACCTCGTTGAGGATGGCTTGGTTCAGGTCGTCGAACTCGCCATTGGCGCGGCGCACATAGATGGCCGTGAGCACGAAGGCGCTGAGGATCAGCCCCACGCCTATAGGGATACCCCAGGTGATCGAAGTGCCAGGGCTGAGCTTGGCCCCGAGCACCTGCGGCGCATAGGCGATAAGCAGAATAAAGGCCGAGTAGAGGGCGAGCATGATTGCCGATAGGACCCAGGCGAATCGCTCTCGCTTGGCCACCAGCTCTTTGAAACGGGGGTTTTCCTGGATGGCCAGGTAAATGCTGTCGTTCATTGTTTTTGTCTCCGCAGCACGGTTTGGGTGGAACATGCTCCACTTTAGGCGTGCCCGTGGGCAAAAACAGACGACCTTAGTCGAATAGGTACCTTGCGGTACTACGAGGCAAAAAACCCGGCGCCAAGGCCGGGTTCATGTGCAAAAAGCGAGTGTGATGTTCCAGACGTTAGCCCGAGAGTTGATCTGTGAACGTTGCTGTCGAGCCAGGCGCCGTGATGCGCCATAGCAAGGTTACACCGCGCTAAGGCAACACGGCCCGGCAGCAATGGTCAACACTGTGCAGCCAGCTTCTGGGGGCACCACCCTAGCGTGGGAAGGCTGGCGGGTTGACCTTGGCGATGTCTTCCATCACACGCACCACCTGGCAGCTGTAGCCGAACTCGTTGTCGTACCACACGTACAACACCACACGGTTGTCGTTGACGATGGTCGCCTGGGCATCGACCACGCCGGCATAACGGGAACCTACGAAGTCGGTGGACACCACTTCGGTCGAGTCAACGTAGTCGATCTGCTTGGACAGCTCCGAATGCAAGGCGGTGTCGCGCAGGTACTCGTTGAGTTCTTCGCGGGTGGTGGGCTTGTCCAGGTTGAGGTTCAGGATAGCCATCGACACGTTCGGCGTGGGCACGCGAATGGCGTTGCCGGTCAGCTTGCCCTCCAGTTCCGGAAGGGCCTTGGCCGCGGCGGTAGCGGCGCCCGTTTCGGTCAGCACCATGTTCAGCGCGGCACTACGGCCCCGGCGTGAGCCCTTGTGGAAGTTGTCGATCAGGTTCTGGTCGTTGGTGTACGAGTGAACGGTTTCAACGTGGCCGTTGGTGATGCCGAACTTGTCGTTGACGGCCTTGAGTACCGGCACGATGGCGTTGGTGGTGCAAGAGGCGGCCGAGATGATGCGGTCATCATCATTGATGATGCCGTGGTTGATGCCGTGCACGATATTCTTGAGCTTGCCCTTGCCCGGTGCGGTCAGCACCACGCGGCCCACGCCCGGGCAGGCCAGGTGCTGGCCCAGGCCCTCGGCGTCGCGCCACACGCCGGTGTTGTCGACCACCAGGGCGTTTTCGATGCCGTACTGGGTGTAATCGACGTCGGCCGGGCTCTTGGCGTAGATCACCTGAATCAGGTTACCGTTGACGTTGAGTGTGTTGTCTTCTTCATTGGCCAGGATAGTGCCTTCGAAGGTACCGTGCACCGAGTCGCGGCGCAGCAGGCTGGCGCGCTTGGACAGGTCGTCCTTCGAGCCTTGGCGCACGACGATCGCGCGCAGGCGCAGGCCGTCGCCGCCCCCGGTTTTCTCGATCAGGATACGCGCCAGCAACCGGCCGATGCGGCCGAAACCATAGAGCACCACGTCTTGGCCCTTGCGCACGCCCACCGTGGTGGTCTGCTTGCCCACCACGTCGGCCAATTCATCACGCACGAATTGTTCGGCGTTGCGGCCGTTGCCTTCGGCCTTGAATTTTTCCACCAGCTTGCCCAAGTCGACGGAAGCCGCACCGAGCTTGAGTTCGCTCATGGCCTTGAGCAGCGCAAACGTCTCGTGCACCGAGAGCTCGTTTTCGTCAGCCTGGCGGTGGCGAGCATAACGGTGAGCCTTGAGGATTTGAATCACGGAACGGTTGATCAGGCTACGGCCATAAATCGAGCTCACCACGTTATTGTTGCGGTAGAGCTGACCAATGATCGGAATCATTGCTTCGGCGAGCGCTTCACGGTCAATCCATTCACCAAGGCACTGGTCGGGCTTCTGAGTCACGGGGAACCTTCCACATGTAGGGGATGAAAAACAGGGCTACATTATGACTTCGCCCATCCTTGAATAGCAACGCACCGCTGCCACCACGGCGCCATAGACCACGGCGCCGGGGTGCAAGTTCAGCGCAGCGATGCGGGGCCTGACAGCTGGCACTCCCCGCCGTTATGATTGTCGATTGTTCATTCCCGCCCGTTTGCTTGCCAGGAGTGTTATCCGACCGTGCCCGTATTGCACCTTCCCGCCCTACCCACCGCTGCCGCGGCCGCCGCTAACGGCAAACAGACTTGGGCCGGCCTGCATGGCGCGGCCTTGCCGCTGGCCGTGGCCGAAGCCGCGAGCGGCGCGGGGCGCTTCACCCTGTTGCTGACCGCCGACAGCCAGAGCGCCGACCGCCTGGAGCAGGAGCTGCGCTTTTTCGCGCCGAACCTTCCGGTGCTGCATTTTCCCGATTGGGAAACGTTGCCCTACGACCTGTTCTCGCCACACCAGGACATCGTCTCACAACGCATCGCCAGCCTTTATCGCCTGCCCGAACTGGCCCACGGCATTTTGGTAGTCCCGATCACCACTGCCCTACATCGGCTGGCGCCGACTCAGTTTCTACTGGGCAGCAGCCTGGTGTTGGACGCTGGGCAAAAACTTGATGTAGACGCTATGAGAACCCGGCTGGAGGCGGCAGGCTACCGGTATGTCGACACGGTTTACGAGCACGGCGAATTCACCGTGCGCGGCGCGCTGATCGACCTGTTCCCCATGGGTAGCCGACTGCCGTACCGCATCGACCTGTTCGACGACGAAATCGAAACCCTGCGCACCTTCGACCCGGAAACCCAACGCTCTATCGACAAGGTTGACTCGGTGCGCTTGTTGCCGGCCCGTGAATTCCCGCTGCAAAAAGACGCAGTGACGCGTTTCAAGGCCCGCTTTCGCGAACGTTTCGATGTCGATTTCCGCCGTAGCCCGATCTTTCAGGACCTCAACAGCGGCATCACCCCTGCCGGCATCGAGTACTACCTACCGCTGTTCTTCGACGCCACCGCCACGCTGTTCGATTACCTGCCGGCCAATACCCAGGTGTTCTCCCTGCCCGGTATCGAGGCGGCCGCGGAGCAATTCTGGAGCGATGTGCGCGGGCGTTTCGAAGAACGCCGTATCGACCCATTGCGCCCATTGCTGCCGCCGGCCGAGCTGTTTTTGCCGGTCGAAGACTGCTTTGCCCGGCTCAAGGCTTGGCCACGGGTGGTGGTCAGCCGTGAGCCGGGCCCGGCCCAAGTGAGCTTCCCCAGCGAACCGCTGCCGAACCTGGCCATCGAGGCCAAGGCCGCACAGCCGCTGGGGGCATTGGCCGGCTTCCTCGACCAGTTCCCCGGCCGGGTGCTATTTACCGCCGAAACCGCCGGGCGCCGCGAGGTACTGCTCGAACTGCTCGAACGCTTGAAACTGCGCCCCCAAGTGGTCGAGGGTTGGGAGGCGTTCGTCGCGAGCGACGCGCGCCTGGCCATCACCATAGCCCCCCTCGAAGAAGGCTTGTGCCTGACCGAGCCTGCATTGGCGCTGGTGGCCGAGAGCCCGTTGTTCGGCCAGCGGGTCATGCAGCGCCGCCGCCGCGACAAGCGCAACGACGGCGCCAACGACGCGGTGATCAAGAACCTTACCGAATTGCGCGAAGGCGCCCCGGTGGTACACATCGACCATGGCGTGGGCCGCTACCTGGGCCTGGCCACCCTGGAAATCGACCATCAAGTGGCCGAGTTCCTGACCTTGGAGTACGCCGAGCACGCCAAGCTCTATGTGCCGGTGGCCAACCTGCATCTGATTGCCCGTTACACCGGTGCCGACGACGCCCTGGCGCCGCTGCACCGGCTCGGCTCCGAAGCCTGGCAGAAGGCCAAACGCAAAGCCGCCGAACAGGTGCGCGATGTGGCCGCCGAGTTGCTCGACATCTATGCCCGCCGCGGGGCGCGCAAGGGCCATGCGTTCACCGACCCGGCGCTGGACTATGCAACGTTCAGCGCAGGCTTTGCCTTCGAGGAAACCCCCGACCAGCAAACGGCTATCGAAGCGGTACGCGCCGACATGCTCGCGCCCAAGCCGATGGACCGGTTGATATGCGGTGATGTGGGCTTCGGCAAAACCGAGGTGGCGATGCGTGCCGCCTTCATCGCCGTACACAGCGGCCGCCAAGTGGCCGTGCTGGTGCCCACCACCCTGCTCGCCCAGCAGCATTACAACAGCTTTCGCGACCGGTTCGCCGACTGGCCGGTGCGGGTAGAAGTGATGAGCCGCTTCAAATCGGCCAAAGAGGTCGACGCGGCGGTAGCGGAGTTGGCCGAAGGCAAGATCGACATCGTGATCGGCACCCACAAACTGCTGTCGGGCGATGTGAAGTTCAACGACCTGGGCTTGGCCATCATCGACGAAGAACACCGCTTCGGCGTGCGCCAGAAAGAACAGCTCAAGGCCCTGCGCAGCGAGGTGGATATCCTCACCCTGACCGCCACGCCCATCCCGCGCACACTGAACATGGCGATGGCCGGCATGCGCGACCTGTCCATCATCGCCACGCCGCCCGCCCGGCGGCTGTCGGTGCGCACCTTCGTGATGGAGCAGAACAACAGCACCATCAAGGAAGCCCTGCTGCGCGAGCTGCTGCGCGGCGGGCAGGTGTACTTTTTACACAACGATGTGAAAACCATCGATAAATGCGCCGCAGACCTTGCGCAGCTGGTGCCGGAGGCACGCATCGGCATCGGCCACGGGCAGATGCGCGAACGCGACCTGGAACAGGTGATGAGCGATTTCTACCACAAGCGCTTCAACGTGTTGGTGGCCTCGACCATTATCGAAACCGGCATCGACGTGCCCAGCGCCAACACCATCATCATCGAGCGCGCCGACAAATTCGGCCTGGCACAATTGCACCAACTGCGCGGCCGCGTAGGGCGCAGCCACCACCAGGCCTATGCGTACCTGCTCACCCCGCCACGCCAGGCCATTACCGCGGATGCGGAAAAACGCCTGGAAGCCATCGCCAATACCCAAGACCTGGGGGCGGGTTTCGTGCTGGCCACCAACGATTTGGAGATCCGCGGTGCCGGCGAACTGTTGGGTGAGGGCCAGAGCGGGCAGATTCAGGCGGTAGGGTTCACCCTCTACATGGAAATGCTCGAACAGGCGGTCAAGGCCATCCAAAAAGGCGAGCAGCCTAACCTGGAACAGCCGCTGGGCGGTGGCCCGGACATCAACCTGCGGGTGCCGGCACTGATTCCCGACGATTACCTGCCCGACGTGCATGCCCGGCTGATTCTCTACAAGCGCATCGCCTCGGCCCGCGACGAAGAGGCGCTAAAAGACCTGCAAGTAGAAATGATCGACCGCTTTGGCCTGTTGCCAGAGCCGACCAAGCACCTGATCCGCCTGACCTTGCTCAAGCTGAAGGCTGAACAACTGGGCATCGTCAAGATCGATGCCGGCCCCCAGGGCGGGCGCTTGGAATTCGGCTCGCAAACGCCGGTGGACCCACTGGTGCTGATCAAGCTGATCCAAGGCCAGCCGAACCGCTATAAATTCGAAGGGGCTACCCTGTTCAAGTTCAGCGTGCCGATGGAGCGCGCCGAAGAGCGCTTCAATACGCTCGAGGCGCTGCTCGAGCGCCTGGAAGCGAAAGCCGCTTGAGGCCGCGCCATGGTGAATGACAGCCTGCTGGCCCTCGCCCCACCCAATGTGCCGCAGCCACGGTTGTGGCTGGGCAGCGTCGAGTTCAGCGCCTTCGAACCGCGTAATGGGCGCATGCAGCGCCAGGTGCAGCACCGCGCGGCCCTGGCGTTCGGCTACGGCGGGCATTTCGTGCACGCCACCCAGCCGGGGCCGATGGTGCAGGACGAGCATGGCCAGCGCCAACGTGTGGCACGCCAGGCCAGCCGCGAACGGCAGTTGCGCGAGCAACTGCTGGGCCTGGGCTTCAAGGTGGCCACCCGGCAAAGCAAGGCCCTGCCAGAAAGCGCCGGCGAACTGTTCGAACTGGCCGGCGAAAGCGCCTGGCTGCGCTTCATGCAAAGCGACGCCCCGGCGCTGCGGGCGCAGGGCTGGCAGATCGAATACGCCGAGAACTTCGCCTTTGACCTGGAGCCGGTGCAAGACTGGTACGCCGTGGTGGACGAAAGCCCGGCGCGCGATTGGTTCGACTTGGAAGTGGGCATCGTGGTGGGCGGCCAGCGCCTGAGCCTGCTGCCGATATTGCTTAACGTACTGCGCCAGCACCCCGAATGGCTTCGCCCCCAGCACCTGGCGCGGCGCCGCGACGACGAGCAGCTGCTGGTGCCGCTGCCGGCCAACGCGAATGGCCGGGCCAAGCAGGTGGCCCTGCCCTATGGCCGGCTCAAGCCGGTGCTGGCGGCGCTGGGCGATGTGTACACCCTCAAGGGCAGCGAACAGCGGGTGCGCCTGGCCACGCCGGATGCCAGCCAGTTGCAAGCGCTCGGCGGCCTGCCGCTGCAGTGGCAAGGGGGCGAACGCCTGCGCCGTTTCGCCGAGCGCCTACGTGGCTGCCCGCGCCACGAAGTAGCACAACCGGGTGCGCTGCGCGCCACGCTGCGTGGCTACCAGTTGGAGGGGCTGAACTGGATGCAGACCCTGCGCGAGCTGGAAGTCGGTGGCGTGCTGGCCGACGACATGGGCCTGGGCAAAACCCTGCAGGCCCTGGCACATGTGCTGTGCGAACAACAGGCCGGGCGCCTCGACCACCCCGCGATGGTGGTGATGCCTACCAGCCTGGTACCTAACTGGCTCGACGAAGCCGCGCGTTTCGCACCGTCGCTGCGGGTGTTGGCGCTGCAAGGCAGTGGCCGGAAGAAGTACTTCGATCGCCTGGGCCATTACGACCTGCTGCTGACCACCTACGCCCTGTTGCCCAAAGACATCGAGCAAATCGCCGGGCTCAAGCTGCATGTACTGATCCTCGACGAGGCGCAATATATCAAGAGCCCTGGCAGCAAGGCCGCGCAGGCGGCACGCCGGTTCAAGGCGCGGCAACGGCTGTGCCTGACGGGCACACCCCTGGAAAACCACCTGGGCGAGCTGTGGTCGCTGTTTCACTTCCTGATGCCTGGCTGGCTGGGCGATGCCAAAACCTTCGCCGCCCAGTACCGGGTTCCGATCGAACGCCACGACGATGAACAGCGCCTGGCCCACTTGAACCGGCGTATCAAGCCGTTTTTGCTGCGGCGCACCAAGGAGCAGGTCGCCACCGAGCTCCCGGCCAAGACCGAGATCATCCAATGGGTAGAACTCAATAATGCCCAACGCGACCTCTATGAAACGGTGCGCCTGGCCATGGACCGCAAAGTGCGGGAACAGATCCAGCGCAGCGGCATTGCGCGCAGCCAGATCATCATCCTCGAAGCGCTGCTCAAGCTGCGCCAGGTGTGCTGCGACCTACGCCTGGCCGGCGAAACACCGGCGCGGGGCAGCTCCTCGGGCAAGCTCGACAGCCTCATGGAGATGATCGAGCGCCTGGCCAGCGAGGACCGGCGAATTCTATTGTTTTCACAGTTCACCTCAATGCTGTCGTTGATCGAAGCCGAACTGACCGCGCGCGGCATCGATTACGCCCTGCTCACCGGCGCGACCCGCGACCGCCGTGCACCGGTCACGGCCTTCCAGGAAGGCCGCAAGCGGATTTTTTTAATCAGCCTGAAGGCCGGCGGCGTGGGGCTGAACCTGACCGCCGCCGACACGGTGATCCACTATGACCCGTGGTGGAACCCGGCCGCCGAACAGCAAGCCACCGACCGCGCCTACCGCATTGGCCAGAACAAACCGGTGTTCGTGTACAAGCTGATCACCCGTGGCACGGTGGAAGAAAAAATAGCCCAATTGCAAAAGGAAAAATCCGCGCTCGCCGCCGGTGTGCTGGGTGGCGGCCGCGCCGGAGATTGGCGCTGGCAGCCGGAAGACATCGAAGCGTTGTTCGAACCGTTACCAGGGGTTAGCCCGCTGAGCTAAAGCTGCAAGCTCAAAGCCACTGGGCTTGCAGCGCGGGGCAAGGTCTTATTGGCCGGTCCACTCCGCCACACGGGCGGGGTTCGCGGCCACCCAATCCTTGGCGGCGGCTTCAGGCGTCTTGCCCTGTTGGATGGCAACCATTACGCCGCCGATCTCGGCTTTGTCTTTCCACTGAAACTTCTTCAGGAACGCCACCACCTCGGGGGCCTTGCCTTCCAAGTCTTTGCTGCCGATGCTGTCGACGTGCTCGGCACCGCCGTACACGCCCTTGGGGTCGTCCAGAAAGCGCAAGCTCGGCTTTTTGTCTTCGCCGTTATAAGTGCCGAATATCCAATGCGGTACCCAGCCGGTCACCGCGATAGATTTATTGGCCTTGATAGCATGGGCCAATGCGACGGTCATGCCGGCGCCAGAGCTGGCGACCAGCGTGTAGCCGCTCAGGCCGTAGTCCTTGATCGCCTGGTCGGTTTTGAGCATCACACCAGCACCGGCGTCGATGCCGAAGATCTTGCCGTCGAAGCTTTTGTCATCCTTGAGGTCTTCGATGCTCTTGGCCTTGACGTAATCAGGCACGATCAAGCCGATCTTGGCATCGTTGAAATTGGCGCCATAGTCCACCACATCGTTACCGTACTCTTCCCAGTACTTTCCGTGGGTGTTTGGCAGCCACGCCGAGAGCATGGCGTCGAGCTTGCGGGCGGCGACCGCCTGCCACATGATGCCGGCGGCCAGCGCGGTGGGCTTGACGTCATAGCCAAGCTTTTGCTTGATGATTTCAGCCGCGACGAAGGTGGTGGCCACGCTGTCCGACCAGCCGTCTACATAGCCGATCTGCAACTGTTCCTTGGCCTGGGCGAAGGTGGCGCTCATGGCCACCACCAGGGCGGCGCCCGCGCCTAGAATACGTCCGTATTTCATGCATGACTCCCCGAAAAGGCTGGGCTCGACCAGGTCGAGCGTGAAGTGATGTTTTATTGGTTGTGTGGTTGCCAGTGATACTGCCGTTGCGATCATCGGCTGGGCGCCAGCGGCGGCCTGATCCCTTTGCGACCTCTAGGCAGCCGCTAACGACACCCGTACCGTAGCTGTTGAGCGCGCCGCAAGGCGGGGCGCCGGCCTGCACAACGTCGGGGCCGAAAAACGCCATCGCAATGCGCGGCGCACCGTTTCGGCCCAAGCACCAGGGCGGCGCCACGACAATAAAAGCCGCACCTGCCTCTACATGCCGCTTGGCTATTCGGTGTATCGTTTGTGCAGTAAACCCACCCGCAAAAATATTAAATGGCGCGGGTTGGCAACTCGCCACCAGGGGTGTTGTCTAGTCAGCTGCATTAGCCTCAGGAATATCTTCATCATGCTTCGACCTTTGCGCTTGGCCGCCCTGCTCGGCGGGCTATTGATGAGTGCGCTTACGCTCAGCCCGGCGCAGGCCAGGGACATCGACGCGGCCGGTTACGGTTTCCCCCTGACCAACCCGTTCGAGGCAACCATCGCCACGACCCCGCCAGACCTGCGGCCAAAACTGCCACTGGACGAAGATATCGACCAGGCCGACTACACACTCAATATCCGCCCGGAACGTGAGCTCATCCTGCCAGACAACTTTTGGGCGGTGAAAAAGCTGCGTTATCGCTTGGCCAAACAGGACCACGCTGCCCCGCTGATCTTTCTCATTGCCGGTACCGGCGCGGCCTATAACAGCGCTATCAATGAATTCCTGAAAAAACTGTTCTGGCAAGCCGGCTACCACGTGGTGCAGTTGTCTTCGCCCACCAGCTTCGATTTCATCAGCGCCGCTTCGCGCTTTGCCACCCCTGGCATCACCAGCGACGACGCCGAAGACCTGTACCGGGTTATGCAGGCGGTGCGCGCACAGCATCCCAAGCTGCCGATCACCGATTTCTACCTTTCCGGTTACAGCCTCGGTGCGCTGGATGCGGCCTTCGTCAGCAAGCTCGATGAAACCCGCCGCAGTTTCAACTTCAAGAAGGTGCTGCTGCTCAACCCACCGGTAAACCTCTATACCTCCATCAACAACCTCGACAAGCTGGTGCAAACCCGCGTCAAGGGCATCGACAGCTCCACCACGTTTTATGAGCTGGTATTGAGCAAGTTGACGCGCTACTTCCAGCAAAAGGGCTACATCGACCTCAACGACGCCTTGTTGTATGACTTTCAAGAGTCCAAGCAACATCTGTCGAACGAGCAGTTGGCCATGCTGATCGGTGTATCGTTCCGCTTTTCGGCCGCCGACATTGCGTTCACCTCCGACCTGATCAACCGCCGCGGCCTGATCACCCCGGTGAAATACCCGATCCGCGAAGGTACCAGCCTCACGCCGTTCATGCGCCGGGCGCTGCAATGCGACTTCGACTGCTACATGACCGAGCAAGTGATACCCATGTGGCGCGCCCGCACCGACGGCGGCAGCGTGCTGCAATTGATCGACCAGGTCAGCCTTTATGCGCTGAAGGATTACTTGCACAGCAACAGCAAGATCGCCGTGATGCACAACGCCGATGATGTGATCCTGGGCCCCGGCGACCTGAATTTTCTACGCAAGACCTTCGGCGACCGCCTGACCGTCTACCCCTTCGGCGGCCATTGCGGCAACCTCAATTACCGCGTCAACGCCGACGCCATGCTGGAGTGGTTCCGTGGCTAAGAAATACCTTCTCCTGGCCGCCTTGTCGTTCACAGGCGTAGCCCATGCAGCACAGCCGCCCAGCACGGCCACGGACCCAGATGGGTTCAAGGAACCGCTTAAGCAGTTGAACTTCAACCCTGGGCTGGACCAACGCGAGTTCGAGCGCTCTACCCTAAGCGCCCTCGAAGTGTACGACCCGCTGGAGTCGTGGAACCGGCGCGTATACCACTTCAATTATCGCTTCGACGAATGGGTGTTTCTGCCGGTGGTGCAAGGGTACCAGTTCATCACCCCGCGCTTCGTGCGCAGCGGTGTGAGTAACTTCTTCAGCAACCTGGGCGATGTGACCAATTTGCTGAACGCGGCCTTACAGCTCAAGGGCAAGCGTTCGCTGCAAGTCGGTGGGCGCTTGGTGGTTAACACCACATTGGGGATTGCCGGGCTGTGGGACCCGGCCACCAAGCTCGGCTTGCCCAAGCAGAACGAAGACTTCGGCCAAACCCTGGGCTATTACGGCGTACCCAACGGCCCCTACATCGTGCTGCCGATCTTCGGCCCATCGAACTTGCGCGATACCACCGGCCTGTTGACCGACTATGGCGGCGAAGCACAAATCAACTTCCTCAATGTGTCGCAAGAAAGCGGCCGGCACCCGGAAATCATTGTGTTGCGCGGCATCGATAAGCGCTATACCACAAGCTTCCGCTATGGCCAGCTCAACTCGCCGTTCGAATACGAAAAAGTACGCTACGTGTACACCGAGTCGCGCAAACTGCAGATCGCGGAATAACCTGCATGCCCGGGACCTATCCAATGCCTTGATCGGTCCCGGGCAAAAAACTGACCCATCCCTGCCTCATTCCGGCTTAGCATGGCGCCGATACCGTGACCTGATCGGAGCCTGTTTCATGACGTTGCGAATTGTTCTTGACGAACACCTTGGCCAAGCGGCTTCCGACGGCGCTGGCGTGCGCCTGACCCGAGTGTTCGGCGGCCCGGGCCCGGAGCGTTTCGACCCATTCCTGATGCTGGACGAGTTCGGCTCGGAAAACCCCGACGACTACATCGCGGGCTTCCCGCCCCACCCCCACCGTGGGTTCGAAACCGTGACCTACATGCTCGAAGGGCGCATGCGCCATGAGGACCACATGGGTAACGTGGGCCTGCTGGCCAGCGGTGGTGTGCAATGGATGACCGCGGCAGGCGGGGTGGTGCACAGCGAAATGCCGGAACAAGAAGAAGGCACCATGCGCGGTTTTCAGCTATGGCTGAACTTGCCGGCCAGCGCCAAGTTGGGGCCGGCAAGCTACCGCGATATCCCGCCGGCGCAGCTACCGCGCGTGCGCTTGGAAAACGGCATCGAGGTGATCGTGATCGCCGGTCGGTTTCAGGCGGGCGGTGTGGACCAGCTTGGCGCCGTGCAACGCCCGGGGACCGAGCCGCACTACTTCGACCTGCACCTGCCGGCGGGTACCGCCGTGGCGCCGAAGATACCCGACGGGCACCGGGTGCTGCTGTACGTGTACGACGGCAGCGTAACCCTCGACGGCCACCCGCAGCCAGTGGGCGCGGGGCGCCTGTTGCGCCTGGGTGAGCACGGTGAGGTGAATTTAAGCAGCGCCAGCGGCGGCAAACTATTGTTGATCGCGGGCCGGCCGTTGAACGAGCCCATCGTGCAATATGGGCCCTTCGTGATGAACAGCCACGAAGAGATCGAGCAGGCCCTGAGCGATTTACGCCGTGGCCAACTGGTGAGGTAGCCGCCCCGCTGCGCTGGGCGCTTCGCTACGAGGGTTCTGGGGCTGAAAAAGGTCAGGCGTTGCGTGCCGCCAACAGCCGGACCAGGTCCTGCACCGTGCCTCTGAGCAGGTCGATGGCGTCGGGGCTAAGGTCCAAACCGGCGGCGAGGGTTTCCGGCACGCGCTGCGCCGCCTCGCGCAGCGCCCGGCCGGCGGCCGTGAGCTCGACCAGCACACGGCGTTCGTCTTGGGCATCGCGCTGGCGGCTGATCAGCCCAGCGCTTTCCATGCGTTTGAGCAGTGGTGTGAGGGTGCCGCTGTCCAGATACAACTTGCCGCCCAATACACCGACGCTCTGCGGGGAGTCCTCCCAAAGCGCCAGCATCACCAGGTACTGTGGATAGGTCAGCCCGATCGCGTCCAGCACCGGCCGGTACATCCGGTTCAGCAGGTTCGAGGCGGCATAAAGCGGGAAACACACTTGCCGGTCGAGGCGCAGCGGGTCTTCCGGCACGCGCCCCCGGGCTGGCTTGCCTTTACTCATTTAGTGCGGTTGGCATTGCGGACACTCGGCCACGGGGCAGAACCCTCCGGCGCAGCCCGGGCCCTTTAGAAGGCTGGCGCCAATGGTGAACAATTGCTGCGGCACAGGCGTTTTCGGCCACGCAAAGCAGTGTGGGCGAATGATACCGCGGTGAATTTTATTTTTGCCAATTTGTTTTATCGCCCGCGGGCTCTTGCGTTTTATCACTCACGGGCACTTGAGGCGCACCCGAAAAGCGACACACCGGGCCATATCCAGCGCCGGCGCCTCAGCCAAGGCTCGCCCCTACCACGTGCCCCAGGCCGTAGGTGAGTGCGGCGGCAGCCGCGCCAATACCGAGCTGGCGCAGCGCCGATAGGGCGACCGGGCGGCCGGTGAACAGGCTGGTGGCCGCGCCGATGCCGAGCAACGCCAAGCCGCTCAGCACCACGCTGGTGGCGAACGCAGCGGGCCCACCCAAGAACAGGAAAGGCACCACTGGGAACAGCGCACCGAAGGCGAACAGCCCAAAGGAAGCCGCCGCCGCGACCCATGGCGACCCGCCCGGTTCACTGGGGTCGATGCCGAGTTCCTCACGGGCGACCGACTCCAGCGCATCCTCAGGTACGGTGAACAGCTTGTTGACGAAACGCTGCGAGGCCGCATCGTCCAGGCCCTTCCAGCGGCAGATCACCATCAGGTCCTGCCGCTCGATATCCGGCACTTGTTCAATGGCGGTGGCGACGGTTTCGATCTGGCGCAGCGCCATCTCCCGTGCGCTGCTGACCGACAGCCACTCGCCCATGGCCATTGAACAGGCACCGGCGATCAGCCCGGCGAGGCCGGTCAACACAATGGTGCGCTCGCCCGCTGCCGCCCCCACTATACCCAGCACCAGGCTCAGGTTGGAGACGAGGCCATCGTTGGCGCCCAACACGGCGGCGCGCAGGGCGTTACCGCCGCCGTGCCGGCGGCGGCCCTCGATCATGCTGAGCGTACCGCCGGGCAACCCGCCAGCCTCCATGGCTGCCGCCTGGACGATGCGCGCATGGCCATATTCGTCTTTTGGCATGCCTGCAGCGACGGCATCCGGCTCACCATCGTAGCCGTGGCTCTCGGCGACCTCGATTCGTGCCAGGTAAGGCAGCACCGCAGCCGCGCCAAAACGCCGTGCCACCCAGGCCAGAAACCGGGCGCGTAGGCCAGGCCTGACCTTGAGCGGGGCGCCCGCCCGCTCCAGGCGCGCGCGCCAGAATTCGGCGTGGCGGGCCTCTACCGTAGCGAGCCGACGGAACACCTCGCTGACGTTGCGATCGCCCTCGGAATGCGCCAACGCGCGGTAAATGCAGGCTGCATCAACCTCACCACGTAGATAGGCGCGCATACTGGGGATGTCATTGCTGGCGGCCGGCGGGTCGCCTTGTATCTGGGTCATGAGTCGCTCCTGGAAACTGCTTTTCCATCCACCCTCCCCGGCGGGTGCGAGGCTCTGCACGGGGCTTCTTATCAAGCGCCGCACGGGTGGCCGAGAACGGAGCAACCATCATGCCATGGCCTTCGGCCGAGCGTGTGGCCATGTGGATGGCCACACAGTACTTCACTGCCCGGCACACCCTCGAACACCGGCTGATAGACCGGGCTACAGGCGCGGGGGCCCGAAGCGGCCCAGTGGGGTGTTAGCGAGTACTGACTGCGATCGCAACCTCGACATTCCCTCGCACCGCGTTCGAATACGGGCACACTGCGTGCGCGGCCTCAACGATCGCCTCGGCGGTCGCTGAGTCCAGGTTGGCGACCGCCACGTCCAGCCCTACCGCGAGCTTGAAGCCCCCGTTGCCGTCGGGCAACAAGGACACCGTTGCAACCACTTCAACGTCATTGTCGGCGATTTCGACCTTCTTGCCGCGGGCGACATGCAGCACCGCGTTCTCAAAGCAGGCAGCGTAGCCGGCGGCAAACAACTGTTCCGGGTTCGTCGCGCCGCCCTTGCCGCCCAGGCCCGCGGGCAGCGCCAGTGAAAGGTCGAGCAGGTCATCATCGCTGCGCACATGGCCGGCACGGCCGCCGATGGCGGTGACTTTGGTGGTGTAAAGAGGCTTACTCATGGTGATTGCTCCCAGGGTGGAGGTGCCCGCCCAAATGGCGGCCCGAAGCCGGCGCAAGGCAGGGCTGTGTGATAGTTTGGGATTATTATTTTACACAATTATATTGTTTGCAATTTAATTCAGCGAATGTTGCCCAGTGTGCTCGAGCCGAGGTACTCCGAGAAAGGCGGCGATACGGGCCACCGCTGGTGGGGCATAAGGTGGCCGACGCCGCGATCGGTGGCGCCTAGTGTAGTGCCTGAGAGGTTCGCACAAGCATTGGCGCCTGCATTTTATTGTCGGGAAAGGCGCAGTGGCTCCTCCCAGCAGGATTATGGAGGGCAGGGGCAACGCAGCCAGGCAAACGCAAGCCAGCCTCAAAACGGTGCGGCTAATATCTGAGGCGCCACCGACACCTGCCGAATGCGGCCTACATCTGCAGCACCGCGCGGCCAACGATCTTGCCGGCGGCGAGGTCTTCGAACGCCTGCATGGCGTCCTCGAACGGGTAGCGGCGCACGATCGGCTTGATCCGCTGCTGCCGGGCCAATGCCACCAGCTCTACCAGGTCTTGGTAGGTGCCGCTGTAGGGCCGGGTGATCGAAGCACCCCAAGGCAGATACTGCGCGGCGTGGCGCGCCTCGAACGGCAACGTACCCTCGCCCAGGCCAGGCACCCTGATCGCCCCGTAGCGCGCGACCACCCCAGCCGCCAGGCGCAGCGTGGCATCGATGCCGACGAAGTCCAGCACCACCTGGGCGCCCTGGCCGCCGGTGAAATCGAGAATGCGTTGTTCAAGGTCCGCGGCGTCGGCCGGCAGCGCCAGGTCCACCGAGCCCTCCACCGCCTGCAGCGCCGCCGGCTTGCCGTCGATGGCGACGATACGCGCGGCGGTCAGGGCCCGGGCGATCTGCACGCCCAAGTTGCCGAGCCCACCGAGGCCGATGATCACTAGGGTACTGCCGGGCACCAGCAGGTCGCGGGTGGCATGGATCGAGTGGTAAGGCACCAACGCCGCGTCCGGCAGGACCGCGGCCACGGCAGGGTCTAGCCCGTCGGCCGCAATCAAGGTGCGCGCCGGCACCGCAACGTATTCGGCCATCCCGCCGTTCACGCTAACGCCCGGTGTGGGGGGCGAGGCCAGCCGCCCGGTAGTACGGCGGCAGGCATTTTGCCGGCCGGCGACGCATTCGGGACAGGCCCCGCACGACCAGCAGGGGTGGACAATGGCGGCATCGCCCGGCGCCCAGCCGGTCACCCCCTCGCCCACGCTGTCGACGATGCCGGCAATCTCATGGCCAAGCACCAAACCCGCCGGGAACAGCGAGGTTTCTTCATGCTGGATGCTGATGTCGGTATGGCACAGCCCAGCCGCGGTCACCTTGAGCAGCACTTCCCCAGCCGCCGGCTTGGGTTGTGGCAGGTCACGCAGTTCGACGACCGTGGGCCGCACCAATTGAATGGCTTTCATGTAGGAACCTTTTGCGAGCAGTCAAGGGGGTGGGAAAACCAGGCCTCGGCCAATAGGCGCAACGAACGCTGGCGGTCGGCTGGGTCGTAAGCGTAGGTCATCGCGATCAATTCGTCGGCGCCGGTGAACTGCACGAACTCCCGCAACGCCTGGCAGGCCGTGGCGGGGCTGCCGACAGCTCTGACCCGAAAGGTCGCGTCGGCGAAAGCGCGCACATGGGCCGGCATCAGTTCGGGGGCCACGGGCGGTTGCAGCTTGCGCCGATGGCCAGACCTCACGTCATAAATCATTTGTTGCGCGGTGGTCCACAACCGTTCGGCCTCGGCATCGGTAGGCGCGATCATCACGTTGATCCCAGCCATCACGTACGGCCGCGACACCTGGGCCGTCGGTGCCGAGGCATCGAACTGGCCCCGATACACCTGCAGCACCCGCGGCAGGTCGTCCGGCGCGAAATGTGACGCGACCACGAACGGCAGGCCCAGTTGTGCCGCCACCCGCGCACCTTCAACACTGGACCCGAGTATCCACATGGGCACATGGGTGGCCGTCGCGATACCACCGCGAATCGGCTGGCTGTCGGCCACGCCGGAGTCACTGAACCAGCCTGCCAGGTCGCGCACATTGCGGCTGAAGCTGCCGGGGTCATCACCGGAGCGGCCGAGTACGCGCGCGGTCACCGAGTCGGTCCCCGGCGCCCGCCCCAGGCCGAGGTCGACCCGCCCGGGGAAGAACCGCGCAAGCGTACCGAACGCCTCGGCCACGTGCAGCGGGGCGTGGTTGGGCAGCATGATGCCACCGGCGCCGACGCGGATACGCTGGGTCAGCTCTGCCGCGCGGGCGATCAGGATCGCCGTGGCGCTGGACCCCAGTTCTGGCGTGTTGTGATGCTCGGCGTACCACAGCCGGTGAAACCCGAGGCTATCGGCCAACTGCGCCAATTCCATGGAGGCCTTCAGTGCATCGTCCAGCGTCGCGCCTTCGGTGACGTGCACCAAATCCAGAACGCTGATGGGAGTTGTCAATGCCATTGTGGTTACCTCATTGCACGCCGCGCCAGGCCAGGGTACCACCGTCGACCAGGAACACCGCGCCGGTGGAAAACGACGCCGCGTCCGAGGCGAGAAAACAGACCAGCTTGGCAACCTCTTCAGGTTGCCCCAGGCGCTGGATCAAATGCGGTCCCCACAGGCGTTTCTCTGCCGCCGCGCGGTCGCTGGCCGACGCCACGCTGTGCTGGAGCATCGGCGTCTCGATCGCGCCGGGAGCATAGGCGTTACAACGGATGCCGGCCGGCCCCAGGTCGATGGCGATAGCCTTGGTCAGTTGCGCTACGCCGCCCTTGCTCGCGGCATAGGCTGGCAGCCCAGGATAGCCGACGAAGCTGGCGACCGAGGCGCCATTGACGATGGCCGGGCTGCGTTTGGATTGGCGCAGGTAGGGCGCGGCGAACTTGGTCGCGCGCCAGACCGCCTTCAGGTTGATGTCCATGACCGCATCCCAGGCCTCTTCGGTCAGCTCCTCTACCGACGGCGCCCCCTGGCTAACACCGTCGTCAGTAACACCGGCGTTGTTGACCAATACGTCGATACCGCCGGCCTGCTGCGCGGTTGCTTCGACCATGTGGCGGATCGCGTCGGCGCTGCGCAGGTCGGTTTGGATGAACTGGGCGCGCGCCCCGGCGCGGCGGACCTGCTCCGCTGCGGCCTCGCCTTTGTCGGCCTGTAGGTCGGCCAGCGTCACCCACGCCGCGCCCTGCTTCGCCGCTTCGACCGCGATAGCTTGGCCCAAGCCTTGGGCGGCGCCGGTCACGATCACGATCCTGTCTTCAAGGCTGCTCATTGCCTACCGCTCCGTTGCCGAATCGAACAGAGGTCCAGGGTACGCGCCGGGTTCGGTATGATCCATAATCAATAACCCATATTACTTTACGGATCGTCCAATGGACTTGCTCACCGACATCGTCCGGCTGATGCGCCCCCAGGCGTTGATATGGAAGACTTTCGAAGCCCGGGGCCATTGGGGCATGGTCGTTCCCCAACGGGCAGCGCCGCGCTTCAGCCTGGTCGCCGCGGGCAAGTGCTGGTACGTTCCCGAAACCGGAGAGCCGCTGCTGATGCGGCCCGGGGACTACCTGCTGCTGACCCGGATGCCGAATTACCTACTGGCCAGCAGCCCCGAGGTTGCCCTGCAATTGCTTAAACCGGCCACGCGTTCGGCGCTGACCGACGGCGAAGGCTATGTACGCTGGCAAGGGGCCGACGACGGCGAGACGACGCGGATGGTCGGTGGCTATTTTCAAGTGGCCCCCGAACACACCGGCCTGACCGAAACGCTGTTGCCGCCACAGGTTCACATCCGCTGCAGCGACGAAGAAGCTGGGCGCCTGAGCCGCCTGCTCAGCCTCATCGCCGAGGAAGCCGGTTCGTCGCTCCCCGGCCACGAACTGGTTATGAGCCGGCTGCTGCAGATCATGCTGGTAGAGGTATTGCGCCGGCCACTGCAGGCGCTGGACCGGCAGCAAACCGGCTGGCTAAGCGGCCTGTCGGACCCGAAGGTCGCCGCGGCGCTACAGGCCATGCACGCCGATGTGGCCAGGCACTGGACCCTCGCCACCCTCGCCAGGCATGTGGGCATGTCTCGCTCGGCGTTCGTGCAACGGTTTTGCGAACGGGTGGGCGTGGCGCCGGGCACGTATCTGGTCAATTGGCGCATCGCCCTGGCCAAGGACACCCTGATCAACAGCAAACGCTCTATCGCCGATATCGCGCAGTGGGTCGGTTACCTCTCCGACAGCGCCTTCAGTACCGCATTCCGTCGAACCGTGGGGTGCTCTCCCCGGCAATTCAGGGAATCGGCCTGGCAATGAAAGGGCGCTGAATGCCGCGGCGAGCGCCGCCGCCCGTCTTCGACCAGCGCTGCCCCTTACTCATCGTGGCCTCCTGGGTAAGGGACAGCGAATGCCCAGCGGGCAAGTACGGAGACGGCAAAAGCCCGATAACCCGCTGAGGGGCGCGAGGTGCTCAGCGGGGCTTTCAAATAGCAAACAGACGGCGACATACAAGGCCTGGCAATAGGGCGCGCAGCCTATATCGCAAGGCGAATGCCTTAACACATGCCTTCTGCACCCATACTTTTACAAGGCTTAACGCACGACTTAATTCACGCGCAGGGGGATGCGCGCGATAATAGCATTCCGGGCACCCCGTGCGGAATACTACGAATGACGGAGACAGCGGTTATTATAACTTCTAAACCTGTTCATATTTCAGCACAGAACGCCATAACACGCACATAGCCTGCTCGGCAGTACCCCCTACTACCTCGCACCCCGTTGCCACTATTCCAGCGTATACCCAAGCGTGAGCACAGGATGTCGGCACCTAACTCCGAGGGGGCAATTAGCTATCGTAGCTTATTGTTTTACAACGACATATTAATTTAGGCGTGCTTTTATGTTGGCATTTTATCGGGGGCCGACCTATGGTTACAGGCCGTTAATTAAAATTAAATGTGCCAACGAAGTGATCCCGGTCAACAGTTTGTTTCGCACACAACTGTAGGCTTCGGCGTCTCTTCTCCTGGATGGAGCCCCGCAATGCCTGAATCCCCCGTTAAACTTCGATTGGGTGCTTTAGTTGCCCTTGTCGTGGGCTCGATGATCGGTGGCGGGATCTTCTCCATTCCGCAGAACATGGCCGCGAGTGCCGATGTGGGCGCTGTGCTGATCGGTTGGGTGATTACCGCCGTGGGCATGTTGACCTTAGCCTTCGTTTTTCAAACCCTGGCCAATCGCAAGCCGAACTTGGACGGCGGCGTCTACGTTTACGCCCGGGCTGGTTTCGGCGACTACATGGGCTTTTCGTCCGCCTGGGGTTACTGGATCAGTGCCTGGCTGGGCAATGTCGGATACTTCGTGCTGTTGTTCAGCACCCTCGGTTACTTCTTTCCGATCTTCGGTGAAGGGAACACCCTGGCGGCGGTGATCGGTGCCTCGGTGCTGCTGTGGGCGGTGCATTGGCTGGTGCTGCGGGGGATCAAAGAAGCGGCGTTCATCAACCTGGTGACCACCGTCGCCAAAGTGGTGCCGCTGGTGCTGTTCGTGCTGATCGCGCTCTTTGCGTTCAAACTGGACATTTTCACCACCGATATCTGGGGCACGCAGAACCCGAGCCTCGGCAGTGTCATGAACCAGGTGCGCAACATGATGCTGGTCACCGTCTGGGTCTTCATCGGCATCGAAGGCGCCAGCATTTTTTCGGCACGGGCAGAAAAACGCACAGACGTTGGCAAGGCCACCGTGATCGGTTTTATCACCGTGCTGCTGTTTTTGATGCTGGTCAATGTGCTGTCTCTCGGAATCATGACCCAGCCGGAATTGGCCAAGCTGCAGAATCCATCCATGGCCGCCGTTCTGGAGCATGTGGTTGGGCATTGGGGCGCGGTGCTGATCAGCGTCGGCTTGATCATCTCGCTGTTGGGGGCGTTGTTGTCATGGGTGCTGCTGTGTGCCGAAATCCTGTTCGCCGCGGCCAAGGACCACACCATGCCGGCATTCTTGCGCAAGGAAAACGCCAACCATGTACCGGCCAACGCCCTGTGGCTGACCAACGCCATGGTCCAGGTGTTCCTGGTCATCACGTTGTTTTCCGCCAGCACATACCTGTCGCTGATCTACCTCGCCACCTCGATGATCCTGGTGCCGTACCTATGGTCGGCGGCGTATGCGGTGCTGTTGGCCGTGCGCGGCGAAACCTACGAAAACGCCCTGGCCGAACGCAAGAAAGACCTGTTTATCGGCGCGGTCGCGCTGGTCTATGCGGTCTGGCTGCTGTACGCCGGCGGCACCAAATACCTGCTGTTATCCGCCCTGCTCTACGCCCCTGGCGCGATCCTGTTCGCCAAGGCTAAGCAAGAGCTGGGCAAGCCGATCTTCACCGCTGTCGAGAAGCTGGTTTTCGCCGTGGTGGTCATTGGCGCCTTAGTGGCGGCGTATGGGCTCTACGATGGTTTTCTGACCCTATAACGCCCTCACTGTTATTGCTTACGGAGGAACAGTAATGACCACGGAAAAAGTAAAGTACGGTGTACATTCCGAAGCCGGCAAACTGCGCAAAGTGTTGGTCTGCTCCCCGGGTTTGGCCCACCAGCGGCTGACCCCCAACAACTGCGACGAACTGCTGTTCGACGACGTGCTCTGGGTCGACCAAGCCAAGCGCGACCATTTCGACTTCGTGAACAAGATGCGCGAGCGGGATATCGATGTGCTGGAAATGCACAACCTGCTGACCGATATCGTCGCCATCCCCGACGCGCTGGACTGGATCCTGGAGCGCAAGATCACCGCCAACAGTGTCGGTGTCGGCTTGGTCAATGAAGTCGGCGCATGGCTGCGCAGCCTGGAACCGCGCAAGGTGGCTGAGTTTCTGATCGGTGGGGTGTCGGCCGACGACCTGCCCACCAGCTTCGGTGGCAAAACCCTCGAAATGTACCGCGGCTTCCTCGGCCACTCGAGCTTTATCCTGCCACCGCTGCCCAACACGCAGTTCACCCGCGACACCACCTGCTGGATCTACGGCGGCGTGACGCTCAACCCGATGTATTGGCCGGCGCGGCGCCAGGAAACCTTGTTGGCCAGCGCTATCTATAAGTACCACCCCGAGTTCAGCCATGCCGACTTCCAAGTGTGGTACGGCGACCCGGACCAGGAGCACGGCAGCGCCACCCTCGAAGGCGGCGACGTGATGCCCATCGGCAACGGCGTGGTGCTGATCGGCATGGGCGAGCGCTCATCCCATCAGGCCATCGGCCAACTGGCGCTGAACCTGTTCAAGCACAACGCCGTGGAGCGGGTGATCGTCGCCGGCCTACCCAAATCCCGCGCGTCGATGCACTTGGACACCGTGTTCAGCTTCTGCGATCGCGACCTGGTGACCATCTTCCCGGAAGTGGTCAGCCAGATCGTGCCCTTCAGCCTGCGCCCTGATGAAAGCAAGCTGGGGGGCATCGATATCCAAAGGGAAAAAACCAGTTTCCTCGACACCGTGGCCGCCGCGCTGAACCTTAAAGCCCTGCGCGTGGTGGAAACCGGTGGCAACAGCTTCGCCGCCGAACGTGAGCAGTGGGATGACGGCAACAACGTGGTGGCGGTAGAGCCTGGCGTGGTGATCGGTTACGACCGCAACACCTACACCAACACCCTGCTGCGCAAGGCCGGCGTGGAAGTGATCACCATCAGTTCCGGCGAGTTGGGCCGTGGCCGTGGCGGCGGCCACTGCATGACCTGCCCGATCATTCGCGACCCCATCGACTACTGACATTCAGGCCTTGGCCGGGTGCTACACAGGCTCGGCCAAGGGCCTACCTATACGGAAGGAGACCCACCATGGCGTTCAACATGCGCAACCGCAGCTTGCTTTCGCTGATGCACCACACCACCCGCGAATTGCACTACCTGCTGGACCTGTCGCGCGACCTCAAACGCGCCAAATACACGGGCACAGAGCGGGCCCACCTGAAGGGCAAGAATATCGCGTTGATCTTCGAAAAAACCTCGACCCGCACCCGTTGTGCGTTCGAGGTGGCGGCCCATGACCAAGGCGCCCACGTGACCTATATCGACCCGGTGTCTTCGCAGATCGGCCACAAGGAAAGCATGAAAGACACTGCCCGCGTGCTGGGGCGGATGTTCGATGCCATCGAATACCGGGGTTTCGAACAGGAGATCGTCGAAGAATTGGCCAAGTTCGCCGGTGTGCCGGTGTTCAACGGCCTCACCGCTGAATTCCACCCGACGCAAATGATCGCCGACACCCTGACCATGCGCGAACACAGCGACAAGCCGCTGCATGAGATCAGCTACGCCTACCTGGGTGACGCGCGCTACAACATGGGCAATTCGCTGCTGATGATCGGCGCCAAGCTGGGCATGGATGTGCGTATCGGCGCGCCGAAGGCTCTGTGGCCCCACGAAGACTTCGTCAAGCAATGCCAGGGCTTTGCCGAAGAAAGCGGCGCGCGCATCACCCTCACCGATAACCCGCAGGAAGCCGTCAAGGGCGTGGACTTCATCCACACCGACGTGTGGGTGTCGATGGGTGAGCCGATGGACGCGTGGGACGAACGCATCGAGTTGCTGCTGCCGTACCAGGTCAATACCGAGATGCTGAAAGCCGCGGGCAACCCGCGGGTGAAGTTCATGCACTGTTTGCCGGCCTTCCATAACAGCGAAACCAAGGTCGGTAAGGACATCGCCACCCGCTACCCGAACTTGGCCAATGGTGTGGAAGTGACCGAAGAGGTGTTCGAATCGCCGGCCAACATTGCCTTTGAGCAGGCGGAAAACCGCATGCACACTATCAAGGCCATTCTGGTGTCGACGTTGGCGGATATCTAAACCCTACAGGCCGATCCCACCCATCGGTGGGAAGGCCACTGTGAACGCAAAAGGACGCCTTTATGCGTATCGTCGTTGCATTGGGCGGCAACGCTCTGCTGCGCCGTGGCCAACCCATGAGCGCAGACAACCAACGGGCCAATATCCGCACCGCCGCCGAACAAATCGCCCGCATCGCACCGGGCAATGAACTGGTGGTGGCCCATGGTAATGGTCCGCAAGTTGGCTTGCTGTCGCTGCAAGCGGCGGCCTACAGCGCTGTCAGCCCCTACCCGCTGGACGTGCTCGGTGCCGAAACCGAAGGCATGATCGGCTACATCATCGAACAAGAACTGGGCAACCTGCTGCCCGCCGACGTGCCGCTCGCCACCCTGCTGACCCAGGTCGAAGTCGATGCCAACGACCCGGCCTTTTTGAACCCCACCAAGCCCATCGGCCCGGTGTACGCCAAGGCCGACGCGGAAAAACTCGCCGCAGAAAAGGGCTGGGCCATTGCCCCCGATGGCGATCGGTTCCGCCGGGTCGTCGCCAGCCCCAAACCCAAGCGTATCTTTGAAATTCGCCCGATCCAGTGGCTGCTGGAAAAAAATTGCATTGTGATCTGCGCCGGTGGTGGTGGGATCCCGACAATATATGGCGAGGATGGCACGCTCAGGGGTGTGGAGGCGGTGATCGACAAGGACCTATGCTCCGCCTTGCTGGCCGAGCAACTGGCCGCCGATTTGCTGGTGATCGCCACCGACGTGCCTGCAGCGTTTATCGGCTTCGGTACACCGACACAACAAGCCATCCGCCAGGCCCACCCGGACGAAATGGAAAATCTCGGCTTTGCTATCGGGTCCATGGGCCCCAAGGTCGAAGCCGCTTGCGAGTTTGCCCGGCACACCGGCAAAACCGCGGTGATCGGTTCGCTGTCAGACATCCAAGCGATTGTCCAAGGCACTGCCGGTACTCGCATCAGCACGGCAAAGCCCGGCATCACCTACTTATAAATGCACCGGGGGCGGGCCTTGCGCCCACCCTTCTCCAATGCCTTGGAAGGAGTAACCCCTATGGCCACGTTTGAACCCGGCCACTTGCATATCGAACGCCACGCACTGAACGCGGCCGATTTCAGTTACGACCTGTGGATCGATTATGAGGTCAGCCAAGACCCCACCGAAGGGCGTGGCATGTTGTTCACGCTGCACGGCTCGGTACAGGGCAAGGTGCTCAAGGAGGCATTCTTTCTGCCCAAGGACCAAGCGTTCGACTTCGCCCGATACGCCATGGCCATCGCTCAGAAATACGGTATGCCGAAGACGGCGGTGTTGGACGCCTCCGTGCACAAACATTACGACGAAATGTTCGAGGACGTGCGCCACCAGTTGAATGTGAAGCCGGGAGACCCGGTAAAACCTGAGCATTTGCAATAAGCGATTCTACTCAGCGACGCCGGGCTGCCCCAGGCGGTCGCTGGAAGCTTTGCGGGGTTTGCCAGTGGTGCTTCCGGCGCGCGCCTGCCGGGCGCGGCGTTTTCAGGATGGAGCTGATTGGCAGGCAGCGGAACAAATCAACGGCCGCCAGCTACATCAATAAGGGCGCCCGTGGTGTAAGACGCCGCGTCGCTGAGCAGCCACACGATCATTTCAGCCACCTCTTCCGGGCGCCCGGCACGCCCCAGCGGGGTGGCGGAGCCAAGGCGGGCCGCACGGTCAGGCTGGCCGCCACTGCCATGTATATCGGTGTCGATCAGGCCAGGCCTGACCGCGTTGACACGGATGCCCCGTGGCCCGAGCTCTTTGGATAGCCCAATGGCCAGCGTATCGAGGGCACCTTTGGAACCGGCATAATCCACATATTCGAACGGTGAGCCTAAGCGTGCCGCGGCCGACGACAAGAGCACGATCGACCCGCCTGCCCCGGTGCCCGGCCGAGCGAGCCGGCGGGCACCTTCGCGTGCACACAGGTAGGCGCCGAACACATTAACGTCGAACAGACGCTTGAGCCGCTCGGCGCTCATCTCGGCCAACGTCATCGATGGCGCTACCACGCCGGCGTTGACAACAACGCCATCCAGCCTGCCGAAGTGTGATTCTGCCTCGTCGAACAGATGCAATACGTCCGTTTCGTTGGCCACATCGCCTTTGACACACAGGGCTTGACCGCCAAGCGCCCTGACATCGGCGGCGGTCGATTCGGCCGCGTCATCGTTGCCAACATAGTTGATAACCACCGCCCAACCTTTTGCGCCACACAAGCGCGCGGCTGCTCGGCCGATGCCCCGGCTACCCCCCGTGATAAGAATGGCCTTGCTTACAGCCATGGCAGCGACCTCCTGGTATGCGATTTCAACCCTCAACCCCAGCACCGGGCGCGACGTGGCGGTGCTCATTTACGGCCGCGAGTTTCGACTGGTGGATGTTATTCACTATATCCCCAAGCGCGGCGGCCGCAAACTCGTCCTCGACTTGCCTCGGCGCAAAGCAAAGGTTTTTGAGTCTTCAACCGCGTGGTAAACATCAGGCAGGGTTATCGTTTTTCAATGAAGCGCTTTAAAGGCCTCTGTTACCGTAAATTCGTCTCGATCAATCGTTTAATTTCGGTGGAGGCGGCGTCGGGGCCGACACCACCGAAGGGGGGCGAGGGCGCATATTCCATGCTCAACTCGACAGCAGCGCCAAGCGCCTCGCCGGCAATGAGCCCGCAGAGTTTGAGCCCCAACTCGGTACCCGCGGACACCCCTGCGGACGTGATCAACTTACCGTTGCGTGTTACCCGCTCTGCAGAATAGGTTCCGCCAAATGGTAAGTGCACAAAAACTGACCTGCACCTGTGGCAGCCGGAAGAGTGCTTCATAGGAGCCGACGGCATCCAGGGCGGTCACGCCGTCGAACAGGAAAATGGCTACTTGCATGGTGGGAACCTGGTGCAGTGTCGTTAGTTGGCGAGTGGCCGGCCTTTACAGCAACCAGTCACTTACAATGCCCAGGCCCGAGCAGAGCACAGCCGGTTACGACGCCTCGGCGGTTTGGACATGAGGGTATGCCGGCACATTCACGACCATGGAAGCGCGGCGTAGAGAGGCATCCACCCCTACGCCGCGGATTTTCTATCCATATACTGACTTCTTATCACGAAGGCTTATGGAATTGCTCACCCTCACGTTCAGCGTGATTACACCGCTTGCAGGTCGGCGTGGTGGTTCCCTACCTCTATGGCTCTTTTGAGTTTGGCCACAGGAATATCAGGCAGAATGCTGTGAATCAGCGACAGCGCATAACCCCGCATAAAGGCCCCGCGCCGCAACGCCAGGTAAGCGGTGTTGGGCAGCGTCAGACGCGTTTGATTCAAACAGGCGATGGCCTGATCACGATCGGGGCTGTAAGCCATTTCTGCGATAATGCCGATACCCAGCCCTACTTCAACGTAGGCCTTTATGATGTCGGAATCCAATGCAGTCAATACCACATTGGGCGTAAGGCCATGCTCATAGAACGCCTGGTTAATCTGGGCCCGCCCCGTCATGCACTCGTCGTAGGTGATGATGGGATAAGCGGCGACTTGTGCGAGCGTTAACTGCGGTTCTTTCAACAGCGGGTGCCCTACCGGCACGATGAGGCAATGTGACCAGGAGAAGGCTTTAAACAAGACCAGGTCTGAAGGCGATTGCCTATACAGGTGCTCGTTGACAAACCCCAGGTCGGCCACGCCGTCACGCACCATCTGCGCGACCTGCGCCGGCGATGCCTGATGCAAGCCTAACTTGACCTGCGGATACTGCGCACTGAACGCCGCCAGCACCGGTGGAAGTAAATACCGGGCTACCGCATGGGTGGTGGCGATATCCAGCTGCCCGGTAATCAAGCCAAAGTGATCGCTCGCCGCGCCACGCAGGTTTTCCTGTTCGACCAACAGCCTGTCGATGATCTGTGCGATGTCACGCCCCGGAGGGGTCAGGCCGATCAACCGCTTGCCATACCGCTCGAAAATTTCAACGCCGAGCTCTTCCTCCAGCTCCCGGATCTGCCGTGAAACCCCAGACTGAGACGTACACAGCACATTAGCCGCATCCGTGAGGTTGAATCCCTTGCGGATAGCTTCGCGTACGGTTCTCAGCTGTTGAAAATTCATTCCTGGAGACCTTCGGTGAGTGCCTGGCGGTGGAGTGCCTAACGCGCCCGAATAGTAGAGTTCCGTCAACCACACTGGAAGCTATAAATAGTTATTTTGCTATTACCTAATAGCATAAATATGTTGGCTGTCTTCGCCGCCGCCCCAACGACTTGTAAACAGCGCTCACCCTGAGCGATTCAGCTGAGACGCCCCTATAGCGAGTTTCTTTTGACGCATTTATCCCGGGCGTTTAAACCCGGGCAATCTCGCGCGGCGTCTTAGCTAAGCTGATTTTTTCGTTTCTCCTCCCGCGCCTGCCCACGGTAATTTCTGCAGCTCGTCGTGCGCCACCGCACGCGGATCCATTACTTGACTTGCGAGATTTGTATGCCGGTGCCTAGGGGCAGGATTTACGACAGCATCATCGACACCATCGGGGCCACGCCGCTTGTACGCTTGAATAAACTTGCAGCCCACGCAGGCGCCGAAGCACAACTGCTGGGGAAACTGGAGTTCTTCAACCCGCTGGCGTCGGTGAAGGACCGTTTGGGCATTGCCCTGATCGAAGACGCCGAGCGTGCCGGGCGGCTGATTCCTGGCTCGGTGATCATAGAGCCGACCTCTGGCAACACCGGTATCGCACTGGCGTTCATTGCCGCCGCCAAGGGCTATCAACTGATTTTGTGCATGCCCGCCAGCATGTCCGAAGAACGGCGCAAGATGCTTCGCTTCCTGGGCGCCACACTGGAATTGACGCCCCCTGAAAAAGGCATGGGCGGTGCCATCGCACGGGCTGAAGCGCTGAACCGGGACATTCCGGGTTCGATCGTGCTGCAACAATTTGAGAATGCTGCCAACCCACAGATCCATCGAACCACCACTGCCGAGGAAATCTGGCAGGACACCGCCGGCAAGGTCGATATCGTGGTATCCGGTATTGGCACCGGTGGCACCATTACCGGGGTTGGCGAAGTGCTCAAAAGCTATAAGCCATCCGTACAGATCGTTGGCGTGGAGCCCGCTGGCAGCGCCGTGTTGTCGGGCGGCCAAGCCGGGCCGCACAAGATCCAAGGTATAGGCTCGGGCTTTCTGTCAAAAATTCTCAACCTGAACGTGATTGACGAAATACTCACGATCAGTGATGACGACGCCCTTGATACGGCGCGAAAGGTGGCAAGGGTCGAAGGCGTGCCGGTTGGCATCAGTTCCGGGGCGGCCCTGGCGGCTGCGCTGGCCCTCGCGAAACGGCCGGAAAACCGCGGCAAGATGATCGTGGTCGTTATCCCCAGTTTCGCCGAGCGTTACCTTTCCACCGCTTTGTTCGACGAGGTGTAGGGTTGGCTATGTCTACGCTTCCCTGGTGCCCACCTACCCCGGTAGGCGCGCCCGATGCCCTGGGAAAACGGCCGTTGTATTTCGATTACGCCGCCACGACCCCTGTCGACGTCCGGGTGATAGCCACCATGGTCGAGTGCCTGGGGGTCGAGGGTACGTTCGGTAACCCAGCCTCCAGCTCCCACCTATTTGGCCAAGCTGCGCGCAACCGTGTCGAGCAAGCACGGCGCCAGGTTGCCGACCTCGTCAACGCACAACCTACGCAGATCATCTGGACGTCCGGCGCCACCGAGTCGAACAACCTCGCCTTGAAGGGGGCCGCCCAGGCGTGCCAATTGGGGAAAGGCCATATCGTCAGCAGCACGCTGGAACATAAGGCGGTGCTCGATACATTGGCGCAGTTGCAAGAACAAGGTATTGCCGTGACCTATCTGGCGCCCGACCGTGACGGCGTGATCACCGCGCAAGCGGTACAGGATTCATTGCGCCCGGGCACCTTCCTGGTGTCACTGATGCTAGCGAATAACGAGCTGGGTACGCTGACCGATATCGCCGCCATCGGCCAGATCGTCCAGGAACATGGCGCACTGTTTCATGTAGATGCCGCACAAGCGACGGGAAAGGTGAGTATCGATCTGGCCCGGTTAGCGGTTGATCTGATGTCCTTCAGCGCCCATAAAACATACGGCCCTAAAGGCATTGGCGCGCTGTATGTGGGCCCACGTGCGCAGCCCCGTTTGCGCGCGCAAATCCACGGCGGCGGCCATGAACAAGGCTGGCGCTCCGGCACCCTAGCAACCCACCAAATCGTCGGCATGGGCCATGCTTTTTCCCTTGCCGGCCAACTGCGGGTCGAAGAGCACGCGCGCATCCTGGCCCTGCGCACGAGGCTATTGCAAAACCTCGAAGGCCTGCCGATTCGGGTCAATGGTGAGCGAGCCGAGCATGTGCCGCACACCCTGAGCCTCACGGCCGGCCGGAATTTCTCCCTCAGCGATGAGCTCGCGCTGTCTTCGACTTCGGCGTGCAATTCGGCCAGCAACGAACCCTCCCACGTGCTATTGGCGCTTGGTTTGCGGCGGACTGAAGCGCTGCGCACCGTTCGCCTGAGCTTGGGCCGCTTCACCACCGAAGATGAAGTGGACCGGGCGGCACAGTTGATCGAGCAGGCGCTGCGGGCGCCAGTACCCTGAATCACCGGCGGCCGCTGGATGGCTATGGCCTGCTACACCTGAATGCGCCTGAATGCACCTGTAAAAACCACGACCGCGAACGCCAGTGCCTGTTCACCGTTCGCGGGGGCTTGTTCTGAACGGCGTTACGCATGAGGTAACCGACATGGCACGTTCCGACAAACGCCAGATGCGCCTGGCGGCTTTTCTTTCCGGCCTGGGGGCGCATGTCCAGGCCTGGCGCCACCCTGCCAGCGCCCCCAACAGTGCCTCGAGCATTGCCACGTTTATCGAAGCTGCGCAGATCGCCGAAGCCGGCAAGTTCGACTTCGGCTTCATCGCCGATTCGACCTTTATCACTAAGGACTCCACGCCTTACTTTCTTAGCCGGCTAGAGCCCATCACTGCGTTGGCCGCAGTGGCAGCGGCTACCTCGCGACTGGGCCTGGCGGCGACGATGACGACCTCCTTCAGCGAGCCTTTCACCACCGCCCGCCAGCTAGCATCGCTCGATCTGATCAGTGGCGGCCGCGCCGCCTGGAATGCTGTAACCGGTGCGTTGGAGGGCCACGCGCGCAACCATGGCGGTGAAAAACTGTACGACCACGCTTTGCGCTACCGCATCGCTGACGAATACATACAGGTAGTCAAAGGGCTGTGGGACTCGTGGGAGGACGATGCATTCGTACGCGACAAGCAAAGCGGCCACTACGCCGACCTGAATAAAATGCACACGCTGAACCACAAGGGCGAGTTTTTCTCGGTGCAAGGCCCATTGAACATCGAGCGCTCCCCTCAGGGGCGCCCCGTTCTATTCCAGGCTGGCGCCTCGGAAGCAGGCCGTGAACTGGCCGCGCGCCAAGCCGATGCGGTGTTCTCTGGCAGCGTCGAGGACCCGGTACAGGCCAAAGCGTACTACCAGGACATCAAACGCCGCGCCGTCGCCCATGGCCGCTCGGCGGGCGATATCCTGATTTTCCCGTCGATCACGCCGGTGGTCGGTGCCACCGAAGAAGACGCACTGCGCAAGCACCGGGAAGTCAGTGAATTACTGGATATCGATATTGCCGTGAAGTACCTGAGTCGCTATTTCAGCTTCTTTGACTTCTCCCAGTTTGCCCTGGACGAACCGTTGCCCGAACTGGGCGATATAGGCAAAGACAGCTTCAAATCCACTGCCGAGCACTACTTGCGCATCGCCCGCGAACAGCAGTTGACCTTGCGCCAACTGGCGCTGCGTGCCGCCAGCCCGGGGTTGCAGTTCGTGGGCACCGCCGAGCAGGTGGCTGATCGTTTGCAAGCATTGTTCGAGGACCAGGTCGTCGATGGCTACATCTTGCACAGCTACCTGCAGCCCTTAGGGCTGCGCGAATTCGTCGATCAGGTGGTGCCGATTCTTCAGGACCGCGGGCTGGTACGCCGCGAATACGAGGCCGACACGTTACGCGGCAACCTAGGCTTGGGCTTCCCGGTGAATTGCCACTGCAGTTCCGAACACCATTGATGTGCTCAGGCTCGGGCGCTGCAGAAGCCCGCCAACCACGCCCACCTGCGCGCCGAAAACACACCCGATTGCAATGCCATCGCTTAGACGCTTGGCGGCTTTGTATTGCAGTTAATCTCAGTTCGTAGGCGCACCGCGCTGCCTTATATTCATGGCCGCGTCACTCAACGACGCGCCACCCGACTATCACGAGATGGAGGCCAGCCTATAACAATTCAGGAGTAACAGCAGTATGCGTGCGCCACCCACCCGCC
>NZ_JAAOCA010000099.1 GCF_014694385.1 Pseudomonas typographi | reverse complement strand
GGGTCGTCCCAGGCGATGCAGCGCTCGGCAGCGGGGTTGTAGTAATCGGTGGTTTTGTACAAAAACTCGGCGTAATCGCTGAGCACCACGAAACCATGGGCGAAGCCCGGCGGTATCCATAGCTGCTGGTGGTTACTGGCCGTAAGCCGGGCGCTGACCCACTGGCCAAAGCTGGGCGAGCTTTGGCGGATGTCTACCGCCACGTCGATCACCTCGCCCGCCACGACCCGCACCAACTTGCCCTGGGCGTTTTGGATTTGGTAATGCAGGCCGCGCAATACCCCTTTCTGCGAACGGGAGTGGTTGTCTTGAACGAACGGCAGGGCAACGCCCGTGGCTTCCTGGAACAGCTTCTCGTTGAAGCTTTCGAAGAAGAACCCTCGTTCGTCGCCGAATACACGGGGCTCGATGAGCATTACGTCGGCGATGGCCGTGCGCGTCGCTTTCATTGGTTATCTCTTGCCAAGCGGAATAGGTATTGGCCATAGCCGGTTTTGCCGAACGCTTCGGCCCGTACCAGCAGCTGGGTTTCGTCGATCCAGCCCTGCTGGTAGGCGATTTCCTCCGGGCATGCGACCTTCAGGCCTTGGCGGTGTTCCACGGTTTGCACGTACTGCGAAGCTTCCAGCAGGCTGTCGTGGGTGCCGGTATCGAGCCAGGCGAAGCCGCGGCCCAGCCGCTCGACGTGCAGGTCGCCACGGGCCAGGTAGGCATTGTTCACGTCGGTGATTTCCAGCTCGCCGCGCGGCGACGGCTTCACGTTCTTGGCGATCTGCACCACGTCGTTGTCGTAGAAGTACAGGCCGGTCACTGCGTAGCTGGATTTCGGGGCTTTCGGTTTTTCTTCGATCGACAAGGCCTTGCCCTGCTCGTCGAATTCCACCACGCCGAAGCGCTCCGGGTCTTTGACCAGGTAGCCGAACACAGTGGCGCCCGTGGGCCGCGACAACGCGCGCTTGAGCTGTTCGGAGAAGTGCTGGCCATGGAAGATGTTGTCGCCCAGCACCAGGCACACCGAGTCG
>NZ_JAAOCA010000098.1 GCF_014694385.1 Pseudomonas typographi | reverse complement strand
CAAGCAGCCTTGAGAGCGCTACAGGATTACGTCCGAACGAGTTGTCATTAGCCTCGCTGTATTCCCCGCAATACCGCCTTCAGATCTCGCCACGGAAATTCCGCAGCGGGCTTGACTTGCTCACATCTCTCCCGGTGCTCGAAAGGGCGCCGCGCATCCGTCAAAAGCTGGATTGCGCCGCAGTGTCGACACGTCACGCCTTTTTCTCCCAAGGCCCACTTAGCCAGCCACTGCTTTCCGATCATGTGTTCCCCTTGGCCAGTTCCCAATCATATGCTCAAAACCAAAGTGCACAAGCTCTAGGGAGCCATATGGCGCCGTTCTAGCAAGTTTTGAATTGCTTGCAAAGCGCGTCACCAGGGCGCCCCCTGCAAGCCGAATGTCGGATAAAGATTGATGATGGCCACTTGGTGTCGTAGCCTGAGAGTCCTCAGCATGATCAATAACGGCAGCCAAAATGGAATTTGTCGTAGCCCGCGGCTTTTGTAGCCGCTACAGCCTTCAGGGGAAACTAACGGCGGGCTGTTTAGTTTTACTGGCGCTTGCTTTTTTAATGGCTTTCTTATTGATAATTTTTATTGAAAACGAATATAGGTTGGCAAAACGGAATTACGAAAATCTTCATCTATACCAAGTTGTATTGCTGGCGGCCAATGCGATTTCAGCGGAGCGGGGCCCTACGAACACCATGCTTGGAGGGGACTATTCTCCCAACTCGGAGCCTGCAAAGCGCCTTCTGGCTTATCGGCTTTCAACCGATAAAGCAATAGCTGAAATGGCTGATGCTCTTGCTACTACTGATTTTGATGCGGAAGGGGAAGTTTTTACCACTAAACGTGCGTTGGCAAGAGCGAGGATTTTGGTGGACAAGGAGCTTTCCTCTCCTTTCAGTTCACGCACACTGCTATCAATCCAGTACGCCATAAGTGGGATGTTCAGTGCCGTGGACGCTATACGACCATTAATCAACGTCGTGGCGTTGTATTCCATCGAGGGAAAAAGCGATATTGCCGATGAGGCACTAATAGGACAGAAGCTGTTCGA
>NZ_JAAOCA010000097.1 GCF_014694385.1 Pseudomonas typographi | reverse complement strand
TTTTCACCGCATTCAATCCGGGGACTGAAACCACTTCCCGCATTCCGAAAACCCTAACCCCTTGATAAACAAAGTGTTTCGTGTTCCGTTGTCGCTGGAAGTGGTGCGCATTATAGGGGGTTGGAACTTAGCGTCAAGGAGCTTTTACCAAAATCATTCAGCCTTTAGCGATACACGCGCAAAAGCCTTTTTACCGGCCTGCACCACGTGCACCCCGCCCAACTGGATAACGAAGTCGCGATCGACCACTTCGCCGTCCACTTTCACACCGCCTGCCGCCAGCAGGTCGCGCGCCGCGGCGGAGTTTTTGACCAGCCCGGCCTTATTGAGCACGGCGCTGATCGGCAGCGCGGCCGCAGCGGTGATATCCACCTCAGGTAAGTCTTCAGGCAACTCGCCGTCTTTCATACGATTGCCGGCTGCGCGATGGGCCGACTCGGCGGCCTCCTTACCATGGAAACGCTCGATGATTTCCTCGGCCAACAGAATCTTGATGTCTCGCGGGTTGGCACCGGCAACGACATCGGCCTTCAGCGCGTCGATTTCCTCAAGCGAGCGGAAGCTGAGCAACTCGAAATAACGCCACATCAAACTGTCGGGCATCGATACCAGCTTGTTGAACATCACCCCGGGTGCTTCCTGGATGCCTACATAGTTGCCCAGCGACTTGGACATTTTCTTAACGCCATCCAGCCCCTCGAGCAATGGCATGGTGAGGATGTTCTGCGCTGGCTGACCATAGGCACGCTGCAGCTCGCGCCCCATCAGCAGGTTGAATTTCTGGTCGGTGCCGCCCAGCTCGACGTCTGCCTTGAGTGCCACGGAGTCATAACCCTGTACCAGCGGGTAAAGGAATTCGTGAATAGCGATCGGCTGATTACTGCTGTAACGCTTCTGGAAGTCATCGCGCTCGAGCATGCGCGCCACCGTGTACTGGGACGTCAGGCGAATGAAGTCCGCCGGGCCCATCTGGTCCATCCACGTGGAGTTGAAGGCGACCTCCGTCTTGGCGGGGTCGAGTATCTTGAACACTTGGGCTTTATAGGTTTCGGCATTGCTCAACACC
>NZ_JAAOCA010000096.1 GCF_014694385.1 Pseudomonas typographi | reverse complement strand
CACGGGCATGTTTTGGCCAAACGCGCCATTACTTAGGGAGGGCAGGGTGCTGACTCAGGCGGAGGGACTGCACTTCCCTCATTCTATTGGCAATGAATCGCCTCACGTGGCAGCAGCAGATTTTCCAGCGTTCGCCCGAGCAGCTGAAAATTTAGGTTCGCATACGGCCCGTGCTCGCGCAAGTGCGGCACCCTGGTACATCCGACAAGATGCTCTGCGCACCGCCGTGGCTCAGTCGGTCAGCGGTCGAGATGTCGGCGCGCACAATCTGTTCGACCTGACTGATCCGATGAGGGCGCCGGCTGCCATGGATGCTTTGCGCCAGCAGCAGGCCCGGCGCCTAGATCCCATCGGCTTTGCCGAAAGCCGCCGAGTTGACGAAATCCCCGAAGCCATTGACGACATCGAGGAAGCCCGCGCAGCACTGGCCGCAGACGAAGCCAACGTAAAGCAGCTGCTTGACAATCTCGACCCGGAATCGCGGGATGCCATAGACGCTATTGGCAGGGAGCAGCAGGAGGCGGCCGCCGCGTATGCCGCCGAGGCTCAACAATATTCGAAAGCAGGAATGCAACTATAGCTAAGCGCTCGGCTGGTGCGAATCCTGACCAATAGATGTTGGCAAGGTCTGTCGTATGCCTGTGCATCTAGGATACTTCGAGCAGCCGTAAAACGAACTCCCTTTGTGCTTTCCGCGCCGGGCAACACGCTGAACCATCTGACTGCCACAGTTTGGGCATAGACCTAACGCAGCCCAGCTACTGCCTGAGGGTTCAGGAGTTGGTAGTGACTTCGAGGTTAAATGTATTGGCGGTGATGGCTGCGCCGCCGGCTGTTTTCTTCTGGGTCTGGAGTAGTAATAGAGCCATACCCAAGGGGCAAAAAAAATCAGCAATAGGAGAAAAACTGCCAGCCACGCTTTGTATTTTCGCGATAGGTATGTAGTGGTCAACTGATCCCGGACACTGAATTGAGCTTTTCCTCGGCAACGGCAGGCGCCAAGCCCTCGTTGAACTGATGTGGTCGTCGCCAGTTGTACCGCTCCATCAGAAAACGACTGATATCTT
>NZ_JAAOCA010000095.1 GCF_014694385.1 Pseudomonas typographi | reverse complement strand
GCGCGAACGCCAAGAGCGAGAACGCCGCCAACGGCAACTGCTCCAGCCGCCCGCCCCCGCCACGCCGCCGCCCGCGCAATCCGAAGATACCGCCTGCCGGCGCGTAAAAGGGCTACGCCTGCATGGCAACCGCTTGCTCTCGGATAAACCACTGCAACAGGTGGCCGAGCCGCATCTGGCCCCGTGCATGGATGCCCGTGCGATCAACCGGCTGCTCGGCGCCTTGACTGCCGCCTATGTGCAGGCCGGGTACATTACCGCCCGGCCATACATCTTGCCTCAACCCGCCGATGACGGCGCGCTGCAGGTGGCATTGCTGGAGGGGCAGGTAGAAGCCCTCGAGATTACAGACCCCGCCCTGCCGCTGTCGCTGGAGAATGCCTTCGGCGAGATGATCGGCCAGCCCCTGCACCTGCCCACCCTGGAGCGTGGCCTGGACCAACTCAACCGCTTGCGGGTATTCGACCTGGCCGGTGATATACGCCCCGGCCAACAGGCTGGCGGGTCACGGGTGGTGCTGCGGCCATTGAGCTACCCGCCGCGCTCATGGGCGACGCTTCAGGTCACCAACGACGGCGCGGACCCCGCCGCCCGCGAACGGCTGACGGCCCATTACCAACGAGAAAGCCCGTTGGGCTGGAACGACCGGGTGGTGTTGGGATGGGGCCACAGCGTGGCCCGTGGCCGGCGCTTCTACCGCAATGCGGCGCTGCATTACCAAGTGCCACGTGGGCCATGGCAGCTTACGGTGGGCCTGAGTGGCTACCGCTACCGAAGCGACATCGAACGCCTGCGCCAGCGGCGTTCGGCCGCAGGCGGCGGCGGGCTGAAGGCCATGAGCCTGGCGCGCGAGTTATACCGCTCGCAACGGGCCATCGTCACCGCCACGGCGCGCCTGAATCACAAACACATCGATACCTATATCGGCGGCCGCCGCCTCCCGCTACAAAGCCCCCGCTACGGCAGTGCCGACCTTGAGTTGGACCTGCTCTGGGCCGGCGCGGCCAACTTCAATGCGCAATTGCGCTACAGCGAAGGGTTCGGCGGCTGGAATGCCGCCGATGGCCACCCAGCCCCCC
>NZ_JAAOCA010000094.1 GCF_014694385.1 Pseudomonas typographi | reverse complement strand
CCCAGGCCGCCGGCGGGGAGGCTGATGAAGCCGATGGGATTGTAGGGCTGGCCCACGGCATCGTCGTAGATGGCCGGGTCGTACTGCGCCAGCGTGATGGTGCATCCTTCCGTGACGCCCATCGTCCAGTCGGTGACGATGAACTCCCCCTGGATATTCAGCGAGGCCAGGTTAAGCCAGACCACGCGCCCGGGGCGGCAGTTGTAGCCAAGGAAGTTCATGGAGAAGCTGATGGCCCCGCCCGCGCGCCGGCGGCGAAGCTCGATGTTGGCCAGCCGCTGCGCCTGGTACGGATCGGTCACGTAGGAGTAGCTGAGGGTTTCTGCCGCCTCCCCGCCGTCTTCGGTTACCCACTCATCAATCACGACTTCGGGGTAATCCGTATCCGCCCAGGACTGCGACGGATCGGTGAACGTCCCGCGCACGGTGTTGATGGCAGCGTCGTTGCTTGGTTCGGTGCCGCCCGTGACGGTGCCCACCACCATGTCTTCGGTAATCTCGAAGTCATATGGGCCATAGTAGGCGCCCGCTTGCAGCATCCAGCGCCCACCGACGCGGATCAGCTTGCCCGCGCAAGAGGCCTCGAGCTTTTGCAGCACCTGGGTGCGCTGCTCGTCAGCGCCGATCACGCAAGACGTGGCATAGCGCGGGCTCACGGAGCCGTCGGCATTCGTCACGGTCTCGTCGCACACATTCGCGGCGCTGGCGAAGGTGGACATCACGATCTCATCGTCGGGAATGCCGCAGCGGGTGCGCAGGTACCAGAGGATGTGCAGCGCGGTGTTGCTGGTGTAGCCGGCGGCGCCGGTGCGTGGGTCGTAGATATCGTTCCGGCCGCGCACGATGAAACGAGCATCAGGAATGCCCGACGGGAATTTCTCGGCGTTGTAGCACAACGACAGGCGCACGAATGACAGCCCGGTGCCAATCTGGCTGTCCTTCCAGTCCTTGCAATTGGCCTTCAGAAAGGCGTTGACCGTGGTCGGGTTGACCACCAGCTCATAGGTCGCATAGGCGCCATAGGTACTGATCGACTCTTCGCCGAGCATGATGTCTTCAAGGCCATCGACCGCGCCCTCGCTCAGCACGTAGACCAGGTGCACCCATTCGCCATCGGCTTGG
>NZ_JAAOCA010000093.1 GCF_014694385.1 Pseudomonas typographi | reverse complement strand
CTCCTGGCTGGCGCCGCTGCTCTGGATCATCGCCGTGGGCGCTCTGGCGCTGTATGGCATCTGCGCCGGCTACGGCATGCGCCCGGCGATTCTGCACGACCAGCTTTATGGCCAAGGCGCATTCACCCGGGCCGAGTGCGACGCCATCTTCTACCGCGCCCTCACAACCGGCGACGGCACCGCCCGGTGGCGCGCATGGATCTTCTACGCCGGTGTGCGCCTGGGCGGCGCAAGCCACTACGGCACCGCCTGACACCACCTCGCAACACCGAAACCCGCCATCGAGCGGGATTTTTTTTGCCTGGAGAAAACCATGCAGATCACCGAAGAGCAGTTGCTCCAGATCATGCCCAAGGCCGGGGCCCGGGCCGCCGAGTTCGTGGCGCCCCTTAATTCGACCATGGCCTACTACGGCATCAACACACCTCAGCGCGTCGGCGCGTTCCTCGCCCAGGTCGGCCATGAGTCGGGCCAGCTTCGGTACGTGAGGGAGTTGGGTGGTGATGCGTACCTGTCGAAGTACGACACCGGCGCCCTGGCCAAGCGCCTGGGTAATACGCCAGAGGCGGATGGCGATGGGCAAATGTACCGGGGCAGGGGCCTGATCCAGATTACTGGCCGATCCAACTACCTGGCCTGCAGCCTGGCCCTGTTCCGCGATGACCGCTTGCTGAACCAGCCGCAGTTGCTCGAGCAGCCGATCTGGGCCGCCATGTCCGCCGGCTGGTACTGGTCGACTCACCGCCTCAACGAACTGGCCGATGCCGGCGACTTCGAGGCCATTACCCGGCGCATAAACGGCGGGCTGAACGGCCAGGATGACCGCCTGGCGCTCTATGACCAATCGCTGAAGGTGCTGGCATGACCGAAACCCAGTTGAAGTGGCTGGGCTATGGCGGCGCGCTGCTGCTGGCCTGCGCCCTGGGCTTCGCCGCGGCGTGGCTCTGGCAGGCCAATGCCTACAAGGCGAAGCTCGCCGCCCAGGATGCCGCGCATCAGTCCGACCTCACTACCATCGCCAACGCCGCCGCCGCACAATCCCGCACCGCGCTGGAGAAGCAGCAGCAGGCCGAACAGGCGCTGGCCGACCTCGATACCAAACGAACCAAGGAGAAGGCCGATGCATTGGCTGA
>NZ_JAAOCA010000092.1 GCF_014694385.1 Pseudomonas typographi | reverse complement strand
CCGTACGCGTATCTCAAGGATGTGCTGATGCGGTTGCCGACGCAGAAGGCTAGTGAGATCGAGCAACTCCTGCCACATCAGTGGATGCCGGGCTGACCTGCGCAAGGCGTATTCCCCGTACGCTTACAACCAAGCGGGGTGAGCACCCAACGAAGTGACGTCCATACGCAGATTTCCAATCGAGTCATACTCGAGGAAGCAATAAAAAGTGCTGTGGATAACTGATTTTAGCGCTGTGAGATTTGTGGATAGTTTTTTTTTGACTAACCGCTAAGCTAGCTATCACGGAAGACAAGGACACTGTGGATAACTTTTGGCGATCCAATGAAAGTTAGTTGAAACCTTTTGCACACATGGATGGGAGGTATGTTTGGGTATATCAACCAGATACGAAGGGGACCGGAATCCTGTGTACGCTTCACGAAGATTTTTTATGGTTGTCAATGCCGGTTTCATAGCGGTACCATGCACAGCTATCGCTATAGTCCTAAGTGCGAATCGATCTAAGAAAAGGTGGATAGAGGCGTAAGCTTAATTCCCAAACCTTCCTAGCGACTTCAGCAAGTAGCGAATTGATATTAGAAAATCTTATTTTGGATAGTGAGGAGAAAGTATGAAGGATTCTGGTTAGATTTCTGGGAGCCAGAATAGACAAAGGCCTGAGTTTTACCCCAAGCCCCTGTGTCAAGATTGCAGCCCTGACACAGCTATTGTCTATCCGCATGTGCGGGACGTCAAGTCCTGCCGGTTCCCCTCGTCCCTAAAAAACGTAATCCGGATGCCCTCCGAGCATCTGGTGGTATGCATATGTCCTTCGTATGCATGTACTCAGCTTGGCCACCTTTGGACGAACCAAGTGGCATGGGTATGGACAGCAATGATCTCTGAAAAAACGCTAAGGCGGATCAAAGACCGCCAAGCCAATTTCCGCTGGGGCGATGAGTACGAACCAGCTATATTCGCCGTGCCCGGTGAAGCACCTAAGACTTCGAGAATCTGCCGCCTAAACAGCCGCAAGTGGACTTGCCCCTACCAAACCGGACACCAACTCCCCGTTAAATTGATGCTGCTGCCAAGCGCCTAAACTCTCTCGGCGACCGATATTTCAAAGCGCTGTGCGGATGCTGCTCGTTGTAATGCTCGAA
>NZ_JAAOCA010000091.1 GCF_014694385.1 Pseudomonas typographi | reverse complement strand
GGGGTGGAAATCACTAAAATCTCACGGATGCCCGCCAGCATCAGCACCGAGATCGGGTAGTAGATCATCGGCTTGTCATAAACCGGCAGCAACTGCTTGGAGAGGCCGAGGGTGATGGGGTGCAGCCGGGTGCCGGAACCGCCGGCCAGTACGATGCCTTTCATGCGATCAAATCCTTAGGGTCGGTGTTGCCCAGGCGTTCGCGCTGGTAGCTGCCGTCCTGAACGTGTTGGCACCACTCGCGGTTGGCCAGGTACCACTGCACGGTTTTGCGCAGGCCGGTTTCGAAGGTTTCCGCCGGCACCCAGCCCAGGCTGTGCTTGATTTTGCTGGCGTCGATGGCGTAACGCTGGTCATGGCCGGGGCGGTCTTTAACGAAGGTGATCAGGTCGGCGTAATGGGCCACGCCGGCCGGGCGGTTGGGCGCCAGCTCTTCGAGCAGCGCGCAGATGCCGCGCACCACGTCGATGTTCTGTTGCTCATTGTGGCCGCCGATGTTGTAGGTTTCGCCCACCTGGCCGCGGGTGACCACCTCCACCAGCGCGCGGGCGTGGTCCTCGACGAACAGCCAGTCCCGTACCTGCTTGCCGTCGCCATACACCGGCAATGGCTTGCCCTCCAGGGCATTGAGGATCACCAGCGGGATGAGTTTTTCCGGAAAGTGGTAGGGACCGTAATTGTTCGAGCAGTTGGTGACCACCACCGGCAAGCCATAGGTGCGGTGCCAGGCACGGACCAGGTGGTCTGACGCGGCCTTGCTCGCCGAATAGGGCGAACTGGGTGCATAGGGCGTGGTTTCGGTGAACAGGTCATCCACGCCGTGCAGGTCGCCATAGACCTCGTCGGTAGAAATATGGTGAAAGCGAAAAGCCTCGCGCCGCGGAGTGGGCAGCCCGCTCCAGTAACCGCGCGCCGCCTCCAGTAGGGCGTAGGTGCCCACCACGTTGGTGTGGATGAAATCGCCGGGGCCGTCGATGGAGCGGTCCACGTGCGATTCGGCGGCCAGGTGCATCACCGCGTCGGGGGCGAAGCGCGCGAACACGGCGTTTACGCCGGCTTGGTCGGCGATGTCGGCCTGCACGAATTCGTAGCGGCTGTTGGCCGCGATCGGCTGCAGCGATTCGAGGTTGCCCGCGTAGGTGAGCTTGTCGAGGTTGAGTACTTCATGTTCGGTATTGGCGATCAAATGCCGTATCAGTGCCGAACCGATGAAACCAGCGCCGCCAGTGACGA
>NZ_JAAOCA010000090.1 GCF_014694385.1 Pseudomonas typographi | reverse complement strand
GCGGCAACCTCCCTCCTGAATTCCCTGAAAGGACAGTGACCATGGACTTCGAAGCCCAAGTCAAAGAACTCAACGCCAGCCTCAAGGGCATTGGCGACCAAATCAAAGCGCAGGCTGAGTCGGCGCAGAAAGAAATCAAGGCCGCCGGTGAGATGCAGGCAGAGACCCGTGCGAAGGTCGATGAGCTGCTCACCAAGCAGGGCGAGCTTCAGGCGCGCATGCTTGAGGCTGAACAAAAGCTGCTCAATGCCAGCAATGATCAAAATCGGGAGGAAAAACCCCAATCTGTTGGCCAACTGGTAGTTGGCAGCGAAGAAATGCAGGGGGTTAACGCGTCGTTCCGTGGCTCGCGCCGAGTGTCTGTGCCGCGCGCCGCGATCACTACCACGTCTGGCGCCGGCCTGGTAGCGCCCGAGCGTCTTCCTGGGATCGTTGCGTTGCCTCAGCGTCGCCTGACGATTCGTGACCTAGTGGCGCCCGGCACGACCGAAAGCAATGCCGTCGAGTACGTCCGGGAAACCGGCTTCACGAACAGCGCTGCGCCGGTGGCAGAAACGGCGGCCAAGCCGTATTCCGACCTCACCACCGAATTGGTAAACGCACCGGTGCGCACCATTGCCCACCTGTTCAAGGCATCGCGGCAGATCCTGGACGATGCCTCTGCGCTGCAGAGCTACATCGACGGCCGGGCCCGTTACGGCCTGCTGATCGCTGAAGAATCCCAGTTGCTCTACGGCAATGGCACCGGTGCCAATCTTCAGGGGCTGGTCACCCTCGCAGAAGCCTACGCCGCGCCCGGGGGGCTTGTCGTTACCGGTGAACAGCGTATCGACCGGTTGCGCTTGGCTCTGTTGCAGGCCGAACTGGCCGAATTCCCGTCCGACGGTATCGTCATCAACCCCATCGACTGGGCGGCTATCGAACTGATCAAGGACAGCCAGGGACGCTACATCATCGGCCAGCCGCAGGACGGCACCACGCCGCGCCTGTGGAGGCGCCCTGTGGTGTCCACCCAGGCGATTACCCAGGACGACTTCTTGGTGGGCGCCTTCCAGCTTGGTGCGCAGATTTATGACCGCATGGAAATCGAGGTCCTGATTTCCACCGAGAACGACAAGGACTTTGAGAACAACATGGTCACCATTCGCGCGGAAGAGCGTCTGGCATTCGCCATCTACCGCCCTGAGGCCTTCGTGACCGGCTCTCTGACCGCGACCGAGTAACCCATCTAAGGGCCGGGTTTCCGGCCCGCTGAGGTGCCTATGACTGACGTGACGATCAAGCCGCTGCGGACTTATGAAGACCGCGGCGAAA
>NZ_JAAOCA010000008.1 GCF_014694385.1 Pseudomonas typographi | reverse complement strand
AAGATATCAGTCGTTTTCTGATGGAGCGGTACAACTGGCGACGACCACATCAGTTCAACGAGGGCTTGGCGCCTGCCGTTGCCGAGGAAAAGCTCAATTCAGTGTCCGGGATCAGTTGACCACTACACAATGACCCTTTTGGTTTAACGATAACTATGACTCACCCTGTTCAGAAGCTCGCTATGGCACTCTCAGAAATGGCCGTTCGACACGCTCGCCACAGGTAATGACTACACGCTCGGTGATAGTGACGGCCTCGGCGCCCAATGTGACGACCAGCGGCGGAAAAATCTGGCTTTCCGTGACTACTGGGCGGGCATGCATAAGGCTTTTGTCCCTGGGTAGTTGCTCGCAAATCAGCCTTAAAGAAGCGTGGATCCGTCATGATGACGCGCGTGCTGGCCTAGTGTTCGTCAGGCCAGCACGTTCAGGCGTGGTGTTATTGCGACTTGATGGCTGTAACAGTGATTTCCACCAACCAGCCCGGCGGTACCAGGCGTATGACTTGAGCACGGGTACGCGTAGGCACGTTAGGCTGGGCCTGCGTTCCGAAGTACTGGTTGTAAACCTCGGAAACCCCCTCGAAGTCGGCCACTCCATTCAACGCCGGATCGCCGACGACAAGCGCTTGCATGCTCACCACGTCACCCAAAGTATAACCGTGACGCTTCAGTGTGGCCTCAATCTGCTTGATGACACTCAGGGTTTGCGCCTTGGTGTCGCCGTAAGCCTTGATCGAGCCGGCTGCGGTGCTCGGATCGGCAAGCTCGGGCCCGACCCCGCTGAGGACAATCTGCCTGGCATTGGCAGGGACCTCGATGGCTTCGGCGAACTCCCGAGCCCAAGGCTCGCTGGCACTGGCGGGGTTTAGGTGACGAACAATTGTGTCACTGGCTTGAGTAGTCATGGTGGTCAGCATTCCAGTTAGTACGATAACGAAGGTTGCAACACGCATCGAGTTTTTCTTTTGATGTCTTGGCATGGCCCTGCCGAGCAGCCCTGTCATCAGAGATTGCGGCACAGCAGCCGATCATCGGCAAGTGCTCATGCGCTGACAAACGATTTGATTGCACGCAGGCATGAGCTGGGGGCATGCATGGTGGAATTCACTTGGTTTCATGAATGAACTTGCTCGCCAAGTCACGAATCTGCGCCGCCTCGCTCTGTACCCATTTGCAGAACAATCTCAGGGAGCGGTCCTCCGCCGCGTCTTTGCCGGTCAGCAGGTAATACTCCCCGGCACTCTCAAGCCCAGGCTCGAAAGGGCACAGCAGCTCATGGCGAAAATCGCATTGCTGGAGCAGCACCAGTGGCACGATTGCCACGCCCTTGCAATCGCGTGCCGCCTGCAACGCAATAAAGAAGTGCCCGAAATCCGCCGTATCCTTGAATTTTTCGTAGTTGAGCTTGTGCTGGCCAAGCCAGTCAGGCCAGGCATGCTTGCGGCTTGAGGTATTTATCAGCCGGTAATGCAGCAGATCCTTCGGCGTCTCCAGCGGTGCGCCTTGGGACAGTAGGCGGCGGGCAATGACCGGCACCAGCACGTCGGCAAACAACGGCTCAGCCCTGACGCCGGCCCAATTGTCGACCATCTCCATTTCTATGCGCGGCTGTTTCTTCTGATAGACCTTGCCCGGCAGCCGCCCGACCCGTAGGGCGACGTCGACGGTGCCTGAATGAAAATCCACCGGATGGATCGAGGTGATCAAGCGTAGCTCAATGTCCGGATAAGCCTGGGTGAACTTGCCCAGGCGTGGCATCAGCCAGAGTGTGGCGAGCGTCGGCAGCACGTTGACCGTCACTATCTGCGGGTCCTTGCTGTTCCTCACTTTGACAGTGGCTTTGGCGATGGCCTGAAACGCAGCCTGAATGCTCTGCATGTATTGGCTGCCGGTATCCGTCAGCTTAATGCGCCGCGTCATGCGCACGAACAGCTTGCAGCCCAGGAAGGATTCCAGGGCGCGGATCTGGCGACTGACGGCGCTTTGGGTAATGAACAGCTCCTTGCCGGCGTCGGTGAAAGACAGATGACGGGCGGCGACTTCGAACACTTTGAGCGCAGCGAGCGGGGGCAACTGAGGCAACATGAGGGCACCACCTGGGAAAGGTTTATGCATGATTCTGGCTCATGCATAGGGGTCCAACAAGTTGTTTGTCAGGCCTCGCAGGTCGGCCCTACGATCACCCCATCAGCCGGCGCCCAATGTCGGCTGGGGCGTGCAAACCCAGAGTTGGAAGAGCCTAATTACAATGAAAACCATTTTTCAGGCGTCAGGAATTTCCAAACACTACGGCACCACCTGCGCTCTGCGCGATGCGAACCTGGTGTTGAAAGCAGGGCAGATTCACGCATTGATGGGGGAGAACGGCGCAGGGAAATCGACATTCGTCAAAATCCTGGTCGGTGCCATTCGCCCGGATAGCGGGGCACTGGTGCTGGACGGGCAACCGGTGGTCTTCGGTTCGGTGCGTGATGCATTGAAACAGGGCGTGGTTCCGGTTTATCAGCACTCCACCTTGTTCACCCGATTGACCGTGCTTGAAAACCTGAGTGCCTTTGGCCTGGGTAGCGCGCAACGTTCGTGGGCCCGGAACAACTGCCTGGATCGCCAGCAAGCGACTGAAGTGCTGAGCCTGGTCGGCCTGGATGTATCGCTGGACAGCCTGGTCGATGAGCTGTCGCTGGGCGAGCGGCAGTTGCTGGAAATCGCCCGTGGCGTGGGCCGACGCTGTTCGGTGCTGATTCTCGACGAGCCGACCGCTGCCCTGGGCGCCAGGGAAGCCAATCGCCTGCACCAGGCGTTGCAGGTGCTGTGCGCCAAACGCACGGCGATTCTCTACATCTCGCACAAGATCGACGATATCAAGCGCATGGCGGACGCCGTGACCATTCTGCGTGACGGTCTGACAGTAGTGAATGCCGCTGCCCGTGACGATATTTCTGCGGCGCAGATCGTCCAGCACATGCTCGGGCAAACCTTCGAGCCGCAAGCGTTGTGCGTGAGTACCCGAGGTGAGGTGGTGCTTGAGGCCAGGGACATCCGGCTGACACCCACGGCGCAACCGCTATCGCTTTGCGTGCACCAGGGTGAAGTGCTCGGCATCGTCGGTGTCGCCGGTTCTGGCGCCCTGCGTCTGGGCGAGGTGCTGGCAGGTGCGGCCAGTGGCCACGGCGGGACGGTCTCGCTCAATGCAACGTCCGAGGTGGTCAATGATCGCCAGTCGGCAATGCGCGCCGGTATCGGCTATGTGCCCTCGGATCGACATGCCGATGGTTTGTTCCTCGGCTTGTCCGCGCTGCAAAACGCCTCGGCATCGGTCTTGCGTGGTTTTTCGAGCTGGGGCGTCCTGCGCTTGCGCGAGGAGGCCGGTCCATTCGATGCCTTGATCGCTCAATTCAATCTCAACCCGCCACGACTGGATCTGGACGCGGCGTATTACAGCGGTGGTAATCAACAAAAGCTGCTGTTCTTGCGCAACCTGGTGCTACCGAACCTGCAGGTGCTGGTGGTGTTGGAGCCGACCCGAGGGGTGGATGTGGGGGCCCGCGAAAGCATTCATCAAGCGCTTCGTGCACTGGCCTGTCGCGGCATCGCGATCATCGTGGTGTCGTCCGATCTGCTGGAGGTGAACACCTTGTGTCATCAGTTGCTGGTGGTCGCTTCCCATCAGGTCGCGGGCCGGATGATGGCCGACGCGCAAACCGATGCAGTCCTTTCAATGATGGCGGGAGCGTGCTGATGACGACATTGATCAAACAGCATCCGGCGATTGCGCTGGGCTCGCGGATCGGTGTGATTGCCGTGCCGCTGCTGGTGTTTTTCTTGTGTGTATTGTTCGTGCCGAGATTCCTGTCCGTGGACAACTTGCAGAACGTATTGCGTGTCGGCTCGATTCTGCTGATTGCGGCCTGCGGGCAAACCGGGATCCTGATCGTCGGCGGAATCGATTTCTCAATGGGCTCGGCGGTCGCGCTGCTCAGCGTTGTGACCGTGATACTGGCGCCCGAGCTGGGTGTAGCACTGGCATTTACCGGCGGTATCTGTGTCGCGGTGCTGGTCGGCTTATGCAACGGTTTACTGATCGCGTACCTGAAGCTTCCGGCGTTTCTGGTGACCCTGGGCATGTTGCTGGTGCTGCATGGACTGGCGTCGCTGCTGTCCGGTGGAATGCCGCTGGACGCCGCACCTTCGCCGGGCTTCCTGTGGCTGGGCAGCGGGCACGTCGCGGGTATACCGGTGCCGATCATCCTCGCACTGCTGGCGGTACTGAGCCTGCATGGCCTGTTGCGGTACACGCTGGTCGGGCGCAGCTGGTACCTGGTCGGGACCAACTTCAACGCCGCGCTGAATGCCGGGCTGCCGGCACGGCGCATGGTGTTGCTGGCCTATATCGTCGCCGGGCTGTTTTGCGCACTGGCCGGGGCGATTCTGACCAGCCGCGTCGGCTCCGGCCAGCCCAATCTTTATCCCGACCTGGCGTTCGCCACCATTGCGGTCTGCGCCATTAGCGGGATTCCGTTGAATGGCGGGCGCGGCTCTGCGGTGCAGGTGGTGTGCGGCACGCTGATCATCGCCATGCTCAATAACGCTGTGGTGCTGCTCAACCTGACTTCGGCCTGGCAACAGTTGCTGATGGCGCTGGTTATCGGTGCCGCGGTGGTGCTGCCGCAATTGTCCAACGTTCGTCGACGCTGCGTCCACCTGCTTAGGGGCAACGCTCAATGAAGGCATCAACGATCAACCGCCAGGCACGTTTTCTGGTGGCCCCCGGTGCTTTGCTCCTGGTTTTATTGATGGCAGGGGCCCTGGTTGCTGATTACGCAAGCCTGGGCAACCTGCAAAACATCGGCTCGCAAGCCGTCATCCTCGCACTGCTGGCGTTGGGGCAGATGCTGGTGATGCTGGTGCGCGGCTTTGATATTTCAGTGGGGGCGGTCGCGGCCTGTTCGAGCACCGTCGCCGCACTGACCATGGATTGGCTGGGTACTCCCTCGATCGCCCTCGCGGTGGTGGTCGGTTTGCTGTTCGGTGGCCTCAATGGGCTGCTGATTGCCTACCTTCGGGTGCAGCCGATTGTCGCGACACTGTGCAGCATGATTGCGGCTCAAGGCCTGGCGCGACTGATTTCCGATGACGGTCAACCGGTGGTGCCTATCGACGCCAGCGCACTGACAGACCTGGCCTTTCAAAACGTCGCGGGGATTCCGCTGCTGCTGGCCCCTGCCTTGGTCTGCATGCTGCTGGTCGGGCTGATCCTGAAGAAATTCACCCTCGGGCGGCACCTGTTCATGGTCGGCTGCGACCCGCAGGCCGCGTCACTGGTGGGCGTCGACAGTCGCCGGGTGACGTGCATCGCCTATCTGGCCTGTGGCGCATTGGCGGGCCTGGCCGGCGCCGTGCTCTTTTGCAAGACCGGCACCGGCTTGCCCACCGAGGGCGTCAGTTGGGCGCTGCAATCGGTGGCCGCGGCCGTGATCGGCGGCACCGCATTGCGGGGCGGGACGGCGAGCGTCTGGCCAGTGTTTTTCGGCGTGCTGCTGATCCAGGCGCTGGAGACCGCATTGAATATCGAAGGGGTGTCACCGTTCATTGCGGAGATCGTGATGGGCCTGATCATTCTCGTTGCTGGCGGCCTGGATCGTTTGATCCTGCGGCTTTTTTCCTCCTCTACCGCATACGGTGAATCATGATGAAGACGTTAATACAGCCTTGGCGTGCGCCACTTGCAATGCTTGCCGTGACCCTATCGTGCGTCACCGGAGCGGGCGCGGAGGAGTTGACGATCGGTTACGCCGTGCCAAGCCTGTCGCAGTCTTTCTGGATATCCAGCGCCTATGGCGCGCAGGACGAGGCGAGCAAGGAGGGCGTCAAACTGATCAAGCTCAGTGCTGGCGGGGATGGCAATGTCGCCCAGCAGATCTCCCAGTTGCAGTCGTTGATCCAGCGACGTGTCGGGGCCATCGTCGTCGGCGCAACCAATGGTGACGCGGTGCGCGCAGTGGTGGATCAGGCGGTGCGCCAGGGGATTGCGGTGATCGGTATTTCGTCGCCGCCCAACAGTCAGCACCTGACCTCCATCGTCACCGCCGATCATTACGACATGGGTCGCATGCAGGCTGAGTGCCTCGGTGAGGCGCTGCAAGGGCAGGGCGATGTGGCAATGCTCGCAGGTCCCTCCGGACAAGCGTGGTCGGACCTGCGCGCCCAGGGTTTTCGCGAGACTCTCAAAGACAAATTCCCCGGGATCAACGTGGTAGCGCAATCGCGTCTGGCAGACAACCGCAACGCCTCGCTCAATACCACCGAAGACTGGTTACAGCGATTCGCCAACCTCAAAGGCATCTACTCGGCCACCGAAGACATGGCCGCAGGTGCCGTGGCCGCGCTGCGTGCCTCGGGCCGACTGGAGCAAGTCAAGGTTTCCACCTCTAACTTCAGCCCGACCACCCGGGAGCTGTTGGCCAACAACGAGGTCGTGTGCAGTTCGGTGCAACAGGTGGTCGAGCAGGGGCGTTCCGCCTTGCGCCTGGCCGTTGCGGCAGCGCACAAGCAAAGCGTCGAAGAAGTCGTGTCGCTGCCCGCCCTGAAAATCTCGCCCCAGGACGTGGCAACAATCAACCTGGACCAGGTCATGGCGCCTGCCAGTTACACCCCGTGACCATCGGCCAACGGTTTCTCCCACTCCTTCAAGAACCGTCATCAAAAGAGGCTTGCTCATGCTACCTGGACCTAATCGTTTCGCTTATTCAGGCATAGAGTCACGCGCAGATTTCCAATGGCCGGAGGGCAAGCGACTGGCGTTTTATGTCGCGCTCTGCGTCGAGCATTTTTCCTACGGCAGCGGCGGGCTCGGGCTGTCTTACTCGCCCGGTATTTCTCAACCGAACACCTACAACTGGGCTTGGCGCGAGTACGGCAATCGCGTCGGTGGCTGGCGCATTCTTGCACTGTGCAAGGAGTTGGGCATTCCGCTCACGGTGCTGCTCAACACTGAATGCTATGAGCACTGCCCTGAGCTGGTACAGGCACTGGTGGATGCAGGAGCGGAAATCGTTTCCCATGGGCGCAGCAACTCCGAAATACAGAACGGTTTGTCAGAAGAGCAAGAACGACAGTTGATCCATTCGGCGACCGAATCGATCAAGCAACACAGCGGCTTGCAGCCCGCCGGCTGGATGAGCCCCGGTGCCAACCCTAGCGCCGTGACCGAAGACCTGCTGCAAGAAGCCGGCTATTTGTACACGCTGGACTGGCCGATGGATGACCAGCCGGTATGGATGAAAACCCGTGAAGGCAAGCTGCTGAGCCTGCCTTACCCGCATGAAGTCAACGATGTGCCCATGGTCGTTCTGCACCACGGAACCGCGCCGGCCTTCGCGGAAATGGCAATCGCCAATTTCGATGAAATGCTGGTCCAGTCCAGCCAGCAGTCCCTCGTCTACGGCATGACCCTGCACACCTTCATCATGGGTCAGCCATTTCGGCTACAGGCCTTGCGCAAACTGCTCGAACACATCAAGCGCCGGGACGATGCCGTCTGGTTCACCACCGCCGGGCAAATTGCCAAGCATTACGCGCAGCAGATTGCGCCGGATTTAAACGATAGCCCTCAGGGAGCCCCGGCATGAACACTAACCCCTATTCTTCCGATTTACGCATTGGAATCGTCGGTCTGGGCGCTGTCGGTGCGTCGTTGGCGCGAACCTTCGACGCTGGCATCCCCGGCATCCGCCTGGTGGGCATCACCGTACGCAACCCCGAGCGCGCAGCAGGGGTGTTGGCCAACCTGAAGAATCCACTGGCGCTGCTGGACCTGGAAGAATTGGTGCAGGCCAGCGATGTGGTCATCGAATGCGCACCCGCGGCGCTATTGCCGCAGATTGCGCTGCCCGTTCTGAGCGCCGGTAAAAAGCTGGTGGTGCTCAGCTCAGGCGCCTTGCTGGAAAGCCCGCACCTGATCGACCTGGCACGCCTGCACGGTGGCCAAATTCTTGTGCCCACCGGTGCCTTGCTTGGGCTGGATGCAGTGACCGCAGCGGCGGAGGGCGTGATTCACTCCGTACGAATGATCACGCGCAAGCCACCTCGTGGCCTGGTGGGTGCGCCTTATCTATTGGAGAACTTCATCAGCATCGAAGGGCTCGACAAGCCCAAGCGCGTGTTCAAGGGCAGTGCACGCGAGGCCGCTCGCGGGTTTCCGGCCAACCTCAATGTGGTGGTGGCCCTATCGCTGGCGGGGATCGGCCCTGACCGCACAGCCCTGGAAATCTGGGCAGACCCGTCGGTGATCCGCAACACTCATTTGATCGAGGTCGATGCCGATTCGGCGAGCCTGACCATGACCATCGAGAACATCCCTTCGGACAACCCCAGGACCGGTCGCATCACCGCGCAGAGTGTGGTGGCTCTGCTACGCAAAATGAACGCGCCGCTGCGCATCGGTACGTGAAGCCGCAGCTCCATGGCGTCTGCCAATTGGCCGCCTGCAGCTTGCCAGTGCCGACACCGAGCGGTTGGCCCTGGCTCATCGCCCGATCGATCATGGAGCATTGTCCGTCATGAGCATGATGTCGCTGGAGTCATTGCGTATCGAGTTGGCGCGCGGTAGAACCACCAGTCGCGCGCTGCTTGAAACCTGCCTGGAACGCGCGCTCGATCCGGACGGTGAAGGTGCGCGCACCTTTTTGCACATTGATGTGAGAGGCGCCCGGCTGCGGGCGGATGCGGTCGATGCCTGGCGGCAAAAAGGCCGACAGATGTCGCCTTACGCGGGACTTGTGGTCTCGGTCAAAGACCTGTTCGACGTGGCGGGGCAAGTCACGGCCGCCGGCTCTCGGGTGCTATCCAGCGCACCGCCGGCCCACGAGGACGCCTTCGCCGTTGCGCGACTGAAGGCCGCGGGTTTTATCATCATCGGCCGAACCAATATGAGCGAGTTTGCCTATACCGGCATTGGCCTCAACCCCCATTACGGGACGCCGGCCAACCCCTTTGAACGGGCACTCAAACGCATCCCCGGGGGCTCGTCTGCGGGGGCGGCGATATCTGTCACTGACGGGATGGCGGCGGCAGGGCTCGGTACCGATACCGGTGGCTCGTGCCGGATTCCCGCGGCCTTGACCGGCATTAGCGGCTTCAAACCCAGCGCATCGAGGGTGAATGGCAGGGGCGTGTTTGGGTTGTCCAAGAGCCTCGACTCAATAGGCGTACTGGCGCCTGACGCGGGCTGTTGCGCGATTATCGATAGCATCGTTGCCGGAACCGAGATCCGACTGCCCGCTGAAATCGATCTGCGTGGAGTGAAGTTCGGCGTGCCCCAGACCTTGGTGCTCGATGGCCTCGACCGGCACGTGGCGCGGACGTATTCGGCAGTCTTGAAGCGCTTGCACGATGCCGGCGCCGACCTGCAGGAGATGGCGCTTGATGAGTTGGCCGAAGTGGCCACGATCAATCGCCGGGGAGCGATTGTGGCGTTTGAAGCTTATGCCTTGCATGAGGAGATGTTGCGTACCTGTGCGGATCAGTACGACCCCAATGTACGAGCGCGTATCGAGAACGGTGCGTTGTACCGCCAGGCTGATTATGAGGATGCCTGTATCGCTCGCCGGGACTGGATCATGCGTGTGCAGCGCCGCATGCAGGACGTGGATCTGTTGATATGCCCCACCGTCCCGATCATCGCACCGACCTTCTCCCAAGTGGCAGACAACCGGGATTTCCAACACTTCAACCTGCTATTGCTGCGCAATCCCATGCTCGCCAATTTTCTTGATGGCTGCTCTGTTTCCATCCCTTGCCATGAACCCGGCACAGCCCCTGTGGGGTTGATGCTGATCGATCGGCATGGCCGCGATGCACCGTTGCTGAGTGTCGCTCAGTCCGTGCAACGACTTTTACGAAGCGTCGAAAACCGCGTGTGACCTAACGTTCAGCTGTTATCTGGAGAACATCATGCAATCATTTTTTCACCTGGCTTATCACGTTCGCGACCTCGATGAATCGCGACATTTCTACTGCACGTTGTTGGGGCGCAAGGAAGGACGGAGTACCGAGACCTGGGTCGATATCGACTTTTTCGGTCACCAGCTCTCATTGCATCTTGGCGAGCCTTTCGCCGTGACCAACACCGGACGCGTCGGCGAACATTGGGTGCCGATGCCACACCTGGGGGTGATTCTCGCAATGCCCGACTGGCAGACGCTGGCTGATCGACTGGTAAAGCAGGGGATTGTATTTGTCATGGCGCAGAGCATTCGTTTTGCCGGCCAACCGGGCGAGCAGGCGACGATGTTCTTCCTCGACCCGGCGGGAAACCCGATTGAAGTGAAGGGCTTCGCAGATCTGCAGCAGGTGTATGTCGTATGAATCCGCCGATTCCGTTTCTCGCCGCGACCGGCTATCCGGCGACGCAACAGTGGATCGCAGCCCTGCAAGAAGCGATGCCTGGCGAACGTATTGTCACCTTGAGCCAACTCAATGACGCTGATAAAGCCGAGTGCACCCTGGCCATCGTGGCCAATCCCAGCCCCGTCGACTTGAAGCAGTTGCCTCAGTTGCTCTGGGTACACAGCGTCTGGGCGGGCGTCGAACGCCTCGTTGCCGACCTGAAGCAGACTCAGGCTGAACTGAAGATCGTCCGCCTGATCGACCCGCAACTCGCCGAAACCATGGCCGAAGCCGTACTGGCCTGGACGTTGTATCTGCATCGCGACATGCCCGGCTATATCCGTCAGCAACGGCAGAAACTGTGGCAGCCACTGCCTGCCGTGCGCGCTCAAGAGCGGACGGTCGGCTTGCTTGGCATGGGCGTGCTTGGCGAAGCGACTGCACAGCGTTTGCATGCGGCGAACTTCAAGGTCAGAGGTTGGAGTCGCGAACGCAAGGCTCTGGCAAATGTCGAGTGCTTCGCTGGCTATGTAGAATTGCAATCGATGCTCGCCGCGACCGACATCCTAGTCTGCCTCCTGCCATTGACCGAGCACACTACCGGGTTGCTCAACGCTCAAACCCTCGGCTGGTTACCGGTGGGTGCCCGCTTGATCAACTTTGCCAGAGGGCCGATCATCGATGACGCAGCGCTGTTGAGCGCACTGAACAGCGGCCATATTGGTCATGCGGTACTGGACGTCTTTGCCGTCGAACCCTTGCCCCAAGACCAATGGCAGTGGACGCACCCACAGGTGTCGGTCCTGCCACATTGCTCCGCACCGACCCATCATAAAACCGCATCAGCCATTGTCGCATCCAACATTCAGGCATTTCGCAGCAGCGGTTTGATCCCGGCAAGCGTCGACACGCAAGCAGGTTACTGAATAGATATCTGTCCAGCGAGACAAATCGCCAACCTACACTCCAGGCTCCTACCCTTGTACGGGACTGAGCGGGTAGAAGAACGTGGCTCTCGCGTCCCTAAAATGGATCTCTATAAATGAACGACCAACCTGAACTTGTTTTCTTCGTTTAATCCCCGCGCCAGATGGCACCTTTTAAACACAAGCATATTGATACACCGTCGCACTCCAATACTGGCCGCCGCTATGTTTTTAGCGAATCCATCCATCTGCCCCGAGTTGTTTGGCGATCATTCGATTCATAAAGCCATGACCGAGTCGCAGAACCGGTCCTTCGCTGGCAAGGGACTGCAGTCGTCGAGCTGCCGTGCTGGCGTCTATCCTCGCAGTGCCGGCGGATTCGACGCTGCGTGAATAGCCGCACAACCATAAGACTCGAAGGATCATGCCCAGGTAAACGACGGTAGTGGTGGCAGTTTTCAATGATCATAAGGCAGTTGCGCTTCACAGAAAAGCGCGTCGACGAGGGCGGGCTTCAGGCCAAGAGCCTGGACGGAGGTTAGCGGTAACCGTCCGGCCAAGTCACCTACCGAACTCCAGCATTAAGGACGATGGTGTCCGCGTATTTTGATCTGACCCCGAAGAGTTGGACGCCTTCTATGCCCGCCGTGCTTGAGTCCTGTATTCCACAGGGCTTAGGCCACTCAGCTTCAGCCCGATTCGCGAATGATTGTAGTAGTGTATGTAACCCTCAATCCCTGCTTCAAGCTCATCAAGGCTGTTGAATTTGTTCAGGTAAAAGAACTCTGACTTCAAGGTGCCGAAAAAGCTTTCCATAGCCGCATTGTCATAGCAATTTCCTTTGCGAGACATGCTCGGCCTCACCGCTCGCTCACTCAGGACACGATCCTATGGGCTTTGGAAATCGCATGGCGATTCATTTGCGTTGCTGACTGTCGGTGGCCATATGTTCATGGAGCAGGTGGCTGGTTGGCCGTGGAATCCGCAGCCTCGCCCGGCGGTGAGTGCAAGGGGATCTTCACAACGAACGTGGTGCCCGTAGCCTCGTCGGAAGATACATCGATTTGGCCATCGTGTGCGGCAACAATCTGGGCGGCAATGAAAAGGCCCAGCCCCAAGCTTGCGTATGGGCCGTAATCAATGGATGCCTTGGGAGAGTAACGCCCCATCGGATTGAAAATGAAGGGAAGAAGGTCGGGGGGGATAGTACTGCCGCTGTTATGGACGCTAAAAAAAAGCGTTTGACCAGAGGTGTCAAGCGTCACCATAACAGGCGTGTGGGCAGAGCCATGCTGCACGGCGTTCCCGATCAGATTAGAGAAAACTTGCTCAAGCCGGGCGCCATCAAACTCACCCTCTACCGGCTCAAGCGGATTCAACAGGATAATGGCCTCCGGATAAACGGTACGCACTTCATCGACGATGCGTTCACAAACGGGCGACATATCGATGTGCGCCCTTTTAACCGGTATCCCAGGGCCGAGCTGGGAACGTGTGAAGTCCAGTAAATCACCCACGATATGTGCGGCTCGCTTCACGCTCGCATAGATGCGCGACGCAATCTTCGTTGCCCTCGCACCCAAGTCATCCGTTCGTAGCAGCACGTCAGCCCCCAACAGAATCGCGCTTAAAGGCGTACGCAAATCATGCGCGAGGATCCCCAGGAAGATGTTGCGAGAGGCTTGAACAGCGCTCGTGTAGCTGGCCAGTGATTCTGTAACTGCTTGGTCGATGGCTTCGTTGAAACGGATCATATCTTCAACTTCAAATTGCTGCCCGCCCTTGATGTGCTTCATCCAGTGGCTCACCACACTTGCACGCAGTGCTCGGAACTCGGAAACCACTTGGTCTATGGAAAACCCGTCCATCAACCGCGCCATCGCATGGGACTCGGCGGCAGTGCCTTCCGCTGAGGGGCCGTGCCCTTGAGATTTTTCGAACTGTTGATGTGCAGACTGCTCCGTACCAAGATCCGTTGCGATCGCTCGAAGCATCAGTTCTGCATGGTCACGCAGTGCCTCGGAATTTAAAGGTTTGGCCGCTGTATGCAGCGTACGCGCGAAATTCTCCCACTCTTGGAGGATCGGTTCGATGTTTTCGATCAGGAAGCTGGATAAACGCATGGCCATTTCTATCCTAAAGAGGTGAAGCATGTCGGGCTACGCTTCGCCGACTGAGTAAAGCATCAATAAGGTGATTGGAGCGGTAATTGCCCTTTGAGTGCAGTAAACCGCCCATTCGCCAAGACGCATGAATGGGCATGATCCGTATGCTTATCTTAAGGATGTACTGACGCGGTTGCCGACGCAGAAGGCCAGTGAAATCGGGCAGCTATTGCCGCACCGGTGGATGCCGGGTTGACCGGTGCAAGGTGTGTTCCGCATACGCTTACGGTAGCCTTGCGCTTGAACTCAGCGGAAAAGGTACGGCGTTGTTTGGTCATCAGACACCCCTCTGGGGTGAGCATTCTCGCCCAAATGGGTGGCGGGTTTCATTAGACCACTACAACTGCACAGCGAGTGCGTTTCAGCAAGACCATCGCCACGAACGAAGCCTGTCGCCAAGCCGATCTTGCGCTGGCGAAGCAAGCGTCCACTTGCCCGGACAGTCTGGGGCAGCCACCGGTCGGCCGCCAGTTAAGATTTGGCACCTGCATGCCGATGCCCTTAAAACCATAGGGGTGGCGCGGCAAATTCAATAGACCTTCGCCGTCCTTCACTTTGAAACCTCGCGGGAATTCCATGTTCGACTCTCTTTCAATTCGCCTCAAGATCGTGCTGCTGTCTGGCGTCTGCTTGTTGGGCGTAGTCGGTCTAATCGTCGGTATGAACCTGTGGCAGGCCAGTGAAAACAATAAATTAGTCGGCACCTCCAGCCAGAAGATGCTGACCGATAGCGTGGAAAATCTACTTACCGCCAAGGCCGCCGAAAAAGCTGTGCTTATACAGAAAACTTTCGGCGACAGCCTGTTGGTGATCACAGCCCTGGCTGATCAAGTGGCCGACATGCGCGCCACGGCCGCCAAACGCGGTGAAGAGCCTATAGCTCTGCGGGAGGACCTCAACGCTGCCCTCAAGACCGCCTTCGAGCGAAACAAAGACGTCCTGGGTGTATGGCTGGTGTTTGAGCCCAACGCTCTGGAGGGCCACGATGCCGAGTTTATCGGCGACGAAAAGCGCGGTTCCAACGAAACCGGTCGCTTCAGCACTTATTGGACGCGCCCAGCTGGGCTCAGCATTAATCAGCCAATTGACGAAGCCGACTTGAGCAAGGCTGACGTCAGCATCAGCGGCACCCCCTACAATAGCTGGTACGCCTGTCCAAAGAATACCGGCAAGACCTGCATGCTCGAACCCTACGTTGACACCGTCGGTGACAAGCCGGTGTTTATGACCACCACCTCCATGCCCATCTGGGTAGAAGGTAAGGTGGTCGGAGTGATCGGCATCGACATTGCGCTGGATGCTCTGCAGGCTGCGGCGGTCAAGGCTCAAGGTGAACTGTTCGGTGGCACTGGGCATATGCTGATCGTTTCCGGCAGCGGTGTACTTGCGGCCAACAGCAACGACGGCGCAACTATGGGCAAGAAAGTAGAACTGGTACTCCCCAATGAAGCGGCGGAAATCGTTCAGCTGATCGGCAGCAACAACGCCAGCGTGATAGAGCAAGGCGAGACCATTCGCGCGGTATACCCGGTGCAACTGCTGCCGGACGCCAAGGCTTGGGGCGTGATCATCGACCTGCCCAAGCACGTATTGAAAGCCGACGCGATCAAGCTGCAAGGCATACTCGATTCGGCCCAAGGCAGCGGGACCTTCAAGGCACTGCTGGTGGCGACACTGGCGGGGCTAGTGGGCCTTATGCTGATCTGGCTGGCGGCGTCCGGGGTGACGCGTCCGATCAACAGCGTGGCAGCTATGCTAAAGGGAATCGCCAGCGGTGACGGCGATTTGACCCAACGCCTGAAGTACACCAAGCGTGATGAGCTGGGTGAACTGGTTAACTGGTTCAACCGGTTCTTAGACAAATTGCAGCCAACCGTCGCGCAGATCAAGCAAAGCATCGCCGAAGCCCGCGCTACGGCCGATCAGTCTTCGGAAATTGCCCGCCAGACCAGCGATGGCATGCAGGTGCAGTTCCGCGAGATCGATCAGGTGGCTACCGCTTCCAACGAAATGAGCGCCACAGCCCACGAGGTCGCTAACAGCGCCTCCAGTGCGGCCGGTGCGGCCGGTGGCGCGGAGCAGTCGGTTCGCGAAGGGATGAGTATCATCGAGCGCAGCACCCATGACATCAACCTGCTGGCCGAGGAGGTCAGCAAGGCCGTGACGGAGGTCGAAGCCCTGGCGGTCAATAGCGAGCAAATCGGCTCGGTGCTCGAAGTCATCCGTTCCATCGCTGACCAGACTAACTTACTGGCGCTCAACGCCGCCATCGAAGCGGCTCGTGCCGGTGAAAGCGGCCGCGGCTTTGCCGTAGTAGCCGACGAGGTGCGCAACCTTGCCAAGCGCACCCAGGACTCGGTAGAGGAAATACGCCAAGTTATCGAGCGGATCCAGAAGGGCACCCACGGTGTGGTGCAGGCTATGCACTCCAGCCAGACCAAGGCGCAGGACAACGCCGGGCAGATCCAGCATGCGGTGAAAGCCCTTAGCAAGATCAGTGATGCGGTGACAGTGATCAGCGACATGAACCTGCAGATCGCCAGCGCCGCCGAGCAGCAAAGTGCGGTGGCCGAAGAGGTCAACCGCAACGTCTCGGCCATTCGCGGTGTGACCGAAACCCTTACGGGACAAGCCACTGAGTCGGCCCACGTGAGCAGCCAGCTCAACGCTCTCGCCACCCGGCAGATGGGGCTGATGGATCAATTTCGGGTGTAGTCCATGGCCCACTCCGCCTCGTTACCGCTGTAACGAAGCAAACCAAGCTGCCTGTGAAGCGAATGGACTTCCGTGGCACATCATCGAAGCGGCCCGGGCCGCTGATGGCGAGGATGGATCGTGGTGGGGCGGTGGCTATCCGGGGCAGTGGATCAGTTACCGCGCTGGAATAGAAGGGCGTCAAAGTGCTATCCGGACTGACGAAGCGCCGGAACGCCGAGCAAGCTTTGTTCCTGAGTGCGTCACGATCGCCGCCCTGGACGCCGCGCATCTGTCCGACCTCACCGCCATCGCCATCGCCGCCGCCACGCAATCCCGTATTGCGCTGGAAAAGCAGCAGCAGGCCGAAACAGGCGCTGGCCGACCTGGACACCCAACGAACCAAGGAGAAGGCCGATCCACTGGCTGAAAACGAGCGCCTGCGCCGCGGTGTTGCTGATGGCAACCGCCGGCTGAACGTCGCAGGCACCTCTCGTAGCAGTGGCGGGAACGCGCAGCACCACCAGCGTGGACGATGCAGGAACCGTGGAACTGTCTGCAACTTATGGACAAGACCTTCTCGATATCCATGCCGGCATCGTCGCCGACCAAGCAGCCTTGAGGGCGCTACAAGGGTACGTCAGGACGGTATGCTTGCTCACAAATCAGCAGGTGGAAATCATTGTGAAAGGGACATTGGACAGAGCACAAACCATGGTCCAATTCATCTCGCTGTTGGCGGTTCCGGTACTGGTCGCCATATTAGGGTGAAATATTCAAAAGCAGATGAAGGAAAAAGAGGTTCGTTGAGATTTGGTACAGATAGCCATCTCTGTTCTGTCCAATCAGCAGGGCGCAGGTGACGACAAGGCTCAGCTTAAGAGTTGGGCTGCGAGAGTGCTTGCCAGCATGCGGTAAGCCACTGGCTCGCCCTTGTTTTCCCTTACAACACTAGATGTTGTGTCTCGAGAATTCGCGTTATGCCGCCAGCGTTGGTTGAATGTGCGCACCGCGTCCTCGGCGGCCTGCTTGGCCACCTCGTAAACTGGCCTTGGGCGCACCTGGGCGGGAAACTCCTACACACCAACAGGCTCCAATGAGTAACTGTATATTAATACAGAATCACACTTTCGCCTGTTGCCACCAGTGCTCATTAGGCTATGTCGTGCCCTGTGTGAGCCGATGCCTATGAATCACGCAGTGCCGGAGGGGTCGTGCGGCGGCACACCCAATGGCTCGACTGCCACCGCCTCGTGCGCTGTCGAAGACACCGTGGCCTGACTACCCGACGTCGTTGGGTTCGTGCTGGCGAAGATGAGGTTGTTTTCAACGAGGTATTGGCTGACATCCCCATCGAACGTCACCTGAAAGCGCCTACCACTTTCATCGGACTCATAGGACTTGAGGTAGGTACGGGTACCCGCGTCGTTGACCTCGACCCTCAGCGAATGGTCCTGGCCATCGCCCAACCCGGTAAACCCCAGCGCAGATACGTCAATACGGTCATCCTCAGAAAAATCCAGGATCAGGTCGGATGCACTAATGCCCTCCTGTTGATAGCTGTCGAGGATGTTGTCGAAGACGAAGGTGTCTGCACCCGCGCCACCCCTGAGCGCATTAGCGCCCAGACCACTGTTGATGACATCGTCACCACCGTTGCCAATGACCCGCTCTTGAGTGAGGTATTGGCTCACATCCCCTTCAAAGGCGAGCTGAAAACGATCGCCGCCTTCATCAACCGCATAGGACTTGAGATAGGTACGGGTGCCCGCGTCGTTGACCTCGACCCTCAACGTATGGTCATGACCATTGCCCAACCCGGTAAACCCCAGCGCAGAAACGTCGATGCGATCATTACTGGAGAAATCCAAGATCAGGTCGGAATGGCTATGGCCGCCACCCTGATAGCTCTCGGTGATGTTATTGAATACGAAGGTATCGGCTCCTGCGCCGCCTTCGGACGTGTCACGGCCCAGGCCGCCGTGAATGACATCATTGCCGCCATCGCCATAGAGGCGGTCGTTGCCCCCGTTGCCGTACAGGTAGTCATCGCCACCCTTGCCATGAATGCTCTCGCTGCTGTTCGTGCCGCGCAGGGTATCCGGGCCAGACGTGCCGACAGGCGTGGCGTTGGCATCGGTTGATGCTAGACGGGATAGGCTCATGTTTCGCTCCAATGGGTTAGGCCCAAGGTACGCCCAGCGCGCAACTCGACTTCGGCATTGTTGATTTTTTTTCAAGCGCGCGAATTAGACCGCTCACAGGCCGAGCCATTCAATCGCGGTGCTCTGCAGCCGACAAACGGGCATTGCGGCCTGGCGATTCGCCCTGCGCCTACGGCCGCGGCCCAGCGTTTGACGGCTGGGGTTTCCTAGGTCGAGGGGTAGGACAACTGTATCTTTATTACCTCGGCCCTGCGTTCGAGCGCGGAGCTTTCATTCTGCATCTCCTTCGAGAACTCGCACAGGCTACCCAACCTCGCGCTCAATCGCAGCTAGGTGCCCCTTTCGACGGTCAGCAATATGAAGCTTAACTATCCGGATCAACTTACGCAGTTCATAAGGCGATCAAAGGGAAAAGAAGTTTTGTAATGCAGGTGAAGTACAAGCTCTCCTGGCGTGTCCTCCTCAAGCGCCGAACCGAAGTGGTGAGCACCACGACTCGCCGTTGGCCAACATCCTGCCGTCCTACTGCTCGGCCATGGGGCGGATGCTGCTGGCCCAGCCGATGAACAACCAGTAGCGCATTACGTGGCGAAAGAGCCGATCAAGCAGTACACCCGGTTCACCCTGACGGACCTCGGCGCCATCCAGGCAGAAATTGCCAGGGCTCGGGCGTGTGGGTATGCGATCTGCGACCCGGAATCGGACGCCGGTGGCTCAGGGGTGTCGGCGCCGGTGTTCGACGCAGCGGGGGCCTGTGATCGCGGCATTGGATATCGCCGCGGTGTCGAGCCGGTTCAGTGAGAGTCGCGAGGAGATCATCGAACCGGTGAGGTTGTTTGCGCAGCGGTTGAGCCAGCGCGTGGGGCCGCGGCCGGCGCTATGTGATATTTCCCGTTTGATCGTTGTCCTCTGGCTCGCTGCCTCTTGAACGATCGAGGTTATCCGGTGCATAAAAACCAGATGTTCTCCGAGGACACGTATCGTTTTGCGAACCTCGGGAAGGTGGTGACACTCGCGGGCTGGTGAAGCACACCGACAAGGATGATATAAACGTCGGCGCCATATAGGCTGTTTGCGGCTGTCAAGCGTTATGGAAGCACGCTGCCATGGATGTGATAATTGGACTTGCCTTTCTGCTTCGCCGCGTACATTGCGGAGTCGCTGTTTTTCATGAGCTGTGACAGGTCCTGATCAGCGGACAGAATGGCGCCCCCAATACTAATTCCGACCTTAACTTTCACGCCCGCGCAGTCGATGGGCGAACTTGTGTCTTTTAGCATCCGTGTTGCAACGTGCGTCAACTCACAGGCGTCCTTCACGCCGGCTAGCAAAACAAATTCATCGCCGCCCAACCGGGCCATGTATTCATCACCCGATTTACCGGCATCCAGCCGCCTGGCAATCTGCCGCAATACCTCATCACCGGCATCGTGGCCGTATAAGTCATTGATAGACTTGAAGTTGTCAACGTCGAATATCAATAACGCGGTTTTGAGATTGTTTTTTAAATATCGCTTGCGGAAGCTATCGGCATATAATTTGAAAGCGCGCCGGTTGGGGAGGCTTGTCAGCAGGTCAGTTAAAGAGGCTTCTCTAAGTTTTTCTTCAGCTTTGGCTTGCCTGGAAACATCTCGTGACAGGCACAATATGCCCATAACGCTCCCGTCATTCGAGAATAGCGGAGTCAGTATGTTTTCCCAAATGATAGAGGGCTGGCCCGCAAGCTCGCTTTTACCGATAAAACTTGAGCGCTTACCCGTGGTGGCGAGCCGTAATGCGCGCTGGCCGTTCCTTCTAACCTCCTGAGGTAAGAGTTTTAGCCATGGCAGGTTGATTCTGTTCGGTTCCGCGATCAGCCCTAACGCCTTTCTGCCAGCCAGATTTATTTTCAGAATACGGCCGTCAGTGCTAAGTAGCTTAATGCAATCGATGCTGGCATCCAGCATGAGCTGAAGCGTCTCAAGCTCACCGGCGTAAGACGTTGAAGGAGCTAACGCACGCAAACCGTCCATGAAGCGCCGCCTGTCGAAGATATCAATGGCAAAATGCTACGCCACTAAATGGCCATCTCCAAGCCTTATCCGACATTCGGCCGCTTGGCTGCCTGCCCCCTTGGCTATCGCCCAGCACGCCGTCTAAAGATTCCGTGTGGGCGGTCGATAGAGTTTGCAGCACTACAAAATATTATTTGGGAATGTTTCGCCTGGCAAATGAAGAAGACGGTTTTCCGATCGTACCGCTTCATTTAGCCCTGCTTAGCTTTCGTGCTCCCAGGCACAAGCCAATGAGGGGAAATCGAATGTGTGTCGCCACCAGGGCCAATGAGGAATCGATATGCTGAGGAATGCCCCTATCAGGCTAAAGCTCCTGTTAATGCTGATACTTCCTTTAATAGGATTTTTGACATTTTCCAGCTTCTATGTTGCGAACAGATATCACATACTGCTTGCGATGAACCGCACGGTGGCGGCAGGTGCTACGACCCAAAGAGTTTGCGAGCTGATATCCGCCCTACAGCGTGAACGCGGAGCAAGCGGTGTGGTGCTGGGCAGTGCTGGCAAATCCATGAAGGACAAGCTAGAGATTTTCCGCCAGCAAAGCGATCAGCACTTGAATACGTTGTCGGTAAATGACGCGCCAATGGCTGCTGTTATGGAAAGTTTGGAAGTACTGCCCGAACTCAGAAATAAAGTCGATGCCCTAGCGTTGGGCGCCACCGAATCAGGTGCCCAGTACACCTCGATTATCGAAGGGCTAATCCGTTATACCTACAGCCTTGAGGCTAGCGTTGATAACGCTGAGATCCTTCGTGCGTTGGCAACCCTGAATGTATTTGTAGAAATGAAAGAGCGCGCCGGCAGAGAGCGCTTCCTATTGGCTTTAGGTTTCACTCAAAACCGTGTGGACGCTAGCCTCCTCACGCGTATAAGCAAGAATCTGGGAGAGTTTTCTGCCTATTTCGACACCTTTATGGATACCGCCCCTGAGGCTTTTCAGCAACGTATACAAGCGTTGACGCGGCAACCGGTATCGAATGATGTAACGAAATTTCAACAATTATTATTGGAAACACCGGTTGGTGAACCTCTCGGTGTTAAACCCGAAGATTGGTTCAACGTCTCGACGCAACGAATTGATCTCATGAGCGGCATGGAAGCAGAGCTGGCGCAGGCGGCGGGCGGCTTGGCCGGCCAAGCACGGGCAGAGGCCGGCAGAGCGGTATGGTTGGCTGCCGGGGCCGTCTTGATAGTGCTGCTGGCGCTAGCGGCGCTGGCCTATGCCATCAGTCAAAATATCAAGCAGGGCGTAGGTGAGGTGAACAGGGCATTGGTTGCGCTTGCGACCAGGAACCTGACAGCTCGATCGTCTTACCAGGGCCGCGACGAGTTCGCCGCGATTTCCCGAAACGTCAATGGTATGGCGCAAGAAATCCAGGTGCTGATCCAGGAAATCGCTAACTCCACGGTTCAGATCGCTTCGGCCGCGGAGCAATCCTCAGCGATTGCCCTGCAGACTAACCAAAATGTGGCCCAGCAACGACAAGGTACCGAGCAGGTCGCAACGGCGATCAATGAAATGAGCGCTACGGTCAAAGATGTCGCACGCAGCACTACCGAAGCGGCCGAGTTGTCCCAGCGTGTCAATAGCAGTGCGGCCCTCGGCAAAGCGGAAATTGAAGTCACTATTGGCTTGGTCGAGGGGCTTTCGGTTCAGGCTGAGCAAACCTCGCATACAGTGGCGGAGTTGAAAACGAACAGCGATACCATCTCGTCGGTGTTGGACGTGATACGGGGTATCGCCGACCAGACCAACCTGCTCGCGCTTAATGCGGCCATTGAAGCCGCGCGTGCTGGCGAGGCAGGTCGGGGCTTCGCAGTGGTAGCGGATGAAGTGCGCACGCTTGCCCGACGTACACAAGAGTCGACCGGCAACATTCAGAGCATGATTACTAAATTGCAGGCCGGCGCCGATAAAGCGTCCGGCTCAATGAAAGAGACACTGGGCAGGGTACAAGCGGGTGCCAGTAATGTGGTTCGTGCAGGCGACCTAATGGTTGAAATCGCCAATGGTATAACCCGAATCAGCGATCGCAATATCCAAGTTGCCTCCGCGGCCGAGGAGCAAAGCGTAGTAGCAGAAGAGATCAGCCGAAACGTCAGCGATATTAACGACCTGGTAGTGCAAGTCAGCGCGGGCGCCGAGCAGACAGCGGCGACCAGCCGAGAGTTGGCACGCCTGGCGGAGCATCAACGGGCATTGGTTGGCCGATTCAGGATTTGATCTCGCGCACTATCGCGGGCTGGCGATTCCGGCGCACCCGCGGCGAGAGCAGATGCAGCGGCGGCTTGCCCTTGTTGCTAATGCTCACATGTACCTTACATTACAGCGCTACAGTGCTGCGATGGAATGGTCTTGGGTGAATGCTGGTGTTAACGGCGATGCGACCGGGGCCCACTATTCGGTGAAACACCCGGGTCCGCTGGCGATCACGCGCTTGCCCGTCAGCCTCAATGATAATGGCCTGACTGATCGGGAAACCGCGGGTGGCGCAAACCGATATCCACCTCCAGGCTTCAGTTGATGCACTACATGAACCGCCCTGGCCGGAGGCTCGGTCCACGCCGATGAAGCCACCTGGGGTAAGCAGGGAAACCCACCGAGCTGTTACTGGGCCAGGGGGCTCTCATGCACGACAGCCCAGGTGGCGGGCGGCCCGCCTGTCAGCCTCGCGCTTTCGGCAGCTCGGCTTGGCTGCCCCATTCGGTCCAGGAACCGTCGTACAACGCCCCTATGGGCAACCCCGCCACCGCCAGGGCGAGGCTGATGATGGCCGCCGTCAACCCGCTGCCACAGGTGGTGACCACCGATTGCGATCCATCGACGCCAAGCGCGGCGATGCGCTGGCGCAGTTGCTCGGCGCTCTTGAACGTCTGGTCGGGGTTGAGGAGCTCGTTGTAGGGCAGGTTGACGCTGTGGGGAATATGCCCGGCCTCGACACCCGGGCGGATTTCCGCTGCCTCGGCGCGAAAACGCGCACCGGGGCGGGCATCCAGCACCAGCTCGGCGCGGCTGTCGAGGTTGCGTTGTACATCGCCGCGCCCACGCAGCAGCGCCGACCGAAAGGCCACGTCGAACTGTGTTGCGTCGGCGGTCACGGCGCCGCTCTGCAGGGCGCGACCTTCGTCCCGCCACTTGGGCAAGCCTCCATCGAGCACCGCGACACGATCATGGCCGAACAACTTCAGCAGCCACCAGGCCCGAGCCGCGGAAAACAGGCCCTTTTGATCGTAGACCACGATACGCGCATCGTTGCGCAAGCCTAGCTCACCGGCCAGCCGGGCAAAGCGCCCCTGGGAAGGGACCATGTGTGGCAAGGAGGTGTCCGGGTCGGAAAACACCTCGATATCGAAAAAACGTGCGCCGGGTAGGTGCGCTTCACGGAATAGCTGCTTGGCGTCGTGGGGTTCGGTGGGCAGGTAGGCACTGGCATCGAGAATCTGCAGGTCGGGTTTGCCGATTTCACCGGCCAGCCATTGGCTATCGACGAGGGGGCCGAATGTCATGGGTCATGCTCCTTACGCCGCGAGGCGACAGTTTGTTAGCGAGTGGCCATCCACTCACCTTCGCCGGCGCCCACCCTAACAGAGCGATGGGGGCCTGATTAATAACAAAAAAGTAACTACCTAGAACGTTTGGCAAGGCACCGCACCCCGTCAGATCCTCTATAGCCCGGCAACGGTTATATATGCATTTTTGGAATTAAAAAGTGTGTTGAAAAAATTGACAGCTATTTATGACCAATGATTTACTTCTAGTCAGACAGGTCTGTCTAGTAGGGTAAACATGAAAGCATCGCTGCGCGAACATATTCTGGATGTCGCCGAAGAACTGTTTTACGCGCAGGGCACCCGCGCGGTCGGGATCGACCGGATTATTGCCGAGGCGGACATCGCCAAGGCCACGCTCTATGCCCATTTCAATTCCAAACATGCGTTGATCCTTGCCTACCTGCAGCGGCGCAGCGATCGCGTGCTTGGCTTCATGGGCGACACCATCCACGCCACGGCCGGGGAGTCGGCAAAAAGCGTGGTGATGGCGATGTTCGATGTGTTGCAGCACAACACGGGGGTGGATTCACCCTTTCGCGGTTGCGCTTTCATGCTGGCGGTCGCCGAGAACGCCGGGGATGAGCCGATCAGAAACATCGCCATCAGCCACAAGCAGGCGGTCAGCGAGCTGTTTCGCTCGGTTATCGGTGCCGACACGCCGGGGGCGCAGCGCCTCGCCGAACAGATTGCGCTGTGTTACGAGGGCGCGCTTTCGACCATCGCCATCCACAAGAGCAATCGCTGCATAGAGGCCGCAAAAGCCTCGATTGAAAACTGTTTCAAGATCGCGGCCGACCCGATGTGAGGGCCACGGCTTCGTTGGTAGCAGCATCCAGCAGTAAGCATTCGCAAAAATCCATACTCAGGGGTTTCCAACTAAATGCCAACGAAGAACGTGTATTGGGCAGTGGGGCTGGCCGCCGCGCTGGAACCCACTTTCGCCATGGCTCAACAGCTCACCGCCGACGGAGCATCGGCCAACGTGCTCGACTCGGTCATCGTGACCGGGACGCGCGACGCCGGCCAGAAGGCCCGCGACAGTCTGAGCCCGGTGGCGGTGGTTACTGCTCAGCAGTTAGCCTCGACCGGCCAGACCAACCTGCGCAGTGCGTTGGAACAACTCTCGCCGTCGGTGGTGCTGCAAGGTTTTACCAGTGACCTGGCCGGCCTGGTCGACACGATCAAGATGCGCGGCCTGGGCCCAGACCAGACGCTGGTGCTGGTCAATGGCAAGCGCCGCCACACCACGGCAACCATCAATAACAATGCCGGGCCCAACCAAGGCTCCACGGGTGTCGACATCAACACGATCCCGGTCTCGGCCATCGACCATGTGGAAATCCTCAAAGACGGAGCGTCCGCCCAGTATGGCTCGGACGCTATCGCCGGGGTCGTCAACATCATCCTCAAGTCCGCCGACCACGGCGGCTCGGCAAGCTCCACCAATGGCGCGTATTTCGCCGGCGACGGCTTTACCACCAACGATTCGGTCAACTCCGGGTTCAAGCTGGGCGATAGCGGCTTCCTCAACCTGAGCGCCGAGTTCCAGCATCAGGACCGCACTGACCGCGGCGCGGTGGATGATCGCACCGGCGATCACAGCAACAAGATCTTCGGCAGCCCAGAAGCCACGCGTCAGGTGCTCTCGTTCAACTCACGGCTGCCGGTCAGCGATAGCACGGATGCCTATGCCTTTGGCACCTACGGCAACCGTAAGGCTAAAAGTTTGCAGAACTATCGAATTTCCAGCCGGTTGCCGGAGGTTTACCCGGACGGTTTCTCACCAAAGGAAACCACCGACGAGGATGACTATGGCGTGACGGTTGGCCTTGAAGGCACCCTGGCCGATGTCTGGGACTGGGACCTGAGTTCGACCTACGGCCGCGACCGCAGCAACCTGGACCTACGCAATAGCGCCAACTTGGGCTTATACGCCGACACCGGCAGCACCCCCAAGAATTTCAAGCTGGGTCAATATTGGGATACCCAGTGGACCAACAATGTGGATATCCGCCGCGCCCTTGATGTGCCGCTGTTGGCATCACCCTTGAACCTGGCCTTCGGTGTGGAACAACGCCGTGAGGGGTATGGCATCGGCGCCGGCGATGCGGCCTCTTACTACGACTCGGGTTCCGACGCCTACCAGGGCATTTCGCCGGCCAACAAGGTGGACGTGCATCGCGATGTGCAGGCGGCTTACCTCGACCTGTCCGCCAACCTAGTGCCCAAGCTCAAGGTCGACCTGGCCGGGCGCTACGAGCACTATAGCGATGTCGGCAGTACCGTGACGGGCAAGGTCGCTGCGCGCTATCAGGTGAACGACCAACTGGCCCTGCGCAGCACTGTCAGCTCGGGCTTTCGTGCCCCCTCGCTGGCGCAGGAGAACTACACCAGCATCGGCGTCGGCCCGGACAGTGCCAGTGGCCAGGTTGCCGTCAACTCCACGGCCGGCAAACTCTTGGGCGCCTCGTCGCTCAAACCGGAAAAGTCGACCAACTTCAGCATCGGCGCGGTGTTCAACCCGCTGCCCAATCTGGATATCAGCCTGGATGCCTACCAGATCACCATCGACAAACGCATTGTCGAGGGCGGCACTTATTCCGGCGCCACGGCCCTCAGTGCGCTGACGCAACAGGGCGTCACCCTGCCGGCGGGCCTCGACCCCAGCGCGGTGTCAGTGCAGTACTTTTCCAACGGCGCCGATACCCGCACGCGCGGGCTGGACCTGACCGGCAGCTACCACAGTGACTATGGCCCGTTTGGGCATGTGGACTGGAGCCTTGGCTACAACCTGACCCACACCAAGGTGCTCAGTGTCGGTGACGACCTCAACGGCAACCCGCTGCTCAACGCTCAGACCAAGGCCTACCTGACCAGCTATACACCGCGCGACAAATTGATCCTGGGCGCCAAGTGGAAGAAAGAAAGCTGGAATGTCGACCTGTCGGCGATCCGCTATGGCAGCACCACTTCGATGCTCGGTTACTACAGCGGCGCCAACGCCTATTCCACCTCCGTGTTCAAGCGCGTCAGGAACCAGCCGTTGATCGCCACCAACCTGGCCGTTGGCTACCAGCTGTCTTCGGCTTGGAAGGTCACGGTGGGCGGCGAGAACATTTTCGATGTGCGGCCCAAGCACATTCCCCGAGAAAACGCCTACCAGGGCGTGCAGCAATATGACGGTGGCATCTCCGGGATTGGGATCAACGGCGGCTATTACTACACCCAGATTGCCTACAACTTCTGACCCCTGCATTTCGCTCAATTGCCGAGAATTCTTGACATGAACAGACGTAACTTTCTCCAGGCTGCGATCGTTGCTGGGGTCGCGAGCCAAGCTCGCCTGGCCTGGCCCCAATCTGGGCCTGACAAGCTGATTTTCGCTGAGGCGTCCAAGCCCGGCCCGCGTGCCATGATCGAGGCGGCTGATGGCCTCGCCGGTGCGCCTTATGCGGTCGAATGGTCGGAATTCAATGCCACGCCGTTGATGTTAACCGCCTTGGCAGGCGGCGCGGTGGACGTTTGCGGGGGCGGCAGCACCGCCCTGGTGTTCCTCGCCGCCAACACCCCGACCTTGGGCCTCAAGGCGATCTTCGCCCAGCAGATCGGCGGCCCGGGGGCACAGAACGGGCGCATCCTGGTGCCCAAGGATTCGCCGCTGCATCATGTGCGTGACCTCAAGGGCAAGCGCATCGCTGTCACCCGTGGCACTCAACTGCACTATCAGGTCGTGGAGTGGCTGCGGCGCGCCGGTGTGCGCTATGACCAGGTCACCCTGGCGAGCCTGCAACCCTCCGAGGCCCTGGCCGTGTTGCAACGTAGCGAGGTGGATGCCTGGGCGGTTTACGAGCCGTATGCCTCGGTAGCAGAGTTGGAAAACGGTGCGCGGGCATTGGAGGGTACGCCCATGCTGGGGGATTACGGGCTGGTTTTCGCCAGCGAGCAAGCCTTGGAAGACCCGGCCAAAGTGGCCCGGATCCGTGACTTCCTGCACCGCCTGGCCGTATCGGAACGCTGGCTTCAGGCGCACCAGGAGCGCTGGATAGAAACCGCCGCCAAGCTTACGGGGCTGCCCGAAGCCGTGGCCCGGCGCAGCGCCCCGCGGACCCTGGCGACCCCGGTGGCCATTACCGATCAGGTCGTCGCCAGCGTTCAGGCTCAAGCCGATGTGTTCCGTGAGGTGGGGGTGATCAACACCCCGGTCAACCTGGCGGATGCCTTTGACCGGCGCTTTGCCGATGCCTTGTCCTGAGGCCACTGCCATGTCCGAACACCATTCAGGGCTCAAGCTGGGGGTCTTTCTCCAGGCCAACGGCAACCACCTGGCCGCTTGGCGCCATCCGCAGGGCTGGGATGACATTGCTTTCGACGTCAGGCGCTATCACGCGATGGCGCGTGAGGCCGAAGCCGCCGGTTTCGACTTGCTGTTTCTCGCCGACACCCTGGGGTTCACCTTTGGTGGCGGGCTGACCACGCGCCTGGAGAGCAGCGGTCGGGTGATTGGCTATGAGCCCTTGACGCTGCTGGCCAACCTGGCTGCCGTGACCGAGCACATCGGCCTGGTCGGCACCGTCAGCACTAGCTTCACCGAGCCCTACAACGTTGCCCGGCAGTTTGCCTCGCTGGACATCGTTTCCGGCGGCCGCAGTGGCTGGAACATGGTGACCTCCGGCAGCGATACCGAAGCGCGCAACTTCAGCCGCGAGCGGCATCTGGACCATGGCTTACGCTACGAGCGGGCGCGGGAGTTCGTCCAGGTGGTCAAGGGGCTCTGGCGCAGCTGGGAGCCGGGCAGCTTCATTCGCGACAAACAGGCCGGGCGCTTTTTCGACATCAGCCGTTGTCATCCGCTGGACCATCATGGCAAGCACTTCTCTGTGCAGGGGCCGCTGAACATTGCTCCATCGCCGCAGGGGGCACCGGTGGTGTTCCAGGCCGGCGGCTCGGACACCGGGCTGGCACTGGCTGCGCACACTGCCGAGGTGGTGTTCGCCGCTTGCCGAGGGGTCGAGGACGCGCAGGACTACAGCCTGCGCCTGCGCGCCTTGCTGCGGGCGGCCGGCCGCGCTAACGGCGAGCTGAAAATCATGCCGGGGCTGGTGCCAATCGTTGACATCACCCGCGAAAAGGCGATGCGCAAGCATGAGCAACTCCAGGCTTTGATCAGTCCGCAAACGGCCCTTGAGGAATTGCAACTACTGCTGCCCGGGGTGAGCCTGGACACCCGTGATCCCGATGCGCCGTTTCCGCTGGACCTGACCTTGACCAATGCCAGCCAAAGCCGCCAGGCACTGATCGTGAAAATGTCCGATAACGGCCACCGCAGCATCCTTGAGGTGGCGCGCGAGGTGGCCGCCTACCGTGGTCACTGGCTGATGGTCGGCAGCGTGGAGGAGGTGGTCGATCAGATGGAAGCGGCGTTTCGTTGCGGCGCCGTGGATGGCTTCAATATCATGCCGGCCTACCTGCCTGATGGCCTGGTGGATTTTCGCCAGCTGATCACACCTGAATTACGCCGTCGTGGCCTGATCCCCGAACAGCCGGTGGCAGGTACCCTGCGCGCGCGCCTGGGGTTACCGCAGTGAGCGGGCAACAGCCGGCGCGGCGCTGGCAGGGGCCGCTGCCATTGGCCAGGCGCATCCGCGATGATCAGGAGGCGCTGCAGCGTGCCCGGGAGATCGCCGCCATACTGGCCCCTGGCGCTGCCCAGCGAGACCAGGAACGCCGCTATCCCGAGGCCGAGCTGGAGGCGTTTTCAGCCAGTGGTCTGTGGGCCATCAGCGTGCCCCAGGCGTACGGTGGCGCGGGGGTCTCTTATAAAACCGTGGCTCGGGTGTTCACACTGCTGGCGGCAGCCGACCCCTCGGTTGCCCAGTTGGCCCAAGGCCACACCAGCGTATTGGCGATCGTCGCGCGGGTTGGCACGCAGGAGCAGAAACATGACGTGCTAGGGCGGGCCCTGGCCGGCTATCGCCTAGGCACGGCGGGTGCCGAACCGGGTGCGGTGGGCCAGGCCATGCAGACCCGTATAAGTACGGTCGATGGCCAGGCGCAGATCAGCGGGCAGAAGTTTTTCAGCACCGGTGCGCTGCTCAGCCATTGGGTGGCCGTCTATGCCCTGGATGAGCAGGACCGGCTTACCGTTTGCCTGGTGGACCGCCAGGCGCCAGGGCTACTGATCGAGGATGACTGGCACAGCTTCGGCCAGCGCACCACGGCCAGTGGCACCCTGACCCTGGACCAGGTACCGCTGGAACCACGATACATTATCCCGGCGTGGCGTGCCTACGCTGACGGCCCGCAGAACGCTGTCACGCATATCACCCACGCGGCGATCGACTGCGGCATTCTGCAGGCCGCCATCGACGATAGCCTGGCCTGCCTGCGCGAACGCTATGGTACCGATCTCGCGACAGTGGATGGCCACATTCTGCAGACCCTGGGCGGATTGCAGATCGGTTTGCATGGGGCCCAGGAGTTACTGGATCGCGCCGGCGACCTGTTGGACTCGGCCATCTTCAGCGGCGACCCGGCGCGGCACCGCGCGGCCGAAATCGCGGTGTACGAGGCCAAGGTCCAATGCGCCGAGACGGCCCTGCGCGCCTGCTCGGTGCTGTTCGAGTTAGTCGGCGCGCGCGCCACGTTTTCCCAGCGCAACCTGGATCGACACTGGCGCAATGCGCGCACCCACACCGTCCATGACCCGGTCTACCTGCGCCAGCGTGACATTGGGCGCTATTGGCTGGGCGAGGCCCCATTGGGCCAAGAGCAAGAGGAGTAAGCCATGATCAAATTTGGAGCGGTACTAGGTGGTGTTGGGGTCAACCCCGCCGACTGGTTGCAAGAGGATGTACCGGCCGACGCTAGCGTCAATGTCGACTGGCTCGTGGGCTGCGCCGAGGACGCCGAGGCAGCCGGGCTGGATTTCGTGTTTATGTCCGATGCGCTGTTCATCACCCCGGACAGCTCCCCGTTCATGCTTGCGCGCTTCGAGCCCATGACCTTGCTCAGTGCCTTGGCCATGCGCACCCGGCATATCGGCCTGGTAGGCACGGTCTCCACTTCCTACAGCGAACCGTTCAACGTCGCGCGGGCGTTCGCCTCGCTGGACCTGCTGAGCCACGGTCGGGCCGGCTGGAACCTGGTCACTACCGCTATCGAGAAAGCTGGCGCTAATTTCAGCCGCCGCCAGGCCTCCAGCCACGAACAGCGTTACGACCGCGCCGAGGAGTACATCGAGGTGGTCCGCGGTTTATGGGACAGTTACGAAGACGACGCTTTTCCCAGGGACAAGGCGCAACGCCGGTTTCTCGACAAAGACAAGCAACATGCGCTGAATTATGAGGGTAAGTATTTTCAGGTCGCCGGGCCGCTGAGCTCGGTGCGCTCGCCGCAAGGGCATCCGGTGATCTTCCAGGCCGGTGATTCGGACCGTGGCCGGCAGTTCTCGGCGCGCCATGCCGACGCGGTGTTCTCGCTGCCTCATTCAGAGGCGAAGGCCCAGGAGTATTACCGCGACCTGAAAAACCGCGCTGCGGCCCTGGGCCGGCAACCCGAGGAGATCAAGGTCATCGTTGGCATCAACCCCTTCGTCCACGAGGACGGCGCCACCGCGCGCCGGGCCTATGGGGAATTTCTACAGCACACTTCGCTAGACGATGGCGTGAAACGCCTGGGCTTTCTATTCAACCAGGACTTCTCCAGGCACCCGCTGGATGAGCCGTTTCATGTCGATGCCCAGCAGGCCTTGAATGGCTATCAGGGCATGGTCCAAGAGATTCTCGGCGCCAGCCAGGCAGAGCGCTTGAGCCTGCGTGATACGGCGTTGCGCTTTGGCATTCGCGAAAACCCTTTCGTCGGCAGCTACGAAGAGGTTGCCGCGCAGTTGGAACGCTGGTACCGCAACAGTGCAGCCGACGGTTTCAACATCGAAATTTCGTCGCGGGTCAGGTTTCGCCAGTTCGCCAACGGGGTACTACCGATACTGGTACAAAAGGGCTTATTCCGCCGCGAGTATGAAGGCACCACGTTGCGCGACCGGCTGGGCTTGGCGTTTGTCAAAAACCGCCATGCCCCGGCATGAACCGGGCCACATCGCGACATGCTTGTGCCGCTGTGGCCAGGTTAGCCGCCACGCGTGCAGTCCGTTGCGCTGCCCTGATCGATCCCGAGCCCCGAGCCTGCACGCATCCGTGTAACGAGTAGGCCGCCCAGGGATCAGTGGCAAGGAAAACCGAGAAGGTGGCGGCCGTCATGGAAGAGCTCATGTAGCTGATTGCCGGGCACTATTGAAGTCGCACCTTGGTCGGCGCCAATGAAATATAAAGCCAGCATTAATAGCAACCCCGCCAACATCAGCCAAGGTAATACCTCGCTCACGGGGATAACGAAGGTGTCGGATATCGTCGCATCGCGGGCGTGTGAAGTGGGGTTTGTCATGGTGGCCTCTGATTGTGTGTCGATCAACAATAGGCTATGGCATACAAAGTGGCACCCTCATGGCTGTGTCGGCAAATAGTTGGGAAAAATCGCTTTCCTGATGACCGCATGTACGCCCCAGTTGCCGTTCACCACTTGGGTTACGCCAAAGTCAACGGCGACCGAGATCAGTGAAATCGCTTCATCTTCGTCTAATGTGTGCGCCTCCATCAGATACACCCGGGTTTTGTGAAAGGCGTCACGCATGGCCGCATCAAGGCTGGATTTTCCATAAATCTGCGACTGTGCTTGGGGGCCCAACTCGGCAAAGTGATTCGGAAAACTGAGCCCCTGGATGACCCATTCAGTCGCTGTTTCCAGAAACGGATAGTTCAGATTGGCGAAGAAGCTTGTGACCAGCGCCTGCTTCTTGTGCAGAACCAACTGAAAAGTGCCGGTCAACGAGCACTCGATTGCCGTGCCGCACAACTCTGAGTCTCCTTGGGAGGCGTGAGGGTCGCCCACTGAAAACAACGCACCGTCGACCGACACCGGCAGGAACAACGTCGACCCTTTGCCCGCGCGCCAATTGTCGAGATTGCCGCCGAAGTAACCTGGCGGAACGGAGTCCACGTTGCCTGTTTCTCGCGGTGCCACGGCTAGCACGCCGAAGTGGGGCCTGACAGGCACCCTTGCATTTTTCAATACGCCATATTTACGTTCAATGGTTGCAGGGTCTACCGGTATGCCGGGGTAATCAATGGTGGGATGAAGTACGCCAAACGGATCGGTTTGCGGCGTCCACTTAAAGCTGTAAACTGCTTTGGCGCACGGGGTTGTAGTGGAGCGATCTATTTCATAAATAGTCACTACTTCGCGTTTGCGCGGCTCGGTGATCAAGTCGTGATAGTGAAACCCCCACCACGCTGCAGCATTGCTTCCATAACTCCGGCCGTAATGTTCAGTGCTGCAACTGGGCCGTAGTTGGATGTCCAAAATCCTGATCTCCAAAATGTCCCCAGGCTCGGCGCCCTGTACGAAAACCGGCCCTGTGCAGATATGCACGCCAAAACCTTCTCCTGCCCCGCGGCCATAAATGGATGCATCGATGGGCCCGGCACCCCGACGATCGACGTTTTTCTGCTCGGCAGTCCAGTGAAAGACACTTTCTGCGCCAGGGTCGCCTTCGATCATCCGCTCGCGGTCATCGGTGGCGTGTTGAGTCAGGGTTTCTATCGTCAGAATATCGCCTGAGCGCACCGAGAGGATCGGTTTGATGGCGCGGCTGAAATATCCCCAGTGCACTGTCTTATCCGAGGCAGGTACGTAATAGTGATTCGGCGGTGGTTTCCCCGTACCTATGGCCTGCTGTGTCGCGTGGGTGGTTTCACTGGCGGCGGTCGCCGCCGCACGCTTGGGGGCCAGTGCCAGGGCGAGAGCATAACGGGCATGATCACCGAGCACATTCTCAAAATGGTGCTGGCGCAAATGGGCTTCGTTGCCGTCTACCCTCGCTGCGAGTGCTGTTTGCGAGGCAATACGAGGCCTTACCGAGGCAGGGTCGACCGCCGGGCGCCCGCGTTGAACCAGTGGTGCGAGTTCTTTTGGCGGCCCGGCGCGGTACTGCTTGGGTGAGATGCCGAACCTGGCGGTGAATGCTCTGCTGAAATTGGCGGCGTCGCCGAAACCCCATCGAAAGCACAGTTCCGAGATGGAGAAATGCGCAAGCGACGGATTGGAAAGGTCGATACGGCAGCGTTCTAGGCGGCGCATTTTCACGTATTCGCCAAACGTGGTGCCGCCGACCTTGAACAGCTTTTGAATGTAGCGCGTCGACAGCGAGTCCAGTCGGCCAATGTCTTCAATGGTGAATTCTGCATCTACCAATTTGGCTTCAATCGTGCGGCATACACGCCGAAGGTGCCCAAGTTGGACGGAGGTCGTGTCGGCCGCTGCCGCATCATCAACGTGAGAAAGGCAAGTTATCAACAGTTCGGTCAGCGTGGCTTCCATTGGCAACAACTCGTGGGTGTCGAGCTGGTCAAGTTGGTCTGCTATCGACCGAACAAGGTTGACGCACACTGCACCGACCCCGGTGGCGGCGGAAATCTTATTAAGGTCTTGGCCGCTGGTACGCACCAGCCGTAATACGAAACTTGCCGCTTCGAGCTTTACGAATACAGCCCGGTAATCTGTATGCATGTCCATTCGCCACTGGCGAGTAGGGTCCAGAAGAATGATCTCGCCCGCATGCAGGCTTACCGTTTCCGCTTCATCGGCGACACAACCTGCGCCTTCCAGGATCGCGACCACGATCAACGCGCTACCGTAGCGCCGAGCATTCTCTGGGTGCGGCATAAGCGTGTGCGGTGAAGACTGCACGCGCACGAAAACGGAGTCCAGCGATGACCTTCTGGAAGAAACGTAGCCCTCCAGAGGCAACCGGTGGTGAGAAGGTCCTGCCTGCGAGGTCATAAGCACCTTTTGCAGCACTTCCGACCATGCCTTTTCTCGCAGCTTTTCCGGAAAATCATCGGTGGCGAAACGGCGAATATCGTCAAGCATGGCGCATGCCCCTTAGGAGGAGAAGATCCCAGCCAACGGCGTCAATAAGGTCACTTCATCAATACACCTGCTGGCGCACGCCAGTTTTGAAGTCGTTTACGCGCTGGTCCATTTCGTCTGGGCTGATCAGATGCTTATCGATCAGCAGGTCGCAAAACGCAGCGACCCATTGATCGTAATAACCGGGGTTGGCTGCAGGCGCTGCCGCGCAGGCTGCCGCACGGTCACCTTGCGCTACGTGCTGAATCAAGCGCTGCTTGAATTCGTCCCACGGATACGCGCCCTGGGTGTGCAAGTTGACGACCATGCCGAATGCCCGGCTTTGCCATGGCGCGTCGAACACCGGTTCGCCATTCTTGCGTGGGTAGGCCACCACGCCGTCCATCGTTGGGATAGTTGCTCTCGAATCGTTACTCATCGGTCGCTCCTGGGCGTTTCACAAAGCCGGTGCCAATCATGGAATCTCGGGTGACCAGCGCCGCGAGTTGCTCTTCGGTGAAGCCTTGGGTGCCGTCTGGGCGTTCGGGGATGACGATGTAACGCTGCTCCGCGCTAGTGTCCCAAACGTGGACCTTTACCGTGGGGTCAAGCGTCACGCCGAAGTCGGCCAGTACTTCTCTGGGATGGCTGACGACGCGAGAGCGGTAAGGCGCTGATTTGAACCATACCGGGGGGATCCCCAGCAGTGTCCATGGATAACAGGAGCATAAGGTGCATACCCACATGTGATGATCGGTTGCGCTGTTGAAGAGCGCTTTCACATGCTCGGTCTGTAAACCGCGATAGCCCAGTTCCGCGATCGCATTGGTGCCGTCGGCCTCCAGGCGTTGGCGATACGCGGGGTCCGACCAGGCCTTCGCCACCACCCTTGCGCCATGCATGGGGCCTAGATCGTTTTCGAATGCGCTAATCAGCGTGTCGATGGCATCGTGGGTGGTCAGGCCCTTTTCGACGAGCAGTGATTCAAGCGCGCGCACTCGGGCTTCGATATCGCTGGGCGGGGTCCATGGGTGATCATCGTGGTCGTGGTCGTGGTCGTGCGGACGTTCTGCCATGTAAAGGCACCTCGATATTGCCGGTGAAGAGTTTTATTACGTTGCGCGTGCCGCCAGGTAATCTTCGAACAGGTCCACATACACGCACGAAGCACCTGCCTCCGCGTCGGGTCCCCACAATGTTTCGCCATCGAAGCGGACGCAATAAAGGTGCTCGGGTACGTCGCCGATCCCGGCAGCATGGGGCTCTGGGTGGCAATGTGCGCCATGGTAGGCCTCGATGACGCCGTCTTTGTCTCGGGCAAAACGCGGCAGCCGCGAGTGGCGCAACGCGTTGCGGTTGAGCGTGTGGACTAAATCGCCGACTTTGAATTTCGGCTGGCGAGCAAGTGGGCGGTCATGTGGCGTGCCCTGGTAGAGAACCGCCTTCAGTTTTTGCCCGTATTCGCTTAGCCTCGGCGGCTCCTGCGGATGAGCAGGCATCAGCGCTTGCGCCTGCTCCGCTACACGACGGTCAATGTCGGCCTTCGAGATGATGCCTTTATCAGCCAAAAGCGTTTCGTAGGCGTACAGCCACTTCTCATAGTAAGAGGTGCTGAGATAGGCGATATAACCCATTTGCTCGATGGTCGAGCGCTGCTCTGCGGTGAAATTGACGCCCGAGATCTGGCAGCTTACCGCTATCCCGTGCATGCGCCCCTCCCAGGGTTCATGAAAGGGGGGCTCGTCAGCTTCGATAACGATTCGCCCCATGCCATGAAGCCCTCCGACGTCATGGATACTGTTCATGTCAGTTACCTCCGGTCGTGCTTCAGAATAGGGCTCGCTTTTGCCCTGCAACCCTGCGTGAGTATCGGGCACGGCGATGCACAGCCAGTTGTCGCAGTGCGCACAAAAACCTGTAATGCGGCACCTCGTCATCAGATTGTCAGGTACCCCATCATTTTATCGGCGTCGACATATTCCCGAACCGCCTCATGCACAAATCGGCCTTTTTCGATGATCAAGAACCGGTCTGCTATGTCCAACGTGAATGACAGGACCTGCTCGGAAACGATCAGCGAAAAATTTCGCTCCTTTTTCAGCGTGTTCAAGCTGCGGGCGATCTCCTTGATAATGGACGGCTGAATGCCCTCGGTGGGCTCGTCGAGAATCAACACCCGCGGCTCGGAGACCAAGGCCCTGGCAATAGCCAGTTGCTGCTGCTGGCCACCGGATAGGTTGCCTCCTCGCCTTGCGCGCATGTCCCACAGCACAGGAAATGTTTCGTAAATGTATTCGGGAACCACGGAGTTGGTAGCACTATCCATGCCAGAGAGGATATTTTCGAGCACGGTAAGGTAAGGGAAAATCATCCGCCCCTGCGGTACATAGCCCAGGCCAGCTGCCACGCGCGCGTAGCTCTTCAACGGTGCCAGTTCGCGCCCGTCCAGTTGGATGCTGCCGGTTTTCGCTGGGATCATCGCGATCAGCGCCTTGAGCAACGTAGACTTGCCCATGCCGTTACGCCCCATAATCGCCAGCGTTTCGTGAGCACCGAGCGTGAGCTGCAGATTATGCAGAATGTGGCTTTCGCCGTAATAAACGTTGAGGTTTTCGACGGCAAACATTTCAGCTCCCCAAATACACTTCAATGACCCGTGGATCGTTTTGGACCCGGTCCATCGACCCCTCCGCCAGTTTTTTGCCCTGGTGCAACACCGTGACCTTATGCGCCACTGACTTCACGAACTCCATATCGTGCTCGATGATCACCATCGATCTGCCTTCGGCAATTCGCTTGAGCAACTCGCCGGTTCGCTCGCGTTCGCGCGCGCTCATGCCCGCGACCGGTTCATCCAGCAACAGCAACTGAGGGTCTTGCATCAGCAGCATGCCGATCTCCAGCCACTGCTTCTGGCCATGAGAGAGCTGGCCCGCCTTGCGATTCATTTCGTCGGTCAGGAAAACCAGGTCGGCGATTCGCCGCATCTCTTCGAGTACCACAGCGTCGCGGCGGAAGAACAGACAGCCGAGGGGATTGCGTTTGTGTGGGTACGAAATTTCAAGGTTCTCAGCAACCGTGAGGTCCTCATACACTGTGGGGTTTTGGAACTTTCGACCCACCCCGGCGCGGGTGATCTGGTATTCCAGCATCCGTTCCAGGTTCAGGCCTTTGAAGCGGATACTGCCCGCCGAGGGTTTGGTCTTGCCGCAGATCATGTCCAGCAATGTCGTCTTACCCGCGCCGTTGGGGCCGATGACAACATGGATTTCTTTCTCCTCGACGTAAAAATTCAAAGCATCAATGGCTTTGAATCCGTCGAACGAGACGCTGAGGTCTTCCACCCCCAGAATCATTCTCTGGCTCATGATGCTCGCACCTTTTTATGGCTCACCAGGCTGACCAAGCCAGCCAGGCCTGTCCGTAAAAACATCGGAATGACAATGAACAGGGCCCCCATGAAATACATCCAGCCATTGGTGAACTGTTCGGAAAACAGGCTTTTCGCACCGCCGATCAACAGGGCGCCATAGACCGAACCGATCAGCGATAGCCGCCCGCCAACGGCGGTGTAGATCACCATTTCAATCGAAGGCGCGATGCCGCTGATCGAGGGCGAAGCGAAGCCCAGTTGTAACGTGAACAATGCTCCGCCCACTGCCGAAAAAGCGGCGGCGATGGCAAATATCACGGCTTTGAACATCGCCGGGTCATACCCCGAAAAACGTACGCGGTCTTCTTGGTCGCGAATGGCGATCAGTACCTTGCCCAAGCGGCTTTTTAATACGAATGTGCCCGCCAGAATGGTGAGGATCAGCAGGCCGGCGCTGACGTAATAGAGCGTGTAAACCGCCTGGTCGCTTTGTACGCTGTAGCCGAGAAACGTCGGCAGGTTGGTGATGCCGTTGGTGCCGCCGGTATAACCTTGTTGGCCGATGATGACCAACACGAAAATGGAGGCCAGCGCCATGGTGACGATAGAGAAATAGATCCCGCCGATGCGCTTCCTGAAGATCGCGTAAGCCAGCGCGAAGGCTGCGGCGGACGGTAGCAGTACAATGGCGGGCAGCGCGAACCATACGTGCTCGAAGGGCGCCCACCACCAGGGCAGGGTGTCGACGCTGTTCCAGGTCATGAAGTCGGGAACTGGCGGGCCTCCGGCGCCAAATACCGCCGCTGCCGGATCGGCAGAGGTGGCCTCCAGTTTCATGTACATCGCCATGATGTAACTGCCCAGGCCAAAGAAAATCCCTTGGCCCAGGCTCAATATTCCCCCGTAGCCCCAGGCCAGCACCAACCCGACAGCGCAGAAAGCGAAACACAGATATTTGCCCACCAGCCCCAGGCGAAAGGGCTCCAGCGCCGCCGGGATGACCAGCAACAGCACGATGGCCAAAATAACGATGGGATATAGGCGGCGCAGCCGCTCGGTTCCAAGGCGTACAGTTCGGCTAATGGATGTCGGATGTACATTGTCAGGAAGCACGACTTCCAGCCTGTTATCGGCATCACAGGCAATGGGCAGTTTTGAACCTTTCATCGTCATCTCCTGACCTTGATCGAGAACAACCCGCTGGGCCGGAAATACAGCGCCACGATGACTAAAAGTAGAATCGCGGCCTTGGCCATCGAACCACTGAATGGCATTTCGAACAGGGACTGCATCTGGCCGATCATGAATGCCGAAACGAAAGTGCCGATGAGACTTTCCACGCCACCGAACACAACGACGATAAAGGCATCGACAATGTATTGCTGGCCCGTCGCGGGCCCGGTGGAGGCGATCATCGTCAATGCACTTCCCGCCACGCCTGCCAGGCCACAGCCGACCGCAAACGTCACGGCGTCGACGCGTGCGGTGTTTATCCCCGCGGCGCCGGCCATTGCCCGGTTCTGCATCACCGAGCGAATGCGAAGACCCCAACGGCTCTTGAACAGAAAGAGGTACACACCGAGCGCGACCGCGAGGGTCAGGGCAATGATGAACACACGCGCCAGTGGCAGATCGAGACCAGGCATGGGGCTCCATGCGCCCTGCAACCAACTGGCGGTGGGCACGCTGACGTTGATAGGGCCAAAAACCTGGCGAAACACTTGTTGCAGGATTAAAGACACGCCCCAGGTGGCAAGCAGCGTATCCAAGGGGCGTTTGTAAAGGTGCCTGATCATGACGGTTTCTAGCAGCAGGCCGAACGCTGCTGTCGTGAGGAAGGCCACGACAATACCCACCAGAAAACTCGCCCCCATCACGCCGGGAAGCCATCGAGAGAATATGACCGAGGTGAGATACGTCATGTATGCGCCCATAGCCATGAGTTCGCCGTGGGCCATGTTAATGACCCCCATCAACCCGAAAACGATGGCAAGACCGATCGCCATCAGTGCCAAGATCGTGAACAGCGAAAGGCCGTTGAATATTTGAGACAGAAGCATATCTACGCTCATCTCATGGCTCTCCGAAGGCGCGCGCAAGGCCGGATGCCCCGACGCTATTCATCAAAGACAGGTACCAGGTCATAGTTTGGGGAATGGATTTGGCTCGATCAGCGGGGATTCAAACAGAATGTCGATCTGGCCATCGGGTTTGAACTTGCCAATACGTGCGTGCTTCCAGAGCCGATGATTAGACGCGTGCAGACGCACCTGGCCTTCAGGCGCTGTGTACTCAAGGTTGGAGGAAGCAGCGACAACCTGAGGTACATCGAATGAACCGGCTTTCTCGACAGCAAGCTTCCATAGAAATACTGAGGCATACGCTGCCGCCATGGTGTCACCGAGCACCCGGTCTGCGCCGTATCTGGCCTTGAAGGCGGCCACGAATTTTTGATTCTCTGGCGAGTCGATGCTTTGGAAGTAGCCCATGCAGGAATGCACACCCACGAGGTTTTCGCGGCCGATGCCAATGGCTTCTTCCTCACTCACCGCCAGCGCGAGAATCGCTTGGTTGTCGCCGGTGATGCCCGCCGAATTCAGTTGCTTGTAAAAGGAGACATTGGAGTCTCCGACGATCGTCGAGAGGATAGCGTCGGGTTTGGCTGCTTTGATCTTGTTGATCACCGAGGAAAACTCGGTGCTGCCAAGTGGGAAATAATCTTCGCCGACCACGGTGCCGCCCAGCTTGGCGATGGTTGGCCGAGCAATCCGGTTGGTCGTGCGTGGGTAGATGAAGTCCGAGCCGATGAGGAAAAATGTCTTGCCTTTGTTTTCGGCGAGCCACTGGATCGCGGGGATGGCCGACTGTACCGCGTCGGCGCCGGTGTACATGATGTTATTCGAGAACTCGAGGCCTTCGTCATGAGTCGGGTAATACAAGAGCCCTTTGTACCGTTCGAATACGGGCAGCACCGCTTTGCGCGATGCCGAGGTGTAGCAGCCGAACACCGCCGCGACTTTGTCACTGACCAAAAGCTTTTGCGCCTTCTCGGCAAACACTGGGTTATCGCTGGCGCCATCTTCCTGGACGACTTCGATCTGGCGCCCCAATACCCCTCCGGCGGCATTGATTTCCTCAATTGCCAATTTTTCAGCGTCGGCGACGCCCACTTCAGCGATGGCGATACTGCCTGTAAGCGAGTGCAGTATTCCGACTTTCACCGGGTCGCTGGCCGCGGCGAAGCTGGTGCTGGACAGCAGGCCGGCAGGCATCGCGCTCGCCACTGCGACAGCGAGTGAAGTCTTTATAAAGTCGCGTCTGGTTTTGGTCATGTCGCCCTCCACATAAATGCCGATAAGAAAGATGGGTCAGATATAGCGCCACCCTCAGCATCGGGCCCAGGGCCTCAGCGCCAGGCCGTTGCCCCCGGGGTCGTTGGGTTAGATGATTTGGGTTTTCGCCCCATTGCGGTGTTCTGCGAACAACGCTTTTTTCAAGGTCGCGTGCACGCCCCAATTTCCGTCTACGACTTGAGTGATGCCGAAATCCACGGCGACTGAGAGCAGAGAAATCGCCTCGTCCTCGGTCAACATCCGGGTTTGCATCAGAAAGCGGCGCATTTTTCGGAAGGCGTCGCGCATGGCGAGATCGATCGTGGCTTTCTCGGAAACTTTTTGATCTGCATTTTCGCCAAGTTGCGCTAAGTAGTTGGGGAAGCTGAAACCGTGCACCACCCACTCTTCATCGGTTTCCAGCAGCGGGTAGTCGAGGGCTTGCAAGGCGGTGCCCGCCAGCGTGTTCGCCTTGTGCAGCACCAGTTGGAAAACGCCAGTGAGTGAGGCTTCGATAGCCGTGCCGCACAGCTCCGAGTCCCCTTGCGCGGCATGTGGATCACCGACGGAAAACATCGCGCCTGGAACGGCTACTGGGTAATACATGCGCGCGCCTTTACCGACGCGCCAGTCATCGACGTTACCGCCGGTGTAGCTGGGCGGCGTCGAGCTTGCGAAATCGACTTCTTTGGGTGCCACGCCCATGGCCCCGAAGTGCAGCCGAGCAGGGACTTTGATGCCCTCAAGGATGCCGAAATTTTTATTTACCGTTGAAGGGTCGACGACGACGCCAGGATAATTGTAAGTCGGGTGATAGACACCTGAGGGGTCGGTCTGCGGAGTCCAGATGTAGTTGTAAACGGCCTTGGCCCAGTTGCTATTCCCGGTACCGCCGAACTCGTAAACGGTCACCACCTCGCGGGGTTTCGGCGCCTCGATCAAGTCGTGGTAGTGAAAGCCCCAGGCAGCGGCGACGTTGGACCCGTAAGCGTTGCCGTCGTATTCCGGGTTACCGCTCGGTCGCGGGTAGACATCAAGGATGCGCACCTCCAACACATCGCCAGGCGCGGCGCCTTCAACATAAATGGGTCCAGTCAGAATATGCACCCCATGGCCTTCACCGATGCCCCGCATGAGGTTGCCTTCGGTGGGGCCCGCCCCGCGGCGTGCTATGTGCTGGTGGTCGCAATCCCATTTGTAGATGGATTCGGCCGCCTCATCGCCTTTGATCATGCGATCAAAATCATCACCCGCATGGTGGGTGAGCGTTTCGATCGTGACGATATCTCCGGATTTGACGCTAAGCACCGGTTTTAGGAGCTTGCTGAAATACCCCCAATGCACGGTGAGAGCTGAGACAGGCAAGTGATGGTTGATGGACATGAACTCTCCCAGGCAACAGCGCAATTGTCTTACCGCCGCGCGTGGTTACACGGCACACGTCAATTGTGGGGGAAGCGCTCGGCAAGGCTGTTGTCACGGGGCGCACAAATCCTTGTGCACGCTGTGTAACGGATCGTGTTCTGGGAAGTGGTGTAACTGAGCCCACGTCCACTTCCTGGCTGGAGATCGCATAGTCGCACCCCCGAGGCCAGCGAAGACCAATGACGCTAGGTCATTCTGCATCGAATCCCGACTGGCAGCCCAGCCCAACATCGCAGTGCCGACAGTGGCCCTGCAAGGCGCTGATGACGCGGTTGACCCACCTGCTACAGCAGACCCCAATGCCAGCCATTTTACGGGGCCTTATCGAAGGCAGGTATTGCCCGGCGTGGGGTACAACGTGCCTTAGGAGGTTGCGAAGGTGTTCGCGACGGGGCTATCGAGCCTGCCAAGTTGATGTGGCCACAGGTTCGCGGTTTGAAGGGGTACCGCCCTATCAGGCGATATCGGACGAGTCTTGATATCGTTCAATGGTCCGTACTGCCCGTGCTGAGAACTCGGATCTTGTCGATGATTTGCCGGGATGCCTGGCTGATCGCCGCGCGGGTATTGCCGGCGATATGGGGCGTTAGTACCGCGTTAGCGATGCCCACCAGCGGTGAGTTGAACCGGTCTTTTTCCTGGGCGAAGGTGTCGATGGCAACGGCTTTGAGATGCCCGGGAAACCGGGTCATGAAAGTTGCCAACTGGTCTTCGTCGACAATGCCGCCACGGGCAGTGTTGATCAGGATCGAGCCAGGCCGCATTTGGGCAAAGGCAGCGCTGCCGAACAAACCGCGGGTCAGTGGGGTGAGCGGGGTGTGAATGGACACCACGTCAGCCTCGCCTAGTAGTTGGTCCAGGGTTGCCCGCCTGTGCAGGCCGAGATCGCAGGCGCGCTGTTCGGTAAAACGCTCAGACCCGGTGGCGATCACGCTCATGCCCAGCGCCTGGGCTTTGCGCGCGACGGTTTGGGCAATACCGCCGGTGCCCACCAACCCCAGCGTCAACTCGGCGATTTGCGCAGCGGGGGCCAGGTTGCCTTTTGACCAATGGCCTTTGTGGGTTTGAGCGTTGTACTGGTCGAGGTCTCGGGACAAAAACAGAGTTTGTGCCAAAACGTATTCGGCGACGGCTGTGGCGTTGGCGCCCGGCGTATTGAGCACGGCGACGCCCCATCGCGCGGCCGCCTGCAGATCAATATGGTTGAGCCCAACTCCGGCCTGTGCGATGGCGCGCAAAGGGCTGGAGAGTGCGGAAGACGCCGCGGCCCGAACCAGCTCGGCATCGAGCGGGATATTCAATCGAGTCTTCAATACGCTGTAGCCACCGGCGTCTTGGATGGCGGCAATCAATGCCTGTTTATCGTGGCAGTTGATGTTGGCATAACGCAGGCGGTCGCCGTAGCGCCCGAGGATGCTGTCGTGGTCAGCGAGGTAGTGAAGGTTGAGCGTTATCGCCAGGTCGTATTCTAGAAAACGGTCTATTTCTTCAAAGAGCAGTGGTGGGCCAGGCGCATCCAATATCAAGGTACAAAAGGTCATCAGCATCGTCCTCTTCTGAAAAGGCTGCCGGAGCCGGCCAGTATCAGGGAGCGGATGATCCCGGCGGGTTAATTACCAGTTAAAGCGAAGGGCCGAACCAGGGCTCACCAGGCTTGTATCATTATAAGCAGTTGCTAGGAAGCCACTGTAGAAGTCGTTCAGCGATGAAGACTTAATGATGTCCGGATTTGTTTTGGCATAGATCAGGAACAAGCGGTAGATTCGCAGGTTTCTTTCCTTGGTACACTTCTGCCTTGAGGCTAGGTCGCAGTTGATAGGCGCCATCTCATTGATTTTACAGGGGCTTTTCGGCGCGGTGCTGATGATGGCTTTATAGACGAACCGCTTGCCTTGGATGACTTCAATGTGCAGGCTCGCTAGGCGTCGCGCTGCAGTGCCGACGGCCTAGGGCAGCTCAAGCCAAACGCCTACCGCAGCGCAGCAGAAAAAAACCGCCCATTGGGCGGCAAAAGAGAGGGGCGTGCGCAACACAAACCACGCCCCCGGTCACGCTGCGGAATCAGTAGCGCCGCAAGAACTGCTGGATGCGCTCACCGCTGTTGTCACCAAAAAAATCGGCGGCGGGGCAGTCCTTCACCACCACCCCATGTTCCATGAAGACGACCCGGTCGGCGGCCTCACGGGCGAAGCGCAGCTCGTGGGTCACCACCAGCATGGTCATGCCGGTGTTGGCCACCTCACGCATCACCCCCAGCACCTCGTCGCGCAGCTCTGGGTCGAGCGCGGAGGTGGGTTCGTCGAAGAAAATGACATCGGGGTCCATGGCCAGGCCGCGGGCAATCGCTACCCGTTGCTTTTGCCCGCCGGAGAGCTTGGCGGGGTAGGCATTGGCTTTTTCTGCCAAGCCAACACGGGCCAGCAATTGCTGGCCGCGCTCGATGGCTGCCGCCTTGGGCACTTTCTTCACGCTCACCAGGCCCTCGATGACGTTCTCCAGCGCGGTCATGTGCGGGAACAGGTTGAACGCCTGGAACACCATGGCGGTCTTCTGCCGCAGCAGCGCCACCTGCTTTCGGCCAGCGCGGTCGAAGCGACCGTTGGCGGGGATCTCCACGCGCTGGCCGCAAACTTCCAGCACGCCACTGTCGGGCTGCTCGAGCAGGTTCAGCGAGCGCAGCAGGGTCGTTTTACCGGAGCCCGAAGGCCCGAGAATGACCACCACCTCGCCTGCATTCACCGCCAGGTTTACTTGCTTGAGCACAGCCAGCTCACCGAAGCGTTTGCTCAGCCCGGTCACGCGCACTTGGGGGGTGTTCATCGCATGTGCCTCGTCCAGCGGCCCTCAAGCCAGGTTTGTAGAATGGTCAAGACCTGGTTGATCGCCCAGTAGATGGCGCCGATCATCAGGAACATTTCCAGGTAGCGGAAGGTGGCGGCGCCGACCTGCTCGGCCACCCGGGTCATTTCCATTACGGTGATGGTCGAGGCGAGCGAGGTGTCCTTGACCAGCGCAATCAGCCGGCTACCCATGGGCGGCAGGGCGATGCGTAGGGCCTGCGGCAGGATGATCCGCCGTAGGCAGGTCCAGTAGCCCATGCTCATCGACTGCGCGGCTTCCCACTGACCGGGGTCCACCGAGTTGATCCCGGCGCGGAAGATCTCGCTCAGGTAGGCAGCGGAAAACAGCGTCAGGGCCAGCAATGCCGACGGGATTGGTGCCAGCACGATGCCATAGTGCGGCAGGCCGAAGTAGATCAGCAGGATCTGCACCAACAGCGGGGTACCGCGAAAGATCGAGACGTAGGCAAAGGCGATGGCCTTTAGTGCCCGTGCTTTCGAATTTCGCAGCAGCGCGATCAGCATGCCCAGGGCGCTACCGAGAATGAACGCACTGATACCCAACCCCAGCGTGACCACGATGGCCTGTTGCAACAGGGGCAGGGCGCGCAGGAACAACTCCCACATGGCGTTACTCCTCGGCCAGCTCAGCCTTCGCGGCGGCGATACCCTTGGTCATTGGGTAGTCGGGGCCGATCCACTGCTTGGCCAGGGCGTCCACGGTGCCGTCGTTGATCATGTCGTCGACGGCCTTGCTTACCGCCTCACGCAGCGCGTCCTGCCCTTTGGCCATTGCCGGCGCAGACAACTGGTAGGTTAACGGCTCGCCGACGGCCTTGATGGGCAGGTTCTGCACGTTCTTGTATTTCTCCCCGCCGAACAGTGAAGAAAGCACGGCGTCGACGCGGCCGATACCCAGGTCGTTGAACACCAGGCCGCCGTTTTCGTAGGTGCGGATATCCGAGTTGGCCATGTGCTTGCGGGCCCAGAACTCGTTACTGGTGCCTGAGGTCACGCCGATAGAGTGACCGGGCATGTCCTTGATGCTCTTAACGCTGCCGTTGTCTTCGCGCACGAAAATAAAGAATTCTTCCACACCGTAGGCGCTGGCGAAGTCCACCTGCTTCTCGCGTTCCGGCGTCGGGGTCAGATCGTTCATCACCAGGTCGTATTTCCCGGCCTTTAGCCCCTCGACAAAGTTCTTGAAGTTATCGGCGATGAACTCAACGTTTGCCACGCCGATGCGCTTGGCAACTTCCTTGGCCATCGCGACATCGTAGCCGGCGGGCTGGTTGTCGTTGCCCAGGTAACTCCAAGGCGGGCTCGACTGGGTATTGGCGATGTGGATCACGCCGCGCTCGCGCAGGGTTTGCAGGCTGTCCTGGGCCATGGCGGCGGTAGCCAGGCCAAGCACGCTGAACAGGGCCAGCGCCGTACGAATGCCGTTGGGTTTCATTGTTATCCATCCTCGAGTTGATGTGCGGCCTGCGGGGCAGGCTCACTGGAATAACGGCAGGGCTAAAAGGGGAGGGCAGCGCGGTCTTTCGCAGCGCTTACCGAATAGCTCAAAGGGCGCGGCCATACGCTTCCAAGGCTTTGGCCAGGTCGCTGATCAGCAGTGCTTCGTCTTCCAGGCCAATCGAGATACGGACGATGGGTTGGTCGGTGGGCGAATACAGCCGCGAGGTTTGCTGCGAAGCCGGGTAATAGGCGATCAAGCTATGGGTACCGCCCCAGCTCGCGCCGATGGGGAAGTGCTCCAATGCATTGAAGAACGCACCGAAGGTGGCCTCTTGCGCTGGCGCTTGCAGGATGATCGACAGCAGGCAGCCGCTGCCCTGGAACTGTTCGCGCCAGATGCGGTGCCCGGGGTGGCTCTCCAGCGCCGGGAACAGCACCTCGCTCACTAGCGCTTGCTGTTCCAGCCAACGCGCCACGTTCAGGGCCTTACGGCTTTGTTCCTTGAGGCGCAGCTCATACGTTTGCAGGCCGCGGTCGACCAGGAAGCAGTCCTCGGGGCTGGTGGCCTGGCCGAAGATGCTCTGGGTTTCCCGCAGTACGCCGTAGTGTTCGACGTCATTGAGGCTAACGCTGCCCATCAGCAGGTCGGAATGGCCGCCGAAGTACTTGGTGGCAGCCTGTACCACGAAATCCACGCCGTGCTCGATGGCTTTGAAGAACAGCGGGCTGGCCCAGGTATTGTCCATCATGGTCAATACACCACGGCGTTTGGCGATGGCGGTGATCGCATCGATGTCCTGCATCTCCATCGTCACCGTGCCTGGGGCTTCCATGCAGATCATCTTGGTATTGGAGCGGATCAGCGCTCCGATGCCAGCATCGATGGTCGGTGGATAAAACTCGACCTCTACGCCCATTTTCGCCAGCCATAGGCGGCCAAAGGTTTTCAGCGAGCCATAGCAGGATTCGGAAATCAGCAGGTGGTCGCCGCCACGGACGAAGGCCATTACGGTGGTGATCAACGCCGATGCGCCCGAGGGCATGACCACGCAATGGTGGGCGCCTTCCAGTGCGGCGATGTGTTTTTCCAGGCCTCGCGCGGTCGGGGTGCCGGTGATGCCGTAGCTATAGCCATCCGGCTGGCGGCTTTTGCGCCCAACGAAATCTTCGAAGTTGTCGAATACCACGGTCGAGCCGCGCCATACCGGCGTGGACAAGCTTGCATAAGGGTTGCCGGCGGGGGCCTTGGTTTTCATGAGCGGCTGCCTGGGTGCTGTTCGAGAAGATAGGTCCATTGTTGTGTAGACCCAACCCGCCGGCTAGCTTTAGGATTATTAACTCGATAAGCCAGGCTTATAGGTTCGACATGGGTATCCGCGACATCGAGGTGTTCCGCGTGGTGATGAATGCCGGTAGCACCAGTAAGGCCGCCAACGTGCTGGGTATCTCCCAACCGGCGGTGAGCCAGTCGATTCGCAAGCTGGAAACCAGCGCGGGCCTGGAGCTGTTCCAGCGAATACGCGGCCGCCTGATACCGACCCAGGAAGCCCACGCGCTGATGGTCGACGTCGATAAGCTGTTCGTGGGCATGGAGGCGATCGAGCACCGTATCAAGAGCCTTAAACAGTTCGGTACCGGCAGCCTGGCAGTGGCTACCCACCCGGTGATCGGCAATGCCTTCATGCCTCGGGCATTGGCTGCGTTCGGCCTGAAGCAGCGTGATGTGCGGGTATCGCTGCGAGTGCTCAGCTCCCGTGAGGTGCATCAGGAGGTATCCGCCGGGCACTGCGACTTCGGCCTGATGGCCGATGAGATGCCGGTCATGGGGCTGGAGCATTCGGAGTTTCTTGATGTACCCGGTGTTATTGCGCTGCCGCCGGGGCATCCTCTGGCAGCGCGTAAAACCATCACTGCCGCCGATTTGGCAGAGCATGACTTCCTCGCGTTGAACCCCGAAGACAGCAGCCGCCGGCGCCTGGAAATGGCCTTGGAGCCACAAGGCATCGCGCTCGATATCCGTGTCGAAACCGCTTATGCCCACACGATCTGCGAGATGGCATTGCGCGGTATCGGCATCGGCTTCGTCAACCCGCTGGCGGTGGTGGACTTCATCGACCGCGGGTTGGCCATACGCCCCTTCGAACTGGATGTAAAATTCAGAAGCCTTTTGCTGTTCAGGCCGGGGCGGCCACTGGCCGAGAATGCTCGCAAGTTGATCGCGGCGTTGCGTATTCAATTGGCCAAGGATTTGAAGGCGGTACACAAGCATCTCTCGCCATAAGCCAAGGGTCCGTCACGCATCGGGCCCCGTCTTCAATACGGCTCGGAAGCATTGCACCGCCCTGTGAATATCGTCATCGTCGATATGCCGATGGGTCACACAGCGCAGCCGATCGGCCCCCCAAGGGCGCACCCGCAAGCCCGCGCGTTCTAGGTTATCGACCCACGTGAGGCTATCGAGCCCGGTTTTGGAAATATCCACTTGAACGATATTGGTCTGCGGCTGCGAAGCGCTGATCGCAAGGCCCAACTGGTTGATCTGGGTGCTGAGCATTAACGCGTGCCGGTGGTCATCGCTCAGGCGCGTTACCATGTTTTGCACCGCATACAGCCCCGCCGCCGCCATGATTCCAGCCTGGCGCTGGGTGCCACCCAGCATACGCCGCAGCCGGCGCGCGCGTGCCAGCGTAGCCGAGGGGCCAACCAACACGGCCCCGACAGGGGCGCTCAGCCCTTTGGACAAACACACCGAAACCGTATCGGCGCTTGCCGCCATTTCCTCGGCAGCCACGCCCAAGGCCACCGCCGCATTGAACAACCGCGCGCCATCAAGATGCACGGGCACCCCGCGCGATTCCGCCATTCGGTACACCGCCGCCATGTGGTCCAACGCAGGTACGGTACCGCCGGCATTGTTGTGTGAGGTCTCCATGGCCAGTAGCCCGGTGTGCAATTTGTGCGTGCCGCCTTTGAGCGCGTCTTCGGCCTCGTTAAGGTTCATCGCACCGCGCTGCCCACGGACGCCGAGATAAAACAACCCTGTAAACGTGGCTGCGCCACGCTCGGAGGTAAACATGTGCGCGGTCGACTCCAACAGAACCTGTTCGCTGCGGCCGGTCTGTGCCAACACCGCCAGCAAATTGGCCATGGTGCAACTTGGCACGAATAAGCCTTGCTCTTTACCCAACAGGCCAGCAACGCCTTCTTCCAGCGCACGCACTGAGGGGTCGAAGTCCAGGCCATCGTCACCGATTGGCGCGGCCCGCATGGCCTCGTACATTTCCTGGGTGGGGCGGGTGACCGTATCGCTGCGCAAATCGACCGGCGTCGTTATGCCGGCCCCACCGTCGTGAGCATTCAAAGCAGACATGAGAAACCCTGTTAATGCTGGAGGATTTTGGAAAGGAACAGCCGGGTGCGCTCGCTACGCGCGTCGGCGTTATCGAAAAACTCAGAGGTGGCGCAGTCTTCAATAATCTTGCCGCCATCCATGAAAATCACCCGGTCGGCCACACGGCGAGCAAAGCCCATTTCATGGGTCACCACCATCATGGTCATGCCTTCACGGGCCAGGTCGCTCATCACATCGAGCACCTCATTGACCATCTCGGGGTCGAGCGCCGAAGTCGGCTCGTCGAACAGCATCACCATTGGGTCCATCGACAAGGCACGGGCGATGGCCACACGCTGTTGCTGCCCGCCCGAGAGCATGCCGGGGTGTTTGTCTTTGTGCGCCAGCAGGCCAACGCGATCCAGCAGCGCATGCGCTTTGGCCTTGGCCTCTTCGGGGTTGCGCTTGAGGACTTTGATCTGCCCCATGCAGAGGTTTTCAGTTACCGACAGGTGCGGGAACAGTTCGAAATGCTGGAAGACCATGCCCGCCCGCGCACGCAATTTCGGCAGGTCGGTTTTTGCATCGCCGACGCTAATGCCGTTCACCCATACGGTGCCCTTTTCGAACGGCTCCAATGCATTAACGGTCTTGATCAGGGTCGACTTACCCGAGCCGGAGGGGCCGCACACCACGACCACTTCACCTTTACTGACATGCGTGGTGCAATTATCCAGCACTTGAAACTCGCCGTACCATTTGCTCACGTTATTGAATTCAATCATCTGCTTCATCCGCTGGGTTGGCATTACTTATGTATGGTTCAGCGCGCGACACGTGTTCTTCGCTCAAGAAATTTAACGACCCGCGAGGCGCTGAAGCAGATCACCCAGTAGACCAGCGCGACGAACAGATACAACTCGACCAGGCGGCCATCGCGCTGCCCGATTTTTGCGCCGGCGCCGAGGAAGTCTGTCAACGACAGCACATACACCAGCGAAGTATCTTGGAATAGGATAATCACCCGCGTGACCAATGACGGCAGCATATTGCGAACGGCCTGTGGTAGGATGATGCTCTGCATCGCCTGCCGATACGTCAGGCCGATGGCCAGCCCGGCGGCCATTTGGCCGCGCGATACAGACTGAATGCCGGCGCGCATGATTTCGCAAAAATACGCGGCCTCGAACAGCGTGAATGTAATAATCGCTGACTTATAAGCACCTATATTTATAGGCCGTGAAGCGCCCGTTACCCAGGCACCTATGTACGGCATCAGAAAATAAAACCAGAAAATCACCAATAGCAGCGGAATCGACCGCAGGGTGTTTACATAGATGCCCGCGGGTACGGACACCAGCCGATAAGGCGACAGGCGCATCACTGCCAGCAGTGTCCCCAACACCAGCCCCATGCTGGCGGCGGCCAGGGTCAACGTCAGGGTGAAGGTCATACCCGTGCCGAACAGATAGGGGATGGCCTGAATGACGGCATTGAAATCGAAGTTCATGACGCGCTCCCACTCAGTTTCATCCGCGCCTTCCAGCCAATCCTTCCCGGCAGGGCGAAATGCCGCTCCAGGTAATGCATGGCCATAACCACACAACCATTGATTGCGAGGTAACCGGCCGTGGCCGCCGAGAAGGCTTCGAAGATATGAAAACTGAACTCCTGCATTGCTCGCGCCTGGCCGGTTAGCTCCAAAAGGCCAATGGTCAACGCTACGGACGAGTATTTGACGATCCCCATGAACTCCGAGGTCAGCGGCGGTATCACGATCCGATAGGCCTGCGGCATGATCACGTAGCGATACACTTGAAGGGGCGTCAGGCCCATTGCCGTGCCGGCCTGCCCTTGCCCGCGCGGCAACGACTGGATGCCGGCACGCAGCGTTTCCGCCAATCGCGCGGTGCCGTAAAAGCTCAGGCACAGCACGGCGGGTATGAACTGCCCCCAAGGTTGCCCCATCTGCTTCAAGGCATCACCCCAGTCTTTGGGCAATACTTCCGGAAGGACGAAGTACCACAGAAACATCTGCACCAGCAGTGGGATATTACGAAATATCTCTACGTAAACCGTGCCGATGAAATGAAGCCATACGGACGGCGCCGTTCGCAGAACGGCCACGATCGAACCGAAGAACAGCGAAATAACCCCCGCGGACAGTGAAAGGGCCAACGTCCAGCCGACGCCCATCAGTAGGGTGTATAAGTACGTGTCAACGCCATTGGAAGACAGATCAACAAAGACCGTCCAGCTCCAGTCGTAGTTCATGGGGGCGCTTACTCGTAAGCCGCAGGGTCAGGCGAATCGGTAGGGTTGGCCAATGCCTTCTTGAGTGCGTCGCTCATGGGGTAATTCAGGTTGATGCCGCGGGGCGGAATCGGCGAGGTAAAGTACTTGTCGTACAGTGCGGCAACGGTGCCATCTTTGATCAGCTCGACCACGGCGGTGTCTACCAGCTTCTTGAAATCAGGGTCGTCCTTGGGTTCCAGGATGCCATAAGGTGCGAGCTCCAGGCCCTTGGTACCGACTACAAAATCCTCAGGGTTCTTGGACGCCGCAACAGCACCGTAGGCCAATCCATCATCGTTGGCAGAGCCGGCTGCTCGCCCACTGGATACCATCAGAAAGGTTTCTGCCGTGTCCTTGGCCGCAGCGACGGAAATACCATAGCCGTGCTCGGCGTTGAGCATCGAAATCAACTTGAATGTCTGGCCGCCTGCTTGTGCGGCAATAGTCTTGCCACGAAACGAGGCCAAGTCGTTGACGTCTACACCGCCATCCTTGCGAGCCAGCAATACGACTTGGGCAACGAAGGTCGTGGGGGCGAAGGCCACCAGGGCATGGCGGTCAGCTTTATTGGTGGTATTGCCGCACTCAAGATCAATCGTGCCATTGGCCAACAACGGAATACGCGTCGCCGAGGCCGTGGGATTGTAGTGCACCTGTAGCGATTTCAGCCCGAGCGAGGCCTGTATTTTCTTGGCAACGGCTTCGCAGATTTCAACGGTATAACCCACGGGTTTCTGCTGGGCATCAAGAAACCCGAAAGGCACCGAGCTCTCGGGATAGCCCAGGGTAATGGCGCCCGACTCTCGGATTCTGTCGATTCGCCCATCGGCGAACGCATGCGCACTGAGTATCGATGCCGCGAGTGCGGCAGCAGCAAATAGCGTTTTCATTTTCCTTCCTCGGTAATCGAAACATAGAACAGCTTCATCTGGTGTCGCGAACTGACCGAGAGCAGGAGATCGGTAGTGGCCAAAAGTATCCGCGAAGAATATCGTTAAGCCCAATACCTCTTACGTATTCCTAGATACCGGTTTGATATGAACGAAGGTCACATGAAGCTCCGCCAGATCGAAGCATTTCGCGCGATTATGTTGACCGGTTCGATGACGACTGCGGCGCGCAAGCTACACACCTCCCAACCGCAAGTCAGCCGCCTGATCGGCCAACTCGAAGGCCTCACCCAGTTCCCGTTATTCGAGCGGCATGGCTCCAAACTCAAGCCGACATTGGACGGGGAGCGATTCTATGCGGAGGTTGAAAAAACCTTTGCCGGCCTGAGCAGCTTGGAATCAGCCGCGGCGGTGATTCGCTCTTTCGGCAAGGATCGCTTAGTGCTCGCGGCGATGCCCCGGCTCGCAGGCGGGTTGATGGCAAGGGCGGTGGCGCGGTTCAAAGTGGAGTTCCCAGACGTGATGGTGACGATCCAGTCCGGCAACGAAAGCACCGTCAACGAATGGATCCGTTCCGGAATGTGCAGTACCGGCCTGGCCATGCTCTACGATCAGACACCCGGCATCTTCGTCGACCCTGTGATCACGTCAAACTGCGTGGCCGTGTTCCCCAAAGGCCATCGCTTCGCACATTTGGAGCGCATTGCACCACAGGATTTCGCCAACGAACGCTATGTCTCATTCCCCAGCGCAAGCCCAGTGCGGGGGCGTATCGATCACATCTTCGCCGAAGCGGGGGTCAACCGGCTCATCGTTGCCGAAGCGAGCCTTGGTTCGTCGATATGCGCGCTGGTGGGTGCCGGTATGGGCGTAAGCTTGATAAACCCGGTCGCCGCATTTGAGGAGGCGATCATTAATAGCATCGAATCTCGCCCATTCACTGAAAGCATTCCGGTGGTGATTGGCCTTCTGTTTCCGTCGCACCACCCGCAGTCAAGGTTAGTTAGCCGTTTTGCGCAATGTGCCCGTGAAGTGATGTTGCGAGAGCTGTCGCCGCTGTGTGGGTAACGGGGCGGCTGACTATTTAGTGATACAACCGATCTCGAGCTGCTATTGGCGCGAATTCCGGCGTGCTGCATGGCTTTCTTTGTGCGAATAGGCGGCGCGCGCACGCCATGGCCGGTTTACTCATCTGCACCATAGGCAGCGCCGCCGGCACGAACGTCAAAACGACCGGGTGTAGGGGGCGGCCAGGGTGTTTCTACCGGCAGCCTCGCGTTCGCTCAGCGTGCTGGCGCGCTCAGTCAACGTTGGCTGCCTCGCGCAAGTATTCCGAACGGCGAGCGCTTAAAGTCGGGGGTAATGGGAAAAACCCTAGCTCACAATTCCAAGAATAGAGCCACCTCGATGAGTCCGACCAAATCCCTACCCGCATGCCTGGTACTCAGCTTCGCATCGTTCACCGCCCAGGCCGCCGACGGCCCAGCGCCCCCCTCAGTGAGTGAGCCCAGTGGCATCAACCTCGGCGGCACCAGCTTTTACGATGGCTTCGCAGGGCCTCCCGGGCTGTCGCATCTGACCTACCTGAAGTTCAGCACGGCGAGGAGCATGAAGGATAACCGTGGCAAAAATAACGAAGCCTTCGATAACCCGAAAATCAATGTCGTCACCTTGATCAACCAGTTGAGCTACTACTCTGCGAACACGATGGCAGGTGGAGCGCATTTGGGCTGGAGCTTACTGGTTCCGATCATATCGCTTGACGGTGATTTTGGTGATAACGGTGCCAAGCTCAAAGATAACGGAACAGGCCTCGGCGACATCACCGTAGGGCCCCAGGTACAGTTTGATCCGATTGTCGACAGCCACGGGCGCCCGGTTTTCGTCCAGCGTGTAGCGTTCGACACGGTGCTGCCAACTGGCAAATACGACAAGCATAAGGACTTGAACCAAGGTTCGAATTTCTATTCATTAAACCCGTATTGGGCGGCCACCTGGATGTCCGCACCGCGCTGGGAAGTTAGCGGGCGGCTTCATTACCTCTATAATTTCAAGAATAAAGACCCTGCTAGCAGTTCAGCCCAGTTTTTCAACGGGCAGCCCGTACGCCATACCCAGGCCGGCCAGGCCGCATGGAGTAACTTCACGGTTTCCTACGCGGTTATACCGAACCTATCAGTGGGTATTAATGGCTACTACTTCAAACAACTGTCCGATGACAAAGTCAATGGCAGCCGCTTGCCCAGCTCTCGGGAAACCGTCTTGGGCATAGGCCCTGGCGCGTTCTGGAAAGTCAGCGAAGCACAAGGGTTTTGGCTTAACACCTTTAAAGAGGTGGACGTTAAGAATCGATCGCGAACGAATATGGCAATCCAGGTTCGGTACGCTCACAGCTTTTGATCGATACCGGCCGTATACATGCAAGGGTTCTATACCCCGAGGTGACGCTTATGAACGCACTGGCATCAATCGACAGCAAGAAATCGTTGGCGGCCCTGTGCCTGATGGTGGTCGTTTCTCTAGGAACGCTTCAAGTTCAACCGATCCTGGGCGGTGCGTTTATTGACCAGTTAGGTCTGCCGCTCAGTGCGATAGGTGGCATATTCGCCGCAGAGCTTATTGCCATGGCGGTGGCGTGTGCATTCAGTGCGATGCTGATGACGCGGGTAGACCGTCGCCGTTTTGCGTTGATTGCCTTGTTTGGCCTGACCCTAGGTAACCTTGCGAGCACCCAGCTGTACGCTCAACTGCCATTGTTGATATGCCGAGCACTCTGCGGTGCCAGTGGCGGCGCGTTGATGGCGGTGGTTTATGCTACCGCGGCGTTACGTACCGCTAAAGATTCGACGTTCGCGGTCATTAATATTGGCAACCTGTTTTGGGGCATGCTGCTCGTGACTTCAATGCCGGCGGTACTGAAGTGGCACGGGGTGAACGGCGCATTTTTGCTGTTGGCTGGCGCCAGCGCACTCGCTATTTGGGGCTGCTGGAAGGTGCCAAGAGGCTACCCGGGCGGTGAGCGCGCGGCTGCCCTGCAGGCGCAGCCATTTGGCCTGACCTCGGCCTTGCTGTTCATACTTTTTGCATTGTTGTTTTTCGGGCATTCCGCACTCTGGGTGTACCAGGAACGCATCGGGAAAAGCATCGGCCTGGCGCCGCAACAGGTGGGCGCCATTTTGGGCGGGAGCATCCTCGCGGGTGCATTGGGTGCGGGCCTGGCCGGCGTCATCGGTCGGCGCCTTGGGTTGTTACTTCCACAATTGCTCAGCTTTGGCACGGCGCTGATTGCGACGGTCGTGATGGTGTATGGCAGCAGCCCCATCGCTTTTACCGTGACCGCCTGTTTGATCCATATGGTCTGGTTCTTTAGCCTTCCTTACCTACTGTCCATGGCGGCCGAGCTAGATCCATCCGGGCGTTTGGCCGGCCTAGGTAACGCCGCGATTTTTATTGGCCAGGGGCTCGGCCCATTCGGCGCAGCGTTAGCCGTCGGTGGTGGGCAACTTCGCGCGGTGGGGTGGCTCGCGGCCGCAGCCTATTTGCTAGGCCTTGTGCTCTGCACTGTCGTTGTAATGCGTTTTCGGCGTATCGCACAGCCCGTGCGGGCACGGCTGGCCCCTCAACCCGGTTGATAAGCCCTTAAAAAGGCGGCTACCGCAGCGCCTACCGCATCATTGACTTGGTCATCCCGAGGGGGCGGGTCGAGCCCCCACAGTTCCTCGGCCACTAATGAGGCACTGAGCCGCCGCGAGTAGCGATGCGGCGGCTTTGCGCGACCCTCAACAAACCCACCTGTCGGTTACAGAAATAGCCTTGGGCTGGGGTTATAGCAGTAACTCGCACTTCAGCAGGCACTTCAAAAAGGTGCACGCGGTGTCGCCCAGTTTATACCGGGGTGCCGGGGTTGCCAGGATGTGTATAGGTTAACGAGTAGAACACCTTCGCGGGGCGCCCGAACGGTCGTTTTGCCGGGTGCCCTGCACCGCTTTTCGTTTCCCGCCCCGCCCCGCCTCACCGGGCGATATGGAGCGCAGAGCCGCCTTGGCGGCGGCTCATCACATCAAGACGGCTCGGTACTGGGCTCTCCCGTAGTGTTATCGGCAGGAACCTGGCCTTCCTCCAGGTTGCGTAGTTCTCGGATGCCGGCCGGGTCGGTTGTGCTGGCCTGTTTCTTAGCGGCTCGCGCGCTGGCCGCATCGAAGGCCGCATTCGCGAGACCGATGATCACCTGGGGCCCTAGTTGCACGGCGCCACGGGCGAAGTGAATTGTGTTTTCCGCTACACGGGCGCTTGAGCCCGGTTTTTGAGTATGGGGCAGGGAGGCTCTGTCGGGATGCCTTAGATTGTTCAGCGCCGCCTTAGGGCGCTCCGCTTGGCTCGCTTTCGGTTTTCCTTCGGCCTTGGCCAAGGCGTCCGCTTCGGCAGGCGCCTGGTTGTTCGAGAAGAACGGCTGAAGCGTGAGGCCGGATTGGAAATACGTTGCCAGTGTATGAACGAGCTTCTCTCGCAAAGGGCTGTTTTTCTCTATGGCCGTTCCCTGGCTTAACGCGGTGCTGAGCGCTACCCCTTCGCCCAGGCTCAGAATTCGGCCAGCCAGATCAGAAAGGGCGGCCCGGTCAGCCGGATTGAGCTTTTTCAGCGCGTCCTTCCCGGCGGCCACCCCCAACGCTCCCCACCCCTTGGTTTCCGTGGTAAGTGTATGCGTCGGGATATGTTCATCCCCATGGGTTTGCAGGTACTTCGCGGTAGCTTGCGTACCGGCCATAAGCGTGCCGCCTATGCCGGAAAAAAGAGCCCGCCAATGAACATTGTCGGCATTCAACGCGGTGAATTGGGCCAACAAATCCCTCACCGCATGGGCTGCGCCGAAGGCGGTGAAGCCCGTGAAGTCACCGCTCACGGTGCCGAAGTTCCAGGCATTCTGCGCGCGCTGATACCCTGCACGCAGCTCTGCCTGCGAGGCGTCGACCGCTTCGCGTTGATCGGCAGTGCGGTGCACTCTGCGGCCATGCTCGGTCACGTCGTGCAGCGCCTTGGGGTATACCGACAGGGCATCGGCTTTTTTGACGCCCAGGCCAACAGTCTTATCGACGGCCAACTGAACAAAAGGCCGAAGGCCGTCGCTGACCACCTTATGGCTGGCGCCCAATGCCCCGGACGTGGCCGCCACATGCGCTGCGAAGTTCTTATCTGCCATGGCGGCATCTACGCCTGAACGGGTATAGCCAAAGTGCAAATAGGAGGCGAAGCCTTGGGGAAGGCCCGCGCCGGCAAATACCCGTGCGGCGGCCACAGGGTTGGCGGCGGCGGCTTTGAGGCTGGCCACGTAATCTTCGCGCCCAACGTTCTTCAACGTGGTGTTCAAAATATCATTCTTGGCCGTCGAGTCTTTTAGGTTGTTGTCCTCACCCCGGCCTTCATGGAAAAGCCCAAATTCGTGCTTGGCTGCCCGCCATTGGCCGGCTTGGTCTGCCGCCACCTGCCGCTGGGCCGGGGCGAGCGTGTCATCCGCCGCCGCGGCTGCGGCATGCTCGATACGGCTTTGCAGGAACGTATCCAAGCGAGCAGGTAGTTCTTCAACCATAGGCGCCATCACACTTTGTGCATAGCTGTGGAACGCGCGTTGGCTGCGTTCTATCTGCTCGCCCTCGGCCGCCGTTGCGCTAGCCCGGGCTTCGGTGTAAAGCGAATGGTACGCGCCCAGCATCTTACCGATCCGATCGCAGTGCCCTTCCCAGACGGCCTTGAACCCCCCGTCCGCTTGCGCCGCCTCCGGGCTCTTGGCCATATAGGCGTTCAAGTCTGCAATCAGCGCATCGTTCTCTTCTGCGCCCGAAAGCATTGGGTGCGGTGGGCGGCCCAGTTCATTCAGATGCTGCTGGATCTCTTCGAAACTGGCCTGCGGGATGATGTTCAACAGCTTACCTTCCAGCGCCATATGCTGCTGAGCGTAGGCCAGGGGGGCTTCATCGATGTTCATGTTGGCGATCCGCCGGGCGTCCTGTCTCAAGCGTGTTCGCTTACTTTCAAACAGGCTCTGCTGTTCGTCGTTGGTCGCCGCCTGGGTGAAATGATGTGGCACCAGCGGCAATGAAGTTGACGGGCGAACCTGTGCGGCCAACGCCGACCGTACAGGCGTTATTTCGTCGCGTGGGTCGGGGCTCGTTAATTGCGTCTGGGGGGGGATATGAAGCCCGGTGGTAGACGGTATCATGGCGGCCTCCCTAGCGCTTGAACGCGGCGCTCAACCCGGCAGGGCGCGTGCCGGGTTGGGGGATTGGGGTCGCTTTGGCAGCCTTGCTGCGCGCATCGTTGTCGAGGAAGTGATTGCCTCGCCATACCAAGGCCATGTCGGCTAAGCCACCCATCAGCCCGAGTAACCGCTCGGCCGTGAGGTTGTCGACCATGACGTTGCTGGTCAATACGACTTGCCCCGTTTCTGAGTTGTAAGCCAGCGAAGGGCTGAATGGGCCACTGAAGAGGTATAGGTTGGTTTCCAGCAGGCGTTGGAGCACAGCTTCCCGGTTGCCCCGGGGCAACGGCCCGAAGCCGCAATAGATGAAAATATCGCCTTCACCCACGCCGGGGTTATGGGTGAGGTTGAAGTCGACCTCTTTGACGGAAAGATTGGCCCGTTCATAGAACGCAGAAGGGTTGGGTATCAGGGTGAGCTCGCACAACTGGTCGATCAGCGTGCAATAAGCAGAGGAAGCCATAAAAACCTCACAGTCATTATTATTGTAGGGCTCAGCTCGAGCCTAGCCACTCTGAGTGTCGGGTTTTCTGAATCGGTTCCCGCGGGCCAACGTTTGAAACACCCACTGCGGGAAAACCAGGCGGGCAGGGGGCGTTTCTTCAGGTCGCGAGCACTGGCCGGTGCCGTTGTATACGCCCCGCGCATGTATTCAGGCGCGCTGCAAAATCTCGCAGGGCTCGTGGGGATACAAGACCAGCCTAATGTTGACCAGCAGTATCAATAATTCACGGTGGTGCGGGAACGCGTTTCGAACATGGTCCAACAGCCCATCGATATGCTGTTGAATAACCCGAGGCGGCGATGCGCTGAGGTCGCGTGCTCTAACCCGAAGGTATTGGCCAATGTCGGCGATCACGGCATTTACACCCACCCCTGTAGTTACGTCAGAAACAGCAAGCTGCTGCCATTTGCGCCGCAGGTCCAGGATGTTGGCGCCAAGCCTCAGTTCGGCCAGCAACGTACTGTCGAGCGCCACATTGGCCAGGGCATTGGCTTTTACCCGCGGCATCAGGATATGCAAGCGATCGAGCATGCGCTGCACGAACGCTTGGCGTTGTAGGTGGCTATGGGGTGCCTGCCCACCCTCGAGGGTCGCTTGTAGGTCTCGCAGGCCAGCACGCAGAATCCGTTGGCCGGTCCACGCCGGGGTGCGTGCTCGCACGATAGACATGGTCACCATGGTGAGGGCAATACCGAGCACCGTCGCCACCGCGTTGTTCAGCGTTCCGATGAAATCACCGGCGTATCGATTGCTCAAACCCAGCAGGGTGGCGATATTCGTTGACAGCACCATGGCAATGAAAGTGGTAGAGGGCGCCGCCATTAATAGGCCCAAGGCGAGAAAAGCTGGGGCCAGCATCAGGGCGGCCACTTCAAAACTGTTGGCTCTGGGCAAAATCAACGATGAATAAATCAGCGTGATCACCACCGATACCACTACGTACTTGGCAAACAACTTCATGGACGGCAGCGGGCTATCGAGCGTGGCAAAGAACGAGCATGCCACGGCCGCAATCATCGGCACCGATGCGCCATCAGGCCAGCCCGTGGTTATCCAAAAGGCGCAGCCGGCCAGCACGGAAATAAAAGCGGTCATCGCGGACAACCCGGCCAGCCCCCTGTCGATATGCCGAACCGTCGGTAACCGTTTGCGCGGCTTCGCGTATCGACCGTCGCCCAGCCTTTCTCGTAAATGCTCGCAGGCTTGCATAACCTTCAACAGTTCGTGAAGCCGGGCGACCGTGCTGGACCACAACAGTGAGTCCCAGTTGGCGCCGTTGCGTCCCAGTTCGGCCTCAACCCTGCGCAGTTCTTGGCGCAGCGCACCCGTGGGCTTGGCCAGGCCCGGCGCGTTAAGCCAAGCGACTATGTGTTCGAACACGGCCCCAAGGCTGTCCGGTATCGGAATCTGTTGCCTGCGTGCGATAGCCAGCCGCTGTTCAACCGCAGCGAGTATCGGCAATAACAAGGAAAGATGCTGCAACAGCGCGTTGGCCAGATCGGCCGTTTGGCGCCCGTTGTTACCCTCGAACGCAATATGCGCGGTTAGCATCTCGATGTTCAGCGGGTAAGCCGCCACCTGCGTCAGCAACGGTGAGTGGTTTTCCTCCGAGCCGGTGGGAACGTAGGCCAGCGCCTGCGCGCACCAGAGGCGAGTATCGCGCAGCCAGTCATCGATGCTATGGATAACCGCACTGCGCACGCTGTTGGGAAAGACAATGGCGTGCACAAGGCTGCTGCAGGTAACGCCCAGCATGATCTCCTCGACCCGGGACACGGCAGTGTCAAAAATGGAAATGGGCGTTTCGACACTGGGAAACCCTATGAAGGCGGCACTGTAACCGGCCAGCATGAAAACATAGCTGCGCGGCGAGCGGTCTTGCAGTGACAGGTAAAGGCAAGCCGAAACCCACGCCGCAAGGGCAAGGCTTAGCATTTCCGGCGACTGAACGAGGTTGGGGACCATCAGCACGGTAGCCACCGCCCCTATCAAGGTCCCTAGAAACCGATAGACAGACTTCGATTGCGTGGCACCGGCGAACGGCTGCGACGCAATGAATACGGTGGTCACTGCCCAACCCGGGCGGTCCAGATTTAAATAAAGGGCCAAAAACAATGCCAGCAACGCGGCAGCGCAGGTTTTCGCCGAATACAGCCAGGCTTTACCGCCTGGCCACCGAATGGATGCCATCACGCCCCGGCATCACTGGCGCGAGCTGTTTCCTGAGCCTGCCGTATCCGGTTGAACACCTGAAGGCAGGTGTCCAATTCATCGTCCGAAATTCCCGCTAATGCCTCGCGGCGGAAGCTGGCCACTGCGGGGGCTAGGATTCTGCTCCAACGCAACCCGGCCTCGGTGAGCTTCAATGTATTGGCCCGGCGGTCGTCCGGCGCCTGTTGGCGAATGACCAAGCCTGCATTGAATAACTGATCGACCAGCCTCACCACCGTGGATTTTTCGATGCCCAATCTCGCGGCGAGATCGTTTTGCCTGATTTCACCGCGGGCGGTGTCGATGACCACCAGCGGCCATGCAAGTGAATGGGAAAGCCCCAATGCGTCGGGGATCGCCTGGTTGGCTGCACTGCGCCATAACTGGGCCAGCGGAGCAATGCTGCTGGAAAAGGCCAGTTCCAGTTCTGCACGGGCTATCATCAAGCACCATCCCAATTAGTTGTAAGCACAACTAATTTACGAGAGAAAGGCGCCGCGATCAAGCGCCCCGCTATGGCGAGCCATAGGGGTACGGCGCGACGTGGCAACGCCGCCTGTGCGCAAAAGGCACCGCCCAAACGGTGCCGTCAACTTTTGAGGCATCACACACCGGGGTGGCCCAGGCGCGCTAGGCATGGGCGGCGCACTTCGCCCCGCGAGGCTGACTGGGCCGTATATAACAACCATTAGTTTGTTATAAGAATATTTCTAATCATTCGTTGGTGTTGTAATAGAACCCCCCTATGCTCTGGCCGCTTGGTTATTTATCCGTTTGTAGGTATGTAAACTTGGCAGCAGTGTGGAGAGGCTGGGTACGCTTCACATACCCGGCCACTGTTCGGCAGGCTGAATTGTTAGTTGGCCGGCCTGCAATGCGCAGGCGTGGCTGAATGCAGGCGAAGGCGCGTGGTTGAAAGGATAAATGAATGAATGAGCCGATTTTCCGCCTGTCACGCGTCACCAAGCTATTCGATGATAACGCCGCACCCGTTCTAGCACTCGATGGCGTAGATCTGGACGTCGCCCGCGGTTCTTTTTTGGGCATTGTGGGTACGTCAGGGGCGGGCAAAAGTACCTTGTTACGTGTGCTCAACTTATTGGACACACCGTCGTCGGGTACCATCGAGTTTAATGGTCGCAACTTGGCCGAGCTGAATGCGAAAGGGCAGCGGGAATACCTTTCGAAAGTGGCCACTATTTTTCAGCATTTCAACCTGTTCCATGGCAAGACGGTGTTTGACAACATCACGTTCCCGCTGGCAATTCGGGGCGTGCCATTCAAGGAAAGGGCCGAACGGGCACGGGCGCTGATCAACCGGGTGGGCCTGGAAGGGCGTGAGGGTCATTATCCGTCGCAATTGTCGGGTGGCCAAAAGCAACGTGTTGGTATCGCCCGGGCGTTGATCACCCGCCCGGAGGTTTTGCTGTGCGATGAGGCGACCAGCGCACTGGACTCACAGACAACCCAGACGATTCTCGACCTGTTGGCCGAATTGAAGCAGTTGTATGGCTTTACCGTGATCCTGATTACCCATTCCTGGGAGGTGATTCGCTATGCGTGCGATGCGGCGGTGCTGCTCGAACACGGAAAGGTGACCGAAGCCGGTTTGCTGCGGGAGGTTATCCAGCGCGAGCGCTCGGTGCTCAAAGATCACATTCTGCCGCTGAACGGGGACGCGGCCTGGCAGAAAGGCCCGGATACCCTCGACCTGATTTTCGAAAACCCTGAAACGCAGACGGACCTGCTGGCCAAGGTGGCCAATGCACTGAGTATGGATTTCTCGATTTTGTCTGGCCGGGTAGACAACGTAGGCAAGCGGCCGATTGCTCGGTTCAAAGTCAGGTTTCGGCCGCGCCACCCGCCGGCGATGGTCGACGTTGAGCAGGTTAAACGGTTGCTCGCCGAGGCCATGAGTGCGGTCACCCTCTAAACCCTTTTGGGGCATGCCATGAACACCCTCAGTTGGCAAACGTACCTTCCAGACTTTTGGCTGGCCTTAGCTCAAACGCTCTACATGGTCGCCATTGCCGGCCCTTGTATCATTATTGTCGGTTTGGCCGTTGGCACCACGCTGTACCTGACCGCACCGCACTCCCTTTCGCCTAAGCCGGTGTTTTATTACTTGCTGACCACCGTAGTGAATATGGGGCGTTCCATTCCGTTTTTGATTCTTATCGTGCTGCTTATCCCCATCACCCGGGCGCTGGTCGGCACCACGTTAGGCCCCGCTGCGGCGATCATTCCGTTGGTGTTAGGGTTCAGCCCATTTTTTTCCCGGTTGGTCGAAGCGGCATTGAGGGAACTTGACCAAGGCCGTATCGACGCCGCGCGCACGATGGGCGTGAGCAAAACCCAGTTCGTATTCAGGGTGCTGTTGCCGGAATCGTTCTCGGGGTTATTGAACGCAATCACGATTATTCTCGTGGGCACCGTAGAGGGCACCGCGGTGGCCGGTGCGGTAGGCGCGGGTGGGGTGGGGGACTTTGCCATCGAATTTGGCTACCAGCGCTTTTATGGGGAGCTGATGTTTATCTCGGTGTTGGCCATGGTCATTATCGTGCAATTGATCCAACTTACCGGTGATGTTTGGATCCGGGCGAGAAAGCATAAGCGCTAGGTATTTATCCAAAGCAAGAGAACATCGGCGGTCAATAAGTTTTCACTGGCATTGAAGGGTAGGGGATGAACAACATAAACGCTAAAGCGGCCGGAATTGCCGTTATCGCCATTGGCGCGGCGCTGGCAGTGGCATGGTTCACCGGCGCTGGCCAGAACCCATCGAAAGGGCCCGGTGCAAGCCAAACGGCGGCTACGTTGAACAAGGGCACCACCGTATCAAGCACCCCTCTGAAGGTATACGCGACCGCCTCGCCCCAAGGCGATGTCATCAAGTACGTGCAGGCACTGGCCGATGCCGATGGGGCAGGCCTTAAACTGCAACTGACCACCAGTGGCGGCAGCGGTGCGCTCGATGCTTATGAGCTGCTGGCCAACGGCGATACCGATGTCACCTTTACCGGCCACCAGCCCTACGTCAACGCCTGGAAAGCGGCCCATCCGGCGTTGAATAACTTCGACGGTAAAGCGGCGGTGTTGGTCAACGCCTTTGGCCTATATTCTGAAAAATACACATCCGCGCAAGCATTGCCCGAGGGCGCTCAGATCTTGATCCCCAATGAGCAAACCAACTTGCCGCGTGCCTTGTTCATTTTGCAAGACCTCAAGCTGATCAAGTTGAACGTCGATAAGCTGGACAGCTCGCCGGCCGCTATTGCCGTGAGCGAAAAGTCGATCATCGACAACCCCAAGCATCTTAAATTGGTGCCCACAGACACCGTGTTGCGTGCCAAAGCGTTGCCTGACGCTGACGCCAGCTTCATCAACGGCGATGTGGCCCTTTCCAACGGCGTGGACCCGTCCCGGGCACTGGTCAAGGAGCAGGCAGCAGACAACCCCTACGCTAACCTCATCTATACGCGCAATAACCTGCTGGATGACGACCGGGTGACGCTGCTGGCGCGCTACTTGACTGGCCCTGAAGTGAAAAAATTCATCGACGATAACTACCATGGGTTTGTCGTTGCCGACCAAAGAATCATTCGGTAACCGGTAAGTTTTTTAGGGGGGGCCGGCGGGCGGTAGCCTCAGCCCACTTTTACCTGCCACCCCTCACCGGCGGCCGGGGTCAGTGCCCGGCCTGGCTTAGCAACTGCCCCAGTATCTCCTGGCGCAACGATTGCAACCGCGCAGCGTTGCGTTCGCGCGGGTGCGCCAAGCCTACCTCGATCACGTGGCGGATACGGCCGGGCCGTGGCTCCAGCACGATGACCCGATCGCCCAGGTACAGCGCCTCTTCGACATCGTGCGTGACCATGATCATGGTGCTGCGCTGCTGTATCCACAGCCGTTGCAGCTCTTGCTGCATACGTACCCGGGTCAGCGCATCGAGCGCCCCGAACGGCTCATCGAGCAACAGCAGCTTAGGTTGGGTGATCAAAGCCCTGGCGATGGCGGCGCGCTGGGCCATGCCACCGGACAGTTGGTGCGGGTAAGCGTGTTCGAACCCCTGCAAGCCCACCAGCGCGATGTGTTCGTTCACCCGTGCAGCGACGTGCGCCTTATCCAGCCGGGAGTGCTTCAGCGCCAAGGCGATGTTGTCGAATACGGTCTTCCAGGGGAATAGCCGGTGATCCTGAAATACCATGCCGCGGTCCAGGCTGGGGCCCCTGATCGGCTTGCCGTCCAGTTGCATCTGGCCCTCGTAATCCGTTTCAAGGCCAGCGATCAGCCGCAGCAGGGTGGATTTACCGCAGCCGCTGGCGCCTACGATGGCGATGAACTCGCCGGGCTGTACCTGCAGGTCGATGTGTTGCAGCACTGGCAGGCGGCGCCCGTCGATGGGGTAGTGCTTGTTCAGCCCACGTATGCTCAATGCTCCGGGCGTGTCGAGGGCCAAGGGGGGTATGGGAGGGGCGATGGCTGTCATGGATACACCTAGCGACGAAGCGGGCGCCAGCGCAGCAAGCGCTGGCTCAGGCGGGAAAACAACAGGTTCATGGCGTAGCCGAGCAAGCCAATGCACAGTACGCCGATCACGATGATGTCCATGCGTGCGCCTGCCTCTGCGTTCATCATCATGTTGCCCAGGCCCACGCCGGTGGATAGAAACAGTTCGCAGCCCACAGAGCTGACCCAGGCGAATGCCAAGGCATGCAATAGGCCGTTGAATAAGCTGGGCAGGGCGCTGGGCAGCAGCACATGCCAACAGTGTTGCCAAGGCCCGAGCCCAAAAAGCCGGCCAACTTCGCGATAGCGTGGGTCGACCTGGCTGAACCCCTCCACCGCATTGAGCGCCATCGGGTAAAAGGCCGCCAGGGCGACGATCAGCACCTTGGTGCCTTCGCCGCTGCCGAACCACAGCGCCAACAATGGTATCAAGCCTAGAATTGGTACTTGCCGCAGGCTATGGAACAGCGGCCCGACCAGCCGTGCGGCCAGCGGCGACAACGCCATGCCGGCGCCAAGCAGGGTGCCGAGGGAGGCGCCGTAGAGCAGGCCAAGGCAGGTGCGTTGCAAGCTTGCCAGCGCGCTCAGCCACAACTCGCCCGAGCCGCTCAACTCTCGCAACCCGGCGCCGATGCTGGCCAGCGAAGCGAAGGCGTAGGCATGGCTGGCATCCTGGCGCGAGGCGGCTTCCCAGGCGGCGACCAACAGCAACGGTGAGGCCAGCCCGCGTAACCCGGCGCAGCATTTCTTGAATGTGCTCATAGCGGCTTCCAACGCAGCAGGCGCTTTTCTAAAAGGTGAAAACCACCCTCAAGGCAGAAGCCGATCAGGCCGATCAACAGCACGCCTACCATCACCAGGTCGATGCGCAGCATTTGCCGGCTCATCTCGATCAATTGCCCCAAGCCAATGTCGCCGGCGAGTAACTCTGTGGCCACCAGCACCATCCATGCCCGGCTCAAGCCGATGCGCAGCCCAGTGAGCAACGTGGGTGCCGCCGCCGGCAAGGCGACCTCGGTGAGCAAACTGCGCAGCGGCAGGCGATACAGCGAGGCCACTTCGAAATAAGCGCGGGGGATGGCACGCACCCCTTCACAGGCGGCCAGTGCCACTGGAAAGAACGCCGCTTTGGTGACGATCAGTACCTTGAATACGTCGTCCACGCCGAAGAACAGAATGAACATCGGGATCAGGGCGATCGATGGGATCTGCCGCACGCAGTGAAACAGCGGGCCGCAAAACGCTTCGACGTTACGCGACAACGCCATGGCGGTGCCGAACGCCATGCCGGCCACCGCACCGATGCCAAAGCCCAGGCCCAGCCGCGAAAGGCTGGCCACCAAATGCTCGCGCAATTCCCCGCTGACCAGCAGTTCGGTGAAACTGTGGTACACGGCTTGCGGCGGTACCAACAACTGCACGGGGAACGCCCCGCTGTTGGCGGCCAACGCCCAGGCCAACAGCAACGCCGCCGGCGACAGTAGCCACAGCAGTGGTTGCCCGTTGAACGCTCGTCGCATGTCAATGCTCCATCGCTTGTAGGCCTGGGGCCGCGCGCAGGTGGCGTAACCAACCAAACCCACCGGCCAGTACCAGCGGTGCGATCCAGGCGAGAAACACATTAGCGATGCCCAGCCGTTGCGCGACCGCGCCGCCGAGCAAGGCACTGGCGCAGCTACCCAACAACCCGGCTAAATTGAACAGGCCGCCGATACGCCCTTTGTCCATGGGCTGGGCACCTAGCTGGGCCATGTTCAGCAGGTGTAGCAGGGCCATGGCCACGCTCAATAACACGGCCCCGAGCGCGTAAACGCTATAGCCGCTGCCCAGGCCCAGCAGCAGCAGGGCCGCCAGCGCTGAGACCATCGCGAACAGATAGGTAGACCGTGTACCCAGCCGTTGAACGGCCCGCCCAAGGCCCAATAACACCACCACCAACGCGGCGCCCTGCACCATCAACAACGAGGCTGCCCACGGCTGTGAAACCCCGGCCCGGGTGATGGCCAAGAGGATGATGAAGGTGCTGAACAGCGCATGGGTGGCGCCACAGAGCATTTCGACCAGGCAGCTCTGGCTGACCACCCGGTCGTTAAGCAAAGCCCACAGCGAAGCGCCCGATGCGCTGCCTGCCGCGGCGGGTTTTGGGGCAGCGTCGCGCCAAAAGCCCAAGCTGCTGAACGCCATGGCGCCGAAGCACATGCCAATGGTTGCAAAGCACCCGGCAAAACCTACTTGGGCACTGAGGCCGCTGCCTAGTAAAGGGCCGAGCAACCCCATGCCCAAGGTCAGGGCAGCGCGATACCAGCCAGCCTTGGCATTGCCAATGTGGCGCAGGCGGTCGAGGAAGGCGCTGCTCATGGCCACCATCCGAAACGGAATGCACAGCCCGATCAACAGCCGAAACATCGCCAGCCACACCCACCCGCTAAACAACGGGATGGCCAGGTTCAGCAGCATCGGCCCCAAGCTCGCCAGGAAGTACACCCGGCGTGCGCCGTAGCGGGCGATGAACACGCCGGCCGGAAGCGTCAGCAGGAGCATCCCTAAGGATTCCATGGCGCCGATCACGCCCAATTGCAGCGGGGTAGCGCCCAAGTCGATGGCATACAGCGTGGTCACGATCTTGGCCATGCCAATGGTGGAGCCGCTTAGCAGGGTGAGTATCATGAAGCCGGGCAAGAATGCCCTAGATGGCGACATTGAATTTCTCCAGCAAATGCCCCAGCGCGCTCGGCTCTATCCACTGGCGTACATCGAAGCGCGCGGGAATGAAGCGCCAGCGCTCAAGAAAATCGGTGAGGTCTTGTAGCGCGGCCACGGAGCGCTCGGCGAGGTTGGTCTGCAGGCGCATGTGCGCGTCTTCGCCGTAAGCCGCTGCTACCCAGTATTCGCTGGTGTTCAATTCGCGAGCGAGGAACCGCCGCGTGTCTTCCGGGTGCGCCCAGGCCCACTGTTCGGCACGCAGTACGGTTTCAACGATCAGTACGGCGGCGTCGAAATGATGGTCGAGCAGGTGTTGATCGACCGTGAGCGTACGCGGAGTACCGATGTTGGCACGTATCAGCGGATCGGGGTGCGAGCCCACATCCACCACTACGTGCAGGCCGAATTCGTCGGCCAATTGCAGGCCGTGGGCGCCTTTAAGGAAGATCGCATCGATATCGCCGCGCAGCAGGCCAATCAACTCGTTGTTGCGCCGGCGCGCGCGGTTGCCTTCGAGCATCACCTGGGCGCCATGGACGTGGCGCACCGGGTCGTCGCTGTAGGTGCCGCCATAGGGGTAGTCGACCAGTTCCACATCCGAGACAGCCAAGCCCTCAAGGCTCAGGGCATTTTCCAGGCCGCGGATGGCCTGGGCGCGGGTGAAGTCGATTTGAACATTGGCCCACAGCGGCACGCCGAACCGGCGGTTGCGCAAGTCACGGATGCTACGCACCGGGCTTTCGGGGCTCGACACGATCAACTGCACTTCGTCGCTCCACGACAAGCCCAATACCCGAGTGGCACGGCCGCTGGCCTTGGCCCAGATCGATGGGATGTTCCCGCCGTGGCGCACCGAGTTGGGCAAGTGATGGTCGAAATGCGCTTCGCGCACCTCGCGGTCGGAGGATTCTCGCAGCCCTTGGATGCGCGTGCCGTAAGGGCGGAACGCTTCGGCCAAGCGGCCGGATTCGACGGCAATACCAAGCCCCGTGGGCACCGGGCTATGGGTGTACCAGAGGGTATCGAGCGGGGTGTTCATTGCGGGCAAAATTCCTCTCGCGATCGGCGGGGCGGCCCCCGGATGGGCCGGGGGCTTTCGGTGAGTGTAGGGTGTTCAACCCTTCACTAACTGGCGCGGGCGGCGGCGCTTTGCAACGCTTCGAGCGGGCGCGGGTCGATCCAATCATTTACCGCCACCGGCCCCGGGGTGAAGCCCCAGCGGTGCAGGAAGTGGGTGAAGTCCTGCAGGGCCTCGATCGAGCGCGGTTCCAATTGGGTGCGCAGGCGCTGATGGGCGTCTTCGCCGTAAGCTTGGATCACCCAGTATTCACTGCTGTTGGCCTCACGCGCCAGGTAGCGGCGGGTGTCTTCCGGGTGCGCCCAGGCCCATTGTTCAGCCTGCTGCACAGCGGCCAAAATCGCCACCGCCGCATCGAAGTGATGGTCGAGCAGGTGCTGGTCGACGGTGAGCGTGCGTGGCGTGCCGTTGTTCGAGCGAATCAACGGGTCCGGGTGCGAGCCGGTGTCGATCACCGTGTGCAAGCCGAATTGGTGAGCCAATTGCACAGCATGGGCACCCTTTAGGAAAATCGCATCCACCTCACCGCGCAGCAGCCCGGTCAGCTCGCCATTCTGGCCACCGGCGCGGCGCGGGCTGAAGGCGCTAACGCCGGCGGTTTCGGCGGGCGCGGTGTCGCTGAAGGTGCCACCGTGGTGGTAGTTCACCAGTTCCACATCCTTGACTTCCAGGCCTTCGAGCTTTAGCGCGTTTTCAAGGCCGCGGATGGCTTGGGCACGGGTGAAGTCGATCTGTGCCTGGGCCCAGTCCGGCACGCCGAAGCGGCGCCCCTTGAGGTCTTTTACCTCGCGGATGCCGGTGTCGGGGCGGGTCAGGATCAACTGCACTTCGTCGGCCCACGACAAGCCGATTACCCGTGTTTGGCGGCCGCTGGCACGCGCCCATACGGCCGGGATGCTGCCGCCGTGGCGCACCGAATTCTGCAGGCTATGGTCGAAATGCGATTCACGCACCGCCTGGTCGGCCGAATCGCGCAACGAGTTGATGAGAGTGCCCTGGTGACTCAGCGACTGCTCCAGCCAGCCTTTTTGTACGGCGATGCCGAGGCCGGTGGGTACCGGGCAACGGGTGTACCAGAGCGTATCGAGCGGTTGACTCATGGGGAAGCTCCTTGAAGGTTCAGGCGCCGCGTTGCAGCGCCAAGGGGGTGTGTGCGTGCGAACGGTCACGGCCATGGACCAGCGGTAGCACCTCCTGGCCGATGCGCAGCGCTTCTTCCAGGTGGGGGTTGCCGGCCAGGATGAAGGTCGAAAAACCGGCGTCGCGGTATTCGGCAAGGCGCTCGGCAACGTTCTGGTGGCTGCCGACCAAGCCGATGGTCGGGCCAGGCTTGGCCTTGCCGAAACCCGCCCAGAGGTTGGGCGCGATGATCAGGTCTTCGAAACGCTCCACGCCCCGGTGGTATGCGGTTTGCCGTGCGGCACCCACCGAATCGGAGCCGCTGGCGAAATGCTGGATCGACGCGCTGGTTTGTGCATCGATGCGTTCGTATTGCCGGCGCAGCTCGCCCCAGGCGGCTTCTTCGGTTTCCCGGGCAAACAGGTCGATGCGGATGCCGAACCGCACCTGGCGCCCTTGCTTATCGGCCAGCTCGCGCACGCGCTCGATGTGCGGGCGCAGTTTTTCTACCGGTTCAGCCCAGTTCAGGTACACGTCGGCGTGCCGCGCCGCCACATCCAGGGCGGCCTCGGAGAACCCCGAGAAGTACACCCCCGGCTTGCGTTCGTGGCGAAGGCTGGGCGGCAGCCCGCCGTTTTCCAGTTGGTAGATCTCGCCCTGGTAACTGAAACGCTCATGGCGCCACAGCCCATCGATGATGTCGAGGAATTCGCCAGTGCGTTGGTAGCGCTTGTCGTGGTCGAGAAAGTCGCCCTGGGCGCGCTGGGCGGCCGGGTTGCCGCCGGTGATGATGTTCCAGTCGAGCCGGCCATGGCTCAGTTGCTGCAATATCGCCGCCTGTTGCGCCGCATAGGCCGGCAGTGTCCAGGTGGCCTGGAACGCGATCAAGAACTTGATCCGCCGGGTTTCGCGGGCCAGTGCCGCGGCAGCGATCCAGGGCTCTGGCCCGGTGGGCAACAGCGCCCCTTCGAAGCCTGCGATTTCGGCAGCCTTGGCAACTTGGGCAATGTAGTCGATATACGTGAAGCCGTCCGGCTCGCCGTTGGGCAAGCGGCCGGGGGCAATATGCCCAGGCTGGTGAAACGCTGCGCCGCGGTTGTTCTTGTCGGTGGCCAGGTACGGCCCGTCGCTTCCCAAGGGTAAGCGCCAGAAAAACTCGGTACTCATGATCGTCCTCCAGCAGTCTGCGATGGCCGGGCGAAGGCCGCCCAAGCAATACCGTTAGCTGAGCAAGTCGTGTGCCCAAAACCGCTAACGCCCGGCCTTAAAGGCTTGCGGCAGTATGGGCCGCCTCCACGGGGCGCCGGTTGCTGGCTGAGCAACACATGGCCAGCAACCCCTGCTGTAGCGGCAGCAGCCTAGCTTCGCAATAGGCCGTGTTGGCCTCAAAGGCGCAGCAAGCCATTGTTTTATAAGCTAGTTTATAGCTGGCACAACTCCTGCTCTGTGCTGCTTATCCATGCTTGCATGGGTACGAACCCATTCGAAGGAGACGCCGCATGACCAGCCGCCTTACCCCTACGCTGCTTGCCCAGGTTGACCAGGCCAAACGCGATTTCGCCAAGGCCTTCAGCGTGCTCAGCAACACCCGCACCTTGACCGCCACCAACACCTTCCAAGCCTACGTGCGGGTGCCCGACACCGACCTGGTGCTGGCACTTCACGCGCCGAGCCCCTGGGCCGAGGACACGACCATTGGCGCTGTTGTCGCCAGCTACAGCGGCGAGGTGGTGCTGGACGAAACCGCCGACAATGGCTCCCCGCTCAGCGGCCGTAAGGCGGGAGGGAACGGCCAGCGCTACGCGGCCGTTTTCCAGCAATGCTCGCAGGTTAATATCGTCAGCCATGTGCACACCCCCTACCTGGGCGGCTGGGCCAGCGCCCATCGGGTACTGCCCATCCGTTACGCCGCCTCGCAACGGGTGACCCTGGCCCGTGAACTGCCGCTGTACGTAGACCGTCGCCAGCCAGAGCAGCATTTCATCGTCGAGCGCATCCAGGAGAACCCCCACACGCCAGCCATTCTGGAGGCCAACGGCGGCGCGACATTCTGGGGGCACAGCATCCTGCAGGTGGCCAAGTTGATCCTGCTGATCGAGGAGGGCGCTTATTTCCAAGGCCTGGCCGAACCCTTGGGCGGTTCCAAGGAATTTGGCCCCGGCGTGCTGGAGCAGCAATGGAAGATGACCGGGCTGTGGGCCGAGGGCCAAAAGTTGCTGGAGGCAGCCGCATAACCTGCGCGGTCGCTGACACGAAGCCCTCCTTGCAGGGCTTCGTACTGTTCAGGCCTGGCTGGGCGCTTGCGTTGGCGTTTGTACCGCTTTACGCAGCCCCAGCGGCACCAGCAGCAAGGGCAGCAGGCCGGCCACCACCAGCACGGCCAGCAATGGCAGGCGCGACGGCAGTGTGAACAGCGGGAACAGCAGCACCGGGCCGAGGAACATCGACAGGTATAGGGCCTGTTCGGCAATGCCACCGGCGCCCATCACGTCCCCGTGCCGGCTCATCTGCGGGATGCGGGTGAAGATCCAGGCAATGACGAAGCTGCCGAAGAAGCCCTGGCCGATTTTCGCCGCCACCGCCAGGTTCGCCCCGACGCCAGGCACGAACGTCAGTACCTCCAGGGCCACCCCAAGCACCGCGCCGCCCACCACCGCCACCGGCCCCACACGGCGCAGGTTGAGTATGAAACCGGCCAGCAGGCCCGCCAGCACGCTGCTCAGGATGCCCACCGTGGAGATCAAGCCAATCGTGGCCGGGGCAACCCCCAACGTGTTGATGAAGTACGCCGGGGTGAGCGTGACTAGCCCCAACGCCACCGTCAGCGGCGCACCCAGCGCCAGTGCCAGGCGCACCAAGGACGGCTCGGTGTACAGCGCGAACACCTGCGCCAGCGGTTTGCGCTCGCGCGGTGCGACCAGGTTCCGGGCCGGCAGCCAAGGCGTGGCCAAGAGCAACAGCAGCAACACCACGGCATGCCCACTGAAGGCGATGCGCCAGGCGCCCGGGCCACCGTTCACGTAGGGCGCAACGGCGAAAATCGCAATCGCCCCGCCCAACGGCGAGGCCACTGACCAGAAGGCCAGGGCGGTGGTACGCCGCGGCCCTTCGGTGGTATGCACCAGCAGGGCCAGGGCGGCTAACACCACGCTGATGTAGCCCGCGCCTTCTACCACACGCAGCGCCAACAGTGTGCCGAATGCAGTGCTGCGGCTGGCCAGGGCGCTGCAGGCGGCTGCCAGCACCAAACCGGCGGCAATGGCGCGGCGTTCGCCCAGGCGCGCCACGCCCCAATTCACCAAGGGCGAGGCCAGGGCGGCGACCAATGCGACCGCCGAGACCACCCAACTGGCTTCGGCGGGGCTGACCGCAAAATCGCGGGCGATGTCGGCGACCAACAGGATGGTCTTGCCATGGCACGCCGCAACCAGCACGGCGAAGGTCAATGTGAGCGCTATCGATGGCCAGCTTCCGGCACGCATGGGGTGTTCCTCGAGTCGATGAGTGAGTGCGGCGTCAACGCCGTAAGGTGTTCACAACTTGCAGTTCGCTAAAGGCGTCGTAACCGCGTGCGCCGCCTTCGTAACCCAGGCCACTCCATTTTTGCCCGCCCTTGGGCGCGCCCGGGTGGATGTGCAGGTGCTGGTTGACCCAGGCCAGGCCACTGGCCAAGCGCGCCGCGACGGCTTCGCCACGGGCCGGATCGCTGGTCCAGACCGACGCGCCCAGCCCATAGGGGCTGGCATTGGCCTGGGCGATGGCGTCTTCGAGGTCGGTGAAGGGAATAATCGGCAGTACCGGGCCAAACTGTTCTTCATCTACCAATGCCACCCCCGCGTTGACGCCGCTGACCAGCGTGGGCGGGTAGAAAAAGCCCGGGCGGGCCAGCCGCCTGCCGCCGGTGTGAACCTCGGCACCCTGCCGGCGGGCGTCTTCGACCAGCGCTTCGACGCGTTGCAACTGCGCGGCGGTGGTCAACGGACCCAGTTCGCTGTTTGGGTTCAGGCCGTGGCCGATCTCGGTCCGCTCGGCGCGTTCCACCAGCGCCTGCAGCAGCGGCTCGAACAGGCTTTGATGCACATACACGCGCTTGATCGCGAAGCACACCTGGCCGCTGTTCCAGAACGCGCCCCAGAACAACGCTTCGGCGATGGCCGGGACCTGGGCATCGTCGAGTACCAGCGCCGGGTCGTTGCCGCCCAGTTCCAGGGTGAGCCGCTTGAGGTCGGCGGCGGCCTGGCCGTACAGGCGTTTGCCCGTGGCCACGCTGCCGGTGAAGGTGATGTGGCGCACCTGGGGCTGGCGCACCAGTTGTTCACCCACCTCGCCGGCACCGGCAATGACGTTCAGCACCCCGGCAGGGAATGCATCTTTGAGCAGGCTGGCCAGCAGCAGCGTCGACAGCGGTGTGTGTTCGGAGGGCTTGGCCACCACGGTGTTACCGGCGTGCAGCGCGGGCGCGATCTTTAGTACCAGGAGGATCAACGGCACGTTCCAGGGGGTGATCGCCGCCACCACGCCCAAGGGCTTGCGCACCACACGCACCACACGCTCGGCATCTTCTTGCAGCACCTCTGCCGCCGGCACCTCAAGCGCCGCGTAATGGTCGAAGGTGGCGGCCACCCCGGCCACTTCCTGGGTGGTGAAACGCAGTGGCCTGCCTTGTTCGCGGGTCACCAGCTCGGCCAGCGCCTCGGCGTGCTCGCGTACCAGGGCGGCGGCCCGGGCCGAGCTGTGGCGGCGTAGCGCGGGGTCTTCGGCCCAACTCGCTTGGGCGGCGTGCGCGGCGGCCACGGCCTGTTCGACCTGCTCTGGGCTGGCTAGCGCGGCCCGCCCCAGCCACGCCTCGCTGGCGGGGTCGTACACGTCAAGATAATGTTCCGCAGGGTGCAACTGGCCATCGATCAACAGTTCATAAGCGGGCATCGGTAGGCTCCTCAAGCGTCGGCCAGGATGGCGTCGGCGATTTTTTCGGCGAGCATCAGGGTTGGCAGGTTGGTGTTGGCGGTGGGGATCACCGGCATGATCGAGGCATCGACCACCCGCAGCCCACTGACGCCATGCACGCGGCCCGCGCTGTCGACCACCGCCAGCGGGTCGCTGGCGCGGCCGATCCGGCAACTGCCGCTGGGGTGCCAAACGCCCCCCACCTGGGTGCGCAGGTAGCCTTCCAGGGCAGCCTCGTCGGCGAGCAGCGCGGTTAACGCCGGGCCATCGCCCTGGGGGACCGCGAATGGGGTCAGCGTCAGTTGCAACTGATGGCGTGCCAGGCGCGGATGGGCGAACAGGTGTTGGATGGTCTCCAGCGCTGCACGGAGCCGCTGTAGGTCGCGGGGATCTGACAACAACTTGAAGTCGACCTGCACGGGGCTGTCGGGGTCGCTGTCTCGCAACTGCAGGTGGCCGCGGGAGCTTGGCTTGTTGATCCACACCAATGCACTGGCGACGTCGCGCTCGGCATCGGCCCCCACCGCCAGGTACAGGTCGGACGGCGTGGCCGGGTCCACCCCGGAAGACAGGCGAATCCCCAGTTGATGGGCGCTCCCGCCGTGGGGGTTGCGTGCCTCCTCGCGGGCACTGTCGCTCAAGCGTGCCACTGTGCCGATAGAGGTGTGTTCATAGAGGTTGCGGCCCACCCCGGGGCGGTCTGCGAGCACCTCGATGCCGAGGTCGTGCAGATGCGCCGCAGGGCCAATGCCGCTGCGCAGCAGCAGTGCCGGTGAGTGCAAGGCGCCGGCGGCCAGCACGGTTTGCCGCGCACGCACGCTGAGCACCTGGCCCTCGCGGCGCAGGCGTACGCCGGTGACCTTCGTACCTTCATGGAGCAAACCGAGCACCTGGCTGTCGGTCCAGATCTGCAGGTTGGGCCGGGCGCGGGTCGCTTCGTCGAGGTAACCGCGTGCGCTCGACACGCGCTGGCCGTGCTCCACATTCAATGCCGGCGGGAAGTAGCCATCCTCGAACACGCCGTTCTGATCGCCGATATTGCGCAAGCCTTGAGCTTGCAACGCGGCCACCACCGATTGGGTAAAGGCGCTCCAATGCTCGCTGCGCGGGCGGCTAATGGGTATGGGCCCGGCGTGGCCGTGCAGGGGCCCGCGGTAATCGGTGTCGCGTTCGAGCTTGCGAAAGTACGGCAGCACCTGCTCCCACGCCCAGCCTTCGGCACCCAGGGCCGCCCACTGGTCGTAGTCGCGCGGTAGGCCGCGGTTGGCTACCAGCACGTTGACGCTCGAGCCGCCGCCGAGCACGCGCGCCTGCTCTAGAAAGCGCACAGGCCGCTGTGCCGGGTCCGAGTGGTCGCCGTGCTGTACGTTCAGCCCCGGCCAGAAGTAACGCTCGCGCATCTGCAGGCGCAGGCGAAACGGGTCATGGCCATCAAGGATCTCCGCGGGCGTGGCGCCAGGCGGTGTATCGGGCCCCGCCTCGATGAGCAGCACCCGCAGCTGCGGGGCGGCGCTGAGGCGGTTGGCCAATACACAGCCGGCACTGCCCCCGCCAACGATAATAAAGTCATAGGGTGTATCGGGCATGGAAGCTCCTGGCGGCACGGCTGCCGGCATGGCGGGTGAGGGGTCAGAATTCGACGGCAATGCCGGCCACCAACGAGCGTGGGGCGCCGCGGTAATATTTGGGCGCGCTGTAGAACGCGCTGTCATCGGGGTTGGCCGATACCGCGCCGGAGTTCACGCCGGCGAGGTACTGCTTGTCGAAGGCGTTGTTCAGGTTGAGCGATACGGTGGTCTGCTTCAGCGCCCCGCCCCAATGCTTGAAGCGGTAGCCCAGGTTCAGGTCGAACACCGTATAGCCGCCAATGCGCTCGTTGTTGGCCAAATCACCATAGAAACTGCCGGTATAGCGGCCCAGGAAGTTGGCATAGAACACCTGGTCGTCGTAGCCGAGGCCGGCGGTGAACAGTTGGCGCGGGGAGTCGTACAGTTGCTTGCCAGCGGTGTTCTGGCTGGCGCCCGCGGCGCTGTAGTCGTCGCGCTGGGTCGCGCGCAGCCAGGTCCAGGAACCGAAATAATTGAAGTGCCCAGGCAACAGGCCATTGAGCGCGAGCTCAAGGCCGCGGCTGGTTACATCGCCGGCGTTGAGATAAGACGTTACCCCGCTGACCGCTTCATACGCCGCTTGGCGGTTCTTGAAGCGGTCGTAGAACAGGGCGGCGTTAAGCAGCAGCGCGTCGGTGGTGTAGCGCCAGCCGATTTCTTGGTTCCAGGTTTGCTCGGGTTTTTGCTTGGCACTACCGTCGCTGCGCCCGTACACCGATGCCACCGCCGGTACCCGCATGTTGGAGGTGGTGTTGTAGTACAGCTGTTGCTGTGCATTGAGCTGGTAGGCCAAGCTCAGGCTGGGCAGCACGTGGTGGTAGTCAGCGCTGTCGCCAAAGCCGCTGAGGCGATCGTCACCTTCAAGGCGGGTATGTTGCCATGCCAGCCCCGCGGTGAGGGTGAGGTCCGGGCGGATGTCCCAGGTGTCCTGCAGCCACAGCTTTTGCGTCGTGATCTGGTTCCTTTGGTTGGTGAAGTAAACAGTATTGCCGTTGCCATCGCGTAGGGGGTGGCTGCCATCGATGCTGGCGGGCTTGCCGTTGCCCTTGATCTGGATCACCGGCATCTGGTTATCGGCGTGGGTGTAATCGGTCCACAGCCCCAACTGCAAGGTGTGGGCGTCATTCAGGGTGATGTCCAGGGTATTGGAGCCGCCGATCCGGTACTGCGTGGGGTACACGCTCAGGGCACCGGTGACGCTCGGGTCGAGGGTGTCGCCGTCGCCGTTGAGGTCGCTGCCGGTACTGGCTTCGGACACCGACACTACCGACGCCGCTGCGGTGCCATCGGCCACGCGCACGAAGTAGGGGTTGACCTTTAACTGGACGTTATCACTGAGGTTGAACAGGCCGTTGAGGGCGTAGGTCTGGATCTTGAAGTCTGCCCGCGAAGCGGCCGCGCTGCTGCCAGGGGTGGTGCTGTCGGCCACCCCGGCGGTACCGCCGGCGGTGGGGTAGCTGGCTTGGGGGTAGCCGCTGTCATAATGGCCGGCGCGGTACTCGGCCAGTGTGGGGTATTTGTAGCTGTTGCTGCGCATCAGAAAACTGGAAAAAATCGCATTGAGGCGGTTGCCGTTGCCCCATTCGTACTGCAGGTTGCCTTCGTAGCGGTTCGACGACAGTTCACCGTCGCTGTCATCCCATAAGTCGGCGGTGGTGCGTGAGGTCGAGAACCAGGCTGAGAGGCCGTTGTATTCGCCGGTGTTGACCCGGGCGAAGGTACGCAGCAGGTTGTTGCTGCCGACGTTCTGCTTGAGCAACACGCCCGCTTCGCGAGTGGGCGCCACGGACTGGATTTGTACGCTGCCGCCGCTGGCCGTGAGGGTGGGTGCGTTGATCGAAGCACCGCCGTAAAACACCTGCACCGACTGGTAGTTTTCCGGGTCGCCAAAAAAGTCAGCATGAGGCGTCAGGAACTGCGGGTCATTCAGCGGTACGCCATCGCGGGTGAAACCGATCTGGTCTTGGGAAAAACCACGGATGTTCAAACCGCCTTCGGTCACCCCGCTATTATCGCCGCCGCTGGCGTGGACCCCGGGCATATACTTCAGTGCGCCGCTCACAGGGCTGTCGAGCGCGGCGAACTTTTCCAATTGCGCCTTGGTCAGGGTTGCCTTAGAGGCAGGCGCCTTTTCCTTGTGGGTATCGCCAACGCTGGCGCTGTTAGGGTCTTGGCCATTCACCACCACGGTGTCGAGGGTGGTGCCTATATTGGACGTGTCGGCCAGGGCAATGTTGGGGTGCAGTAAAAGTGCGCTGGATATTGCGATGGCAAGCGGTGCCAGGTGTAGCCCGTTGGGCAGTTTCATTTCGTTTTTCTCAAGTAGTAAGTTGCGCCTAAAGTGCTAAAGCAACGACTGTACCAATACTTAAGTGGCCAAAATAAAGGTGCTGGCCGCCTCTTTTAAGGGATATTGCTGATGTGGCGACACTGGGTTGCGTTTGTGCTGCTGCCAGGGAAGCAATGGCAAGTATCGATACGCCGTCTTAATAAAAGTGCATAACTTTATGGCCGAAATAAGTGCGCAGAAAAAACAAACACCCGCGTGCGGGTGTTTGTATGGGCAGGCGCTATCTAGGTTGCGCTGGCGGTTGCCAAACAGCCTCTAAGCCCAGGTTTTTCAACCCGTGTTCAACGAACTCGGGCGCCAGCAATGCATTCACGTCTACGGGCTGGCGAATCAGGCCTGCCTTCAGGCTATAGGCGATGCCGTCGGCATAGTGCTGCTTGAGCGCGGTGTCGAACAGCGGGCTGAAATGCGCCGCCCAACTTTCTCCCTGTACCTCACGCTGCAGCACGCTCAATGGCTGGCCAGATTGGGTTTGCCATTGCAGGTAGGTGGCCTGGTTGGCGTCTTGTGCTGCCCAAGCGGCGGCCTTGAGGTAAGCATCGACTACTAACTGCGTCAGTTCGGGGTAGTGCCTGACGAAGCCGTCGCTGCCCCACAGCTCGGCGCGCATTTTCCAGTCGGCTGGCGCCTGCTTGCTCGACCAGATGATTTTGCCAACTTGTTTGTCTTCGAGCAGGTAGGCATCGCTGAGGGTAAAGAATGCGTCGACCCGGCCCGCACTGAGCGCGGCCGCGCCGGCCTGCGGGTTGAGGTTCAGGATATGGAAATCACTGAACGACAAGCCACTGGCGGCCACCAGCTTGGCGAAGGACAACTCCCACGGCCGGCCGCGGTGCAGGGCGATGCGTTTGCCCTTGAGGTCGGCCAGGCTCTGGGCAGGTGAGTTGGGCGGCACTACCAGGTAAACATTGTTACCCACGCCGCCCGGCGCGATCAGCCGTGTGGAAACGCCAGAGGCGTTAGCGATGATCGACGGCAAGTCGCCGTAAAAGGCGAAGTCGATGCGCTGGTTGGCGAACTGTTCGTTGACGAACGTGCCCACCGAGGCGGTGGCTGCTGGCACCCATTCCAGGCGGATACCACGTTCGCCCAGTTGCTGCTCCAGCCACTTGTCGCGGTCCATGATATACGCCGGGCCGTTGAAGGTGACCTGGCCCGCGTTGGTGTAGGCGACCGTGGCAATGCGCACCGTGGTGGGCTGCTCGGCGGCCTGGGCCATGCCGGCCAGCCCAAGCAGGGCGGCGAGCAACGCGCGGCACGGGCGCCAAAAGGGTATTAAAGCCATACTGTTCTCCAGGGCATTTTAGAAGTCGGTAGTCACTGACACGCCGAAGGTGCGAGGGTCGCCGTACATCACCCCGGCGGTCTGGTAGCCGCCTGGCAGGGTGTGGCTGCGATATTCCTTATCGGTGACGTTGTTCGCGTACAGCGTCACATGGGTGGCGTCGCCCGGCAGCTCGTAGGTCACCCGTGCGTTGCCGAGGGTGTACCCGCCCGTGCGCATGCTGGCGCTCTGGTCGTTGGAGAAGAAATACTGCCGGCTACGGGTGTCCCAGTCCGTGCCCAGTACCAGCGCGCCGCCGACGGCGAGAGGGATGCGGTAGTCGGCGCCGATGACCGCCGAAACGCTGGGTGCTCGGACGAACTTATTGCCGGAGTAATCGTTGCTGCCCGAGGTGTAATCGGTGAACTCGGTGTGCAGCAACCCTAGCGAGGCGGTCAGGTGCAGGTTCTGTACCGGGATCGCTTCGATTTCGAATTCGCCGCCGTAGACCTCGCCTTTGGCGCCGTTGGCCAGCCGCGACACGGTCTGGTTGTCTACCGCGCTGACGATGTTGAGCTGGATGTCTTTGTAGTCGTAATAGAACACGGCGGCGTTGGCGTTGAGCCTGCCGTCGAACCATTCGGACTTCAGGCCCAACTCGTAGGCGGTGAGAAACTCCGGGTCCACCGTGGCAACCGTGGCCTGGTTGGTGGCGCCGGTGTTATAGCCGCCGGAGCGGAAACCGTAGGCGTAGCGAAAGTACACCCGGGCGTTATCCGAGAGCCGGTATTCCGGGGTGAGGTCGTAGGTCCAGTCGCTCCAGGTATTGCGTTCATCCTGCACGGCATTGACCGCCAATGCTGAGCCTACGCTGCTGGTCTTCCACCAGTCGGAACCGGTGAAGTTTGCCGCGCCGCTGTTTTGCAGGCGGCTCAGGTCGATGTCCTTGGTTTCCCGGGTCCAGCGCAGCCCGGCGGTCACGCTGAAGGCGTCAGTGAAGTGAAACGTACTGCTGCCGAACAGCGCATAGCTTTCGGTACGTTGGTCATAGCTCAGGTTGTTGTAATACGGTGTGATGTAGGGGTTGGCCAGTGCTGCGTTCACCCCCGTGGAATGCAGGTCTTCGTTAAAGTAGTGGAACCCCACTACCCAACTCAGCCGGTCGGCCTTTGCCGAAGCGAGGCGTATTTCCTGCGACCATTGGCGGCTATCGGCATAGGAGTAGCTGCGTTGCAATTCTTGCGGTGTGTTGTCGCCGTCGCTGAAGCCGTCGCGGGTGAAGTGTTCGAACGCGGTAATGGAGGTGAGGGTCAGGTCGCCCAATTGCCAATCCAGGTTCAGGCTGGTACCGGCCTGGTCGACGTCGCTTTCGTATTTGGAGTTGAAGTTGACTTTGCCTTGTTTCGGGTCGATGTGGTAACCGAATTGGTTGTTACCGTTCGGTTGCAGGCCGTAACTGACCGTGCTGTAGCCGGCGGTGTCGTGATAACTGCGTGCATGCAGGTTGAGGTTGGCCTGTAAGTTATCGTTGATGTTCGCCAAAAACTGCAGGCGCACGGCGTCGTCTTCCAGGCCGCCGCGGTCGTCGTTGTCGGCTATGTTTTCGTTGTAACCGTCGCGCGCCTCGTGGTGGAACGACACTCGGGCGGCCAGGCGGTCGTCGACTAACGCATCACTGGCGGCCCCTTCGACTACACGGTCGTTGTAGTTACCCGCGCCAATCTTGAAATAGCCCGAGGGGTCGAAGGTCGGTTTGCGTGAAATGAAGTTGATCGCACCACCGGTGGTGTTCTTGCCCCAGAGCGTGCCTTGCGGGCCCCGTAGCACCTCGACCCGTTCCAGGTCGAACAGCGGGAAAGCAGTGGCGCTGATGTTGGCGATGTACACGTCATCAACATAGATGCCCACCGGGCTGACGGTGTTGGCGCCTTGGTCGCCCGTGCCCAGCCCGCGGATCCACCAGCGCGGCCGGCCATGGGCTTCGGTGGTGCCGGCCGAGGCGTTGGGAATGTACCGCGTTATTTCGTTGGCGGATTGCAAGGCGTCGTCGCGGACCTTATCGCCGCTGAGCACCGAGATGGCCGACGGTATCTCCTGTGCGGTTTCCTCGCGCTTTTGCGCGGTTACCGTGACCTTGGGCAGGTAATCGCCGGTGGCGGGCCCGTCGGCCTGGGCGTCGCTGCTCTGCGCTTGGCCGGCCTGGGTGTCGGCCGCCGCGAGGCTGCTCCAGCTACCCAGCGCCAAGGCTACCGCGGTGGCCAATGCGGTGTGTGTGTACATGTTTCCCCCTGGTGAACATCACGCGCCCCAAATGGGGGGCGCAAGCGAATGGTGAGCGATGCGCTGCGCATCGGTGGCATTTCGCTGGAAATGCGCCAAGGTGGATGGCAACAACCGTACCGTTTTGAAGAAATATTATAACTAATTGTAATTAAAGGCTTTTTGTTGGGGCCGGCGGCGCCGGGTGCCTGCCACGGCAGCAGCGATTGCTGCTGCCGTGGTGCTGGCGCAGCAAAGCACCCGGCCCCGGCACTGAAAAATTAAAATCGAATAAACAAATTACTATTCATAATTTTTTGTTAACACGCTGAATAGGGCAGGATCAGCGCACTGATATCGAGGACCGCCGCCATGTCGTTGCTTTCCCACCCCAACGCCCGTGACCTGAACAAGTCACTGCGTGCTTCGGCGTTGGTATTCGAAGACCCTCGTTCACGCGAGCTGCTCAACCGCATCGAGCGGCTGGCCCCCAGTGAGGCCAATGCCTTGATCATGGGCGAGACGGGAACCGGCAAGGAGCTGGTCGCACGGCATATCCACGCCCTGAGCCGGCGCGGCAAGGCGCCGTTCGTGGCGGTCAATTGCGGGGCACTGCCGGAAACCTTGGTTGAGAGCGAGTTGTTCGGCCATGAGAAGGGTGCTTTCACCGGGGCTTTTGCCAGTAAGCAGGGGTGGTTCGAAGCGGCCAATGGCGGAACGCTGTTCCTTGATGAAATCGGTGACCTGCCGCTGAATTTGCAGGTCAAGCTGTTACGGGTGCTGCAGGAGCGCGAGGTGGTTCGCCTGGGTGCGCGGCAGCCCACCGCCATCGATGTTCGGCTGGTCGCCGCCACCAACGTGAACCTTGCTGACGCAGTAGTGGCCGGCAACTTTCGTGAAGACTTGTTCTACCGCCTGCACGTGGCGACCATTCGCCTACCACCGTTGCGCGATCGACCAGGTGACATCCTGCCGTTGGCACGGTTCTTCCTGGAGGAGCACTGCCGGCGCCAGGGCTACCAGCACGCGCTACTGAGCGCCGAAGCCGAGCGCACGCTTATCGCCCATCAGTGGCCGGGCAACATTCGTGAATTGGAGAACGCTATCCACCATGCACTACTGGTCTGCCGTGACCAGCGAGTGCAGCCGGTGGATTTGCATTTGGTTGAGCTGCCCTCGGCCCCCGCGCGGCACGAACTGGCGGCCCCTGGCGCGGGCAGCGCCCTGCATAGCCTCGACGCCGCATTGCTCGCGCTGTACGAACAAAACCTGCCGGACCTTCACGATTTTATCGAGGCGGCGTTATACCGAACGGCCTATTCGTACTGCGACGGCAACCAGTTGCAGACCGGCCGCCTGCTGGGGATCAGCCGTAATATCGTCAGGGCGCGGTTGGAGAAATACGGGCACATACGCCCCAGCGCTCAGTAGGGCGGCCGCAACACCGCCTGGATGTAGGCATGTTTTCAGGTGCAACAGTGAACGGCCCATGAACCGTTGTAGCAGTGTTTTGGCTGGCGTTGGCCGGCCGGCTCGGCAATGCCGCTATCGAGCCGGTGTGGGCACTTTATTTAACTTCTTGGCCCTGCTTGTCGCGGATTTCGATGAGGGTGGCGTTCTCGCGGTTGATCATCAAGTAGTGGTCGCCTGAGGCCACCCACTGGGCGTTATCCTCCGGGGGCGGCAGTTGCTTCGCTTTCCAATCGCGTAAGGCCACTTCACCACGGGAATTGGAGTCGGGTACCTTGTCGCCCTTGCCGTAGCACTTCGCGTTGTCCAGGAATTTTATCCACACTTGGTCGCTTTTGCAGTCGCTGGGCTTTATGTCGTCTGCCTGGGCAAACAACGGTGCGGTGGCTATCGCGCCCGCCAGCAGGGCACCCCATGGCAATATCCAACCAGGCTTTTGCATGTTCATTCTCCGGTAAGGTGGCTACAAATGAGAGTGCACATGGCCAGAGGAAGTTTAAAAAAGCTGAGGGGCAAACGTGTGGGCAAAGCGGCGCTTATCGAAGCATGGCTTGAAAGCTGAGCGCATCGGGCAAGGCCGCGCCGGCGGCGGTGTTATCGAAAATACACCAGGTCGGTATGCCGGCTTCCAGGGCCTGTTGGGTATCGTGAGCGAAACGTTGGAGCCGCTCAGGTGAATACGCGCTGTAGTACGTCTTCGGCGAGCCATGCAGCCGCCAATAGCGCAGCCCTGGCCAGCCAGCGGGGCTGGCGTCGGAGCTGATCCGGGAGGGGTCCGCCGCGACTTGGCCAATTTGTGCATCGACCAGCATCGCCTGCGCTTGAACCCAGGACTCATGGCGGGGCTCAATCACCACTCCACCGCTGAAGCGCCGCCGCAACAGGCTGAAGAACGCATTCGCCACGTCTGGCTGGTACATCAAAGAAGGCGGTAGCTGGACCAGTACGCAGCCTAGGTGGGCACCCAACGCCGAGCATTCGCTGAAAAACGCATCGAGCAAATCCTCGCACGCCACCAACCGCTGAACATGGGTGATCAATTTGGGCATCTTCACTGAAAAGCGAAAACCGGGCGGCGTGGAGCTCGCCCAACGCCCATAGGTTTGCGGCCTATGCGCGCGGTAGAACGAGCTGTTCACTTCCACGGCGTTAAGCCTGGTGGCATAGCGTTGCAGGTGCGTGCCGGTGGCGGCAAAGGCTGGCCAATGTTCGCGGGGCAGGCTCCAACCGGCACAGCCCACATACGCCTGACCGAGTGGGCCCACTACAGGGCCTTCTCAGCGTCGCGCATGAAGATTTCCACGGTCTTGGGGCCGATGCCGTCGAACGCCTGCAGCCGTTGTTTGAACTCGCCCAGGTCGCTGCTGGCCTCGCGGATGCTGGTGACTTTGCCGGCGTAGTCGCTGTTGAGCTTGGCGGCCAGCGAAGACAAGCGTTCGGCAGTGGACTCGTCGTAGCGGCTATAGTGGCCCTCGCCGAGCATGCCGACCAACTCACGGTGCGAGCGCTGGCTGAGTTTGCGCGGGGTGTCGACCGCGTGTTTATCAACGATCACGTGATAGGCCTCGGCGGCAATCCCCGCCTGGATGCGTTTGCCCATCAGCAAACTGGCGATCAACCATTTGAACAGCGCCTTTTCGCCGCCGGATCCCAGGTTGATGCCCAGGTCTGCGGCGCTGATAGCGTGTGCCATTTTTCACCTCCACAAAAGCGTATGTATGGGTAGCGCGTGTAGAGTGGATTACCCAAAAACCTGCGAATTCCATCCAGCGCGCAATCGCATAGCCGCGCTTGGCCCTGTTAGGGGTTGCATAATGCGGCTGGTCGCGCCAGCACGCTGGCACCGGAGGCATCCGCCTGCAGCGGCGCGGGTGCTAGGCAGCGCCGGGCCGCTGTGATAAACGCCGCGTTTCAGCGCGGGGCGCCTGCCTGGCGAAACGTGAGGTTGACCCGCCGTGGCCCCAACCGCGGATGTTCGCCTTCCTTCAGCGGCAGCACCCCGTGGTAGCGCAGGCGGTCCTCGCCGCCCCATACCACCACGTCGCCATGTTGCAGCGGTACTTTCACCGTGCGATCGCCACGGGCCAACCCACCCCACTGGAACACTGCCGGCAGCCCCAGCGAAACCGATACGATCGGCGCACTCAGGTCATGTTCGTCGCGGTCTTGGTGCAAGGTCAGGCGGCTGCCGGGACGGTAGTGGTTGACCAAGCAGGCATCCGGCGCAAAGCCCTCGAAGCCGGCTTCACGGGCCGCTGCTTGGGCCAGTGCCAGGAAGGCGCCTGGCATCGCCGGCCATGCCCGGCCGGTGTTCGGGTCTACGGGGCTGTAGCGGTAACCGCGGCGGTCGCTGGTCCAGCCCAACGGGCCGCAGTTAGTCATGCCCACCGACATGGTGAAGCCGCCCGGGGTCACCAGATGGCGCAGTGGCGCCTGTTGGCGAACCTGCAATAGGGCCGGCAGCAGTTGTTCGGCCCAGGGCAGCGCAAAGCCGCGCAGCAGCCAAGCCTGGTTGCCCAAGGCTTGGCGTTCGCCGGGCGTGGTGGGCTCAGCGGCGAACAGGTCGAGGGTGTACGCCATTTAGCTCACTTGCCGGGCACCAGGGTAAGCCGCTGGGTGCCGTAGGCCTTGTCGAAGTTTTGCGGCTGCATCGGGAATGTCACGTAGCGGCCCTTGAGCCAGGCATCTATGCCATCGGCATAGTGGGGGCTGGCGGGGTTGCCGGACTGCCCAGTGCTGTTCTGGCCGATCATTGGCTCGGCCTGGCCGAAGTCGACGACGATACGCATCGCCGGGGCCAGCCAGGTCTCGAAGTCGCTGCCGCCCCAATGGTACGCCGCGGCGTTGAGGGTGTCATGGTCGCCGCCGGCCGGGTACGGGCCACGGTCCAGGTAACCCTTGAGGGCGGCCAGCCCCGCACGCTGGCCGGCGTCTAGCCAGGGCGCCAGCTTGGTACTCTCGCTGGTGAAGGTGTAATGGTGCAAGTTGCCCCACTGCCAAGCCGCGTGGTCGCTGCCCAATTGCGCTTCGCCGGCGCTGACGGCGGCAGCCAGGCTGCGGGCGAGGATAGCCGGCTTGTCTTCTTTTTGCGGGGTGTGCACATCATCCCAGAACGGGCTGTCATCGCGCCCCAGCAGGTGGTCGGCCTGGGCCGAATAGCTGGCATCGCCGTTGGCGACGAAGGCCTTCCAGCTTGGGCTGTCTTCCGGGCCCAATTCATCGAGGAAAATCTGCCGCGTACTCTGTTGCAAGAACAGTGCATAAAGCGCCGCATCCGCAGACGTAGCGCTAAGTCGGCCGTCGAAGGCCAACAGCCGGTTCAGCGCTTCCCGCGCTTTGGCGCGCTCGGCATCGGGCAGGGCGTCGATGGCTTTTTTCAGCGGGGCGGCCATGCCTGGCGCCTGGAACATGGTTTTGAGCTTGGCGGCAAAAGTGGTGGTTTGGTCGTATTGCATGGCGATCATGCCGCGTGCGTCCTGCTTGCCAGTGGCCGCCAACTGCGCCAGGCGCTCGGCACGCCCCGGCGAATACCAAGAGCTGGACAACTGCATGCCGTAGCCCGGCTGCGCGGTGCGCTGGTTGGCGGTGCCCAGCCAACCTTGAGGCGGGTCTTGGTCATAGGGGTGCAGCATCGGGTCGGCGTAACCATCCCAGTCATATTGGCCATTCCAGCCCGGCGAAGGCACCAGACCCTTGCCGTCCTTGCGGTTGGGATAACGACCGGTGACTTGCCAGCCGATGCTGTGGGCATCGGCGAACACCATGTTCAGGGCGATGGCGCGAATCTCGCGGCTGGCGTCGAAGGCTTTTTCCACGCTGCTGGCGCGGGAAAGGTCGAAGAACGCATCCAGGGTTTTATCGCCCTTGAAGTCTGGCATTTTCAGCGCCAGGCCGTAGCCACTGGTGAGCGGCGACGGCTGCAGGGCCAGTTTCTGCTCGCCCAGCGCGGTATTGAGCAACGGCCCGTGGGCGGTGCTATACACCACCTCGCGTACCGGGCGCTGGCCCTTGATGAAGTACGTCTCGTTGCGCGCTCCAGCCCGCTGCCATTTACCGCCTTCGAGGTAGTAAAGGGTGCCGTTCTCGCGCTTGAGCTGCTCCAGGAACAGGTCTTGGGTGTCGCCCATTACCATGGTCATGCCCCAGGCCACCTGGCCATTGAAGCCTGCGACCACCGCGGGAATGCCGGCCAGGGAAACCCCGGCAGCCTGGTATTTAGGGGCGCGGACCTGCACGAAATTCCACGCCGAGGGGATGCCCAGCGGCAGGTGCGTGTCGTTGGCGAACAGGCTTTTGCCACTGCGGCTACGGGCTGGCGCAAAGGCCCAGTTATTGGAGGCGGCAAAGCCCTGCTGGCCTAACGCCGCCAATTGCTCGCTCACGTTATCCAGGCCTGCGAAACCGCCGGAAAGGTTCAAGCCCTTGAGCTTGTCGGCCTCGCTGAACGGCAAGGCTTCGTCGGGGTAGATGGGCAGCAGCCAGGCGAGTTTGTCTGCGCCGACCTTCTGCGCCAGTATCAACGCGTTGATTTCTTCATGCAGGTTGCTCGACAGGCTGAAGTTCATCAAGCAAAAAATCAGCGCCGAATCCTGAGGTTTCCAGTATTCGGGCGAATAGCCCGATTGCGCCAGGTCCATTGGCAGCTTGTCGCGGTAACGGTACAGCCAAGCGTTGACGCCACGGGCGTAGATTTCGAAAAACTGCTTCAGTCGTGGCGAGGCGGCTTCGTACAGTTCATCGGCGCGGCCCTTCAGGTCTACCGTGCGCATGAAACGGTCTACATCCAGTACCGCCGGCCCGGCCAACTCGGCCAGCCGCCCTTCGGCCAGCAAGCGCATGCTAGCCATTTGGCTGATACGGTCGCTGGCATGTACGTAGCCCAGGGCGAACAGCGCATCATGGAAGTTGCTACTTTCGATCAGCGGCATGCCCAGTTCATTGCGCCGCACCGACACGTTCTGCGCCAACCCCATGAGGGGCTGCACGCCACGGGTGGGCGGCAGGCTGTTGCTGTAACGGTCGTCGAGCCAGTTTTGGCAGCCGCCCAAACCAAGCAGGCTGGCGGCGGCGGTGGCCATGGCCAGCCGGGGAAGAAGAGGGCGCGAAACGGGCGATGCCATGGCTACTCCTGCATGCAGGCAACGGAAAGGCGCTAAGGTAGTGAGGTAGGGGCAAAGCTGCAAGCTTCAGCCTCACGCCGCGGGCGAGGAGCGGCCACGCAGCCCGGCAGCAAAGGGCACCGTCAACAATGTGCAGCGAACTTTTGAAACACCACACTCGCTTGTAACCGGCGAATGCAGCTCGGCTCCCGTTTCGCTGGCAGCGCCGACGAAAAGCTGAACGAGGCGGTGGGCGGCGGGTCAAGAGTAGTGCAGGGTGGTGCACTATGCGCCCTATCTGTTCACCGTCTTGAGGGAGCCGCCAATGAAACAGTGGGAAGTCACCTTCGTCGATCAAAACGGCGTACCCACTCGCTTGCCTATTTTATCGGAACACTGCCCCAGTGACGAAGAGGCGGCGCGCTTGATCCGAGCGCATCTGTTCCCCGTGATCGACAAGGTGGACCTGAACGACTTCCAGGGGCGCGCCAGCTCACCCACGGCCAAATGGCTGGAGGAGCAAAATGGCGTGAAGATCACGGCTATCACCCCGCTAGCCTAAAGGGCTATGCCAACGGTTGGCGGCCCAGTGCCAGCAATCAGGTTGCCAAGCGGCGTTGCCGCCACAGGGGTGCGCTGTGGCGCCGGGTGGCGTCCATATGCCCCCGCCAATGCTTGCCCAATTTTTGAAACACACCGTTCAGGGCGTTCGGCAGCGGCCCTCTGGTGCCCGGCGGGCTTTTCCCCTACTCTGCAACGAGCCCCGCGCAACGCCGCGGGGCGCAGTGGGTTGTTGGCATCATGCTGCCGGGGCCGAGCGGGTAGGTACTGCTGAGGGCGCTGGCCATAGGAGGTCTTTGAAACACGGAAAGTCTATCCATCGCCAATGAGGAGGACGTTTCATGAGCAATGCCTACCAGGAAGATATCAGCACCACCGTGCTGCGCCGTATGAAAGAAGGCGGCTTCGATTTTGCCCGCATCCACCCCATTGAGTTTTACGCAGTGTTCCCCGACGAAGGCGGTGCGCGTGCGGCCGCCGGCCAGTTCCGCGGTGAGTCGCTTAACGCGCAGGTGAGTGAGCGTGACGACGGTGCCTGGCACTTGGAACTGTCGAAACTGATGTATGCCACGCATACGGGCATTGATGAGTTCGAACATGATTTCGCCTCAGTTGTGCGCCCGCTGGGGGGGGAGTTCGAAGGCTGGGGTGTAAAACAGCGCGTTCGTAAGCTCAACGCATGAAGGCGCCGCCCTACAAGGTCAGCTTCGGCTGGCCTTTTTCATACGTATAAAACACCGCGCCAAGCGGGTGGTTGGCCGCCAACGTGTGGGGGCTGAACCGCCCACCCGGTAGTTAGGAAAGATGATTGAGCTGCGACGTATCGCCGTGGAAGCCGGCTATGCTGGCCATAGAACGTGACCGCAATGGGCCGCTTCGCAATGAGGCGCAGGCGGTTGAGCGTTTTGCGCATGCGCCCCATTTCGGTGCGCGGTCTCTTGTTGTTTTTATCAAGGCATTGATATTTATAGGTTTATGCCGGTGGCACGGGCCTTGCGACGGGTCCATGGTCCAGGTGGCAAGGAGTGCGGCATGAGCCAGATCTTTTTTGATGAAATGTACGACCCCAATGGCCAGGTTCGCCCGCATTACCGCGAATTCGCGCGTTGGCTCGCGGAAACGCCCGAGGAAACCCTGGCGCAGCGCCGGCGTGAAGCTGACCTGCTGTTTCACCGCGCCGGTATCACCTTCACTTTATATGGCGATGAACAAGGCACCGAGCGGCTGATTCCGTTCGACATCATCCCGCGCAGCATTCCAGCCAGCGAGTGGTGGGTGGTCGAAAAGGGCTGCATTCAGCGGGTCAAGGCGCTGAACCTGTTTTTGGCCGACCTGTACCATGACCAGCGCATTATCAAGGCCGGGGTGATCCCGGCCGACCAGGTGCTGGCCAACGAGCAGTACCAACTGGCGATGCAGGGCCTGGATCTGCACCGGGGCATTTATTCGCATATTTCAGGCGTAGACCTGGTGCGGGACGGCGATGGCACGTTCTATGTGCTCGAAGACAACCTGCGCACGCCCAGCGGCGTGAGCTACATGCTCGAAGACCGCAAAATGATGATGCGGCTGTTCCCCGAGCTGTTCTCGGCCCAGCGCGTGCTGCCGATCGACCATTACCCCAACCTGTTGCTCGATACCCTCAAAAGCTCCAGCCCGCTGGATAACCCCAGCGTCGTGGTGATGACGCCTGGGCGCTTCAACAGCGCGTACTTCGAACATGCGTTTTTGGCTCGGGAAATGGGCGTGGAACTGGTCGAAGGCGCGGACATGTTCGTACGTGACGACAAGGTGTTCATGCGGACCACCGATGGCCCCCAACCGGTAGACGTGATCTACCGCCGCCTGGACGACGCGTTCCTCGACCCGCTGGCCTTCAACCCCGATTCCATGCTCGGTGTGCCCGGGCTGTTATCGGCGTACCGGGCAGGCAACGTGGTGTTGGCCAACGCCATCGGCACGGGGGTAGCCGACGATAAGTCGGTGTACCCGTTCGTGACCGACATGATCCGTTTCTACCTCGACGAGGAGCCTATCCTGAAGAACGTACCCACGTGGCAATGCCGCAAGCCCGAGGAGTTGTCTCATGTGTTGGCGCATTTGCCGGAACTGGTGGTGAAGGAAACCCAAGGCTCCGGCGGCTACGGCATGCTCGTGGGCCCCGCCGCCACGCGGGAAGAAATCGACACCTTCCGTGCTCGCCTGAAGGCCAAGCCCCATGCCTACATCGCCCAGCCGACATTGTCGCTGTCGACTTGCCCCACGTTCGTCGAGAGCGGTATCGCCCCGCGCCACATCGACCTGCGCCCGTTCGTACTTTCGGGCCGGGAAACCCGGGTAGTGCCCGGTGGGCTTACCCGCGTAGCCCTGCGCGAAGGGTCATTGGTGGTCAACTCGTCCCAAGGTGGTGGTACCAAGGACACCTGGGTGGTCGAGGACTAGGTCGGGGACTAAGTCGGGAACTCGTGTAAGGAAAGCTCCCCATGTTAAGTAGAACTGCCTCAGATCTTTACTGGATGTCGCGTTACCTGGAACGTGCCGAGAACATGGCGCGGATGCTGGATGTAAGTTATTCGTTGTCGATGATGCCCCAGGATGGCCGTGACGGCCTCGATGAAATCGCCATGCCGCTGCTGATCACCGGCACCCTGGAGGATTACCTGGGCCGCCATGGGCAAATGCATGCCGAGCGGATGCTGGACTTCTTCGCGTTGGCCGCCGACAACCCGGTGAGCATCTACAGCTGCTTGGGCGCGGCCCGAGCCAGCGCCCATGCGGTGCGGGGGCGAATCACCGCCGACATGTGGGAAAACATCAATGCGTCTTGGCTGGAAATCCGCGGTATCGCCCAGCAGGGCCTGAACCGCTACGGTATGAGCCGCTTCTGCGAATGGCTCAAGGAGCGCTCGCACCTGTTTCGCGGCGCCACCTATGGCACGATCATGCGCAACGATGCGTTCCGCTTCATCCGCTTGGGTACGTTCATCGAGCGCGCCGATAACACGTTGCGGCTGCTCGATGCCCGTTACGAAATGATGAGCATCAAGGCGTTGGACAGCGTCGATGACGAATCGGCCTGGAGCTACTACCAGTGGAGCGCCTTGTTGCGGGCGTTGTCGTCGTTCGAGGCCTATACCGAGGTGTATCGCGATGCACCGGCGGCGCGCCCGGTGGCCGAGTTGCTGCTGCTACGGGCCGACGTGCCCCGCTCGTTGCGCGCCTGCACCGACGAAATCAACCGGATCCTTTCGGTTTTGCCAGGCATTAACGGACGGCCCGCCCAGCGCAGGGTCGCCGAGATGGACGCGCGGCTGCGCTACACTGGCATCGACGAGATCCTCGAAGCCGGCCTGCATGAATGGCTCAATGCGTTTATTGCCTCGATTCGCGAGTTGGGCGCCGCGATCCACACGTCCTACCTGGAGGTCGTATGAGACTCTCGATCAGCCACGAAACTGCTTACCACTATGATGACGAAGTGCGTGCGAGCATCCAGTACCTGCGCCTGACCCCACATGACAGCGAGCGCCAGCACGTGCTGAGCTGGCACCTTGACCTACCCAAGCCGGTGCGGGCACAGGTCGATGCGTTCGGCAATATCCTACACGTGCTCACCCTCGAAGGGCCCCATGATCACATTGTGATCAGCGCCCGTGGGCAGGTTGATATCGACGAACAACGCGAGGCCGAGCACGAAGACGGCTCGCCGTTGCCGTATCGGCGGTTCACCCGCTTGACCGAGGCCGACGACGCCCTCATCAGCTTTGCGCGCCGGCATGGCGCAAAGGGCGACCGGGCCGGGTTGATCGCGCTGATGAACGCCCTGGGTGATCACATCCTCTACAGCCCGGGAGCCACCGAGATCGACACCACCGCGGCGCAGGCTTTTGCCGGTGCCAAGGGCGTGTGCCAAGATCACGCCCACACCTTCATCGCTTGTGCCCGCAGCTTGGGCGTGCCTGCCCGCTTTGCCGCCGGCTACCTGTTCACTCCGGGCAGCGAACAGTTGGAGTGCCATGCCTGGGCCGAAGCCTGGCTGGAAGGTGCCTGGTACAGTTTTGACGTGACCCACCGGTTGGCCCGCCCAGAGCGCCACTTGAAGATCGCCGTGGGGCTGGACTACCTGGATGCCTGCCCGGTGCGCGGTGTACGCCGCGGCGGTGGTTTCGCGCAGATGCACGCCAAGGTGGTGGTGACCCCGACCGTACTCGATCAGTGAGCCGCTCCCGGGTCAGCCGAACCAGCGGCCGAGATTGGGCAATATCAGCAACAGGGTGGTGGCGAACACGATCAGGCTCGCCTGGCGGACTTTGGAATGCTTGAACATGGCTGCTCGCCTTCATTGTTGTTATCGCTCGTACCTACCGCGGGTGCTTGGTAACCCAAAAGGGATAGAGCGTAGTCAGTTTGGCCTTACTGCGGGCCACAGTGCGCGCGGCCTCCATTTGTTTTACTGTAAGCCGGATTCCTCCTTTGCTTAGAGCGGTTTCGTTGTAGTTATTCCATTTTTTATGAATAACCTGCATGGAACTTTCGCATTATCGTTTCAGTGCCGCGCGCTAGACTCGTTGCGCAGACATCAACGGGCCCACCGCCGTTCGTCAGGGGTTGCCAGCCAGCCCTGTTTCGATGCAGGCTTTTGCGCTTACCCCTATTTGCCATGAGCCGAGATTCTGCCCCATGCCGTTGCGTATTTGTATTCTGGAAACCGACCACCTGCGCCCGGAACTGGTGGCGCGTTACCAGGGCTATGGCCGTATGTTCCAGCAATTGTTCGAGCGCCAGCCGGTACCGGCCACGTTCGATACCTTCAACGTGGTCGATGGCCACTACCCCGCGCCCGGCGAACGTTACGACGCTTACTTGGTTACCGGCAGCAAGGCCGATTCGTTCGCCACCGACCCGTGGATCGAGACGCTTAAGGCATTTTTACTGGCGCGCTACAACGAAGGCGCGAAACTGCTGGGCGTGTGCTTTGGCCACCAGTTGCTGGCACTGCTGCTCGGTGGTAAGGCCGAGCGCGCCCAACAGGGCTGGGGCGTAGGCACCCACCCCTATAAGGTTGTCGCCTCAGCCCCTTGGATGAGCCCCGCTGCCCAGGGCGTCACCTTGTTGATCAGCCACCAAGACCAAGTTACCGCATTGCCCGAGGGCGCCACGGTGGTAGCCTCCAGCGCGTTCTGCCCGTTCGCCGCCTACCAGATCAACGACCAGGTGCTGTGCTTCCAGGGCCACCCGGAGTTCGTGCACGACTACTCACGGGCGTTACTGGAATTGCGCCAGGCGCACCTGGGCGACGAGGTGTACCAGGCGGGTGTCGAAAGCCTGGCCCGCGATCACGACGGCGCCACGGTAGCCGAATGGATGATGCGCTTCGTGGCGCAGGCTGCGAATACGAAGTGAGCAAACCGGGAGGGTGTTTCAGAAGCCGGCTGCGCGCCGTGGCGATGGCTGCGGCCACCCACCCGCCGGTTAGCGGCGGCGTTACAACCACCCCGACCGCTTGAAAATACCATACAGGCCCGCGCAACCCGCCCCGATCACCCCCAACACGGCGAAATAGCCATAATGCCACTCAAGCTCCGGCATGAATTTGAAGTTCATGCCGTAGATACCCGCGATCGCCGTGGGCAGCGCGAGTATGGCCGCCCACGCGGCGAACTTGCGCTGCGTCACGCTCTGCCGGGCTGATTCGAGCAGCATGCCGATTTCAATGGTTTGGCTGGCAATGTCGCGCACGCCCGCCAAGTCTTCCATTTGCCGGTTAACGTGGATTTGCACGTCGCGAAAGTACGGGCGCATGTTCTTATCGATGAAGGGGAAGTCCAGGCGTTGCAGCTCTTCGCTGATCTCCACCATCGGTGCCACATAATGGCGCAGCTGCAACAGTTCCCGGCGCAGGGTATGCAGGCGCCGGATGTCCGCCTCTTGCATGTGCCGGCTGAGCACCCGCTGTTCCAGTAGCTCGATTTCACCGTGGATGGCTTCGGTCACCGGTTGGAAGTTCTCGGTCACGAAATCGAGCAGCGCGTAAAGCACGAAATCTTCCCCATGCTCAAGCAGCAAAGGGCGGGCCTCACAGCTTTGCCGCACCTGGCGATAGGAGGCCGAGTGCCCGTTACGGCAGGTGACCACATAGCCTTTGCCGGCAAAGATGTGGGTTTCGATGAATTGCAGTTTGCCCTGCTGGCGCACTGGCGAGTAGATCACGATAAACAAGGCATCGCCAAAGGTTTCGAGCTTTGGCCGGCTATGCCGCTCCAATGCATCCTCGATGGCCAGTTCATGCAAGCCAAATTGCGCCTTGAGCGTGTTCAGCGTGTCGGCGTCCGGCTCTTCCAGCCCTATCCACACGAAATGCCCAGGTTTGCTGGCCCAGTGCTGCCCCTCTTCCAGAGGGATATCGCGTACCTTCTTGCCCCCGGCATAGACCGCTGAGGCGACGACTCTACCCATGGCATCAATGCCTTTACCCTATTGTGCAGTTTATGATCTAACCGGTGCCGGGGAGTTCTGTAAGTTGTCGCTGCTCAGTGAATCGATGCAGTGTTGCATTTGCTCGCGGCAGCGGTGCATCAGCTCGGGAATATCTTTGCTGGTCAACCCTTTGGTGGGGATCGGCGGCAGCGAGCGCACGCGCAACTCGCCGCTGTACCAGCGGTTGAAGTTCAGCCGCCCGCTGTAGCGGCTCACACACAGCGGCACGATGGGTACGCCGGCTTCGATGGCCATTTGAAAGGCCCCCTTTTTGAACGCCAACAATGTGTCGCCCGGGTTGCGGGTGCCTTCGGGGAAAATCCAGATCGAAGTGTTTTGCTCGGCGAGCATCCGCGAGGTGGTCTGCAGCGAGCGCCGCGCCTGGTAGGCGTTTTCGCGGTTCAGCAGCACGTTGCCGCCCAGCCAGAACAATTGGCCGAACAGCGGTACCCATTTCAGGCTTTGTTTTCCAATGCACGCCATGCGTGGCGGCACAACCGCCCCGAGCAGGAATACGTCCCAGTTGGACTGGTGGTTAGCGATGATCACGCACCCCGGGGGGTGGTCCAGCAGCGGGCCGACTTCAGCGTGAAGCTTCAGCCCCAGTATCCGCAGCGCCGGGTAGCTATACATGCGGGCGAAGATGCGATTGTTGTCGGGGTTGAACGGCCGCGCCAGGCCTACCAACAGGCCCAACACGCCCACCAGAAGAAAATTCAGGCCCACCAGGACCATCCGCAGCAGATAGAGCATCGGCCGAGCTACCTTTGTTCTGAAGGCAGCGAGTGTAAAGGCCTGGTGGGGCCCATCGCAAATGCACCTAAGCCATCAGCAAGTGCTTGCGGTCGAGCGCGATGGCCTGCGCCAGTGCATCGAGCAAGGGGCTGCGCACTTTGCGTTTGGTCGCCGCGTGTGCCGGCATGTTCAACGTCGCCAGTTTGCGCGCCACGGTGTGCGCTTCGGCCAACAGCGTGTCGGGGCTGGCAAGTTGGTCGAAAAAACCCACCTGCAGGGCCTGGGCCGGGTTGAACATCTCGGCATTGTTCACTGCCCGCTGCAAGCCGGCGGCGGTGAGGCGATCCCGCGCCAGGGCGATGCCGGCGTGATGCATCGTCATGCCGATCAGCACTTCGTTCAGGCCGACCTGGAACGGGCCTTCTGCCCCCAGGCGGTAATCGGCTGCCAATAACAGCAGCGCGCCTTTGGCGATAGCATGGCCGCTACAGGCCGCTACGATGGGGAAGGGGTGGGCAAGCATGCGCCGGGCCAGCGTCGAGCCCGCAGCCACCAAGTTGATCGCCTGTTCTGGGCCGCTACCCATCACCTTCAGGTCGTAGCCGCCACAGAACACCCCTGGCTGCCCCGTCACTACCACCACCGCCTTATCCTGCTCGGCACGGTCCAGGCATTGGTTGAAGGCTTCGAGCAACGCCGGCGACAGCGCATTGACCTTGCCGCTGCACATCACCAGGGTGGCCACGCCATCATCGAGTTGGTAGGTGATTAAGTCGCTCATGGGAGAATCCGTTGTTGTGATGGTGCCAGACCTTACCTGCGGGGGCCGGTGCGGTAAAGCGCCGCGGCTGACTGCACGGTCACGGCGGCTAACCGCGCCGCCCGGTTAACCGCATGAAAATTCTGCAAAAAAACCTTTGCCAAGCGTGGGGCTTTCGACTACATTAGCGCGCCTCGACAGGCTGTAACGCTGTCGGGTCTGGTGAGGTGTCCGAGCGGTTGAAGGAGCACGCCTGGAAAGTGTGTATACAGGAAACTGTATCAAGGGTTCGAATCCCTTCCTCACCGCCATTCTTTATCCTTGAAGCCCCGCATTGCGGGGCTTTTTGGTTTTTCTCCCCGGCGTCAGGGCACTGCCGCGCGCTTGCCGGCAGGCTCCAGCGGCGCGGCGCGTTCAACAACTGCCGGTACCCCAGCTTTGCTGAGCCAGGGCTCCGATACTCTAGATATGCGACTGCTGCACCGTGGTCACCATGGCACCGAGAAACAAGGCGGCTACCCGGCCCCAGGCTGACCCGCAACGGGCTGAATGGGGCGGGATCAACGTCGCGGCAACCCATTGTCGTGGGCTGTGAGGGCCAGCCAGTCAATGAAGTGGCCCGTGAGCTGGGCTATTCCGACGTGCGCACGTTCAGGGTGATGTTCAAACGGGCATTCGGCTGCACGGCTCAACAATTCAAAGGCCGGGTCGCGAGGGAGCTGATGGTGGCGCAGTGAGCACGTGCGATCACGAAACCCTCTCGTCACCTTGCGAATATTTCCTTAACAAGGATGGCGTCAACGGTGGTTCATGGCTGGGTCTCCATTGTTTAACCACCCTCGTGGTGAGTGCCGTGCGCCAATGGTCAGCAACTAACCTTCTGGCAAAGGGCCCATTCTCGTTGTGCCCGGCTGGGGGAAGGGGTACCCGGCAGCACGCGCACGGCTGGGCCCAGGGCAGGTGAGTAGTCGTGCGGTGTTGGTATCGGCGCCGGTGCCGGTGCCGAACAACCGGCCAACAACAGCAGGGGTAGCAGCGTGAAGCGCAGGCGCATCGTGGTTTTCCATCTTCATAAGGGGTAGCCACGTTATCGCTGGCCGAACGCGGCGGCTATCGATCAAGTGCTGCAAAATCTGTAAAACCCCCGTTGCGCTGGGCGCAGCGGGGGAATGCCATGGGCTCAGGCCTCCGGCTCGGCCCAGCCTTGGGTGCGGCTTACGGCTTTTTTCCACCCGCGGTACAGCCGGGCTCGATCGTCGGCCGCCAACTGCGGAGCGAACTCGCGTTCGATCACGGCTTTTTCACGCACTTCATCCAGGCTGCTCCAGAATCCAGTGGCCAGGCCCGCCAGGTACGCCGCGCCCAAGGCGGTGGTTTCGCGCATTTGCGGGCGCTCTACGAGGGTGCCAAGGATGTCCGCCTGGAACTGCATCAGGAAGTTATTGGCCACCGCCCCACCGTCTACACGCAAGGTGCTGAGCGCCTCACCGGCGTCTTGCTGCATGGCCTCGAGCACGTCGCGGGTCTGGTAGGCAATCGATTCGAGGGCGGCGCGGATCAAGTGGTCGACCTTGACCCCGCGGGTCAGGCCGAACAGCGCGCCACGCGCGTAGGGGTCCCAGTACGGCGCGCCCAAGCCGGTGAAAGCCGGCACCAGGTAAACGCCATTGCTGTCCTTGACCTTGGTGGCGAAATACTCGGTGTCGAACGAATCGTTGATCACTTTCATTTCATCGCGCAGCCACTGTACGGTAGAGCCGCCATTGAACACGGCCCCTTCCAAGGCATAGGCCACCTCGCCCTTGGGGCCGCAAGCCAGGGTGGTGAGCAGCCCGTGGCGGGAGGCCACCGCTTGCTGGCCAGTGTTCATCAGCATGAAGCAGCCGGTGCCATAGGTATTCTTGGTTTGGCCCGGCTCCACGCACATCTGCCCGAACAGCGCAGCCTGTTGGTCACCGGCGATACCGGCCACGGCGATGCCGCTTTTGGTGTGGCCATAAACTTCCGAGGATGAGCGCACCTGGGGCAGCATCTGCTCGGGGATGTCGAGCACCTCGAGCATGCGCTTGTCCCATTGCAAGGTGTGGATGTTGAACATCAGGGTGCGCGAGGCGTTGGTGTAGTCGGTAACGTGCACCTTGCCGCCGGTAAATTTCCAGATCAGCCAGCTATCGACCGTGCCGAACAGCAGCTCACCGCGGCGGGCGCGCTCGCGGCTGCCTTCGACATGGTCCAGAATCCATTTGACCTTGGTGCCGGAAAAGTACGGGTCGATCACCAGGCCCGTGGTTTCACGGATGTAATCTTCCAAGCCGTCACGCTTGAGCTGCTGGCAGATCTCGGTGCTTCGCCGGCACTGCCACACCACGGCGTTATGGATCGGGCGGCCGGTTTCCTTATCCCAGATCACCACGGTTTCGCGCTGGTTGGTGATGCCGATGGCGGCTACCTGGGCATGGCTGAGGCCCGCTTGGGCCAGGGCTTCGACCATGGTGCCGCTTTGGGTGGCGAAGATTTCCATCGGGTCGTGCTCGACCCAGCCCGGCTGTGGGTAGTGCTGGGCGAACTCGCGCTGCGAAACGCCGACCACGTTGGCGTCACGGTCGAAAATGATGGTGCGGGAGCTGGTGGTGCCTTGGTCTAGGGCGATGATGTACTGTTTTTCGGTCATGGCGTAGGGCCTTTGTTGTCGTTCGAGGTGGCGGGTGAGGGCGCTCAGGCGCGTACGTCGGCTTCTTTTTCTTCGCTGCAGGTTTGGCTGCTGGCCGCTGCGCTGCCAGGCAATTGCCGCGCGATCAGCAGCTTGTAGCCGCCAGCACCCAGGCAGGCGCCGAGGATGGGGGCGAAAATCGGTATCAGGAAGTATGGAAGGCTTCGCCCGCCGGTGAAGGCGATTTCACCCCAGCCGGCGAAAAAGGTCATCAACTTGGGGCCGAAGTCCCGCGCTGGGTTCATTGCAAAGCCCGTGAGCGGACCCATGGCACTGCCGATCACCGCAATAAGCAAACCGATCAGCAACGGTGCCATCGGCCCACGCGGCAAGCCGTTACCATCGTCGGTGAGCGCCATGATCACCCCCATGAGGATGGTGGTGATAACCGCTTCCACCGCGAAGGCTTGGCCAGTGGACAACGCCGGGTGCGGATAGGTGGAGAACACCGCGGCCAGTTCCAGGCTCGCCTGGCTGCCACGCACCATTTGGTGAACATGTTCGTATTCGAAGAACAGGCTGCTATAGAGGGTGTACACCAGCGCCGCGCCGCAGAACGCGCCGGCCACCTGGGCCACGATGTAGAACGGCAGCTTGTGCCGCTCGAAGCCGGCAAATAGCCACAGGGCGATGCTGACAGCGGGGTTCAAGTGGCCACCGGACACCCCAGCGGTGAGGTAAATGGCCATGCTGACCCCCACCCCCCAGATGATACTGACCTCCCACAGGCCGAGGCTGGCACCGCCCACCTGCAGCGCCGCCACGCAGCCAGTACCGAAGAAGATCAGCAACGCGGTACCGAGGAATTCGGCCAAACATTGGCCGGCTAAGGTAGGTCGTGATTGCGTAATTGTCATCCCGTATCTCGCTTGTTGTTTTTGTTTACGCCGTTGGGTCTTGAGTGCTCAGCCTAGGTGTGCGGGCTGGCGAAACCGCACCTTTTAGGGCCGATCAACTGCGTTATATTCGCAAACGAAAAAATATAGACATAAAGTGATGCTGTCAAAGGTCGAAAATGAACAAAATCTGTCCAAGCTTGAAACGCCCACGGTGGGCGGCCCCGATGGGTAGAATGGTGGCGCCCCGTTGCTGCCCACTGGAGTTCACCTGTGACACCTGCCCTGGAATTGCTTAAAAAAGCCCGCGCCCCCCACCACGTGCTGGCTTATGAACACGATCCGAAGGCGCATTCCTATGGTTTGGAGGCCGCTGAAAAGCTGGGGCTGGACCCCACGCGGGTGTACAAGACGTTACTGGCGGCCAGCGAACGCCACGAATTGTTGGTGGCGGTGGTGCCCGTGGCGGGTTCGTTGGACCTCAAGGCCCTGGCGCAGGCCGCGGGTGTTAAAAAGTGCGAAATGGCCGACCCCGCGCACGCCCAACGCAGCACCGGTTACCTGGTCGGCGGCATTAGCCCCCTGGGGCAAAAAAAACGCCTGCGCACCTTTATCGACTGCAGCGCAGAGGCCTTTCCCAGTATCTACGTGAGTGCCGGCCGGCGCGGGCTGGACGTCGAACTGGCGGCCAGCGTCCTGGCCGAACACACCCAGGCAACGTTTGCCGACATCGGCCGGCCCTGAGCTAAGCTCAACGCAGTCTGGTCTAGAGGCCGCGCCATGCAACTGGATTTCTACCAAGTCGATGCGTTCACCGATACGCCTTTTACCGGTAACCCGGCGATTATTTATTGCCTCGGCAGTTGGCTGGGCGATGGACTTATGCAGCGCATCGCCAACGAGCACCACTTGGCTGAAACCGCGTTCGTGGTGCCGGAGGGCGCTGGGTGGCGGATCCGCTGGTTCACCCCAGTGGTTGAAGTGCCGCTGTGCGGCCATGCCACGCTGGCTGCCGCACATGTGTTGCGGGTAATCCACCATGCCGACATTGCGCCGATGGTTTTCCAAAGCCGTAGCGGCGAATTGCGGGTGAGCGAAGAACGCGGCCGGCTGTGGCTCGACATGCCAGCCGAAACGCTCGCCGAAAAGGGGGTATCACTGGGCGTGCAGCGTGCGCTGGGGGGCGATATCGTCGATGTATTGGACGGCAAGAACCTGGTGGTGGTGTTGCCCACCGAACAGCATGTGCTAGCGTGCCGCCCCGATTTCGGCGCCATCGCGCAACTGCCCTGGCCGGGGGTGGTCGTGACCGCCAGGGGCGAGCAACACGACTTCGTTTCGCGTTATTTTGCGCCGCAGTTGGGAATCTTTGAAGACCCTGCCACGGGCTCGACCCATTGCGCGCTGGTGCCATACTGGTCGGAGCGCCTGAACAAGACCAGCCTGCGCGCCCGGCAATGTTCGGCGCGCGGCGGGGAGCTGTGGTGCCGGCTGGAGGGCGAGCGGGTGATCGTGGGCGGTGACGCTACCTTGGTGGCCAAGGGCCAATTGCTCACGGGGTTGCCGTGGCCGCAGGGTGGAACACCGTGGCCGGCGCCGCCATCCGGCTGAGCCGCAGGGTGGTACCCACGGCGGCGTCTACCTGGCTGGGTACCAGCGCTTCGAGTGCCGTGCCCTGGGGCGTGATGACCCGGTAGGCGGTATGGCCGCCCATAAAGCTACGCTGGCGCACTGTACAAGGCAGGCCGCCTGGCTCAGCCTGTAGGTGTTCGGGGCGTAACAACAATTGCGCGGTTTCACCGGGCAGATGGGCCATTGAAGCGGGCAGTGCAAACGTGCCCAGTTCCGTGTGCAGCTCGCCCTGGCCTACCCGCCCAGGCAGGAAGTAGCCCTGGCCGACGAATGTCGCGACATAGCGCGTGGCTGGGCAATGGTACAACTCATGGGGCGTAGCCCATTGCTCCAGTACCCCTCGGCGCATCACACCGACCCGGTCGCTGACGGCGAAGGCTTCGTCCTGGTCGTGGGTGACCAGCAACGCGCTGATGCCGCGCGCTTTCAGCACCTCGCGCACTTCCAGGCTGAGGCGCCGGCGCAGTTCTACGTCCAAGTTCGAGAACGGTTCGTCGAGCAGCAGCAGGCGCGGCTCCGGCGCCAGCGCGCGGGCCAGCGCCACCCGTTGCTGCTGGCCGCCGGAGAGTTCATCGGGGCGCCGTTCACCCAAACCCTGCAGGTTCACCCGCTCCAGCCAATCGCTGACCACGGCGCTGGGTGAGCGGTGCCCGCGCAGGCCAAAGGCGATGTTCCGTGCCACGCTCAGGTGCGGAAACAAGGCGTAGTCCTGGAACACCATGCCTACCTTGCGTCGTTCCGCCGGTAGGCTGTAGCCCGGTTTGGCCAGGCACTCGCCGGCCAGGGTAATCTCACCGGCGGTGGGCGTTTCAAAGCCGGCGATGGCGCGCAGGGTGGTGGTTTTGCCACACCCGGAGGCGCCCAGCAAGCAGCCGATCTCACCGGGTTGCAGGGCTAGCGATAGGCCATTCACCACCGGTTGACCGGCGTAGCTGCAGGCCAACCCGCGCAGTGTCAGCAGCGCGCTCATGCGGGGCGATAGCCAGGGGCGACCAAGCGCTCGAGCAGGGCCTTTTGCGCGTGCAGGCGGTTTTCTGCTTGGTCCCAGGCGACCGAGCGCGGGTCGTCGAGCAGGTCGTGGCTGATTTCCTCGCCGCGGTGGGCCGGCAGGCAGTGCATGAACAGCACATCGCCAGCAGCGTGGTCCAACAGGGCTCGGTTTACCTGGTAAGGCGCGAAGCGTGCCAGGCGCTGGGCGGTTTCTTCTTCCTGGCCCATGGACGTCCACACATCCGTGCTGACCAAGTGCGCCCCAGCCACCGCTTCGTACGGGTCGCGCAGCACTGTCACGCGGTTACCGGCCATTTCCAGGAACCTTGCGCTGGGCTCGTACCCTTGCGGGCAAGCAATGCGTAGGTGGAAGCCAAACTGGATGGCCGCTTCGATATAGGTATTGCACATATTGTTGCCGTCGCCGACCCAGGCCACCGTTTTACCCTGGATGCTGCCGCGATGTTCGAGGAACGTTTGCATGTCGGCCAGCAGTTGGCAGGGGTGCAGGTCGTCGGATAGCCCATTGATCACCGGCACTCGGGAATTGGCGGCGAATTCGGTGAGGGTGCCGTGGGCGAAGGTGCGGATCATCACCGCATCGAGCATGCGCGACATCACGATAGCGCAATCGCCGATCGGCTCGCCGCGGCCCAACTGCGTGTCGCGCGGCGAAAGGAAGATCGCCTGGCCGCCGAGTTGGATCATGCCAGCCTCGAACGACAGCCGCGTGCGGGTCGAGGATTTTTCGAAGATCATGCCCAGCACCCGCCCCTTGAGGGGTTCGAACAACACACTCTGGTCACGCAGGTGCTTGAGCTCCACCCCTCGGCGGATCACGCTGGCCAATTCGTCCGGCGTGAAATCCATCAGGGAGAGAAAGTGCCTAGCGCTCATCATTAACTACCTTTTTTGCAACGGACCGCGGAGATCTTCGCGAACGGCAAGACCCGCGACGAAGGCCGCTTCAGGCGGCAAAGTACAGGGGGAAAGACGCGATGCTATAAAAAAATGTCGCGTGGTTTCAAGTGTGGGGTGTGTTTCCGGGGTTTTCAGGTAAGGGCTGGTCGCGCTGGGTCCGGTTCTGGGTCCTTCATCGCTTCGCCAATTTCTGCAGCCGGGCCCACTGCTCAGCCACGTTGCGCAGGTCGACCGCAAACACTTGTACACTGCGGCCATGCGGGTTGGCAATTAATGCCAGCCAGGTTGTATCACGAACCCGCCAATAGGGGCGGTTTACCTTCGGGTGGGGCGATATCGGCTGTATATCTATACCGCAGGGCAGTTGAGCTAAAGGCAACCTATCGTGCCTTGGGCTCTCGCCCGATGCCTACCGGACCCTGATAAGGCCCAATCCCCGCGCACGGGCACGGCGGTTTTTTGATGTGTGATGGGCAGTACCTGCCGCCGTCAGCAAACGCCGGGAGGGTAGGCGGCGCAGGGTAGCCACACCCCCGTCAGGTACATCCTGTCGATTACCTTTGAACAGCTTATCGAATGGCCAGAGCACGTGATGATGCAGGCGCTGCTCATGCAACTGCGTGTGGCAACGGCGAGGGAAACCTATACAGGCCCCTACCTGAATAAAGCTTCATCGAAAAAATATGTACAAACCCAGCGTTTCATCGGCGCCCCGAAGCCTTTACGCCTGAAGTGAGTCTACCCGTTCATGCTTAACCGACGGATACAGTGAACATTGCGCCATGGAACTAGACGCTACCCCTTCTGCCAGCCCACCTCGTGTCCTTCTCATAGAGGATGAAGAGGCGCTGAGGGTGCTTGCAACAGAGGTACTCGAAGGCCTCGGCTATAGCACATTGGCTGCCTGCACGGCAGACGAAGGCCTTGCGGCTTACAACGTGAATGTGGGGTGTTGGCATTTGGTGATTACCGACGTCACTACGCCCGGAACCTCCACGGGGTGTGACGTTGCGTGGGAAGTTTACAAAAGCCGGCCTAATCTGAAGGTGCTGGTGATGAGCGGTTATCTGGCCAACCCTGCCGACCAGCTTCCGACGAATTCGGGGTTTCTGCAAAAACCGTGGTCCTTGGAGCATTTCGAGGCGATGGTCACCGGCTTGGCGCTAAAGCAACGGGCATAGTTGCCGGTATTGCGGGCAGCCACCGCTATTGGCTAGGCCTGGGACAGGCCGGGCCATTCGTCGCCGCTGCCGTGAACTCTGCTTGCGCACCACGTGTCCTTTACATAAGTGGCCACTGCCGAGCGATAGATGGCAAGCAGACACGCAGTGGCGCATTCCACAAATCCATGGCGTGGGCGATAATGGTTCCCATGCGATACAGGGAGTCACGCAATGGAAGCAAAGGAACAACAGTTGATGGAGCTGCTCGGGCTGACTGCCCGCACGCTGACCCATCTCACCGCAGCGATGACGAGCATGTCGTTTGAGTTGCTGCGAAGCGACGACGACGTCACCCGCGCGGCGGGCAAGCGGATGATCGACCGCATGGCGACCATCAGTACCGAGCTCGATGGCCATTGGCAGTTGATCGGCGAGCTTACCGGCCAGCACCTGAGCCAAGAGCAGGTCGAAACGATCACTGAGATCCAACTGCTCGGCTCCCCACCGGTGGTGCCGTTCAATTCGTGAATGAACGCAATGACCAAGCACCGCAGTCGGGTTTCCGTTACACTTGGCTACCGTGTCGACGTATACCGTTCTAGCCGAGGTCCCCATGGATATTATCGAAACCATCAAAGATCAGATTGCCAGCAACACGATCCTGCTGTACATGAAAGGTTCGCCGAACGCGCCGCAATGCGGTTTTTCGGCACGCGCCGCACAGGCGCTGATGCAGTGCGGCGAGAAATTCGCTTATGTCGATATCCTGCAGAACCCGGAAATCCGCGCCAACTTGCCCAAGTACGCGAATTGGCCGACCTTCCCGCAGTTGTGGGTAGGTGGCGAACTGGTCGGTGGTAGCGACATCGTCGCCGAGATGGCGGCCAACGGTGAGTTGCAGACCCTGATCAAGGCCGCGGTGGAAAAAGCCACCGCAGGTGCTGAAAGCAACGCCTGAGCTCAGCCTGCGCGTTAAACGGAAAAGCCCCGCGCATCGATGATGGCGGGGCTTTTCAATGGAGCGCGCGGTTAGGCCGTATAGTCGGCCCAATCAGGGCGCCTCTTCACCCATAGCCGACTGCAGGTAGTTTTCGATACCCACCTTGTCGATCAGGCCGAGCTGGGTTTCAAGCCAGTCGATGTGTTCTTCCTCGGATTCGAGGATGTCTTCGAGTAGCTCGCGGCTGCCGAAGTCGCCGACTTGCTCGCAATGGGCGATGGCCGCTTTAAGGTCGGCCAAACCTTTTTGTTCGAGCTTCAGGTCGCACTCCAGCATCTCCCGGGTGTGTTCGCCAATCAGCAACTTGCCCAGTTCCTGCAGGTTGGGCAGGCCCTCCAGGAACAGGATACGCTTGATCAGCTTGTCGGCATGCTTCATCTCGTCGATCGACTCGCGATACTCATGCTTGCCGAGCCTGTTCAGGCCCCAGTCTTCATACATGCGCGCATGCAAGAAGTACTGGTTGATGGCGATCAGCTCGTTGCCGAGGATGATGTTCAAATGCCGAATGACGCTGATATCGCCTTTCATGAAGGTACCCAGTCCGTGTGCAAAGTGTCGATGGGCGCAGTGTGCGCTGACGGGTGACGGCTGTCAAACCTAAGTGTTTGAATAATAAGTGAATTTTAATGGGAATAAGAATGTTTGAGTCTCGCGTCTTGGGCCTAAACTATTGAATTACAGGCATAAAAAAACCGGGCTAGGCCCGGTTTTGTTGAAATACGCCTATTACGCCGCGGTAAATTCCGCAGGGTAGGGCAACGCGGCATTGCACGCTGTTTGCAATTCTGCAAGGGTGCCACGAACCACTTCTTTGGCAAGGCATGCGCATTTACCACATTGTTTAGCAACACCGGTGGCGTCACGTACTTCCCGGTAACTGCAGCATCCGTCGTAGATCGCATCGCGGATCTGACCGTCTGTGACTCCCTGGCAAAGACATACATACATGGCGCGGCTACCGTCGCTTTAGGCTGTCGATGCCAGGATCTTAATGGTAATGAGAATGCTTGTCAAAATTGCCATAGGCCGATCCTTATAATGCCGACGAATGGTTGGCGGGGGAATGAGGGCCCAATGCCAACGCGAAAAACCGGCCACGAGGGCCGGTATTCGGAGGGCAGAAGACTGGCGCCGCGCTATAGGTCGTGGCTGTGCCAACCGCCCAGCGTCTTCCAACGGTTGACGATGCCGCAGAACAATTCCGCGGTTTTTTCCGTGTCGTAGCGGGCAGAGTGCGCCTCGCGTCCATCGAAGTCGATGTCGGCGCTTTGGCAGGCCTTGGCCAGTACCGTTTGGCCATAGGCCAAGCCGGCCAACGTGGCGGTATCGAAGCTTGAGAACGGATGAAACGGGTTGCGCTTGAGGTCGTGACGCGCCACTGCCGCATTCAGGAAGCCCAGGTCAAAGCTGCTGTTGTGCCCCACCAGAATCGCCCGCTTGCAGCCATTGGCCTTGATCGCTTTACGCACGCCGCGAAAAATGTCGGCCAAGGCGCTTTCTTCGCTGACCGCCATGCGCAATGGGTGGTCGAGCTTGATGCCGGTGAACTCCAGCGCGGCCGCTTCAATGTTGGCGCCTTCGAACGGTTCAACCCGGAAAAACCAGGTGTGTTCGGGAAACAAAAAGCCTTTTTCGTCCATGCCCACGGCGGTGGCGGCGATTTCCAGCAAGGCGTCGGTCGCACTGTTGAAGCCACCGGTTTCGACATCCACCACCACGGGCAGGTAGCCACGAAAGCGTGCTGCCATAGGGTGGCGGGTGCCGCCGCCGCCAGAGGAGGGTTCGAGTTCGTCGTCGTATAGGTCTTCGCTCACGCCACAGCCTCCAACAAGCGCCACCGCAGGGTTTCGCCGGCGCGCAGCGGTACTACGCTGTGCTCGCCCAGCGGCAGGTTGGCCGGCACGTGCCAAGGCTCGCGCACCAGGGTGATACGCTCGTTGTTCGGCGCCATGCCATAGAAGGCTGGCCCATGCAGGCTGGCGAAGCCTTCCAATTTGTCCAATGCACCACGTTGCTCGAAGGCCTCGGCATACAGCTCTATGGCGGCGAAGGCGGTGTAGCAGCCGGCACAGCCACAGGCGGCTTCCTTGGCGTGCTGGGCATGTGGGGCCGAGTCGGTGCCGAGGAAGAATTTGCCGCTGCCACGGGTAGCTGCGTTCAACAGCGCTTGCTGGTGCGTATTGCGCTTGAGCACCGGTAGGCAGTACAAATGCGGGCGAATACCGCCCACCAGCATGTGGTTACGGTTATAAAGCAAATGGTGCGCGGTAATGGTCGCGCCCACGTTGGCCGGGGCCTCACTGACGAACTGCGCGGCGTCGGCGGTGGTGATGTGCTCGAATACCACCTTCAAGGTAGGGAAGCGTTCGACGACCTGGCGCAGGTGCTCATCAATGAAGGCTTTTTCACGGTCGAACAGGTCGATTTCACTGCGCGTGACTTCGCCATGCACCAGCAACGGCATGCCCACCTCGGCCATGGCTTCGAGGACCGGGAAAATCAGCTCGAGCCGGGTAACCCCGGAGTCGGAGTTTGTGGTGGCACCTGCCGGGTACAGCTTGGCGGCGTGGACGAAACCGCTGGCCTTGGCATCGTGGATGTCTTGCGGCTGCGTGCGGTCGGTCAGGTACAGCACCATCAGCGGTTCGAAGCGGCTGCCAGCCGGGCGTGCGGCGAGGATCCGCTCGCGATAGGCGGCGGCCTGCTCGGCATTGCGCACCGGTGGCACCAGGTTCGGCATGATGATCGCCCGGGCGAACGTGCGCGCAGCGTCCGCCACGGTGTGTGGCAGCGCCGCGCCGTCGCGCAGGTGGATGTGCCAGTCGTCGGGGCGCAAAAGGGTGAGGCGGTCGGTCATGGAAAATACCCAGGGGCAAACTAGGGTCGAATGCTACCGGAAAAGGCCACCGCCGGCATCCGCTATCAAGTTTTCCCGGTGCCAACCGATACCCAACAGGTACACAGCCATTACCTGGGAGCCCGCCGTGCGCCAGCCTTACCTCGCCCTTGTTACCTTGTTCGCCGCCGGCCTGGTCACGGCGCCTGCAGGGGCGTTCACGTTCCAGTCTCGGCTGGAAAACGTTCAGTGGAAGGTCGAAGGCGATCAATTCGAATGCCGGCTTACCCAGCCGATCGAGGGCTTTGGCAGCGGTGAGTTCCTGCGCCGGGCCGGGGAAAAAGCCGTGTTCCGGCTGCGCGCCGACACACCCCTGCTGGGCACCGGCAACGCCACCTTGCTGGCAGCCGCCGCGCCCTGGCAGCCGGGGCGTGGCGACGTGAACCTGGGCGGCGCGCGCTTGGCCAGTGGCGAGGTGGTGCTAGCCAGCAGCCAGAGCCAGGCCGCCGGCTTGATCAATGGCCTGCTCGAAGGCCGTAGCAGCGTGGTGCGGGCATTCTCCAGCGACACCGGCAAGCCCATGGAGGTGCGCGTGCTGCCGGTCAGGTTCACCCAGGCCTGGGCCGACTACCAAGCCTGCAGTACCAAGTTACTGCCGATGAGCTTTGACCAAGTGCGCCTGAGCCAGGTGGCGTTTCCCTCGGGGGTCGAGCTCGACACGGCCGGGCGCAAGCGCCTGGACACCGTGGTTGCGTACATGAAGGCCGACCCTAGCGTCAACCATGTGGAGCTCGACGGCCATTCCGACAACAGTGGCAACCGCCTGGCCAACCGCGAATTGTCGCGCCGGCGGGCGTTGGCCGTGGCTGACTACCTGACCCAACACGGTGTACCGGATTCGCAGGTGGTAGTGCGCTTTCATGGTGAACAGTACCCGGTGGTGCCGAACAATTCCCCCGCCAACCGCGCCCGTAACCGCCGAGTGAACATTCAGCTCGATCGCCTTACGGTGCAGCCCGCCGCGCCCGCGCCCGCGCCCGCGCCAGCCGCCACTGCTGTGCCGGCCCCGGCGCCCGCAGCCGGACCCAACGCACCCGCACCGGCCGCTGTGGCAGCGCCCCGGGCCTGACTGCGCTATGCGCGGGTGGTGTTTCAGGCGTTCGCACAAGTATTGAAGGGCGAAGTTGTTATCAGGCAACGCAGCGTGGCAAAAAAGGGACGGCCACACCTTGCGCAGTCAACTTCTGAAACAGCACACCGGCGTCGCTTGGTTAACATTTGCTGTCGCGGCCCTGTAAAAGCAGTGGGGCCAGGGGTAGAATCACGGGTTTTCCGTACAACCCCGTGGAGTGATGGCATGGCGGACGTAAAAAAGGTCGTTCTGGCGTATTCCGGCGGCCTGGACACTTCAGTGATCCTGAAGTGGCTGCAGGACACCTACAATTGCGAAGTGGTGACCTTCACCGCTGACCTGGGCCAGGGCGAGGAGGTCGAACCCGCGCGTGCCAAGGCCCACGCGATGGGCGTAAAGGAAGTCTACATCGATGACCTGCGCGAAGAGTTCGTTCGCGATTTCGTGTTCCCGATGTTCCGTGCCAACACCGTCTATGAGGGCGAGTACCTGCTCGGTACGTCCATTGCCCGCCCGTTGATCGCCAAGCGGCTGATCGAAATCGCCAACGAAACAGGGGCCGACGCCATTTCCCACGGCGCCACCGGCAAGGGCAACGACCAGGTGCGTTTCGAATTGGGCGCCTATGCGCTCAAGCCCGGCGTTAAGGTGATTGCCCCATGGCGCGAGTGGGACCTGCTGTCGCGGGAAAAACTCATGGACTATGCCGAGAAACACGCGATCCCGATCGAACGCCACGGCAAGAAGAAATCGCCTTACTCGATGGACGCCAACCTGCTGCACATTTCTTATGAAGGCGGGGTGTTGGAAGATACCTGGACCGAGCACGAAGAAGATATGTGGCGTTGGACCGTCTCACCGGAGAAGGCACCCGACGCGCCAACCTACCTGGAACTGACCTACCGTAACGGTGACATCGTGGCGCTCGACGGCGTCGACATGTCGCCTGCCACCGTGTTGGCTACCCTCAACCGCATCGGCGGTGAAAACGGCATCGGGCGCCTCGACATCGTCGAAAACCGCTACGTAGGCATGAAGTCCCGTGGCTGCTACGAAACCCCCGGCGGCACCATCATGCTCAAGGCGCACCGGGCTATCGAGTCGATCACCCTGGATCGCGAGGTCGCCCACCTGAAGGATGAGCTGATGGCGCGTTATGCCAGCCTGATCTACACCGGATACTGGTGGAGCCCGGAGCGCCTGATGCTGCAGCAGATGATCGACGCCTCGCAGGCAAATGTGAACGGCGTGGTACGCCTGAAACTGTACAAGGGCAACGTGATGGTCGTGGGGCGTAAATCTGACGATTCGCTGTTCGACGCCAACATCGCGACCTTTGAGGAGGATGGTGGCGCCTACAACCAGGCCGACGCTGCCGGCTTCATCAAGCTCAATGCACTGCGCCTGCGCATTGCTGCCAACAAGGGGCGCTCTTTCCTGTAAGGGCTTCCTATAAGGGGCTGCCCCCATGAAAGCCCGGCCTTCGTGCCGGGCTTTTTATTAGCCAAGCCTGCGCGACACGGGGGGAGGGCAATTAGGCCGGCGCGGCCTGGATCACCACCACGAGTGTGCAGCAGTGCCCTGGTGTGCGCCGGCTTTGGTGCTGTAGCAATGCCAACGCCTGTGAAATATTGCCCAGCACCACGTCCGGCGCTTCATCGGCGCGGTGATCCAGCCGTATCCGTGGCCCGGCCGGCAAAGCGTCACTGCCAGCCAGCTCCACGGCCGGCGTTGCCAAGGTTGGAGTTTCGTCAGGGGCATACAGCGCCCTGTGGTTGAAATTCAACGTCACAAAAAAAAGCAGCGTCAGAAACGGTGGGAAACCAATGAGAAACCAAACGTACAACCGCTTACCTTCGTGATCGAGCAGCGGCAGGCTGGCCAAGGCCGACGCTTCGATCATACCCGCGAAGATCGCGATAATGGCCAGCGGGTTTTTGACCGGAAGGGTGTTTAACATCTCAAGCCTCCTTGTGAATCTTGGATGTCGGGCGAGGAACGGCTTAAGACTAAATTAACCATGTTGTGAGCTCGGGTAATTATGTAGTTGTCTTAAGCGGGCCACCTCAGAACCTGGGAAATATCATTTTGTCGCGAATTGGCTGATTGCTGCCCTAGTGGCTTTGTGTAAGGATCTACTGTGCTAGAGCGCAAGGTGCGCACCTGCGGTGCCAGCGCAGGTGAATTATTTCATTTCGTTGCTTGTAGGAAGTTTCCGAAATTATATGGGGTATTTCTTTCAAGGTCTGTGTAACTATCAGTTGCTCATGAGAGCCCCGGTTTTTGTTCTGGCTGGTTTAATAATTAAAAAGTGGTAGCGATTTACTATGGATAAAGTGCTGGTCGTGGACGACCACCCGGTCATACGCCTCGCCGTCAGAATGCTCATGGAGCGCCATGGCTACGACGTGGTCGCTGAAACCGACAATGGTGCCGACGCTTTGCGGCTGGCGAGTGAACACCAACCCGATATCGTCATCCTCGACATCTGCATTCCCCGGCTAGACGGGCTGGAAGTGGTGGCCAGGCTCAATGCTGCGGCGGGTTCGCACTGCCGCGTACTGGTGCTTACGTCGCAATCGCCGGGGCATTTCTCGATGCGTTGCATGCAGGCCGGCGCGGCGGGTTACGTGTGCAAGCAACAAGACCTCACCGAATTACTCAGCGCCATCAAGGCTGTGCTCTCGGGCTATAGCTACTTTCCCAATCAGGCGCTGCACTCGGTGCGCTCCAGCATGGGCAACATCGGTGAAAAAGACCTGCTCAAACGGCTTTCGGCGCGGGAATTATCGGTGTTGCAGCAATTGGCCGTGGGCAAGAGCAACAAGGAAATCGCCCTAGGCATGTTCTTGTCGAACAAAACCGTGAGCACCTACAAAACCCGTTTGCTGATGAAGCTCAACGCCCGCTCGCTGGTCGACCTGATCGATTTGGCGCAGCGCAACGGCATCGTCTAAGGGCCGCGCCGCTACTGGCTAGTGTGGTGCTTTAGGCTCTGTACGACATGTTTTCGAGCGAAGGTGAGGCAAGGCGGCGAGGAGGCGGACGGGGGCCTGCATCCGGGTTTACTGGTTGTACATGCGCATTTCGTGATTTACATCCGTGATTACATCGGTACCTGTTTCAACGCAGCATCACTGAGCGCAGATACATCTCGTACAGAGCCTAGGCCTTCGCGCAAGCATTGGGGCGAGGTTTACTTGTCGGTCAACGCGCCGCGACGCGTCATAGCGGGGCTACGGCGCCGGGCGGCACTGTTGCCCGGCACGAGAGGCAGCGCCAACAGGGCGCAGCCAGCGCTTGCAACACTCACTCGAGCCTAAAGGTCGTAATCGTAGTCGGCCAGCTGCTTTTGCAGGCGCCGCTCTTCGAGCAGGTTATCAATGGTGCGCCGCTTGCTAAGGTTGGTTTTGGCCGTTTCCACGGGGGCCTCGGCTTCGTCGCTTTCCAGGGGCGAGAAGTCTTCATCCACATCGATATCGCTTTTTTCAGTGCTCATTGGCCGCTCCAGGCACGGTGCCGATGGCGCACCTTATAGCGACAAATAACGAACTGGTACAAAAGATTTTTTCAATCGGTTTTGTTAAAAAACGAAGGTGAAATCAATCATAGGACGTCTTGGCCGTGTACTCGCATAGGTCTTCGATGCGGCAGCTGCCGCAGCGCGGTTTACGCGCTTGGCACACGTAGCGGCCGTGCAGGATCAGCCAATGATGGGCGTCGAGCAAGTAGGCCCTGGGTATGCACTTAAGCAAGGCTTTTTCGACCTCCAGCACGTTCTTGCCGGGGGCAATACGTGTGCGGTTGGCCACACGGAAGATATGCGTGTCCACGGCCATGGTCAGTTGCCGGAACGCCGTGTTAAGGACCACATTGGCGGTTTTGCGCCCAACGCCGGGCAGGGCCTCAAGGGCTTCGCGCTGGTCGGGCACCACGCCGCCATGTTGCTCCAGCAGAATACGGCAGGTTTCGATCACGTTCCTGGCCTTGCTGTTGTACAGGCCGATGGTCTTGATGTATGTGCTGAGCCCTTCCACGCCCAGGGCGTAGATCGCGGCGGGGGTGTTGGCTACTGGGAACAGCTTGGCGGTGGCTTTATTCACACCCACGTCGGTGGCTTGGGCAGAGAGGATCACGGCGATCAGCAACTCGAAGGGGGTGCTGTAGGCCAGTTCTGTCTTGGGTTCTGGGTTGTCTTCGCGTAAGCGGCGAAAGATTTCCAAGCGTTTGGCGGCGTTCATCGGGGCGTACTCACACGGGGGGCGGCCTGCAAAGCCAGGGCGGCAAGGGTTTGCCGGGCCTGTTCAAGCTGTTCGGCCGGCGCGCCTTGGCGCTGTAGGCGCGCCAGCTCGGCCTTGGCCATTGCCAGTTGTACCTTCGCGCGTTTGTCGGCCACCCCGCTGGGCGCGGCACTGTTGGGCGAGGGGGCGGCCTGCAGCGAGGCCAGCCGCTGCTCGGCCTGCTGCAGGGCTTGTTCGAGGCTGGCGAGCATGGCCTGTTGGTCGCTGCTGGGGGTGGCCCCAAAGGCTTTCTGTGCGCGTGACAGTTGCGCCCGGCCCATCGCCACATCGACCTTGGCCTGTTTGCTGGCCTGCTGGGCCGCCGCCGGTACGGCGGCCGCAGGCGGGGCAACACGGGCCGCGCGTTCGGCGCGTATGCGCTCTTCGTCACGGCGCAGGCGTGCGTTGCGTTGCTCGAAGCGCAGCCGCGCCCGTTGCCGGCGGCGTTCGCGGGCTTGGTATTCGGCCGGGGTGTGGGCGCTGCCGCCCACCAGAGGCGCGGCAGTACTGCTCGCCAGGGGTAACAAGTCGATGCAATCGACTGGGCAGGGCGCCAGGCACAGGTCACAGCCGGTGCATTCATCTATCAGCACCGTGTGCATCAGTTTTGCCGCGCCGACGATGGCATCGACTGGGCACACCTGCAGGCATTTGGTGCAGCCAATGCATTCGGCCTCGCGAATGAACGCCACTTGTGCGGGCCCATCGCCACGCCCAGGGGCCAGCGGCAATACCGGAACCTGCAGCAGGTGTGCCAGGGCCACAATTGTTTCCGTACCCCCGGGCGGGCACTGGTTGATCGGCTCACCGCGCGCAATGCCCTCGGCATAGGGTTTGCAGCCTGGGTGCCCACATTTGCCGCATTGGGTTTGCGGCAGCAGGGCATCGATACGTTGGATCAGGTTCATGAGGCTCGTGCCAACGGAAAAGCCCCGGCCCGTGCCGGGGCGGGTATCACTTGATGCGCTGCCCGGGCTTGGCGCCGCTGTCTGGGCTGAGCAGGTAAATGTCTGCCCCGCCAGGGCCGGCGGCCAGTACCATGCCCTCCGATACGCCAAAGCGCATCTTGCGCGGCTTGAGGTTGGCGATCATCACGGTTAGCCGCCCCTCCAGTGCCGCCGGGTCCGGGTAAGCGCTCTTGATCCCGGAGAACACGTTGCGCTGCTCGTCGCCCAGGTGGAGGGTGAGCCGCAACAGTTTGTCGGCACCGTCCACGGCATCGGCCTTGAGGATCTTCGCCACGCGCAGGTCCACCGCCGCAAAGGCCTCGAAGTCGATTTGTGCCGCCAGCGGCTCGGCCAACAATTCGCCATTGCCGGCAGGCTTGCTGTCGGTGGCCGCCAGGTTTTCCCGCGAGGCTTCTACCATCGCGTCGACGTTGGCCGGGTCGATGCGCGTCATCAACGGCTTGAAGGGGTTCAGCGGGTGGTCCTGCAACAGGCTGTTGAGGTCATCCCAACGCAGCGGCGCAACATTGAGAAAGGCCTCGGCGTCGCGCGCCAGGTTCGGCAGCACGGGCTTCAGGAAGACCACCAGCAGGCGGAACAGGTTGATCCCCAGCGCACAGATGGCTTGCACTTCGGCTTGGCGGCCCTCCTGCTTGGCCAGGGCCCACGGGGCCTTATCGGCGATCCAGGCATTGGCACGGTCGGCCAGTGCCATGATCTCGCGCATGGCCCGTGCAAAGTCGCGGTTCTCATAGGCGTCGGTGATCGACGGCACGGCGGCCAGGAAAGCGTCGCTCAGCTCCGGCGCGGCATTGCCAGCGACCAGGCGGCCGCCGTTGCCCTTATGGATGAAACCGGCACAACGGCTGGCAATGTTGACGACCTTACCCACCAGGTCGGAATTAACCTTTTGCACGAAATCTTCAAGGTTCATGTCGAGGTCGTCGACGCCACGGCCCAGCTTTGCCGCATAGTAGTAGCGCAGGTACTCCGGCGACAGGTGGTCCAGGTAGGTACGGGCCTTGATGAAGGTGCCGCGCGACTTGGACATCTTCTGCCCGTTCACCGTGAGGTAACCGTGCACGTTCAGCGCCGTAGGCTTGCGCAGGCCGGCCCCTTCGAGCATGGCGGGCCAGAACAGGGCGTGAAAGTTGACGATGTCCTTGCCGATGAAATGGTACAGCTCGGCGGTGGAGTCCTTGCCCCAGAATGCATCGAAGTCCAGCTCGGGGCGCTTGCTGCAGAGGTTCTTGAAGCTGGCCATGTAGCCGACCGGTGCATCGAGCCATACGTAGAAATACTTGCCCGGGGCATCGGGTATCTCAAAGCCGAAGTAGGGGGCGTCGCGGGAGATGTCCCACTCCTGCAGGCCACTGTCGAGCCATTCGGCCAGTTTGTTGGCCACTGCGTCTTGCAGCGTGCCGCTGCGGGTCCATGCCTGCAGCATGGCCTGGAACGCTGGCAGGCGGAAGAAAAAGTGCTCGGAGTCGCGCAACACCGGCGTGGCACCCGACACCGCCGAACGCGGGTTCTTCAATTCAGTGGGGGCATAGGTGGCGCCGCATTTTTCGCAGTTGTCGCCGTACTGGTCCTCGGCCCCGCACTTGGGGCAATCGCCCTTGATGAAGCGGTCGGCCAGGAACATGTTTTTTTCCGGGTCGAAGTACTGCGTGACCGAACGGGTGGAGATATATCCGGCATCGCGCAGGCGCCGGTAAATCTCGCTCGACAGGGTGCGGTTCTCTGGCGAGTGGGTGGAGTAGTAGTTGTCGAACTCCACCAGGAAATCCGCAAAATCGGTGGTGTGCTCGGCCCATACCCCGTCGATCAGCGCCTCGGCGCTGATGCCGCGCTTCTCGGCCAGCAGCATGATGGCCGAGCCGTGAGTGTCGTCGGCGCACACGTAATAGCATTGGTTGCCGCGCATCTTCTGGAACCGCACCCAGATGTCGGTCTGGATGTACTCCACCATGTGGCCAAGGTGGATGGAACCGTTAGCGTAGGGCAAGGCGCTGGTAACGAGTATCTGGCGGGGCTCGGGCATGGAGGCGGCTACTGTGGTGTGGAACGTGAACTCGCAACTATATAGCCCTGGCGTTTTTTTTTCACCCCGTGGGGCAGGCGTGCGGCGGCTTTGGCGTTAGCATAGGTGGCTATTACCACTTTTTTGGAGTTGCCATGGGCGCCGTCACTCAGGCCGCGGTGGAAGCGGTCCTTCGCCAGTACACCGACCCGTACCTTGACCAAGACCCGGTCAGCGCGGGTTGTGTCGAACGCATCGAAGTGCAGGGCGAGCGGGTAGAGGTAGCGCTATGCCTCGGCTATGCGGCGGGTTTATTCCACGCCGGTTGGGCACAGACCCTGCAAAATGCCATCGAAGCGCTACCGGGGGTGGCCAGCGCCCGGGTCAGCGTGCGCACGGATATCGCCGCGCACAAGGCCCAGGGCCAGGTGCCGGCGATGGCCAACGTGAAGAACATTATCGCCGTGGCCTCTGGCAAGGGGGGGGTCGGCAAGTCGACCACCGCCGCCAACCTCGCCTTGGCCTTGGCCCGGGAAGGCGCCCGGGTGGGCATCCTCGACGCGGATATCTATGGGCCAAGCCAGGGCATTATGTTCGGCATCGCCGAGGGCACCCGGCCGCGCGTATGGGAGCAAAAGTGGTTCATACCGATTCGCGCCCATGGGGTAGACGTGATGTCGATGGCGTTTCTCACCGACGACAACACCCCGATGGTGTGGCGCGGGCCGATGGTTTCCGGTGCATTGATGCAGTTGATCACACAAACCGCCTGGGATAATCTCGATTACCTGGTGGTCGACCTGCCACCGGGCACGGGCGACATCCAACTGACCTTGGCGCAGAAGGTGCCCGTGGCGGGTTCGGTGGTGGTCACCACCCCGCAAGACCTGGCCCTGTTGGATGCGAAAAAGGGCGTGGAGATGTTCCGTAAGGTCAATATTCCGGTGCTGGGGGTGGTCGAGAACATGGCCGTGCACGTGTGCTCGAACTGCGGCCATGCCGAGCACCTGTTCGGGGAAGGCGGGGGCGAAAAGCTCGCCGCCCAGTATGGCGTGGATCTGCTCGCCTCGTTGCCGCTTGCCATGGCCATCCGTGAACAGGCCGATGGTGGCTGCCCTACGGCCATCGCCGACCCCAGCAGCCCTATCGCCATGCTTTACCAGCAGTTGGCGCGCCGGGTCGGCGCGCGCATCGCCCAGCAAGCGGCGGCCGCACCGCCGTTGCCCAGTATTACCGTGAGTGATGACTGACCGGCCGCCACCGGCATGCTGGGCCTATGTGTGGCCGCACAACGTTGTGCGGCCACAGACTGAAGCGCTGCCAGGTATAACCTTCAGGCATAAAAAAACCCGCCATCAGGCGGGTTTTTTTAAAGCCCAGGTTGTTTAAGCAACTTGGACTTCTTCGGCTTGCATGCCTTTCTGGCCGCGGGTAGCGACGAAAGTGACCTGCTGGCCTTCCTTCAGGGATTTGAACCCGTCGGATTGGATAGCTTTGAAGTGTACGAACAGGTCGTCACCGGATTGTGGGGTGATGAAGCCGAAGCCTTTGTCATCATTGAACCACTTAACGGTACCGGTTTGGCGATTGGACATGTTTTAGTCTCCTTGGACAAAGTTGACACCGGTTTGGAATATCCCAAACCGAGACTGAGCGCAAAGAGCGTAAAAATTCTTGTAGATGGTTGGATCGAAATCTAGCATCGTGCAGTCATTCTCGGCGACAAAAGCAGCGCAGTGGTGCCACCTTACCCGTTTTCACCGCGCCTGCCAATGGCCTTGTACAACCTCGTTTTGATCCGGCCGCCCGCCCCCGGTAATATGCGCGGCTAACTCTACGTATTTCAGGACCTGCCATGAGCATCAAATCGGACAAGTGGATTCGCCGCATGGCGCAAGAGCACGGCATGATCGAGCCTTTCGTGGAGCGCCAGGTACGCGGTGAAGAGGCCCAGCGGGTGATTTCCTTCGGGGTGTCCAGCTACGGCTACGACGTGCGCTGCGCCGCTGAATTCAAGGTGTTCACCAACATCAACTCGGCCACCGTCGACCCCAAGCATTTCGATGCCAAGAGCTTTGTCGACATCAAGAGCGACGTGTGCATCATCCCGCCCAATTCCTTCGCCTTGGCCCGCACCGTAGAGTATTTTCGCATTCCGCGAAACGTGTTGACCATTTGCCTGGGCAAAAGCACCTACGCGCGCTGCGGCATCATCGTCAACGTGACGCCGCTGGAGCCTGAGTGGGAAGGCCACGTGACGCTGGAGTTTTCCAATACCACCACGTTGCCGGCGAAGATCTACGCCAACGAAGGGGTGGCGCAAATGTTGTTCCTGGAATCGGACGAAACCTGTGAAGTGTCGTACAAGGACCGGGGTGGTAAATACCAGGGCCAGCGTGGGGTGACCTTGCCACGCACGTGAGTGAGCCGACGAAGCGACGGAATTTGCCTTGCATTTGGCACTCTATCGGTTGAACTCCCCGTGTTTTTGCTCTGGATACCGCCAGGGTTCAGCGGGCCAATGCCCAGGAGTGCTTATGAAGCTAGACCCGAACATCAGCGCCATGCTGGCCGCTTTGCAGCCGAACCAGATCGGTAGGCTGGCCTGGACGCTACTGGCCAACCCGTTTGCCGAAGCTTATGCGGTGCAGGCGGGCGGGATGCCGGGCCAGCCCGACCCAGACTCCCCTCAGCCCGAGCAGCCAGGCGAGCCAACGGAGCCAGGCGAACCGACGATTCCTGACACACCACCGCCCGCGCCAGTGGCATAAAAGCGGCCTTGCGCTAAGGTACTTCGGTAAAGCCCTGCGTCAAGCAGGGCTTTGCGGTACCTGCACCCCAAAAGCCCTGCCCTATCTCGCCTCAAGCACAGGCGAGGCCGTTGCCTTCCTCGCGACAGTGCCCAAACCACCCGTTGCGGCCGCCGATAACCCGCTTGGCCACGCGCGGGTTAGCAGGGCTGGCGATTACACGCTAGCAGGCAGCTATCAGGGCAATGCCCAAACGCCCTGCGCGCTGGCCAGCACTAATTGAACCCCGGGCTTGCGCGTGACGGCAAAGCCGCCGGTGAAGGCCCCGAAGGCCGGCAGCAGGGTGACCTGCCGGCCCAACTGAAAACACGGCAGGCGCAGGCGTTGGCGGCCGGCACCGCGCAGCAGGTACACCGGGTGCAAGTGCCCGGCCAGTACGTGGTGCGTGGGGTGGGATGCCGGCTCATGGCGCAGGGCCAGAGGCCCACGTAATAGGGGCTCGTCCACCACCGCCATGCGCAATGCGGCCGGTGGGTCGCCGGCGCGCTGGTCGTGGTTGCCGCGGATCAGTGTCATGCGCAGGTGGGGTTGGCTGTGCCGCCAGGCCAGCAACGCGTCGAGGCTGGCACTGCCCTGTGCGGCACGGCCATGGAGAAAGTCACCGAGAAAAATCAACTCCTCACAGCAGTGGCGCGCCAGCAGGGTATCGAGCACCGCCAGGTTGGTGGCGGTGGTACCGTGCGGCACCGGTTGGCCCAGGGCACGGTACACCGCCGCTTTACCGAAATGCGCATCGGCTACCAGCAACACCCGTTCGGCTGGCCAGTACACGGCTTTTTCCGCCAGCAGCCACAACTCGGCCCCGGCCACGCTGACCGCCAGCCACGGGTTCACGCGGCCGGCCCTGCGGCACGTTCTAAATCGCCGACCATGCGTGCAATGCGATCGGCGAGTTTTTCCGAGCTCAGGCTTTCGCGCATGCGCTCTACCAGTAACGGAAACGCCAGCGGGGTAGGGCGCCCGATCACCCGCAGGTCGAGCGCGCCCCCGTGGATATGTTCCAGGGTGTGCGCCAGGCGCACCACGTCGAGCTCTTGGCTAAGTACTTCGTGCTCGGCCTGGCTGAGTAACAGGTTGCCGGTGTCGTATTGGCGAAACACCTGGAAAAACAGGCTGCTGGAGGCCTGTACCTGGCGGGTGCTTTTTTGCGCGCCGGGGTAGCCGGCGAATACCAGCCCGGCGATGCGGGCGATTTCCCGGAAGCGCCGCTGTGCCAGCTCCCCGGCATTGAGGCTGGCGAGCACATCGTGCACCAGGTTAGCGGGGCTGAGCAGGCCGCCGTCCAATGCTGCCTGCCAGTTCACGGCACTCGGGCTGAGCAGCTCCAGGCCGTAATCGTTCACCGACATGGAAAAGCTCGCCGGTGCCCGCTGGCTCAGCCGCCAGGCCAGCAGGCTGGCCAAGCCCACATGCACCAGGCGGCCGGCGAAGGGGTAGAGGAACAGGTGCCAGCCCTCGCGGGATTTAAGCTGTTCGAGCAGCAGCCGGTTACGCCCAGGCAGGGCCGACCAAGCCTGCTGAACCTGCAACAAAGGCTTCGCGGCCCTGAGCGGCGCGCTGTGGTAGTCGCCCCGTGCCGCGGCCTCGAACTGCTCTACCACCGCCTCGGCCAGTTCGTTGGAAAGCGGCATGCGCCCGCCGTTCCAGCGGGGCACGGCCGGCTTCTTGCCGCTGCTGCGCTTTACATAGGCGGTCATTTGCTCGACCCGCACCAGTTCCAACGTGCGCCCGCCGAACAAAAACAGCTCGCCGGGGCGCAGTCGGGCGATAAAACCTTCTTCGATACTGCCCAGGGACTTGCCACCGCCGCCTTTGCTCCAAAACTTCACGTTTAACGCTGCGTCGCTGACGATGGTGCCGATGTTCAACCGGTGGCGCCGGCCCAGGCGGGCGTCCGGAACCCGCCACACGCCGTGCTCGTCGGGCTCCACGCGGCGGTAATCGGGGTAGGCCAGCAACGACAGCCCGCCGTGGCGGATGAATGCCAGCGCCCATTGCCAAGCACCTTCGCCCAATGTGGCGTAGGCCCAGGCGCCGCGTACCTCGGCCAAGGCGTCGTCTGGGCGAAAGCCGCCGCCCAAGGCCAGGGTGACCAAGTGCTGGACCAACACATCCAGAGGTTGCTGCGGCGACACCCGCGGCTCGATACGCCGCGCCGCCACCGCTTGTTCGGCGGCGGCGGCCTCCACCAACTCCAGGCTGTGGGTGGGCACCAGGGTCACGCGCGAGGGCCTGCCGGGCGCGTGGCCGGAGCGCCCGGCGCGTTGGATCAAACGCGCCACGCCCTTGGCCGAACCGATCTGCAATACCCGCTCGACCGGCAAAAAGTCTACGCCCAAGTCCAGGCTCGAGGTGCATACCACCGCCTTGAGCTGGCCTTGCTTCAGGGCCAGCTCCACCCATTCGCGCACCTCGCGGGCGAGCGAACCATGGTGCAGGGCAATCAATCCGGCCCAATCGGGCCGCGCTTGTAAAAGGGCTTGGTACCAGGTTTCGCTCTGGGCGCGGGTGTTGGTGAACAACAAGCAACTGTGGCTGGCTTCGACCTGCTCCACCACTGCCTCCAGCATACGCAGGCCCAAATGCCCAGCCCAGGGAAAGCGCTCCACCGATGCCGGTAACAACGTGTCGACCTTCAGGGTTTTGTCGTTGGCACCTTGTACGCGGATGCCCTCCGGCATCAGCGCCTGCTGGGCATGGTCGAGGTTGCCCAGCGTCGCGGAAATGCCCCAGGTAATAAGCTGCGGCTGCCAACGCCGAAGGCGGGCGAGGGCCAATTGCACCTGCACCCCGCGTTTGTTACCCAACAGTTCGTGCCATTCATCCACCACCACCAAGCGCAGGCTGGCCAGCTCTACTTGGGCCTGCTCGCGGGCCAGCATCAGGCATAGGCTCTCCGGTGTCGTGACCAGCACCGTAGGCAGGCGCCGGGTTTGCCGCGCCCGTTCGGCGCTGTTGGTGTCTCCGGTGCGCAGGCCTAAGCTCCAGCCCAGGTCCAACTCGTCTACCGGCACCTGCAGGGCGCGCAAGGTGTCGGCCGCCAGGGCGCGCATCGGGGTGATCCACAGCACTGTCAGGGGTGCCATGGCGGGGCGGCGCTTGTCGCTGGCGGCGGGCCGCGGTTTGGCCCAGGCGTTTAGCGCGCCAAACCACAGCGCATAGGTTTTGCCGGCGCCGGTGCTGGCATGCAGCAGCCCCGACTGCCCACGCGAGAGCGCCCGCCACACCGCGCGCTGAAAGGGGAACGGCTTCCAGGCACGGGCGGCAAACCAGCGTTTGGCGTAATCGGGGCAGGGCATGGGCGCGGCGGGCATTCCGGCATCGAGGGTGTAACAGGAAGACAACGCCACGCCCTGCCCAGTTGCAAGTTTCAGCCGGCGAGCAAAAGCACCCAACGCCGGCTTTTTTACCCACCCGCGCAAGCGCGGCCGTTATTTCAAGTTGCCGCTCAAGAATTGCCGCAACCGCTCGCTCTTGGGGTTGCCCAGTACGTGGTCCGGTGTGCCTTCTTCCTCGACCCGGCCCTGGTGCAGGAACATCACTTGGCTGGCCACTTGCCGGGCGAAGGCCATCTCGTGGGTGACCATGATCATGGTGCGGCCTTCTTCGGCCAGCCCGTGGATCACCTTGAGCACTTCCCCGACCAGTTCTGGGTCCAGTGCGGAGGTGGGTTCGTCGAACAGCATCACTTCCGGTTCCATTGCCAGGGCACGGGCAATGGCCACCCGCTGTTGCTGGCCGCCAGACAAAAACGCCGGGTACTGGCCGGCGACCCGTGCCGGCAGCCCCACTTTGTCGAGGTAGCGGTGTGCACGTTGTTCGGCATCCTGTTTGCTCACGCCCAATACCCGCCGGGGGGCCAGGGTTATGTTTTCCAGCACGGTCATGTGGCTCCACAGGTTAAAGTGCTGAAACACCATGGCCAGGCGCGTGCGCAGGCGCTGCAGTTCATCGGCGTCGGCTACGCGCATGCCGTGGGTGTCACTGACCATGCGGACGATTTTGCCGTCCAGGGTCATGGCGCCGTCATTGGGGGTTTCCAGGAAGTTGATGCAGCGCAAGAAGGTGCTCTTACCTGAGCCGCTGGCGCCGATCAGGCAGATCACGTCGCCGCTGTTGGCCCGCAGCGATACACCTTTGAGCACTTCATTGTCGCCGTAGCGCTTGTGCAGCCCTTCGATGGTCAGTTTGTACATGCGCAAAGCGCCCTCACGGTGAAAGTAGATAGCCGCTGCGGTAGGCCTCAGCCCCGGCGACGTGTGCGATAACCATGCCGGCGGTGGCCATGCGCCGCAGGGCGCGGGCATATAGCAGCCCGGGCCGGCGGTTGCGTACTGGGGTCACGCGGTCGGTCAGCGGGTCGATCACTTCAGCGATCAATTGGCCGGCTTCCAGGTATTCACCCGGCAGCGCGCAGAACACCAGCACCCCGCCCTCAGGGGTGGCTACCGGTTCGACGCCCGCCAGGGGGCTGGCTGGGTATAGCAACTGCGGCAGGGTTTCCGGGGCGCCCTCGATGGCGCCACGGTGCATCAGGTAATTCAGCACGGCCTGGCAATCGCGGCTGGCCAACGCATGGCTCACATCACCTTGGCCGCGCAGCTCCAGGGTGACAGAGAAGCTGCCCATGGGGATGGCGAAGCGCCCGGCGAAACGTTGTGCCAGTGTGTGCCACACCAGGGTGAAGCACTCATCGAACGACTGCCCCCCCGAGTCGGTGGCCAATAGGCTCGCCTGGGCGCCAAGGTAACGTGCCAGGGGCTCGACCTGCGGCCAGGCTTCGGGGGTGGTGTACAGGTGCTCCACCGCCTCGAAGTCACAGTGCAGGTCCAGCACCACGTCGGCGTCGCACGCCAGGCGCTGAAGCACCAGGCGCTGGGCCTGCAGTTGGGTAGTGGGCCGCTCGGCCAACAACGCGTCGCGCAGGGCGGCACGCACCAACGCCTGGTTGCGTGCCGGGTCTGCGCCCAGTTGGGCTTGCACGGCATCGCCCACCGGCCCGGCCAGGTCGATGAAGTGGCGGTTGAAGTTCTCGCCGCTTTCCAGTTGGTAGCGCCCCAGCGGCGTGTCCATCAGCACCTGCTCAAGGCCAATGGGGTTGGCCACCGGTACCAACACGATGTGGTGGCGCAGGCGCCCGGCGTTTTCCAGTTCCACCAGGCGCTGCTTGAGGTACCAGGCCACCAGCATGCCGGGCAACTCATCGGCGTGCAGCGAGGCCTGGATGTAGACCTTGCCGGCGCTTTCGCCGCTGCCAGGCGCCGGGCCGAAGTGAAAGCTTTCGAGTTGCCGGCTGGTGCCGGGCACCGGCGCCAGTAAAGCGTGGGTTTGCTGCTGCATGTGGGGGCGTCCTATCGGGCCGGGCCAAGGAAGGCCAGCCAACGGCGCTCGGCCAAGCGGAACAAGCCCACCAGTGAAAAGGTGATGGCCAGGTACAGCACCGCTGCGATGCCGAACGACTGAAAGGTCATGTAGGTGGCGGAATTGGCGTCCCGGGCGACCTTGAGGATGTCCGGCACCGTGGCGGTAAAGGCCACCGTGGTGGCATGCAGCATCAGGATCACTTCATTGCTGTAATACGGCAACGCCCGGCGCAATGCCGACGGCATGATCACATAGGCGTATAGCTTGAAACCGGACAGGCCATAGGCTTTGGCCGCCTCGATCTCGCCATGGGCCATGTTCCGAATGGCGCCGGCGAAGATTTCGGTGGTGTAAGCGCAGGTATTGAGTGCAAACGCCAGCAGCGTGCAGTTCATCGCGTCGCGGAAGAACTCATTGAGCAGCGGCTGGTTGCGCACGCCCTCCAGGCTGTAGATGCCGGTGTAGCAAATCAGTAGCTGGATGTACAGCGGCGTGCCACGGAACACATAGGTGTAGAACTGTACTGGCCAGCGCAGCCAGTGCCGTGGCGAGCAGCGGGCGATGGCCAACGGAATCGACAGCACGAAACCGATGCCCACCGAGGCGAGCAGCAACCACAGTGTCATCGCCAGGCCGGTGATATTGTTGCCGTCGGTGTAGAGGAAGGCGCGCCAATATTCTTGCAGCAGCTCGATCATCGCAGCGCCTCCCGGGTACCCACATTGAAGCGCCGTTCGAGCCGGCGCATCATGAGGTTCGAGGCGCTGGTGATCACCAGGTAGATCAACGCCGCGAGCACCAGGAAATAGAACAACTGGTAGGTGCTTTTGCCGGCGTCCTGCGCTGCCTTGACCACGTCGGCCAGGCCGATGATCGACACCAGGGCGGTGGCCTTGAGGATCACCATCCAGTTGTTGCCCAGACCCGGCAGGGCGTAGCGCATCATTTGCGGGAATACCACGTAGCGAAAGCGCTGCCAGCGGCCCAGGCCGTAAGCGGTGGCCGCCTCAGCCTGGCCACGGGGTACGGCGAGAATCGCACCGCGAAAGGTTTCGGTGAAATAAGCCCCGTAGATGAAGCCCAAGGTGATCACCCCGGCGATGAACGGGTCGATCTCGAAATAGTCCCAACCCATGGCATCGGTGAACGAGTTCAACCAGATCTGCAGGCTGTAGAAAATCAATAGCATCAGCACCAGGTCTGGCACGCCGCGGATCAACGTGGTGTAGCACTGGGCGATGAGGCGCAATGGGGCCATCCGGGACAACTTGGCGCCAGCGCCGAGCAGGCCAAGCAATACGCTTACGGCCAGCGACAGCAGCGAGAGCTTGAGGGTCATCCAGGTGCCCTGCAGCAGCAGGGGACCGAAGCCTTTCAAGCTGAATGCCGAGAGCCCTAGGCCCTGCAACAATTGGTCGAGCATGGATCAACCCTTATGCGGCCAATAAAGCGCCCGCGCCCTTGTGGGGCGCGGGCGCCGGTGGGGCAGCTTACTTGCCGCTGTACAGGTTCAGGTCACCGAAGTGCTTTTTCTGGATTTCAGCATAGGTGCCGTCGTCGTGCAGCGCCTTGATGCCTTTGTTCAGCAAGGTTTGCAGGTCCTTGTTGCCCTTCTTGATGCCAACGGCGGTCTTGGCCGGCAGCAAGTCGCTTTCGAACGGTTTGGACACTTCATACTCGGCACCCTGCGGCGACTTCAGAAAGCCCAGCTCGGCTTGCAGCATGTCTTGCAAGGAGGCATCGAGGCGGCCGGAAACCAAGTCGGCGTAGACCAGGTCTTGGTTCTGATAGGCCTTGGTGGTCACCCCGGCTTTGTCCAGCACAGCCTTGGCATAGGCTTCTTGGATGGTGCCTTGTTCATAGCCTACGGTTTTGCCTTTGAGGCTGGCCACGTCGTCACTCAGCCCGGACCCTTTTTTGTATACCAGCGCGGTAGGGCCGGAAAACAGTTCATCAGAAAAGTCGATGGCTTTTTCACGGGCCGGCGTTACGGTCAGCGAGGAAATCACCCCGTCGAACTTATTGGCGTTCAGGCCAGGGATCATCCCGTCGAAATCGTTTTCGACCCATTTGCAGGTGACTTTCAGCTCCTTGCAGATTGCGTTGCCCAGGTCGATGTCGAAGCCCACCAGGCTGCCGTCGGCGGCCTTGGATTCGAACGGCGCATAGGACGGGTCGACGCCAAAGCGCAGCACTTTATATTCCTTGGCCAGGGCAGAGCCTGCGGACAAGCAAAGTGCCAATGCGGAAAGGGTCAGCCATGCTTTTTTCATTGTGCAATCCTTAAAAGACAAAGATGCGTGGGTGTCACGCGGGCTCGTTACCGGCAGGTGCCAGAGATCATGCTAATAGCAAATTTCGCACCATCGTTGCGTAAACCGCTGGCAATGGGCGCTTGGCAATCCCTTTACGTCGCACTTCTGACCGAACGGCTAAATTTCGCTCACGCTCTGGGCACGGGGGTGCCTCGAAACGGGCCGGTTTTCGAAAGGGCGCTATTGTGGTGCGCAAATCGACTCAACTCAACAGGTCTTGTAACGTCGCCAAGGTATCAGCTTCAGCCACGGACTTGTCGTGGCGCCAGCGCAACATGCGCGGAAAGCGCACGGCAATGCCGCTTTTGTGCCGTTTTGATAAGGCAATGCCCTCAAAGCCCAATTCGAACACCAGGGTGGGGGTAACGCTTCTGACCGGGCCAAATTTCTCGACCGTGGTACGGCGGATAACCGCATCAACTTGGTGCATCTCGGCATCGGTGAGGCCCGAGTAGGCTTTAGCGAAAGGGACCAGTTGGCGCTGAGGCTGGGTTACAGGCCCATCCCATACCGCGAAGGTATAGTCGGTATAAAGGCTTGCGCGCCGGCCATGGCCAGCCTGGGCGTAAATTAGCACCGCGTCGACACTGAACGGGTCCACCTTCCACTTCCACCAGGTGCCCATGTCTTTGGTGCGGCCCACGCCGTACAGGGCATCACCGGCCTTGAGCATCATCCCTTCCACGCCCAAGGCACGTGACTGCTCGCGCTGGGCCGCCAGTTGCGCCCAGCTTGCGGCGTGTAACACCGGCGAGGGGCGCAGCAGCGGCGAGGCGGTGTGCGCCACGAGGGTATCCAATTGCATCCGGCGCTCGGCCTGGGGCCGGCTGCGCCAATCTTGGCCTTGCCATTCGAGCAGGTCGTAGGCCAACAGCACCGCCGGCAGGTCGGTAAGCAGCTTCTTGCCGAGGGTTTTACGGCCAATGCGCTGTTGCAACAAGGCGAAGGGCTGCACACCCGGGCGAAACGGCGCATCATCGGGCCTGCCGGTGCCCGGCACGGCCCCGTCCACCGGTGCCTCGCGCCACACCACCAACTCGCCATCCAATACGCAGCCATCGGGTAGCAGAGCCAGCAGCGCCTGGAATTCGGGAAAGCGCTCGGTGATCAATTCTTCGCCGCGCGACCATAGCCATAGTTGGCCGTCACGCTTGACCAACTGCGCGCGGATACCGTCCCACTTCCATTCGGCTTGCCACTGCTCGATGGGGCCGAGCAATTCATCGAAGCGCTCAGCCGGCTGCTGCAGCGCATGGGCCAAAAAGAACGGGTAGGGTTGGCCGCCACGCTGGGCGTGCTCGTCGCCGTTTTCGGCGGCAATCAGCTTTTTATAACTGGCGGCGCTGGGGCGGTGCGAAAGGTCGGTGTAACCGACCAGGCGCTGGGCCACGCGCTTACTGTCGAGCCCTGCCAACTGCGCCAGGGCGCGAGTGACCAGCAACTTCGACACACCGACCCGAAAGCTCCCAGTGATCAGCTTCACGCACAGCATCAGGCTCGGCCGGTCGAGCAATTGCCATAGCGGCGGCAGCCGCTCGTGCAGCACCTGCGCAGGTTGCCCACGCAGCGGCAACAGGGCCTGTTCTACCCACCAGGCCAACCCCTGATCACTGCTATAGGGCGCGTCCGGCAGCACCAGCGATACCGTCTCGGCCAGGTCGCCCACGGCCTGGTAGCTTTCCTCGAACAGCCATTCCGGCAGCCCCGCCAGCCCCTGCGCCACCTCCCTTAGCACCCGGCTGGGCACCAGTTGCCGTGGCCGCCCACCGGCGAGAAAGTACACGGCCCAGGCCGCATCTTCGGCCGGGGCCTGGGCAAAATAGCTTTCCAAGGCTTGCAGTTTGGCATTGCTCGACGTCGTGGCATCGAGGCGCGTGTAGAGGTCGGCAAAGGCTTTCATGGGGCGTCCCGGGCGTGCTTACTGATCTGGACCCCGCCCGGGCCGGGTTTGCTCACACGGTGCCGATTTTCCACTGCTCCGGCGGCGCGGTGCCGTTGACCGCGAAGTCGCCCACGATGCGGGCCTTGTACACCCGCGGGTTATGGGACGCGAGAGTACGGGCATTGCGCCAGAAGCGATCGAGGGCCTGGGGCCGCAGGGTCGCCGACGCGCCCAGGGCATCGAACAGCCGCCCGGCGGCGTCGATGATCAGGTCACTGACCACATTCAGCGATTGGCACACTTCCAATTCCGCGATGGCCACCGCTTGTTCCTGCTCGGGGCTGTGCCGCGCCTCGAAGGCCCGCTCCAGGGCCAAGGCATTCTGTGTGGCGATGGCGCCTGCGCAATAGGCCGCGCTACGTACCTGGCCTACCACGGCGAGAATCTGCGGGTCTTGGGCCACCCGGTCGGCGTTGCCAATACTGAAGGTGCGAGTGCGCGCCGCCACTGCCCGCGCCACTTCATCGCTCATCGCGCGGCCGATACCGGCCAGGTTGGCCAGGTGAAACAATTGGTAGAAGGCTGGCGAATAGGCGAAGCGTTGGTCTTTGTCGATGACCTCGTCGGCTTTGACCGCCACCTCCCGAAAATGCGCGGTACCACTGGCGGTCAGGGTTTGGCCGAAGCCGTTCCAGTCGTCAACCACTTCCACCCCCGGCGCGTCACGGCGCACCGTGGCAGTGACGCGGGCACCGTCTGGGGTGGTGGCGCCGACATCGATCCAGTCGGCGAACAACGCCCCGGTGGTGTAGAACTTACTGCCTTCCAGGCGCCAGTTCGCGCCATCGGCCAGCAGGCGGGTGGAAAATGCCTCGCGCTTGGCATCGCCCGTTTCGCTATTGGCCGGGCCCACAGTTTCACCCCGGCCCAGGCGCTCCAGCCAGCGCTCGCGGCGCTGCACGTCGCGGCTATTGAGGATGCTTTCGGCGAAACCGAAATGGCTGCGCAACGCCTGCACCAGGTTCGAATCGGCCTGGCCCAGTTCAGTGAGCAGGGCGAACAGTTCTGCAAGGCTTGCCCCGGCACCGCCAAACTCGACCGGCACACGCAGCGCGGTAAAGCCGCTGTCCTTGAGCCAGCCCAGTTCCGTCGCGGGCAGCCGGCGGCTGACCTCGCGCTCTACCGCCCCGGCCCCGATACGTGCGAACAATGGCCGAAACGGCGCGGCCAAGCGCTCATAGCGTGCCGAAGGCGGTGCACCCCAGGCTTGGGCGGTAGGGGAGTCGGGGGTAAATGCTGGCATAAACGGGCCTTCGTGCTGTTCATCGGTAAGAAGCGGCGTGCCGGGCAACGGGGTGTGCGGGGCCAGGTGCCGGGCGAATGGGATGGGGCGGGACGCTAAACGATTGCATGGGCGTGCGTTAAATACCGATTCGGCATGAGCTCATGCTTTGAACGCGCAGTGCCGGCTGCTGGCCACCCGCGGGCCGGCGATAGCGGCGGGGGTCATGCCCGCGGGGTAGGCTGAGCTTGGGCCAATAGTTGGTGGGCCACCTCGACCAACCGTTGCCCCCGATCCATGGCCGCTTGGCGCAGCCGTGCATAGGCCTGCGGTTCGCTTAACTGATGCTGGTCCATTAGCCATTTTTTCGCCCGTTCCACCACTTTGCGGTCGTTCAAGGCCTGCCGTGCCTGTTCAAGTTCATCGGTCACGCCGGCCAGGCGCTGGGTTTGCGCCTGTAAAAGGTCCAGCACCGACCGGCCCAAGTGGGGTGCCAAGGTGTCGGCAGCCAGGGTGCTTTCTAGGTCGCTGGCCTGGATGTTGAATAAGCGCGGCGGCAAGTGCGGCGGCAAGTGCGGCGGCAAGTGCGGCTGCAACTGTGGCTGCTGCTCCGTGTCGCTAGCGGGGTCCAGGCTCGCCAGGCGATTGACCAGCCGGCGGTGGTTTTCCAGGTCCAGGCGAGCTGCCTGGATGCTGCGTTGGCAGGCATCGAGCAGGCTTTGCTCCAAATGGGTTTCAATTGCCTTCATCATGTCGATGCGTTGGGTAGTGATCTCGAACCACAGCTCTGACAGCCCCGCGTCTACCTGCGCCTGGCTGTGGGTACCGCTGGCCAGGGCGCGCAGGCGCTGTACCTGGCCGGTACATTCATGGGCCAGTAGCGCCTGCCACATGGCCAGGGCGTGGCTGCCCGCGAAGTCGGCAAAGGTTTCAAAGCAACGGTCCTGAGCATGGGCCAACTGTTCGAAACGTTGGCGCAGGCCGTTGTCGAAGTAGCCGGCCAAGAACCCGGCCACCCCGGTGGCACGCTCTTGCCCGGCAAGTTCCTTGCCTTGCATGAAGTTGAACATCGCCACCAGCAAGCGGGTGATCGCCGGGTCCGCGGCGGTGTCGGCCGCTTCGAACACCACCGCCAGCAGCCCGCCGATCAGCCGGGTAAAGGCGGCGGTGGCGTGCAACGCCACGATGCGGTGTTCACGGATGCGCCGGCGCAGCCGTGGCAGTTCCTGCAGCCCGTGCAACACGTAAGCGATGCGGGTAAACAAACGCGCCCGGTCTACCGCGCTGCTGGTGTCCAGGTCCATGGCCTCGAAACGCGCGCACACCGCCTGTTCGATGGCCAACGCCTGGTCGCTGAGCCGTTCGAGCTGGCCCAGATGAACCTGGTCGGGGGTGCCCAGAAACAAATTGGAGTAGCCACGCTCGCGTTGCAGGGCGTGGACCAATTGGCTGATCTGGGTCACCAGTTCGCAAGTGAACGCCAGGCCTTCGAGGCCGCAGAGCTCCATGCGCCGCGCGGCAAGCATGAAGTGAAGGGCAGGGGGCATAGGGCGGTCGGGCATCGAGGGCTCCGGCGGGCAGGGGGGCGCCCCTAAAGTTTCGGCTGTACGCGGCCAGCCCGCAAGCTCGCCTTGCGGCTATTTGGCCTGGTAGATGATGCCAGGGCTGCACTGCACCATGCGGTAAAGGTCCGGCAGGCCATTGAGTGCCTCGGAGGCGCCAAGGAACAGGTAGCCGCCCGGTTTGAGGACAGCGTGCAGGCGTGTGAGGATGTCTTTTTTAATGTCGGCCGAAAAGTAGATCAGTACATTGCGGCAAAACACGATGTCGAACTTGCCCAGCACGGCGTAGCTGTCCAGCAGGTTGAATGGGCGAAACTCCACCCGGGCGCGCAACGGCGCCTTGACCGCCCAGCGTGAGCCGGGCTTGGCGTCGAAGTAGCGTTGCAGGCGTTCTGGCGACAAGCCACGGCCGATGGCCAGGCTGTCGTACTCGCTGCTCTTGCAGTTGGCGAGCATCGAGGGGGACAAGTCGGTCGCGACGATTTGGGCCCCCCCCTTCAGTTGCCCCGGGTTGCTGCGTTCGAATTCGTCGAAGGTCATCGACAACGAATAGGGTTCCTGGCCCGATGAACAGGCGGCTGACCACACCCGCAAGCGCTGGCCGGGGGATGCCTTGAGCATCTCCGGGATCACTCGGCTTTTCATCACTTCGAACGGGTAGGTGTCGCGAAACCAAAGGGTTTCGTTGGTCGTCATGGCGTCGACCACCTGTTCGCGCAGGCCACTGCGTGGCTGGCTTTGAATGCGTTGCACCAATTCACCCAGAGACAGGATGCCGTTTTGTTCCATCAGTTTATTGAGCCGGCTGGACACCAGGTACTGTTTGTTATCCCCCAGCAAAATGCCACAGGCTTTTTCCAGGAAAACCCGGAAGTGTTCGAAATCCAAGTTGGCCGTTGACAACATGGGTGCCCCTTGAGTCGTGAATGTAGCCGGGGCCAAGCCCCTGGCGTGAAGCGGGTGTGGTGTTGCAACCGCGGGCTGCCCAATTTTGGCGGCGCCTTTTGCTGGGCCGGCAATAAAAATTATGCGCCAACGCCTGTGAGAGCCGCGGGAGCACCATGCCAGGCACTCAACCCCGTGCCTTGATGCGGTCGACAACCCGCGAGGCGAGATCATCGGGGCGAAATTTGGCGAGAAAATCATCGGCACCGACTTTTTTCACCATCGCCTGGTTGAACACCCCCGACAGTGAGGTGTGCAGCACGATGTGCAGGTCTTTCAGCCGTGGGTTATTACGTATTTCGGCGGTCAGGGTATAACCGTCCATTTCGGGCATCTCGATGTCGGAAATCAGCATCAGAAACTGCTGGCAAGGGTCCTGCCCCTCGGCGACCATGTTGTTAAGGTAGTCCAGTGCCTGCTTGCCGTCATTGAGTGCGATCACCTCAACCCCGACGGTTTCCAGGCAGCGGGTAACCTGTTTACGCGCCACAGCGGAGTCATCGACCGTCAGTACCCGCAGCGATACCGCTTTTCGTTGTACCTCTTCGGTTATCACGCCAGCGCTGATGCTCTCGGACATCGGCGCCACTTCCGAAAGGATTTTCTCCACGTCGATGATTTCCACCAGCCGCTCGTCGACCCGGGTGACCGCGGTAAGGTAGTGGTCACGCCCGGTGCCTTTGGGTGGCGGGTGTATCGACTCCCAGTTCATGTTGACGATACGTTCCACCGAATGCACCAAAAACCCCTGAACCTTGGTGTTGTACTCGGTAATTATCACGAACGCATTGCTGCTGTTCTCGAGGCTGCACCCGCCCGTGGCGAGGGCCAGGTCGAGGATCGGGATGGTCGCGCCGCGTATGTTGGCGATACCGCGCACCACAGGGTTGGCCTTGGGCAGCAGGGTCAGTTTGGGGCATTGCAGCACCTCGCGGACCTTGAACACGTTGATACCATACAACTGCTGGCCGTTGAGACGGAACAACAACAGTTCAAGGCGGTTTTGCCCTACTAATTGCGTGCGCCGGTTCACTGCATCCATCACACCAGCCATGTTCGAAACCTCCGCATTAAACTGTCGGGCCGGCGGTATGCCGCTGGCCAGCTCTTAGGGCAACTTGGCACATGCTTTGCTCAGGCCCTGCCATGAACGTAAAAACGCCATTTTCACGACACCTGTTACATGCGCTGTCCGGGCTGGTTACCGCCCTGTGCCTCTTCGGTTCTGGGCGCTTACCCGCCGATGAAGCCACATTACCCGAACAGCTTATCGGTGCCACCCAGGGGTTTCTTGAGTTCACGGTCGAAGATTATTTGGCCACCGCGCAAATCGAAGGCCGGCCGCAGGTGGAAGTTAACGACCTTGACCCGCGGTTAAGCCTGCCCGGCTGCGAGCAGCCTTTGGCCGCGTCGTTGCAAAGCCCGGCCACGCCCGTTGGGCGGGTAGTGGTAAAGGTTCGCTGTGAAGGGCCGACACCCTGGACGGTATTCGTGCCGGCCCAGGTGCATTTGTTTCGCCAAGTGGTCACTGCTACGCGCCCAATGAAGCGTAACGATGTGATCGGCCAGGGTGACGTGGCGCTGCGCGAGCGCGATGTCGGCCCGCTCAGCCAGGGTTACCTGACCGAGTTGGACCAAGCGCTGGGCCTGAAGCTCACCAGGCCCGCGGTGATGGACCAGGTGTTGTCGCCGGTGCAGGTGGAGCGGCCCGAGGTGATCCGCAAGGGCGACCAGGTGGTGATCAGTGCCGGTAACGCCGGGATCGCCGTGCGCATGCCGGGCGAGGCATTGGCCGACGGCGGCGAGGGTGAGCAGATACGGGTGCGCAACTTGCGCTCAAACCGTGTGGTCAAAGCCCGGGTAACGGGGCCTGGGCAAGTGGAGGTAGCGATGTAAAGCCGCAGGCTGGGCTGCACCGCAACCCGGCAGCGTCGCCTAAATTGCAGCCAATGTATGGCGCCTCGCACTATACTCTGGCCCTGTTCGACCGCGTTGCAGGCTATGGCGAAAAAAAACTAAAGGTTTTCGCCCCGGCGCCGAAAACAGGGCAAGCGTCCAGAATCCCAGAGGTTTTTACATCATGGTTATCGATTTCAATCGGGTGAACGGCGGCACCACGCCCGTTACCGGTACTACCGGTACCAGCAACACCCGCACCACCGAGGCGGCAAGCACCGACACCAGCGTAAGCAAAAGCAGCGCCGCCGGTGACACCGTGCACCTGAGCGACAGCGCGCAATTTCTGCAAAAGGTGAGCAGTGACCTGCAGAGCCAGCCTGTGGTCGACAGCGCGAAAGTGGCCGAAGTTAAAGAAAAGATTGCCAATGGCAGCTATAACGTCGACCCGACGAAAACTGCCGGCAACATACTGAAGTTCGAAGCCGACCGCTAAGGCGCGTGCCTTGCCAGGCTTCCTGGTATCCACCACTGAGTTCAAGCCGCCATGCAAGACACCGCATTGCTTCAATTGATCGAAAGCGACCTCGGCCCGGCCCAGCAACTGCTTGAATGGCTGCGGCTGGAGGGCCATGCACTGCGTGGGCGGGACATGGCCTTGCTGGAGAATATCCTGGCGCAGAAGCAATCGCTGATCGTGCAGTTGCAGCAACAGGGCCGCAAGCGTAGCCAGGCGCTGGCGCTACTGGGCATGAGCACTGACCGCGAAGGTTTGCAGCAATTGGCGAAGGTCTCCCCGATAGGTGCCGAATTGTTGGCCAAGGGCGACCAGCTCAATGACCTGCTGGGCCAGTGCAAGCAGGCCAATGAAGAAAACGGCAAAGCCATCCGCCTGCAGCAGCACGCCACGGCCAACCAGTTGCGCATTCTCAACGGGGGCGAGGCACCGTCGCTGTACACCGCGCGTGGTGCTACCTCCAAGCTGGGGACCCTTCGCGCTTTCAGCCAAGCTTGACGGGGCGGTACTCTCACATGCTACAAAGGTGGCATATTGCTATGGGCGCATGCGTCGCGTTCAGCCTGGAGTTTCTACATCGTGTTCAACCATTCGGCCGATGACGCTGCGCACCCTCCCAAGGTGCTGACCACCCCCCTGGAAATCATCGCCAACCTGCGTTCGCTTCAGGAGGGCCGCGATCCCCTGATCATCACCTTCGCCGAGCGAAACCAGCGTTTTCAGAGCTACGTGATCGGCATTGACCGCGACGCCGGGAGCTTGGTGCTGGATGAAATGATCCCCCGTGAGGGCGAGCGTTATCTGCTCGCCGGCGAGCCCTTCAAGGTCGAAGGGTTTCACGATGGGGTACGCATTGCTTGGGACGCCGTGGGCCCCATCGCCCTGGTCGACAACGACAATGGCCGCGGCTACCAAGGCCGGCTACCCAGCGCAATTATCTACCACCAACGGCGCAATGCCTTTCGTGCCCCGTTAAAGCTCTCGGCCCTGGTCGATGTGGCGCTGGCCGGCGACAAATTGCCGGCACAAACCCTGCGTGGCAAGTTACTCGACCTCTCTGCCACTGGCTGCAAGCTGCGCTTCGACGGTGACCTCAGTGAGCGCCTGCAATTAGGCCAGGTCTACGAACGCTTTAGCGCTGCCTTGCCGTTCGGCCCCATCACCACGGCGGTCGAACTGCGCTATTTGCACTTTGAAGAACGCCTGGATGCCACGTTTGCCGGTGTGCGCTTCCATAACATGAGCGGTTTGGCGGGGCGTAACGTCGAGCGTTTCGTTTACCAACTGCAGCGTGAAGCGCGCCGGTTCGACAAAGACGTTTTCTAAGCGGCGGCCCCCAGTGTGGTGTTTCAGAAGTTAACTGGACCCTTTTGGCGGTGCTTTTTGCTGCTGGGCGGTGTCGCCGCTCCTCGCCATAGCCCGGCTATGGCGCGTCACGGTGCCTTTAAACGGCAACATTCACCCGCCAATGCTTACGTGAATGTCTGAAACAACACACTACGCCGCCTTGAGTTTTACGCCGCCTGGCTGGGCCCTGCTGGGCAACCCTCTTTACCTCCGTGGCGCTTATCGCCGCCCCCTTTGGGCGGTCGGCGCAGGCATTGCCGCTTTTGCCGCCGTCGCGGAAAAGCCTTGCCGCTTTTCTGGCAGATATGGCGTTCATAAACAATAAAAACGTTATTAATCAATATGCTTATAAAGATGGCACAGCCTTTGCTAATACTTTTGCAGTGATACGAATTTCCGCCGTCAGAGGTTTTCCGACCATGGGCATCAGTTTCGACCAGGCGCTCGGTATGCACGAGCAAGCCTTGGACTTCAGAGCCAAGCGCGCTGAGGTGCTGGCCAATAACATCAGTAACGCTGACACCCCTAACTACAAGGCGCGCGACCTGGACTTTTCGTCCGTGCTGGCCGCCCAGGCTCAAAAAACCGCAGGCGATTCGTTTTCCTTGGAGCGGACCAATACGCGGCATATCGCGGCTGAGGGTTTTGACGACAGCGCCGACAGTACCCTGAAGTACCGGGTACCGACGCAGCCATCGCTCGACCAGAACACCGTCGATGCTCAGATCGAAAACTCTAACTACGCGCAGAACGCGGTCGATTTCCAGGCCAGCTTCACGCTGCTCAACAGCAAGTTCAAAGGGCTGGTCACGGCCATCCGAGGAGAATAAGCCATGTCGCTTTCCAATGTTTTCAACATCGCCGGCAGCGGCATGAGCGCCCAGACCACCCGCCTGAACACCGTGGCGAGCAACCTGGCCAACGCCGATACGGTGTCTTCGAGCCTCGACCAGACCTACCGTGCCCGCCACCCGGTGTTTTCTACCGTTTTGGCCGGCCAGGCCAGCGGTGATAGCGGCTCGCTGTTCGATGACGGTGGCGATGGCGGTCAGGGTGTGCAAGTGGCCGGTATCGTCGAAGACCAGAGCAACCTCGAAGCACGCTACGAACCGAGCAATCCGGCGGCGAACAAAGACGGGTATGTGTATTACCCGAACGTGAACACCGTTGAAGAGATGGCCGACATGATCTCGGCGAGCCGGTCTTTCCAGACCAACGCCGACATCATGAACACCGCCAAAACCATGATGCAAAAAGTACTGACGCTGGGTCAGTAACCGGACGGATAAACCATGACCACTACCTCTGATAGCACCAGCGCATCGTCGATACTGTCGCAGTATGCGCTCAGTTCCTCGAGCACCTCGAGTACTTCGAGCACCTCCAGTTCGTCGAGTTCTTCTTCCACCGGCACCGACTCGCTGGGCGAGGACACGTTCCTGAAGCTTCTGGTGACCCAGCTACAAAACCAGAACCCGCTCGACCCGCAGGATAACTCCGAATTCGTCGCGCAGTTGGCCCAGTTCAGCAGTTTGGAAGGCATCAATACCCTCAACGACACCGTCGACAGCCTGGCCAGTAACTACACCTCTTCGCAGGCGCTGCAGGCTTCGTCGCTGGTGGGCCACAGCGTGCTGGCCGAGGCGACCAGTGCCGCTGTAGATACCAGCAGCGGGTTGACCGGCCAAGTGGCCGTGAGTTCGGCCACAACCGATGCCAGTGTGAGCGTCTATGACGCGGACGGCACGCTGGTCAAGAACATCGACTTGGGCTCGCAAAGCGCCGGGACGGTGAGTTTCACCTGGGACGGTACCGACAACGACGGCAATACGCTGGCCTCGGGAACCTACACGTTTGCCGCCAATGCCACGGTCGACGGTAGCGAAGTTGCGCAAACCACTTACCTGCCTTCTACCGTCACCAGTGTGACCCTGGGAAGTACGGCAAGTGACATGACCCTCAAATTAGCCGACGGCTCCAGTGTGAAGCTGTCGGACGTTACCACTATCGGACTGTAAGCCGGCTTATCGGCACCTAGGAGTCAATCATGTCGTTCAACGTCGGCCTCAGCGGGCTTAATGCTGCCAACACCGCCCTTAACGTCACCGGCAACAATATTGCCAACGTGGCCACTACTGGCTTTAAGTCTTCGCGCGCCGAGTTTGGCGATGTGTATTCCAATTCGCTGTTGCTCGGTGGCAATAGTGCCAGCGTGGGCTCTGGCGTAGACACCCTGGCGGTGAGCCAGCAGTTCACTCAAGGCACGATCACCAGCACCGGCGCCAGCCTCGACATGGCCATTGATGGCAATGGCTTTTTCATCACCAGCGATAATGGCTCGCTCGTGTACACACGTGCCGGCGCATTCGGCACGGACAGCTCCGGTAACATCGTTGACGCCAGTGGCAACAACCTGATGGGTTATGCCGCCGACAAAGATGGCAACATTATCGACGGCGTGCTGACCAATCTGACGGTCGACACCTCGGCCCTGGCGCCGAGCCCGACCGACGCGATGTCCGAAACGCTTAACTTAAACTCTAGCGCCACCACGCCCACGGTGACCCCGTTCGATGCCTCTGACACCGACACTTACAACTACACGTTCAGCACCGACATTTACGACAGTCAGGGTAACTCCCATACCATGACCCAGTACTTCGTGAAGGACGACACCAACCAGTGGACGATGTATACCACCGTCGATGGCGTTAACCCCTCCGACCCTACGTCCACCACGCCCTACACAGCTACCTTGAGTTTCGGTTCGGACGGTTCGCTGACCGGTACCAGCAGCACCGACTTGACGGTAGACGACACCGGCAAATTCACCCTGACCAACTGGGTGCCGGCGGCGCAGAATGCCAGTGGCGTCATGGCCAGCAACGGTGCCGTCGCGGCGAGCGCCGGGGTCACGCTGGACATGACCGGCACCACCTCGTACAACACCACGTCGGCGGTCACCGCCAAAACCCAGAACGGCTATGCCACCGGCACCCTGTCGTCGCTGAGCATCGACGACCAAGGTAATTTGTTTGGCACCTATAGCAATGGCGAGTCGAAGAACATCGGCCAAGTCGCGTTGGCTAACTTCGCCAACGTGCAAGGCCTGACCCCCGCCGGCGATACCGGTTGGCGTGAGTCGAGTGCTTCAGGTGTGCCGGTGGTCGGCACGCCGAGCAGCGGCACCCTCGGTAGCTTGACCGCGGGCTCCCTGGAGGACTCCAACGTCGACCTGACCGCGGAGCTGGTGAACTTGATCAAGGCGCAGAGCAACTACCAAGCGAACGCCAAGACCATTTCCACCGAAAGCACCATCATGCAAACCATCATCCAGATGACCTGATGCCGTGACGCGGCAAGGATGCCGCATCGCCGACGGTGTGGCACGCGGCGGGGGAGGTTTTAGGGTGGTCGCCGGGTTATTTCTTCGTCGATTAGCGGCCATTGCCCTGGCACTGGCCGCCGCTACCGTTCAGGCTGCTCCCGCGCCTTGGTACAGCTACCGCAGCCTGGCCGATAACCATGTGATCTGCGCCCAGACCGACCCTGGGCCGCCATTTATTCGTTTTGCCGGCCCCTTCCGCAATGCCGGTTGCCGGCGCTGACGAACCTCCTGCCTTACGCCATTGCCTTACAGCGGCAAATCCGCGCCGACTTTTCGGCGCCTTGCTCGCGTCAATTTTCTCCCGCCCGGCTGTAGCCCCCGTGATACAAGGCCTTTAGGAATAAACCTGAAGTTGGCCCGGCCCTTGCTAAAGCCATAGCAACTTACAGTCAAGCGGCAAGGGTTCGTCGAGGGAGACCACCAGTGGACAAGATGCTTTTCGTGGCCATGACCGGGGCCAGCCAAAACGCCTACGCGCAAAAGGCCCATGCCAACAACCTGGCCAACGTTTCAACCAATGGCTTTCAGAAAGACCTGGAACAGGCCCGTTCCATGCCGGTGTTCGGCGATACGTTTCCGTCGCGCGCCTATGCCATGACCGAGAACCCGGCCACCGACATGGACGCTGGCCCCATGATCGAAACCGGCCGTGACCTGGACGTGGCCATCGGTGGCGAAGGGTGGATCGCCGTGCAGGCCCCGGACGGGTCCGAGGCCTATACCAAAACCGCCAGCCTGAACATCGACGCGCTGGGCGTGCTGCGCACCAGCACCGGCATGCCGGTGCTGGGCAATGGCGGGCAAATTGCCGTGCCGCCGGATGAAAAAATCGAAATCGGCCAGGACGGCACCGTCACCATTCGCTCGTTGGGCCAGAGCCCAGCGGTGATGGCGGTGGTCGACCGGTTGAAGTTGGTGAGCGCCAAGGATACCGACTTGACCAAGGGCAGCGACGGGCTGATCCACACCAAGAGCGGCCAGCCCGCGGCGGCGGATGCCAATGTGCAAGTCACCTCCGGGTTCTTGCAGGGCAGCAACGTCAATGCCGTTGAAGAGATGACCGACGTGATGGCGCTTTCCAAGCAGTTCGAAATGCAGATCAAGATGATGACCACTGCCAAGGAAGACGATGAGTCGATGGCACGCGTCCTGCAAATGAGCTGATAAACCACCGCTTTATTGACAGTATGGGCGCCGCATGCGGCGGCCTAGGAGAACACGATGCTTCCAGCTCTTTGGGTCAGTAAAACCGGCCTGGCGGCTCAGGACATGAACCTGACCACCATTTCGAACAACCTGGCCAACGTCTCGACCACCGGTTTCAAAAAAGACCGCGCCGAATTCCAGGACCTGCTGTACCAAACCCGTCGCCAGCCCGGTGCGCAGTCGACCCAGGACAGCCAATTGCCGTCGGGCCTGCAGCTCGGTACCGGTGTGCGTATCGTCGGCACCCAAAAGAATTTCACCGAAGGTAGCCTGCAGACCACCGACCAGCCGCTCGACATGGCGGTCAATGGCCATGGTTTCTTTCAGATCACCCAGCCGGACGGCACCATCGCCTATACCCGTGACGGGACTTTCCACCTGAACTCCGACGGCCAGATCGTGACCAGCCAAGGCTTGGCGCTGCAGCCCGCGATTGTGGTGCCGGCCGAAGCCCAGACGTTCACCGTGGGCACTGACGGCACCGTGTCGATCACTACCGCGGGCAACGCCGCTTCTCAAGTGATCGGCAACATCCAGACCGCCGACTTCGTGAACTCGACCGGGTTGCAGGCGATCGGCAGCAACCTGTTTCTGGAAACCGCCGCCAGCGGTGCGCCGAACGTGGGTACGCCGGGCCTGAACGGCTTTGGCACGGTGCTGCAGAACACCCTGGAAAACTCCAACGTCAGCACTGTGGAAGAGCTGGTGAACATGATCACCACCCAGCGCGCCTACGAGATGAACTCCAAGGTCATCTCCACCGCCGACGCGATGTTGGGCTTTGTGACGCAAAACCTTTAACCCTGTTTTCAATTGGCTGAAGGATCAGTTACTCCGTGAGGTCGAAGCTGTGATGAAACGTCTGCCTATCGCACTGTCGCTGGCCGCGGCCACCGTTCTGGGGGGCTGCATGGCGCCGCCGCCCAAGCCCAACGACCCGTATTATTCGCCGGTGCTGCCGCGTACCCCGCTGCCTGCCGCGGCCACCAACGGGTCAATCTACCAGGCCGGCTTCGACCAGAACCTGTACACCGACCGCAAGGCATTCCGTGTAGGCGACATCATCACCGTGACCCTCAACGAGAAAATGTCGGCATCCAAGAGTGCTAACTCCAAGGTCAGCAAAGACAGCAGCAACAGCATGGGGCTGACCTCGCTGTTCGGCGGCGGCGTGTCGGGCACCAACCCGATCACCGGTGGCAAGGCGAGCTTGGGTGTGGGGTACACCGGTAATCGCGCCACCGACGGCCAGGCAAAAGGTGACCAAGCCAACAGTTTAACGGGGTCGATCACCGTCACCGTAGCCGATGTGCTACCCAACGGCATCATCGCCGTGCGTGGCGAGAAGTGGATGACCCTTAATACCGGCGAGGAACTGGTGCGCATCGCCGGCCTGATCCGTGCCGATGACATCGCAACCGACAATACCGTGTCGTCGACCCGTGTGGCCGACGCTCGGATTACCTACTCCGGTACCGGGTCGTTCGCCGAGGCAAGCCAGCCCGGCTGGTTGGATCGGTTCTTCTCCAGCCCGTACTACCCCTTCTGAGTGCGCACGAACATGTCGAAATTCAAACAGTTGATGGTCGCGGCTTGCTTGTTCATGGGGGTAGGCGGGGTAGCCCAGGCCGAGCGCCTTAAGGACATCGCCAGCGTCCAGGGCGTACGTAGCAACCAATTGATCGGGTACGGCCTGGTGGTGGGGTTGGACGGCACGGGCGACCAGACCACCCAGACGCCGTTCACCCTGCAAACCTTCAACAACATGTTGGCGCAGTTCGGCATAAAGGTGCCGGCCAGCACCAGTACCACCCAGCTCAAGAACGTGGCGGCGGTGTCGATCCATGCGGATTTGCCCCCGTTCTCCAAGCCGGGCCAGACCATCGATATCACCGTGTCGTCGATCGGTAACTCCAAGAGCTTGCGCGGCGGCAGCTTGCTGATGACTCCGCTCAAGGGTATCGACGGCAACGTGTATGCGATTGCCCAGGGTAACCTGGTGGTGGGTGGTTTTGACGCCGAAGGCCGTGATGGTTCGAAGATCACCGTCAACGTACCATCGGCTGGGCGCATTCCCGGCGGCGCGACGGTCGAGCGTTCGGTGCCCAGTGGCTTCGACCAAGGCAATTACCTGACGCTGAACCTCAACCGGCCGGACTTCACTACCGCCAAGCACATCGTGGACAAAGTGAACGAACTGCTTGGCCCAGGTGTTGCGATGGCCTTGGACGGCGGCTCGGTGCGCGTTACCGCGCCGTTGGACCCGAACCAGCGCGTCGACTACCTGTCGATCCTGGAAAACCTTGAGGTAGACCCTGGCCAAGCCATCGCCAAGGTCATTATCAACTCTCGCACCGGCACCATCGTGATCGGCCAGAACGTCAAGGTGTCGCCCGCGGCGGTCACCCACGGCAGCCTGACGGTGACCATCACCGAAGACCCGATCGTCAGCCAACCCGGCCCATTCTCCAATGGGCAGACAGCCGTGGTGCCGCGGTCGAAGGTCAACGCCGAGCAGGAAGCCAAGCCGATGTTCAAGTTTGGCCCGGGAACCACGCTTGATGAGATTGTGCGTGCGGTCAACCAAGTGGGGGCCGCGCCCAGTGACCTGATGGCCATCCTTGAAGCTTTGAAACAGGCTGGCGCGTTGCAAGCCGACCTGATCGTTATCTAAAGGGGCAGCAGCATGGACATGCCTAACGGCGGCGTTTCATCCGGCACCGACTCCGGTGCCTACACCGACCTTAACCGCTTGAGCTCGCTGAAGTACGGTGATCGCGACAGCGAGGCCAACCTGCGCAAGGTAGCCCAAGAGTTCGAGTCGGTGTTCGTCGGCGAAATGCTTAAGTCCATGCGCTCGGCCAACGACGTGCTGGGCAAGGACGACCCCATGAACAGCTCGACGGTCAAGCAATACCAAGACATGTACGACCAGCAGTTGGCCGTGAGCCTGTCGCACCAAGGCAACGGCATTGGCCTGCAAAGTGTACTGATGCGCCAGCTTTCGAAAACCGCCGGCCACAGCGTGGGCGATGGCCATAACCCGTTCAACCGCAGCGTTGACACTGGCCAGCACGCCCTGGGCGCACAGCGCAACGCCGCCGCCGACAGCGACGGTACCCTCGCGCACAACGACATGGCCAAACTCAACCAGCGCCGGCTTTCGCTGCCCAGTAAGGCGGCCGACCGCCTGCTGGCCGGCATCGTGCCCGCTGCCGATGCGTCCAAGCTCGCCCGTGACGGCACCACCGTTGCCCAATACACCCAGTTGCACCCCAGCACCGCCGGCCACCGCATCAGCGTCCCTGGCAGCGCACCATCGGGAGTAGCCGCCGCGGTGGCGAGTGCCACTGCCCAAGGCCAAGCCACGCCGGGCAGCGACGGCAGCTACGGCGACTGGACCGAAGGCTTCGGCAGCACCGGCGAGGCGCAACAGGCTGGCCGTAGCTATTCGCAGGTGCCACTGGCGCCGAACAAGGCAGCGTTCAGCTCGCCGGATGAGTTCGTCGCGACCATGCTGCCCATGGCCCAGGATGCCGCTGCACGCATTGGCGTTAGCCCAAGCGTGTTGGTGGCCCAGGCCGCGCTGGAAACCGGCTGGGGTAAATCGATCCTGCGCCAGGACGACGGTTCGAGCAGCTTCAACCTGTTCAACATCAAGGCCAGTGGCAGTTGGCAAGGCCAATCGGCACGGGCGGTCACCAGCGAGTACGAAGGAGGCCAGATGGTCAAGGAAACGGCGCAGTTCCGCGCTTACGGTTCCTACGCCGACAGCTTCCACGACTTGGTCAACCTGCTGCAAAACAACGATCGTTATCAAGGTGTGCTCAAGTCGGCCGATAACCCTGAACAGTTTGTAAAAGAGTTGCAAAAGGCTGGGTACGCGACCGATCCGAACTACGCCAGCAAGATCACGGCGATCGCCAAGCAACTGCAAAACTACCAGAACTACGCGGCCAGCAGTGCCACCACTTCGACTTTGTAAGGTTTGAACCATGGCGAATCTGATCAACATCGGGCTGTCCGGGCTGGCTGCCACCCAGACTGCGTTGGCTACGACCAGTAACAACATCACCAACGTATCCACCGCCGGCTACTCGCGCCAGTCGACCATCAGCAACGCCGGGGCCTTGCAGAGCATCGGCGGGGCAGGGTATGTGGGTACCGGGACCACGCTGGCTGAGGTGCGCCGTATCTACAGCTCATACCTGCAAAACCAAGTGAGCAGCAGCACCGCGCTCGATTCTCAGGCCAGCACCTATTCCGACCAGGTGGCCTCGCTCGATTCGCTGTTGTCAGACAGCACCACGGGGGTTACCACGGTGCTCTCGGACTTTTTCTCGGCACTGCAGACGTCCGCCGCGTCGCCGGACGACACCTCGGCGCGGCAACTGTTGGTGACCAGCGCGCAAACCCTGAGCAGCCGCTTCAACTCCATCTATTCCCAGATGGACCAACAAAACAGCGACATCAACAGCGAGTTGTCATCGTTGTCTGACCAGGTCAACACCCTGAGCCAGTCGATCGCCAGCCTCAACCAGCAGATCGTAGCCCTCAGCGCCAACGGCACCTCGCCCAACAGCCTGCTCGACGCCCGCGACCAAGCTGTGGTCGAGCTTAACGGCTTGGTGGGCGTGACGGTGCAAGAGCGTGACGGCAACTATGATGTGTACCTCGGTAGCGGCCAGGCATTGGTGACCGGCAATAACGCCAACACCCTGAGTGCGCAACCGAGCGGCACCGACCCCACCCAGTACAGCCTCACGGTCAACTATGCGAACTACAGCACCGATGTCACCTCGGTGGTGACCGGTGGCCAGATCGGTGGCCTGCTCAGCTATCGCACCGACGTGCTACAGCCGGCAGAGAACGAGCTGGGGCGCATGGCCATGGTGGTCAGTGACAGCATCAACAGCCAATTGGGCCAGGGCCTGGACGCTAACGGCGATTTTGGCAGCAATCTGTTCTCCAGCATCAACAGCGACAGTGCGATCGCCTCGCGCAGCTTGGCGTCGTCGCGCAACAGTGACGGCTCTGGCAACCTCGATGTGACCATCGACGACGCCAATGCCCTGACCACTTACAACTACACGGTCAAGTTTACCGACGCCGACACTTACACCGTCACCCGCTCCGACGGCACGGTGTTGGGCAGTGCCAAGCTCAGCGACGACCCGGCCACCAGTTTCGACGGCTTTAGCCTGTCGCTCGACGGTAACGCCGTGGCCGCCGGCGATTCGTTTACCATCACGCCCACCCGCAACGGCGCGCAGGCGATCAGCACCACGCTGACCGACGTCGACAAGTTGGCATTTGCCGGCGCATTGACCGGTACGCTCGGCTCAAGCAATAGCGGCACCCTGAGTATCAGCTCCCAGGCCACCCTGACCAGCGAACTGGATATTTACAGTGGCAGCGACCTTGCCACCAGCCAGGAAGGCATCGAGAACGCCATGCCGGTCAAGCTGGTATTCGGCTCGGCCAGCAGCGGTAGTCAGGGTTACACCGTTTACGGTGCCCAGGGCAACAGCATCGGCACCGGCACCATCGTGCCCGGGCAGGAAAATACCCTGAGCATCAGCGTGCCGATGCTCGACAGCGACGGCGCGGCCCTGTACGACGCTGACGGTAACGCCATGAACGCGACGTTCGAAATGTCCGTCAGCGGCTCGCCGCAGGCCAACGACACCCTGTCGGTAGCCTTCAACAGCGATGGCGCGACCGACAACCGAAATGCCAGCAGCCTGCTCACCCTGCAGACCGCGAAAACGGTCGGTAGCAGCAGTGGTAACGGCATCAGCCTGACCGACGCCTATGCCAAATTGGTGGAAGGGGTGGGCGCTACCGCCGCGCAAGCCTCCAGCGATGCGACTGCCACCGCCACGGTGCTGGATTCGGCCACCACCAGCCGTGACTCGGTGGCCGGTGTAAACCTGGATGAAGAAGCCGCCGATCTGGTCAAGTTCCAGCAGTACTACACAGCCTCTTCGCAGATCATCAAAACAGCGCAGGAAGTGTTTTCCGCCCTGCTCAACGCGCTGTAAAAGGAGCCTTTGACCATGCGTATTTCCACTAGCCAATACTACGCCAATAGTGTGTCGACGTACGCCAAGGGCTTTGCCGATACCGCCAAGACCCAAGAGCAAATCAGCTCCGGCGAACGCATCCAAACTGCCGCCGATGACCCCGTCGGCGCCTCTAAGCTGCTCAAGCTCGATCAGCAGAAATCGTTGCTGACCCAGTACAGCAACAACATGACCAGCATCACCAACTCGCTCAATAACGAAGAAAGCATTCTTTCGAGCGTGAACGATTCCTTGCAACGTGCCCGCGAGCTGACCATCGAGGCCGGTAACGGCGGGTTGAGCGACGCCGACCGGCAATCCATTGCCAGTGAACTGGGTGAAATCGAAGACACCGTGTATGGCTTGATGAACTCCAAAGACTCCAGCGGCAATTACATCTTCGCCGGAGCCAAGAGCGACGTGCAGCCCTATGTGCGCAACAGCGACGGTTCCTACACCTACCAGGGTGACCAGACCCAGCTGAGCCTGCAGGTGTCCGACACCCTTAGCCTGGCTAGCAATGATACCGGCTACAGCATTTTCGACTCGGCTGCCAACGTCAGCCGTACCCAGAGCACGCTGATCTCGCCCGCGACCGACGATGGTCGGGTGTATGTGTCCAGCGGCGAGATGACCTCATCGACGTCGTACAACAAAAGTTTCACCGCCGGCGAACCCTATACGCTGACCTTCACCAGCAGCACGCAATACACCCTCACCGACAAGGACGGCAACGACGTGACCGCGCAGAGCGCTGGCAACGGCACCATCGACACCAGCGACGACGACAGCTCATCGATCAGCTTGTACGGCGTGGCGTTCAACGTCGACGTAAGCGTGAGCGACGACGAAAGCAGCGACGCCGATGCGCTGGTGGCCGGCCACAGCTTCACGCTGTCGTCCAAGCCAGACAGCATCAGCACCTCGCGTACCGCGTCGAATACCTCCACGGCGCAGATCACCTCCGCCAGCATCAGCGACAGCACGGCCTACACCAGCACCTTCCCCAGCACTGGGGCGCTGATCACGTTCACCAGTGCCACTGAGTATCAGGTGTACGCACAGCCTTACAGTTCGACCAGCAAGGCTATCGCCAGCGGCACGCTCAGCGGCAGCACCCTCACCGCCGCGGGGGTCACCTTCGACATCTCCGGTAGCCCAGAGGCCGGTGACCAGTTCAGTGTCAGCAGCAACACCAATAACTCGCAGAACATCCTGCAAACCTTGGCGGACCTTCGTACCGCACTGAACACGCCGGTCACCGACACCGAAACTTCGGTGAACGTGAAAAATGCCGTGGCTTCGGCCATCGGCAACATCGATTCGTCCATGCAGCAGATCGACACCACACGGGGCTCCATCGGTGCGCGTGAAAACGCCATCGACGTGCAGTCGTCGGAGAACAGCAGCTTGAGCCTGGCCAACGATGCGACCCAGTCGGCCATTGGCGATACGGACCTGGCCAGCGCCACGGCGCAGTTGACCTTGCAACAAACCATGCTGGAAGCATCGCAGTTGGCGTTCGCGAAAATCTCGCAATTGAGCCTGTTCGACAAAATTTGACGGGTAGGTCGCTTTACTTTTAGCGCCCGGCTTTGTGCCGGGCTTTTTTCATCACACCCACCCGCAAACGTCCCCTTGATCTCCAGCAGTAGGCGTTTGCTGCAATAACCGTAAGGGCCCTTTGCTTGAGCGGGCGGGAAGCCTAGTGTGGTGTTTCAGAAGTTCGCACAGCAATGGACGCGTGAATGTTGTAGTTCGGCACGGCGCCGTGACCTGTCACAGACGGCTATGGCGAGGAGCGGCAACGCCGCCCAGCAGCAGTAAAAGGCACCGTTAAAATGGTGCAGCCAACTTCTGAAACACCACACACACTCGCCTCCGGAGCCGCCGTCGGCGGTCACGTTGCGGTCCTATCCGGGTTAAGGAGAACGTAAATGCTGGAATTTCCCATCGAAGACCTAGGCGAGGCGGACCTGCCCGAAGCCCGCGAAGTGGTACGCATTGCCTTCGCCACTTTTATGGGCGTACCGGCGCCAGGCGAGTTCTGGGCAGACCGCGACTACGTGGAGGGCCGCTGGCGAGCGCCGCATACCGCCTGGTTCAAGATTGTTCAACAGGGGCGTATTGCCGCGGTTGCCGGCGTTGCGCGCTGGGGCAGCCATGCCGTGGTAGGGCCTGTGGCGGTGCTTCCGGCGTATTGGGACCGTAAACTGGCCAAAGCATTGATGGGCCGCATCGTTGCCCAGCTCGATGCCTGGGGGGTGCGCCACGCCGGGTTGTTCACCTTCCCGGACAGCCCACGCCATATAGGCTTGTACCAACGCTTTGGTTTCTGGCCTCGGGCGCTGACCGCCGTGTTGGACCGTGAGGTGGTGCCTGGCTCGGCGCCCCTCGATGAACCACATGGCCTGCCCGCCTTGAGCGAGCAAGCATTGGCAGACTGTGCCGTGCTCACCGGCGGGCTGGCCGAGGGGCTGGACGTTCGTGGTGAACTACAAGCCGTGGAGGTGCTCGGCCTGGGCAGTAACCTGCTGCTCTATGGCGAAGGCGGCCAGCTTGATAGTTTTGCCGCGTGCCATTTCGGCCCCCGTAGCGAAGCAGGCGCCGAGGTGTGTTACGTGAAGTTCGGGGCGGTACGCGGTGGTGAAGGGGTAGAGGTCCGTTTCGACCGGCTGATCGAAGCCTGTGAAGGCGTGGCCCGCACAACGGGGCAACGGCGCCTGATGCTTGGGGTGAATACCGCCCGCCAGCCGGCGTATGCACGGTTACTGAACCGGGGTTTTGCCATTCGAATACTCGGCATCACGCTGCACCGCGGCAGCGGCAGTTACGACAGGCCGGAATGCTGGGTGCTGGATGACTGGCGTTAGGTGGCCAAAGGCACCGCCAATAGTGTGCAGCCAACCTGTGAAACACCACGCTGGTTTTTTTGCCTGCTTGCAGTCTTAATGTGACCTCTGGGTCGAAACGCGCATCTTCATTCTATTGTCATAACGGGCCACAATGGCGCCTGAGGCGCTCCGCCGCCCTGGCCTGCACGGCGCAGCCCGTTCAAAGCGTATACAGATTGGGAAGCCAGAATGATTGGCATCAAAAGCATCGCCAGCTACGTGCCTAGCGCCGGCGTCGACAACTACGCCCAAGGCGCCCGCTTCGGTAAAGACGAAAACTTCATCCTCGGCAAGATCGGTTCGGCCTTTTTGCCTCGCAAGGCCGATACCCAGGAAACCTCCGACCTGTGCGTAGAAGCGGCCAACGCGCTGTTCGGCGCCCACCCAGAGTTGCAACGTGGGCACATCGATGCCCTGATCGTCGTGACCCAGAACGGCGACGAAGAAGGCCTGCCGCACACTGCTGCCATTGTGCAGCACAAGCTTGGGCTGGGCACTCACGTGGCCGCGTTCGACGTGTCGCTGGGTTGCTCAGGCTACGTGTATGGCCTGTATGCCATCAAGGGCTTCATGGAAGCGGCGGGGCTGAAGAACGGCTTGTTGATCACCGCTGACCCTTACTCGAAGATCGTCGACCCGCAAGACCGTAACACCACCATGTTGTTCGGCGATGCGGCCACCGCCACCTGGATGGGCGAGGGCCCCTTGTGGCAGTTGGGCAAGGCCAAGTTCGGCACCGACGGTGCCGGTGCCGAGCACCTGAAGGTCACCAACGGTAGCTTTTTCATGAATGGCCGCCAGGTGTTCAACTTCGCTTTGGTCAAGGTGCCGGCGCACCTGAACGAGTTGCTCGAGGATGCCGGCCTGACCACGGCCGAGGTCGATGCCTTCTGCATCCACCAAGGTAGCGCCGCCATCGTCGACGCCGTGGCACGGCGTTTCGAAGAGGGCGCCTCGGCGCACAAGTTCGTCAAAGACATGCTCGAAACCGGCAATACGGTGTCTTCCAGCGTGCCGCTGCTGCTGGAAAAACACCTGAACGACCCGAAGTGGAAGCGGGTGGCGATCAGTGGGTTCGGGGTAGGGTTATCGTGGGGTTCAGCGTTGATCGAGCGAGCATGAGCGTGCTGCTATAAGGGCGTGCGCCTTCGAACCCATAGGCCGCGTGCGGCCCTCTGCATTCAGAACACGGAAGCAAAACTGGCCGTTAGCCGGTGGCCATCCGCTAATGCGCCGCTCAGGGTGAACTCAGCATGAGGGTCGCTGAAAAACGCGTGAATGTCGTCCAGGCTGCCGCGTGCGGTGTATTTGAGATAACCGTCTTCATCGTTAGCGTTATCGGCCAATACCGGAATACCGTTGGCGGTCATCAGGTAGATGCGGAACGGGTTGACGAACTGTTCTTCGGGGCCTGCGCCCAGCGACAAACCAAAGCGGCTGGCTGACAGGTAATAGGCACGGCTCAGGTGTGGGTCTTGCGTGCTGACCGTTTTCAAGCGCATTCCCGCGATATCGGCAAGCTGGTCGATCTTTTGCTTGCGCACGCCTTTGACGAGCCCGAAGAAGACCGCGTCGAAGTGCGTAGCGGCCTGGCGGTTGATGTTCGGGTCGACCAATTGCTCAAAGTACCCCCAAGGCGCATACACGGCCTTCTCCGCTAGGCCGCAGTTGGCATAGGCCCTGAAGTTGTACTTGTAAGGGGTGATGATCATCGTGCTGCGGTTCAGCAGCTCTAGATAGTTGTCTATCTTGAAGCCTGCGCGTTGGTTGATCGTCTTGCCGTCGAAACTCTCTACATCAAAGATGGAATATTCGATATGGGTGGTTTTGATGTGCTGCAGGTGCGCTTCCTCCACCAGCCAATCGGCGCCGACCACCAGGTTGTGATAACCGCTGAAAAACTGGTTGTGGCTCATGCTGACGTGATGGCCCAACGCCGTGAGCGTATGGTACAGGCCATAGAGAATATCGGCCTTGAAGTCGAACCAGTCGTTGTTGCCGATGTGGGCGATGTTGATGTTCACATGAGTTCCCTAGCGCGTTGATATTTTCAATGGTTTTGACTAGGCGACGCCATCGTCTTTCATGGCGGCCATGACCCGCTCCAACACTACCTTCCAGTCACTCAGTTCGCGGTTACGAAATAGCCGGACGCTGTTGTACCAATAGCTGGGCCCTTCATTCAGGCCCCAGCGCCAATTAGGGTTGAGCTGAATGAGCGCATAGGTGCGAACGCCGAGCGCGCCGGCCAGGTGGACATTGGTGTTATCGACACTCAGCACGGCATCCAACGCACACAGTTGGGTGGCCAAAGGGTCCATGTCTTCCATCGCATTCACGCTATCGTCATGGAAAATATCCAGGCCTTTGGCACGTAATTCCGCTAATTCTTCAGGCGTGCTGTTGTATTGAAGGTCTATGAATTGCACGTTTTGCAAGGCGCGCAGGTGTAGCAGGTCGGCTTGCGACAGGCGCCGGCTTTGGCGTTCGGTGCGAATGCTGGCACCGCCCCGCCAAGACAGGCCAATCAGTTTCTTGCCCGGGAACTGTTCACGATATTTTGTTCGGTAAGCCGCTACCGCGTTTGCATCTGCCTTCAAATAGGCGGCGCCGGCGCCGAACGCTTCTCGGCTTTTGCGTAACAAAGCCGGCAGGCTACCAGCCGGAATCTGCACGTCGGCCTGCGGCCAAGTTTGTTTGAATACCACGTCCTCAGGGCTTGCGACTGCACCGCTTTGTTCGCGTCGAATGAAGCTCACGGCTGGAAAGCTGCGCTCGAACAGACGGTCGAGGCGCGCGTAGATTTCGTAATGGAGTGCGCCGTCAAGCGCCATCAGTTCATTCAGTTGGCTGGCGAACATGATGTGGTCGCCGATCCCTTGCTCGCCCCACACCAGCAATGTTCGCCCGGCCAGCGGGTCGCCTGACCAACGTGGGATATTGAAATGCTGCTCGTGTTCTTTCTGTGTGGCTTGCCAGCGCCACTCGTAATGCTGCCAGCCGCTTTCGAACTCACCGAGGCGCAACATGAGCAATGCAATATTGTTATGGACCCCCGCGTGCTGGGGGTCTACCTCTAACACCCGCTGATAGTAGCCATAAGCGTCTTGGTAGCGGCCTACGTGCTCGAGCGCGGCGCCAATATTGAACAGTTGTTTACGATCCTGCGGGGTGATTTCCAACCCTAACTGGTAGCAGGCAATCGCATCATGAAAGCGCCCCATGGCGTAATACACCTGGGCCAGTACGGTCAGCAACTGTGAGCGGTAATCTCGTTGGGAAGTGGTCCCAAGCAGGCTATGCAGGGTACTTTCCATTTCATCGTACGCTTCGACTTTTTCCAGGGCCTCGTGCAGCAGCTTGAAGCGCCATAGGTTCGGCGCCTGCCGGTACCATTGGCGGGCTTGGGCGAGGTCGTCGATGAATGCTGGCACCGTGCACAAGTGATCGAACAGCAAGGCGTCGACCTTGTCCTCTTGCGGCAAGGCCAGCGCCTGGCGGGCGTGGCCGCCGGCATTGGCCACGTCGTTCTGGTCAAAGTACAAGTGAGCGAGCTGAGCGTGGGCTAACGCCGTGTCGGGTACCAACGCGGTGAGCTTTTCATACAGGCGAATCTGCGCCTCGGTGTTTCCGGTTTTTTCAGCTTGCGCTAGCGCTGTGGCGATCCGCTGGATGTCAACCTGAGGGCTCTGCTTATGCATGAAGCACGTCCGTTAAAGAGTGACGTCGAATTGACGATGTACTGCCAGGGTGCAAGAAGAGGGCCATCGCCCAGCCACGCGGCCTCACAATGCCAAGGCGCATGAAAAATATTCGAAAAAAAATTCAAGCGGAAGCGCCCTGCGACGATAACCCTTATGACGGTTCTGCACGGCCACTAAAGCCGCCACGCTGGGCCGCAGAACCCACTACACCGTCTAGCCCTAATGCAAGGATCTTGTCATGGCTCTTACCGTCAACACCAACATCGCCTCCCTGTCGGTTCAAAAGAACCTGACGAAATCTTCCGACGCGCTCACCACCTCGATGACTCGCCTGTCGACTGGCCTGCGTATCAACAGCGCCAAAGATGACGCCGCCGGCTCGCAGATCTCCAACCGCCTGACCAGTCAGGTCAACGGCTTGGATGTGGCTGTGAAGAACGCCCAGGATGCCAACTCCATCGCGACCGCCGCTGAAGGCGCGCTGCAAGAGTCCACCAACATCCTGCAGCGTATGCGTGAACTGTCCCTGCAGTCGGCCAACGGTAGCAACAGCTCTGAAGACCAGAGCTCGCTGAACCAAGAATTCAAATCGCTGACCGCCGAACTGACCCGTATCTCCGATACCACCACCTTCGGTGGTGGTACTTCGGGTATCAAGTTGCTCGACGGCACCGCTGGCAACAAGGGCACCCTGACCTTCCAAGTGGGTGCAAACGCCAACGAAACCGTGAGCTTCAGCCTCAGCGACATGGGCGCTACCGCGCTCAAGGGTACGGCAGGTTTGGCCAGTGTCAGCATTAGCACCGGCGGCGCAAGTGCCGGTGCTGCTCTGGCTTCGTCGAGCCTGACGATCGCCGGTACCACTATCACCCTGGCTTCAGGTTCTACCGCTTCTGACATGGTCAGCGCGATCAACACCCAAGTAAGCGGTGTAACGGCTACCCTGAACAGTGCAGGCACTGGTATCGTGCTGACGTCCGGCAGCGACATAAAAGCCGTTACCGGTACGGGTGATCTGTCCGGCGGTGCGGATTCGACCGTCATAGTCAGCTCTTCCTTCACCGTTCAAGACCTGAACGTCTCCGACGCCACGTCTGCACAGAAGGCCACCCAGGTTATCGATGCCGCGCTCAAGCAAATCGATACTCAGCGCTCGTCGCTCGGCGCCATCCAGAACCGTCTGGACAGCACCATCTCGAACCTGCAGAACGTTTCCGAAAGCGCCACCGCGGCACGTTCGACCATTCAGGATGTGGACTTCGCGGCGGAAACGGCCGAGATGACCAAGCAGCAAACCCTGCAATCGGCGGCCACTGCTGTACTGGCCCAAGCCAACCAGTTGCCTTCGGCTGTACTGAAGCTGCTGCAATAAGAGGGGCCTGACGGCCTACCGTAAAGAAAGGGCGCCCCGCGCCCTTTCTTGCGTTCGCAAAAGAGGTTTGAACGATGGATATCAATCTCAATGTGATGCAAGCCGCCGTCGCCACGGCCCAGGCCAGCACGGCAGGCACGACCGTTACCCAGCAGGCGGTGACCTCCGAGCTGTCGGCCCGGAAAAAGGCCGATAACGACAGCCGTGACCCTTCCCTGGATGAAGCGATCGGTAGCCTGCAGGCTTATGTGGCCGCCAACCAACGCAACCTTGAGTTCTCGGTCGACGAGGGCACCGGTGAAACGGTGGTCAAGGTGATCGCCACGCAAACCGGCGAAGTGGTTCGGCAGATGCCGTCGGAAGTGGCGCTGAAGCTTGCCCAAAGCCTGAAAGACGGCGACAGCTTGCTATTCAACGATTGGGCCTAATTGATGGCGCGGACGTTGCAAGTAAGGTCCGCATTCGCCATTGGGTGGCGCACCGCGCCAGAATTTTGTGGGAGTGACACTGCATGTCTACATCGGTTAATGGCGTCGGGTCGGGCATCGACATCGACTCAATCGTGTCTTCCATGGTTTCGGCCTCGAAAACGCCAAAGCAAAACCAAATTGATACCGCCAAGACCGAGGCGACCACCAAGCTCTCGGCCATCGGTACCCTCAAAAGCGCGCTGGATACGTTCCAAACTGCCCTGGCCGACCTCAATACCAGCGATTCTTTCACCGGCTTGGCCGCCAGTTCGTCGGACACGACCAAACTCACCACCACGCTGGGCACCGGTGCGACCAGTGGCACCTATACGATCAACACCACCAGCCTGGCGGCTGCCTCCAAAGTGTCTTCGGCGTACATCACCTCCGGCACCACGTTTTCGGCCAGCACGTTGAAGGTCAGCGTGGGCAGCGGCACGCCGGTGAGCGTTAGCGTGGCGGCCGGCGCCAGCCTGTCGACCATCAAGGACAGCCTCAATACCGCGCTCAAAGACAGCGGCGTCACGGCCTCGATCATCTCGGACGACTCCGGCCAGCGCCTGGTGCTGTCGTCGACCACCACCGGCTCGGGCAACGACATCACCATGACGGTGACCGACAGCGACGGCAACAGCGGTTCGTCGCTGACGGATTCGGACCTGGCCAAGCTCAGCATCGACCCGAGCGCCGCGGCCACGTCCACCACGGGTGGTTACGTTATCCAGTCGGCCAATGCGTCCTACACGATCGACGGCCTGACCATGAGCAGTGCCAGCAATACCATCGACAGCGCGATCGAAGGCGTTTCGTTTACGCTGGTCGATACGGGCAAATCGACCCTGACCGTCGATACCAACACCGACGGCCTGAAAACTTCGGTGCAAAGCTTCGTCGACGCCTACAACACGTTGGTTACATCAATCAAATCGCTGACCTCGGTTACCAGCAGCACCGATGATGACGGTGCCACCACGACCACGGCTGCGGCGTTGACCAGTGATGCCACCACCCGCACGATTCTGTCGACGCTGCGCAACCAACTGGTGAGTTCGTCCACCAATGGTGGCACGATCTCCATTCTGTCCCAATTGGGTGTGTCTACCCAGAGCGACGGCACCTTGGCGGTCGATGATGACAAGCTTACGACGGCCTTGGAAACCAATGCCTCATCGGTGGCCGGCTTTTTCACCGGTACCGGCAGCTTGCTTACCCGCATGTCCGATTCGATGGACATCTATACCCAAACCAACGGCCTGCTCGACCAGCGCGAAGATACGCTCAACGATACCTTGTCGAGCCTCTCGGACCAGCAAGACACCCTTGACCGGCGTATGGATAAACTGGAAACCACCTTGTATGCCAAATACAACGCGATGGATACCTTGGTGGCACAGTTGAACGCGACCAGCAGCAGCGTATTGACGACGCTCGACGCCCTCAACAACAGCTCGGACGATTGACCTGCGCCGGTGCGCGGGGCGTTAAAGGAACAGCGCTGCGCGCCGATATAAAGGTAACAGCAGCCGCTGACCACTGATGAGGAAAGCCTTCGATGAATCGCATGGCCGCGCTTCGCCAATACCGAAACGTGAACACCCAAGCAGCCCTTGAGGATGCATCGCCCCACCGTTTGATTCAAATGCTGATGGACGGTGGCCTCAACCGTATCGCCCAGGCCCGCGGCAAGATGGAGCGTGGGGAGTTGGCTGACAAGGGTGTGCTGATCGGCAAGGCCGTGGCGATCATCAGTGGGCTGCGCGAAGGGTTGGATTTCCAGCGGGGCGGTGATATCGCGCAGAACTACGCCCGGCTGTACGACTACATCAGCCGCCGCCTGGTCGAAGCCAACCGTAGCAACGATGTGCGCATCCTTGATGAAACCAGCCGCTTGCTCGGCACCCTCAAGCAAGGTTGGGACAGCATCGATCCGCAGTTGGCCGCCCAAGCCCTGGCCAAGACGCCATAACGTTTTCCAACGAGGTCGCCATGTACCATTCGCCCGTATCGCCGCCCGTGGAGGGCACCATGAGCGCATTGCAGAAAATCGAAGCCACACGCTATGCGCTGGTGGATGCGTTGGCCTTGCAAGACTGGGACGCCATCGGCCGGCTCGACCTGGAATGCCGCGCCTGCGTCGAGTCGGTACTCGTTGAGACCAGCGCCGACCACGCCGGCCTGCGCGAAAACCTTGAAGCGCTGATGGGTGTTTACCGGCAGTTGCTCAGCGCCACCCGCCAGGTGCGCGACGACACCGCCAGCGAGATCCGCCACGTCAAACAAGCCAGCAACGCCGCCAAGGTTTACCGGCTTTTCCGCTAACGGCCGAAGCTGCAAGCGGTGATAGAAATGTTGCGCCATAAATTTGACTGTAGCGGTATTTTTGACTTTACTAGTGACGAAGTTCACATTCGGCGCAGGGATGGCGATACAATACCACTTCATCTCTCACGCGCCCGAAGGGCATCTGGTTGACTAGGGAAGTTGCTATTGCATGTGGCGTGAAACCAAGATTCTGCTGATCGATGACGATAGCGTGCGCCGCCGTGACTTGGCGGTCATCCTGAATTTCCTCGGTGAGGACAACCTACCCTGTGCCAGCGCCGATTGGCAGGCCGTGGTCGATTCGCTGGCCTCCAGCCGTGAAGTCCTTTGCGTGTTGGTCGGCACTGTGAACACACCAGGCCATCTGCTGGGTTTGCTGAAAACCTTGTCGGCCTGGGATCAATACCTGCCGGTGCTGCTGTTGGGTGATACCAGCCTGCCTGACCTGCCTGACGACTTGCGCCGGCGTGTATTGTCGAACCTTGAGATGCCGCCCAGCTATAGCAAGCTGCTCGATTCGTTGCACCGTGCCCAGGTGTACCGCGAAATGTACGACCAAGCCCGGGAGCGGGGCCGCCAACGTGAGCCCAACCTGTTCCGCAGCCTGGTCGGCACCAGCCGCGCCATCCAGCATATACGGCAGATGATGCAACAGGTGGCCGACACCGACGCCAGCGTGCTGATTCTGGGTGAATCCGGTACCGGCAAAGAGGTGGTCGCGCGTAATCTGCATTATCATTCCAAGCGCCGCGAGGCACCGTTCGTGCCGGTCAACTGCGGGGCGATACCTGCCGAATTGCTCGAAAGCGAGCTGTTCGGCCATGAGAAAGGCGCCTTCACCGGGGCGATCACCAGCCGTGCCGGGCGTTTCGAACTGGCCAATGGCGGCACCCTGTTTCTCGATGAAATCGGCGACATGCCGTTGCCGATGCAGGTCAAATTGCTGCGTGTGCTGCAGGAGCGTACCTTCGAGCGGGTGGGTAGCAACAAAACCCAGAGCATCGATGTGCGCATCATCGCCGCGACCCACAAAAACCTTGAAAGCATGATCGAAGTCGGGACCTTTCGCGAAGACCTCTACTATCGCTTGAATGTGTTCCCCATCGAGATGGCGCCGCTGCGCGAACGCGTCGAAGACATCCCCCTGCTGATGAACGAACTCATCTCGAGGATGGAGCACGAGAAGCGCGGTTCGATCCGCTTCAACTCCGCGGCGATCATGTCCCTGTGTCGCCACGGCTGGCCCGGCAACGTGCGTGAGCTGGCCAACCTGGTTGAGCGTATGGCGATCATGCACCCCTATGGGGTGATTGGCGTGTCGGAGTTGCCGAAGAAATTCCGCTATGTAGACGACGAAGACGAGCAACTGGTCGACAGCCTGCGCAGCGACCTGGAAGAGCGCGTGGCGATCAACGGCCATGCGCCAGATTTCGCCTCCAGCGCAATGTTGCCGCCCGAGGGGCTGGACCTCAAAGATTACCTGGGCGGCCTGGAACAAGGCTTGATCCAACAGGCGTTGGACGATGCCAATGGCGTGGTGGCCCGCGCCGCCGAACGCTTGCGCATCCGCCGCACCACCTTGGTGGAAAAAATGCGCAAATATGGCATGAGCCGCCAGGGCGGGGAAGGGGACGAACTCGGCGAGGACTGACCGCCAGCCTCACCGTAGCTCGAAGCCCAGCCCGGTGCGGCTGGGCCGTTACGCCCGCGCCAGGTACTTCATCCCTTCCTCAAGCCCGGCCACGCTGAGCGGGTACATGTTGTTACCCACCAATTCCCTGACCAACCCGGTAGACGCCGTATAGTGCCAGGCGTCCTTGGGGTAGGGGTTGATCCAGATAAGCTTGCGGAACTTGCCCATGAAGCGCTGCATCCACACGTAGCCGGATTCCTCGTTCCAGTGTTCGACGCTGCCGCCGGGGTGGGTGATTTCGTAAGGCGCCATGGCCGCGTCGCCGACGAATACCACCTTGTAGTCATCGCCATAGGTGCGCAGCACGTCGAAGGTCGCCGTGCGCTCAGTGCTGCGGCGTAAATTGTTGGTCCACACCGACTCATAGATGAAATTGTGAAAGTAAAAGTATTCCAGGTGCTTGAACTCGGTTTTGCACGCCGAGAACAATTCCTCACAGACTTTTACGTGGGCGTCCATCGAGCCGCCGATATCGAGCAATAGCAGCAATTTGACCCGGTTGCGCCGCTCGGGGCGCATTTGGATATTAAGCAGGCCCCCATCACGGGCGGTGTGGTCGATGGTGCCGTCGATGTCGAACTCGTCGGCTGCCCCTTGGCGGGCGAACTTGCGCAGGCGACGCAAGGCGATTTTCATGTTGCGCGTGCCCAGCTCAACGTGATCGTCAAGGTTCTTGTAGTCGCGTTGCTCCCACACCTTCACGGCCTTGCCCTGGCGTTTACCGGCATCGCCCAGGCGCATGCCTTCTGGGTTGAAGCCGCCGGAGCCGAATGGGCTGGTGCCGCCGGTGCCAATCCACTTGTTGCCACCGGCATGGCGGCCTTTTTGCTCTTGCAGGCGTTGTTTGAACACGTCGATAAGTGCCTCGAGGCCACCGAGGGTTTGAATGCGTGCCCGCTCTTCAGCGCTGAGGGCACGTTCGAACTCCTGGCGTAGCCAGTCTTCGGGGATCAGCGCCTGGAGGTGCTCATCGAGTTGTTCGAGGCCGTCGAAGTAGGCGCCGAAGGCGCGGTCGAACTTGTCGAAGTGGCGCTCGTCCTTGACCAGAATGGCCCGGGCCAGGTAGTAGAATTCGTCCATGTCGGCGAATGTTACATGCTGCTGCAGGGCTTCGACCAAATCGAGCAGCTCGCGCAGGGATACGGGCACCTTGGCCACGCGCATTTCGTTGAACAGGGTCAGCAACATGGGCACACCCTCAGCGGTTGCCACGCCGGCTCATGAAGGCCAAGCGTTCGAGCAACTGTACATCCTGCTCGTTCTTCACCAGGGCACCTGCCAGCGGGGGAATGGCTTTGGTTGGGTCGCGTTCGCGCAACACGGCCTCGCCGATGTCATCGGCCATCAGCAGCTTGAGCCAATCCACCAGTTCGGAGGTGGAAGGCTTTTTCTTGAGCCCCGGCACCTTGCGCACGTCAAAGAATACGTCCAGCGCCTCGCTGACCAGCGTGGCCTTGATGCCCGGAAAATGCACGTCGACGATTTTTTGCAGGGTGCTGCGGTCGGGGAACGCGATGTAATGGAAAAAACACCGGCGCAGGAATGCGTCCGGTAGTTCCTTCTCGTTGTTCGAGGTAATGATGATGATCGGCCGGTGGCGCGCGCGCACGGTCTCGTCGGTTTCGTAGACGTAGAACTCCATGCGGTCGAGCTCCTGCAACAGGTCGTTGGGGAATTCGATATCGGCCTTGTCGATCTCATCGATCAACAGCACCACGCGCTCTGGGGCTTCGAATGCTTCCCACAGCTTGCCTTTTTTGAGGTAGTTGCGCACGTCGTGCACGCGCTCTATGCCCAGCTGCGAGTCACGCAGGCGGCTTACCGCGTCGTACTCGTACAGGCCCTGGTGGGCCTTAGTGGTTGATTTGATGTGCCATGTGATCAGCCGGGTGCCAAGGGCCTGGGCCAACTGCTCGGCCAACAGGGTTTTGCCGGTGCCCGGTTCACCCTTGACCAACAGCGGCCGTTGCAAAGTGATGGCCGCGTTTACCGCAAGCTTCAGATCATCGGTGGCGACGTAGGCTGGGGTGCCTTCGAATTTCATTGCTCGTCCTCATGCGGTACCGGTAATGGCTGCGATGATAACCCCTGCCGGGGGGGATTTCAGCGCCGCCTGGTGGCCTGGCCAAGCTGCACGCCCGTCACGGTTGCGGCGGTGCCTGCTCGTAGCGTGCATTGAAGGCTTGGACAAAACCATTGCGCAATATTTGTAGAACCGCTTCGAACGCACTGATGTTTTGCTGGTGCACGCTGCCAGACAGGTCTACGCGGGTGGCGAACTGGTTTTTGCGCTGGTTTTTCAGCAGGGTTTCCGAGCCGCCGACCAACGCTTCCCAAACCGAGCGGAACCAGCTTTTGTCACGGTCCTCGACGTCTTGCTGCCAGTTGAATACGTCCACATCGTGCAACAGGGGCTTGATGTAACCGGTGAGCATGCCCTTGCGCGCCTGGGCTTCGACCACCACATCGCCGGAGCCTGCGTTGAAGTCGAATTTGCCATAGGCGCTGGCGAAATCGTTGAGCCGGCGCAACTCGACACCGGTGACACGCAGGCGGAAGTCGAAGTCTTCGAAATTATTCATCGGGTCGAAGGTGGCGCGGGCATCCAAGGCTGCGGGCCCGAACAACTTCGCGTTGCCTTCGAAGCGCGCATCGCGCGAGCCTTTGGGGTTCTCCACGTTGGTCAGGTTGAACAGGCTGGCGTTGATCTCGGTGGCTTTCAGGTCCACCGGCGGTTTGGAGTGAAAGTTACGAAAGGCGATGGTGCCGTTGTTCACCCGAACCTCGTTGAGGGTAAAGGGCACCAGCTTGTCCATCTGCGCCCGCCAGTCGGTGCCTTCACCGGTTTGGCTGTCCTTTTCGTTGTTCTTGCCGCCGTCGACGAAATTCAGCACCGGGCTGGCGAAGGTGACTTCCGCCACCACGGCATGGTCGTACCACAGCGAGTGCCAGCTTACCGAAAGGTCGATCATCGGCACATCGAGCAGCGGCACGGGTACCTGGCCGTCGCGCTTGACGATCTTCAGCCCATTGATGCGGTAGGCCCCACGCCACAGCGCGAGGTCTACGTCGGTGACATGGCCGGAGTAGGCGCCCATGTCGGCGAGTTTATCGTTGAGATAGTTACGCACCAGTATAGGCAATGTCAGGTGCAGCACGACCAGTAACACGACGATCAGGGCGAGGGTCCACAACGGCCAGCTATAGCGACGTTTCATCGGCGAGCTTCCAGGTTATATGGATAGATGGACTACGCGGCGTGTCAGACGTTCGACCACTGGACGCCCGGCTCGGCGCGGGCTTACCCTTTTGCAACGAACCGCACAACGCACAAGGACCTCTTCATGAGCCGCATCTATGCCGACAACGCCCACTCCATCGGCAATACCCCATTGGTGCAGATCAACCGCATCGCGCCACGTGGCGTCACCATTCTGGCCAAGATAGAGGGGCGTAACCCTGGGTATTCGGTCAAGTGCCGGATCGGCGCGAACATGATCTGGGACGCCGAAAGCAGCGGCCGCCTCAAGCCTGGCATGACCATCGTCGAGCCCACTTCGGGCAACACCGGCATTGGCTTGGCGTTCGTAGCTGCCGCCCGTGGTTATAAACTGGTGCTGACCATGCCCGCTTCGATGAGCCTGGAGCGGCGCCAGGTGCTCAAGGCGTTGGGTGCGGAGTTGGTGCTGACCGAGCCTGCCAAGGGCATGAAGGGCGCGATCGAAAAGGCCGAGGAGTTGGCCCGTGACAGCGAGCGGTACTTCTTGCCGGGCCAATTCGACAACCCGGCCAACCCGGCCATCCACGAGAAAACCACGGGCCCGGAAATCTGGCGGGACACCGACGGCGCGGTGGATGTGCTGGTCGCCGGTGTCGGCACCGGCGGCACGATCACTGGGGTGTCGCGCTATATCAAGCACACCTGCGGCAAGTCGATCGTGTCGGTGGCGGTGGAACCGGTGGGCTCGCCGGTGATCAGCCAAACCTTGGCGGGGCTTGAGGTCAAGCCCGCCCCACATAAAATCCAGGGCATCGGGGCCGGCTTCGTACCGAAAAACCTCGACTTGTCGCTGGTCGACCGTGTCGAGCAAGTGACTGATGAGGATGCGAAGAGCATGGCCCTGCGGTTGATGCGCGAAGAGGGCATTCTATGCGGCATCTCCTGCGGCGCGGCCATGGCCGCCGCGGTGCGCCTGGCGGAAAAACCTGAGATGCAGGGCAAGACCCTGGTGGTGATCCTGCCGGATTCCGGCGAGCGTTACCTGAGCAGTATGCTATTCGCCGACCTGTTCACCGAGCAGGAGCTTCAGCCCTGAATTGACCCCGCGAGGCCCGTGATGCCCACCCGCCGCCAGCTTATCCAGATGGCTACCGCCACGGCCGCCCTCCACCCTTTGTTATCGCGCGCGGCTTGGGGGGCCGAATTGATCCAGCGGCCGATACCGACCAGCGGCGAGCGCCTGCCGATCATCGGCCTGGGTACTTCGCGAACCTTCGATGTGAACCCCAACGATGGCCCGGCCATGGCACCGCTGCGGGAGGTGATGCAAGCCTTCGTCGGTGGTGGCGCGCGGCTGATCGACACCGCCCCCAGCTACGGCCAGGCCGAAGCGGCCAGCGGCGAATTGGTGCACAGCGCTGGGCTGCGCGACCGGGTATTCCTAGCGACCAAAGTGTCCGCCAGTGGGCAGGAGGCTGGCGCGAGGCAAATCGAGGCTAGCTTCGAGGCGCTGCAAACCGAGCGCATCGACCTGGTCCAAGTGCACAACCTTGTCGATACGGCAACCCACCTGGCGACCTTGCGTGCGTTGAAGGCCGCGGGGCGGGTCCGATACATCGGCGTCACCCATTACCTGGAGTCGGCCCAGGACAGGCTGGCCGAGCTGCTGCGCCAGGAGCCGGTGGATTTCGTGCAGTTCAATTACTCGGTGAGCGAGCGCAATGCCGAGAAGCGCCTGTTGCCGTTGTGCGCCGACAAAGGCATCGCCGTGCTCGCCAACCGCCCGTTCGGCGCCGGGCGCCTGTTCCCTAAGGTGCAGGGCCAGCCGGTGCCCGCGTGGGCCCAGGTTGAGCTGCAAGCCAGTTCGTGGGCCCAGTTGATGCTTAAGTTCGTGCTGGCTAACCCGGCGGTGACGGTAGTGATTCCGGCCACTTCGAACCCTCGCTACATGCTCGACAACCTGCTGGCTGGGCAGGGGGCGTTGCCCGATGCCGCCCAGCGTGCGCGCATCGTCCAGGTGTTCGCCTGAGGGGCCCGGCCATGGCGGTTATTGCTACTCGCCTGGCGCGTGCGATGGGCGCCCGCAGCGAAGAGCTCACCCCGGCACTGGCCGGCTTCACGTTGTTTTTCTGCCTGTTCAGCGGGTACTTCATGCTGCGCCCGGTTCGCGAGGCCATGGGCGTGCAGGCGGGGGTGCAGAACCTGCAGTGGCTGTTCACCGCCACTTTCGTCGCCATGCTGGTGGCGGTGCCGCTGTTCGCTTGGCTCAATTCGGTGGTGCCGCGCTTGCGCTTCATCGACTGGGCCTACGGGTTCTTCTGCCTGAACCTGGTGGGGTTCGCCGCCCTATTCGCCTGGCGTGGCGGCGATGTGACGTTGGCGCGCACATTTTACGTATGGGTTTCGGTGTACAACCTGTTCGTGGTGTCGGTGGCCTGGAGCTTGATGGCCGATGTGTTCGACGCCGCCCAGGCCCGCCGGTTGTTTGCCTTCATCGCCGCCGGCGCCAGTGTGGGCGGTTTGTGCGGGCCGGCCTTGAGCACAGCGCTGGTGGGCCTGCTCGATGCCAGCGGGCTGGCGCTGGGCAGTGCCGTGCTATTGGGGTTGGCGTTGTGGCTTAAACAGTATCTGATGCGCTGGCGCGAAACCGGCGGGGCAGGGCGGCCTGGCGCTGCGCCGGCGCAGAGCCCCCGGCAGCCGGTGGCAGGCAACCCGTTCAGTGGTGTGGCCACCGTGTTGGCTTCGCCGTATTTGCTGGCGATGTGCGCGTTCGTGGTGTTGCTGGCCAGCGTAAGCACGTTCTTGTATTTCGAGCAGGCCAGGGTGGTCGCCGAGCGCTTCGCCAGCCGTGACCAACAAGTGCGTGTGTTCGGTGTGCTCGATGTGATCGTGCAGGCCGGTGCGCTGCTCTCGCAGTTGTTCCTCACTGGCCGCCTCGCCCAGCGGCTGGGGCCGCGGATATTGCTGGCAGGGGTGCCCGTGGTGATGTGCGTAGGTTTTATCGGCCTTGCGCTGCTGCCCACGTTCGGCATGCTGGCCGGCTTGATGATCGTGCGCCGCATCGGCGAGTATGCGTTCATCCGCCCGGGGCGGGAAATGCTCTTCGCGCCGTTGAATGCACAGACCAAATACAAGGCCAAGAACTTCATCGATACCGTGGTATACCGCGCCGGCGATGCGCTCAGCGGTTGGGCCAAGACGCTACTCGACTCGCTTGGCGAGGGCGCCTGGCTGGTGGCATTGATCGGTGCTGGGTGCGCCGCCCTTTGGGCAGTGCTGGGCTGGTACCTTGGCGGGCCAGGGGGCGCGGCTTTGGACCAAGAAGAGGAAAAACCATGAGCTGGAGCAATTGCAGTGCTCAATGGCAGGTTTTGGCGAGGGCGTTTCAGGTTTATGATGCCGCACTGCCCATTTGGAGGAGCCCCGCATGACCCTCTCGTTCGCCGCCAAGGCCCTGGTGCTGTTGCTGTTCGTCGGCAGCATCCTGTACGTGCACTTGCGCGGTAAGGCACGCTTGCCGGTTTTGCGTCAATTCGTCAACCATTCGGCGTTGTTCGCGCCTTATAACACCCTGATGTATGTGTTTTCCGGGGTGCCATCCAAGCCTTACCTGGACCGCGCGCGCTTTCCCGAACTCGACGTGCTCAAGAACAACTGGCAAGTGATTCGTGAAGAAGCCATGCATTTGTTCGACGAAGGCTATATTCGCGCCGCGGAAAAAAACAACGATGCTGGTTTCGGTTCGTTTTTCAAGAAGGGATGGAAGCGTTTTTACCTGAAGTGGTATGACAAGGCGCTGCCTTCCGCCGAGGCCCTATGCCCGAAAACCGTCGAGCTGGTGAACTCGATTCCCAATGTGAAGGGCGCGATGTTCGCCTTGTTGCCCGGTGGCAGCCACCTGAACCCACATCGCGACCCATTCGCCGGTTCGTTGCGCTACCACCTGGGCCTGAGCACACCGAACTCAGATGCCTGCCGTATCTATGTGGACGGCCAGGCCTATGCCTGGCGCGACGGTGAAGACGTCATGTTCGACGAGACGTTCGTGCATTGGGTAAAGAACGAAACCGAGCACACCCGCGTGATTTTGTTCTGTGACATCGAGCGGCCGTTGTCGAACCGCCTGATAACCCGCCTCAACCGCCGCGTCAGCGCGTTTCTTGGCCGTGCCACGGCCCCGCAGAACCTCGACGACGAGCGCGTGGGTGGCATCAACCAGGCCTACGCTTGGAGCAAGCGCTCCAGCGACCGCATCAGCGGCCATGTCAAGCAGTTCAAGCGCAAGTACCCCAAGGGGTATCGCATCGCCCGCCCGGTGCTGGCCGTGCTGGTGTTCACCCTTGTGGGGTATTGGCTTTTCGGCTGACGCCCCGGGGGCAACCTCGCCACGGCTATGGCCTGCCCAATGGCTGCGACTCAGTTGCGCCCACCGCCTGGTATCGCTGTTCATTACCGGCTTGGCCTGTATACGTGGCCCGGCGCAGGGGTGAACGCTTCGCAAAAAAGCGCTCTAGCCCGGCATGTGTGTGCCCGTTCAGAAAACCTCACCGCATTGCCGACGAACGGTATTTGCCCAGCAAAGCGCGATGGCCAGAGGCCTGGAGCGTAAAAGCCTTTTGCCAGGGTGGCAAAAGGCTTTTACTCGGAGATGAAAAATAGTTTTTAAATTTTGAGCCCAGCTTCTATAAAACCTGTCTCGTTTGATCTGGATGACCGCCCCCATTTTAAAGGGATACCTTATACAGCTCTTATACAAGGCATCGCTCACCCATGATCGACCTCGCGGTTTGGAACCTCAGCATCCCAGTTGGCAGCCCTCCGAAAACGATCGCCACGTCCCGGTTGGTGTCGGGTTACAGCGATAAATACTTCAACTCGAAAGAAGGCAAACTGTTTTTCTGGGCACCCGTCACTGGGAGCAAAACGGCCAATGCCATATACCCGCGCACCGAATTACGCGAAACCTTCGAAGATGGCTCCCTGCGCAACTGGAAATTCACTCAGGCCAACAACCTGCTACGCGCCACCGTGAAAGTGAGTAAAGTGCCGTCTTCGGGCAGGGTGGTGATCGGGCAAATCCACTGTTATGAAAGCACCAAGCCGCTGCTAAAGCTCGAGTACCAATACAGCGACAGCCGCCAGACCGGCAAAGTCGTCGCCAAACTGCGGCGCTCGCCCAGCCAGTCGGAAGCGCAGGTAATTACCGTCGCTGACGACGTACCGATGAACAGCCGTTTCCAGTACATGATCCACCTCGGCACTGCCGGCGATTTGTCTGTGGGAGCACATGGCGAGGCCTACCGTACGCGCCTTAATTCAACTTGGAAAAGTGAAGCGCTGTACTTCAAGGCTGGTGTGTATACCCAGGACAACACCGGTTACAGCAGCGAAGGGGGCGAGGTGTTGTTCAGTTCACTGAACGCCCAGCACACCCAATAGCCCCCTGGCGCAACTGCTCGTTGACAGCGCCCGAAAAAGCCGTAGAATGCCGCGCCACAGCAGGCACATAGCTCAGTTGGTTAGAGCACCACCTTGACATGGTGGGGGTCGTTGGTTCGAGTCCAATTGTGCCTACCAGCTTAAAGCCCCGGTTTCCGGGCGATTGAAGGGCGATCCCAACTGGTCGCCCTTTTGTTTTTGCAAAACTTTTGCAAAACTTTTGCAAAACCCCCACCGCGCAGACGCTGTCAACGCGTCTCCTACCGCCCGTCAGATTGCCAGATCTGCCTTCACCTCGACGTACCGGATTTCCTTCACTACGTGCCCGTCCTGGTACCTCTCGGTCATTTCGGGAGTTGCGTGCCCCATGAGCGCCTGAACATAGTCGGTAGAGAATTTCTGCTGCTCATAGAGCCAGGAACCCAACGCCCGTATCTCGTGAAAAGTTGGTCGTTCGTGGGCTGGCAGGTAGTCGTAGGCATGTGCCTCATCCCTGGCTTTTCGGAAGCCTTTCGATAGATAGTCGGGGGTGACAGCCGTCCAGTGCTCTTTCGCGTCCACCTGTTCCTTCCGCCGCGCCCGGGGCCGATAGTGGATCAGGTAGGGCGACAGGATCGGAGACTTCATGCACTCCATCACTACTTCGCGCAGCGCCTTACCCATGGTGATCTTTAGGTGTACGGGGTTTCCGTAGGCTTCAGTCTTCCCGGGCGACACCTTGATAGTGTTCGCCTCCAGATCCACCGCAGACTTCTTCCAGGTCACGATATCTTCACGGCGCTGGAGGCTGGTCAGACCCAGCTTGATCGCGCGCTTGAGCCATTCGGGCGTGGTTTCGGCATCGAGGATCTTTTGAACCCCCTCCATGGTGTGCCGCTGGCGCTTCTTCTCGCCTTCCTTCTTCACTAAGGTAAGCTCGGCCACGTTCCGCTCGGCCATACCTTTTGCTACCGCGAAGGCGAAGACGTTCACCAGCAAGCCGCGATGCTTGGTGTAGGCGTTGTTGCTGAACTGATCCAGATACTTGGCCACCTCCATTACATCGATCTGGCCCACTAGCCGGTCGCCCAGGTCCTTGCGATACCGCTCGATCTTGTAGCCGATCTCACCGAGCGTGCCCTTCGCATAACCCCGCTCAGGCAGCCATTCAACCTCGAACCGGTCAATAAGTAGCTTCATGTTCGGCAGGCGGTCGCCCGTGATCGTCTCCAGCATGGCCCCGTTGTCAGTCATTAGTGGGGCCAGCTTGGCGTTGGCGGCCTTGGCCAAGTGAATGGCGCGGTCCAGCGACTCGTTGATGCTCGTCATCTTCCCCGTGATGGGGTTCTTGTACCGGAAATACTTGCCGTTCGGGTACAGGTTCGGCGGCAGCTTCCGATTGGTCGGTTTGCGTGGGCGCGGTGACATATCAACCTATATCCAGCATCTGGGCCAGTAGTGGGTCGTTGGAGCCGAGGCAGGCCGCGTGAAGATCAACAAAGTACATCCCGCCCCGGACCTCGCCAACCAGCTCGCCTTCATCAATCCACTTCTTGATCTGCTGAACACTGGGCTTTCCGCCGGCGTACCGGAGCTTGCGGTACTCGCTGACCTCCATCAGCCGAGGTAGGCGCATGGTAATTTCGGCGATCACTTTTGCCATGGTGAACCTCAGTCCTGACGCGTCAGGTTGTGGTTGATGCTAGAAACTGTCGCGCCAGCGCCCGATTCTGACTTGCTTCGCCGCCCCGACCTGCTGGCCACCACCTTGCTGTCGGCACCGTCATGCACTGTCAGTGCTGGCGTAGCGCGTACCATGGTGCCGTCCGGGTGCTGGTGATAGGTCGGCACGCCGTAGAACGGCCCGCCGGGCGCGAATGGGTCGGGGAGCGCGTTGGTCTCATCCAGCATCAGTTGCTGGAATTTGCGCATGAAGAGGTTGAACAGTGGGCCATCCTTCCAATCAGCGGGATGACGGCCCGACTGCCTGCTGGCGCTTTCCTCAAGGCCGGAAACGAAGGCAATCGCCGATATCGCCCTGGATTTGTCCTCGGCGTACTCGAGCACTTCCGCCCGGTGTACAGGGTTCACCTCCAATAGGTCGCATATCCCATCGAAACCATAAAGGGCTGTGATGTCGCGGTCGACCGAATACAGCCAGTCGGCCAGGTCGACCATGCTGCTCCCATAGTCGTCACGCAGCTCTTCGCGCATTTCTTTGAGGTGCGCCACTCGCTTCTCGGTGAATGGCAACCCAGCTTTTGCCTTCCTCAGGGCGGCGTTAAGCAGGCTGCTGCCCCACTCTGTTTCGGCCACGTACACCCTGGCCATCCGCCGAGCAATGATCAGTTGGCTTCGTGGGCTCAAGTGGGGAAGCGCAGCGATCTCTTGCAACCGTTCGGCATGCTTAGGCTTCATCTGCATGTGGGCGTGCCTCCAGAGAATGGTCCACGATCACCTCGATCTTCCAGAAGTGCTTGTAGCCAGTCGAGGTATCTTCCGAGCTGTGATAGCCACGGATACGCACGCCTGGCTCGTCCAAGTTCAACCCGTGCAGTTGGGCCAGCAGGCCGCACAAGGCGCGCGTGACATCCGCTTCGGACACCGTGGCGGTGTAGGTCGTGATGTTGGTGTGGGCAGTGTGCGTTTTCATGGCGTCACCCCTGGCGCCGCCGGATGCGGCACGATGTCGTAAATCACCTGCTTTACGTGCGCCAAGTATTCGCGGGCCACATCATCGGCGTAGCCGGTGGCTTCATCGACCATGCGCTCGATATCGCTGCGCGCCAGGCGGTGCCCGGTCAAGCGCAGCCATTCCTGAATGAGCCCGGCCTCGATGGACTCGCGCACGCAGATCCAAAACCAGGGGCCGGCAAAGTGGGCTTTGTCGTCGCTCATGGCCGTACGCTCCCGCCGGCGGCCTTCTCGGCCTTGCGCACCTTCGCCATCAAAGGCCAGATCGCATCCAGGGCATCGTCATGCTCAGCCCACATTTGGTCTGAGGGTTCGCCGCCGTGGGAGACGACAGCAGCCAGCCCGCCGCACTTGACGTTGATCAGGCGAAGCAGGTCGAACATGTCCTGGGCATACAGGGCCAGATGGGCGGGTACCGCGTCCAGATTCGTTGCCTGCTCGCGCAGTCGGCCAAGGTCTTGATGCAGCCGCTCCACTTCCTCCTCGAGCTCGACGTTCAGGTCGGACATGAGGGGCAGGGGAGCAAGCGGATCATCAATCGCCTTGCCGATCACGGCGCTGTCGGTGGCGGTCAAATTTCCGGCGCGCCAGCGCACGACTAGGGCCAATGGCAGCACGACCATGCCGCTCGGTTTGGTGTCACGGCTGGGCGTCACGGAATTATTCTTGCTCATCATCGGCGCCTCCTTCTGGCACGATACGCACTTGCAGGCGAAGGCCGCAGGCCATGGCCAGCTTCGTCAGTTCGCCGATGGTGGCATTCGATTGCAGGGCCTGGCCAAGCTCTACGAAGCGCTCGTCCAGGATTTCGACGTCGGTTTTTTTGAGCATGATGGTGGCGCCCTGCGGGAAGATGATGGACATGGGTCAGGCCTCCAGACCGGCCAGCGAAAGATCAGGCTGGCGCAGGAAGTGGTCGACCAGCACCTGCCGGCCATCGATGCCACATTCGGCCGCCATGGCCATGACCTGGGTGAAGGTCGTTTCCCGGCGTTGCAGGGCGGCCCATAGGGCAAGCAGGCGTTGGGCGAGGGTCATGGCTCGATCCCCTGGGCTGCCCGGAAACCGCTTAAGAACACCAGATACGATGCCCGCACACCTTCATCCACGAAGGTGCCGCGGCCCCGGGCTAGAAGTTCTGCCGGGTAGCCTTCTGGATTGGCTTGGATATACGCCTTGACGGGATCTTTGCCGGACATGACCGCTTGCTCGAGTGCGTCAAGCAGTAGGGCCTGGCGTGCTCGCCCGCTGACCAGCAGCTTGGTGGCCTGGATGAACAGCGTGTTCATGCTGGTGGCATCCTCGCGCGCCAGATGCTCGACTTGCTCACGCAAGCCGTCTGGTAGCCGAACGACAAATTTGTCCGCCGAGCGGGAGTTATAGGTGCTGTTAGGCATTCGCCACCCCCACGGATTCGCCAGGGTAGGCCGCCATTGCGCGGTCGATCTCGGCGTCGAGTTCATCCTCGATCAGCATGTTTTGATGCCGGTCGCGCAGCGCCAGATCCTGGCGAGTGGTATCCCAGGCCACGTCACGAAGCCAGCGGTACCGGCGGGCATCGGCAGCAAGGCGTATGTGCTCGTCGATATCGAAGTCTTCGGCCTGGCTGGCTGGCACCGGTTCAAGCGGAACCAATGAGGCCGTGCGGCGCAGATGAATCTCTTCACGGTCGACGGTCGCTCCCGCCGGCGCCTGGATACCCAGTCGTACTTGATGCCCATTCACCCCGGCCACGACTACGGTGATTTCACCACCGATAACAACTTTCTCGCCTGGGCGACGTGTTAAAAGAAGCATGTACACCTCCATCCTTTAGGCAAGGCTCCGCCCGGCCGGATAACTTGGCAGTCCAATAAATTTGGTTACTACATCAGCTAATTTTCAGTAGGCTCTGCTTGCGTTTGCCTTCGCGCTGAACAAAAGCATGAATGCCCGAAAGTTTTGCTTGTGCATCTGCATGTTCGCGTCGCTTGTCATCGCTCAGTTCGTCATAACGAATATGGCGAATGGCGCCGGCCAGTTTGGTAAGTTCCCGCTTCACTTTGACGAAGGTTGATTGCCAGGCTGTTTCAACTTGTTCGTTCGGCTCGATCAGCTCATATCCAACGCCGCGAACACTGGTCAATAGCAGGCGGTGTTCTTGAAGCAGTTCCTGGCGCAGAGAATCCATGTTGCTGAGGAACGCAAACTGGAATGCGCGAAACCCTTCGATCGTCTTCGGCTCATCCAGGTGGAAGGCTTCCCGCAACCAATCGAGCGTGATCAGATCGCCGTACTTGAAGCCCTCGGCAATATCGTTGGCGGCCTGGCGCCACTCCGGCAGTAGGGTAGGACGGCTCATTCGATCACCTCGACGCTGAAGCGGCCAAAGGAGCCGCCTTTCTCGGGACGATAATCGCAAAGCCCCACGAACAGACCTGCGTTCTCGGCGGCCCGGATAACATCGTCGCGCTCGATCATTTCAGGCGAAAACATCACATCGACGGTTGTCGACCAGTCTTGGAACTTAGGGCGATAGCGGATCAATCGAGAAGTGCCCACCACTACACTGCGTGAGTCCACGAACCGAGGATTAGCGAACATTCCTTCGGGATCTTTGGGGCCAAAGTAATCCAACTTGCAACGGTCGTCGAGCACCAGTACCGCGCGCTTGAAACTTGCACCGAGCCGTTGGATTTTGGCAGCACCGACCAAGGCGGACTTGATGTTCTGGCCGGGCACGAAAGGACCCAGTTCGGCATCGTGATACAGCGAACCCATCCATTCTGACTTGGCAATCAGTTCGTGGTCTTCATCAAGTTTTTTGCGCTTGCTGGTGAGAACCTTGTGTTCCTTGGTCGCTTTATCCAGCGGATTGCTGAAGCGATCAGAGTGCATCAGAAGGGGCGATTGCCCAATGAGTTTCAGTTTGATGGTTTGCACTGCGATGTCTCCACTGATGGTTGTTTTACTGCACTGCCCACGGATTGGTGGACAGTGCGCTGGAACATCCAGCCCTTGCCTAACCTTGCCTTGCCTTGCCTTGCCTTGCCTGGCCGAGCACTACCGAGCCCAACATAGCCTCTCGAAATGGCGCCTTCGCACCGTAATGCCCACTCTGGGAATGAGCATTACGCTGTTTCAGCCCTTGCCTAACCTGGCACCGCCTTGCCTAGCCTCTGCTCGCCTCTGCGCGCCAAGGTACTCAGTACCGGAAAGCACCCTCTACGAAGGTGCTGGCCGCTACGCTGTAGCCCATGCCTTGCCGTGCCAAGCCCCGCCTCACCTAGCCCAATGATGACCGCTGTCACCGCTGAACCGCCTCAGAGAAGCGGCTCAACGCTGCTTTGCAGCCCTTGGCACGCCGGACCCGGCCATACCCCGCTTGCCGAACCACGCCCAGCCTTGCCGAGACTCGTCGGGATGTTGCTTTCGCACCGCAATACCCCCTCTGCGAAGGGGCATTACGCTGATATCAGCCCTTGCCCGGCCAAACACTGCCGTGCCACACCATGCCCTACCGCGCCGAGCCCTAGCCGACCGCGCCGGACACTGCCGCGTAGTGCTTCCGCACCGCTCAACCACCTCGCGAGAAGTGGCTGAACGCTGATTACAGCCCTTGCCACGCCTCGCCTTGTCCCGCCACGCCAAGCCCAGCCGGACCTCGACCCGCCTCATGGCAGCTATCGCCACCGGAAAGCCGGCTCATCGAACGGGCAGACCGCTGTAAACAGCCCTTGCCTTGCCTGGCCGAACCCAGCCTGGCCCCGCCCAACCAATCCTGGCCCTATGGTGCTTAGCACCGGACAACCCTCTCCGCGAAAGGGCTCGCCGCTGCCTTGGCATTCAGGCGAGGAACACGCCCTGATGGTCCTGATCACGGTCCTGTTGTGGGTCAGGATCTGCTGGCGCCGCGCAGGAAACCGCCGCTATAAGTCCGCTCTTGAAGGCTTCCATGACCAAGCCACGAACAGTTCGGGCGCCGAGTTTGAAACGCGCATCATCCAGTCGCTTCGAAACTGATTTCGGAGTGATCCCCATCAGGCGTGCGATTTCCTTTGCGGTTAGATCGCTGGCTGCGTAGGCAGTAGCCTCCAGTTCGCGAGGGGCAAGACCTTTCCCGAGAAACCCAGTCCAGGCGCCTGCGGTGATGGTGGTGAGGTTCATGCTTGAAGCTCCATGCGTGAATGCGATGGAGCAGAGAGTACCAAATGGAAAACTTACGTCAATACCTTTTGGAAAAGTGCCACGCAAAAAAAAACCGCCGAAGCGGGATTTTTGTCAGGAAAGTAATCAGGACTGCTAAAGGTTCGTTCCGGTCCATGTGTAAACAGCCCGGCCATAGAACTCAATCTCGTCCCGACGACCCTCTGGAATAATCATTTCCGGATAGATGCGGTTGTCAGAAAGGATGCGCAAGCCGTCCAGCACCTTTTGAACCCGCTTCACCATTCTCTGCCCGTCGATGCCCAGCACGTAGACGCCGTCCTGCTTGAACGACCGAACCCCGATATCAATGAGGAGGAGATCCCCGTGCATGATCATGGGCTCCATGCTATTGCCTGTAGCCGTTATTACCCGGAGGTTTCCTGGGTCCGAAACCTGCAGATTCATCCGAATCCAGTTCTTATGAAGGCCAATTGAACTGATCATCCTGTCGAAATTGGGCCGCTGCTCCCACTCGCTCATGTCCATCCTGACATCCATCTTAGGGATTAGGAGCGATGCATCGGCAGCCTCGGGGGTATTCGTATCGAGATGTGCGTGGGTGTTTTGGTCCGTCGCGCCCGTCACCGACCACCCATTTCCGTCAGGAAAGAATTCAGCGTCAAAAGGCGCATCGAGATATCTGTAGGGCAAATCACAAGCTTCTTCAATCTGGCGAGCAAGCTTTTCCCCGATATTCCTACCGTGATCGGGATTGTCCGAAAGAATCCTCGCGACATATGACGACTGCCGCCCGATCGCCTCAGCGAGGCGAGCCATGACCCCGCCGAATTTCAGGTTGATCAGCTGTTTGAGCCGTAGCTTGCGTATTTCTTTGATGTCCATACCAAAACTATACCTTTTGTTTCCCATGAGGGAAATTACCTTGATTTGGTAAGTAAACTGGTTAATCTACGTACCAAGTATTCCAATAGGTAAACATCAATGGAGCTCTCGAACTACGTAGACGAGCTTCCCCGAGGTGGCAGAAAGCGTTTAGCCATTCAACTGGGGATCAGCGCGTCGTATCTGTCGCGGCTACTCGCTGGTGATCGATCAATAACTGCGGAACGAGCGCTGGCGATTGAGGAGGCGACCGGCGGAGCCGTAACTCGGTTTGACGTTCGTCCTGACCTTCCGTGGAGCGTTTCCAGGAAGCAGAAGCCGAGGGAGTCGGCGCAGCTCGCTGCGACCATGAATCAAACGATACGCCGATCATCACGATCAGTTCAGGTGGTTGGTTCCGCTGTTTAGGCATCCAGTGTTTCTGGAGGGGTGTGATGACTATGCCGCCGGTGCGCGTATTCCCGCTTTCGGAATTCATAGCCGAGAACGGCCGCCTTCCCACTGCGAAGCTGATGGGATGCACTGGCCCGGCGCTGGCGAATGCGCTGAGAGCGGGTAGGACCATTTTTGTGGAACAGGCGGAAGACGGTTCAGTTAAAGCCGTGGAATTAAGCAAGTTTCCTGGCCGCTAGGGTGTTTCGGTAGGGCTGGTCGCTCTCTGGCGCACGTTTGCTGTGATACTACAGATATCTTTAAACCACTGGCTGCACGAACAGTGTTTTTGAAAGGATGAAATTTTGAATATCGATAACTGCACGAACATTCGAATCACAGGACCGCCTTAGCGCGACCACCCCCATTCTGACTTTCTGAATCCCAGAAAGCAGAAAACCCGCTATAGGGGCGGGTTTTCAATAGCACTTGTTAGAGCAAGAGCTTAGCACTGCATTCGTCTTAGGAGGACGAAATAATGTCGCAGCCAGAAAATACCACCGGTTCACGCCGGATGCAACACAGCTTTAAAAAGGAGTCGGCGCAATGAGGACCGACACCACCCTGCGGCTGGGCCGCATTCAATACCGTCAACTCGCTGAACTCGCTAAGCAGGCGGGCTGCTGTCTTGGCCTTTCGACCTTCGAACAATTAGGCGGCGCTTGGGGAATGTTTAACCCCTTCGGCCTTGCCGTGCACGAAGACGCCTCTGTCGATACGCCACACCTGCAGGAGAGGATAGTCATCCAACTCGCGGCCAGTGTAGATGCAGGCCGGCTCCGCGCTGTCCAGCGTCCAGAGATCGACTGGTCCCAGCTCCGCGACGATGAAATCTATCCATTCATCGTTCAGCACGAGATTGGACACAAGGTCGACAACCACTTCGGTTTCGACTTGTGGGCCATTAAGGACCCGGAAGTTCACGACAAGTGTTATCGGGTCCTCTCTTTCGTCAACGAGATCCTGGCAGATCGTTTTGCTTGGAATCAGATCCGTCCAGGCGAGCCGGTCCCGCTTTGCGAGAACGGCAAACGGCTTCAGGAAGAAGCAGCCGAATCCATGGCACTGCTGGACCTGCACATCCCGCGTACCCGTCGCGCGCCTCGCGCATTGCCCGCTGGCCAGTACGCATGGGTGCCCAAAAGCATGCTCATGACAAACGCGCATCTGGCATACGTCGGCCCCGGCGTAGCCGCGGGATTGGTTGAGCGTGCCCGTACCCGCCGCCGCGTTTATCGCCGCGACACCCGGTCGAGGGCCTTCGCATGAATCTGTCTCCTGCAGTAATTCAAGGAAAGCGCGCGCCGCGAAATGCGATGTCATCGAATCGTGGCGCGCACGAAATCATCGAGGGCGAAATTCTCAGCGATGTAGTCGTTAGCACCGAAGAAATGGCTCGCATGAACGAGGCCCGATCTGTGTTTAACGAACTGCGATCGATCCTACTGTCTCAGGTCGTTCCCGCGCTTGGCGGCTGGACCAACCCGATGGCTACGGAAATCGAAAGCCGTTTGGAAGCGGTCACCTTTGCCAGCCGTAACTTCCTTTGGCCACACCGTCACTCAGGTGCTGCACACAACGCAGTACTCGTCGGAGGTGGCCGATGAACTTGATCACCACCAAAGCCCTGACGATGTCGTCGCAGGAAATCGCCGATCTGGTTAACGCTCGTCACGACAGCGTTAAGAGGACCATTGAGCGACTGTCCGAGAAAGGTGCGATTCAACTCCCACCATTGGTGGAAGTTAAAAACCACCTTGGTCAGACGGTAGAGCAGTACGTTTTCTCAGGCGAAAAGGGCAAGCGCGATAGCTTCGTCGTGGTCGCTCAGCTCAGTCCAGAGTTCACCGGCGCGCTGGTCGACCGCTGGCAAGAACTGGAAGGCCGCCCCCGCGTCATGTTGCCCGAAGACCTCCCCGGTGCGCTCCGCCTCGCCGCCGATCTTGCCGAGCAGAAGGCTGCGCTGGCGCTGGAGAACCAACAGCAGGCCAAGAAGATCGAGGCGCTTGAGCACCTGTTCATGCCTGGCGAGACGGTTCCTCAGTTCGCCAAACGTCTGAACGGCGTCAACTCCCAACTGATGCTCACCTTCCTGCTTGAGAACAAATGGATTTTCAACGCTGAGCGCGACCCTGAGCGATCAATCAAGTATCGCGTGTACTACATCGCGCGCGAAAAGCATTGGCTCACAGAGAAGCCGGTCACGGTGAGTGGCGAGGGAATCAAATCCTTCATTAAGTACGCCCCAGTGATGCTTGAGGAAGGCACCAAGAAGCTTTTTGACCTCTACATCGCCGAAAAACTGCCCATGAAAAAGACCTGGGACGGTCAGTTCTTTTACGAAAAATTCAATCCGGAGACGCCCCTATGAGCAAGAAATTTACCCACGAAGAAATCATGGGGCAGATCGCCGAAGCCGCTGTGAAATATCAGCAGGCTGAGACTCAGCGCAACTCCCTGCGCCGCGAATTGAATGCCCTGTACGCGACTTACTTCGCCGCATACGGGCGCCCGTACCCCGAGGAGCCACGCAAACGCATCGACCCGGAAGACCCCGCGTTCAGTGGCGTTCTGCGCTTCACGGATGCTGCGTTTAGCCGCTGGTTGGCAGCCCGCTATCTGACCACCAATACCAAACGCAAGATGCGCACGCTGATTCAGCGTCTGGAGCGTTCGCTATGAAACCGAGGCACATCAAGGCCCAGCTCCAGTCGCTGATCATTGAGCTTTCCATCCTGCACGCCCAAGCCCACCTGGTGGTGAAACGCCGCCGTGGCGAGCTGAATCACGAGTACGAGCGTTACTTCGCCATTCACGGAGAGGTGGAGCCGGGGTTCCGCGGCATCAAGCCGCACGACGAGCGCTATGCCGGTGTCGTGGCGTTCACCGACGAAGCCTATGGACGGCTCTGCAAGGCCAAGCAACGGCGCTACAGCGCCAAGCGCCGGCTGGATTTGGCAATACGCCGGTTGATGATCCTCACCGGCGCCAGTTTTGCCGTGCCTGACGAAGCGCCAGCCAAGCGCCCGCAGTTGAAGGCGGTGCGCCGTGTGAATGCCCGTGGGGTGACGCTGCAATGAGTATGGAATTGATGGTCAAGGCTATGAAAACACAAGTCGGCAATCCGCTGCGCAAGTTGGTGCTGATCAAGCTTGCAGACAATGCCAGCGACCAGGGCGAGTGCTGGCCGTCATACCAGCACATTGCCGACCAATGCGAGATAAGCCGCTCGACAGTGAAGGTTCATATTCGAGAGTTGGAAAAGGCCGGGTTGCTACGTCGTGAGTTTCGTCGCAACGGTGAGCTGAACCAATCAAACGTCTTTCATCTGACCCTTGAGAATGGGGCGGCAGATGCCCGGGGTGGGGCGTCAGAAAACCCACCTGGGGCGTCAGAAAACCCAGGGGGTAGGGCGGCAGCTGCCCCCAGAACCAGTCACTCTTTTGAACCAGTCAATGAACCTACACCTTTGTGCAAACCAGACCCCATGGAAGGGTTCGATCAGTTCTGGAAGCTGTACCCGAAAAAGCGATCGCTCAAAGACGCCAAGAAGGCCTGGGCGAAGCTGAAGCCGGACGCAGAGTTACGCCAAACCCTGATAACTGCTCTCGGCAGACAACGCCTCCAGCACGACTGGACCAAGAGCGATGGCCAATACGTGCCGCTGGCGTCGACCTGGCTCAATGGTGAGAAGTGGAACGATGACGTGGGGCCTCCTGCTGGCGCTGGGACTGACAAGCCATCCCGGCATACAGACTTGCACCTGATAGACCATACCGCCGGCCTTGAGCTGGGCGCCGATGGCAATTACCGGATAGCAGGGGCTGGCCAATGACCACACGACCACGCTACACAATCGAAGCCCGCGCCGGCGATTGCGCTGATCATGGCCAATACGGTGATGCGCTGGTAGAGCAATTCGGCGCAGCACCAGCCTGGTACGGCTGCCCGCGCTGCCACTTCGACCGCCGCCACGCTGCGGACATTACGGTCCGCTCTGCTGGCGCTTTGGATCATAGCCAGCGGCTGCTGAACGAGCGGCTGCTTGATGCTCAGATCCCGCTACGCTTTCAGCTCGAGTCTCTGGATACCTGGCATGCATACAGTGATGTTGCTAAGGCCCAGACCTGGAGCATGGCCTCCGGTTACGTCGAGACTTTCGCCGAGAACTTCGAAGCCGGCCGCGGCGTGATGCTCTTGGGCACCGTCGGCACCGGAAAAACGCACCTGGCCTGCGGGATCCTGCAGGCGGTTATTCGCAATTTCGCCGCCCAGGGCGCCACCGGCCTGTACATTTCGGCCGGCGATGTAATCCGGTCGATCAAGGAAACATTCGGTGGCCAGGGCAAAACCGAGGCGCAGGTGTATTCCGGCCTGATGGAACCCACCCTGTTGGTAATCGACGAGATTGGCGCCCAGCACGGCACGGACTTCGAGCGGCAGGTGCTGTTCGAGGTGATCAACGGGCGCTATGAGCGTGTCCTGCCTACGATCGTTGTGAGCAACCTCGGCGTCGTCGACCTTCGCCAGTGTATGGGTGACCGTGCCGTCGACCGTCTGCGTGATCGTGGCGGCATTGTCGGGCTGCTGCGCGGTGAGTCCAAGCGGGGTGGCGAATGAGTCGCGAGCTTTACAGCATCGATGCTGAATACGCGGTGCTTGGTGTGGTGATGCAGTACCCGCAGCACGTCGACGATGTGCTGGCCATGGTGCAGACCCGTGACTTTCACGACCTGGCGAATGCGGCGCTGTACAACGCCATTCTGGCGACTCATGCCGCAGGGTTGGCTGTGGATGCGGTGACGGTCGGTATTGAACACCCGACGCTGCCTAATGGCGACAGCATGCTGGCCTACGCCGGCGACATCGCGAAGAACACGCCCAGCGCGGCGAACATTGACGCCTTCGTGCGCGTTGTGCTCGAGCGCTCGGCGCTGCGCAGGGTGGTGGCGGTCGCCGACGTCATCCGCGACAGCGCGCACGATGACCGGCCGGTGGCCGAGATCATTGCCATGGCCCAGCAGGCCACCGCCGATCTGCGCGACCTGGACGGCGAGATGCCGGACTACCAGCCGGTGAGCCACTACGTGCTGGCGGCGGTGAACAACATCGACGCCAAGCGCGAGGGTCGCGCGCCGGTGTGGCAGACCACTGGCCTATCGGACCTTGATCAGTTGATGCAGGGCCTGCGCCCGAAAAAAGTGACGGTCATTGCCGGGCTGCCAGGGAGCGGCAAGACCACCTTGGGCCTGCAGATCGCCCAGCACAATGCGGTCCAGGCCGGGAAACCGTGGTTGGTGTTCAGCCTGGAAATGCCCGGAGAAGAACTTGGTGTGCGTACCATCGCGTCGCTTGGCGGTGTGCACCTGCGCCGCCTGGACAACCCGGCCAAACTGGCGGATGACGACTGGGCGCGCATGACGGCGGTTGCTACGCGGGTAAGTGAGGCGCCCCTGTACATCAGCGACGATCCAGGGCTCACACCTTCCCGGATTCGCTCCATAGCTCGCAAGTGCCAGCGCGAACACGGCCTGGCCGGCGTGGTCGTGGACTACCTGGGCCTGGTCAAGGGTGACGCCCGCGGCCGCAGCCGCTCCGAAGAGGTTGGCCAGATCAGCAAGGCCATGCTCCGGCTGGCCAAAGAGCTGGATATCCCGGTGACCGAGCTGGCGCAACTCAACCGCGATTCAACCAAGCGCGTGGGCAAGAAGCCTCAGTCCAGCGACCTGCGCGACTCCGGCGAGATCGAGGCGGACGCCAGCTGCATCTTGATGGTGCACCGCGACATGGACACCGAGGAAGGCCAAAACGGCGTCACGCAGATCCTGATGACTAAGTGCCGGCACGCGAAGGTTGGCGATTGCCTGCTCCAGCAGGAGGGGCAGTACGGCCGGTTCGTAGACTTCAAAGGCGCGGTGCCCAGCGACGAAGAAGTCGAAATGGGTCGTCCATTTTCGGCGAAGTATCACAGGATGGGGCACGCCTAATGGCCTCGAAGAATCCGTTTGGCGACCTGACATACACCCAATACGAAGATTCGCAAAATCCTTTGCAGGCCGCGTCTGCCGTGGGATGCGAAGCTGTAGGCGAAATTGTTACTGCGGAGGCTTCAAAATGAGCTGGCAGCCGAATTTCCTCAAAAGCTGGCGCCGGCGTGCACCAGCCACCGAGCGCGAATACCTGAACGTGAATAGCGGCCACCCACCTGTGCAGATGCCGAGCGACCCGCCAAAGGCCCCGCTGGACCCGCGCTACCCAGAAGCCGAGCGCATTGCCAATAGCCTCAGGGACTTCCCAGAGGACTGGGGCTGGCATCACAAGGGGTACGAGCTGAAGCACTTCCCCACCGGCTTTGTGCTGTGGGTGGCAAATCAAGACTATGGGCTCAAGGAGGTCTGGGCCAATGGCGGCAAGAGCGAATTCAGCAAGCCCGAGCAGGCCATCATCTGGCCGGCCGTCGAGGGCTGGCTGGCGCGGAGCAAGGTCGGGTTCAGCGGCCGGCCAGCGAAGCCACGAATCACTCGGTTCGAGGGCTGCTATTTCTGCGAGTCAGCGCAGCTCCCGTGGCGCGGATTCGGGCATACCCCTGAAAACGCTTACTGGTCCTGGCTAGCTGCGATATCGGTGCAGGCCCGAAAGCGACTGCCCAAGGATTTAGTTTTGACGGTTTGGAGTGCGAAGCCATGAGCAAGGTTAGATCTGCTGTACCACGAAAGGACATGCTGCCGCATGAGCGCCAATTCCTGAAGCGTGCTGGTGAGGGCTTGATCGGTGAGCCCGCCGGCGGCGCTCAGGCCATGGCCGCGTTGCTGGATATGGTCGCCAGTTGGCACGGCTTCCGCGGTGATATTGAGTTCGGTGAGTATTGCAAGCGCTGGGTCACAGAGGGCAATTGCAAGAACAGGGCGGCTGAGGAGCTGCTGCGTTCCATGCTCGGTCTTGACGACAACCCACCACCCCGGCGCATTCGGAGGGCCGCATGACCATCTACAAGGATGCAGGACACTGCATTGGGCGGATAATGTCGATCGAGATGCACGACGGTACCGCCAAGGCGCCTTGGCAGCGCAAGTACAAGGCCGGGTTCGCGGAGCTTGATCGGGATGTCGTCGACGACGGTATGTCACCCGAGGAACGCACCACCCAGGACGCGATGACCCGGGCGATGCTCAAGCGCCTGTTGCCCGAGGTACAATGGCAGGTGCTGGTGGCGAAGTTCAGCATCAACGACAATGAGGTTCGGGATGCTGCGGCCTACCTGACGCCCCGCGTTGTCACACCGGCGCATTTCCTGTTCCGAACGAAGTGTGTGATGGCGTGGATCGTTCCTGAGCGGCGGAATCGCTTACCGCCAGCGTTCTACGAGATCCACACTTGGGACGTAGACGGTACGCCCGACCGGACGCTGCGGCGCTGGCGCGCGATCACCAAGCGGTGGCTCGATGATCAAGTAAACGCGGCCCACCTGGCGGTGGAGGGGATTCTTACGGAGCATGGCCTACGTTTGAGCGAAGCGGCTTGACAGTGACCGAGTGACCGCGATAACTTCTAACCTGCGGTTCGGTGCGTGAGAAGGTACACGGCCGGACATAAGAGCCCAGCCATAGCGCTGGGCTTTTTGTTTCATTGCATGGTAGCGCAGTGGTCACCTCGCCGGGCTCATAACCCGGAGGTCGGTGGTTCGAATCTATCTCTTGCAACCAGTTACGCATGCGGCAGATACAGCAAGGGTTCGCTCTGCGAATCAAGGCGAAAGCCCCGGCTCCTTGCTCTGCGGGCATAAAGCGGTGCGAGTCGAGGACTGGGCGTCTATGTCAGTCCGCATAGTAAAAAACCCCATCAATCAATAAGCAATGCTAGTCTTCTCTCCTTGGTATTAATCTAAGGAGATTGGTGATGGCTAAGCGTTTGGCTGCCGAGTTTTTCGGCACCTTTTGGCTCGTGTTAGGTGGTTGTGGTAGCGCCGTTCTTGCTGCAGCATTTCCAGAGCTTGGTATTGGTTTTGTGGGGGTCGCTTTAGCATTTGGCTTGACCGTACTAACCATGGCTTATGCTGTCGGCCATATATCCGGGGGGCACTTTAATCCAGCGGTCACCATCGGCCTTCTTGCGGGTGGGCGGATCAATGTCAAAGATGTTGTTCCCTATGTCGTGAGTCAGGTTGTTGGTGCTATTGCTGCGGGTGCTGTCCTGTACTTGATTGCCAGTGGCAAGGCTGGCTTTGACGTCACTGCTGGGTTTGCTACCAATGGCTACGGAGAGCATTCTCCGGGTGGATTTTCCCTGCTGTCGGCGGTCGTCACAGAGTTTGTCCTGACGGCTTTTTTCCTGTTGGTCATCCTCGGGGTTACCGATAAAAAGGCGCCACCAGGCTTTGCCCCGCTCGCTATCGGTCTTGCGCTAACCTTGATTCACTTGATCAGTATTCCCGTGACTAATACGTCAGTAAACCCAGCCCGCAGTACAGGGGTAGCCATTTTTCAGGGAGGTTGGGCGCTCTCGCAGCTCTGGGTGTTCTGGGTCGTCCCTCTGCTTGGAGGTGCGGCTGGAGGATTGATTCATCGATGCTTGCTGGCTGATGATCGTTAACTGATCCCCTGGGACGGTTTCTTCAATCCCAACTTTCCTCATTTTCATGTAACGTCCTGCTTTGGCAGCGCATTCAGGTTGATCAACGGATGACGTACAGCCCCTGTATCAGTGATGCAGGCCGACCCCGCCAAGTGCGGGGTTTTTACTTTGTGGTGTGCCACTGCCTGGGTGGACCCTTCGGGGAGAGCCAGGACGCCGCTAGCCGATCAGTGCGGCGATTGCGTAAAACGTCGGCAGCCGAAGGCCCTTGCTCTCAAGACTCCTGGGGTTGATTTGGTGGGCAGCTGGGAAGACAGCACAAATTCAGAGGCTCGCCATTCCGGCGGGCCTTTATCATTTGCGGAGCCATCATGTCCGATGCCTATGAGCAGGCTGTTGAGCGCGTTAATCAGGTCGTTGTGAGCGGGAACGCCGAAGGTCTGAAGCGGACGCTGCTGGAACTGGCCGCCGTCGATCCTGACGCCTTCGTAAAGGTGGCAAGCGCGTTGAGTACGGCTACGGAGCCCCGGCCAATATGCACCGTTGGCCTGCAATTTTACTCCACCCCGCTGGAGTTCTTTCACCGGGATGGGCGGGTCTACGCGATTGTGTACACAGGCGCACAGTGGCTCACCAAAGATCCACATGCTTCGGGTACCGGCCTGGAACTGGCCGACGTCCAGCAAGCAGTGGCTGAGGCCAGGAAAGAGCATGACGCCCGGATCGAAGATTTGATCCGCCAGTTATCCAACCATGCCCAGGAATTGCTCCAAGTGGTCGGTTCCCACTCGGCGTGCGATCAAGACACCAAAGGTTTTGCATCGAATGATCTGCAACGCGGCCTGGCTTTACTCCGTGGCGCGCTGGGCCGATCCGCCTAACCCCCGTATCAAGCCCGGCCCCTTTAGGAGGCGAAGTAGAGGATCGACCAGTGCCCGATTACCTGATCCAGCCTATCGCCTGGACCCAGTTCGGCGTCCTGGGCGTGGTTGGCGGCATTGCCAGCTACTTCTACAGCGGCTCCACTGATCCGCGCTTCACTGCGCGCATGTTCATTTCGAAGCTGGTCCTGGCGTTCTTCGTCGGGAAGGTGGCCGGCGAATTCATCCCCGACGCCAACACCTACAAGTCTGGCTACGTGATGTTGCTCGGCTTTTTCGCCTATCCGGTCCTGGCAGTACTCGAAGTCAAGGTGAAGGGCTGGGTTGAGAACTACAACCCAAGAGGTCCGCCGTGATGCTTATCGTGTCCATCCTGGCCTTGATCAGCTTCCTGATGGTGTTCATCCATGGCGCGGTGTTCGCGGTCCAGGCCGGGCACCACCGTCAAGCCGATAGCTGCGAGGTCGCGTTCATCATGGCCGCCTCGTTCTGCTACGTGATGTCGTTCGTGTGCCTATGGATGTACGAACCCTGGAAGCTGACGGCAAACACGCCGGCCAGCACCATTTTCGTGGGCTTTACCATTTTCAACGCTGGTTACTTCTTCCGACGCATCGGTGCGTTGATCAACGGACGTGAGCGGCGCAAACAATTCCGCCGCGCTGAAGACGATGGAACCGAGCGCCGCGTTCGGAGGCCGGTCGAATGAGATATGCCAAGGGCCTGGCCCGCTGGGCAGTCGGTGGGCTGATCATATTCCTCACGGGCAACGGCATCGGCTATGTGGGCCGGACCTACCTGTGTCAGAACGATGAGGTGCGGGTCTACGTCGCCGCCCCCGGCTATGAGGCCCTGGCTGGAACGCTGCCGGAAAAGCTCTATGCCCTGCAGGTGACCCGCTGCGCGCTGCCTGAGCAGTGGGGTGGGGATCGCGAGCCATTGGAGGGATACCCATGAGCAATGTCACAGAGTTCGCAGATCACACGCCGCACGTGGCACTCGAAGCCGCAGATGGGGTGCATGTCATCCCGGTGTTGCTCCTGCAAGCGGTAATACGGGGCCAGAAGCCCAGCTCCGTCCTGACCGAGCCCGTATTGCAAAGCATCATCAACGCGTGGCTGGAGAAGGCCTGCTCATGAGCATTCTGACCAAGATCAAATCGTTTTTTACCAAAACCACTGAGGAGCCAACCATGGCCGATACCGCATCTACCACAGCCGTCCCCGAAACCGCAGCCGTTGTTGAAACCACGGCGATCGACACCGACAAGCTGAAGGCTCTGCTGATCACCCTGGGCCACGACATTGAGGCCGAGTGGGAGCATCTGGTGGCGTTGGCGAAGAAAGCGGCGTAACTGCACATCGTATCCTTGAGCGTCCATTATGCGGGGGGCTGGCTTTGATCAAAAGTTGATCCAGGTCGCGGCTGCTGAGTACCCCATGGTCGCTCCGATTCCAAGGGCTTTTCCAGTAAGGGACTTCACAGCATCTAGCATCCCGCCCTTTGCAGCATCCTGAAGTCTAGATCCGATGCTCTCACCTGACAGACTGTCTGGAGTGGCTTTAAGGACGGCAAGCGCCTTGGCGGTGAGCACGCATTCCCGGATTGTGTTGGAATTGAGGTTTTGGTTGCCCTGAACTATGTAGCCACTAGCAACAAGCCAATTGATGGAGGCCCGGAAGAACTCCGTTCCTTCCACTAGCTGCCTTTCGCCTTCTGGAGTTTCAATTGGGTCTGGCACGATCATTTTTGTATAGTCGTGGTATTCCAGATCCGCGGGCATCGGGAACGATTCGAAGAGCTTCGCAAAACTTCCCCGGTCAACTGCTCGATACATGCGCTGATCAGGTCGATGCTCAGACCAGCGGAGCAAGAGCAAATGACCTGGTGAGTCAGTCATTCCGTTTTACTGATCGAAGACTGGCCTTCTTCTGCGTCGAAGAGCTTTGGCCAGCTTGAGCACGTGTAAATTCTTCCAGCTTGTTTTTTAAAATACGGGCAGCCTCAGCTAGATCCAGCAGCGCACTTCTAAGGACAGGATCCTTTGTGTCCGTGCCTGGCTCCATCTCAGCAAGCTTGCGCGAAAGTAATTTGAAGTCCTGGGAAAGCTGATCGAGTTGGTCATTTTTCATGTTGGATCCCTCAGGTGTATGCAGTGGTTTATGACGCTCGCATCTGATGCCTCACCTTGCGATTTGGCGGCCCCCCAAGAAGTGCTTGAGCCAGTCGTAGTGAATATATTGGCGACGACATAAGCGTAGACGACGGGCCGGCTTTAAGATGTATGTTCGGACTGGGGTGCAGGCGAATTATCAAATCAAAAGGTCCTGGCTCGTCACAGTGCCGGGCTATCCACCATTCCCCATGATCATGCAGGACGACCACGACCATGCAGGTGCGCTGGCATTCGCGCGCTGCAAGTGGCCGACCTGCACAATTGAGTGAAAGAACAAATGGCGAGGCCGTCCGCCTGGGCGGCAGCCGCCATCAGTACCACCGTCAATGCGAACGTTCACTGGTGATCACGCCCCAATCATGGGTTTGATGCTTGTGTGGTTCGTGTTCCTGGCCGGAGTAGCCATCGGAACCAAGATAGCCGGAGGTTGGTGATGGCCTGTTCAACCTGCGCCCGAACCAGAGAGTGGGCGGCCAAGTGGAGTCGAATCGCATATGAGCGAGCAAGCAAAATCATTGCAGGTGGTGACGATACTGCCGCCGCCCAACCAGCACCCCGGCAGCGTTCAGTTGGCCATGGGAACCAAGGTGATCTTGAGCGACGGGAGTGAGTTGGCCGGTGTTACTGCTGTGAGCCTGAAGGCGGCAGCCGGTGGTGTGTGGGAAGCGACCATCAGCGTGCTGCCCCAGATCATCCAGCCAGTAGTGGCTAATGCCGAAGTGGTCGAGATCGACGTGACCACGTTGGTTGATGATGCGCGGCAGTACGCGGCGACGTCGCCATGAGCGAGCACGAACAATTGTTGGCGGCCCTGCACCAGCAGACCCAGGCGATGCAGGCGCTGACCCAGGCGGTAAGCGAATTGGCCCAGAGCAACCGGGACATGATCGACTATCTGGCTGACCAGCAGGGAGAGGGTGATGACCAAGAGCCCACAACCTACCTGGATGGAACGCCTGTGGTGGGCCGGCGCTGATGGCCAAGCTCAAGATGCTGAAGCCCAGGATCAAGATGCTCGACACCTCCAAGGTGAAGGTGAGTAAGCCCTCTGAGTGGGGTTCAGGCCGTGGCGGCCGCCCATGGCGCCGGATACGCGAGAGAATCCTACTTCGTGATCAGTACACCTGCCAAGGCTGCGGACAGATCACCCAAGACCTTGAGGTCGACCACATAGTCAACGTCGCGCAAGGCGGCAGCGATGATGATGCCAACCTGCAATCGCTATGTGTCCCTTGCCACAAGGCCAAGACTGCTCAGGAGTCCGTAGAGGGCCGCAGTTAGGCGAGCCGCCTTGTAGCACGTCAAATTCATACCGCTCGTCGGAATCGCACCAGGATGGCGCGGCATGGGCGGGGGCGGGTTGAAACCTTAAGGCCTTTTGGCTCGGACACCGCGCCCGACCGCATTCGCAGATTTTTTCCCCTCCACAGGTTTTTGTTAATGGCTTTAACACCCAAAAAACGCGCTTTCATCAAGGCGGTGAGGGAAGGTGCATCCAACAAAGACGCAGCCATAGCAGCTGGATGCCCCGAGAAATCGGCTTCTGCAGCCGGTTCGCGGCTTGCGAAAGATCCCGACGTGGTTGCCGAACTGCATAAATTGAACGCCCTACAGCCTGTTAACAGCGATGTTAAGGGTGTTAAAGCGGAGGATCGTACCGACAGCGCGCCTGAAGACGCGGAACCTGCCGGTTTTGATCTGGACGCGGCGCTCTCACACCGCGATCCGAAAGACTTCCTCCTCGCTGTAATGAATGACCTTGGCACTGAGCCAAAGCTGCGGGTTGATGCCGCCAAAGCGCTGATGCCATTCGTACACCAGCGCAAAGGGGAGGGCGGCAAGAAGGAGCAGGCGAAGGAGAAAGCAGCGCAGGTCGGGCAGGGCAGATTCGGCCCCCGGCAGCCGCCCAATCTGAAAGCCGTGTCGGGCGGTAAACCTTGAAGTGGTCGACGGCTTGCCTCGATTGGGAGCATAGGATTGTCGCTCGCCAGAGTTTGATCCCCTTCGCGCCGCTCTTCCCGGATCAAGCTGCAGAAGCGCTGGAGGTGTTCGGTGCGCTTCGCATGGTGGATGCCACCGGCAGCCCGCTGATGTGCGAGACGGTGCGGCCTTGGGTCAACGAATTCGTCGCCGCCATCTTCGGCGCCTACGATCCCGATACCGGCCGCCGTCTGATCAGCGAGTTCATGCTGCTAATCAGCAAGAAAAACGGGAAATCCACCATCGCTGCCGGCATCATGCTTACCGCCTTGGTCTTGAATTGGCGCACCTCTGGCGAATTCATCATTCTGGCGCCAACCAAGGAAATTGCCGACAACTCCTACATCCCGATTCGGGACATGGTTAGGGCAGATGAAGAGCTATCCGCACTGCTGAAAGTTCAGGATCACCTTCGCACCGTCACCCACTACCAGACTGGCGCCACACTGAAAGTCGTAGCGGCCGACAGTGATACCGTGTCAGGCAAGAAGGCCATCGGTGTGTTCATCGATGAGCTTTGGGTCTTCGGCAAGCGCGCGAACGCCGAAGCAATGCTGCGCGAAGCTACTGGCGGGCTGGCATCCCGGCCTGAGGGCTTCATTATCTGGGCAACTACCCAGTCCGATGCGCCGCCGGCTGGGGTCTTTCGGCAGAAGCTCCTGTACGCTCGCCAGGTCCGTGACGGCAAGATCGATGACAAATCATTCTTGCCGGTGCTCTATGAGTTTCCGAAGCACATGCTTGACGCAGGCTTGCACCGCGACGCCTCGAACGCCTACATCACCAACCCGAACTTGGGCATATCGGTGGATGAGGCGTTCATAGAGCGGGGATACAGCCAAGCTCAATTGGATGGTGAGGAGTCGTTCCGCGGCTTCCTCGCCAAACACCTGAACGTTGAGATCGGCCTGGCGCTGATGTCGGATCGTTGGGCGGGCGCTGAATTCTGGGAGCGGCAAGCAGTGGGCTTCTGCGCCGCTCTGGAAGATCTGATCAAGCGCTGTGAGGTGATTGACCTCGGCATCGATGGCGGCGGCCTGGATGACTTGCTGGGTGTTGCGGCCGTCGGTCGTGAGTCCGGTACTCGCCGGTGGCTGGTTTGGACACATGCGTGGGCGCACCCATCGGTGCTGGAACGTCGTAAGGCAGAAGCGCCGCGCTTCAGGGATTTCGCAAGAGATGGCCACCTCACTTTGGTCGAGCATATTGGCGACGACATCGACGATGTTGCCAAGCTGGCGTTCTCGGTCGAGGAATCAGGCCTGCTCGATCAGATAGGTGTTGACCCTGCAGGTATCGGCGCGATACGCGATGCGCTGGAAGAGTCCGGCATCCCAGAAGACAAGATAGTGGGTATCTCCCAGGGCTGGAAGTTGGGCGGGGCGATCAAAACGGCCGAACGGCGCCTCGCCGAGGGCGAGATGATCCACGGTGGCCAGCCAATGATGGCTTGGTGCTGCGGTAACGCCCGGGTCGAGCCCCGCGCGAACTCGATTCTGATCACCAAGCAGGCCAGCGGCTCGGCAAAGATCGATCCGCTCATGGCGCTGTTCAACGCCGTATCCCTGATCTCACTAAATCCCGGCGGTCAGCGCGGAGTTGACCAGCTCATGGCCGCCATTCGAGACCCTATTTATCAATGAATGCCCCCACGATTATTTACCTCGTATGTGCGCTACTCGGCTTCATCTTGCTGGTTACGGGCGTTTATTTATTGGCCGGGCTGGGCTGGGCATGCATAGCGGGCGCCACGTGTTGTTTCGTGACGGCCGCGTTCCTTCGAAGAGGTCTGAGTGATGCGTAAATCTCTAACCTCCGTCGTGAACTCAGCCATCACCGCGCCACGCGCATCCCTCACCGAATGGGTTGGGAAAACGATCCGCATGACTGACGGAGGGTTTTGGGGGCAGTACTTCGGCACTTCGGCCAGCGGCAAGTCCGTAACAGTAAACAAGGCGATGCGCCTTACGGCCTGCTGGGCGTGCGTGCGGCTGATATCCGAAACCATTGCCACTTTACCCCTGGGTCTCTATCGAAAGATGGAAGACGGAGGCCGCCAGACCGAAAGTGGGAACGACCTACATTGGTTGTTGCGAAACAGCCCGAATAGCCGCATGACCGCAGTGCAGTTCTGGGAGGCAGTGGTTGCGTCGATGCTGCTTCGTGGCAATGCGTTCGTTGAGATTCAACGCATGGGTGCCCGTATCGTTGCACTTGACTTTCTCATGCCGCATCGGGTTGAGCTGGACGCGGACGACAAAGGCAATCTGCTCTATTGGTACCGGCCACCCAAGGGCGAAAGAAGGCAAATCGCCCGGACGAACATGATGCACATTCCGGCGTTCTCGCTGGATGGGCAGGTGGGTCTGTCTCCCATCGCATACGGCTCCGATGTCTTTGGTTCAGCGATGTCGGCCGAGGACGTCGCCGGGGCAACCTTCAAGAATGGCATGCACCAGACCGTGGCATTCGAGGTGGATGCCACGTTGAACAAACAGCAGCGCGATGAGTTCCGGGATTACGTGCAACGCATCTCGGGGGCCATGAACGCGGGTGTGTCGCCGGTTCTCGAAAAGGGCGTCAGCGCCAAGACCATCGGCATCAACCCTGTCGACGCGCAACTGCTCGAGTCACGCGAATACAGCGCGGAGGACATCTGCCGGTTTTTCATGGTCGACCCGACGCTGGTCGGATACAGCGACAAGGCATCCAACTGGGGCACCGGGCTCGAACAGAAGCTGTTGCGCTTCCTCACCTTCACCTTGCGTTCCTACATGCGCCGCATTGAAGAGGGTATTAGCCGCAGCCTGCTGTCTGCCAGCGATAGGCGCCTGATCTACCCGGAGTTCGCCATCGAGGGCCTGCTCCGGGCGGATAGCGCGGCGAGATCGGCCTTTTACTCGCAGATGGTCCAAAACGGTATCTATACCCGGGACGATTGCCGCATCAGGGAAAACCTGCCGCGCCGCGGCGGCAACGCCGACGTGCTGACTGTCCAAACCAACCTTTCGCCGATTGACCAACTTGGCCAAAGCACCGATGGGCAAGCCGCAAGGGCTGCTCTGCAGAACTGGCTCAACCAGCCGGAACCTCCCAAGGAGTAATCCATGCAACTGAACGTCAAGGCTGGCAGCTTCCGCTGCGAGCTGAGCCCTCGCGCGCTCGAAAAATGGAATCCGGCGCTCCGGGCCGCCGTGGAGACCACCTCCGACACCATCACCGTTTACGGAGTGATCGGTGAAGACTGGTACGGGGATGGCGTCACCGTCAACCGCATCGACG
>NZ_JAAOCA010000089.1 GCF_014694385.1 Pseudomonas typographi | reverse complement strand
AGGCTCGTCGGCATAGCTGATGGCCGTCATCAAGTTATCGTAGCCATGCTCCTGCGCCGCCGCATCGAGGTGTGCCTGGGTGGCTTTTTCGAAGGTCGCGCGTAACGTCGCAGTGGCCTGAGCTTGCCTCTGCTCAGCGGTGATGAGTTGGCTCAGGTCGAGGTTAGCCATTGGCGACCTCCTCCGTGGTTGGGGCTTGAGGTAGCGCTATGTCGCCGTCCGCCGGGTCTGTTATGTCGGCAGGGAACGCCTGTTCTTGGCTGTAGGGATATCCATGCGGGAGGATTAGCGTCAGTGTCAGCTCGCCATCGGTACGGCTCACGTCGCCACACACCCACTCACTGCTCACAGCAGCGGCAGGCAGCGTGGCGCCGTCAGGGATTACACTGAAGTCAAAGACGTCGCCATTGATGGTCAGCACGTCGCCGGCCTTTACCACCGAAATTGCATCATCCCGGCGCACCGGGGAAAGTTTGATTCGCATTAGAACCACCTGCCTACGGCTATTAGGTTTACCCAAGCCCCATTTGCGAGGCTATTGACTGCCACCAAGGCGCGGTAATAACCCCAAGAGGTTTGGGTTGGCTTGATGTAGCACGCGGCAAAAACGCCGTCTGAAGACCCTGAAGGGGTGTACGCGGTAGCAACAACTACCGGTTCCGCTGAAAAGGCTGCCGGGAATGAAGTGCCGGTGTTGGTACCAGTACCCCAGAGCGACCCGACAGCCGCCGTGATAGCTCCGCAGCTGATTTGCAAGGTGCAGATTTGCGTCCCATCGGCGAACCTCACATACCTGCCATTGGTATTGCTCCCCGTTTCGATAATGGAGCCATTAGGCGTCCCACCGGACTGACTGACCGTGCCGATGATGTTCGCGACGGCAGCCAAACCCAAACCCAGCGCCGATCTCTGGTTCGCCTGGCTGTTCGCCGCCAGCAACGTCCTGGCCTGCGCCGGGAAATCGGCCAGCGCCATGGTGTCGGCAGCCGTGAAGTACGCCAGCTTGTTGGCGGCACCAGTGAGCGCCTCAAGCGCGTTAATCGAGGGATCTGCGGCCAGGCTGCCGAACTGACTCACCAGCGAACGCAACTGGTCCGCCGAGTCCTTCACGTAGCCCTGCATGGGCGCTAGGGCGTAGCTCCCAGCATCAACGCTCGCGCCCTGGTAGGCCGGCAAGATCGACAGCACCGTAGCGCTGGCGATATTGGCCACTTCATACCAGTTGCCGTCAGGACCAAGGAAGGCATCGCCCACCCGGCTGTTCGCCGCGAAGTCGGTACCGGTGCCGGTCACCGTAGTGGAATTTTGCGTGCACGAAACCGTGC
>NZ_JAAOCA010000088.1 GCF_014694385.1 Pseudomonas typographi | reverse complement strand
TGAACGAGCCCCATGAAAGACAGGACACCGTTCCCCCCTTAAGATAAGGGATAGGCAAACGGGTATGTTTATGACTAACAGCAACGATAAGGGTGGCGAGCTGCTCAGCCAGGAACGCCGACGCCGCTGGAGCACCGATCAGAAGCTGGCCATGGTTCGCGAGAGCCTTGAACCCGGACAAAGTGTGTCCGTGGTGGCCCGGCGCAACGGTATCAACGCCAACCAGCTGTTCCTGTGGCGCAAGCTGTACCAGGACGGAAGCCTTTCGGCCGTCAGTGCCGGCGAGGCCGTGGTACCGGCGTCAGAGCTGAGCGATGCGCTCAAGCAGATCCGCGAATTACAACGGATGCTGGGCAAGAAGACGATGGAAGCCGAAGTCCTAAAAGAGGCCGTGGAGATTGCCCGGTCGCGAAAATGGATTGCGCACTCACCCTTGTTGCCGGGGGACGACCAGTGAAACTGGTCAGCGAATGTCTCGGTGTGTCGCGCTCGCAATTAACGGTTCGAATCAAGCAATCGGTATCGCCCAAAGTACGGCGATGTCGGCCCGTGAACGATATGGAACTGGTCGCTGAGATTAAGCAGCAAGTCAGCGAGTTACCGAGCTATGGCTACCGTCGGGTTTGGGCGTTGCTGCGCCGCGAGCGTGAAGTCCAGTTATTGTCCCCGATCAATGTGAAGCGGGTTTACCGCGTCATGCGCGATCACAATCTGTTGCTGGAACGACGCATCAAGCAACCTGGCGTGCAACGCCGGCATGAAGGCCGCATCGCCGTTACAACCAGCGATACCCGTTGGTGCTCGGACGGCTTCGAGTTCCGCTGTGACGACGGTGCGAAGTTGAGTGTGACTTTTGCCCTGGACTGCTGCGACCGAGAAGCCATTGGCTGGGTCGCCAGCCCAACAGGCTACAGCGGTGATGACATCCGAGACTTGATGTTGGAAAGCGTGGAGAAGCGATTTGGCGATCAACTGCCAAGCGCACCGGTGCAATGGCTGAGCGATAACGGCTCGGCCTATATCGCCGAGCACACGCGTCTGTTTGCTCGCCAGATCGGCTTGCAGCCGGTGACTACACCGGTACGAAGCCCGCAGAGCAACGGCATGGCTGAGAGCTTCGTGAAGACGATCAAGCGTGATTACGTGGCGCACATGCCCAAGCCTGATCGAGAAACGGCGCTGCGCAATCTGACGATTGCCTTCGAGCATTACAACGAGCAGCATCCGCACAGCGCTTTGAAATATCGGTCGCCGAGAGAGTTTAGGCGCTTGGCAGCAGCATCAATTTAACGGGGAGTTGGTGTCCGGTTTGGTAGGGGCAAGTCCA
>NZ_JAAOCA010000087.1 GCF_014694385.1 Pseudomonas typographi | reverse complement strand
CGGCGAGCTTGCTACTGGTGCCAGTAGCCTGGTCGATCTCGCCGATGAAGTGCGTTACCGAGTTGCCGACCACCGTCAGGCTGCCGCCAATCGTGGCGCTCATCTTAGAGAACAACGTATCGACCGCGCCGTCCTGGGCCTGCAAGGCTTTCACGACAGTTTCCGCCGTCAGCTTGCCTTGAGCACCCAAATTACGCAGCTCACCCACCGTTTTGCCCATACCGGCAGCAATAGCTTGGGCGAGCGCAGGGGCCTGCTCAAGTACCGAGTTCAGCTCTTCCCCGCGCAAGGTTCCCGAGGCAAATGCCTGGCCCAACTGGATCAGCGCTGCGTTAGCGCTTTCGGCCGAGGCGCCCGAAATAGCCAGCGTCTTGCTGATGGTACCCACAACACCAGCCACACCCTCGCTGGAAAGCTTCAAAGCAGTCTGGTTGGTCGCGATACGCTGGTAAAGCTCCGCAGTCGCAGCGAGTGGCTGGCGAGAATCCTGGGCTATGCCGAACACCGCGGCCTGAGCCGTCGCAAGCTCAGCGGATCCGTTGGTGACAAGCTTGAGGCGGTTGGTAAGCGAGCCATACGCCTCTGTGGCCTCATACACGGTGTGCAGGCTGAAGGCGGCAGCCAGGGGAGCCGCGATGCCAGCGGCAACGCTCGTCAACGATGCAAATTGGCGTTCCAGTACCTCGACTTGGCTAGACGCCTTAGTCGCGGCCGCGCCCGTGCTCGATACCGATCGGGCTGCCTGGTCCATGCCCTGCTGAAAGCCGCCAATCTTAGCCACCAGATCCAGCGTCAGCGTGCCCAAAGAGCGCGATGCCATAATCTTTCTCCAGCCGTAAAAAAACCCGGCGGACCGGGTTCAAACGTTTTGATGGCTCAGCTGGAACTGCTGGCTAGCTCATCAATATCTTTCTTCACCGAATTCTCGGCCTTCACAGAGCACTGATCGAAGTAGTCGACAGCATTACCTGGGCCGGGCTGTTTGTAAGCGAAGGCATCGTTCACGGCGTCCTGAATCTTCTCGGGGAGATTGGGGCCAAGCATTTCTTCAGCCTGAGCCTTTGTTTTACCGGCCAATCTCGCCTCGGCCACTTCCCCAACAATCTGACTTCCGTAGAAACACCATCTTGACTCTTCGAACGACCTTTTACTGAACATCAGAGCGGTAAGCGCGGCGACGCCGTTATCGTGTGCGTTGCTATTATCAGCCCAGGCATGCGCGCACAACAGCGAGGCTGATAGCCCCAATATCCCGATTCCCTTCATGGCAAATCCAACCTCGAAAACCGTGAGCTTACACCCATTCCTCCATCGCCTGCTCCAGGCTAATGGGCGGCCTTTCCGCGTGCGGCATGAAGTCGATCAGCGCCGCATCGCCCCCGCGCAGCCGGTTGACCTGCAAGGCGATGATCGCGCCCATCTGCTCCTGGCGCTGCATCGAGTTGAACGATCCATGCTTTTCCCGATACGCAGCCC
>NZ_JAAOCA010000086.1 GCF_014694385.1 Pseudomonas typographi | reverse complement strand
GGGGATGCGGACAAAAACTTGGACTGGTTATGCCGCGAGACCCAGGCTCTCACGATACTCAATGGGACTAAGAGCGCCGAGGGAAATCTTGATTCTTTTCTCGTTGTACCAGCGAATGTATGAATCCAGGGTCTGAATGAACTGCTCGATGCTCGTTGACTGCCAATTGCGAGGATAGAACAGTTCCGTTTTCAGCCGACCGAAGAAGCCTTCACAAGCCGCGTTGTCAGGCGAGCAGCCCTTGCGCGACATCGACCGAATTATCTTCGCATCAGCGATGCGGGATAACCAGCCGGGCCAGCGGTAGTGCGCGCCACGATCGGAGTGAACCACAGGCCGTTTATCGTTGCCGGCCACCGTTTCTACGGCGGCATCCAGCATCGTGTTCACGAGCTCGGCGTCGGGACGAGTACCGATCGACCAACTGATAACCTTCCCATCGAAGCAGTCGATGACTGGAGACAGGTACACCTTGCCGGCCGGGATCTGGAACTCCGAGATATCAGTCAGCCATTTCTCATTCGGAGCAACAGCTGTGAAGTCCCGGTTGAGGAGGTTTTCCGGCGCGGGACTGATCTCCCCGAGGTAGGAACCGTATCGACGCCGTTTTGGTTTGGCGACGACCAGGCACTCCTGCTTCATCAAGCGCTGCACCACCTTCTCTGACAAACGCACGCGCTGCCGGCTCAGCGAAGCCCTCATCCTTCGGTAGCCATAGCAGCGATGATTGCGCTCGAAGATGTCTGCCATGGCACGACGCACTTCGGTGTACTTTTCCGCCACCTGCATTCGGGCTCGATGGTAGAAATAGGAACTTCGGGCCAAGCCCAGCGCTTCAAGCAGCTCTGACAAGGAGTATGTCTGCCTCAGGGCATCAGCCAGCAAAGTCTTCTCCCGGTTGGTCAGGATCTGCCGGTCGATGCCCGTATCTTTTTTTATCAGTTCATTCGCCTTCATCAACAGGTCGTGCTCAAGCTGCAGACGGCGCACGTCGAGCCTGAGAGATGCGAGTTGTCGTTCCAACTCTTCTCGCTCCGATGACGATGGGGATTCTAGTCGGCGTTTCATGGATGCAGATACCTCTGGGCCGAGTAGCTGGTTTTTCCAGTTGTACAAGGTCGGCCTACATACGCCTAGTTTTTCAGCTAGGGCTTTCGCACTTTCTTTTCGCGTGCACAGCGCGATGACCGCTGCATGCTTTACGGCTAGCGGGCGGGCCAACCCGTCAGATCGCCCAACGACACGCGTATGCAACTCGGGGTGCAATTCGTAAATCCAGGCGCGCAACGAATCCCTTGCCGGGTAGCCCAACGCCGTAACGGTAGCGGCGATGCTGCGACCGTGTTCGAGATAGTACTCGACCGCCTTTTCCCTTTGGGCCAGTGAGTACTTCGACCTCGATGTCTTGTAGCCACGCGCCAGGTCAAGGCATCGCTCATATTCTGCATACCAGCTCTTCAAAGCGTTCTTCGTCGGGTAGCCCAGCTGACGAATCGTTACCCCGATGCGTTTCCCCACTTTTATGTAGAGCTCGACCGCTCGGATG
>NZ_JAAOCA010000085.1 GCF_014694385.1 Pseudomonas typographi | reverse complement strand
AGGCGCTGGCCGACCTCGATACCAAACGAACCAAGGAGAAGGCCGATGCATTGGCTGACAACGAGCGCCGGCGCCGTGATCTTGCTGCTGGGAAGCGGCTGCGCGTCGCAGGCAACTGTAATTCCAGTGGCGGCAACGTGCCCAAAGCCACCAGCTCCACCAGCGTGGACGATGCAGGAACCGTCGAACTCTCTGCAACTGCTGGACAAGACCTTCTCGATATCCGAGCCGGCATTATCGCCGACCAAGCAGCCTTGAGAGCGCTACAGGATTACGTCCGAACGAGTTGTCATTAGCCTCGCTGTATTCCCCGCAATACCGCCTTCAGATCTCGCCACGGAAATTCCGCAGCGGGCTTGACTTGCTCACATCCCTCCCGGTGCTCGAAAGGGCGCCGCGCATCCGTCAAAAGCTGGATCGCGCCGCAGTGTCGACACGTCACCCCTTTTTCTCCCAAGTCCCACTTAGCCAGCCACTGCTTTCCGATCATGTGTTCCCCTTGGCCAGGTCCCAATCATATGCTCAAAACCAAAGTGCACAAGCTCTAGGGAGCCATATGGCGCCGTTCTAGGAAGTTTTGAATTGCTTGCAAAGCGCGTCACCAGGGCGCCCCCTGCAAGCCGAATGTCGGATAAAGATTGATGGTGGCCATTTGGTGTCGTAGCTTGCTAGTCCTCAACATGATCAATAATGGCAGTCAAAATGGAATTTATCGTAGCTCGCGGTTTTTGTAGCCGCTACAGCCTTCAAGGAAAACTAACGGCGGGCTGTTTAGTTCTACTGGCGCTTGCTTTTTTAATGGCCTTCTTATTGATCACATTTATTGGAAACGAATATCGGTTGGCAAAACGGAATTACGAAAATCTTCAGCTATATCAAGATGTGTTGCTGGCGGCCAACGCGATTTCAGCGGAGCGGGGCCCTACGAACACCATGCTTGGAGGTGACTATTCTCCCAACTCGGAGCCTGCAAAGCGCCTTCTGGCTTATCGGCTTTCAACCGATAAAGCAATAGCTGAAATGGCTGATGCTCTTGCTACTACTGATTTTGATGCGGAAGGGGAAATTTTTACCACTAAACGTGCGTTGGCAAGAGCGAGGATTTTGGTGGACAAGGAGCTTTCCTCTCCTTTCAGTTCACGCACACTGCTATCAATCCAGGACGCCATAAGTGGGATGTTCAGTGCCGTGGACGCTATACGACCATTAATCAACGTCGTGGCGTTGTATTCCATCGAGGGAAAAAGCGATATTGCCGATGAGGCACTAATAGGACAGAAGCTGTTCGAGATAAGGGATTATGCGGGACGGTTAGGGTCAATACTAACTCCCTACATTGCAACGCATAAAGCGATCGCGCCAGCGGACCAAGCCAAGCTGCAACAACTACTAGGGCGAATTTTGCAGTTATGGGAGTTAACTAAGCCGTATTTGGCCCGTTACACTACTCTGAGTGGAAAAATAGCAGACGTTGAAAACGTATTTTTTTTAAAAGGGGTAGCGCTAATATCTTCTTTGGAAAGAGAGGGAGAGGTGGGGGGGTTTACTTATACAACACGTAGTATGACTGATGCCATTGTGCCTACATTTGCGCCGCTTGAAGAAATTCGTACCTCTTATCTGAAAATAATGACCGAAAAATCCAATGA
>NZ_JAAOCA010000084.1 GCF_014694385.1 Pseudomonas typographi | reverse complement strand
GCGAAAAAAAACCACCGGCCAGGGTGGTTTCTCTACAGCAGCTTGCACAACGTTCTGGAGTGAATAATGACAAACATCTTCCCAATTGACAAGTCCAGGGGGTTCACCCGGATGGACAACGACCTGTACGAGGCTCTGATAGGGGCCGAGCTGTCGGGCAGGGAGCTTCGTGTCGCATTGGCAATCCATAGACTCACTGCAGGGTACAACGTTCCTGAAGCGCGCATTGCTGCCAGCGTGATCGCTGAAATGTCCGGTATTCACCGTGAGGACGTTTCCCGCGCCATGTGTGAGCTGATCCGTCAGCGGGTGATTTATCGCACTGGTGGAAGTCGTAGTCCCATCGGTTTTGCCCCGGCTAACGAGTGGTCGATCGACACGAAAAATACCCACCCAAGCAAGTCAAAGCAAGCGCCACAGTGTGGTGATAACGCCACGTCCAATGTGGCATTTCTACCACACAATAAAGAAAGAAATACAAATACAACCTCTGACGAGGTTGTAGGCGATTCGAATCCGGCCAAGCCAAAAGCTGATCGCAAGCAGGCGTTTGGTAAAACCCAGATGCTGGCCGACAACCCCCACGGCATCGCTGAGCAGCTTGTCGATGATTACCTTTCCCTGCGTAAAACCAAGCGCGCCCCGATCACTGCCCGGGTTTGGGCAAACCTGAACTCCAAGCTGACCCAGTGCAAGGCTTTTGGGGTTACCGCCGACCAGGCTATCGCCCTGGCGGTCGAGAACGGCTGGCAGGGATTCGAAGTGGATTGGGTTACCAAGCGCATCGCAGCGCAGACCACCGTCCAGCCGACGCAAGCCAGCCGCCACCACGGCTTTGCCGACCGCGATTACACCGCCGGCCTGACCCTTCGGGAGGACGGAAACTATGCGTTCTGAGCAAAGCGGCGAGCCCCACGATTTGCCTCAAGGTGCCCGGATTCAGCCGTCCGAATGCCCAACCCATGGGGCTTACGACCAAAAGATCATCATGATCCTTGATCGCGAAATGCGCCTCGGCTGCCCCGAATGCGCCCGTATCCAGCGCGAAGAGCAGGAAGAACGCGACCGCCAGTCTGAGGCGTACATGCTGCGCATCGCGATGGAACGCAAGCTGGGGGCCGCGCTGATCCCCAAGCGTTTTGCGGGCAAGACTTTCGAATCCTACCGCGCCGAGAGCCCGGCCCAGGTGAAGGCCCTGGCCAAGTGCAAGGCCTACGCCAGTGAGTTCCGCACTCACGCCAAGGCAGGGCGCTGCATGCTCCTGCTGGGCCAGCCAGGCACGGGCAAGACCCATCTGGCCGTATCGATCGCCAACGAGATCATGCACACCAGCAGCAACACCGCGGTGTATCGGACCATCGGCTCGGTGCTCCAGTCCATCCGCGCCACCTACGCGACCTACAGCGAACAGACCGAGGCCGGGATCTACGCCAGCCTGATCGAACCCTCGCTGCTGATCCTCGACGAGATAGGGGCGAGCAAGGAGAAGCCCAGCGACTTCGAGTTGGTAACCCTGTTCAACATCATCAACGGCCGGTACGAGCAGGAGCTTCCCACCGTCATCGTTTCGAACCTGAGCGCCAAGGAACTCCCTGGGGCCATTGGGGAGCGATGCGCCGACCGGTTGCGCGAGGGCGGCCCAATCGTCGTGTTGTTCAACTGGGAATCCCAGCGCGGGAAGGAAGGATTTTGATGACCAACCACATCGAACGAACAGGCCGAGCGCTTCAAGTCCTCTGGGATCACTTTCGCAATTGGGAGCTGTTCGCCACTGGTACCCGAGCACCAATCC
>NZ_JAAOCA010000083.1 GCF_014694385.1 Pseudomonas typographi | reverse complement strand
CTAAGGCTTTGACAACCCACGTGCGGCGTGGAGACTTGGTAGCTCGGCACGGTGGAGAAGAGTTTTCTGTAGTGTTGTCTGGCGTTGAGTTTAGTCAATTGTATTCCATGGCCGAAAAATTAAGAGTGGCTATTTCTAAAATGACCATCGAGGTCAGTCCGTCGATATTTCTCAACGTCACAGCTAGCTTCGGTATCGCTTTTGGAGCGCGGGAAAATGGAGGTTGGAAAGAATTGTTCGCTGTAGCAGACGCAGCGTTGTACGAAGCAAAAAGGGCCGGTCGAAATTGTGTGCGATGTCTTATGCAAGATGAAAGTTGAGTATCAGTTAATTCACACAGAGTCTCTAACTTGTCAAAGGTGACAAGGTGCGGCTTTATACCCGGTATAATGGTCGCCGCAGACTTCCTGATTGCGGGAAGCGCTGCCGGAGTAGTTGCCCAGCCTGAGCCCCGCGCGGCGCGCGTGGAGGTTCTAGTGCCGGGGCGGTGTCGAGCCGCCCCCAGGCGGTGGCCGTCCGCCCTGGGCAGCGGCCGGCTTGAAGAAGAGTGACAGCCCGGACGTGAAGGTGCTGGCGCTCTTGGCCGAGCGCCGGAAGCGCATCGGGCTTGAAAGCGAATTGCAGGCCGCTGTCAGCGCATGCCGGTGATCAACTGCGCAGTCCCGCCCATATCCGTCCCAATGCCCGAAAGGGTGCCGTTCTCGCTCACTCAACCACAGGCAGAATCAACTGCGGCCCCTGATTCCGCACATTCCCCACTGCCTTTCCAACCGGATACCAGTCGAAGGCCTCGGTGGGCGTGCCCAACTCGCGGGCGATCACCTCGGCCCGCTCGCTGGTGGTGTCGGGGTCCATCCATTCCTTGGCGAGTTCAGGCTCGAGCACAATCGGCCGCCGGTCGTGGATATCGACCATGCCGCCCAGGGAGTCTGCGGTGAGGATTACGAACCCTTCACCCTCGCGCCCGATGCCGGCGAAGAACATCGGCGCGCCCGTTTTCAGATGGATGAAGTAGGGCTGCTTGCGCTTCGGGTCGGCAGGGTCGGGCACCCACTCATACCAGCCCGTGGCCGGCACCAGCACCCGGCTTGGCCAGGCGGTGCGGAAGAAGCGATTGGTGGCCACCGTTTCCACCCGGGCATTGATGGGTGGTGGGCGCTTGCCGGTAGCCCAGTGCGGTTGCCAGCCCCATTTGATAGCCGAGATCAGCAGGCCGTCCGGGTGATTGCTGAACACGCTCACCAGCGCCGTGGGGGCGATGTTGTACCGCTCCAGTGGTACGGCGTCATAGCCGCTGGCTGGCCTGCTGCCAAGCCAGTCCACGTAATCGGCCAGGCTTCGATCTTGGACAAATCTTCCACACACGGCTGCCACCTATCGTTTCGTCCCTTCACCTGATTGACCACGGCCAGGCACAAAAGGTTAACTGTATATAAGTACAGTAATTCGGTTGCCTCCATGATCACCTTTCTTGGTCCCCTTTCTCCCAGCTCGGCAACCCTGCCGGTCTACTCCTTCCGCGTGCCAGCGGGTTTCCCTTCGCCAGCCACGGACCACCTTGAAAAAGCCATTTCCCTGGATGAACTGCTGAACCTGCGGGCGCCGCATATCTACCTGGTGCGCATCGAGGGCGACAGCATGATCGGCGCCGGAATCTTCGATGGTGATCTGGTGGTGGTGGACCGCGCGATTGAGCCGGCCCACGGGCACATCGTGATTGCCGCCATCAACGGCGAACCGCTGTGTAAGCGCCTGCACCGGCGGGGCGGGGAGGTGGCGTTGTTCTCGGAGAATAGGCGCTTTCCGCCGCGGTACATCATCGATGGCGACGAGCTGCAGATGTGGGGCGTGGTGACGTTCAGCGTGCGCACCCATGACCCGAAGGCCTGATAGGCGTCCATACCATGCATTTTTACATCGTTCGTCGGCGCGAGCTTGGGGTTGCCATATCCAAGACGGAATTGCAGAAGGTGCAGCCCATCCGGGGCAACATCCAGATCAGCGAGTGCAAGCACCCCGTACTGGGTAGAAGCACCATAAGCGCTTGGGTGTTCAAGAGCCAGGGACCCGAGGTGATGCCAGAGCTGCTAGACGTGCGCATCACCCATATGGCTCAGAGCGGCATGTCATTGAGCGGCATCGAGCAAGTTGGCGATTGCTTCTATGCGCAGTCGTGGTGGTGCAGGATTCATGAAGAGGTTTGAAGAGGGGGCTTTGGCGGGATCTGCAGTGCTGCGCAGATGAGGGGTGGGGAGGGT
>NZ_JAAOCA010000082.1 GCF_014694385.1 Pseudomonas typographi | reverse complement strand
CGTAAGCGCCCGGTGAACACACCTACCGAACTCCAGCATTAAGGGCGATGTTGTCCGTCTATTTTTTAGCGGACGCGATCACCCTTATCGCCAGGATTCCCATGCGCCAACGAAGCTCTTACCCGAAGTCCTTCAAAGCCCAGGTCGTGCAGGAATGCCTGCAACCCGGAGCCTCAGTTTCCAGAGTCGCCATCAGCCATGGCATCAACGCCAACGTTATCCGCAAGTGGCTGCCGATATACCGCGACAAGGCGGTCGCGCCACTTCCTGCGTTCGTACCAGTGCACCCAATACCCAAGCGACACGCTGATGAGGCGGTGGTTATCGCGCTGCCGCTGGGCGGTCAAACCATCACGGTCAAATGGCCCATCTCCGACCCGGACGGCTGCGCACGCTTCATTCGCAGCCTTTCGCAATGATCCGCATCGACGCCATCTGGCTCGCCACCGAGCCCATGGATATGCGCGCTGGCACGGACACGGCGCTGGCCCGCGTGGTCGCCGTATTCGGTGCGGCGAAGCCGCACTGCGCTTATCTGTTCGCCAACCGCCGCGCTAATCGAATGAAAGTACTGGTGCACGATGGCGTGGGTATCTGGCTGGCAGCGCGCCGCCTGAACCAAGGTAAGTTTCATTGGCCTGGCACGCATCGAGGCCACGAAGTTGAACTCGACGCAGAGCAACTTCAGGCGCTGGTGCTGGGCCTGCCTTGGCAGCAGGTGGGTGCTAACGGCGTAATTACGTTGCTCTGAATCGGGTCTTTTAGCTGTGTCGAGTGGGCTGCTTTGGTAAAATCCACGGCATGACTTCCTCGCCCAATCTCGACCAAATGACACCTGATCAACTGCGCGCACTCGCGGCGCAGTTGCTATCGAAGGTCGACACCATGGGGCGAAAGATCCATCGTGACGAGACGATCATCGAGCAGCTCTCTCACGAGATCGCCATTCTCAAACGCCACAAGTTTGCCAAGCGCAGTGAGCAGATCAGCCCGGCGCAAGGCAGCTTGCTGGATGACTTGCTCAACACCGACCTCGAAGCCATCGACGCGGAGTTGAAAGCACTTCGTCCCGCTCCGGCACCGGACGAACCACGCCAACAACCCAAGCGCGCGCCGTTGCCGCCGCAGTTTCCTCGTACCGTCATTCATCACGAGCCAGAGAACACTCAGTGCTCCTGCGGCTGCCAACTTCAACGCATCGGCGAAGACGTCAGCGAGAAGCTGGACTACACCCCCGGCGTGTTCACGGTTGAGCAACATGTACGTGGCAAGTGGGCCTGCCGTCAGTGCGAAACACTGACTCAAGCGCCGGTACCGGCACAGGTGATCGACAAGGGCATCCCCACTGCCGGCTTGTTGGCCCACGTGATGGTGGCCAAGTTCGCCGACCATCTTCCGCTGTACCGGCAGGAAAAGATCTTCGGCCGTGCCGGCCTGGCGATCCCGCGCTCGACGCTGGCTCAGTGGGTCGGCCAAACCGGCGTACAACTGCAACCGCTGGTAGATGCACTGCGCGAAGCCGTACTGGCCCAGCAAGTCGTCCATGCCGATGAAACACCGGTGCAGATGTTGGCACCGGGCGAAAAAAAAACACATCGAGCATACGTCTGGGCCTACTGCACGACACCGTTCTGCGCACTGAAAGCGGTGGTGTACGACTTCAGCCCCAGCCGTGCGGGTGAACATGCGCGCAATTTCCTGGGCACCTGGAACGGCAAGCTGGTCTGCGATGACTTCGCGGGCTACAAAGCTGGCTTCGAGCAAGGCATCACCGAGATCGGCTGCATGGCCCATGCCCGGCGCAAGTTTTTCGACCTGCATGTGGCGAACAAAAGCCAGTTGGCAGAGCAAGTGCTGCACTCCATTGGCGGCTTGTACGAAGTCGAACGGCAGGCCAAGGACATGAGCGATGAAGATCGCTGGCGATTACGCCAGGAAATGGCGGTGCCCATCGCGGAAAAGTTGCATGAGTGGATGCTGGCTCAACGCGCGCTTGTGCCCGAAGGCTCGGCCACGGCCAAGGCACTGGATTACAGCTTGAAACGCTGGGTAGCGCTGACGCGCTACCTGGATGATGGTGCTGTGCCCATCGACAACAATGCCGTGGAAAACCAGATCAGGCCATGGGCGCTCGGTAGGTCGAACTGGCTCTTCGCTGGATCGCTGCGCAGCGGTAAACGGGCGGCGGCGATCATGAGCCTGATCCAGTCGGCGCGCATGAACGGGCATGATCCGTACGCGTATCTCAAGGATGTGCTGATGCGGTTGCCGACGCAGAAGGCTAGTGAGATCGAGCAACTCCTGCCACATCAGTGGATGCCGGGCTGACCTGCGCAAGGCGTATTCCCCGTACGCTTAC
>NZ_JAAOCA010000081.1 GCF_014694385.1 Pseudomonas typographi | reverse complement strand
GGGCCGGGCGGGGCCTGACCCGGCGCGTTTCAGGCTGGGATTCCTCCGAACGTTCGCGCCGCCGGGACGGGCGCGGCGGAGGTTGCAGAAGGCTGAAATACAGGTTTCGCGGGTTGCCGATGCTATCGGCCATGAAACTGATAACGGCCGATTTTTCTTGATCCAGGGCGCACTGGCGCTCCTCGCCATTCTCCGTCCTGACCACGATGGCGTTGTCGGCGGCCTGCCTGGAAACCTGCAGGAGGCGCTGAGCGGGCTCCCATAGCGGCCTTGCCCGAGACCCGTCGTAGCACAATAGCCAGCAAGACTGGGCAACCCCATGTAAAAGACGTTCGGTCAGGTCGACGGGGGAGTGAACCTCGTACAAGACGTGATTCGCCACGTGTGCCTGAGCATTAACCGGCAGCCGCTCCACGCTGGCGACGCTGAGGTCCAGCCGTGGTGCTGCAGCTTCCACACCAGCGCTTGTTTCGCCGGCCGCGGGGGAGGGATGCGCTGCGGCGGGGGATGAATGGGAAGGTATTCCCTGCATGGTCTTTCCTTTCGGAGCGCTCAAAAAGCTTGTAGTGGCCAACCGAAGGAAATGAGCTCCACTCTGTATGGCGGCCTACTGAAACCCGCACTTATCTCGCAGTGAAGCCGCCGCACCATAGGCGTATGGCTGGTCCGCCCGGGCTTACGCCAACATGCCGGCTGTGCGGGCGATGGCATAAAGGCGTAGGCCCACCAGCCCGCCAACGCGCAATTAGGAAAACCGCGACCTGTGCAAGGCGAACGCTTATTTTAGCGCGCCGGCTCGCCACCCTTCGTCGCCTGCGGCTGGTGGCGCCGAGATTTTGGCTGTAATTTCGCCACTAACCGATGGTAAGCGTAAGCCTGCTGTATACCGACTCTTTTTGCTCGGTGATGGGAATTCGCCATGATGGCGGAATGAAACGGAACTTCCACGGTCACAGTTCCCGTTCGACACTTCGGGTATGACCTATGCGGCTTTCCTTCGACGCGCGAAATGACATCGACGCGGCCTTGCTCGTGTATCGCCGGGTATTCTGGGCACTGGCGATTTTCAGCGGGGTGATCAACCTGTTGGTGTTGGTGCCATCGCTGTACATGATGCAGGTCTATGACCGGGTATTGACCAGCCGCAACGAAACCACGCTGCTGATGCTGACCGTGATCGCCTTGGGGCTGTTCATGCTCAGCGCGCTGATCGAGTGGATGCGCGGGCAGGTCATGATCCGCATGAGCGCAGGGCTCGATGAGCAACTGGCCGGCAGGCTCTACGACGCCACCTTCGCCCGCGCTTTGCGCAGCCACGAGGGCAACCCCGCCCAGGTGTTTGCCGACCTGACCCAACTGCGTCAATTCATCACCGGCCAGGGCCTGTTGGCCATGCTCGATGCACCCTGGCTGCCGGTGTTCATGGTAGTCGCCTTCTTGTTCCACCCCTGGTTCGGGGTGTTGTCGTTGGTGGTCGCGTTGGTGTTGATCGGCCTGGCCCTATGGGGTGAGCTGGCCACCCGGCCGTTGCTGATGCAAGCCAATGGGCTGTCGACCAAGGCCTCTGCCTATGTGAACTCCACCTTGCAGAATGCTGACGTGATCCAGGCCATGGGCCTGTTGCCAGCCCTGCGCCAGCGCTGGTATAGCCTGCAGCAAGGCATGATCGCCGCCCAAGCCGAGGCCAGCGATCGTAGCGCCCGGATTACCGCGATGACCCGCTTCGTGCGGGTGGCAGCCCAATCGCTGTCGCTGGGGCTGGGCGCTTTGTTGGTGCTGCAGGGGCATATCAGCCCCGGGATGATGATCGCCATGTCGCTGCTGCTGGGCAGGTCGCTGGCGCCGGTGGAGTTGGCGATTGCCTCCTGGAAGCAATTCGTCGGTGCCCGGCAGTCGTATCAACGCTTGAACGCCTTGCTGCACGAGGAGCCCGCGCGGGTGCCGCCCTTGGCATTGCCGCCACCCACCGGTGCCGTCTCGGTCGAGGCGCTGGAGGTTGGCCCGCCTGGCGCGGCGGAGCCGGTGCTGCGCGGCGTACAGTTCCAACTCGCCGCCGGCGAAGTGCTCGCGGTGATCGGCCCCAGCGCTTCGGGCAAATCGAGCTTGGCCCGCGCGATGGTGGGCATCTGGCCGGCAATGGCCGGCGCCGTGCGCTTGGATGGCGCCCCGTTGGAGCAGTGGGCGGCCGACGCCCTGGGGCCTTATCTGGGTTACCTGCCGCAAGACATCGAATTGTTCGACGGCAGTGTGGCGGAGAACATCGCCCGCTTCGGCGACCTGGCCGCCGAGCCGATCATCGAAGCGGCCCGCCACGCTGGCATCCACGAGATGATCCTGCGCTTTCCCAACGGCTACGACACCCGCCTGGGCCCGGGCGGGTGTCGTAGC
>NZ_JAAOCA010000080.1 GCF_014694385.1 Pseudomonas typographi | reverse complement strand
TCACTACCATCGCCAACGCCGCCGCCGCACAATCCCGCACCGCGCTGGAGAAGCAGCAGCAGGCCGAACAGGCGCTGGCCGACCTCGATACCAAACGAACCAAGGAGAAGGCCGATGCATTGGCTGAAAACGAGCGCCTGCGCCGCGATGTTGCTGATGGGAACCGCCGGCTGCACGTCGCAGGCACCTGTCGTAGCGGTGGCGGGAACGTGCCCCAAGCCACCAGCACCACCAGCGTGGACGATGCAGGAACCGTCGAACTCTCTGCAACTGCTGGACAAGACCTTCTCGATATCCGAGCCGGGATCATCGCCGATCAAGCAGCCTTGAAGGCCGCGCAGGCGTATATCAGGGATGTGTGTCAGTGACCTACAGTCGTAGTCGAAAAAATCAACATGGCCTCATTTGATGTTTGAAAAACGGAATAGGCTGGGCTGACCGCTGAGGCTCGGTTGACAAAAACGAGCCGAATGGAAATTTGGTTGACACGAACCTTTTCAGCCAACATTGCTGATTGGTGAATTTGTCAACTTGCGCAGAATCGCAAGTTGGCGTCATGCGCGAGACCGGTCAGGAATAGTTTCTGGAATATTTTGCGGTGGGATTTGTAGTAGGAAGAGCGCCGATCCCTTATGGCCGATTGCGGGACGCTGATCCGCTCTTTGACCCAGTTGAAGTTGGCGGGATACGCCATCGTCGCTCTGGTGCTGATCGGCCTCGGTGCTGGAGTCGGCTACTGGCTCACTGCGCGTCATTACCAACCCATCGTGACCACCGCACAGGCCGATGTGAAGAAGGCCGGCGAAGACTTGGCCAGTTGCAGAACCACCCGTGAATCGCTTGAAGGGCAGGTGGGCGAACAAAACCAGGCCATCGCCGCCTTGAAAGCCGCCGAGCAGGACCGAGAGCAAAAGGCGAAAGCTGCGGCCGACCAGGCTCACCAGGATGCTCAGCAGGACTACCAGGCGGCGAACCGCCTGCAACAAGAGCGCACCGGTGGCGACCCGGCGGCAACTGCGGCGGCGATCATCGACAATGAGCTTGGGCTATGAGGTGGCTGATCGCGGCGTTCGCCGTGGCGCTGGTGGGATGCGTTGCCGAGCCAGTTACCCAGCCTGAGCCCCGGACCGTGCGTGTAGAGGTTCCAGTGCAAGTGCCGTGCCGCACCCAGGCCGTGGCCGTTCCGCCCTGGGCAGCGGCCGGCTTGAAGAAGAGCGACAGCCTGGAAGTGAAGGTGCGCGCGCTCTTGGCTGAGCGTCGGCAGCGCATCGGGTATGAAAAGGAATTGAAGGCCTCGGTATACACCTGCCAATAAAATGACGAGATTTATTAGCTAAGGTTATAAGGTTCCTATATCACTATAATTAAACATTTTTCCGTTTGTCTCTTATCTGCGGGTGCCTATCGATATTGCGCAAAAGGTGGCGTAGGATCCGCCGAAAATTCTTGAGGACGATAGATGCTGTCCCGTCAGATCATAGCTATCGCTGAAGACGACCCGTTGCTGCGCCGGGTTCTAGCGGATTTTGTTGAAGAGTTCGGTGGCGCTCCACAAGCATTCGCGAGCTGTGGTGAGTTGTACCATTCGATGAAGAAGCGCAACGGCTACACCATGGTGATAACTGACCATCAGACTCCAGGGAAAATTCAAGGGCTTGATCTGGCTCAACTGATTTCGGTGGAGTGGCCGGGGCTACCGGTTTTGATTTTAAGCGGCCAGGACCTTTCCAAGGGCGGGATCTTGCCGTCCAATGTGCAATGCTGCCATAAGCCGCTACAGGTGATTGAGCTTCTGGATATCGTTCGCAGTATGCTAAAAGGCTAGGGGGCACCAACCCCTTCAGGGCTTTGCCCCGCCCTCCGCCTTTATCCGTCGCAATATCGCCGTCAGATCACGCCACGGAAATTCCGCAGCGGGCTTGACTTGCTCACATCCCTCCCGGTGCTCGAAAGGGCGCCGTGCATCCGTCAAAAGCTGGACCGCGCCGCAGTGTCGACACGTCACCCCTTTTTCTCCCAAGTCCCACTTAGCCAGCCACTGCTTTCCGATCATGTGCTCCCCTTGGCAAGTCGGGCTGGAAGGCTAGAACCATACAGAACCGCGCGTCACTCAACCACAGGCAGAATCAACTGCGGCCCCTGATTCCGCACATTCCCCACTGCCTTTCCAACCGGATACCAGTCGAAGGCCTCGGTGGGCGTACCCAACTCGCGGGCGATCACCTCGGCCCGCTCGCTGGTGGTGTCGGGGTCCATCCATTCCTTGGCGAGTTCAGGCTCGAGCACAATCGGCCGCCGGTCGTGGATATCGACCATGCCGCCCAGGGAATCGGCGGTGAGGATTACGAACCCTTCACCTTCGCGCCCGATGCCGGCGAAGAACATAGGGTCGCCTGATTTCAGGTGAATGAAGTAGGGCTGCTTGCGCTTCGGGTCGGCTGGGTCGGGTACCCACTCATACCAGCCCGTGGCCGGCACCAGCACCCGGCTTGGCCAGGCGGTGCGGAAGAAGCGATTGGTGGCCACCGTTTCCACCCGGGCATTGATGGGTGGTGGGCGCTTGCCGGTAGCCCAGT
>NZ_JAAOCA010000007.1 GCF_014694385.1 Pseudomonas typographi | reverse complement strand
CCCCAGACCACCCCGAACAGGCCCCAGCCCCATGGCCCGCGAAGCGATACCAAACAAAAGGGCGTGTAGCTGCCGGCGATCAGCAGGTAGATGGCCAGGTGGTCGAGCTTGCGCATGACCACTTTGGCCCGCCCGCGTACGCTGTGGTAAACGGTGGAAATCCCATACAGCGCCATCAGGGTGATGCCATATACCGTTGAACTGACGATTTTCCAAGGGTTACCTTGCACGCTGGCGTCGATGGTCAGCCAGGCGGCGCCGGTGGCGGCCAGCAAGGCGCCGACTAGGTGGGTCCAGGCGTTGAGCCGTTCTCCGTGATACATACGTCGATCCACTCCTGTCACGGTTCTGGTGTGATCGTTTTGGCCGTTCAGGCCGCCCGGCGGCAAACGGCGCGTCAAGATCATGCAGTTAACTGCTGAGACAACACCAACGCCATGCTACACAGAAAAGCCTTTCAGCTCCGTGAAGTCGGCTCGCCCGGGTGCTGCCAAGCCTGTTGCAGCAAGCGCTCGAGGCCATCGAGGTCTGGCACTTTGGCCACCACCTCAGCCAACTGCACCGCGGCCAGTTCGAAGCGCGCCAGCGGCACATCGACATAACTGAGTTGGCTGTCGACTTTCACCGAGCGGGGGATGCCCTGCACCAGCATGGCATAGAAGGCCAAAGGGCCACCGCCGATGGCGTTAAGCACGATGATATGGCTGCGCTCGCCCTGCGCCGGGGCACTGCCGCAGGCCGCCTCGAAGCACACCAGCGGCAACTCGCGGCGGCGCCAGGCGATATTGCCCAGGTGCCAGGAGGGCGCCCCGGGCACGGCGGTGCCGCTGCGATATTCGATCAATTCGGCCACCGCCACATTGGGTAGCACCAATTGGCGGTCGGCCAATGGTAGCAGCAACGCGGTCAGCGTCTGGCGCCGCTCGAGCGGGCGTTCAGGCATGCAGGCGGCTCCATTTGGCAATGCTCGACAGCAACTGGGCTTCTTGGAATGGCTTGCCCAGGTATTCGTTCACGCCGATGGCCATGGCCCGTTCCCGGTGCTTCTCGCCGGTGCGCGAGGTAATCATGATGATCGGCAGGGTGCTGAGGTGGGGGTTATTACGCACTTTGCTCGCCACTTCGAAGCCGTCCATACGCGGCATTTCGATGTCCAGCAGGAGCACGTCGGGGCGGTGCTCCTGCAGGATCGCCATGGCCTCGACACCGTCGCGGGCAGTCAGCACGCGCATACCATGGCGCTCAAGCAGCCGGCTGGTCACCTTGCGCACGGTCACCGAGTCGTCCACCACTAACACCAGCCGGGGCCTGGCCGGCAGCGTGTCGTTGCGTGCCTCCAAGGGCCCGGCGTTGTGGCCCGGGCGCAAGTGCTGGGCGCGGATTTGCCCGAGCAGGTCAAGGATCAATACCACGCGGCCATCGCCCAGGATAGTGGCTCCATTAAGGCCCGGCACGGCGCTGAACTGCGGCCCCAGGCTCTTGACCACGATTTCGCGCGAGCCATTGATCGCATCGACCTGCACCGCTACCTGGTGATCGTGCGAGCGCACCAGCAGTACCGGCAGGGCCTGCTCCTCGCCCAGCAACTCAGGCCGCGGGGCGCTGTGCAGCAGTTGCCCAAGGTAACGCAGGTCATGGGTGATACCGCCGTAGCGATAACGCGGCGGGTGGTGCCGGTAATGGGCGTCAAGTTCAGCCGGCTTCACCCGCACGATGCCCTCGATGCTGTTAAGCGGCACTGCATACAACTGCTCACCGCATTGCACCAACAAGGCCCGGTTGATCGACACCGCCAACGGCAGGCGAATCTGAAAACGCGCGCCCACACCCCGGCGCGAATCGATGGTCATTGACCCGCCCAGTTGCTTGACCTCTTCATGGACCACGTCCATACCGAGGCCACGGCCAGATATCTGGGTGATCTTCTGCGCCGTGGAAAACCCTGGTTGGAGAATGAACTGCATCACGTCGTGGTCGCTCATGTCGCTGTCGGCGCCCAACAGGCCACGTTTGACAGCCTTGCTGCGGACGGCATCGAGCGGCACACCGGCGCCATCATCGGCCAGTTCGATGACCACTTCGGCACCTTCATGGGTGACTTCCAGGGTGATCAACCCCGCTTCGGGCTTGCCCATCGCGCGGCGCACCTCGGCCGCCTCCAAGCCGTGGTCGACGGCGTTGCGCAGCATGTGCTCCAGCGGCGCGATCATCCGTTCAAGCACGGTACGGTCGATTTCCGCCTCGGCATGGCCGGTTTCGAAGTTCACCTGTTTACCCAGCTCTTCGGCGACCTGGCGCACAATACGTTGCAAGCGCGGCACCACACGCTCGAAGGGCACCATGCGGGTGCGCATCAAGCCTTCTTGCAACTGCGAGCTTACCCGCGCCTGGTGCGCCAGCAGCGCCTGGGCCTCGTGAGTACGGTCGTCGAGGGTGTCCTTCAGGTCAAGCAAGTCCGACACGGACTCGAACAATGCCCGCGTCAGTTGCTGCAATTGGGAATGGCGGTCCATTTCGAGCGGGTCGAAATCTTCGTAGCCGGCGCGCTCGAAGGTTTGCTCCCGCTGGCCAGCATCGGTTTCGCTGTCTAGCCGCAACAGTTGGTCGCGCATGCGTTGCAGGGTCATATCGACCTCGCGCAACGTATTGCGCGTGTCATTGACCTGCTGCTCTACCCGGCCCCTGGCGATGGCGGCCTCACCGGCCAGGTTGCCGAGGTCTTCCAGTACCTGGGCGGTCACCTTGACCATGTCGGTGGGCCCGCGTTCGAGCAACGCCGGTGCCGGCTCAGTGGCGACCGGCCGCTGCCCGGCGGCGTCGCCTGGCGCGGTGTGGGCGGCAAGCCCGAAACCATGCACCCGCGCCAGCAGCACTTGGTCGGCCAGCACCGGCTGGCCAGAGCGTACCGCATCGAGCATCTGGCCCAGGCGATCGTGGCCTTTTTGCAACAGCTTGAACAGCTCGGCGCTGGCCTGCAGCATGCCGGTCGAAAGCCGCTCGTAGAGCGTTTCAAGCTCATGGGCCAAATCGCCGAGCGGCGCGATTTCGACCATCCGCGCGCCACCCTTGAGGGTGTGCAGGTCACGCAGCAGGTTTTCCACTTCCAGCGTATTGCCAGGCTCGGCCTGCCAACGCAGCAGCGCCGCGCCCGCGCTCTCGACGATGTCGAAGCCTTCGTCGAGAAATACCTGCAGCAACTCCTGGTCGGTGTCAGCCTGTTCCGATGCGCCGCCCGGCCCAAGGTCGGTTGGCCAATCGTGGGGCTGGCCACTGGCCGCTTCAACGAGGCCCATGGCCCTAGGCGCCAGGGCCTGCTCATGCAGGTTGCGCAACGCCGCCACACGCTCCGGTGCCGGCGCCACCCCCTGGCCAGCGGCTAACTGGTCGAACATGTCGATCAACGCTTCATGGGCCTGCTCGGCCTGGTCGAAAAAAACCGGGCCCACGCCGAGGCTGGCGTCTTCCACAGCCCCGTATACATCCAACAACGCTTCACACAGTTCATCCACCGCGTGCAAATCTGCGGCGTGGGCGCCATGGGTGAGGGTGGTCAATGCGTCGAGCAGGGCAGCGAGCTGGTGCCGCGCCTGGGGCTGCTGGCGCCATTCACGCAAGAGTGTGTCGGCATCCAGCAGGGTGTCCAGGCCTTGGGCGAGAAATTCAGCCATCACCGGCGGCGCCCGCCGCGCAGGCTGCCCAGTAGCCGGCACGTGTGCCCACTGCGCCAGGCGCTCGGCGCAACGCTCACGCAGTTGGCCCACCAGGCTCACGACGGCGGCAGGGGCCGCCAACCGTTCGCCAGGCAACGCCCTCAACAGCCGGCGCAGCAGCACCAGCGCCGCTTCCAACAGCACGGTATCGGCAGGCTCTACGGGCAGTTGGTGGGCCTTGTACTCCCGGCTGAGCAGGTCTAGGCCTGCCGCCAGTTCCGCTACGCTGGCGACCCCGGCCATATAGGCACTGCCTTTGAGCGTATGCAAGGCACGGTGCAGGTCGTCTTCCGGCACGGCGGGCCCATCGCGCCGCACGCGCTCGATAAAATGCCCCAGCACCGTGACGTGGCCCAGCGCCTCGGCCTGGAAAATCGCCAACAGTGGCTCATCGTCGCCGGCATCGCCGGCCGGCAGCACCGCCAACGGCTCGGCCCCGGGCGGGCTGGCCAGCGGCGCAAGGTCTGCAAGGCCCAGCGCCCCGGCGGCGCCGGGCCGCTCGTCTAGCGCGGGCACGGCCTGTTCAGCCGGTTCGAGCCCCAGCGCGGCCAGCGCATCGCGGGCTTGGTCCAGGCTCGCCACATCACCCGCGGCAGGGTCGAGCAGCAAGCGCTGCAGGTAGTATTCAAGGGCACTCAACGCCTCGGCGAAGTGCTCCAACGCGTGTGTAGCCGGCGGTTCGCCGTGCACACGCTCAGCCACCCAGCGGTTGGCCAGCGCCAACAGCTGGCTTGCGCGCGGCAACGGAATGATTGCCAAGGCGCCGCGCAGGGGGTCGATCAACTCGAACAACGCCTGGAACCGCGGCGCCGACCAGCCGCTGAGCTGGCCATCGTTGATACAGGCCTTGACGTGCTCCAAGCCCACCAGCACCTCATGAAACACCAACAGGTGAATTTGCTGGATGTCGGTGGTGGGCTGGGCGGTACTCGCACCGCCTTCGACCGGCCCGGCCATGCCTGCCAAGGTGTTTTCGACGTAGACCAGCGCACTGGCAGCGTCCATCAGCTCGGCGTCTCGCGCAGGCGTTTGGCCCTGGGCGAGGCTTTGGATAACCCCCAGTTGGTCGATGATCACCCGGCGCGGTTGCTCAAAGCCCAGTACCGCCAGGGTATCGGCAACTTGGCGCAACGGCGGCAGCAGTTCAGCAAGCTGTGCCGGGTGTTGCCGGTCACTGCGCACGAATGCCTCCAGCCGCTCTTTGTGCCGCACCAAGTCATCGCACAACGCGGCGACCACCGACCGCAGTGCGTCACGGTCCGGCCCGTTGAGGTATTCGCGCTCGCGCGCCACCCAGGCAATGTCCAGCGGCGCCTCGCCCAGCCCGTGGTGGCGGGCAATGGCCTGTAAGCGCGGGGCGGGGCCACGGGCCTTGCCCAAATGCTCGCGCAAGCCGCGCAGCAGCTCGGGGTCGGCCGGGCGGTTCAAGCCGGCCGCGCCCTCTTCGGCCAGCCGCGCCAGCACCGGCGCGGTATCGCAGAGCAATTCATACAGCGACCGGCTGTCGGCGAGCAGGCCGAGCGCCACCGCCTCGGCCACCGCCGCCGCCACTTGCCACAGCGGCTGTAGCGGCGCGTCCTGGGCAAAGTGCTCAAGCTGGGCGTATACCTGCCCCAACTGCTCCAGGTGCACGGGCTCGTCGGGCTCGCGCAACAAGCCAGCCAAGGCATCCTGCAGGGCCTGGTTCCAATGCTGTAGCTGTGTCGCCAGCCCTGGGCCATCGCGCTCGGCCAACTGCTGGGCGCTCAGCGCCGCTGGTACCTGCAAGGCATGGTGCACCAGTTGCGTGTCGGCCAACGGTTGCGCCCCCCGGGCCGCACGCAATTCATTGATCAATGGCAGCAGTACCAGCGGCAGGTCGCGGCGGGCCAAATGCACCCGTTGCAGGTACACCGGCACTTGCAAGGCTGCGCGTTTGAGCAGTGGCGCGGCCTGCGCGGTGGCGGCCTTGCCGCTCGCCAGCGTTTGTGCCAGGCGCTCCATCTCCGCCACCAGCCAGGCAGCGCCCGGCACGTCGAGCAACTGCAGGGCACCCTGGGCCTGGTGTAGCAGGGCTTGGCAAAGCGCCGGGCCATCTCCGGGGCTATCCAATGCCTGGCGTGCCTGCCCCAGGGTGTCTTGCAACTCAGGGCCCAGCCACTGCAGGGCGACAAAATCCAGCGCAGTGCTCATGGCCGTTGGGCGCCGTGGGGCTCAGTGCCCTGTTGGGCGGGCAAGGTGAAGCCAGACACCGACCGGCGCATTTCGCTGGCCATCTGCGCCAGGGTTGCCATGCTGTCGGCCGTGGCGATGGAGTCGGCCGAGGTTTGCGTGGTGATTTCCTGGATCACCGCCATGGTGTGGGAAATCTGCCCTGCCGAAGAAGTTTGCTGTTGGGCGGCGTTAGAGATGCGCTGGATCAACGCGGCCAGGTCTTGCGACACACCTTCGATCTCTTCCAGCGCCACACCGGCATCTTCGGCCAGGCGTGCACCGCGCACCACTTCATAGGTGGTTTGTTCCATCGACATTACCGCTTCGTTGGTATCAGCCTGGATCGCCCGCACCAGTAGCTCGATCTGGCGCAACGCCGACGACGAGCGTTCGGCCAGGCGCTGCACCTCATCGGCCACCACGGCAAAGCCCCGCCCCGCTTCGCCGGCCATGGAAGCCTGGATCGCGGCATTGAGCGCGAGGATATTGGTTTGGTCGGCAATGTCGTCGATCAAGCTAACGATATCGCCGATCTCCTGGGACGATTCCCCCAGGCGTTTGATCCGGCGTGAAGTGTCCTGGATCTGTTCGCGGATGGTCTCCATGCCGCGGATGGTGTTGTGCACCCTTTCACTGCCCTTGTTGGCGATGGCAACCGACCGTTCGGCCACCTTCGCCGACTGGTAGGCATTGCTTGATACATGGTCGATGGACTGGGCCATGTCGCTGATGGCCAACGATGCCTCGCTGATTTGTTGGGCTTGGTGCTCGGAGGCCTTGACCAAGTGGTAGGCGCTGCCTTCGGTTTGCAACACCGACGAGGCGACGCGCTCGGCGGCTTGGTTGATGGTCGCCACCAGTTCACGCAGTTGGTCTACGGCATTGTTGATCGAGTCGGCGATGGTGCCGGTGAATTCCTCGGTCACCGAGGCGGTCACGGTCAAATCACCCGAGGCAAGATCTTCGATCTCGTCGAGCAGGCGCATGATGGCTGCCTGGTTACGGTCGTTTTTCTCGGCGGTTTCGCGCAGCCGCAGGTTGGTTTCGCGCACCATCACCTGGCCGATCAGGATGATCGAGGCCAGCGCCAGCAAGCCCAGTACGTAGCCGCCAATGGTATCGACCGAACGCCCCCCGGCCAGGTGCTCGAAGCCGGTGGCCAGGCGCGAGGCTTCGTCGAGCAGAGTTTGCGACAGGTTGAAGATAGCGGTGGTAGCCTCACGCACCTTGAACAAGGCCGGTGAGGTTTCGAGGATTTCGTCCACCGAGCCTGACACGAACTCGAACAACTCGGCGATGTCCGCCAGCCGAGCGCGGGCTTGCGGGTCTTCGACCTGGCTGATCTGCTGGCCCGGGTTGCCGTTGAGCATGCCATTGAGCACGACGCCAAAGCGGTTGGCGTCGCGGCCAAAGGCCTCGGCCGCCTGGGCGGCGTTTTCATCGCCCGCCAGCACGGTGTTCACCGAGCCCAGGATGCGCTCAGCCAACAACGATTGGCGTTGGGCCATGGCCACTTGGCTGGCCGGCGCGCCGCGGCGCAACAGAATGTCGACGACCTTCTCCGATTCCCCCTGCAACTGTGGCACGGTTTCGCTCAGCGTGGCGGCCACCTGGTGCAACGACAGCACCGTCTGTTCGCTGGCTAAAATGGTGTCGGCGTTCATCCGCAGGTGGTCCCAATCGTCCTGTACCGCGCGCATCTCATCGGCGACCTCATGGGGCGCCGGTGGTAAACCGGTGTGCTTGTCGCCTTCGAGCAGGTAGCGCCAACGCCGCTCGAAGTCGTTACGCGCCTCACTGAGCTGGCGGAACGCTTCGGCCTTGCCGGCGGCCGCCTCGGTGGCGTTCTTGGCGATGCGCTGCGACACCACGCGCAATTCGCCAGCATGGCCAATGTACTCTTTGTCGTAGTTGGCCCGGGTGTTGAGGTAGGCGAAATTGGCGAACAACAGCATGATGAAGATGATCAGCGCAACGAAAAGCCCGGCGATCTGCGCCGTGCTGCGCGAACCCTGGGCCCCTGGGGCGAGTTTGATCATGCCGGCCACCGGCGCGCGTTGCCTGGTTCAAAGCGCCACATTCATGAACTCCGCTATGGTCGTCAGCGCCAGCGGGCTGAACACGGCCCAATCGCGCTCACGTTGAAAATGCCCTTGCACAAAGGGTTGCAGGTTTTCTGGCAAGCCCGGCGGCCGCCCGGGGTCTAGGCGCAGCAGGGGAAAGTGCTGCAAGCCGGGCACCTCGTCGACCAGCAGGCCGGTGAATAATTCTTCGTGGTCAATGACCAACACCCGCCGCTGCTTGCGAACCGAGCTGCGCTCCTGCCCAAAAAAACCGCATAAGTCCATCACCGGCAACAGGCGGCCGCGCAGGTTAGCCACGCCGCGCACCCAATGATGCACGCCGGGCACCTGGGCCAGGCGGGGCTCGGGCAGCACTTCGACCACCTCGGCCATCGGTGCCACGAACCAGTGGCTGGCCAAGCGAAAACCAATCCCGCTCCAGCTTTGCAGGCGCGCGTCTTGCGAGGGCAGCGCCGACGCCTGGGCGCGGCAGCGGCGGTCGATATCCAGCAATAGCTCGAAGGCCGTGCTAGTGGGGTTCATCAACGCCCCGTCACCTCGCCAACACAGCGTCGAGGGTGCGCAACAGCGCGTCTTCCTCCAGCGGCTTGGTGAGGTAATCCCGCGCCCCTTGGCGCGTGCCCCATACCTTATCGGTATCTTGGTCCTTGGTGGTCACGATGATCACTGGAATAGCGCTGGTGTCAGGGTCCTTGGCCAGTTGCCGGGTGGCCTGGAAGCCGTTGAGCCCAGGCATCACGATGTCCATCAACACCGCGTCGGGTTTTTCCTGGCGCGCCAGCGCCACGCCGTCGGCACCGTTTTCAGCCTTGAGCACCTCATGGCCGTGTTTTTCCAGAATGCCGGTCAGTTTGTACATTTCAGTCGGCGAATCGTCGACGATCAGGATACGCGCCATGTTCTGCCTCGTGCGTCTGCGGCCAGGCCGCTGTTATGGCTAACCCTGCGGGGGTTGCCGCTCTGCCAGGTGCGCCTCTGGGCCTTGCCCTTGTGCGGCGGCAAAACCCGGGACCAACGCCTGGATCGCACCCAGTAGCTGTTCTTTGCTGAAAGGCTTGGTCAGGAACTGGTCGGCACCCACCACGCGCCCCTTGGCCTTGTCGAACAGGCCATCGCGCGATGACAGCATCACCACCGGCGTCGCCCGGAAATAGCTGTTGTGCTTGATCAGCGCGCAGGTTTGATAGCCGTCGAGGCGCGGCATCATCACATCGACGAAGATGATTCGCGGATGCTGGTCGACGATCCGGGCCAGGGCATCGAAGCCATCGATTGCCGTGATGACTTCGCAACCCGCCTCCTGCAAAAGCGCTTGGGCCGTGCGGCGAATGGTCTTCGAATCATCGACGACCATGACCTTGAGGGCCTTGGAATGCTGCTCCATGTTTGCTCTATCAGGCTATGGGTGCGAATGGAAAGTGCGGGCCCCGAATGATCCTCTGGGCTTTTTAGCACACTTGCCGGGCGCATTCCATGGCCGATACCTTGACCCGGGGCGCGCCTGGCATCACCCTGATTGCCCTTTTTCATCGCCCCGCCCCAAAGAGGATTCCCCCATGAGCGTACGCCTCGGAATTGTCATGGACCCTATCGCTGGCATTTCCTACAAAAAGGACAGTTCGCTGGCCATGCTGCTCGCCGCCCAACAACGCGGCTGGGAGCTGGTGTACATGGAGCAGGCCGACCTCTACCAGGCGTTGGGCCAGCCGCGGGCGCGCAGCCGCGCGCTGAAGGTATTCGCAGACCCGGCACACTGGTACGAACTGGGCGAGGAGCAAGACATTGCCCTGGCCGAACTGGACGCGGTGCTAATGCGCAAAGACCCGCCGTTCGACATCGAGTACATCTACAGCACCTACCTGCTCGAAGCCGCTGAGCGTGCCGGTGTGCTGATCGTGAACAAGCCGCAAAGCTTGCGCGACTGCAACGAAAAGCTCTTCGCCACGCAATTCCCACAGTGCAACCCACCCACGCTGGTCAGCCGCCGCCAAGACTTGCTGCGTGAATTTGCACGCGAGCACGGCGATGTAATCCTCAAGCCCCTCGACGAAATGGGCGGTGCTTCGATTTTCCGCCACCGCGACGGTGACCCGAACCTTTCGGTGATCCTTGAAACACTGACCCACCGGGGGGCCCACCAAATCATGGCGCAGGCTTATGTGCCGCAGATCGTAGACGGCGATAAACGCATCCTGATGATCGACGGCCAGCCTGTGGATTACTGCCTGGCGCGCATTCCCGCCAAAGGCGAAACCCGCGGCAACCTGGCCGCCGGCGGCCGCGGTGAGGCGCGCCCGCTCACCGACCGCGACCGCTGGATTGCCGCCCAGGTAGGCCCAGCCTTACGCGAAAAGGGCCTGCTGTTCGTAGGCTTGGATGTGATCGGCGATTACCTCACCGAAATCAACGTGACCAGCCCCACCTGTATCCGCGAGATAGACGCCGCTTACGGCACCGATATCGGCGGCAAGCTGATGGACGCCATTGCCGGGAAGTTAGGGGTATAGCGCACGGGCGGGGTGTTTCAGGCATTCCCATAAGGTTTCACGCACCAACACTGTGCAAGCCATTGCTGGGGCGCCACACCGGCAGCGGCAAATAGCCCATCGACAGCGGCCTGCTGGCCGCTTGGCGCGTGCAACGGCCCCCCATCTGTTATGATTTCGCCCGATCGCTCACGGGGCCGCCATGACCAGCTTCACCCACCTTCCCGCCCAGTTGTCTCGCGCTGCCCAGCGCCCGGCCGACCGCTTGGGGCTGGCGTTGGTCATAGGCGCGCTGCTGCACCTGGCGCTGATCCTGGGTATCGGCTTCAGCCCCGAACCGCCGCCGGCCATCCGCCAAACCCTGGAAATCACCCTGGCGACGTTCAGCAGCGACAAAGCACCGGAAAACGCCGACTTTCTGGCCCAGGCCAACCAGCAAGGCAGCGGCACGCTCGAAAAAAAAGCACTGCCCAAAAGCACTGAAGTGGCGCCGTTCGACGATACCGACATCAACCCGGTCACCCCACCACCGGCACGCAAGGTGCAGCCGGTGCAGGCGCCCCAGGCGCAAAAGGCCGTGGCCACGCGTGCCCAGCAAAAACAAAAGACCGAAGCCGCCCCGGAACCGAGCAAGCCCCGCGAACAGGCGCAAGACGCCACACCTGACCTGGACAGCCCGCAGTTGTCCAACCAGATCGCCAGCCTCGAGGCAGAGCTGGCGCGCGAGCAGCAAGCCTACGCCAAGCGCCCCCGTATCTACCGCCTCACGGCCGCCTCTACCCTTCGCGATAAGGGCGCCTGGTACAAGGAAGAATGGCGTAAGAAGATCGAACGCATCGGTAACCTGAATTACCCCGAGCAGGCACGCCGTGAAAAAATCTATGGCAGCTTGCGCATGCTGGTGTCGCTTAACCGCGACGGGTCGCTGTACGAGGTGCAATTGCTGGAGTCTTCCGGCACGCCGGTACTGGACGACGCCGCCATGCGCATCGTGCGGCTGGCCGCGCCGTTCGCGCCCTTCACCGGCGACTTGGCCGACATCGACCGGCTGGAAATCATCCGTACCTGGCGTTTTGGCAAGGGTGACCGGCTTTCGAGCAATTGATCGGGTCACATTTTCGTAAGCAATGCCGGCTTGTATGTCGGCCGGGGCGGCGCCACACTACAACCCCATGAAGAATCTTCAAACCAGCTACCTCAAGCATCAGTTTCTGATCGCCATGCCACACATGGCCGACCCGAACTTCGCCCACACCTTGACCTACGTCGTCGAGCATACGGCCAATGGTGCCATGGGCCTGGTAGTCAACCGGCCACAAGACCTGAACCTGGCCGACATCCTCGAACAGCTCCAGCCCGATATCGAGCCGCCACTCAGCGCGCAGTTAGTGCCCATCTACGCCGGCGGGCCGGTACAAACCGACCGTGGTTTCGTGCTGCACACCAGCGGCCCGGTGTATCAGGCCACGGTGGAGCTGGGCGGGGTATCGTTGTCTACCTCCCAAGACGTGCTGTTTGCCATCGCCGACGGCGCCGGCCCGGCCCATAGCCTGATCACCCTGGGTTACGCAGGCTGGGAGGCGGGGCAGTTGGAAGCGGAAATGGCCAACAACGCTTGGCTTACCTGCCCTTTCGATGCAACCGTGCTGTTCAACGTCGAAAGCGACCTGCGCCTTAATGCCGCGGCAAGCCGCCTGGGTGTCGACTTGCGCCTGCTCACCAGCCAGGCGGGCCACGCCTGATGCCGCGCCTGCTCCTGGGCTTCGATTACGGCAGCAAACAGATCGGCGTGGCGGTCGGCCAATCGATTACCGGCCAAGCGCGGGAATTGTGCACGCTCAAGGCGCAAAACGGCGTGCCCGACTGGTCACGGCTCGAAGCATTGGTCAAAGAGTGGCAACCCGACGCGCTGGTGGTCGGCTTGCCCCTGAACATGGACGGCAGCACCAGCGAGATGAGCGAGCGTGCCGTAAAATTCGCGCGCCGGCTGCACGGCCGGTTCAACCTGCCCGTGCATACCCACGATGAACGCCTGACCACCTTCGAAGCCAAGGGCGAGCGCCTCGCCCACGGCGGGCAGCGTGGCAGTTACCGGGACAACCCGGTCGACGCCATCGCCGCCCGCCTGCTGCTGCAGGGCTGGCTGGAGGCCAACGCCGGGCAGCCGGCCCCCTGATACCGAACGGCCCACGCGGGTGGGCCTGCGAGGAAGACGATGACCTTACCCAACCCTGCAGAACTCATCCGCCAAATGGCCGGCCGCCTTACCCAGCATTTGGCCCAGCGGCACATCCAGGCGCCTCGCTTCATCGGTATCCGTACCGGCGGTGTCTGGGTGACTGAGGCCCTGCTGGCCGAACTTGGCCGCCACGAAGGCTTCGGTACCCTGGACGTTTCGTTCTACCGCGATGACTTCAGCCAAAACGGCCTGCACCCGCAGGTTCGGCCCTCGGCCCTGCCGTTCGAAGTCGAAGGCCAGCATTTGGTGCTGGTCGACGACGTGCTGATGAGCGGCCGCACGATCCGTGCCGCCCTCAACGAGCTGTTCGACTACGGCCGCCCGGCCAGCGTTACCCTCGTGTGCCTGCTGGACCTCAACGCCGCGGAACTGCCCATCCGCCCCGATGTGGTGGGCGCCACGCTGTCCCTCGCCCCTGATGAACGGGTAAAATTGCTCGGCCCCAGCCCGTTGCTGCTGGAACGCCAGGCCCTCGCCACCAGCCTATAAGAGTCCCGCGATGACGCCACTCGACGCTAAGCGCCCGCTACAGCTCAACGATCAGGGCCAACTGCGCCATTTTCTCTCGCTCGACGGGTTGCCCCGCGAACTGCTCACCGAAATCCTCGACACGGCCGACTCGTTTCTTGAGGTCGGTGCCCGCGCGGTGAAAAAAGTCCCGCTGCTGCGCGGCAAAACCGTGTGCAACGTGTTCTTCGAAAACTCCACGCGCACGCGCACCACCTTCGAGCTGGCGGCGCAGCGGCTGTCGGCCGACGTGATCAGCCTGAACGTATCGACCTCCTCGACCAGCAAAGGCGAAACCCTGTTCGATACGTTGCGCAACCTCGAAGCGATGGCCGCCGACATGTTCGTGGTACGCCACGGGGAGTCCGGCGCCGCGCACTTCATCGCCGAACAGGTGTGCCCACAGGTCGCGGTCATCAACGGCGGCGATGGCCGCCATGCCCACCCCACCCAGGGCATGCTCGACATGCTCACTATCCGCCGCCACAAGGGCGGCTTCGAGAACCTCTCGGTAGCGATCGTGGGTGACATCCTGCATTCGCGCGTCGCCCGCTCCAACATGCTCGCGCTGCGCGCGCTGGGCTGCCCGGACATCCGCGTGATCGCCCCGAAAACGCTGCTGCCGGTGGGCGTGGAACAATACGGGGTAACGGTTCATACCGACCTGGCTCAAGGCCTGAAGGATGTAGACGTGGTCATCATGCTGCGCCTGCAACGTGAGCGCATGGCAGGCGGCTTGCTGCCCAGCGAAGGCGAGTTCTATCGCCTGTTCGGCCTGACCACCCAGCGCCTGGCACTGGCTAAACCCGACGCCATCGTGATGCACCCGGGGCCGATCAACCGTGGCGTGGAAATCGAATCAGCCGTCGCCGACGGCGCCCATTCGGTGATCCTCAACCAAGTCACCTACGGCATCGCCGTGCGCATGGCCGTATTGTCCATGGCCATGAGCGGCCAAGCCGCGCAGCGCCAGATCGAGCAGGAGAACGCCCAGTGACCTTCAGTATTCTTGGCGCGCGCCTGGTCAGCCCACACGACGGCCTGGACCAGACCGCGGACCTGCACATCGAAGCTGGCAAGGTGGTGGGCATTGGCCAGGCACCGGTTGGCTTCCACGCCGCCAGCACCCTCGACGCCGGCGGGCTGGTCGCAAGCCCTGGGCTGGTCGACCTCTCGGTGGCGTTGCGTGAGCCCGGCTATAGCCGCAAAGGCTCGATTGCCAGCGAAACCCGCGCGGCGGCTGCCGGCGGTGTCACCAGCCTGTGCTGCCCACCGCTCACCCGCCCGATACTCGACACGCCCGCGGTGGCCGAATTGATTCTCGACCGCGCGCGGGAGGCCGCTCACTGCAAGGTCTACCCCATCGGTGCGCTCACCAGGGGCCTGGAGGGCGAACAGTTGGCCGAACTGGTCGCCCTGCGTGACGTGGGCTGCGTGGCGTTCGGCAATGGCCTGAACCCGTTCCCGAACAACCGCACGCTGTGCCGCGCACTGGAGTATGCGGCCACCTTCGGCCTGACCGTGGTGTTTCACTCGCAGGACCGCGACCTGGCCCTGGGCGGGCTTGCCCACGAAGGCCCGACGGCCAGCTTCCTCGGCCTGCCAGGCATCCCCGAAACGGCCGAAACCGTAGCCCTGGCGCGCAACCTGCTGCTGGTGGAGCAAAGCGGCGTAAGGGCGCACTTCAGCCAACTCACCAGCGCCCGGGGCGTTGAGATGATCGCCCAAGCGCAAGCCCGTGGCCTGCCGGTCACCGCCGACGTGGCGTTGTACCAGCTGATACTCACGGACGAAGCGCTGGCTGGGTTCTCCAGCCTTTACCACGTACAACCCCCGCTGCGCACCCGCAGCGACCGGGAGGCGCTGCGCAGCGCGCTCAAGGCCGGGGTGGTCAGCGCGATCGCCAGCCACCACCAGCCTCATGAACGGGATGCGAAGAACGCGCCATTCGGCCAGACCGAGCCGGGGATCAGCAGCGTGGAACTGTTGCTGCCGCTGGCTTTGACCCTGCTCGAAGACGGCCTGCTCGACCTGCCGACCCTGCTCGATCGCCTGAGCGCGGGCCCCGCCAGGGCATTGGGCCTGCCTGGCGGGCGGTTGGCCGTGGGCACCGCCGCCGATTTGGTACTGTTTGACCTCGATGCCTCGACGGTGGCCGGCGAGCGCTGGCTGTCGAAGGGTGAAAACAGCCCGTTTATCGGGCACTGTTTGCCGGGCGCGGTGCGCTACACACTCGTCGATGGCAGGGTCACCTTCAGCGGATAAAAGCCCCCGAGGGCCTACGCCACAGGCTGCACGCTATCCCATGCGGCCTGCGGCGCGCCGGGCTCATCGGCGCTGTGCATTCCGTACCGACAACTGCTCGTTGAGCGTCCAAAAATCATACAGCACGCCCAGTAGGAACAACCCGCCGGTGAGCAAGTAAATAATCCCGGAGATCCACTTGCCCTGGTACATGCGATGCACACCGAACACGCCTAGAAAGGTCAGCAGCAGCCACGCCAGATTGTAATCCAGGCCACCGCCATGAAAGCGAAGGTCCGCTTCGCGGTCCATGGCCGGGATCAGGAAGAGGTCGACCAGCCAACCCACCCCCAAAAGCCCCAACGTGAAGAACCACAGGGTACCGGTCACCGGCTTGCCATAGTAGAACCGATGGGCGCCGGTAAAGCCGAAAATCCACAGCAGGTAACCTAACACCTTGCTGTGTGTGTCCTGCCGCGTGGCAGGTTGATAGCCATTCATGAGCGCTTCGCTCCCCTCTGATAATTAAATTTTTTAGGCAGGTATGTGACTTTTTGCCGATGCCCCGACAAGTGGTCACCACCCACCCTGGTAAGCGTAACGCCCGAGAATAGGGGGGTTCGAGTGGTTTTTTACGACAATTTCCGCTACCAGAGGTTCTTCATGCGCAGGGCCCGGATCGACAAACGGGGGGAAAACGGCAAAAAAAGCTGTTATAAAGTTGCGCGTCAACCCACCGAGCCTTGCCTAATGCGTCCAATTACCAAGACATGGCTGACCCTTTGCCTTTTGTTACCACTGGCCGCCCACGCCACCACCCGTGAGCAACGTCTTCCCAGCGGTTTCTCGGGCCAGACCGCCCGCACCGAGAGCGCGCAAGCCAACCCGCAAAGCCATACGCCGAGCAACGCCCGGCAACAAACTACCGTTGCCACGCTAGAGCCCCGCAAAAAACGCTCCGGCCGCACGGTAGACCATAGTAAGCGTGGCAAGGGCGGCAGCATCGAACCCGCCCTGGCACAAGCCACGACCAAGCAAAGCAGCATCGTGGTAGCCCGTGCGGTCAACGCATTGGGTACCCCCTACCGCTGGGGCGGTACCAGCCCGAGCAAAGGGTTCGATTGCAGCGGCTTGGTGAAGTACGCCTTCAACGACGTCAATAGCGTAAACCTGCCACGCACCTCGCGCGACATGGCCGCCGGCCACGGCGTAAAGGTCGAGCGCAGCGACCTCAAGCCTGGCGATTTGCTGTTCTTCAATACCCGCGGGCGGCAGGTCAACCATGTGGCCATTTACCTGGGCGATGATCGCTTCATCCATGCCCCTAGCCGCGGCAAGGCCGTGACCATCGACACGCTCGACAAGCCCTACTGGAACGAGCGTTATGTGGTGGCCAAGCGTGTGCTCAAGCCGCAGCAGCAGCCCATTCGCCTGGCCAGTGTGGGTGATGAGCAGCACACCCGCACGCGCTGACCCACATCCCCCATGGCAGGCCGCTCGGTAGGGCGATGGGGGTTAGAAATTGTCGGGGATCTTGGCTTTTTCCCGCGCACTATCACGGTTGATCAGGCCCTTGGCGAGCAGGTCCTTCAAGCACATGTCGAGTGTTTGCATGCCGATCTGGCCGCCGGTCTGGATGGCCGAATACATCTGCGCCACTTTGTCTTCGCGGATTAAGTTACGGATGGCCGACGTGCCGATCATGATCTCGTGAGCGGCCACCCGGCCGCCGCCGATCTTGCGCAACAAGGTTTGCGAGATCACCGCCTGCAACGACTCCGACAACATCGAACGCACCATGGACTTTTCCTCGGCCGGGAACACGTCGACCACCCGGTCGATGGTCTTGGCCGCCGAGGTGGTGTGCAAGGTGCCGAATACCAAGTGGCCGGTTTCAGCCGCGGTCAACGCCAGGCGAATGGTTTCCAGGTCGCGCATCTCGCCCACCAGAATCACGTCGGGGTCTTCACGCAACGCCGAGCGCAGCGCGGGGGCGAAGCCCAAGGTGTCACGGTGGATCTCACGCTGGTTCACCAGGCACTTTTTCGACTCGTGAACGAATTCGATCGGGTCTTCGATGGTAAGAATATGCTGATGCTTGTTGCTATTGAGGTAGTCGATCAGCGCCGCCAGGGTGGTGGACTTACCCGAACCGGTCGGGCCGGTGACGAGCACCAGGCCACGGGGCACCTCTGCAATACGCCGAAACACATCCCCCATGCCAAGGTCGGCCATCGTCAGTACCGTGGACGGAATGGTGCGAAACACCGCGCCGGCGCCGCGGTTCTGGTTGAACGCGTTGGCGCGAAAACGCGCCACACCAGGCACTTCGAACGAAAAGTCGGTTTCCAGGAACTCTTCGAAGTCTTGGCGTTGCTTATCGTTCATGATGTCGTAGATCAGTTCCTGCACTTGTTTGTCTTCCAGCGGTGGCAGGTTGATCCGGCGTACATCGCCGTCTACGCGAATCATCGGTGGCAGCCCGGCAGACAAGTGCAGGTCCGAAGCCCCCTGTTTCGCGCTGAAGGCAAGCAGTTCGGTAATGTCCATGAGGCTCCCCAAATACGGACAAGCAGGTAGAATGCCGCAGACCCAAAGCCGCTGGCGCAAGTTATGTCCACGATAGCAGACAACGTTTCCTCGGTAAGCGCCCGTATCAGGGCCGCGGCCCTGGCTGCAGGTCGCAGCGAAGCGGCCATCGGCCTGTTGGCGGTGAGCAAGACCAAACCTGCCGCCGCGGTCCGCGAAGCCTATGCGGCCGGGGTGCGCGCCGTGGGTGAAAACTACCTGCAAGAGGCCCTGGCCAAGCAGGCCGAACTGGCCGACCTGCCCCTGAGTTGGCATTTCATCGGCCCCATCCAATCGAACAAGACCAAGGCCATTGCCGAGCATTTCGATTGGGTACATTCCGTAGACCGCCTAAAGATCGCCGAACGCTTGGCCGAGCAACGCCCGCCAGGGCTGCCGGCGCTGAACATCTGCCTGCAGGTGAACATCAGCGGCGAGGCGAGCAAGGCCGGTTGTTCGCCGGCCGAGCTTCCCGCGTTGGCCACAGCGGTGGCGGCGTTGCCCAACGTGCGCCTGCGTGGGTTGATGGCGATTCCGCAACCCACCGAGGACCGCGCCGCACAAGACGCAGCCTTTGCGCAGGTACAAGCCCTGCAACAACAGCTTGACCTGCCACTGGACACTCTCTCGATGGGCATGAGCCACGACCTGGAAGCCGCCATTGCCCATGGCGCTACCTGGGTGCGAATCGGCACGGCCCTGTTCGGCGCACGCGACTACGGCACACCCGCCTGAGCGCACGCCCCCCAACGTATAAGGACCCTCCATGAGCGACACCCACATTGCCTTCATCGGCTCAGGAAACATGGCCGCGAGCTTGATCGGCGGCCTGCGCGCCCAAGGCGTCGATGCCTCGCGCATTCGCGCCAGCGACCCCGGGGCGGATAAACGTGTGCAATTGGCCGCCGAATACGGCATCGCCATGTTCGCCGATAACGCCGAGGCCGCCGCGGGCGCCGAGGTGGTGGTATTGGCGGTCAAGCCGCAAATGATGAAAGCCGTGTGCGAAGCCCTGAAACCGGCGCTGCAGCCGCAGCAGCTGGTGGTCTCGGTGGCCGCCGGCATCACCTGCCACAGCTTGGCCCAGTGGCTGGGCGAGCGCCCCATCGTGCGCTGCATGCCGAACACCCCGGCGTTGGTGCGTGAGGGTGCCAGCGGCCTCTATGCGACCGCCCAGGTGTCGCCAGGGCAACGGCAGCAGGCTACACAACTGCTTGAAGCAGTCGGTGTGGCCCTGTGGCTCGATGAAGAACCCCAACTCGACGCCGTCACCGCTGTATCGGGCAGTGGCCCTGCGTATTTCTTTTTGCTGATGGAGGCCATGACCGCCGCGGGCGAACAATTGGGCCTACCGCGCGAAACCGCCGCACGCCTGACCCTGCAAACGGCGCTGGGCGCGGCACGCATGGCGCTGGGCAGCGATGTCGATGCCGCAGAACTGCGCCGGCGCGTGACCTCCCCAGGCGGCACCACCGAAGCGGCAATCAGGGCGTTTCAGGCCGGGGGCTTCGAAGCCTTGGCAAGCAAGGCGCTGGGCGCGGCTGCGGCGCGCTCGGTGGAACTGGCCGAACAGTTAGGCAAATAAGGAGCGACATATGATGGGATTGAATGGGGCTGCCGTATTCGTCATCCAGGTGTTCGGCGGCTTGTATCTGCTGTTGGTAGTGCTGCGGTTCATCCTGCAACTGGTACGCGCAGATTTCTACAACCCGCTTTGCCAGGTAGCCGTGCGCGCCACCCAGCCGCTACTGCGGCCTTTGCGCAAGGTGATCCCGAGCGTGGGCGGCATCGACACCGCCTCGCTGCTGTTGGCGATCGTGGTGCAGTTGATCGTGATGTCGCTCACACTGCTGCTCACTTACGGCGTGGTCGGCAACCCGCTGCAAATGCTGATCTGGGCCGTCATCGGGGTGGCTGCGCTGTTTCTGAAAGTGTTTTTCTTCGCCATGATTCTCATGGTGATCGTGAGTTGGGTCGCCCCCAACAGCCACAACCCGGCGGCGGAATTGGCCAACCAGCTCTGCGAGCCGATGCTGGCTCCACTTCGCCGCATCATCCCGACCATGGGCGGCCTGGACCTGTCGCCTATCGTGGCATTCGTGATTATCCAACTGCTCGACACCTTCGTGATCGGCTACCTGGCGCAGATGACGCTGATGCCAGCGGTGATTTCAAGGCTTATCTAGTAGGGTGTTTTAAAAGTTTGCACGTGCATTGAAGCGCGAGTTTGCTGGCGGGCGCGGCGACGCAGCCCGCCAGCAAAGGCGCCGCCAATGTTGTGCGCCCAGCGTCTGAAACAGCCCATTCGCGGCACGCTTCAAGCGGTAGGGTTTCGCCGCGCGCTTGGCGCTTTCGGCTTACCGCTCAACCCTTTATAGCCGGCCCACCACCACCTGCCGTAGACTTACGCCTCATTTATCCGAGAGCAGGCCAGATGTCCAAGGTCTTCGCCGAAGATTCCGTCGGTATCGTCACCCCACAAATCGCTCATTTCAGCGAACCGCTGGCCCTGGCCTGCGGCCGCGCCATTGCCGAGTACGACCTCGTATACGAGACCTATGGCACGCTCAATGCCTCGGCCAGTAACGCCGTGCTGATCTGCCACGCCCTGTCCGGGCACCATCATGCCGCCGGTTACCATAGCGAAACCGACCGCAAGCCTGGCTGGTGGGACAGCTGCATCGGCCCGGGCAAGCCCATCGACACCCGCCGTTTCTTCGTGGTGTCGCTGAACAACCTTGGTGGTTGCAATGGTTCCACCGGCCCAAGCAGTATCGACCCCGACACCGGCCAGCCGTTCGGCGCCCAGTTCCCGGTGTTGACCGTAGAAGACTGGGTACACAGCCAGGCGTTATTGGCCGACCACTTGGGCATCCCGGTATGGGCGGCCGTGGTCGGTGGCAGCTTGGGTGGCATGCAAGCGTTGCAGTGGGCATTAACCTACCCGGAGCGCGTTCGCCACTGCGTGGCGATTGCCTCGGCACCGAAGCTTTCGGCGCAGAACATCGCCTTCAACGAGGTCGCGCGCCAAGCGATCCTGTCCGACCCGGAGTTTCACGGCGGCAACTTCCAGGCCGAAGGGGTGATCCCCAAGCGCGGGCTGATGCTGGCGCGCATGGTCGGGCACATCACGTATTTATCTGATGACTCGATGGGCGAGAAATTCGGCCGAGGCCTCAAAAGCGAAAAGCTCAACTATGACTTCCACAGCGTGGAATTTCAGGTCGAAAGCTACCTGCGCTACCAGGGCGAAGAGTTCTCTGGCCGGTTCGATGCCAATACCTACCTGCTGATGACCAAGGCCCTGGACTACTTCGACCCGGCCGCAGCCTATGGCGATGACCTGGCCAAGACCTTCGAAAACGTGAAGGCGAACTTTTGCATCATGTCGTTCACCACCGATTGGCGCTTCTCCCCTGCCCGCTCGCGCGAGCTGGTCAATGCCCTGATGGCCGCGCGCAAGAATGTGTGCTACCTGGAAATCGACGCCCCGCAAGGCCACGACGCCTTCCTGATTCCGGTACCCCGTTACCTGCAAGGCTTCTCCAGCTACATGAACCGCATCGAGATTTGAGGGCCCCATGAGAGCCGATTTGGACATCATCCAGGAGTGGATCCCCGCCGGCAGCCGTGTGCTCGACCTGGGCTGCGGCAATGGCGAACTATTAGCCTGGCTGCGCGACCATAAGCGCGTCAGCGGTTATGGCCTGGAGATCGACCCTGACAACCTCACCGAGTGCGTGCGCAAAGGCATCAACGTGATCGAGCAGGACCTGAACAAGGGCCTGGGCAACTTCGCCAGCAACAGTTTCGACGTGGTCGTCATGACCCAGGCGCTGCAGGCGGTGACCTACCCCGACCGCATTCTCGACGAAATGCTGCGGGTTGGCCGCCAATGCATCATTACCTTCCCCAACTTCGGCCACTGGCGCTGCCGCTGGTACCTGGCGAGCAAAGGCAAAATGCCGGTTTCGGAGTTCCTGCCCTATACCTGGTACAACACACCGAACATCCACTTCTGTACGTTCAAGGATTTCGAGGCACTGTGCCACGAGCGCCAGGCGCAGGTGCTCGACCGTTTGGCGGTGGACCACCAACACCGCCACAACTGGGCGAGTAAGCTATGGCCCAACCTGCTCGGCGAAATCGGTATCTACCGGGTCAGCAGCCCAGGGTTTGCGCAACACAAGGTGGCGGTTTAACCGGCGCACAACAGGGGTACACCGCAATGAACATTCAGCAACTGGTGCTGGCCAGCCATAACACCGGCAAACTCAAGGAACTGCAGGCCATGCTGGGCGGCGGCATAACGCTGCGCTCGGTCGGCGAGTTCAGTTCGGCCGAACCGGAAGAAACCGGGCTGTCGTTCGTCGAGAACGCCATTCTCAAGGCGCGTAACGCGGCGCGGCTTTCCGGCCTGCCAGCCCTGGCGGACGATTCGGGCTTGGCGGTGGACTACCTGGGCGGCGCCCCGGGTATCTACTCGGCGCGCTATGCCGGCGGCCAAGGCGATTCGGCGAACAATGCCAAGCTGCTCGATGCCTTGCGCGGCGTGCCCAGCGCCCAGCGCGGCGCCCAGTTCGTGTGCGTACTGGCCTTGGTGCGCCATGCCAGCGACCCGCTGCCGATTCTCTGCGAGGGGCTTTGGCAGGGCCGCATTCTCGAGGTGGCCAGGGGTGACCACGGCTTCGGTTACGACCCGCTGTTCTGGGTGCCTGAACGTGAATGCTCCAGCGCCGAACTGAGCCCTGCCGAAAAGAACCAGCTCAGCCATCGCGCCCGCGCCATGGCGTTGCTGCGTGAGCGCCTGGGCCTGGCATGACCGCCGTTCTCGCCGGCAGCACCCTGCAGCTACCCCCGCTCGCCCTTTACGTGCACATCCCATGGTGCGTACGCAAATGCCCTTACTGCGACTTCAATTCCCACGCCGCGAGCCCGGAGCTACCGGAAGACGCCTACGTCAGCGCGCTGCTGAGCGACCTTGACCAAGACTTGCCCTATGTCCAGGGGCGGCAACTGGCCTCGATATTCTTCGGCGGCGGCACGCCCAGCCTATTTAGCGCCGTGGCGTTGGGCCGGCTGCTTGAGGGTGTGGCCGCGCGCATCCCGTTCGCCCAAGGCATCGAAATCACTTTGGAGGCCAACCCGGGCACCTTCGAGCAAGCCAAGTTCGTAGCCTACCGCAAGCTCGGCATCAACCGGCTATCCATAGGCGTGCAGAGCTTCGAGGCAGCCAAGTTGAAGCGGTTGGGGCGTATCCACAGCGGCGATGAAGCACTGCGCGCCGCCGAAATGGCGCGCCGGGCAGGCTTCGACAACTTCAACCTCGACCTGATGCACGGGCTGCCGGAGCAAACCCTGGAACAAGCGCTGGACGACTTGCGCCAAGCCATTGCCCTGGCCCCCACGCACCTGTCGTGGTACCAACTCACGCTCGAGCCCAATACGGTGTTCTGGAACCAGCCACCGCCGCTGCCCGAAGATGACACCCTATGGGACATCCAGGAAGCCGGCCAAGCTTTGCTGAATGAGCACGGCTTTATCCAGTATGAAGTCTCCGCTTATGCCCGCGCAGGGCACCAGGCGAGGCATAACCTGAATTACTGGTCGTTTGGCGACTTCATCGGGATTGGTGCCGGCGCCCATGGCAAACTCACCCACCCGGATGGCACTGTCCGCCGTACCTGGAAAACCCGCCTGCCCAAGGACTACTTGAACCTGGCCAAGCCCTTCAAGGCCGGCGACAAGGTGCTACCGGCCGAGGAACTGCCGTTTGAATTCCTGATGAACGCGCTGCGGCTCACCGAAGGCGTAGAGGCGGCATTGTTCCCGGCACGCACCGGCCTGCCGTTGGCCAGCCTGGGCGCGGCGCGGCGCCAAGCCGAACAAAAGGGGCTATTGGAGGTCGAACCGGCGCGGCTGGTGGCTACCCCACAAGGGCAGTTGTTTCTTAACGACCTGTTGCAGTACTTCTTGAACTAAGGACACGTGATGGACCTGATACTGGACCTGCTCGCCACGGTTTCGCGCTGGAGCCGCAGTAACCTGTCGGAGATTTCCCTGGCCTTGGTAGGCTGTGCGCTGCTGCTGTTCGGCGCGCAATTCAAGGGCTGGATAGAAAGCCGCCTGGGCAACTTGGCCGGCGCCCTGCGCGTGCCCGCCCTGGCCCTGGTGTGCCTGGTGGGTAGCGGCGCGGCGCTGATCTATGCCACGCCTTGGGTGGTGCGTGGGCTGTCGCAGTTCAACAACTATAGCCTCGCGCCGGTGTTGTTGGTGGTGCTGGTGCTGCTGGGTGTGGTGGCGGATCGCAAATAGCCGGCACGCCCCGCTGTTGCAAAAGCGTGTGCCTTGCGTCTACCTGCGTTGGCGCTTTCGCTTATGGCGCAAGCTTCTCGAACTTAAGGTCCCATACGCCATGCCCCAGCCGTTCGCCACGGCGTTCGAACTTGGTCACGGGGCGCTCGGGTGGGCGCGGTACCCAACGGCCATCGGCGGCAAGGTTGCGATACCCCGGGGCTGCGTTCATCACTTCAAGCATATGCTCGGCGTAATGCTCCCAGTCGGTTGCCATGTGCAGCACACCGCCCACCTTGAGCTTGCTGCGCACCAGCTCGGCAAAGGCCGGCTGTACGATGCGCCGCTTGTGGTGGCGGCTTTTGTGCCAGGGGTCGGGGAAGAACAACAGTAAGCGGTCGAGGCTCTCATCGGCCACGCAGCGCTTGAGCACTTCGATGGCATCGCAATCGTAAACACGGACATTCGCCAACTGTTGGGTCAGCAAGCCGTTGAGCAGCGCCCCCACACCGGGGCGGTGGACTTCCACCCCGATAAAATCGTGCTCAGGCACCGCAGCGGCCATTTCCAGCAACGAATGGCCCATGCCGAAGCCGATCTCCAACGTCCGCGGAGCTTGGCGCCCGAAAACCTGGTTGAAATCCACCGGCGCCTCGGCCAGCGGCAGGATGAACCGCGGGCCGCCGATATCCAGGCCGCGTTGTTGGCCCTCGGTCATGCGCCCGGCACGCATCACGAAGCTTTTGATGGCACGCCGTGGCGAGTGTTCGCCGGCGCTCGCTTGCGGCAGTGGTTGCGAATCGATCATTGAATGCTCTTACTTGATCAGGCCATCCAGCGGCGAAGAAGCGCTGGCATAGAGTTTTTTCGGCATGCGCCCGGCCAACCAGGCCAAGCGCCCGGCGATAATCGCATGCTTCATGGCCTCGGCCATTTGCACCGGGTGCTGTGCATGGGCGATCGCCGAGTTCATCAGCACGGCCGTGCAGCCCAGCTCCATGGCGATGGTGGCATCGGAGGCCGTGCCCACACCGGCGTCGACCAGCACCGGGACCTTGGCTTCCTCAAGGATAATCTGCAAATTGTAGGGGTTGCAGATACCCAGGCCAGTACCGATCAACCCGGCCAGCGGCATCACCGCGCAGCAGCCGATCTCGGCCAACTGCCGGGCGATGACCGGGTCATCGCTGGTGTACACCATCACGTCGAAGCCATCCTTGACCAGCACCTCGGCGGCCTTGAGGGTTTCGATCACATTGGGGAACAGGGTTTTCTGGTCGGCCAGCACTTCGAGCTTGACCAGGTTGTGGCCATCGAGCATCTCGCGCGCCAAGCGGCAGGTACGCACCGCCTCTACTGCATCGTAGCAACCGGCGGTGTTAGGCAGAATGGTGTAACGGCTGGGCGGTAGTACATCCAGCAGGTTGGGCTCGCCAGGGTTCTGGCCGATGTTGGTGCGGCGCACGGCAACGGTTACGATTTGCGCACCGGAAGCTTCGATGGCCAGGCGGGTTTCTTCCAAGTCACGGTATTTGCCGGTGCCCACCAGCAAGCGCGACTGAAAGGTACGGCCGGCAACGGTGAAAGGCTTGTCGCGTTCAGCAATGCTCATGGGACATTCCTCGAATTGAATTCGCAATTAAAGTGGCAGGGCCGATCGTTGCCCGGTTAGCCACCACCGATCGCATGGACCACTTCGACCTGGTCGCCCTCTTTGAGCGCGGTGCCGGCATGCTGGCTGCGCGGCACGATGTCCAGGTTCAGCTCCACCGCCACGCGCCGGCCGCCCAAGTCAAGGCGGCTGAGCAGTGCCTCGACGGTTGCTGCGTCGGGCAGTTCGAAGGGTTCGCCGTTCAGTTGGATGCGCATGTGCTCGCCGCCATCGGATGATTTGGGGGGTGGCATTCTAACAGATCGAGCGTGGCGACCAAGGCGCCCAGCGGCCGTTCGTCCCCACCGCCGTGGCCGTACCGGCACTTATGGCTCAGGGCGCCAGCCGCCAAGCCAGCAGGCCCAGGCACAGCCAACCGGCCAAAAACGCCAGGCCACCGAAGGGCGTAATGATGCCCAGCTTGCCGACCCCGGTAAGCGTGAGCAGGTACAGGCTGCCGCTGAATAAAACGATACCCAGCGCAAAACATCCACCTGCCCAGCCTACCAAGCGGCCGGGCAGCGTATTGGCCAGCACCGCCACCGCCAGCAACGCCAAGGCATGCACCAACTGGTAGTGCACCCCGGTCTGAAAGATCGCCAGGTAATCGGCGCTCAGGCGGCCCTTGAGCCCATGCGCGGCGAATGCCCCTAACCCCACGCCGGTGAACCCGAAAAACGCGGCCAGCAGCAGGAAGGTTCTTAACATGGGTACGGCTCCGTTGTGCATAGGTGTGGACCTGTATAATGGCCCGCTCTCCCGGCCCAGGCCAAGCACACTTATGCTGCATGTCATTTTGCAACGCGTGTTCAAGTTTCTGAAATGGTTCGCCATTGGCAGCTTTTTGCTGGTACTGGTGCTGCGCTGGGTGCCGCCACCGGGGTCGGCGCTGATGGTCGAGCGCAAGGTGCAATCCTGGGCCAACGGCGAGCCCGTCGACTTGCAGCGCAGTTGGCGAAGTTGGGAATACATTTCCGATGACCTGAAAATCGCTGCCATTGCCGGCGAAGACCAACGCTTTTCGTCACATTGGGGGTTTGACGTTCCCGCCATTCGCGCCGCGTTCCTGCATAACGAGAGTGGCGGGGCGCTTCGCGGGGCCAGCACGTTGAGCCAACAGGTGGCCAAGAACCTGTTCCTGTGGTCGGGGCGCAGCTATTTTCGCAAGGCCCTGGAAGCTTGGTTCACCGTGCTGATCGAGGTGCTCTGGCCTAAGCAGCGAATCCTCGAGGTGTATTTGAACAGTGCGGAATGGGACGTTGGCGTGTTCGGGGCCCAGGCGGCGGCGCAACACCACTTTGGCGTCAACGCCAGCGCACTCTCGCGCCAGCAGGCCAGTTTGCTAGCCGCGGTGCTACCAAACCCTCGCCATTGGAGCGCCAGCCATCCCAGCCCGTACGTGCTGCGCCGGGCGGCATGGATACGCCAGCAAATGGGCCAATTGGGGGGTAGCGAATACTTGAGCAACCTGAACCACGCCAGGCCGCTGCCGTGGCAGTGAGCCGGATACCCGCAGGGAGGGCCCGGCAGGCTATGCCGGGCCACATCAGGCGGCAGGGCCGCCCTGGGTATGGACCTCAGGCCGCGATGGAGCCCTTGAGCTTGTTCATCGCGTTTTTCTCCAACTGGCGGATACGCTCAGCCGAAACGTTGTACTTCTCTGCCAACTCATGCAACGTGGCCTTTTCCTCGGCCAACCAGCGCTGGTAGAGAATATCGCGGCTGCGCGCATCCAACACTTGCAGGGCTTCGTGCAAGCTGTTGTTGGCGCTGTCGCTCCAATCGGCATCTTCCAATTGGCGAGCCGGGTCGTAGCGGTGGTCTTCGAGGTAATGGGCAGGCGACTGGAACGCGCTGTCATCATCGGCCTCGGCCGCTGGGTCGAATGCCATGTCTTGGCCAGTGAGGCGGCTTTCCATCTCACGCACTTCGCGCGGCTCTACACCCAGGCTTTCCGCCACCCGGTGCACTTCGTCGTTGTTCAGCCAGGCCAGGCGTTTTTTCTGGCTGCGCAGGTTGAAAAACAGCTTGCGCTGGGCCTTGGTGGTGGCAACCTTGACGATCCGCCAGTTGCGCAGGATGAACTCGTGGATCTCGGCCTTGATCCAGTGAACGGCGAACGATACCAGGCGCACGTTCATTTCCGGGTTGAAACGCTTGACCGCCTTCATCAGGCCAACATTGCCCTCTTGAATCAGGTCTGCCTGGGCCAGCCCGTAGCCCGAATAGCTACGCGCGATATGCACCACGAAACGCAGGTGGGCCATCACCAGTTCGCGCGCGGCGTTCAGATCTTGCTCATAGTAAAGGCTGTCGGCCAGCTCGCGCTCCCGCTCCGGCGTAAGCAGCGGGATGCTGTTAACCGTGTGCACATAGGCTTCCAGGTTCGCACCTGGGACCAGCGCATAAGCAGGTTGCAAGGATTGGGTCATACGAATGGACCTCCAAAATACAGACTCGCGCCGTCGGGCGCTGAACATAAGACCGGGAACCTTTTACCTAGTTCCGATGAAGAACGGTCTTTGACGTCAAGAAAATGTTGGATCACCGCGGCGCCAGCTCCCGTAGGTGCCTCGCCACCGCGATCCACGCACCGATATACCCCAACAGTACCGCACCAAGCAAGAGGGAAACCGCGTCGGAGAGCGGCACCCCGCCCAACGCGAAGTCGCTACCATACAGCTCGGACAACCCCACCACCGACTTATTTAGCCAGTTAAGGCCAAAAACCAGCACGGCCCAGGCCAGCAAACCCGCACCGAGGCCGTAGAGGGCGCCCATATAAAGAAACGGACGCCGCACGTAGGCGTCAGTTCCCCCTACCAGCTTGATCACCTCGATTTCTACCCGGCGGTTTTCAATGTGTAACCTTATGGTGTTACCGATCACCAGTAACAGGGCGGATATCAACAGCACCGCCAAACCAAAGATAAAGCGGTCCCCCAATTTGAGAATGGCCGCCAAGCGCTCGACCCAAACCAGGTCCAATTGCGCCTGTTGCACATTGGGCAACGCCGCCAACTGTTCGCGCAGCGCTTCCAGGGTGGGCTTGTCGACCTCCAGCGGGGTGACCACCACCGTGCCAGGCAATGGGTTGTCTGGCAGTTCCTTGAGCGCTTGCCCCAGGCCAGACTGCTGCTGGAACTCTTCGAGCGCCTGGGCCCGGCTTACGTATTCGGCGTCGGCCACCCCACCCAGCCCCTTGGCCTTGGCCACCAATGCCTGGCCATCCGCATCGCTGGCGCCGAGGTCCATGTACAGGGAAATCTGCGCGGCCCGTTGCCATGAGCCGCCAAGGCGTTCGACGTTCTTCAGCAGCAACGACAAACCCATCGGCATGCTCAGCGCCACCGCCATCACCAGGCAGGTGAACAAACTACCGAAAGGGTGCCGGCCCAGGCGCTTCAGGCTGTCGGCCAGGCTGGCCCGGTGGCTCTCGAGCCACGCGTGGAACAGCGTACCGAAATCGGGCCCGTCGTCGTCATCCTGGCGCCGCGGTTTTTTCTTCGGTGGCTGCGGCTCGGCGGCGCGCGGCGCCACCCGGTCCGAAACCTTTGGGCTGCGGGTGGCGCTCATTGGGCAGCCTCCCCGTCGCCGATCAGGCGGCCACGTTGCAGTGTCAGCATGCGGTGGCGCATGCGCGCGATCAGGGCCAGGTCATGGCTGGCGATCAGCACACTGGTACCTAAACGATTGATGTCTTCGAACACACCCATGATCTCCGCCGCCAGGCGCGGGTCGAGGTTACCGGTGGGCTCATCGGCCAGCAACAATGCGGGCCGATGGACGATGGCACGGGCAATGCCGACCCGCTGTTGCTGCCCGGTCGACAAGTCCCCAGGGTAGAGGTCGCCTTTGTCCCCCAGCGCCACCCGGTCGAGGGCCGAATCGACTCGCTTGGCGATTTCGCCTTTGTCCAACCCGAGAATCTGCAGCGGCAAGGCGACGTTGTTGAACACCGTGCGGTCGAACAGCAACTGGTGGTTCTGGAACACCACGCCGATTTGCCGGCGCAAGAAAGGGATCTGCGCATTGCTGATCTGGCCCAGGTCTTGGCCGGCCAACAGCAGCTTACCGCTGGTAGGGCGCTCCATGGCCAACAACAGCCGCAGCAAGGTACTTTTGCCAGCGCCGGAGTGGCCGGTGACGAACAGGAATTCGCCGCGGCGCACCCGAAAGCTGAGTTCGTGCACACCTATATGGCCGTTGGGGTAGCGTTTGCCGACCTGCTCGAAGCGAATCATGCCCGTTCCCGCTCAGCGAAAAGCGCCTGCACGAATGGCTGCGCCTGGAACGTGCGCAAATCGTCGATGCCTTCGCCCACGCCGATATAGCGAATCGGCAGGCCAAACTGCTTGGCCAAGGCGAAAATCACCCCCCCTTTGGCGGTGCCGTCGAGCTTGGTCAGCGCCAAGCCGGTCAGGGCGACCGACTGGTTGAAGTGCTTGGCTTGGTTAATGGCGTTCTGCCCGGTGCCCGCATCGAGCACCAACAACACCTCATGGGGCGCCTGTTCATCGAGCTTGCCCATCACCCGACGCACCTTCTTCAGCTCTTCCATGAGGTTGTCCTTGGTGTGCAGGCGCCCGGCGGTGTCGGCGATCAGCACATCGACGCCACGGGCCTTCGCCGCCTGCAAGGCATCGAAAATCACCGAGGCCGAATCCGCGCCGGTGTGCTGGGCAATCACCGGGATCTGGTTGCGCTCGCCCCACACCTGCAGTTGTTCCACCGCCGCGGCGCGGAAGGTATCGCCCGCCGCCAGCATCACCTTTTTGCCTTCGCCCTGGAAACGCCGCGCCAGCTTGCCGATGGTGGTGGTTTTACCGGCGCCGTTCACGCCGACCACCAGGATCACAAAGGGCGTAGCGCGGGCACCGATCACCAGCGGCTGCTCAACCGGCTCGAGCATCTGTGCAAGCTCGGCCTGCAGCGACTGGTACAGCGCCTGGGCGTCGGTCAGTTGCTTGCGGGCCACCTTCTGGGTGAGGTTGCGGATGATCACCGAGGTGGCCTCCACACCGACGTCGGCGGTCAGCAGCCGGGTTTCGATCTCGTCCAGCAGGTCGTCGTCGATCACCTTTTTGCCCAGGAACAGGCTGGCCATGCCCTCGCCGATACTGGCGCTGGTTTTGCTCAGGCCCTGCTTCAAGCGGGCGAAGAAGCCCGCCTTGGCCGCTTCCGTAGTAGGGGCGTGCAACGGCGCTGGATCAGGCTCCGGCTGGAGGGATACCGGCTCTTCGGCGACCGGCAAAGGCAACAGAGCAGGCTCCGGCGCCAATACCGGCTCCACCGCTGGCGGCGCAGGCTCAGTGGCCGCGGGGGGCTGGGCGGCCAGTACCGGCTCCGGCGCCAGCGCTATGGCGCGCTCGGCCGGCACCTCTGCGGCAGAGGGCTCCGGCGCGGGGGGCTGGGCATCCGTAGCCTCGGGGGCTGGTTCAGGTTCGGGCTGGGCAGCCTGCTCCTGGGGCTTTTTGCGCCACCAGCCGAAAAGGCCCTTTTTTTCAGCGGCCACGGCCGAGGCTTTTTTGTCGTCGTTGGAACCAAACATGGAAGACGGCTATCTCACGGTAGCGAAACGCCAGTGAAGCGCTTCGAGGAATTCTCAACATCGCAGAACAGACTGCAATTCATCCCGCTTGTTCACGCGCAATATTTTGTGCAGGTGTTCGAGGGATATCCGCTGACGCAGGCGCGGCGGACCAGTATCCTAGCACCTCATCGCCCTGCCGCGCTAAGGCCGGCAGGCCTCCCAACAGGTTTGGATCGATAATGACTGCTTTAGCACGCCGCTTCGCTGGCCTGCTGGCCGGCGCGGTTTGCCTGCCTTTGGCTGTATTCGCCGCAGAACCCCAGCCCACCACCGAGTTCACCCTGGCCAACGGCCTCAAAGTGGTTGTGCGCGAAGACCACCGTGCCCCGATCGCCGTTTCGCAAATCTGGTACAAGGTGGGCTCCAGCTACGAGGCGCCCGGGCAAACCGGCCTTTCCCACGCGCTGGAACACATGATGTTCAAGGGCAGCAGCAAACTGGGCCCCGGCGAGGCATCGCGTGTGCTGCGCGACCTGGGCGCCGAAGAAAACGCCTTCACCAGCGACGACTACACCGCCTATTACCAAGTATTGGCCAAAGACCGCCTGCCCGTCGCCTTCGAGCTGGAAGCCGACCGCATGGCCACCCTGGCCCTGCCGGAGGGCGAATTCAAGCGCGAAATCGAGGTAATCAAGGAAGAGCGCCGCCTGCGCACCGACGACAAACCCTCACAGAAGGCCTATGAAGCCTTCAAGGCCGCCGCCTACCCGGCCAGCGGTTATCACACCCCGACGATCGGTTGGATGGCCGATCTCGATCGCATGAACATCGACGAACTGCGCCACTGGTACCAAGCTTGGTACACCCCCAACAACGCCACCCTGGTGGTGGTCGGCGACGTACAGCCCAGCGAGGTGAAAGCCCTGGCCGAGCGGTGGTTCGGCGCCATCCCCCGGCGCGACACGCCCCCGGCCAAACTGCCACTGGAACTCGCCCAACCGGGCGAACGCCTGCTCACCTTGCATGTGCGCACACAATTGCCAAGCCTGCTGATGGGCTTCAACGTGCCGAGCCTTGCCACCGCGCAAAACCCGCGCACCGCCCAGGCCCTGCGCTTGATCGTCGCCCTGCTCGACGGTGGCTACAGCGCACGCTTGTCCACCCGCCTGGAGCGCGGCCAGGAACTGGTTGCCGGCGCCTCAGCCAACTACGATGCGTTCAACCGCGGTGACAGCCTTTTCACCCTGAGCGCTACGCCCAACGGGCAAAAGCACAAGTCGTTGGCCGATGTGGAAAAAGGCATCTGGCAACTGCTCGACGAGCTCAAGGCCAAGCCACCCACGGAGCAAGAGCTGGAGCGGGTACGCGCCCAACTGATCGCGGGGCTGGTGTACCAGCGCGACTCCATCAGCAGCCAGGCGATCAGCATCGGCCGGCTCGAAACCGTGGGGTTGTCCTGGAAACTGATCGACAGCGAAGTGGACGACCTGCAGCAGGTGACCCCCCTGGACATCCAGCAAGCTGCACGCACCTATTTCACCCGCGACCGCCTGACAACCGCCCACGTATTGCCCGAAGAGGCTAGCCATGAATAAGCCAACCCTGCGCGCAATGGTGGGCGGGCTCGCCCTGGCCTTGAGCACCAGCGCCATGGCCGAGGCGCCCCAGCTCGAAACCCTGGCCCAGGTCAGCCAGGCAGCACCCGCCCACCGGGCCCTCGACATCCAGCGCTGGACCACCGCGGCCGGGGCCCGCGTGCTGTTCGTACAGGCCCATGAGTTGCCGATGTTCGACCTGCGCCTGACCTTCGCCGCCGGCAGCAGCCAGGACGGCAAGGTGCCAGGGCTCGGGCTGGTGACCAACGCCATGCTCAACGAAGGCGTGGCCGGCAAAGATGTACAGGCCATCGCCCAGGGTTTCGAGGGGCTGGGGGCAGACTTCGGCAACGGCGCCTACAAGGATATGGCCGTCGCCACCCTGCGCAGCCTGTCGGCCCCTGCCAAGCGCGAGCCGGCGGTACAATTGTTCAGCGAAGTGGTCGGCCGCCCGACATTCCCGGCCAGTTCCTTGGCGAGGATCAAAAACCAGTTGCTGGCGAGTTTCGAATTCCGCACCCAGAACCCAGGCTTTCTCGCCAGCCAGGCCTTCGCCCAAAAGCTTTACGGCGACCACCCTTATGCCCACCCCAGCGATGGCGATGCCAAGAGCCTGCAGGGCATCGACTTGCAACAACTAAAGGCGTTTCATAAACGCGCCTATGCGGCGGGTAACGCAGTGATTGCCCTGGTCGGCGACCTTACCGCCGAGCAGGCACACGCCATCGCCGAACAGGTGTCCAACGCCTTGCCCCAAGGCCCAGCCTTGCCCCCGGTGGGCGAACCCGCGGTGCCCGCCCCGGGGGTGACCCACATCGAATTCCCGTCCAAGCAAACCCACCTGTTGATCGGCGCACTGGGTATCCAGCGCGACGCCCCCGATTTCGCGGCCCTGAGCATGGGCGCCGATATTCTCGGCGGTGGCAGCTTCGGCACCCGGTTGATGAGCGAAGTCAGGGAAAAACGCGGGTTGACGTACGGCGTGTATGCCGGTTTCACGGCCATGCAAGCCCAGGGGCCGTTCACTATCAGCCTGCAAACCCGCGCCGAACAGAGCCAAGGCACCTTGGAATTGGTGCAACAAATTGTGCGCGACTACCTGCAAAGCGGCCCGACCCAGCAAGAACTCGACGACGCCAAGCGGGAACTGGCCGGTAGCTTCCCGCTGTCCAATGCCAGCAACGCCGCCATCGCCGGCCAACTGGGGGCGATGGGCTTCTATAACCTGCCACTGAGTTTTCTCGAAGACTTCATGCAGCAATCGCAGGCGTTGACCACCGCGCAGGTACGCGAGGCGATGAACGCACACCTGGACGCGTCGAAAATGGTTGTGGTCACGGTGGGCCCCACGGTGCCCCAACAGCCGCTGCCAGCGCCCACCGACAACCCCGCCGAGCCGCCGCTCGGTGTACCGGAGCATTGATGGCCATGTTTGCAGGCAAGTCCTCTCCCGGCGCCGGGCAACTGCGCATCATTGGCGGCCAATGGCGCAGCCGCCGGTTAAGCTTCCCCCAGGCACCAGGGCTGCGGCCGACGCCTGACCGCGTGCGGGAAACCTTGTTCAACTGGCTGGCGCCCTATGTCGAGGGTGCCCGGGTGCTGGACGCCTTCGCCGGCAGTGGCGCCTTATACCTGGAGGCGCTGTCGCGCGGCGCGGCCATGGGCCTGGCGCTGGACGCCAACAGCGAGGCCATTGCGAGCCTGCGGCACAACCTCGATCTGCTCAAGTGCGGCAATGGCCAATTGCTGCAAAGCGACGCCCTGCGCTACCTCGAACATCAACCGGCGCAGCCGTTCGACCTGGTTTTTCTCGACCCGCCGTTCCACCAGGCCCTGCTCAAGGCCACCTGCGACCTGCTCGAAAGCCGTGGGTGGTTGGCGCCGGCGGCATGGGTTTATACCGAAAGCGAAAGCGCCCCTTCAAGCCTGGGGCTGCCACCTCAATGGCGGCTGCATCGGGAAAAACAGGCAGGCCAGGTGCACTACGCGCTCTGGCAACACGGCGAGTAACCGCTGTGGAAGCGGAGGCTGCGTTCCAGCCTGCCCGTGGCTTGGCCAACCCACATCTGCAAACGCTATGGGGGCCCTTGTGGCGCAAGCTGCCTCCGTTGGCACGCCAGCGCGAACGGCTATGGTTGGCCGATGGCGACTTTCTGGACGTCGATTGGCATGGCCCGCACACACCAGGGGCGCCCCTGGTGCTGGTGCTGCATGGCTTGACCGGCTCCTCCAATTCCCCTTATGTGGCCGGCCTGCAACGCGCCTTGGGCCTGGTAGGCTGGGCCAGCGTCGCGGTCAACTGGCGCGGCTGCTCGGGCGAGCCAAACCTGCTCGCCCGCAGTTACCATTCCGGTGCCAGCGACGACCTGGCCGAGGTGATCGCCCTGTTGGCCGCGAAACGGCCCACGGCGCCGTTGTATGCCGTCGGCTATTCATTGGGTGGCAACATCCTGCTCAAGTACCTGGGTGAAACGGCCGAACGCTGCCCATTACAAGGCGCCGTGGCAGTATCGGTGCCGTTTCGCCTAGACCAGTGCGCCGACCGCATCGGCCTGGGCTTTTCACGTATTTACCAACGGCATTTCATGCGCGAAATGGTCGCTTATGTGAAGCAAAAGCAGAAGCGCCTGACCCAGCAAGGGCGCAACGAACATTCGGCCAAGCTGCAGGCGCTGGGCTCGCTGGCGGGCATCCGGGATTTCTGGCAATTCGACGGTGCCGTCACCGCGCCCCTGCATGGCTTCACCAGCGCAGAAGACTACTACCGGCGCGCTTCCAGCCGTTATTACCTTGGCAGCATCACCCGGCCCACCTTGATGATCCAAGCCGAAGACGACCCCTTCGTGTTTCCCCACAGCTTACCCGCCGCCGGGGAGCTGCCAACCTGCGTGGCCTTCGAACGGCATGCCCAGGGCGGCCATGTCGGCTTCGTAGAGGGCAGCTTGTGCCGCCCGGGGTATTACCTGGAACGCCGCATTCCGCAATGGCTGCTGACTCAGCCCCCGGTGGCCCGCGGGCGCTGAGGGTCGGTGATCCATTCGCTCCACGAACCTGCATACAGCTTCGCCAAGGGGTAGCCTGCCAGGCAAAGGGCAAACAAATTGTGGCAGGCCGTTACGCCAGAGCCGCAATAGGCCACCAACTGCTGTGCCGGGCGTGCCTGCAGCAGCCGCTCGAAGCGCGCGCGCAGTTGTTCCGGTGGCAGAAAACAGCCATCCGGCCCCAAGTTATCGTTGAATACAGCGCATTGTGCGCCCGGTATATGCCCCGCGACCGGGTCTATTGGTTCCTCCTCGCCACGAAAGCGTGCCTCGGCCCGCGCGTCGATCAAGGTCAAGCCCGGCGCCTGAAGGCTATCGCTCAGTTGCTGCGCGGTCACCACCAAGCGGTTGTCGGGCTTGCCTGAAAAATGCCCATGGGCGCTGCGCGGCGCGTCAAGGCTCAATGGCAAGCCAGCGCCATGCCAAGCCTTCAGGCCGCCGTCGAGCAACGATACAGCGCTGCGCTTACCAAGCCAGGCCAGCAACCACCACGCCCGTGCCGCGTAGGCCCCCGGGCCATCGTCGTAGAGTACCACCTCGCTGTCGGCATTCAGGCCGCACGCCTGCAAGCGTTCAAGCAACTGCCCCGGCGCCGGCAAGGGGTGGCGCCCGGTAACGCCCTTGATCACTTTGCCGGACAGGTCGCGTTCCAGGTCTGCGAAATGGGCGCCCTCGATGTGCCCTTGGTTGTAGCTGCGCCGGCCATAATCCGGGTCATCCAGGGCAAAACGACAATCGAGCAGCACCAGGTTGCGTTGCCCCAGGCGCTCGGCCAATTGCGCTGGGTTGATCAGTTGGGCGATGGGCATGGCAGGTAGGTTTCCATGAAATGCTGGGTTGATCGACGGCCCCGGCGGAAGTTCCGCCTCAGCCCGGTCCTTGATCGCTTTGCATCATAAGCGGCGCGCCGAACTCGCTCAGTAGGCTTTCGATGCTCGAGAGCCAACGCGCTTGGACGAACCCACTGGCCAGGCTCAACACTTGATAGCAACCGCGGTGGATCACCTCGGCTTCGTGTTGTGGCTGAACATCGTGGGTACAGCAATAGCGCACCCAGCCGGTGAGCACGATCCACACGTTCAGGGTCAACGCCTCTGCTTGGCGGGCATCGAGCGCGAGGATGCCGTGGTCTACAAAACGCTGGATCAACCGCCGCCCCAGCGCCTGGCATTCACCGGAAAACGCCCGATAACGGCTGGCCAACGCTGGGTCAGCTTCCAACAGGTGCTCCAAATCTCGGTAAAAAAAGCGAAAGTGCCACATACGCCCCAGCAACTCGGTGAGGTGGCCGCGCAGCTCATCCACCGTGGGCGCACCCGTAGCGGGTATTGCCAACGCCTGGCGCACCTGCTGCTCGTAACGGCCGAACAGCACCGCGACAATCTCCCGCTTGTTGGCATAGTGGTAGTACAGGTTACCGGGCGACATCTCAAGGTAGGCGGCAATGTGATTGGTGCTGACGGCGCGCTCGCCCAAGTCGTTGAACAGCCGCAGGCTTGCATGGACGATACGTTCTGGGGTTTTCATGCGGCGCCGCGACCCTCGTGATGTTTTTGTGATGGCTATCTTAGCGAGGTCGTGCCCTCCTGAGAAAGCACCGCCTATTCCCACGCACCCTTGGCCGGTGCCAACTGCTACGCTACCATGCGATTCCCAAACGGCTCACACCAGGACGACGCGATGAACCGAGTGTTGTATCCAGGCACCTTCGACCCGATAACCAAGGGCCATGGCGATCTGGTCGAACGCGCTTCGCGGCTGTTCGACTCGGTGGTCATTGCCGTTGCCGCCAGCCCGAAGAAAAACCCGCTGTTCACCCTCGAACAACGGGTTGGGCTGGCCCGCGAAGTCACCCAGCATCTGCCCAATGTCGAAGTGGTCGGTTTTTCCACACTGTTGGCGCAATTCGCCCACGAACAAGGGGCCAACGTACTGCTGCGCGGCTTGCGCGCGGTGTCCGATTTCGAATACGAATTTCAGCTGGCGAACATGAACCGGCAACTCGCGCCCGACCTTGAGAGTTTGTTCCTCACCCCGTCGGAACGCTATTCGTTCATTTCGTCGACCTTGGTCCGGGAGATCGCGGCGCTGGGTGGTGATATTTCCAAATTCGTTCATCCGGCGGTAGCCGAAGCCCTGAGGGAACGCTTCAAAGGCTGAGCAATGGCGTGCATGGCACGCCGCAATGGGGCAAAATGGCAGGCATTGTTTGTTGATGCCCGGGCCAGATGCCCCGGGCCGGAGCTTCCATGTCCCTTATCATCACCGACGATTGCATCAACTGCGACGTCTGCGAACCCGAGTGCCCGAATGCGGCGATCTCTCAGGGTGAAGAAATTTACGTGATAGACCCTAACCTGTGCACCCAATGCGTGGGCCACTACAACGAGCCCCAGTGCCAACAGGTGTGCCCCGTAGACTGCATTCCGCTGGATGACACCCACCCGGAAACCGAAGAGCAGTTGATGGAGAAATATCGGCGCATCACCGGCAAAGCCTAGTAGGGTGTTTCAGACATTGGCTGGCCTTTGTTTGACGGTGCCTTAGCCTGCCGGCCCCCGTTACCCCTCCTTGCCATAGCCTGCTATGACTCGGCACGGCGCCTTGCCCGACGGCAACGTTCGCACGCCGCTGCTGGCGCGAACTGCTGAAACACCACACTAACGGTCATTCGCGTAACCGCTTTCCGTACAGCCCAAGCACCGCACGAAAGCGGCCTTGCCCGGGTCCACCACCAGCGCCTTACCGGCTGCGCCAATGTTACCGCCCGCTGCGGTGAAAGGCAGCGAAACCACGAACAAGCCGGCACCCACCACCGTGGCGACAATCAAAAATGGCCGGGCCACCAAAAGGTCGCCGATCATCGCATAGGCCGGCGGGTTCTGGATCTGGTAGGTCGGGTCACCGCTGCCGCCACCCTGGCCACTGAGCTCGGCCCAGGCGGGCACGGCTTGGGCGCCCAGGCTAAGGGCCAGCGTCAGGGTTAATATGCGAAACGGCTTCATGGCACGCTCCCTCTACTGGGCAGATACGTCGATAATCGTGGGTTCAACTATAACAGCGCAGCCCAACTTGTCAGGAACAGGCCGGGCGCCAAGCTGTATCATTTTTGACAAGCGCCACAGTACACACTGGCCCGCTGCCCCAGGCGGGTTTCACGCAGGGGCTTGCCGCATACCTTGCACGGCAAGCCGGCGCGGCCATAAGCGAATAGCTCCTGCTGGAAATAACCGGGTTGGCCATCTCCGCCGATAAAGTCGCGTAGCGTAGTGCCGCCCCGCTCGATGGCATGAGCGAGGACTCGCTTGATCTCAATGGCCAGGCGCAAATAACGCGCGCGAGAAATCCCACCCGCTTCGCGGCGCGGGTCGATACCGGCGGCGAACAATGCTTCCGTGGCGTAGATGTTGCCCACGCCCACCACGATGGCGTTGTCCATGATGAACGGCTTGACCGCCATGATGCGGCCACGGGACAACTGGAACAGCCGCTCGCCGTCGAACAGGTCGGTCAATGGCTCCGGGCCGAGGCTGGCCAGCAGCTCATGGGCGTGCGGGTCGGTGCTCCACAGCATCGCGCCGAACCGCCGCGGGTCGGTATAGCGCAGCGCCATGCCCGACTCCAGCTCGATGTCGACATGCTCGTGCTTGAGCGCCGCCAACCCCGCCGCCACCAGCCGCAAATTGCCAGACATCCCCAAGTGGGCGATCAATGTACCCACTTCGGCGTTGATCAGCAGGTATTTGGCCCGCCGCTGCACGCTGACGATGCGTTGGCCCGACAGCCGCGCGTCCAGGTCTTCGGGAATGGGCCAGCGCAAGCGCCGGTCACGCACGATCACCTGGCTTACGCGTTGGCCTTCCAGGTATGGCGCGATGCCGCGGCGGGTGGTTTCGACTTCAGGCAATTCCGGCATGGGTCACTCTCCGCGGGCGCCCAGTTCGCGGACCGTTTCGGCCAGGTTGTCGAAGTCATATTCGCTAAGGCCAACGTAGTCCAGCACCAAGGGCGCGACCGCCTGCCATTCGTGATCCACCGCCTGGTTACCGATCACCCGATACGAGGCACCGATGTGCTCGGCCATTTTAAGGATCGACAACAGGTTCTTCAGCGGCGCTTGTTTGCTGGACTCGTCGCTGAAAACCGCCAAGGCATTGTGATGGTTGGCAATGGCATCGCACACATGCCCCGGCAGGCGCCAGGAACGCGCGGTGTAGTAGCCCACCACGGCGTGGTTGGTGTTGAAGCGCTGGTTCTCGGTGTCGACCACGCGGGTGCCTGGCTTGGCCTGGGCATAGGCAAGCTCGAGCACGGCCATGTAATCGGGGAACCGCTTGAGCATCAGCGGCACGCCACAGTCGTGGAACAACCCCAGGGCGTAGGCTTCGTCCACCGCCTGTGAGCCCAGGCGCTTGGCCAAGGTAGCGCAGGCATTGGCCACATCCTGGGCCGTGTCCCAAAAGCGGTTGAGGGTCACGATGGTTTCATCGCTCATCTGGCCCTTGATCGATTGTGCATTGATCAAGTTGATCACCGACCGGCCACCCAGCAAATTGACCGCCCGCTTGATCGAGGTGATGCGATTCGATAGCCCGTAATGTGGGGAATTGATGATCTTCAGCAGCGACCCGGACAGCCCGGGATCTTGGGATACCAGGCGGGCGATGGTCGCCAGGTCGGGATCGGGCTGATATTGCTCCATCTGCAAATCGACCAGAATCTGCGGCTGCGGCGGCACACTGATGCCTTGCAGCGCCTGCTCGATTTGCTCGGGGGATAACTCTGGGGACATGGCTGCGGCTCCGGCTGCTGCCGGCATTGTACCTGCCCTACCGCCGTTTTACAGCCGCCGGCGTGAACCTTGCCCGGCGCCCGTAGAAAGTAACCCTTATGTTCCCCACGCCAAACTAAGGTTGTTGCCTATGCTTAAGCCAATCGGCCAGGCCTTGTTTGCCCTCTGGGTAGTAAACCAATTGCTTATCCAAACTAAAGTTATACGACAATACGGTTTGCACCAACTGATATTGAACAGCGACTTCTATCGCCGCTTTTAGATCTTCCTCCAAAGGCCTGTAGATTTTGTCCAGATCAACGATGGCAAGATGCGTGTCGTCCGCCGCTTTAGCCAGCTTTTCCAAGGCCTCTTTGACTGCAGCCGAGGCCCCGGTGGTGATTGCGGTTGCGACCTGGGCATCGGCGCTTTTCCTGAACTTGGCCAACTCCAATGCATTCACCTCGCCATCGGCTATGCATTTATCGATTTCACTTTGAAGCGTTTTATTCAGCGACGCGACCCATAGGCGCGGCAGGATATCGCTCATTATTTAACTCCCTTCGTTATCGCTTTCCATTGACTATAGAACAGGCTTATCACTAAGCAATAACTGGGTGTATATTTTCAACTTAGGGGCCAATGCAACCTTGGCTTTCAATCCAATATGAACGCGCTCAGGTATAAAAGCGCTTAAGCGCTTTTCCCGCTATAATTGCCCCTTTTTTCTCGGAAGCCCCTGATGCCCTTGCCCAGCCTTCGCCTCAAAGCCAATGCCGATCGCCGCCTGCGCGCTGGCCACTTGTGGGTTTACAGTAACGAAGTGGATGTGGCGGTCACGCCGTTGCAGGGTTTCGCCGCCGGCGCCCAGGCGCTGCTGGAAGCCGCTGGGGGCAAGCCGCTCGGCATCGTAGCCATGAGCCCAAACAACTTGATTTGTGCGCGGTTGGTGTCTCGCGACCCTAAGCTTGCGCTAGACAAATCACTGTTGGTGCACCGCTTGAACGTGGCCTTGTCGCTGCGCGAACGGCTGTTCGACAAACCCTTCTATCGCCTGGTCTATGGCGACTCCGACTTGCTACCAGGGCTGGTGGTCGATCGTTTCGGTGACCACTTGGTGGTGCAGTTGGCCTCGGCGACCATGGAGGCGCTCAAGGCCGACGTTCAGGCCGCACTGGTGCAGGTGTTGCAGCCACGCGGCATCCTGTTCAAGAACGACTCCTCGGCGCGCGATGCCGAAGGCCTGCAGCGGTATGTCGAAACCGCCTTTGGGGCAGTCCCCGAATGGGTTCGGCTGGAAGAGAACGGCGTACAATTCCAAGCCCCAGTGATCGAAGGCCAGAAAACCGGCTGGTTCTACGACCACCGTATGAACCGTGCGCGCCTGGCACCCTACGTCAAGGGCAAGCGGGTACTGGATTTGTTCAGTTACATTGGCGGTTGGGGCGTGCAGGCCGGCGCTTTCGGCGCTAGCGAGGTTTTTTGCGTCGACGCTTCGGGCTTCGCGCTCGATGGCGTAGAGCGCAACGCCGCCCTCAATGGCATTGGTGAAAAAGTCACCTGCGTTGAGGGCGACGCCTTCGAGGCCCTCCGGGGGCTGAAAGCGGCAGAGGAGCGCTTCGACGTGATCATTGCCGACCCGCCGGCATTCATCAAACGCAAGAAAGACCTCAAAAACGGTGAGGGCGCGTACCGGCGCCTGAACGAACAGGCCATGCGGCTACTGGCACGCGACGGCATCCTGGTCAGCGCCTCCTGCTCGATGCACCTGCCCGAAGACGACCTGCAGAACATCCTGCTGACCAGTGCCCGGCACCTGGACCGCAACATCCAGTTGCTGGAACGGGGCGGCCAGGGCCCGGACCATCCGGTGCACCCGGCCATCGTCGAAACCCGCTACATCAAAAGCCTGACAGTGCGCTTGCTGCCCAACAGTTGATCACAGGTTAAGCACCGCGCTGGCTATGCCAAAGTAGACCAGCACCCCGGCGGCATCGGCAATCGAGGTGATCAACGGGCCGCTGGCGGTGGCCGGGTCCATGCGCAGGCGGTTGAAGGCGAACGGCAGGCTCATGCCGATCACGCTGCCGAACAATACGATGATCAGCATGCTGCTGGCCACGATCAAAGCGATGTCCCAGCCGCCGCGCAATACACCGAGGGTAGACACCGCAACCGCCATCGTGCAGCCCAACGCCAGCGCCACCAGGCATTCACGGCCCAGTAAACGAACCCAGTCACGCAGCACCACCTCGCCGGTGGCCAATGCCCGCACCATCAGCGTGGCCGATTGGGCACCGGCATTGCCGCCGCTGTCTACCAACAGCGGTAGGAAGAACACCAGTGCGATGTTCGCTGCGATCACATCCTCGAAAGCCGCGATACCGGCGCCGGAGAACAAGTTGCCAAACACCAGCAGCACCAGCCAGAACACCCGCTTGCGATACAGCAGGCCAACGGTGGCATCCTTCAGGTTGCCAATATGTTGGGCAATGCTGGCGCCTTTGTGGAAATCTTCAGTGGCTTCGCTGACCACCACGTCCATCGCATCGTCACAGGTCACGATACCGACCAGCCGCTGCTGGGCATCGAGGATCGGCAGCGCCAGCAAATCATAATCGTTGATCAGCCGGGCGATGCGCTCGGCGGGGGTATCGACGTGGGCATGCACCACCGGGCTGACCATCAGCGCCGCCAGCGGCTGGTCGGCGGGCGCGACAATCAACTGGCGCAGCGAAAGGGTGCCCAGCAGCCGGCGGTTCTCATCGAGAATGTAGTTCTGGTAGATCGTTTCGGCATCGCCCGCTTGCGCGCGCAAGGCATCGATGGCCTGGGCAGCGGTCAGTTGCGCGGGCAGCCACGAGTAGTCACTGGTCATCAGCGCACCGGCAGTGCCTTCATCGTAGCTGCACAGTTTGAGCACATCTTCCCGTTCGGCCCGTGCCAACGCGGGTAATAGCCGGCCGCGCGGCAAGGCGTCGAGGTGGTTGACCAGGTCAGCACGTTCGTCGGCCGACATTGCACCGAGCAGTTGCCCCAGGCAAGGCACCGGCATGATAGCGACCAGTTCAGCCTGGCGCTCCAAGGGCAAGTAACCGAACACCTGTGCGCGCTTGCGCAGTTCGAGGCCGTCGAGTACTTCCAAGCGATAGTGGGGCGTGCCAACAGTTTCCAGATAGCGGGCTATGTCCGCAGCCAGCAGGTTGTTGGCTTGCAGGCGGGCTCCTTCGCTCACCGCTGCCAGGGCGGCGGGTGCGCGAGAAGCATCGAGGGTTTGCATCATGCATACTCCGGGCAGGGCCACCCGGGCTGCGGAACGGTACCAGCCTACCGGGCGGAAAAATTCAAGGGTGGGCAGGGACTGGGAAGGTCCATTTGGAGAATCCTGGCTACCGCACATGCGGCGCGCAGATACTAGGAAAGTGGCGGGCTCGGCGCCATCCCCCGCAGAGGCTTTCAGAATGGTCCTACACAGGTTTACCTATATTTGGGCCAACGATCGCCGCCAAGCCCCCGTTGCCGGGGCTTTTTGGTAAAGTTTCCTACACTTCTCTAGGAATCGGCTGCTAGCGAAAATGTGCCACGGTTTTCTATCCTGCCCCCTCTCATAGCCAAGCCCGTCGCCCCCATGAAGCCGCACAACCGAAACGCCACCATGTTCCTGATCCTCACCTTGGTCTTGCTGGGCGCGCTGCCCATCGACCTGCTGCTGCCCGCGCTGCCGGCGATGGCGGCGCATTTCGCCCTGCCATTGGAAGACGTCGCCCTGGCCACCAGCCTGTATGCCCTTGGCGTCGCCGCCGCACAACCGTGTGTCGGCCCGCTCGCCGGCCGTTGGGGGCGCAAGGCGGTGCTGGTCGCCGGGCTGGCGCTGTCGGGCATCGCCGCGGCGGGTGTGGTGTTGGTCGAGCAGGGCTGGGCCTTGCTGGCGCTGCGCGCATTGCAGGGGTTCGGCTGCGGCAGCCTGGTGCTGGTGCACGCCTTGCTGGCCGGGCGGCACGCCGGTGGCCAGCGCGTGCGGGCGGTGGCGGCATTGCTCGGCGCGGTATTCATCGCCCTGGCGCCGTTGCTGGGCGCCTGGTTGCAACATGATTATGGCTGGCAGGCGGTATTCCTGGCCTATGAGTTTCTAGTGCTGTTCGCGGTGGGCTTGATGATCGGCGTGCTCGACGAAGAGCCTGCCGAAGGCCACGCAAGCTGGCGCAGCCATTGGGCGGCATACTACCAAGAGGCCCGCCGGCCGGGCGTGGTGGGTTACTCTTCGCTGGCCGCACTGGCATTCGCTTGCCACTTCATGGCGCTGGTCGCCCTGCCCGTGGCCGGCACGCTGGTGTTCAGCCTACAGCCATGGGCCATTGCCCTGGCCTTGTTGGGTTATGGCATCGCGGCCCTGGCCAGCGAAGCCGCGGCCGGTGGGTTGGGGCAGGCCCTAAGCCCGAACAACCAGATCCGCCTGGGGCTGGCCCTCAATGCCCTGGCCACCGCGGCGCTGGCGATGTCGCTTCGCGAGGGCGCCCTGGGCTGGTTTCTTGGCCCGTTGCTGGCCACCACGCTGGGCACCGCGCTGGTGCGTACCGGTGCCACCATACAAGCGCTGGAACGCGCAAACGCCACCGCGGGGGCCAAAGTGCTGGGCAACAGCCTCACCTTCGCCTGCGCCGGCCTGCTCAGCCTGCTGGCGCTACAGGTCGAGAGCGATACCCGGCTCGGGCTGCTGGTGCTCTATGTGGCCGTTACCCTTGTTGCGTCCCTGGTGTTGGCCTGCGTCACCGAAACCCAGGTGGCCGAGCGCAACGCGGTGAACCTTTAATCTCCAACGGCGTTCACTCCATCGGCTGGCGGTGTAGAATCGGCGGATTCATCGCCAGTCATCCCCCGGCGGGTTTATGAGCTCGGCCTGACCGCACGGTGATCCCGCGCCGGTGCAGGCCACACCCATGCCAAGCGGCTATCTGCCAATTGGGCACAGGCCAAGAAAGCTCGACTCTTACAGAAACCTGATTAGCCGTCCGGAGTGCTTCATGCCCGATTACCGCTCGAAAACATCTACCCATGGCCGCAACATGGCCGGTGCGCGCGCCTTGTGGCGCGCCACCGGCATGAAAGATGACGATTTCAAAAAACCGATCATCGCCATCGCCAACTCCTTCACCCAGTTCGTACCGGGCCATGTGCACCTCAAAGACCTCGGGCAACTGGTTGCCCGCGAGATCGAACGCGCCGGTGGCGTAGCCAAGGAATTCAATACCATCGCCGTGGACGACGGCATCGCCATGGGCCACGATGGCATGCTCTATTCGCTGCCCAGCCGTGAAATCATCGCCGACTCGGTGGAGTACATGGTCAATGCCCACTGCGCAGACGCCATCGTATGCATCTCCAACTGCGACAAAATCACCCCCGGCATGTTGATGGCCGCCTTGCGCTTGAACATCCCGGTGGTGTTCGTGTCTGGCGGGCCGATGGAAGCGGGCAAGACCAAGCTGGCCAGCCACGGCCTTGACCTGGTCGATGCCATGGTGATCGCCGCCGACTCCAGCGCCTCCGACGAAAAAGTCGCCGAATACGAGCGCAGCGCCTGCCCCACCTGCGGTTCGTGCTCTGGCATGTTCACCGCCAACTCCATGAACTGCCTGACCGAAGCCCTGGGCCTGGCCTTGCCAGGCAATGGCTCGATCGTGGCCACCCACGCCGACCGCGAACAGTTGTTCCTGCGCGCCGGCCGTACCGCGGTGGAGTTGTGCCGGCGCTACTACCAAGGCAACGACGAATCGGTATTGCCGCGCAACATCGCCAACTTCAAGGCGTTCGAGAACGCCATGACCATGGACATCGCCATGGGCGGGTCGACCAATACCATCCTGCACTTGCTGGCCGCGGCCCAGGAGGGCGAGATCCCGTTCGACCTGCGCGACATCGACCGGCTGAGCCGTTCGGTCCCGCAGTTGTGCAAGGTGGCACCGAACACGCCGAAGTACCACATGGAGGACGTACACCGGGCCGGCGGCATTTTCGGCATTCTCGGCGAATTGGCCCGTGGCGGCCTGTTGCACACCGACGTGAGCACCGTGCATGCCCCAACCATGGCCGAAGGCATCGCCCAGTGGGACATCAAGGTCAGTGATGACCAGGCCGTGCATGAGTTCTACCGTGCCGGCCCCGCGGGCATCCCGACCCAGGTTGCCTTCAGCCAGGCCACCCGCTGGGATAGCCTCGACAGCGACCGTGCCGACGGCTGCATCCGTAGCCTGGAACATGCCTACTCCCGCGAGGGCGGCCTGGCCGTGCTGTATGGCAACATCGCGGTAGACGGCTGCGTGGTCAAGACGGCCGGCGTGGATGAGTCCATCCACGTGTTCGAAGGTACCGCCAAGGTATTTGAGAGCCAGGACGGCGCGGTACGCGGCATTTTGGGCGATGAAGTGAAAGCCGGTGACGTGGTGATCATCCGCTATGAGGGCCCCAAGGGCGGCCCCGGCATGCAGGAAATGCTCTACCCCACCTCTTACCTGAAGTCCAAGGGGCTGGGCAAAGTCTGCGCGCTGCTCACCGATGGCCGCTTCTCCGGCGGCACCTCGGGGCTGTCGATCGGCCACGCCTCCCCGGAAGCCGCCGCCGGCGGCGCCATCGGCTTGGTACGCGATGGCGACAAGATCCTGATCGACATCCCGAACCGTGGCATCAACCTGCTGGTCGATGATGCGGAACTGGCGTCGCGCCGCGCCGAGCAGGATAAAAAAGGCTGGAAGCCGGCCGAGCCACGCGCGCGCCGCGTGACCACCGCGCTCAAAGCCTACGCATTGCTGGCCACCAGTGCCGACAAGGGCGCGGTGCGCGACAAGGCGCTGCTCGACGGCTGAGCGCCCGAGCCTAGGAGGGCGGCCCAGCCGCCCTTACCTTTGCTTACTGAATATCCTCCGGCTTGACCACCACCCAGTTCTTGTCCACGGTGACCGGAAGGCCCTCGGCTTTCTGCGCTTCGGCGTTCTGCTTGATCATTGCGTTAAGTTCGTCCATGTACTTGGCCTTGCGGTTCACCCATAGGTGAATGCCGCCCTTGGCGGTATCCACATCAAACAGCATGTAACCGTCACTGGTAGGCGTATCGCCGCCGGCCAGCACCGGTTTCTTCCACCGGTCGATGTACGTGACGATGGCCGCCTGCTTACCGGCCATCCACGTGGCGGGGGTCCAGAGGTACGGTGTAAGCACCATGGCCTTGTTGGCATTGGGGTCGTAGTGCCCAGCGCTGATCTGCTTGCGGGCCGTGGTCAGTTCACCGGTTTGCGGGTTTTTGAGCAGCGTGGTCACCCCAATCACGTTCTGCGGTTTCACGTTATAGCCGTATCGGGGGTCGGCGGCGACCATGCGCACCAACTCCTCCGAGGCGGCGCTTATCACGTACACCTCGATGCCGTTTTCCATGAGTTTGTTGAAAAGCTCGGCTTGGCCGGTGAACACTTTGGGCGGCTGCACATCGATGGCGGTTACCTTGTCGCCATCGAAGTAGGTGCTAGGAATGGGCTTGCCGTAGGCCATTAGCTCATCCACATAGCCCTTGAGCTGTGTGAGGGTAAAACCTGCGAACACCTGGGCCACCCAGGGGTAGCACACCATGTCGTCGATTTCGCACAGCCGGTAGTAGTAGCTGAACAGGCTCTCTTTGTGTTCGGCCGTGTCTTTGAAAGGCATCAGCTTAAGCGAAGGGTCCAACGTGTCGCGGGTCAGCACGCCTTTGTTTTCGAGAAACGGCAACAGCGACTCTTCAAGGTCGTAGCGGTAGCTGGTGTTGTCCATGTCGAACACCGCGTAATTGCCCTTGTGGGCATTGGCGGCAATCATGGCGTCGAGCTGCTTGGCCGCCGCGGCGGGCCAATGCTTAAGCTCGGTGGCGGCATGGACGGTGCTGGCCATCGCCAGGCACATCGCAGCGGCGAACGGTTTGAACGCGAGTTTCATGGAAAGCCTCCCCCGGAATAGTCCTGGAAAGCTAGCAAAGGTTCATGAAACGCGGCGGTTCAGTGCGACCTGCAGTTAAGCCGGGGCGGCAATACATGCCTATGCGCGACGTTCCCACACTTCAAAATGGTAAGCCGGCTTGCCATCGGTAGGCGGGTTGGGGATATCAGACACCTTGTGCCATACCTGCTGGTCGAACGCTGGGAACCAGGCATCGCCTTGTGGGCTAAGCTCGACGCGGGTGAGGTACAGGCGGTCGGCATGGGGAAGGCCCAACTCGTACAACTGCGCGCCGCCGATCAGCATGATCTCGTTCACCCCCTGTTCGCGCGCCCAGGCTTGCGCCCGCGCCACGGCGGCGCGCAGCGACGGGTACACCTCGGCACCGGCCAGCACCAGCCCAGGCTGGCGGCTGACCACCAGGTTGAGCCGCCCAGGCAGCGGCCGGCCAAGTGAATCCCAGGTTTTGCGGCCCATGATGATGGGCTTACCCAGGGTAGTGGCCTTGAAATACTGAAAATCACCCGGCAAATGCCAGGGCATGGCGTTATCCACGCCGATCACGCCATTCTCGCCATGGGCAGCGATCAGGCTGAGTGTAGGGGGCTTGTTCATGCCCAGATCATAACAGAGGCCTGGCCGCTCAGGTTATGCTGCACCCTACGTAAACGATGGACTGCCGTGTGACTGCACTGGAAAAACTCTGGCTGACCGAAGCCATTCATTGGCGCGAAACGCACGCCGGCCCACTCGAAGACAGCGAGGCCGTGCGCCTGGCGCGCCGCCAGGGGGGCACCTTGGGCGAGCGCCTGCAATACCGCGCGCACCTGCTGGCCGAGCGTGACGGCCTGCTGTTGGCCCTGCGCCGTTGGCGCCAGGGCGCGCAGCTAGCGCTGGGCCTGTTGCTGCTGCTGGCACTGGCCAGCGGGGTGGGCATGGCCTTGGCCGCGTTGGGCGACGGCAGCCGGCCGGTCAATGTGTTCTGGGCCCTGGGTAGCTTGTTGGGTTTGAACCTGCTGATGCTGGCGGGTTGGTGCGCCAGCGCCGTGGCCAGCCGCCATGGTGCGGCGCTGGGCCGCCTATGGCTGTGGCTGAGCGCCCGCCTGGCACGCGACGCCCAAGCCGCCCACCTCGCCCCGGCGCTGTGGCTGCTATTGCAGCGCCACCACCTGGCACGCTGGCTGTTGGGCAGCGCAGCCCATGGGCTGTGGTTGCTCAGCGCCCTCAGTACGCTGGCCACCCTTTTGCTGATGCTCGCCACCCGGCGCTACGGCTTTGTGTGGGAAACCACCTTGCTAGGCAGCGATACATTCGTGAGCCTCACCCACGCGCTGGGGGCGCTGCCAGCCGCGCTGGGCTTCAACGTGCCCGATAGCGACGCCATCCGCGCCAGTGGTGACGCGGCCTTGGCCAGCGCTCGCCAGCCTTGGGCCAGTTGGTTGCTCGGCGTACTGGTGTGCTATGGCGTGCTGCCACGCGCCGTGCTGGCGCTGCTCTGCTGGTACAACTGGCGCCGAGGCCGCGCGCGGCTGCTGGCCGCGCCTGGGCACTCGGCGAGCGAAGCGTTGCGCGAGCGCCTGATGCCCAGCAGCGAACGCTTGGGGGTCACCGACCCGGCGCCACGCTTCACCCTCGGCGAAGCTGCCCGGCACACCGAACCCAGCAACAGCGATGCCGTGCTGGCGGGCATCGAGCTAGACGATCAGCGGCCATGGCCACCGCCGCTGCCGGCGGGCACCCACGATGCCGGCGTGGTGGATGACCACGCCTCGCGCCAGCACCTGCTCGAAACCCTCACCGCCCAACCACCGGCCAGGTTATTGCTGGCCTGCGACCCGCAACGCTCGGCAGACCGTGGCACCCTGGCGCTGCTGGCTGAACTGAGCCGCTGCGCCGGCGCCACCCGGGTATGGTTGCTACCGAAGGCGGCCCAAGGCACCGCGCCAGATCCACAGCGCCTGGCCGACTGGCAGGCGGCGCTCGACCGGCTGGGCTTGCCCCACGGCACCGAGCCTGAGCTGCCTACCCGATGGCTGGAGGGCCGTAATGAATGAGCCGCTGAAACTGGCCGTGGTAGGCCACACCAACGTCGGCAAAACCTCCTTGCTGCGCACGCTGACCCGCGACGTGGGCTTCGGTGAAGTGTCTCACCGGCCGAGCACCACGCGCCATGTCGAAGGGGCACGGCTGTCGGTGGGCGGCCAAGCACTGGTGGAACTGTACGATACCCCTGGCCTGGAAGATGCCATCGCCCTGCTGGCGCACCTGGACCGCCTCGATGAACCCGGCGAACGCCTCGACGGCCCCGCGCGCATCGCGCGCTTTCTGCAAGGTAGCGAAGCGCGTCAGCGCTTCGAGCAAGAGGCCAAGGTGCTGCGCCAATTGATGGCCAGCGACGCCGGCCTGTATGTGATCGACGCCCGTGAGCCGGTGTTGGCCAAGTACCGCGACGAACTCGAGGTGTTGGCCGCCTGCGGCAAGCCGCTGTTGCCGGTGCTCAATTTTGTTGCCAGCGACAACCACCGTGAGCCGCAGTGGCGCGAGGCGCTGGCGCGCCTGGGCTTGCATGCGCTGGTACGCTTCGACAGCGTGGCGCCGCCGCACGACGGCGAGCAGCGGCTGTACCAAAGCCTTGCTCTGTTACTGGAACCTGCCCGCCAAACCCTGGAGCGGCTGGTGCAAGACCACCAGCAGCAACGGCTGCGCCGCCGCGCCGCCGCGCAGCAATTGGTCGCCGAACTGCTGCTCGACTGCGCCGCCTGCCGCCGGGGCGTCAGCAGCGGCCAGCAAGGCCCGGCGGTGCAAGCGCTGCGCCAAGCCATTCGCGCCCGCGAGCAACGATGCGTCGAGGCGTTGCTAGGGCTTTATGCCTTCCGCCATAACGACGCCAGCACCAGTGACTTGCCGCTGCTCGACGGTCGATGGGGCGATGACTTATTCAACCCGGAAACCCTGCGCCAACTGGGCGTGAAGGTGGGTGGCGGCCTGGCGGCCGGTGCCGCCGCGGGGGCCGGGATCGACCTGATGGTGGGCGGGCTCACCCTGGGCCTGGCAGCCTTGGCTGGCGCCCTGGCCGGCGGTGCCGTGCAAACGGCGCGCGGCTATGGCGGGCGCCTGCTGGGCAAGCTCAAAGGCCAACGCGAACTGACGGTAGACGATGCCGTGCTGCGCCTGCTGGCGTTACGCCAAGGGCAGTTGGTCCAGGCCCTGGAAGCCCGCGGCCATGCGGCCGTGGCGGCGATCACCGTGCAAAGCCCGCAGGCCGACCGCTGGCGCCAGGGCAAATTGCCGGCAGCACTGGCCAAGGCCCGCGCCCACCCGGCGTGGTCCACCCTCAACCCAGGCGCCCGGCCAGCGGATGAAGAGCGCCTGCGCACGCTGCAAAGCCTCGCCGCGCAGGTGCTGCTGGAGGGTGATTAGCGAGCGGCGCGCAGTAGCCGCAGGCCGTTGAACACCACCAGCAGGCTCACGCCCATGTCGGCGAACACCGCCATCCACAGGGTGGCCATGCCGGCGAAGGTAAACCCGAGGAACACCGCTTTGATGGCCAGGGCCAATACGATGTTCTGCACCAGTACGTTACGCGTGCGCCGTGACAGGCGAATAAAGGCCGGGATCTTGCGCAAGTCGTCGTCCATCAGGGCCACGTCCGCCGTTTCGATGGCCGAGTCGGTGCCCGCCGCGCCCATGGCGAAGCCGAGGTCTGCCCGCGCCAGCGCTGGGGCGTCGTTGATACCGTCACCCACCATGCCGACCTGCTGCCCACGGTCCACCAGCGCCTCGATCGCGGCCAGCTTGTCTTCAGGCAGTAGGTCGCCGCGTGCTTCGTCGATGCCCACTTGCGCGGCAATGGCCTTGGCTGTGTGGGCGTTATCGCCGGTCAGCATCAAGGTCTTCACCCCCAGCTCATGCAACTGGGTGATCGCTTCGCGGCTGGCCGGGCGTACGGTGTCGGCCACTGCGAACAACGCCAGCGCGCCGCCTGGGCCGCACAACAATACCGCGGTTTTGCCCTGGGACTCGTAGCCTTCCAGGTGCGCTTCAAGCTCGGCGCTGCACAGCCCCATCTCGTGGACCAACCGATGGTTGCCCAGGTGATACAGCTCACCGTCCATCCGCCCCTTCACGCCGCGCCCGGGCAACGCCTCAAAGCCTTCTACCTCGGCCCGCTCGCCAGCCGGCGCCGCCTGGCCCACCGCCCGTGACACCGGGTGGTCCGAGCGCAGCGCTAGGCTCGCCGCCAGTTGCTGCAGGCGTGCGCTAGCGATGCGCGTATCCAGTGCCAGCCAATCGGTTTGGGTTGGCCGGCCGAAGGTCAAGGTGCCGGTTTTGTCCAGCGCCAGCACCTTCAGCCGGTGGCCGTTCTCCAAAAACACCCCACCCTTGATCAAGATACCCCGCCGGGCCGCCGCGGCCAGGCCGCTGACGATCGACACCGGTGTCGAGATCACCAGCGCGCAGGGGCAGGCCACCACCAACAACACCAGGGCCCGGTAGATCCAGTCGAGCCAAGCCCCGCCCAGCAGCAATGGCGGCAATACGGCGGCCAGCACGGCCATCGCGAACACGGCGGGGGTATAAATGCGCGAAAACCGATCGACGAAGCGCTGCGTGGGCGCTTTGGCGCTTTGCGCCTGCTCCACCGCATGGATGATGCGGCTGAGGGTGGAATCGCCGGCGGCGGCGGTAGCCCGGTATTCCAGCGAACCCGACTGGTTGATGGTACCGGCGAACACCTTGTCGCCCGTCGCTTTCTCCACCGGCAGGCTTTCGCCGGTGATCGGCGCTTGGTCGACGGTCGACTGCCCAGCGCTGACCTCGCCGTCCAGCGCAATCCGCTCCCCTGGCCGCACACGCACGGTAGCCCCTACCGCCACGGCCTTGGCGTCGACCTCCAACCATTGCCCGCCTGGCTGGCGAATGGTGGCCATGGTGGGGGCCAACTGCATCAAGCTGCCGATGGCATTGCGCGCACGCGCCAACGAGCGTGCCTCGATCCACTCGGCCACCGTGAACAGGAACATCACCATCGCCGCTTCCGGGAACTGCCCGATCAACACCGCGCCGGTCACCGCAATGCTCATCAGCGCATTGATGTTCAAGTTCAAGTGCTTCAGGGCGATCCACCCTTTGCGGTAAGTGCCCAGGCCACAGGCCAGGATAGACACCAACGCCAACGCGCCGGTTAACCACAGCGGTGCTCCGCCGGCCAAATGCACCGCCTCGGCCGCCAGCGCGGCCACCCCCGCCACGCCGAGCGACCACCATGGCGTGCGCACGGCTGGCGCGGGGCCTTCGTCTTCGCCTTGCCCTTCCAATGGCTGCGCGCTCATACCCAGAGACGCGATGGCCTGCATGATCGGCTCGGTGGAAGCCAGCGTATGGCGCACCCCCAAGGTGCGGCTGAGCAGGTTGAACTCCAATTGCTGCACACCGGCCAACTTGCCCAGGCTGCTCTGGATAAGCGTTTGCTCGGTGGGGCAGTCCATTTGCTCGATGCGAAACTGGCTCAAGGTGCCCGTTTCATCGCCGCCCGCCTGCAGCGTGACGGTGGTCGGGCCAGCGTCGCCGTGATCGTGATCGTGATCGTGATCGTGATCGTGATCGTGATCGTGATCGTGATCGTGATCGTGATCGTGATCGTGATCGTGGGCGTGATCGTGATCGTGATCGTGATCGTGGGCGTGATCGTGGGCGTGGGCACAAGATCCCCCGTGGGCGTGCCCATGCGCACCTTCAGGTGCCGGGCGCGCTGGGGCAAGCGGGGCTTGGCCGGCAGGCGGGGCAACGCGGGTGAAAATGGGTTCACTCATGGTGGTGAGCTCCTGGCAGCGGGTTATGGTTGCCAAGTACACACCCTGTAGCCACTATAGGGTCAAGCCCTTCAAGGAGGTTGCCATGAAAATCGGCGAACTGGCCAACGCCACCGGTTGCCCGGTCGAAACCATCCGCTACTACGAGCGCGAGCAGCTATTGCCCGCCCCCGCCCGCAGCGACGGCAACTACCGGCAATACACCCAAGCCCATGCCGAGCGGCTCACGTTCATCCGCAACTGCCGGGTGCTGGACATGACCCTCGACGAAATCCGCAGCCTGCTGAACCTGCGTGACAGCCGTATCGACCCGTGCGAGCAGGTCAACGCCCTGGTCGACGAGCACATCGACCATGTACGGGCGCGCATTGACGGCCTGCGGGCGCTGGAAGCGCAGCTCGTAGAACTGCGCCAGCGCTGCGCCGGGCCATCGGCCACCGAGCACTGTTCGATCCTGCAGCGGCTGGAAGAAAACGGCGCCGTGATGGCGCCGGATGTGGAACATTCGCACGTGGGGCGGTCACACGGGCATTGAGTTAACCCATAGGCGCTAGAACAGTAGCGCCACCGGCCGGGCTATGGGATCTAAAACGCTTCAACGCTCCGCTGAGGGTTGGCTTACCCTGCGCTACCCCCCCACAAAGGCCTGCGGCGACGGATGTTGTGCTTGAGCCTGCAGCGCATCGTCTAGTTTCCTGCGAGCCAATTCAATCAAGTGCACGACCGCGACGGCATGGTCCCGTGGGTTACCGAGCAGGTTGTCGGCACTTTCATAAGCAGTCGCTTGGGCGCAACGAAGCAGCTCTTCGGCGTCGCAGATCAGATGTTCGAGGGTACGCGTTTGAAGTTGTCAACATGGTCTTGCTCCTAGCGTTATGGAGCTGCCAGAGGTCTTCCTACGGGCTTTGGGTGGCAGCTGTACGCGGGGTAGGAATACCGGAACGCTAGGCACCCGGCCACGCAAAAGCGTGCCCGCGCACAGCCGCCATAACGCGCTGCAAGCGAACTGCCTTACAGTCGAACGGTCGGCACGTGCGCGCCTAGATAGTTCTAGGTTCCTACGCCCAAGTCGCTGAATGGGCTGCGACAGGCGCAAGGGTAGCGAGGTATGACCTGCGGGTGGAAGCATCCGGCTCATTCACCTTGCGAGGCTAGCCGCAAGCTGGCGAGCTCGCTCGGCTTTCGAAACGAGCGTTGGGTACCCCACACTCCACTAACGCAGGGTTTCCTGATTTAAACGGCCATCGGCGCCGTCATCGGCGCATGGTGCTCGTAGCCTTCCAGGCTGAAATCCCCCGGCTCCACCTGCGCCAACCACTCGGGTTGGTACACGCCGGTGGCTGCGAATGCCGGTACACGCTCGGCAATCACCAGCCGGGGCGGGGCCAGCGGTTCGCGACGCAGTTGTTCGCGCAGCATGTCCAAGTGGTTTTCGTAGACGTGCGCATCGCCGATGAAGTAGGTGAACCAGCGAGGGGTATAGCCGGTCAGCCGAGCGAACAACGAAAGCAGGGCCGCGCCTTCGGCGAGGTTGAACGGGGTGCCCAGGCCCAAGTCGTTGGAGCGGATGTACAGCGTCAGCGACAGCTCACGGGTGCTTGCGTTGGGGTGGAACTGGTACAGCAAATGGCAAGGCGGCAGCGCCATTTCGTCGAGCTGGGCGCAGTTCCAGCCGTGGAAGAGGATGCGCCGGCTGCCGGGGTTGTTGACGATGGTGTCCAGGCACTGGCGCACTTGGTCGATGGCCTTGTACAGCACCACGAAGCGCTCGCCATGCTCCACGCCCTCGGCGATGGGGGCAAACCCTTGGGCCTGGCTGAAGTCGATGGCGGCTTGGTCGTTCACGGCGATGCGCTTGTAGGCTGGCCATTGGCGCCACTGCACGCCGTAGATTTCACCCAGGTCGTCAGTGCCCTGGCGGAACGGGTTGTTCAGCCATTGCGCGTTCTCATTGGCGTTCTGGTCCCAAACCTTGCAGCCCAGCGCGCGAAACTCAGCGGCGTTGTTCACACCACGCAAAAAGCCGCACATTTCACCGATGGCCGCCTTGAACGCCAGCTTGCGGGTCGTGATCGCCGGGAAGCCCTCGGCGAGGTCGAAACGCAGCATCGCACCGGGAAAGCTCAAGGTGTCAGTGCCGGTGCGGTTGCTTTGCCGGCTACCGTGCTGGATCACGTGGGCGACGAGGTCGAGGTATTGCTTCATGTTTTGTCCACAAAGGCGGGGCACGCCCCGCCGCTATACGAATTAATGCGCGCTGGCTACGCGCCCCTGGCGGCGGTAAGCCAGCCACAGCAGCAGCAACCCTGCGACGATCATCGGCAGGCACAGCACCTGGCCCATGGTGAGCCAGCCGAACGCCAGGTAGCCCAACTGCGCATCGGGCATGCGCACGAACTCGACGGCGAAACGGAAGATACCGTAAAACAATGCGAACAGGCCGGACACCGCCATGGTCGGCCGCGGCTTGCGTGAAAACAGCCACAGGATAACGAACAATGCCACGCCTTCGAGGGCGAACTGGTAAAGCTGCGACGGGTGGCGCGGCAACTGCGCCGGGTCGCTGAACGGCGGGAAGACCATCGCCCAGGGCAGGTCGGTAGGTTTGCCCCACAGCTCGGCATTGATGAAGTTGCCCAGCCGGCCGGCGCCCAAGCCGATGGGCACGAAGGGCGCGATGAAGTCCATCAGCTCGAAGAACCCCTTGTTGTTACGCTTGCCAAACCACCACGCCGCCAGCATCACCCCGATGAAGCCGCCGTGAAACGACATGCCGCCCTTCCAGACTTCGAAAATCAGCGTGGGCTGGGCGATATAGGCGGGCAGGTCATAGAACAGCACGTAGCCCAAGCGCCCGCCAACGATCACGCCCATGGCGCACCAGAACACCAGGTCCGACAGCTTTTCACGGTTCCAGGTAGGGTCGAAGCGCGGCAGCCGGCGCGAGGCCAATAGCCAGGCACTGCCGATGCCGATCAGGTACATCAGGCCGTACCAATGGATTTTCAGGGGCCCTATCGCGACGGCGACGGGGTCGATCTGCGGGTAAGGCAGCATTGCGGGTCCTCGAGATCAAGGCGTCAGGTAGCCGGGCACTATGCGCTGCGCGGCAAACGCACACTAGCCACGCAGTGATGAAATTTATTGCATGAACGCCTGCATGGGGTGTGCATGTTAACCGATGGGCACAGAACAAACAGCCCGCGACTTCGTGAACGCACCGGCTGGGTATTCACGTAAAGTCGAGCCTAAGCGTGTGACATTAGGGAATGATTACCGTATGTGCCTGATCGTATTCGCCTGGCGCCCTGGCCACCACCTTCCATTGCTGGTGGCGGGCAACCGCGATGAGTTCTATGGGCGCCCCAGCGCCGCGTTGGCGGCCTGGCCGCAGGTGGCCGGCGTATATGCCGGGCGCGACTTGGAGGCTGGTGGTACCTGGCTGGGCATCGGCCCACATGGGCGTTTCGCCGCGGTGACCAACATCCGCGCAGCGGGGCAACCGCGGGCGCCGCGCTCGCGTGGCGAACTGGTAGCCGGGTTTCTCACCGCCAGCCAGCCATTGGCCGCTTACGCGCAGCAGGTGATGCAACGGGCAGCGGAGTACGCAGGCTTCAACCTGCTGCTCGGCGATGGCCAGCAGCTTTGCCACTTGGCCAGCCACAGTGCGCCGCGGTTGCTGCCCGAAGGGGTATATGGCTTGAGTAATGCCGGGCTGGACACGCCCTGGCCGAAAGTGCTGCGCGCCCGCTCGGCCCTGCAAGCGGCGTTGCCTGATGCCCAGCCGCCTGCGCTGTTCGAACTGTTGGCCGACGACCAACCGCCCCCCGACGACGCCTTGCCAGACACCGGCGTGGGCTTGGCCACTGAGCGTTTGCTGGCCACGGCCTTTATCAAGAGCGCCGACTACGGCACCCGTGCCAGCACGCTGCTGTACGCCTATGCCAACGGCGAACGCGTGCTGCTGGAGCGCAGCTTCGGCCCATTCGGCGAGGCCGCCGGCGAGGTGCGGATCAGAGCGTTTTCGGAGCCTGCGGGTTGATCATCCGGCCCAACCCTTGGTTCTTCAGCGCCAGTTGCAGGGAACTGTGGATCACCTGCGGGTTGTCGATCTTCATCAGTTGGGCCAGCAGTTCGCGGGACTTCGCGTAGCTGACTTGGCGCAGCATCCACTTCACCTTGGGCAGGTTGGTGGCATTCATCGACAGGCTGTCGAAACCCATGGCCATCAGCAAAACCGCCGCCGCCGGGTCACCCGCCATCTCGCCGCAGATGCTCACCGGCTTGCCTTCGGCATGGGCTTCGGTGACCACGTGTTGCAGCGCCTGCAGCACGGCGGGGTGCAGGTAGTCGTAGAGGTCGGCCACGCGCGGGTTATTACGGTCGACCGCCAACAGGTACTGGGTCAGGTCGTTGGAGCCCACCGAGAGAAAGTCGACCTGCCGCGACAGCTCCCGCGTGAGGTACACCGCCGCGGGAATCTCGACCATGACCCCCACCGGCGGCATCGGCACGTCGGTGCCTTCATCGCGCACCTCGCCCCAGGCGCGGTGGATCAAATGCATCGCCTCTTCCACCTCGTGGGTGCCGGAAATCATCGGCAGCAGGATGCGCAGGTTGTTCAACCCTTCACTGGCCTTGAGCATGGCCCGTGCCTGCACCAGGAAAATCTCCGGGTGGTCGAGGGTCACGCGGATCCCGCGCCAACCCAAGAAGGGGTTTTCCTCATGGATCGGGAAATACGACAGCGATTTGTCGCCGCCGATGTCCAGGCTGCGCATGGTCACCGGCAAGGGATGGAACGCCACCAGTTGCTCGCGGTAGATGGCCAGCTGTTCTTTCTCGCTTGGGAAGCGCTGGTTGATCATGAACGGCACTTCGGTGCGGTACAGCCCCACGCCCTCGGCGCCGCGCTGTTGAGCGCGGGCCACGTCGGCCAACAGCCCGGTGTTGACCCACAACGGGATGCGGTGGCCGTCTGTGGTCACGCAGGGCAGCTCGCGCAGGGCATCCAGGCCCTTGGCCAGCTCGCGCTCGTCGGCGACCACCGCCGAGTACTGCTTGCGCAGGATCTCACTGGGGTTGGTGAACACTTCGCCGTGGTAGCCATCGACGATCATCTCGATGCCGTCGACCTTCGAATAGGGCAGGTCTACCAGGCCCATGACGGTAGGGATACCCATGGCACGGGCGAGGATCGCCACATGGGAGTTCCCCGAGCCCATGACCGATACCAAGCCCACCAGCTTGCCTTCAGGCACTTCGCCGAGCATGGCCGGGGTCAGCTCTTCGCTGACCAGAATGGTGTTGTCCGGGTAAACCAAGGTCTGCTGGCGGGCCTGCTGCAAGTAGGCCAACAGCCGGCGGCCGAGGTCTTTCACGTCTGAGGCACGTTCGCGCAGGTAGGCATCGTCCATCAGTTCGAAACGGCTGACGTGCTCTCCCACTACCTGGCGCAGGGCACCCTGGGCCCACTGGCCGGTTTTGATAACCTGGGTGACCTCACTGCCCAGCGAGGCATCGTCGAGCATCATCAGGTACACGTCGAACAATGCGCGCTCTTCGGGGCGTAGTTGCGTGGCGAGCTTGGCCGACAATGTGCGCATGTCACTGCGCACGCCTTCCAGCGCGTGCTGGAACAGTTGCAGCTCCGAGCCGATATCGGCCACGGTTTTGTCGGGGACCACTTCCAGGTCAGCTGGTGGCAGCACCACCAGCGCGGTACCCACCGCTGCCCCCGGCGAGCCGGGTACGCCGACGAACTTGGCTTCCTGGTGCCTGGCCTTGCCGGCGCGGTCCAGCCCGCGGATGGAGCCGGTGGCCTCGGCATGGGCGATCACCCCGGCCAGTTGCGCGCTCATCGTTACCAGGAAGGCTTCTTCGCCTTCATCGAACTGGCGGCGCTCCTTTTGCTGCACCACCAATACCCCCACCACGCGGCGGTGGTGGATGATTGGCGCACCGAGGAAGGAAGCAAAGCGCTCCTCGCCGGTTTCGGCAAAGTAACGATAACGCGGGTGGGCCGCGGCGTCTTCCAGGTTCAGCGGCTCTTCACGGGTGCCAACCAAACCGACCAGGCCTTCGTTGGGTGCCATGCTGACGCGGCCAATCGAGCGTTTGTTCAAACCCTCGCTGGCCATCAACACGAAACGATTGGCCTGTGGATCGAGCAGGTACACCGAGCACACCTGGCTGCCCATGGCCTCCTTGACGCGCAAGACAATAATGCCCAATGCCGCCTTGAGATCCTTGGCGGAGTTAACTTCCTGGACGATCTTGCGCAGCGTATTGAGCATGGCTCGGGGTCGGACTCCGTCGTCAGTCGCGTGCCAAAAGGCGCGGGGCTAGCTCTTTGAGCGCACGGCGGTAAACCTCGCGCTTGAATGTGACCACCTGCCCCAATGGGTACCAATAGCTGACCCAACGCCAACCATCGAATTCGGGCTTTCCGGTCAGGTCCATGCGCACCCGCTGTTCGTTCGACAGCAGGCGCAGTAAGAACCATTTTTGCTTTTGGCCAATGCACAGCGGCTGGCTGTGGGTTCGCACCAAGCGCTGGGGCAAACGGTAGCGCAGCCAACCCCGGGTGCACGCCAGTACTTGAACATCCTGGCGCTCCAACCCCACTTCTTCGGTCAGTTCGCGGTACAGCGCCTGTTCCGGGGTTTCGTTGGGGTTGATACCCCCTTGGGGAAACTGCCAGGCATCCTGGTTGATGCGTCGCGCCCACAGCACCTGGCCAGCATCATTAGTCAAAATGATGCCAACATTGGGGCGAAAACCATCGGGGTCGATCACGGCAGCAACCTCGCAAACGCATGTTCGGGCATTGTTCCATAAAGCCCGGCAAAGCGGCAACGAGCGGCCTACCTTATATGGTGGTTTCTGAAAAGCCCTAGTAGTTGCCCGCCGCCACGCCAATGTGTGACCGCGCGCAACGAAGCCTCAGGCGGGCTTGGCCAGCATCAGCACTAAAAGCGCCAGCAAGATCGCCACCGCCACCCCGGCCAAGCCCAACACCCAACGGCCTTGGGCACCCAGCGCAGGCGTGGCCACGGGCGTACTGGTACGTAGCCGGCGCACGCGCTGTAGCAGCACCAGCCAAGCCAAGGCGCCGATGATGTAAAGCGCCGAGCCGGCCAATAGCCATGCCTGGCTCAACGGCCAGCCTACGGTGTGCACCAACCACCAGCCACTGATCGGAAAACTCGCCAGCGCCACACCCATCACGGCCCAGGCCGCCCACCACGGGCGGTCCAGGGTGCTGGCGAACAGCCGGTGGTCGCCTGCGCGCCAACTGCTTGCCGCGCGCCAAAGCACCGTGCCCACGCTGCCCAGCAGCAACGCGGTGGCCAACAGGTGAACCGCTTTGAGGGTAGTGAGGGTATCCATGGTGCCTCCTGCGGCTCAACCCAGGAACAACTGGTAGGCCGGGTTATCGGTTTCGTCCCAGAAGGGATAGCCAATTTCCTCGAGCGCCGCCAGCACCTGCTCACGCTCCTGCGGCGGCACTTGCAACCCGGCGACCACCCGGCCATCGGCGGCGCCGTGGTTGCGGTAGTGGAACATCGAGATGTTCCAGCGCCCACCAAGCTTGTTGAGGAAGTTGAACAACGCGCCGGGGCGTTCGGGGAATTCGAAGCGCAGCACCCGCTCGTGGCTGACCTTGACCGCGTGCCCCCCCACCATGTGGCGAATATGCAACTTGGCCAGTTCATTGTCGGTGAGGTCTTGTACCGGGAAGCCCTGGCTGCGCAGGCTGGCAACCAAGGCGCTGCGCGGGTCGGTGTCTGGGTGGGTTTGCACCCCCACGAAGATGTGCGCCTCGTGGCCAGTATGGTAGCGGTAGTTGAATTCGGTGATCTGCCGCTTGCCCACCGCTTCGCAGAAGGCCTTGAAGCTGCCGGGCCGCTCGGGGATGGTTACAGCGATGATCGCTTCACGGCCCTCGCCCAGTTCGGCACGCTCCGCTACATGGCGCAGGCGGTCGAAGTTCACGTTGGCGCCGGAGTCGATCGCCACCAGCGTTTGCCCGGTTACGCCGCGCGACTCCACGTACTTCTTGATCCCGGCCACGCCCAGCGCACCGGCCGGTTCGGTGATCGAGCGGGTGTCGTCGTAGATGTCCTTGATCGCGGCGCAGATTTCATCGGTGCTCACGGTGATGACTTCGTCTACGTAATGTTTGCAGATATCAAAGGTATGCTCGCCCACCTGCGCCACCGCAACGCCATCGGCGAACAAGCCCACCTGCGGCAGAATCACCCGCTCGCCCGCCGCCAAGGCGGCCTGCAGGCAGTTTGAGTCGTCGGGCTCGACCCCGATCACTTTCACCTCCGGGCGCAGGTACTTCACGTAAGCGGCGATGCCCGCCACCAGCCCGCCGCCGCCCACCGGGACGAAAATCGCGTCCAGCGGGCCCTGGTGCTGGCGCAGGATCTCCATCGCCACGGTGCCTTGCCCGGCAATGGTGTCGGGATCATCGTAGGGGTGCACGTACACGTAGCCCTTTTCGGCGACCAGCTTGAGCGAGTAAGCCAGCGCTTCAGGAAACGAATCGCCATGCAACACCACCTTGGCACCACGCGATCGCACACCCTCGACCTTGATCTCGGGCGTGGTCTTGGGCATCACGATGGTCGCCTTGACGCCCATCTCGCGGGCGGCCAATGCCAACCCCTGGGCGTGGTTGCCCGCTGAGGCGGTGACGACGCCACGAGCACGTTGGGCTTCGGGCAACTGCGCCAGCTTGTTATAGGCACCGCGCACCTTGAAGGAGAACACCGGCTGGAGGTCTTCGCGCTTGAGCAGAATGCGGTTGCCCAAACGCGCGGTCAGTTGCCCGGCAAGCTGAAGGGGCGTTTCCACGGCAACGTCGTACACGCGCGAGTTGAGGATCTTTTTTACGTACTGTTCAAGCATCGGGGCACGTCACCGCTGGCGAAAGGCAAGGCCGCGAGTCTACCAGCCGAGGCGAAAGCTTGCAGCGCCGCACGCTGCTATAATGCGCGCCCGTTTTGTTATCCCGTGACGCTTTCGGAGCGCCCGCACCATGACCCAAGACCAACTCAAACAGGCCGTGGCCCAGGCCGCCGTGGACTTTATCCTGCCCAAGCTCAGCGACAAAAGCATCGTTGGTGTGGGTACCGGCTCCACCGCGAACTGCTTCATCGATGCCCTGGCCCGGCACAAAGGCGCCTTCGACGGCGCAGTGGCCAGTTCCGAAGCCACCGCGGCACGCCTGAAAAGCCATGGCATTGCGGTGTACGAGCTCAACACGGTGGGCGACCTGGAATTCTACGTCGACGGCGCCGACCAGAGCGATGAGCGGCTTCACCTGATCAAGGGCGGCGGCGCCGCGTTGACCCGCGAAAAAATCGTCGCGGCCGTGGCCCGCACGTTCATTTGCATTGCCGATGCCAGCAAGCTGGTGCCGGTGCTCGGCACCTTCCCGCTGCCGGTGGAAGTCATCCCGATGGCCCGCAGCCATGTGGCCCGCCAACTGGTGAAGCTCGGCGGCGACCCGGTGTACCGCGAGGGGGTGAAAACCGATAACGGCAACATCATCCTCGACGTTCACAACCTGCACATCATCGACCCCGTGGCGCTGGAACGCGACATCAATGCCATCGTTGGCGTAGTCACCAACGGCCTGTTCGCCGCGCGCCCGGCCGACCTGCTGTTGCTCGGTACCGAGCATGGCGTCAAGGCATTGAAGGCTTCCTGAACACGTAGAACAGGTTAGGCTCGCTGACCATGTACAGCGTGCCGCGCGCGTCCATCGCCATCCCTTCGGGCTGGGGCACGCTGTGTGCCAGCCCGGCTGAGCCTTTGCGCAGCGACAAAGTGCCAACTACCCGGCCCTCTGCATTCAGCTCCACCAACCGTAGCGACTCCTCAGACAGCGCCAGCAAATGGCCGGTCGCCTCGTCGAACAGCAGGCTGGAGAGGTCGCGCACGAACAACCGGGCATCGCGCTGAGGGTTTTCGACGATGTGCAGGCCGTCACTGTTCGGCTCGGCGAATCCGTCTATTTCATAGATGCGCATCGGGTCCCGCTCCTTGGCCACGTACAGGCGCTTGCCCTGGCTGTCGTAGGCCAGGCCTTCGAAACCCTTGTTGCCGTTAACCGCCAACCCCAGGCCCAATTGCTGGCCATCGCCGGCGTCCAGCACCTGGGTTTCGTCGTCGAAGGTCACCCGCACCAAGCGCTGCTGGCGCTCATCGCTGATGACCAGCACCCCTGGGCTGATGTACTCCACCGCCTCCGGGTCGCCAAAACCTCGCAGGGCGATGCGCCGCGACACCTCACCCTGCAGCGACAGTTCAACCAGTTCGGCATGCTTGTTGGTCACGGTCCATAACGTGTTGCGTTGGGTATCGTAGGTGAGAGCCGACACATCGGCGGCCAGCCCATCGATGGCCAAGCCCTGCACCTCTGCCCGGTAATAGGCCAAACCCAGCGCGCTCTTGGAGGTAAACCACCCGCTTTGAAGCTCGAACCAGGCCAGTTCGAACAGGCGTTGGCGCTGTGCGGCCGCGACCAACAGGGCCACGGCCAATACCGGCAGAACAACCCATGCAAAGTGCCTGAACCGAACGAGCATGGCGCGAACCTGAAAGGGAGACGGCCACATCTAATCATGAATGGCTGAAGCATGGCTTAACGGTGCTGCTATTTCGGAACCTTCTTGAAGCGATAGAACAAGTTGGGCTCGCTGACCATGTACAGCGTGCCTTGCTCGTCCAGCGCCACACCCTCGGCCTGCGGGATCGTCGCGCCGAGGCCATGGAAATGTGCCAGCAAGGCGATGTAGCTGAGCGGCTGGGCGTTATCGTCAAGTTCCACCAACAGGTGCGAATCCGCTGACAGCAACAACACATGCCCGGTGCGCGGGTCCACGGTCATCGCAGACAAGTTACGCAGGCCGAACGGCCGGCCTTGTATCGGCTGGGGCTGCGCCAGCAACGTACTACCATCGCCGTTCCAACTGGCCAGTTTGATCGGCCGCTCTTGGCCAAATAGCACCCGATGGTGGCGCGGGTCCCAGGCCACCGCCTCGGTGCCCTTGTTCTTTTGCTCGGCATCGCCCAACGGGAACTGGGGGAAATCGGCGATATTGAGCGCCGTGACGCCGGCGGGCGCGGTGACGATGGTCAGTAGTTGGCTGCGTTCGTCGGTGATCGCGATGTGGCCACCTTCGAGCACTGCCACCCCTTCAGGGTTGGTCCAGCCGTTCAGGGCGATCTTGCGCAGCACTTCGCCGTCCAGGCCCAGTTGCACCAGGAAGGGGTGCTTGCCCATCACGCTGTAAAGCGTTTTGCTGTCAGGGTCGTAGGCGAGGTCCGACGCTTCGTCGTCCTCCAACCCCGGCAGCCGTTTGGCGTCGATGTCTACGCGGTAACCGGGCAGCCATACCGCCTGGGCCTGCTCGGCAGGTGTTTCATGCCACTCCTGGAGCGACCAACGCAGGCGGTCATCCCAATGCAGCAGGTGCGCGACGATATACAGCACCAGCAGTACCAGCAAACCGGCGAACGCCCAAAGGCGGCGCGGCCAATGCGTGGCAGGGGAGGAGAAACGAGAGCGGGGCATATGGCACGTCCAAATTCAAGCGCGCGAGAAGCGCGCCATTATCCAGACGTGATGTGAAAAAAACGCTAAGCCCGTGCCGCCAAAAGGCTCAGGGTGCCAGCACCCGAGTTTCGGCGCGCACGGCGCCCGGCAACTCGATCACCAACTCATCGCCAGCGGCCAATGGCCCCACCCCGGCCGGGGTCCCGGTGAGGATCACATCGCCGGCCTGCAGCGAGAACTGCGCCGCCATGTACTGGATCATCGGCACGATCGGGTTCAACATCATGGCGCTGTTACCGTCCTGGCGAACCGTACCATTAAGGGTCAAGCGCACGGGGATGTCGGTAAAGTCGGCAAAGGTGCTTGCCGGTACGAACGGCGCCAACACACACGCGCCATCGAATGCCTTGGCCAGCTCCCACGGCAGGCCTTTTTCCTTCAGGCGTGACTGCACATCGCGCAAGGTCAGGTCCAGGGCCGGGGCGAAACCGGAAATGGCATCGACCACTTCCTCCTCGGTCGGGCGCGTTGACAACGGTTTGCCCAGCAACACGGCAATTTCGGTTTCATAATGCACCGAGCCGCGGTCGGCCGGCACGCTGAAGCCGCCTTCGGCCGGCACCACGCAACTGCCCGGCTTGATGAACAGCAGCGGCTCGCTGGGAACGGGGTTATTCAGTTCCTTGGCATGCTCGGCATAGTTACGGCCAATGCACACAACCTTGCCGAGGGGAAAGTGGATACGCGTACCATCGGCATATTGATGCTGGTAACTCATGAACGACTCCTGATAGGTGAAGCGGGCTAGCGCGTTCTTGCGAACTATTCATAGTCCGGCTGAGCAGCCTTCATGTGGTGAGGTGGCCGCTGGCCTCGGCGGCTATGCTAGCATACGCGCCCGCCTGGCTTGCTACAGCACCCTTGGCGGCCCCGTTTCTACTGCCATTTTCTCTCCGGAGCACAGGTTTAAGCAGATGAGCAAGACTTCTCTCGACAAGAGCAAGATCAAGTTCCTTCTTCTCGAAGGGGTTCACCAAAACGCCGTGGACACCCTCAAGGCGGCCGGTTACTCCAACATCGAGTACCTGACCGGCTCACTGCCGGAAGCGCAGCTCAAGGAAAAAATCGCCGACGCACACTTCATCGGTATTCGCTCGCGCACCCAACTGACGGCCGACGTGTTCGATTGCGCGAAAAAGCTGATCGCCGTGGGTTGCTTCTGCATTGGCACCAACCAGGTCGACCTGAACGCCGCCCGCGTGCGCGGCATCGCCGTGTTCAATGCGCCTTATTCGAACACCCGCTCGGTCGCCGAGCTGGTGCTGGGCGAAGCCATCCTGTTGCTGCGGGGTATCCCTGAGAAAAACGCGGCGTGCCATCGCGGCGGTTGGATCAAGAGCGCGGCCAACTCGTTCGAGATCCGTGGCAAGAAGCTTGGCATCGTCGGCTATGGCTCGATTGGTACGCAGTTGTCGGTACTTGCCGAAAGCCTCGGCATGCAGGTGTACTTCTACGACCCGCTGACCAAGCTGCCGCTGGGCAACGCCACCCAAGTGCCGACACTCAATGAGCTGTTGGGCCTGGCCGATATCGTTTCGCTGCATGTGCCCGAGTTACCGTCGACCCAATGGATAATCGGCGAGGAAGAAATCCGCTCGATGAAAAAGGGCAGTATCCTCATCAACGCTGCCCGCGGCACGGTGGTGCGCTTGGAAGCCCTGGCCCAGGCAATCAAAGACAAGCACGTGCTCGGCGCGGCCATCGACGTGTTCCCGGTCGAGCCGCGCTCCAACGATGACGTGTTCGAAAGCCCGCTGCGCGGCCTGGACAACGTGATCCTGACCCCGCACATCGGTGGCTCCACCGCTGAAGCACAGGCCAACATCGGCCTGGAAGTGGCTGAAAAACTGGTCAAGTACAGCGATAACGGCACCTCGGTATCGTCGGTGAACTTCCCCGAAGTGGCACTGCCGGCGCACCCAGGCAAGCACCGCCTGCTGCACATCCATCAGAACATCCCGGGCGTGCTCAGCGAGATCAACAAGGTGTTCGCCGAAAACGGCATCAACATCTCCGGGCAGTTCCTGCAAACCAACGAAACCGTGGGCTATGTGGTGATCGACATCGACGCCGAATACTCCGACCTCGCCCAGGCTAAGCTGCAGCAGATCAACGGCACCATTCGTTGCCGCGTGTTGTTCTAACCGGCGCCTGGCCGCCGGCCGGGCGCGGGCTGTAAGCCTCACGCGGCAAACCCAGTGGGCTTGCCGCTAGGCGTTCACGCTAGCCCTGCTGCAGGCGCTTCAACGCCTGCAGCGCCTGCTCAAGCTGGTGCTCGTTGAACACCAGCACCCCTTCGCGTCGTAGCAGCGCGGCCGCCACCCCTTCGCCAGCCACCCGGGTACCACTGAAGGTACCGTCATAGGTGTGCTCGTTACCGCAGGATGGGCTATTGGCCTTGAGCACCGCAATCCGAATGGCGTAGCGGCGTACCAGCTCCAGCGCAAGCCGGGCGCCAGCCACGAACGGCACGGTAACGTCTGCGCCGTCGCGGGCGATGACCCGCGCCTGCCCGGCGAGCACCTCGCTGCCTTGGCCGCCGGGGATTTCCGCCGGCGCCCGCGGGGTCGGCAAGCCACCGGCCACTTCCGGGCACACCGGCACTACCCGGCCTTCGGCCTGCCATTGCGCCAGCAACCCGTGGGGGCCGCTGGCGCCGCCGTCGTAGCGCACCTTATGGCCGAGCAGGCAGCGGCTTACCAGCACGCGCTCCATCAGAACGGCTCGCTGCCACGGCGGCGGAACCAGCCGGTGAGCGATAGCCGTTCTCGCTGCGCCGGCAGCACCTCGTGGGGCACTTCACCGGCGAGAAACACCACCAGGCAACCGCCGGTGGGGGTCACGTCGTAGGGGGTGCCCTGTGCACCCAGGTACAGGCGAAGTTGCCCGCCGTCGCCGGGCAGCCATGCCGGGTTCAGGTAAACCACCACCGACACCATGCGCCGGTCGTTGTCGCGAAAGCGATCGAGGTGGCGGGTGTAGAAGGCCCCCGGCGGGTACAGCGCAAAGTGGCACTCGAAATCTTCCAAGCCCAGGAACAGCCCACGGTTGAGCGCCTCGCGCAGGCTTTCCATCAGCGCCAGGTAGTGGTCGCAGCACTCGGCCCCGCCGGGGTCGACCCACTGGGTGAGGTCACCGCGGATACCCTGGCGCACCTGCGGCTCCAAGCCCCGGCCCACCGCCGCCGGCACCAGTTCGCCGGCACGCGAACGCCGGCGGCACTCCTGCGCCAGCGCAACGGTCAGAGCCTGCGTGAGAAAGACGTTCTGCTGTGACCAGCCGCGTTCGGCGAGGTCATCGACGATGCGAAGCAGCAGGGGGTGCTCGGGGGAGATAGCCATGGCGCGCATAGTATCCAGCCGCCACCGAAACCAACAGCGCCATTTGGCTGCAAATGCCTGGCGTGCGCGTTCGTCTCTCGACAAAGGCCGCTCAGCGCCCGGACAATAGCGCCCTGCCGACAGGAGTCCTACATGCGTCGCTTTTTTTTTCTACTGCTGATGTGCTGCGCCATGCCGGCTTGGGCAGACATTCACGATCAGTTGTATAAGGCTGCGGGCTGGCCCGACCAGCGAGCGCATTTCAACGACGCCCTCAAAGCCGCCCAGCAACGCTACCAAAATAGCCTGCCGCCGGCCGTGTTCCAGGCCCTGGTGAATAACAGCAACCAGCGTTTCGCCCCCCAAGCGATCGACCAACGCGCCGAAGCCCGGCTGCGGCAGAGCCTGGCGGACCCACAGCCGGCCTTGGCGTTTTTTCAGTCACCGCTGGGCCGTAAGGTGGTGGCGGCCGAACTGCTGGCCACCCGCCCCGATCAATTGGCGAAGAACGCCGGCGGCCTGCCCCATGTGCAAGCGTCCGATACCCGCCAGTTGCTCATCGGCCACCTCGCCCGTGCGCTGCCGGCACGCGAGGCTGGTGCCGAGGTAAGCCTGGCCATTGCCGGTGTGGCCGCCGACAGTTTGAGCTCGATGATCCCCGGCCTGTTAGGCGGTGCCTCCACCCAGAGCCTGCTGGATAACCAACGCGCCCGGCTGATGCAGCAAATTGGCACCGACCTGAATAACACCTTGCTGTACGTGTACCGCGACCTGTCGGATGCAGAGCTCGATGCCTTCGTGACGTTCGCCGAATCACCGCCAGGGCAGGCGTACTACCAAGCCGCGCTGGCGGCGGTAAAGGCAGGGTTGGCAGTGGGGCAAGCGAACCCCTGAAACACGCCGCCCAGGGCGGTTACAGGTACTGCTCTAAAAAGCTGAAATACTCGCTGCGCAGTGCCGGCAGCTCATTGGCCAAATGGTGCCGGGCCTGCGGCAGGCGCAACAGGCGCGGCGCAGCGAACTTGCCGTCGAGCACCTTGAGGTTGTGCCGCCAATCTACCGTTCGGTCCTGCTCGCCCTGCACAATCAGCGGGCTGCGTGCCGAACGTGGCGCGGCTTCGATGTAGCGTACCCATTTCACCAATGCACCCACCCAGGCAGTGGGTAACTGCAGCGGTTGCAGTGGGTCGGCCTGTAAAAACGGCAAAAAGCCCGGGTCGTTGCTGTTTTCGCTGAAGCGCCGGGCGATGCCTTTCACGAATGGCCGTAGCGCGTGATAGCTTACTTGCGACCAGCCCCACGCTCGTGGCCGCACCAAGGGCGCCAGCAATATGGTTTCGCCGTCCAACGGGCTGTCGGCTTGGTATAGCACGTGGTCGATGGCGATGGCGGCTCCGGTGCTCTGCCCCAGCACATGCCAAGGGTGCGGCAGGCCCAGGCGGCTGGCTTGTGCCAGCAGGCCCTGAAGCGTGGCTTGGTAATGGGCGAAGTCCGCAATGCTGGCCCGCGCACCGCTGGACAGCCCATGCCCCGGCAGGTCACAGGAAAGCACCGCCAACCCCCGGCCCAGCGCCCATTCGATCACATGCCGGTACAGCCCCATGTGGTCGTAGAACCCGTGCAGCAGCACCAGCGTGGCGCGTGGCCGAGGCGGCAGCCAGTATTGGGCAACCAGGTCGAAGCCGGCCGCTTGGTACAGCCCAAGGCCGCTTTCGAAAGCCATGCCACTGCGCGGCAGGTCCAACCCATAAAAGCGCTGGTACGCCTGCGCCTGGCGCGGCAACGGCTGCCCGGCCGCCAACACCGGCAGGCTGGCACGCAGGGCATCGTGTTGGAATTCGGCTGGCATAAAAAGGCCCGCATTACAGAACGTAGGTAGATGTTCTGTGACACGGGCCCGGCTGGCAAGGCCAGAATTAGGCCACGGTAGCTGGCGAACCGGCACGGCGTGGGTCCGGCTGGCCCGAGTTGGCAGCGGCATCCTCGATCGCGGCCTGGACTGCGCGGCGGCGGCGCACTTCAGCGCGGCGGGTGAAGAACCAGACCAAGAAGGTAAACAACGACACCACCAGCAGAATCAAGCTGGCGATGGCGTTGATCTCGGGTTTTACCCCCAAGCGTACTTGGGAGAACACTTCCATCGGTAGCGTGGTGGAGCCTGGCCCCGACACGAAACTGGCGAGCACCAGGTCATCCAGCGACAGCGCGAACGACATCATGCCGCCGGCCGCCAGCGACGGGGCGATCATCGGGATGGTGATCAGCAAAAATACCTTCCACGGCCGGGCGCCCAGGTCCATGGCGGCTTCTTCGATCGACATGTCCAACTCACGCAGGCGCGCCGAAACCACCACCGCCACGTATGACGAGCAGAACGTGGTATGGGCGATCCAGATCGTGACGATGCCCCGCTCCGCTGGCCAGCCCAGCAATTGCGCCATGGCCACGAACAACAACAACAGCGATAGGCCGGTGATCACCTCGGGCATGACCAACGGCGCGGTGACCAGCCCGCCGAACAACGTGCGCCCCTTGAAGCGGGTGATGCGGGTAAGCACGAACGCCGCCAGGGTGCCCAGCACCACCGCCGCAACGGCGGTATAAAGGGCGATTTCCAGCGAGCGGAACACCGCCGAAATCAGCTGATTGTTGTCGAGCAGGGCGATGTACCAGTTCACCGACCAGCCGCCCCATACCGTCACCAAGCGCGAGGCGTTGAACGAGTAGATCACCAGGATGACCATTGGCGCGTAGATGAAGATCAACCCCGCCCACAGCATGAAGGTCGAAAAACGAAAGCCGGTCTTCATGCCCTGCCCTCCAATTCCTTGGCCTGGCTACGGTTGAACAGCACGATCGGCACAATCAAGATCGCCAGCATCACCACCGCCAGGGCAGAGGCCACTGGCCAGTCACGGTTATTGAAGAACTCTTGCCAGAGCACCTTACCAATCATCAAGGTTTCCGGCCCGCCGAGCAGTTCAGGGATCACGAACTCGCCCACCACCGGGATGAACACCAACATGCAACCGGCGATGATGCCGTTTTTAGACAGCGGCACGGTGATTTTCCAGAAGCTGTTGAAGCGGCTGGAGCCGAGGTCAGACGAGGCCTCCAACAGGCTTTGGTCATGTTTGACCAAGTTGGCGAACAGCGGCAGGATCATGAACGGCAGGTAGGAATAGACGATACCGATGTACACCGCCAGGTTAGTGTTAAGAATCTGCAGCGGTTGGTCGATCACGCCAATGAACTGCAAGAAGCCGTTGAGCAAACCGTTGTTGCTGAGGATGCCCATCCACGCATACACACGGATCAGGATCGCCGTCCAGGTCGGCATCATGATCAGCAACAACAGCACGGTCTGGGTTTCCTTTTTGGCCACGGAAATCGCGTAGGCCATCGGGTAGCCAATCAACAGGCATAGCAAGGTGCTGATGAAGGCCATCTTCACCGAGCCGAAATAGGCGGCGAAATACAGGTCGTCGTCGCCCAGCAGCAGGTAGTTGGCGAGGTTCAAGGCAATGTCGATCTTGTCCTCGGCGAATTGAACCAGGTCGGTGTACGGGGGGATGGCCACGTCCGCTTCAGCGAAGCTGATTTTCAGCACGATGAAGAACGGCAGCATGAAGAACAGGAACAACCACAGGAACGGGATGCCGATCACCGCCTGCCGGCCGCCGGGCAAGTAGCGCTTGAGTTTGCTGGTTTTCATGAGCGCAGTACCACCCCGCTGTCGTCTTCCCACCACACGAAGACTTCGTCGTCCCAGGTTGGCCGCGCGCCACGGCGCTCGGCGTTAGCTACGAACGATTGTACGACCTTGCCACCGGTAAGCTTTACGTAGAACACCGAGTGGCCGCCCAGGTAGGCGATGTCGTGCACGGTGCCGCGCGCCCAGTTATATTCGGCGGCTGGCTGCTCGGTGGTCACCAGCAGTTTTTCCGGGCGCAGCGCGTAGGTCACGTTCTTGTCTTCGGCGGCGGTGGTCACACCATGGCCTACGTAGATCGGCCTCTCCAGTTCAGGGGTGGCGATCAGCGCATAGCCTTCCATGTCCTCGACCACTTGCCCGTCGAACAGGTTGACGTTACCGATGAACTCACACACCAGGCGGCTGGTGGGTGTTTCATAAATGTCCACGGGGCTGCCGATCTGGGCGATCCACCCCAAGTGCATGATGGCGATGCGCTGAGCCATGGTCATGGCTTCTTCTTGGTCGTGGGTCACCATCACGCAGGTCACGCCCACGCGCTCGATAATTTGCACCAACTCCAGTTGCATTTCCGAGCGTAGTTTCTTGTCCAGTGCGCCCATGGGCTCGTCAAGCAGCAGCAACTTGGGCCGCTTGGCCAGCGAGCGCGCCAGCGCCACCCGCTGGCGCTGGCCGCCGGAGAGCTGGTGCGGCTTTCGCTTGGCGTACTGGCTCATGTGCACCAGTTTGAGCATTTCGGCCACACGGGCATCGATTTCGGCGCCGGGCATTTTGTCTTGCTTCAGGCCGAAAGCGATGTTCTGCGCCACGGTCATGTGCGGGAACAGTGCGTAGGATTGGAACATCATGTTGATCGGCCGCTCGTAGGGCGGCAGGTCGGTAATGTCTACGCCATCGAGAAAAATCCGCCCTTCGGTCGGCCGTTCGAAGCCGGCCAGCATACGCAACAAGGTGGATTTTCCCGATCCGGAGCCCCCGAGCAAGGCGAAGATTTCCCCTTTGTTGATTTGCAGCGACACATCGTCCACCGCAATCGTCTCGTCGAACTTTTTCGTCACCCGATCGATCTTCACCAGCACCTGCTTGGGTTGCTGGCTGCCTTCGAGGGCTTTCTTATGGGCACTGGAGGCAACGGCCATTCACGAAACTCCCAACAATGGTTCAGCGCGCCCACCCCAGCGGTGGGCGCAGCGTGTTTATTTGCCCGATTTGATCCTGGTCCAAGACCGGGTCATCAAGCGTTGAATATTCGGCGGCAACTCGTGGTTGACGTAGGCCTTGGCCAGCACCTCTTGCGGGGGATACACCGCCGGGTCGTTGGCAACGGCTTGGTCCATATCGGCTTTGGCCTTGGGGTTGGGGTTGGCGTAACCCACCGCATCGCTGACTTCAGCGATCACCTCAGGCTGCAGCATGAAGTCGATGAAGGCATGGGCCTGCTTAACATTTGCCGCATCCTTAGGAATCGCCAGCATGTCGAACCAGAGGTTGCCACCCTCCTTGGGTACCACGTAGGCAATCTGGTTACCGTTTTTGGCCTCTTCGGCACGGCTGCGGGCCTGGAACACGTCGCCAGAGAACCCGGCGGCCACGCAGATATTGCCGTTGGCGAGGTCCGAGATGTACTTCGAAGAGTGGAAGTACGTTACATAGGGCCGCACCTTGAGCAATTGGGCCTCGGCTTTTTGATAGTCGGCCGGGTTGGTGCTGTTGGGGTCCAGCCCCAGGTAGTTGAGCACCGCCGGCATCATTTCATCCGGGGAGTCGAGAAACGCCACACCGCACTGGCTAAGCTTTTTCATGTTTTCAGGCTCGAACAAAACCGCCCAGGAGTCGATTTTGTCTACACCCAACGCACCTTTGACCTTCTCGACGTTGTAGCCGATGCCGTTGGTGCCCCACAGGTACGGCACGGCGTATTGGTTGCCCGGGTCGTTCACCTGTAGGCGCTTCATCAAGTCGGGGTCCAGGTTGGGCCAGTTCGGCAATTGCGCGCGATCAAGCTTCTGGAAAGCCCCGGCCTTGATCTGCTTGCCCAGAAAGTGATTGGACGGCACCACCACATCGTAGCCCGTGCGGCCAGCCAGCAGCTTGCCTTCAAGGGTTTCGTTGGAATCGAACACATCGTACACGGGCTTGATGCCGGTGGCCTTTTCGAACTCGGCCAGGGTGTTCTCGCCGATGTAATCGGACCAATTATAAATGTGTACGGTGCCGGCCGCCTGCGCAGCGGCGCCCATCAACAGCCCTGCGCCTAGAACGGCCGCTTTTAAAAACAAAGAGTTAGCCAAGTGAAATCCCCCGCAGTGTTCTTCCAGGATGGCAGCGGCATGGCCGCAAAACAGAAACCGGCGTGCAACTTACCTGTGTTGACCGGCCGTGCAAAAAAAAATGTGTTTCAGCCGTACCGGCCGCGGCGAACGCCGGCGGCCGGGGCCCGCAAGGCCGTTATTTACCCGACTTGATTTTGGTCCAGCTGCGGGTCATGAGCCGCAGGGTAGGCGCCGGCAGGTCGGCGATGGCGTACAGCTTGGCTTTCACCTCGGCCGGTGGGTAAATGCCCGGGTCGGACGTGATGTCTTTGTCTACCAGTGGCGTGGCTTCGTTATTGATGTTCGGGAAGCGCACCGCGTTGGTGATCTCGGCCATGATTTCCGGTTGCAGGATGAAATTCATCCATTTGTAGGCGCCTTCTACGTTGTCGGCGTCTTTCGGGATCGCCACCATGTCATAGAAGCTGCCGGCGCCTTCCTTCGGAATCACGTAATTAACCTTGACCTTGCCACCAGCCTCTTCGGCGCGCGACTTGGCTTGGTACACGTCGCCCGAATAACCCACGGCCACGCAGATGTTGCCGTTGGCCAGGTCCGAGATGTACTTGGAGGAGTGGAAGTAGGTAACGCTCGGGCGAACTTTCAGGAATAGCGCCTCGGCCTTATCGATGTCTTCCTTCTTCTGGGTATCGGTCGGCAGGCCCAGGTAATGCAACGCCACCGGCAACATCTCGGTCGGCGAGTCGAGGAAGCTTACCCCGCACCCCTTGAGCTTGGCGATGTTCTCGGGCTTGAACAGCACGTCCCAGGAGTCGATCTTGTCTATACCCAGCGCGGCTTTGACCTTGTCAGGGTTATAGCCGATGCCGATCGAGCCCCACATGTAGGGGAATGCATGGGTATTGCCCTTGTCGCTGGCGTCACCCACCGCCTTGAGTTGGCCTTGATCGAGGTTTTTCCAGTTCGGCAGCTTGGTTTTGTCCAGTTCCAGGTAAACACCGGCCTTGATCTGCTTAGCCAGGAAGTTATTCGACGGCACTACGATGTCGTAACCCGACTTACCCGCGAGCATCTTGGCTTCAAGGGTTTCGTTGCTGTCGTAAACGTCGTAGATAACCTTGATGCCGGTTTGGTCTTCGAACTTTTTCACGGTATCCGGGGCGATGTAGTCGGACCAGTTGTACACGTGCAAAACCTTGTCATCGGCCTGAACGGCCCCTGCCATGGCGCCCAACAAGCCCATGGCGAGCAGCGACTTGCCCAACTTCTTCATGCGTAGTGCTCCAAAATGATGTTTATCCGTTCGCCTTGTGGCGTGCTTTCCCTTGCACCTGCGCGGTTCAAGGGCACCGCCGGGTTCCGCCTGGCGATGCCCCTTGCCGGCAGCGCCGCACAGCCTAGCATTAGCCATTGAGCGCATTAAGGGTCAGGTCCAGGCATTTGCGTGCCTTGCTCACCAACTCGTCGATTTCACTGGCACTGATCACCAAGGGTGGGGCAATGATCATGGTGTCGCCCACGGCTCGCATGATCAGGCCATTGTCGAAACAGAACTGCCGGCAGACCATGCCCACGCCCTGCCCCACGTAACGCTCGCGGGTGGCTTTGTTTTTCACCAGCTCTATCGCTCCGAGCATTCCCAACCCTCGAACTTCGCCCACCAACGGGTGGTCGGCCAGTTCGCGTAAACGCTTTTGCAAATACGGTGCCGTTTCGCTACGCACACGTTCGAGGATTTTTTCTTCCTGCAAAATGCGCAGGTTTGCCAACCCTACCGCCGCCGCCACCGGGTGCCCGGAATAGGTAAACCCGTGGTTGAAATCGCCGCCTTCGTTGATCACGTTGACGATTTCGTCGCGCACTATTACCCCGCCCATGGGGATGTACCCGGAGGTCAAGCCTTTGGCGATGGTCATCAGGTCTGGCACCAGGCCGTAATAGTCGCTACCGAACCACTCGCCCGTGCGGCCGAAACCGCAGATCACCTCGTCGGCGACGAAGAGGATGTCGTAGCGGTCGAGGATCTGTTTGATCCTGGGCCAGTAGGTGGCGGGTGGGATGATCACGCCACCGGCGCCCTGAATGGGTTCGGCAATGAAAGCAGCAACGTTGTCTTCACCGACTTCAAGGATTTTCTTTTCGAGTTGGTCGGCAGCCCACACACCGAATTCATCGGGGGCCATGTCGCCCCCTTCGCCAAACCAATAAGGTTGCGCAATGTGTACGATGCCGGGGATCGGCAGGCCGCCCTGCTCGTGCATGAACGCCATGCCACCCATACTGGCGGCGGCCACGGTAGAGCCGTGGTAGCCGTTGACACGGCCGATGATGGTCTTTTTCCCGGGCTTGCCTTTGAGTGCCCAATAATGCCGGACCAAGCGCAGCACGGTATCGTTGCCTTCGGAGCCGGAGCCTGTGAAGAACACATGGCTCATGCCGGCGGGCGCCACATCGGCCACCGCTTTGGCCAGTTCCAGCGCGGGCGGGTGGGCGGTTTGGAAGAACAGGTTGTAATAAGGCAGCTCGCGCATTTGCCGGGCGGCGGCCTGCACCAATTCCTCACGGCCATAGCCGACCGCCACGCACCACAGGCCGGCCATGCCGTCGAGGATCTGCTGGCCTTCGCTATCCCACAGGTATACGCCCTTGGCTTTGGTGATGATCCGTGGGCCTTGCTCCTTCAGCTGCTTGTAGTCGCTGAAAGGCGCCAGGTGGTGGTCACCGCTTAAAGTTTGCCATTGCAGGGTTTGCGGGTTGTTGTTGCTCATTGCTCTCTCCTGTTCTGCCGGCCCGCGCCGGGCCGGGCTCGATCAGACCGCGAACAGCAGGAACTCTCGTTCCCACGAACTGATCACGCGCTTGAAGTTTTCATGCTCGGCCCGCTTGACCGCCACGTAACCGACGATGAATTTTTTGCCCAGGTATTGCTCCAGGGTGCGGCAGTTTTCCATGCGCTCCAGCGCATCCTCGATGGTCAGGGGCAGGCGCAGGTTGCGCCGCTCATAGCCGCGCCCATGCACCGGCGCACTGGGGTTGATACCCTCGACCATGCCGATGAACCCACACAGCAGGCTGGCGGCGATGGCCAGGTAAGGGTTGGCATCGGCGCCCGGCAGGCGGTTCTCCACCCGCCGGTTCTGCGGGGTGGCGTCTGGCACACGCAGGCCGACGGTGCGGTTTTCCACGCCCCATTCCACATTCACCGGCGCCGAGGTGTCGGGCAAAAACCGGCGGAACGAGTTCACATTGGGCGCGAACAACGGCAACGCCTCGGGAATGAACTTTTGCAGACCGCCCACATGGTTGAGGAACAGCTGGCTCATGGTGCCGTCTTCGCTGGAGAAGATGTTCTTGCCGGTTTCAAGGTCGACGATGCTCTGGTGCAGGTGCATGGCACTGCCGGGTTCGCCAGTCATTGGCTTGGCCATAAAGGTGGCGGCCACGTTGTGCTTGAGCGCCGCCTCCCGCATGGTGCGTTTGAACACCACGATCTGGTCGGCCAAGTGCAAGGCGCTGCCGTGGCGGAAGTTGATTTCCATCTGCGCCGTGCCGTCTTCGTGAATCAACGTGTCGAGGTCGAGGTTTTGCGCCTCGCACCAGTCGTACACATCCTCGAACAACGGGTCGAACTCGTTCGCCGCCTCGATGGAGAATGACTGGCGGCCGGTTTCCGGGCGCCCCGAGCGGCCGATCGGTGGCTGCAATGGGTAATCAGGGTCGTCGCTGCGCTTGGTGAGATAGAACTCCATCTCCGGCGCCACGATCGGCTGCCAGCCACGGTCGGCGTACAACTTGAGCACGCGCTTGAGCACGTTGCGCGGCGACAGTTCGATGGGGTTGCCCTGCTTGTCGTAGGTGTCGTGAATCACCTGAGCGGTGGGCTCGATAGCCCACGGCACCAGGAACACGGCACTTTCGTCCGGGCGGCAGAACATGTCGATATCGGCCGGGTCAAGCAATTCGTAGTAGATATCGTCTTCAACGTAGTCGCCGGTCACGGTCTGCAACAGCACACTCTCGGGCAGGCGCATGCCCTTTTCGGCAATGAACTTGTTGGTGGGCGAGATCTTGCCGCGGGTGATGCCGGTCAGGTCGCTGATCAGGCATTCCACCTCGGTGATCTTGTGTTTTTTCAACCAATCCGTGAGCTGGTCGAGGTTGCTGCTCATAAATACCTCAGGCGGTCGTTACCGGGCCGCAGCCGGCCCGGCGCTTTTGACGCATGTGCGTCGCGATGTGTCGCGGCACGCCGTATAAGGCCTGCCACTGTGTGAACGATAGCCAATACCCGCGCACAAGCAGGCAAAGGCTGCAAAGCAGCGCTACAGTAGACGGTAAGGCACGGCAAAGCGGCGCGGCAGAGGCATTGAAGCGCGCGGCGGCGGCTTTGGGCAGTAGGCTGGCAAGGCCTTGATCAAGATCGTGGTGCAATGCGCGGGGCATGCCGGCGGCGCCTGGCTGGCCCGGGTAGGCTGCGGCAGGGCCCGGCTGGGCAGGCGTACTGTCAAGAATATCGGCCGGCTTACCTAGGGCGTTTAATTTACCGTTACAGGTAGCGCCTTCTGAACATCGGCATGGCATGATATCCCCCGCAATTGTTGATGTTTTGGGTTGTCGCGGAGCTTAGCGCCGTTCATTTTTTTATACAACCAGCCGTAAAAAATTCTATACGAGGGGTCCGGCGGCTTAACGCCCGGAAGATAAACGGCGCAAAAATGCACCAAAAACATCCATAAATGGCTTTTTTGCCCCACCAACGGGCACAACTGGGCTCGCTTGACTTCCCAGAGGCTTTCGGATTGACTGAACCTGCTGTAAATCACTGATTGAAATTTTTAACAACAAAGGTGTTGAATCATGTCGGTACCCCCGCGTGCCGTTCAGCTCAACGAAGCGAACGCTTTCCTCAAGGAACACCCTGAGGTTCTATACGTCGACCTTCTGATAGCGGATATGAATGGCGTGGTGCGTGGCAAGCGCATCGAGCGCACCAGCCTGCACAAGGTTTACGAGAAAGGCATCAACCTGCCGGCCTCGCTCTTTGCCCTCGATATCAACGGTTCTACCGTCGAGAGCACGGGCCTAGGGCTGGACATCGGCGATGCCGACCGTATCTGCTACCCCATCCCCAACACGCTGAGCAACGAGCCATGGCAGAAGCGCCCCACCGCGCAATTGCTGATGACCATGCACGAGCTCGAAGGCTCGCCCTTCTTCGCCGACCCGCGCGAAGTGCTGCGCCAGGTCGTGAAGAAGTTCGACGATATGGGCCTGACCATCTGCGCCGCGTTCGAGCTGGAGTTCTACCTGATCGACCAGGAGAACGTAAACGGCCGGCCACAACCGCCGCGCTCGCCGATTTCCGGTAAACGCCCACAGTCGACCCAGGTATACCTGATCGACGACCTCGACGAATACGTCGACTGCCTGCAAGACATCCTCGAAGGCGCCAAGGAACAACACATTCCGGCCGATGCCATCGTCAAGGAAAGCGCCCCGGCGCAATTCGAGGTGAACCTGCACCACGTGCCGGACGCGCTCAAAGCGTGCGACTATGCGGTGCTGCTCAAGCGGTTGATCAAAAACATCGCCTACGACCATGAAATGGACACCACCTTCATGGCCAAGCCTTACCCAGGCCAGGCGGGCAATGGCCTTCACGTGCACATTTCGATTCTTGACAAAGACGGCAAAAATATCTTCACCAGTGAGGATCCCGAGCAGAACGCCGCATTGCGCCATGCGGTCGGCGGTGTGCTCGAGACCCTGCCAGCCTCGATGGCCTTCCTGTGCCCTAACGTGAACTCCTACCGCCGGTTCGGCGCGCAGTTCTACGTGCCCAACTCCCCCACCTGGGGCTTGGACAACCGCACCGTGGCGCTGCGCGTACCAACCGGCGCTGCCGATGCGGTACGGCTGGAGCACCGCGTGGCAGGCGCGGACGCCAACCCGTACCTGGTCATGGCCTCGGTATTGGCGGGCATCCATCATGGGCTCACCAACCAGCGCGAGCCGGGCGAGCCGCTGGAGGGTAACGCCTACGAGCAAACCGAGGCCAGCTTGCCGAACAACCTGCGTGACGCCCTGCGTGCGCTGGATGACAGCGAGATCATGGCCCGTTACATCGACCCGAAGTACATCGACATCTTCGTAGCCTGCAAGGAAAGCGAGCTGGCAGAGTTCGAGCACTCGATTTCGGACCTTGAGTACAACTGGTATTTGCACACCGTGTAGCGTTCACAATGGCGGCCCCGCCCCAGGGGCCGCTACGGCACATTCCCGCCGCAGCGCGAAAACTGCCGGCCAGCCATTGGGGGGCGGGCTGTCGATCTCTGCGGTAGCTGAACGCACACCCCTTCCGCTGCCCTCGGTCTATCACTCTGTTCGCCAGCATGCCGGCGCTGCTACATGGGCTTACCGCCGACGTGCATGGCGCTTCTCGAGCGTGCCTGCAGGCGCGAGGCAATTGATACTAGCCCAACATGGCCTGAGCGAAGTGGCGCACGCCAACCTGACATCGAACTGAGCTTGGCCAATGAGCGACTGTCCGCCTGGCCTTTCGAACGGCTTAGCTTGCCGCAAGAGGTTGCGTGTTTGCCCTGGCGATGGAGTTGAACGACCGGTGCAGCCCGTTCCATGCAACTGCACGGTGAATCAGCCCGCGGCTGGCCAAAGAAGGCATGCGTGTGTTCGACGCCTACCTGGGGCTGTATCTGCCCCTTACGTGGCCGGGCGGCCGCAAGCGTCGCCATAAGGTGATGGTGATATTCCAACCGTTCGCATGAGCTTTGGCGCGAGGATGTCGTTACCGCGCAAAACGCCGCGCCGGGTCATAGCAGGGCTATGGCTCGTCGCGGCAACGCCGCACGGCAGCAAAAGGCGCCGCCAACAGTGTGCAGCAAGCTGGTTGAACACCCCACTGGTAAGTCAGAGCTTGGCGATCGACACTTCGGTGGACTTAACGAAGGCGATGACTTCGCTGCCCACCACCAGCTCGAGCTCCTTGACCGAACGGGTAGTGATCACCGAAGTGACGATGCCAGAGGCGGTTTGCACGTCGATTTCCGACAGCACCGGGCCTTCGATGATTTCCTTGACGGTGCCTTTGAACTGGTTACGCACGTTGATAGCTTTAATGGTCATGGTGTGTTCCTCGAATGAATGGACGATCAGTAAGCCCAGCGCAACTGGGTCGGTAACGGTTCTGTGGGTTCGGCGCCCTGCTCGCTTGGCGGCAACTGCAGCACGCGGTTGAGTACTTCGGTTTCCAGCTCGGCCAGGCGTTGCGAACCGCGAGCCCGCGGGCGTGGCAGGTCGACCTGCACGTCCAGGCCGATGTGGCCCTCTTCGATCAGGATGACCCGGTCTGCTACGGCCACGGCTTCAGCCACATCGTGGGTCACCAGCAACACGGTAAAGCCATGCTGTTGCCACAGCCGCTCGATCAACTGCTGCATCTCGATGCGGGTCAGGGCATCCAGCGCCCCTAGCGGCTCATCGAGCAGCAGCAGCCGCGGTTCATGGATCAGCGCCCGCGCCAGGGCCACACGTTGCTTTTGCCCGCCCGACAACGCCGCCGGCCATTCATGGGCACGTTCGGCCAGGCCTACGGCTTCCAGCGCCTGCAACGCCTTGGGGCGCCAATCGCCTTTCAGGCCCAGGCCCACGTTGTCGATCACCCGCTTCCATGGCAGCAAGCGCGCGTCTTGGAACATCAGCCGGGTATCACCGCGCGCTGCATCCAGCGAACGCTCGCCGGCCTTCAGCGTGCCCTCGGTGGGCTTGTCGAGCCCTGCCAGCAGGCGCAGCAAGGTGCTTTTGCCACAACCACTGCGCCCCACGATGGCCACGAACTGCCCGGCCGGGATGGTCAGGTCGATGCCGTGCAGTACCTGACGCGCGCCGAACGCCTTGCTCAGGCGCTGTACCCCCACTTCTACCCCCCGCAAAAAATGCGGTTGGTCCTTGAAAACGGTCATGCCTCACCTCGCTTAGGCTGGTAAGCCGGGTGCCAGCGCAACCACGCCCGCTCCAGGCCCCGCGCCGCCAGGTCAGCCAGTTTGCCGAGCACGGCGTAGAGCACGATGGCCAGTACCACGACGTCGGTTTGCAAAAACTCCCGGGCGTTCATCGCCAGGTAGCCAATCCCAGAACTGGCCGAAATGGTTTCGGCCACGATCAGCGTCAACCACATCAGGCCCAGGGCAAAGCGCACCCCTACCAGGATCGACGGCAACGCCCCGGGCAGGATCACCTGCCAGAACAATGAGAAGCCGCGCAGGCCATAGCTGCGGGCCATTTCCACCAAGGCCGGGTCGACGTTGCGGATACCGTGGTAAGTGTTGAGATAAATCGGAAACAACGTGCCGAGGGCGACCAGGAAAATCTTCGCCGACTCGTCGATACCGAACCACAGGATCACCAACGGGATCAACGCCAAGTGTGGCACGTTGCGGATCATCTGCACCGAGCTGTCGAGCAGGCGCTCACCCCAACGTGACAACCCCGAAACCAACCCGAGTACCAAGCCGATACCGCCGCCGATCACGAAGCCGACACCGGCTCGCCAGCCACTGATTGCCAAGTGCGTCCAGATCTCACCGCTGCGCACCAACTGCACACCGGCTTCGATCACGGCGCTGGGTGCGGGCAAGATGCGGGTGGAGAGCAGCCCACTGCTGACCGCGCCCTGCCAGGTGGCTAACAACAACACGGGCAATAGCCACGGGGCCAAACGTTCAGCCCATGCCCATTTATTCGATGCGTTCATCTGCGGCCCCTCAGCTTTGTGACGCCGCCTTGGGCAGGATGTGATTGGCAACGATTTCACCGAACGGGCTGATGTAACCGGCACCCTGGGGCTGTTGTGGAAGGGCCACATCCAGGTGCGGGAACAGCAATTCAGCGACCCGGTAAGCTTCTTCCAAATGCGGGTAACCGGAAAGCACAAAAGTATCGATGCCCAGATCCGCGTATTCCTTGACCCGCGCCGCTACGGTGGGGCCATCGCCTACCAGCGCGGTACCTGCGCCGCCGCGCACCAAGCCCACACCCGCCCAAAGGTTCGGGCTCACCTCCAGGTTGTCACGCTTGCCCTTGTGCAACGCGGCCATGCGCTGCTGGCCTACCGAATCGAACTTGGCGAACGACGCCTGGGCGCGGGCAATGGTTTCGTCGTCTAGGTTTTCAATCAACCGGTCCGCGGCGCGCCAGGCTTCTTCGTTGGTTTCGCGCACGATCACGTGCAGGCGAATGCCAAAGCGCAGCGTGCGGCCTTGCTTGGCGGCCTTCTCGCGCACTTGGGCGATCTTTTCCGCCACCGCGGCGGGCGGCTCGCCCCAAGTCAGGTACAGGTCGACCTGTTCGGCGGCCAGGTCCTGGGCGGCCTCGGACGAGCCACCGAAGTACAACGGCGGGCGCGGTTGCTGGATCGGCGGGTAGAGCAACTTGGCGCCTTTGACCTGAATGTGCTTACCGTCGTAGTCGACCACGTTACCTTCGAGCACCCTGCGCCAGATGCGGGTGAATTCTACTGAAGCTTCATAGCGCTCTTCGTGGGTGAGGAACAGGCCATCGCCTTCGAGCTCGGCCGGGTCGCCGCCAGTCACCAGGTTGAACAGCGCACGGCCGTTGGACAACCGGTCCAAGGTAGCTGCTTGGCGGGCTGCCACGGTAGGTGAAATGATCCCGGGGCGCAGCGCCACCAGGAACTTCAGCCGTTGCGTCACCGGGATCAACGACGCGGCAACCAGCCACGAATCTTCGCAAGAACGCCCGGTCGGGATCAGCACCCCGCCGTAACCAAGGCGATCCGCCGCTTGGGCGATTTGGGCCAAATAGCCGTGGTCGACCGCACGGGCGCCTTCGGCGGTACCGAGGTAGTGCCCATCACCGTGGGTGGGCAAAAACCAGAACATATTCAGGCTCATGGAGTAGTCTCCTCAAAGGTTCTCAGCCAGGCCCAAGCCCGGCCCGTCAATGGGCGGCCGCCAGGTTGGCCGGCGGGTTCCAGATCACATCCTTGATCGACAAGGGCTTGGGTATCAGTTTCAGTTGGTAAAAGGTATCGGCGATTTTTTGCTGCGCATCGACCACGGCCGGGCTAATCAACTGCGCACCGAAACCTTGGCGCTTAACCGAGGTCAAGGTGATCGGCGCGGGCAGGCCCAACAATGGCGCGACTTCATCCGCCACCTTTTGCGGGTTTTGTTTGGCCCAATCGCCTACTGAACGCACTTCGTCGATCACCGCGTCGATCACCTTCGGGTGGGCGGTGGCATAGCCGCGGGTGGCCAAGTAGAACTGGTTGTTGTCCACCAGCCCGGTGCCGTCTTGCAACGTGCGAGCTTGCAGTTGCTGCTCGGCGGCCGCTTGGTAAGGGTCCCAAATCGCCCAAGCGTCGACGCTGCCGCGCTCGAATGCGGCGCGGGCGTCGCTCGGCGCCAGGTAAACGGGCTGGATGTCGCTGTAGGCGATGCCGGCTTTTTCCAGCGCCCGTACCAGCAAGTAGTGCACGTTAGAGCCTTTGTTCAGGGCAATCTTTTTGCCCTTGAGGTCCGCCAGGGTCTTGATCGGGGAGTCTTTAGGCACCAGCAGGGCTTCACTGGTGGGCGCCGGCGGCTCGACGGCCACGTAGAGCAAATCCGCGCCGGCCGCTTGGGCGAACACCGGCGGGGTTTCACCGGTTACGCCAAAGTCGATCGAGCCTACGTTAAGCCCCTCAAGCAATTGCGGGCCACCGGGGAACTCAGTCCATTGCACCTGCACGCCCTGCTCGGCCAGGCGTTTTTCCAGCGTGCCATGAGCCTTGAGCAACACCAATGTGCCGTATTTCTGATAGCCGATGCGCAGGGTTTCGGCCTGGGCCAGGCTTGCAACGCCAAACGTGACCGCTGCGGTAAGCAGTGCAGCAAGGCCTCGACGTAACAAACGGGTGCGCATACGCGCTCTCCTTGAACCGGTTAAAGGGGGTTTAGGGTAATGCTCAGATACTCCAACGTGCGCTGAGCAAGCGGTCGGTGAGCAGCCCCGGCTCCACCGGCTGTGGCCGGCGGGCCAAGGCGCTGTGGAATTCTTCCAGCGCCGCGCCCAAGCGGTGTTCCAACGACGGCGCCAACTGCGGTGCGGCGCTGCCCTCGCCATAAGCGATCTGGCTGTCGTCGGCAAAGATGCCTTGAAGCATTTCCTGCGCCTTGAGCGCCGCCAGCACCGGCTTGAGGGCGTAGTCCACGGCGAGCATGTGGGCGATACTGCCGCCTGTGGCGATGGGCAACACCACCTTGTGCGCCAGGGCACGTTCAGGCAGCAAGTCGATCATCGTTTTCAGCGCACCGCTGTAGGCTGCTTTATAGACAGGGGTGGCTACCACAAGGCCGTCGGCATTGGCCACGGTTTCCAAGAAATGGCACACCGCCGGGCTGTTGAAGCGGGCGTGGAGCAAATCCTGCGGGTCGAAGTCACGCACCTGAAAGGTGACCACCTCCACCCCCTTCCCTTGCAAGGCAAGCTTCGCACGCTCAAGCAAGACCCCGGAACGGGAACGGGTACTGGGGCTGCCCCCCAACGCTACGACCAACATCGATACCGCCTCGCGTGTATTCATTGTGCAATGGCGCCTACCTTAGCAGTGGATTTTTATATCCTTAAATCATATTTGTTCATTTATTTATTCTTTTATTATCTATGCGCGCTATTGCCCTGCGCGCGCGCGGGCCACACCTGGGCGGCAAGGCTTACGAAAAAACCGGATGATCAGCATCACCCCGCTGAGCAGAACCACGCTGTTGATCAGCCGCAAGAACTGCACCCGGGAGAGCCCCACAGTGATGCGCCTGCCCGCCCAGATACCTGGTGCACTGCGCGCGTGAGCATGCTCAGGCCGATGAGCGTGGTCTGGGTAATGCGCAGCGCGCTGGTGTCGGCCTTGCGGCCACTGAGGCAGGCCCCAAGCGCAGCAAAAAAAAGGGCCGCATGTGCGGCCCAAAAGTCCCTGCAAATCAGTTCAGCGGTTCGGCTGCGGGGTCAGCCGAAGGTAGGGGCGCACGGCGCGGTAGCCCTTGGGAAAGCGCTGGCGGATTTCCTCTTCGTCTTTGAGCGATGGCACGATCACCACGTCGTCACCCTGTTGCCAGTTGGCCGGCGTGGCCACCTTATGGCTGTCGGTAAGTTGCAGCGAATCGATCACCCGTAAAATCTCGTTAAAGTTACGCCCGGTGCTGGCCGGGTAAGTGATCGTCAGGCGCACTTTTTTGTTCGGGTCTATCACGAACAGCGAGCGCACGGTAAGGGTGTCGCTGGCATTGGGGTGGATCAGGTCGTAAAGGTCCGACACCTTGCGGTCGGCGTCGGCCAGGATCGGGAAGTTCACCTGGGTATTTTGCGTGTCGTTGATGTCCTCGATCCATTTCACATGGGATTCGACCGGGTCTACTGACAACGCGATGGCCTTGACGTTGCGCTGGGCGAACTCGTCCTTGAGCTTGGCGGTGTAGCCCAGCTCGGTGGTGCACACCGGGGTGAAATCCGCCGGGTGAGAGAACAGCACACCCCAGCTGTCGCCGAGCCATTCGTGGAAGCGAATGGTGCCTTCGCTTGAAGCTTGCTCGAAGTCCGGGGCTATATCGCCGAGTTTGAGTCCCATGGTGCGATGTCCTTTGGTTGGAACGCGGTGGTTGGGTTTTACTCTGCTTCAGAATAGCCAAGTTTAAAAAGAATAAATAACAATTCCTAAATAACTATATGGAATATAAAAACATAAGCAAAAGAAACCCCGCCGAAGCGGGGCGTCCATGGCTCAACCCACTACTACCACAGGGCGTAGGTGTAGTTGACGTAGAAGCGGTTCTGGTCGAAGTTCTCTACGCCTTCGCTGCGGAACGTCGCGTGGCGAGCCGAGAAGCCCAGCCCCTTGAGCGGGCCGCTCTGCAGGGTGTAGTCCACGCGGTAGTCGGCTTCCCATTCGTCATAGCTGCCGTTGCCGCTGGTGTTGCGAACATCGCGGCCGCTGACGTAGGTGTAGGTCGCCTTCAACCCTGGAACGCCCAGTTTGGCGAAGTCGTAGGAGTAGATACCAAAGGTCGAGTTTTCCCCGGCCTTGGTGAAGTTGTTGTACATGATATCGGTGTACAGGTACACGCTAGTACCGCCTTCACCTTCGCCACGGCCCCGACCATCGACAACGCTGCCGTTGTTGAGGAACGCCATACCGCCGTCGTCGCTTACACGCTGGTGGCCCAAAGTCAACGAGTGACCACCGAGGGTGTAGGTGAACGCCGCCGACCAGGTGTTATTGTCTACCTCGCCACCGTCTTTATAGTAACCATTCTTGTAGGAGTAGTCGGCATCGCCGTTCTTGCCATCGGACTTGCTGTTGAAGTAACGCAGGTCGGTCTTGAAGGCTTGGTCCGGGGCGATCTGGAATACGTGCACCAAACCCAGGAAGTTCTGCCGGTAGTAGTCTTCCAACTCGGCGTAGTAGTACTGCAGCGTCAGGTCTTTGGTGACTTTCCAGTCGGCGCCGCCGAAACGGAACGCGTTAGAGCCTTTACGCCCACCGGCCGCGATGCCTGCCCAGTTGCTCGAGGCGCGGCCGATTTCACGGTTCAGTTGCCCAGCAGTAAAGGTAACGTTGTCGATTTCCTTGGACGTGACGATCGCGCCCTGGTAGCTCGCGGGGAGCAGGCGGCCATCGTTGGACACCAGGATCGGCAGGTTAGGTGCCAGGGCATTACCCACTTTCAACTCGGTCTTGGAGTACTTGATCTTGGCATTGCCGCCCAGGCGGCTCCAATCACTGACCGGTGTGCCGTCGCTGTCAACCGGGGTGACGGTGTTGGCGGTAGTGGTCGAATGGTTATCGATACCACCCCCCAAGTTGATACCTACCATACCTTGAACATCGAGGCCGAAGCCTACGGTGCCTTGGGTATAACCGGACAAGAAATCGAATTTCAGCCCGGTAACGGTCTGGCGCTGGTCAGCACCGCCTTCGCGGGCATCGTTATCGAAATACAAAGTACGGGAACTGATAGACGCTTTGCTGTCCTCGATGAAACCGGCGGCGCTGGCTTGCTGGGCCAGTACGCCCATGGCAACCGCGAGTGCCAGGGTAGACTTGTTCACTGGTAGTGCTCCTCTTGCTTTCTAATTTTTGTGTTGCGGGTGACCGGGTCTATACGCCCGTTTGCTGTGATAGCTCGGCGCCATTAGCGCCAAAGCGTGACCGGTTAGTCAAGCTCATCTTCGCTGGGCCGCCCTTGGGTTGTCGTACCTGTGCGGGGCCTGGCAGAGAGTAAAGAATTCTTTAGAAACTACTAAACCTTTGTTGCAATTGTGTTAAGAACATTTGCGCATAAGAAACCATATCCTAAAAACGTTGTCATCCACCGCTGGGCGCTAAGCTTATTACAATAAGTTCTTTACCGGAGCGTGGTTATATCGTTTAAATTTTTAACCTCGACAACCTGCCCGCCCGGCAGGCAACCCCCTTTAAGGTCATGCTATGCGCTTGCGTTCGCTTACCCTGCTCGCCGCGGCTGCGGTGTTCGGTATCGCCGCTGTATCGGCTTATGCCGGCGAGCCTTTACGAATTGGCTACCAAAAGTCTTCAACCCTCGCGACCCTGCTCAAAAGCCAAGGTACGTTGGAAAAAGCCCTTGCCCCGCAAGGGGTCACGGTGTCTTGGCATGAGTTCGCCAGCGGGCTGCCGATGCTGGAAGCCTTGAACCTGGGGAACGTCGATGTGTCGGCCGACGTGGCAGACACCGTGCCGCTGTTTGCCCAGGCTGCGGGTGCGCAACTGGCGTATTTTGCTCAGGAATCGGCCTCGCCAGACGCGCAGGCGGTGGTGGTACATGAAGATTCCGCCATCCAACGGCTGGCGGACCTGAAAGGCAAGAAGATCGCGGTGACCAAGGCGGCAGGCAGCCACTACCTGCTGTTGGCGGCGCTGAAAAAAGGCGGCCTGACCATCGATGACGTCAGCCCCGCTTACCTTACACCGGCCGACGGGCGCGCCGCCTTCGAGAACGGCAAGGTGGACGCTTGGGTAACCTGGGAGCCCTTTTTGACCAGCGTGCAACAACAGTTACCCGTGCGCACCCTCGATGAGGCCCGTGGCCTTGCGCAATACAAACGCTATTACCTCACCAGCACGCAATACGCCAACAGCCACGGTGACGTGTTGAAGGTGGTGTTCAACGAACTGCAAAAGGTTGGCCGTTGGGCCAAGGCCAACCCGGCGGATGCGGCCAAGGTGCTTGGGCCGCTGTGGGGCAACTTGCCCCCGGCCACGGTAGAGGCGGCCAACGCGCACCGTACCTACGACGTGCAGCCCGTGACGCTCGACCAATTGGGCGAGCAGCAGGCCATTGCCGATGCCTTTGTAAGCGCCAAGCTGTTGCCCAAGCCGGTGGATGCCAAAGCCGTGGCGACCTGGCAACCTTGACCCGGCGCACGTTCAGCGTGAGCGCCAGCACTGCATGGGCCGCCTATACCGGCCAAGGATGTGGTTGATCACCTGCGCCTTGCTGCATCCCACCGGGCCGTAGCCTTGGCGGCCTTCGGCCCGGTGCGCCTCGCCGCAGGCTGGGGGCTATTTCTGGGTACCATCGTCCAGTTGCAGGTTGGCTTGGGTGATGTTGCTCCCCGGCGGTACGCTGCGGGTAAGCCACACATTGCCGCCAATCGTCGAACCCTGGCCGATGGTGACCCGCCCCAGAATCGTCGCCCCGGCGTAGATCACCACGTCGTCTTCAACGATAGGGTGGCGCGGCAGGCCCTTTTGCAGGCTGCCGTCAGCGTCGGTCGGGAAGCGCTTGGCGCCCAGGGTGACGGCTTGGTAGATACGCACGCGCTCCCCGATAATCGCGGTTTCACCGATGACCACGCCAGTGCCATGGTCGATGAAGAAACTCGAACCAATTTGCGCCCCGGGGTGGATATCGATGCCGGTGGCCGAGTGCGCCAACTCCGAACTAATCCGCGCCAGCAGCGGCAACCCTGCCTGGTACAAGTGGTGGGCCAAGCGATGGTGGATGATCGCCAGCACACCTGGGTAGCACAGCAATACTTCATCCACACTGCGGGCGGCGGGGTCGCCTTGGTAAGCGGCCAGCACGTCGGTGTCCAGTTCCCTGCGCAGGGCCGGCAGCGCCGCGGCGAAACCTTGGATCACGTGCAGCGCGGTGGCATCGAGCGCCTCAAGGTTGCAAGGGCCCTCGCGGTGGGCGTAGCGCAATTCGAGCCGGGCTTGTAGCAGCAAGGCATTGAGCGCCGCGTCGAGCGTATGCCCGACGAAAAAGTCCTCGCTTTCTTCACGAAGGTCCACCGGCCCCAGCCGCATGGGGAACAACGCCCCGCACAACTGCTCGAGGATGACCGCCATGGCCTCCCGCGAGGGCAACTGGCGGCCACCGCTTTGGCCACAACTGCGACCGTTCTGTTGGCGCCATTGGCGCCGGGCAGCTCGCAATTGGCCCACGATCTCTTGCAGTTGCCACGGCTCCGAAGGGGCCTGGCCCGGTACACGCTCGTTCACGGTTTCACTCCTGGGCAGTGGGGCGGCGCAGGGCGCCGTCGGGCGCATACTCTAGATCAGAAAACAGCAGTTGCAAAAGAACGTTTCAGCCGCACTCCAGCTCATCTGAACCTAAGCCAAGGCGGCGGGTTCCAAGCCCGCTGAAGCGGTTGCCCGCCTAACGCCCACTCCTTATAGTCGTGCATCTAACTGGCCAGGCAAACCCTATGATCCCATCACAGCTCAGCCGTTTCAGCCGCCTGGCGCTGCTAGGGGCGCCCACACCGCTGGAAAAACTCGAACGCCTCTCGGCCTGGCTAGGCCGGGATATCTACGCCAAGCGTGATGACCTCACCCCGCTGGCGCTGGGCGGCAACAAACTGCGCAAGCTCGAGTACCTGGCCGCCGACGCCCAGGCCCAAGGCGCCGACTGCCTGGTCACCGCCGGGGCGATCCAATCCAACCATGTTCGCCAAACGGCCGCGCTCGCCGCCCGCTTGGGCCTGGCGTGCTTCGCTTTGCTGGAAAACCCCATCGCAACCGAGCACCCCGCTTACCTGGGTAACGGCAACCGCTTGTTGCTCGAGTTGTTTGGCGCGCAGGTCGAAGTGGTCGACCACCTCGACACCGCCGATGAACAACTGGAGGCACTGGCCACGCGGCTACGCAGCGCCGGCAAACAGCCGTACATCGTGCCGGTGGGCGGCTCCAGCCCGGTCGGCAGCTTGGGCTACGTGCGCGCGGGCCTGGAATTGGCCGAGCAAATCAAGGCGCTGAAGGTAGACTTTGCCGCGCTGGTGTTGGCCAGCGGCAGCGCCGGCACACACGCGGGGCTGGCCCTGGCCCTCGCCGAGGCCTTGCCGCAGCTGCCGGTGGTCGGCATCACGGTATCCCGCCCGACCCAGGCCCAAGCGGCCAAGGTCGATACCCTGGTGCAACGCACCGCGGCGCTACTCGGTACCGACGTGCCCGCGGCATACCGCGCGCTGCTGTGGGGTGATTACTACGGGCCACGCTACGGCGAGCCAAACGCCGGGACCTTGGCGGCAATCAGATTGTTGGCAAGCCAGGAGGGCCTGTTGCTGGACCCGGTGTATACCGGCAAGGCCATGGCCGGTTTGCTCGATGGGGTGGCCCGGCAGCGGTTCGCCGAGGGGCCACTGCTATTTTTACACACCGGCGGTGCGCCGGGCCTGTTCGCCTACCCCGACATTTGGTCGGGCCAATAACAACACTTAAGGAACCGCCATGCCGCTGCACACTTTGCCTCACCGCTTCGCCGCCGCCCTCGCCGTTGGGGCATTCGCCGTAATCAGCGCCTTCAGTACCGCCGCCATGGCGGATGAAACGCCGTTGAACACCCGTGAAAAAGGCACCCTGACCGTGGGCCTGGAGGGCACTTACCCGCCGTTCAGCTTCGTCGATGAAAGCGGCAAACTCAGCGGTTTCGAGGTCGACTTCGCCCAAGCGCTGGCCAAAAAACTGGGTATTCAGGCCAAGCTGCAAACCACCAAATGGGACGGCCTGCTGGCGGCGCTGGAATCCAAGCGCCTCGATGTGGTGATCAACCAGGTGACCATCTCCGACGAACGCCGCAAGAAATATGATTTTTCCACGCCCTATACCGTGTCCGGCATCCAGGCGCTGACGCGCTCGGCGGACCACCTCACGATCAACACCCCTGCGGACCTGGCGAACAAAAAAGTCGGCGTGGGCCTGGGCAGCAACTACGAGCAGTGGGTGCGGGCCACAGTACCCGCCGCCATCGTAAAAACCTACGAAGACGACCCCACCAAGATGCAAGACCTACGGGTCGGGCGTATCGACGCTGCGCTGGTAGACCGCCTGGCAGCCCTGGAAATGGTCAAAAAAACCCATGGCGAACTCGCGGCCAACGGCGAGCCGTTCTCGCGCCTGGAGTCGGGCATTGCCTTGCGTAAAGACGAACCGCAGTTGTTGGCGGCCATCGATAAGGCCATTGCCCAACTGCGTGACGACGGCACCCTGGCCCAGCTCTCGCAAAAATGGTTCGGTGCCGACGTCACCCAATGAACCAAGAGAGCCTGAGGGTCGCCTACGAATCCCTGCCGTTTCTGCTGCAGGGGGCATGGTTCACGGTGGTACTGAGCTTGGGCGGGATGTTCTTCGGCCTGCTGCTGGGGTTCGGCCTGGCCTTGATGCGGCTGTCGCGCCTGCCCCCGGTACGGTGGGTGGCGCAGGTCTATGTGTCGTTCTTTCGCGGCACGCCGTTGCTGGTGCAGCTGTTCTTGATTTATTACGGCCTGCCATCACTGGGCATTGAACTGGACCCTCTACCGGCGGCGCTGATTGGCTTTTCGCTGAACATGGCCGCCTATACCTGCGAAATTTTGCGCGCGGCGATCAGTGCCATCGACAGAGGCCAGTGGGAAGCCTGCGCCACCCTGGGCATGACCCGCGCCCAGGCCTTGCGCCGCACCATTCTGCCGCAGGCCGCGCGTACCGCCTTGCCACCGTTGGGCAACAGTTTCATTTCGTTGGTCAAGGATACCGCCCTGGCGGCGACCATCCAGGTGCCAGAGCTGTTTCGCCAGGCACAATTGGTGACCGCGCGCACCTTCGAAGTATTCGCCATGTACCTGACCGCGGCCCTGCTTTACTGGGTGCTCGCCACCGTGCTGGCGCACGTGCAGCATCGCCTCGAACGGCGGGCCAACCGCTATGACCTGGAGCCCTGAGCGATGATCGTGGTGGAAAAACTGAGCAAAAGCTTCAATGGCAACCCGGTACTGGTCGATATCGACCTCACTGTGGGCACCGGCGAGGTCGTGGCAGTCATCGGCCCCAGTGGCTCGGGTAAAACCACCTTCCTGCGCTGCCTGAACCTGCTGGAAACACCCGACAGCGGTACCCTCCGGCTTGGCGACTTGAGCATCGACACCCTGCGGCCGCTGGGCCAGCAGCAGGCGCTCGTGCGGCGGTTACGCCAGCAAGTGGGCTTTGTGTTCCAGAACTTCAACCTGTTCCCCCACCGCACCGCCCTGGAAAACGTGATCGAGGGCCCGCTGGTGGTCAAGCACATGCCGCGCCCCCAGGCCGAGGCCCTGGGTACGCAGTTGCTGGCCAAGGTGGGCTTGGCCGGCAAGGAAGCAGCCTACCCGCGGCGGTTGTCTGGCGGCCAGCAGCAACGGGTGGCGATTGCCCGCGCATTGGCGATGGAGCCGCAGGTGATTCTGTTCGATGAGCCCACCTCGGCATTGGACCCCGAGTTGGTGGGGGAGGTACTGGCCACTATCGGCGACCTGGCGGCGGAAAAGCGCACCATGATCATCGTGACCCATGAAATGAGCTTTGCCCGCGACGTGGCTGACACCGTGGTGTTCTTCGACCACGGGCGCATTGTCGAGCAGGGCGATGCCAAAGCACTGTTCGCGGCCCCACAACAGGCCCGCACGCGCCAGTTCCTCAGCAAGTTCCGCGGCGGCTGACCGGGCCGCCTTCCCTCTTTGCCCGTATCCCCTGGCTGCCTAGGCTGCCGTTCGGCTTGCCTGCCGAATGGGAGATCACGGATGACTGCTGCACATAAACCCTTCGCCTTACCGCCACTCGAATTGCCCCAGCGCTGCCGCGCTGGCATTGGCGCCGAAGCGGCCAGCCAGCTTTGCCTGCGCGTTGGCCGTGACGCGTTGCTGGAACCTGGCGACCTGGTCGAAGTATTCATCGACGACCGTTTTGCCACCGCCCTAATCGTGAAGCCAGAACACCTTGGCCGGCCGCTGGTTTTTCAGGTACGCAATGCCGTACAACAAAGCGGCAGGGTCCGGCTGCGCTATGAGGTGCTGCGCGCCGGGCATTACAGTGCGCATTCCCCGGTCACGCTGCTGCTGGCCAAGCTTGAGTACCCGGGTGGCGCGCCGTTGCACGAAGGCGAAGAGGAAAACCAGTTCCTGCCGCCCATATGTTTTCCACGGGCGCTGAGCGTGCGCCAGGCCCGCCAGCATGGTGGCCTGCCGTTTTACCTGCCGGCTTATCCGAACATGGCAGCCGGTGACGAAATCACCGTACGCTGGGGCGATGAGCGTTTCGACCTGCCGCCGCTGCTTCCTCGCCAGGTAGGCCAACCGGTGCAGGGCACGATCCCCTTGGCCGCCCTTAGGCAAGTGCGCCCCGGCCGATGGCAGGACGTCACCTGGAGCGCAGTCGATCGCGTGGGCAACCATTCGCGCTGGGCACCCTGCCAGGCATTAGAGCTGCCCACGGACGAGGAGGTAGACAGCGGCGGCGAGCCCACCCGGGCCTAATGCCCCAACCCGCTTGGCCGGCCTCAGGCGGGGCGCTCGCGCCCAGTGTGGCGCCCCAGAAGCTAATCCCTCACCGGCTCTTTGATCCGATACCACGCCACATACAGTGCAGGCAGGAACAACAACGTCAACAGCGTGGCGCTGATGATCCCGCCGATCATGGCATAGGCCATCGGGCCCCAGAACACTTCCCTGGCGATGGGGATCATGCCCAGGCTGGCCGCCGCGGCGGTGAGCAAAATAGGCCGGCGGCGGTGCTGGGTAGCTTCCTGCACCGCATCCCAGGGCTCATAGCCTTCGCGCTCGAACTGGTCGATTTGGGTGACCAGGATGACCGAGTTGCGAATGATGATACCGATCAGTGCCAGCACCCCGAGGATCGCCACGAAGCCCATCGGCGTGCCGGTGGGTACCAGCGCGATAACCACCCCTATAAGCCCCAATGGCGCCACGCTGGCGACCAGGAACATCTTCTGCACACTGTGCAGCTGGATCATCAAAAAGGTCGCCATCAAAAACAGCATCAGCGGCACCACGCTGGCGATGGGTCCTTGGGCCTTGCCACTCTCCTCGACGGTACCGCCGGTGGCCACCTTGTAGCCCAACGGCAAGCCGGCCGAGAATTTGTCGATTTCAGGCTTCAGGTCATTCACCAGGTCGGTGGGCTGAACATCGTCTCGCACCGCGGCTTTCAAGGTAATGGTCGGCAAGCGGTCGCGCCGCCACACCAGGGGTTGTTCGAGTTCGTAACGCACGGTGGCGAAGGCCAGCAGCGGAATGGACACCCCGCTGGGGGTCACGATCTGCAGGTTTTGCAAGGTTTCTGGCGTACCGCGCTCGGCATCTTCGGCGCGCCCTATCACATTGACCAGGTAGATGCTGTCGTTGACCTGGGTCACCGATTGGCCGGTGGTGATTGAGTTCATCAGGTTGGCCACGTCTTCGGACGATAAGCCCAACTGCCGCGCGCGGTCTTGGGCAATGTCGATGCGCAGCACTTTGCCCGGCTCATTCCAGTCGTAGATCATGTCGCCAATGTGCGGGTTGGCATCGAGCATGCTGGCCAAATCCATGGCATGTTTGCGCACCTCGTCCAGGTCTGGCCCGCTCACCCGATACTGAATCGGCCGGCCCACCGGGGGGCCCATCTCCAGGGGTTGCACATACGTGCCAATGCCCACGAAATCGTCACGCAGGCGTGCTTTCAGGCGTGCCATCAACGCCCCCCGCGCTTCGAGCCCCTTGCTGACGATGACCAACTGCGCGTAATAGGGGTTTTGCAGTTGTTGGTCCAGCGGCAGGTAAAAACGAATTGCGCCCTGGCCGATGTACGTGCTCCAACGGTCGATGTCCGGGTCGCCCTTGAGGGTTGCCTCGAAACGGTCGACCACCCTACGGGTTTCGTTGATCGACGCGTTCTGCGGCAGGTTCAGGTCTACCAGCAACTCCGGGCGGTCTGACGACGGAAAAAACTGGTTTTGCACAAAGCGCATGCAAAACAGCGCCACGGCGAATAGCAGCAACGTGGCCCCGATGGTCAGCCAGCGGCGGCGCATGCAAAAGGTAAGGCCGCCGTTGAAGGCACGGGCGATACGGCCCGGCTTGTGGTCTTCGGTTTTTTTTACGTTTTCGCTCAAGATATGAACGCCAATCACCGGCGCGAAGAACACCGCGACCACCCACGACACCAACATCGCCACGGCAATCACGGCGAACAGGGTAAAGGTGTACTCGCCGGCGGAACTGGCGTTCAGGCCGATGGGTACGAACCCGGCCACGGTCACCAAGGTGCCGGTCAACATCGGGAAGGCCGTGGAGGTGTAGGCATAGGTCGCCGCTTGCGCACGGTTGTCGCCCAACTCCAGGCGCGTGACCATCATCTCCACGGTGATCATGGCGTCGTCAACCAACAGCCCCAACGCGATGATCAACGCGCCCAGGGAAATCCGCTGCATGGTGATGCCGCTGTACTCCATGAACAGGAACACCATGGCCAGCACCAGCGGGATCGAACACGCCACCACCAGCCCGGCGCGCATACCGAGGCTGATGAAACTCACCACCAGCACGATCACCACCGCCTCGAACAACGCGCTGGTAAAGCCGCCCACGGCTTTTTCCACCACCTGGGCCTGGTCCGACACCACGTGCACGCCCACGCCCACCGGTAGCTGCCCGGTAATGTCGGTCATCCGCCCGTGCAGGGCCTTGCCGAAGGTCTGGATATTGCCGCCGTCCTGCATGGCGATGCCCAGGCCAATGGCAGGCTGGCCGTTGAAGCGGAACAACAGGGTGGGCGGGTCGGTATAGCCGCGCTGGATATCGGCAAGGTCGGCCAACCGGAAGAACCGGTCATTGACCCTGAGGTTGACCGCCCGCAGGTCTTGCTCCGACTTGAACTGGCCGCTGGTGCGCACGGATATGCGCTCTGGCCCCGCTTCGATCACCCCGGCGGGGGTGACCGCGTTTTGCGCTTGCAGCGCCTGCACCACCTGGCGCTGGTCCAAACCCAAGGCAGCCAGCTTGCGCGTCGAGAAATTCAGGTAGATGGCCTCATCCTGCGCGCCGATTACCTCGACCTTGCCCAACCCGGGCACCGAGCGGATTTCGGCGCGCACCTGCTCGACGTAATCGCGCAATTGGCGCATGGTCAGGCCGTCGCCGGTGAACGCATAGATCGACCCGTACACATCGCCGAACTCATCGTTGAACGATGGCCCTTGCAGCCCTTGGGGGAACTGCCCGCGGATGTCGTCGATCTTCTTGCGTACCTGGTACCAGATATCGGGGATGGCTTTGGCGTTGGTGGTGTCTTTCAGGTACACGAACACCGTCGACTCGCCGGGCCTTGTATAGCTTTTGGTGTAATCGAGCGAGTCGAGTTCTTCGAGTTTCTTTTCGATGCGGTCGGTCACCTGGAGCAGGGTTTCTTCCTGCGTCGCGCCCGGCCAGCGGGTCTGGATCACCATCGTTTTGATGGTAAAGGCCGGATCCTCCTCGCGGCCCAGGTTCAGGTAGGAAATCACCCCCATCAACAAACCCACGAACATCAGGTACCAGACAAACGATTGGTGGCGCAGCGCCCAATCCGAGAGGTTGAAATTCCCTTTCATCGGGCGTTTCCTTCATCGAGTTTCACGGTCTGCCCGGGTTGTAGGCTGTTCAGGCCGGCGGTGACCACGCGGTCACCCGCGTTGAGCCCACCTTGTACGATGGCAGCGCCGTCGGCGCGCTCAAGCACCTGCACCGGCTGCGGCACCACCGTTTTGCTGGCAGCGTCCACCCGCCATACCTGTACCTTGCCGTTCTGCTCTTGCAGCGCCAACAGCGGCACCTGCAAGCGTGGCGCGATGGCGCTGCTCAGGCTCACACGAATCGGCGTACCCAGGCGAAACCCAGGCGGGGTTTGCGCCAAGCTGAGGCGGGCGCGGCGGGTGCGGGTGCTGCTGTCGGCCTGGGGCTCGATTTCACGCAGGGTAGCGGCTGACACCACCTGCGGGGCCAACTGCGCCTCGACCTGAAACAGCGTGCCCGGCGGCAACCGCTCTACCAAGGCGGCGGGCAGGTCGATCACCGCTTCTTTTACATCCGGCCGGGCCAGCACCACCACCACCTGGCCGGCACTGACCACCTGCCCGGCCTCGGCGCGCCATTCATTGACCACGGCGTCGTGGTCGGCACGTAGGTCACCGTAATCCACCTGGTCACGGGCTTGGCTGCGCGCTGCCTTGGCTTGGTCCAACGAGGCGGTAGCGGTTTTCAGGTTGGCCACGGCCATATCGAGCTGGGCTTGGGCGCCCACGCCGTGATCGAACAGCGCCTGCTGGCGGCGGGCATCGGCCTCGGCATTGATCCACTGCGCCTGCATCCGCGCCAAGTCGCCTTGGCTGGCACGCAACCGATTTTGCTGGTCGGTCGGGTCCAGTACCGCCAGCAACTGGCCTTGCTTGACTTCATCGCCCACGTCCACCAAGCGCCGGGCAATGCGGCCGCTGATGCGAAAACCGATGTTGCTTTGGTAGCGCGCCTCGATATTGCCCGCAAAGCGCCCGAAGCGCTCGGTGTCCAGCGCCACCACGGGCGCGGTCAGCACTGGCCGCGGCGGGGCGGGGGCGGGCTCTTGCGGGGAGCAGCCGGCCAGGGCCACCAGGCCGAGCAGGTAAAGGCGCTTCATGGGCTGCGCTCCTGGGCCACTTCCACCCGCATTCCCGGGTGCAACAGTTGCCCCCCGGCAGTGACCACTTGGTCGCCGGCCTTCAGGCCATCGCTGACGATCACCTTGCCAGTGAGGTAACGCGCCACGGCGACTTTGCGCAGGCTCACCTGACCACCCTGCACCAACCACACGGCAGGGTCGTGAAGGTCTTTGGTCAAGGCCGCCCAAGGCAGCTCTACGGCGGGTGTGGCCGGTACCTGGATGCTGCCCCCGACCACCGAGCCCAAGCGCATGCCGGCTGGCAGGTCGTGCAGCGCCACCTTCACCTGCAGCGTGCCGGTTTGCGCCGACACCGCTGGGGTGATTTCACGCACCGTGCCGGTGGTGCTTACGGAAGGGTCGTCGAGCAGGCTCACGGTCACCTGTTGGTCTGGTGGTGCCTGGGCCAGCAGGCCCTCATACACGTTGAACACCGCATCGCGCTCACCGTCACGGGCGAGGTCGAAGATCGGCACGGTGGCTTGCACCACCTGGCCCACTTCGGCCTGGCGCGCGGTGATGATGCCTGGGGCCTCGGCGGCAAGGTCAGCGTAGCTGCGTTGTTCGCGCGCATTGGCCAATTGTGCTTGGGCAGCAGCCAGCGAGCTTTGGCTGGCGCGCAGTTGGGCCTGGGCGGCATCGTATTCACTGCGGCTGGTGTAGCCTTTGGGCAACAACTTGGCCTGCCGCTCGAACGCCGCCTGGGCCTGCACCAAGCGTGCTTGTTCGGCGAGCATGGCGGCGTTGGCCGAGTCGACGTTGGTTTGCAGGTCTTTCGGGTCCAGGCGTGCGAGCACCTGGCGCGCGTTGACGTGGTCGCCCACATCGACCGTGCGCTGGGTGATCTTGCCGCTAACCCGGAACGACAGCTCGGTTTGCACCCGCGCACGGATGTCTCCCGTGAGCTGCACGTCGGCGTTGAACGCCACCGGTTGCACCTGCAGTACCTGCACGCGCGGGGTGTCCGGCTCGGCGGCTTTTTCCTCGCCGCACCCCGCCAACAGCCCGGCCAGCAACCATGCCGCCCCCTTGCTCACCACACGCGCCATGCAGGCTCCCTTGCATCATAGAACTTGGTGTCTATGCGACTATGCGGCGAAACGGGGGTTCCTGGCCAGGCTCACGACCGGCTTGAATAACCGGTTCCATGTGGGTGCTACTTAGAACGCAGGCAGCACCGCGCCCTTATATTTTTGCTCGATGAAGGCTTTGACTTCCGGGCTGGTCAACGCTTTGGCCAGCTTCTGGATGGCATCGCTGTCTTTGTTGTCGGGGCGGGCGACCAGGTAATTCACGTAGGGCGAGTCGCTGCCTTCGATCACCAGGGCGTCCTTGGCCGGGTTCAAGCCGGCTTCGAGTGCGTAGTTGGTGTTGATCAAGTCCAGGTCAACTTGGTCTAGCACACGGGGCAGCATGGCCGATTCGAGTTCCTTGAACTTGAGCTTTTTCGGGTTATCCGCGATGTCCTTGGGGGTAGCCAGGGCATTTTTTGGGTCTTTGAGGGTGATCAAACCGGCCTTTTGCAACAGCAACAAGGCGCGGCCGCTGTTGCTGCCCTCGTTGGGGATCGCGACGGTGGCGCCATCTTTGAGTTCGCTCAGGCTTTTAACCTTCTTCGAGTAACCGCCGAAGGGCTCGACATGCACGCCGATCACCGTCACCAGGTTGGTGCCTTTGCCTTTGTTGAAATTTTCCAGGTATGGCAGGGTCTGGAAGTAATTCGCGTCCAGGTGCTTCTCGGCGACCTGTACGTTTGGCTGCACGTAGTCGGTGAACACCTTGATGTCCAGATCTACCCCTTCCTTGGCCAGGGTGGGCTTGATCAGCTCAAGGATCTCGGCATGGGGAATCGGGGTGGCCGCTACGGTCAGTTTTTCGGCACCATGGGCAAAGCCGACCAGGGACAGCGCTGTAGCGAACGCTGTCAGCAAAAGGGTTTTTTTCATTTTAAATCCTTGGGTTAAGTGCCAGCCCCGCTGGCTTGATGCGGAAGATACCGGGAAGCCTTATATCACAAAAATAATATTTCAATATCTGCTTATAACTTTTAATGTAAGCGCGCCAGGGCTTCCTCTATCAACTGCCGCAAGGCGGCCTGCCCATCCGGGCCGCAGGTGTCTATCTCGCGCTCCAGGCATTGGCGCAATGGCAGTGCACGGGGCTGGGGCACATTCAGGTGCTCAGGGCCGATGATGTCGCCACGGCTCACCAGCAGCGCAAAATGCACGACGTTCTCCAGTTCACGGGTATTGCCGGGCCAGGGGTGCTCGGCCAGCCTGGCCTGGGCCTGGTCGCTGAACACCGGCACGGCGAGGCCCAGGCGCTGGCTGTACACCCCTAGAAAATACTCGGCCAACGGCAGGATATCGCCGGGGCGATCGCGCAGCGCCGGTAACTCCAGGTCGCCTTCGCGTAGGTAACGGTACAGCCGTTCGTTGAACTTTCCCGCGGCGACCGCTTGGGCCAGGTCGATGCTCGAAGCGGCCACCAAGCGCACGTCCACGGGCGTGGAATGGCCGGCGCCGACACGGGTGACCTCGTGGTTTTCCAACGCGGCCAGGAACTTTGCCTGCAGGCTTTGCGGCAGGTCGCCGATCTCATCCAGGTACAGCGTGCCGCCATTGGCCGAGCCGAACCAGCCGGTGCGGCCTGCGGCGCTGGCATAGGTGCCGGCCGTGTAACCGAACAATTCAGCCTCGGCATGGTTCGGGCTGAGGGCGCCGCAATTAACCGACACAAAGAGCCCAGCACGGCCGCTGGCCTTGTGTATATGCCGGGCCAATAACTCTTTGCCAGTACCGGTTTCGCCGCGAACCAGCACCGGCAGGGGCAACGGCGCCAGGCGCTCAAGGGTTTGGCGCAGTTGCTGCGAGCGCGGGTCGATAAACACCAGCGCCTTGGCGCGAATCGAAAGGGGGCTTTTTTCAGCCTCGGGAAAGGTCAGCATGGGCTGCCCCGAGGTATCGGGTAACGTCATGGGGGTAAACTCCCGCCCGCTCCCTGCGGGCGGGCGTTACGGTTTGCTTCAAGCGGCGCGCATGGCCAGGCGCGTCTGCAAGCGGTAGAGGTAGGCGAAACCTTGTTCCCAACGGTGGAAACCGGCTTTCGCGTTGATATGCCCGGCGCCCGTGAGCACGCCGGCTTCGCTGCCCCAGCTACGGGCCAGCTCCAAGGCGCGCGCAGCGCTGGCCGCCGGGTCGTTGTCCGAAGCGACCAACTGGCTAGGGAACGGCAGGCGTTGCTGCGGGATAGGCGCAAAACCTTGCAGTGCCGGTGGGCAATTGGGCCGCTCGACATCTGCCGGGGCTACCAACAATGCACCACGCACCCGGCGCAGCGTGGCCGCTGGGGCGTTCGCGGCCCAGTGTGCCACCGCCACGCAGCCCAAGCTGTGGGCGATCAGCATCACCGGCCGCTCACTGTCACGCACGGCGGCGTCCAGCTGGGCCACCCAGGCGTGCCGTTGCGGGTTGGCCCAGTCGGCCTGCTCGACCCGCGAGCTGTTGGGAAGCACCGCTTGCCAATGGGTTTGCCAATGGTCCTCCCCGGAATTGTACCAACCGGGTACGATCAGGTAACGAATGGCCTCGCTAGGCATTTAGGCACCTCCGCCTGCTGCGCTGTACATGGTGCCCAGTATAGGGAGGCGCGATATATTATTTAAGGAATAAGAAGCTATTTATTAATAACCAAAACCGGGTTATCCAGGGCCGGCGTGTCTGGTCCGCGCCCGCTTGGCCTAGCGAGGGCCGCGAAACCTGGTTGCATCATTTTTGACGGTGCCGTTTGCTGCCGGGCGGCGTTGATTGCCCAGCAGCGAAATTCACGCGCCAATGGGTGTTCGAACGCTTAGGCGTCCATTGGCGGGGGGCTAGATACGGGTGCGCTTGCGCTTATCGCACTTTTGGCCGGAAAAACAACGCCTGCCCCTTGGCCAACCCTGCCAGCGCGTCGTGGTCCCTGGCCACTTCCACTTCCACCGGTTCTTCCTGGCCGGCAACCTTCAAGGTAACCCGGGTGGTGGCGCCCAATGGGCGGATGTCGCGCACCTCGGCGGCATGGTGGCCTTCAAGTTCCCCACGTGACAACGACACTTCATGGGGGCGGAACAGCACAGGGTGGTCTTGCTCCAAGTGCAGGCGGTTGGAATCGCCGAGGAAGTGATACACAAAATCACTGGCGGGATTTTCGTAAACCTCGCCGGGCGAGCCGATCTGCTCGATCACGCCCTTGTTCATCACCACGATTCGGTCGGCCACTTCCATGGCCTCTTCCTGGTCGTGGGTCACGAACACAGAGGTCAGGTTGATGTCTTCGTGCAGCCGCGCCAACCAGCGCCGTAACTCCTTGCGGACCTTGGCGTCCAGCGCCCCGAAAGGCTCGTCGAGCAACAACACCTTGGGCTCCACCGCCAGGGCCCGGGCCAGCGCGATACGCTGGCGTTGCCCGCCAGACAATTGTTCCGGGTAGCGGTCGGCCAACCAGTCGAGTTGCACCATGTTCAACAATTCATGCACTTTCTCGGCGATACGGGCTTCGTTCGGGCGCTCGGCCTTTGGCTTCATGCGCAGGCCGAAGGCGACGTTGTCGAACACGCTCATATGGCGAAACAACGCGTAGTGCTGGAACACGAAACCGACGTTGCGGTCGCGCACATCGGTGCCGGAAACGTCTTCGCCATGGAACACGATGCTGCCTTGGTCAGGCGTTTCCAGGCCGGCGATGATCCGCAACAAGGTGGTTTTGCCGCACCCAGAAGGGCCGAGCAGGGCGACCAATTCGCCGCTTTGGATGTCCAGGTCGATGTTGTCCAGGGCCTGGAAGCTGTTGAAGCGTTTGCTGACGTGACGTACTTCGATCGACATGAATTCATTCCTCCGCGGCGCTGTTGCGCTGGCGGTCAAGGTGCGCCTCGCTCCACTGCTTCAGCAGCAGGATGCACAGCGCCAGAATCAACAACAGGCTGGCCACGCTGAACGCCGCCACAATGTTGTACTCGTTGTAGAGAATCTCAACGTGCAACGGCAGAGTGTTGGTTTGGCCGCGAATGTGGCCAGACACCACCGACACCGCGCCGAACTCCCCCATGGCCCGTGCCGTACAGAGCACCACCCCATAGAGCAGCCCCCACTTGATATTGGGCAGGGTCACGTGCCAGAAAATCTGCCAACCACTGGCGCCCAGTAGCCGTGCGGCTTCTTCTTCCTGGCTGCCCTGCTCTTGCATCAGCGGGATCAATTCCCGGGCCACGAACGGCACGGTAACGAACACCGTCGCCAGCACGATGCCAGGCAAGGCGAAGATGATCTGGATATCGTGGTCATCCAGCCAAGGGCCGAGCAAGCCTTGCGCGCCGAAAAGCAGCACGTAGATCAAACCGGCGATCACCGGCGACACCGAAAACGGCAGGTCGATCAGGGTGACCAGCAGGCTCTTGCCGCGAAACTCGTACTTGCTCACGCACCAGGCGGCGCTCAGCCCGAACAGCAAATTCAGCGGCACGGCGATCACCACCGCCAGTACCGTCAGGCGCAACGCGCTGAGTGCATCTGGCTCGACAATAGCGGCCAGGAACGGCCCGACCCCCAGCGCCAGTGCCTGGGTGAGCACAATGGCCAACGGTAGCGCCAGAAACAACAGGAACATCAACCAGCCGAGCGCGATCAGCAGCCACCGCGCCGCCGGGCTGCCACGGCGAGCGGCGCTCGCCGACATGGCATTGGAATGATTCATGGCAATTCCCTCATGGCGTCTGGATACGACGCTGCAGCAGGTTGATCAGCAGCAGCAGGATGAACGACACCACCAGCATCAGCACACCGATCGACGTTGCGCCGGGGTAGTTGAACTGCTCGAGCTTGACCATGATCAACAGCGGCAATATCTCGGTTTTCATCGGCATGTTGCCGGCGATGAAAATCACCGAGCCGTATTCACCCACCCCGCGGGCAAACGCCAGCGCAAAGCCGGTGAGCCAGGCGGGCAGCAAGGCCGGTGCCAATACGTGGCGAAACACCTGCCAGGGTTTGGCGCCGAGGCAGGCGGCCGCCTCTTCCACCTCACGGGGGAAGTCCGCCAGCACGGGCTGCACGGTACGCACCACGAACGGCAGGGTTACGAAGGTCAATGCCAAAGTGATGCCCAACGGTGTATAGGCGATCTTGAAACCCAGGCTGGTGGCGAATTGGCCGACCCAGCCGGTGGGCGCATACAGCGCCGTGAGCGCGATACCTGCCACGGCCGTGGGCAGCGCAAAGGGCAGGTCGATCATCGCCTCGATGATTTTGCGCCCGGGGAAGCTATAGCGCACCAGCACCCACGCCAGTAACGTGCCGATCACGCCATTGATTACCGCCGCGAACAGCGCGGTACTGAAGCTCAGGCGCAACGCGGCCAGCACACGGGCATCGGTAATGATCGCCCAAAAGTCGTGCCAGGTGAGCCTGGCGGCGAAAACGAACATGGTCGCCAACGGAATCAGCACGACCAAACTGAGGTACAGCAGCGTGTAACCCAGCGTCAACCCGAAGCCGGGTATGACAGGAGAGAGGCGACGCGACATAAGGGTCCTTATCTACACGGACGAAGCCCGGATGTGGGTCCGGGCTCTGGTGGTACGGCGGATATTACTTGTTGGTGTAAATCTCGTCGAACACACCGCCGTCGGCGAAGAAGTGCGGTTGGGCTTTTGCCCAACCACCGAAGATCGGGTCGTCGATGGTCACCAGGTCCACCTTGGGAAACTTGCTTTCGAACTCCTTGGCCACGGCAGGGTCGCGCGGGCGGTAGAAGTTCTCAGCGGCGATGCGTTGCCCGGCCGGGTCATAGAGGTGCTTGAGGTAGGCCACGGCGATCTCGGCATTGCCGTTTTTCTCGGCAGTCTTCTCTACCACGGCAACCGGCGGTTCGGCCAGGATAGAAGACTTAGGCACCACGATATCGAACTGGTCCTTGCCCGGTTTGCCGCCCACTTCTTCGTTCAGCGACAAGAAGGCTTCGTTCTCCCAGGCCAATAGCACATCGCCCTGGCCGCGTTGGGTGAAGGAAATGGTCGCGCCGCGGGCACCGGTGTCGAGTACCGGCACGTGTTCGAACAGTTCCTTGAGGTAGGCTTTGGCCTTGGTTTCGTCACCGTTGTTGGCTTTCAGGCCATACGCGTAGGCGGCCAGGAAGTTCCAACGGGCCCCGCCCGAGGTTTTCGGGTTCGGCGTGATCACGCCCACACCTGGCTTGACCAGATCACCCCAGTCATGGATTTGCTTGGGGTTGCCCTTGCGCACCAAGAACACGATGGTGGAGGTGTACGGGGTGCTGGCATCCGGCAGTTTCTTTTGCCAATCGGCCGGAATGGTCTTGGTTTTTTCCGCGATGGCATCGATGTCGCCAGCCAGGGCCAGGGTCACGACGTCCGCCTTCAACCCATTGATGACCGACAACGCCTGGGCGCCCGAGCCGCCGTGGGAAGCCTTGATCTCGACCTTGTCCCCAGGGTGGCTCTTTTCCCAGAACTGGGTGAATTCGGCGTTGTAGGCTTTGTACAGTTCGCGCGTTGGGTCGTAAGACACATTGAGCAGGGAGTAATCCTTGGCAATCGCGGGGCCTGCGAAAACAGCACTGATAGCGGCAGCCAGTGCATAACGGCGCAAAGACATGGTGTGTTGCTCCTAATGGCAATTCGGTAGTGGCGTTGGCTTTTTTCGTTATCGCACGTTAACACCGCATGGGCGGGCGAACGCTTGCGTTTATTGGGGTCATTCTCGAGGCCCTCCGGCGGTCCAGTCGGGTAAGGTTTTGCGGTATTTTAGTGAGCTTTGCTGCTTGGGTTCTGCAAGCGGAATTTTTCCTTGCGCTCTATTTGCACCACCTGGGCATTGTGCACGGTGATTTCCACCGCGCCGAAGCGCAGGTCACGCAGGGCGCTTTGGATTTCGCGCAGGATGGCGGCTTCGTCTTGTCCGTCGACGCTACGCAGTGGTGCACTCATGGTCATGCTCCTTGGGAAAAGGTTGGGCGGTGTTCGCGGGTACGAGCGCACTATAGAAGGGCCAGCATATTCTTAAAAATAATGTTTAAGAATGTTAATATAACGAAAAATCTACACACAGTAATGTGTATCGCAGCCCGCTAAGCGCCTAGACATATCCACTTACCAATTGCCAGTGCACAATCGGGGCACTGCTGCAAAATAGGCTGTCCAATAATTGGCTGCACCCCCCGCGGCTCACCGGCAGGCAATACCGGCCTACAACGCATTGCCGTAGGGAACGTGCGACCCACTGCGCTCGCCCATGGGCAATGGTTGTAAGCGCCCCCCTATCGGTTCACCGCTTAGCCCTACTGGCGTTATTTTGTACGCCACTGATACATTCACCCATGCCATCACTTTTGCACCGAGGGTATTCAGCCTATGTGGTACAACGGCCTGCTCGATCTCAGCCCCTGGGCTGTGGCAGGGGTCACGCTTTTACTCACCCATGTGACCATCCTTAGCGTAACGATTTACCTGCACCGGTATTCCGCCCACCGCGCGCTCGAATTGCACCCGGCGGTCCAGCATTTTTTCCGCTTCTGGCTGTGGTTGACCACTGGCATGAACACCCGTGAATGGACGGCCATCCACCGTAAGCACCACGCCAAATGTGAAACCGAAGAAGACCCGCACAGCCCGGTGATCAAGGGCTTGGGCGAAGTGCTGCGGCGCGGCGCCGAGCTGTATCGCGAAGAAGCGAAAAACCAGCAGACACTGCAGGTTTACGGCAAGAACTGCCCCACCGACTGGCTGGAGCGCAGGGTTTACTCCCGCTACCCCCTGGGCGGTATCACTTTGATGGCGATCATCGACCTGGCCCTGTTCGGCGTGCTCGGCATGACCGTATGGGCGGTGCAAATGATGTGGATTCCGGTGTGGGCGGCCGGTGTGGTAAATGGGTTGGGCCATGCGGTGGGCTACCGCAACTTCGAGTGCCGCGATGCGGCCACCAATTTGGTGCCGTGGGGGGTGCTCATTGGTGGCGAAGAGTTGCACAACAACCACCATACCTACCCTAACTCGGCCAAGTTGTCGGCGCGCAAGTGGGAATTCGACATCGGTTGGTTCTGGATTCGCGTGCTCGCCGCGGTGCGCCTGGCCAAGGTGCAGCGGGTGGCACCCGTCGCCCACCGCGTCCAGGGCAAAGCCGCGCTAGACATGGACACGGCCATGGCCATTCTCAACAACCGCTTCCAGATCATGGCCCAATACCGCCGGCAGGTGATCGCACCGCTGGTAAGGCTGGAACTGGCGCGGGCCGACCAGTCGATGCGCCATCGCTTTCGCCGTGCCAAACGGCTGCTGGCGCGGGAAACCAGTTTGCTCGACGCGCAACACCAACAACGCATCCAGGGCATGCTCGAACACAGCCAGGCGCTAAAGGTGATCTACGAAAAACGCCTGGCACTCGTGCAAATCTGGGCCGAAACCCGCTCCAATGGCCAGGATATGCTAGCTGCGATCAAAGCCTGGGTGCATGAGGCCGAAACCAGCGGGATCCAGGCCTTGCACGACTTCGCCGCCCAACTCAAAACCTATTCCCTGCGCCCCGCGGGGGCTTGACGCCGTTTATCTGACGCCCCGCGAAACGGCGCGCACACGGGAACTTCGCGGGTAAAACCTACTCCTAGCCAGTACTTCGCAACATCAGTGGGCCAGTTCGTGGCGCCTACCGGTGGGGCTTCCCTACCCCGTGATTGAGTAGCCGTGATGATGGCCAACAAACAGACGCCGCAGCCGCCTATCGCCACGATGCCCGAAGCCGCTGAAACCTTGTTGGCCCTGATGCACGCGCAAGGCGAAGCCGCACGGTTGCGCGAGCGTGAACAGTTGTTCAGCACCCTTTTGGCCAGCGTCAACGCTGTGCTGTGGGCGTTCGACTGGCAAAGCCAGCAAATGATCTACGTAAGCCCAGCCTACGAACGCATTTTTGGCCGTTCCGCGGGGCTATTGCTGGCTGACTACAACGAATGGCGCAACAGCATTTACCCGGATGACCTCGACTACGCCGAACGCAGCTTGGCCGAAGTGCTGGAGCGCGGCTCCATCGAAGACCGCGAATACCGCATTATCAGCGCCGATGGGCAAATCCGCTGGCTGAGCGACAAATGCTTCATCAGCCAGCAGCAGGAGCCCGGCAAGCTAGTGGTGGTGGTCGGCATCGCCGAGGACATTACGGAAAAAAAGCACCTGGAGGGCGAACTGCAACGCCTGGCCACCACCGACGTGCTCACCCAAAGCAGCAACCGCCGGCACTTCTTCGAATGCGCGCACCGCGAATTCGAACAGGCGCGCCTGCAAGGTTCACCGATGTCGTTCCTGTTGCTGGACATCGACGATTTCAAAATCATCAACGATAGCTACGGCCACCAGGAAGGCGACACCGTGCTACAGCACATCGCCGAAGTCGGCAAGGGCACCCTGCGCCGCGGTGACGTATTCGGGCGCATCGGTGGTGAAGAATTCGCCGCGGTATTCCCCGGCTGTGCCGCCGACATGGCCAAGCAGATCGCCGAACGGCTGCAGCGGGAGATCCAGCGGCTGAGCTTCAATTACAACGGCAAGCAGTATGGGGTTACGGTAAGCCAAGGGCTCACGACCATCCTCGATACCGACGAGGCGCTGGATAACCTTTATTCCCGTGCCGACGCCGCCATGTACCAGGCCAAGCGCCAGGGCAAGAACCAAATCATCGAAGGGTAGGTAATGGCCCCGCCGCCCCTACCGCGCCCTCAAGCCGGGTTGCCCATTGAGCACCGACGCCTTGTCAGGTGTGGTGCTCACGGGTTTGGTGTGCAGCTTATAGCTCCGCAAAACAGGCGTCGAGGATCTCCAGGCCTTTGTCCAGCAACGCATCTTCGGCGGTCAGCGGCACCAGAATGCGCAGCACGCTACCGTAAGTGCCGCAAGACAGCAGGATCAACCCCTTCTCACGCGCCTTGGCCACCACCGATGCCACCGCGGCTGCGTTAGGCTTGTGGGCGTCGCCGTTTTCGAACAACTCCACTGCAATCATCGCACCCAGGCCGCGTACGTCCCCGATCACCGGGTATTTACCTTGCAGCTCACGCAGTTTGCCAGTCAAGTGCTCACCCACCGCGCGGCAACGTTCCAGCAGCTTTTCTTCCTCGAACACATCGAGCACGGCCAATGCCGCCGCGCAGCCCAGCGGGCTACCGGCATAGGTGCCACCCAGGCCGCCAGGGGCCACGGCGTCCATGATCTCGGCCTTGCCGCACACACCGGCCAGTGGGAAGCCCCCGGCGATGGACTTGGCGAAGGTGGTCAGGTCTGGCACCACGCCCATTTGCTCCATGGCGAAAAAGGTGCCCGTGCGCCCGGCACCGGTTTGCACTTCATCGGCGATCAACAGGATGCCGTGCTGGTCGCACAGCGCGCGCAAGCGCTGCATGAACGCCTTGGGCGCTACGTAGAAACCGCCTTCGCCCTGCACGGGCTCAAGGATGATTGCCGCGATGTCCTTGGGCTCGGCATCGTTCTTGAAAATGCGCTCGATGCTGGCGATCGCGTCGTCCACGCTCACGCCGTGCAATTCACAGGGGTACAGCGCGCGGAAGATACCGCCCGGCATCAGCCCCATGCCGGCCGAGTACGGGGCCACCTTACCGGTAAGGCCCAAGGTCATCATGGTGCGGCCATGGTAGGCCCCGGTAAAGGCGATCACACCGGCGCGGCCGGTCGCCGCCCGGGCGATCTTCACGGCGTTCTCCACCGCTTCGGAGCCGGTGGTCACCAGCAAGGTCTTCTTGGGAAAGGCCCCCGGGACCTTGGCGTTGATTTTTTCACACAGCTCGATGTAAGGCTCGTAAGCCAGTACCTGGAAGCAGGTGTGGGTAAGCTTGTGCAATTGCGCTTCGACCGCCGCGATCACTTTCGGGTGCAGGTGGCCGGTGTTCAGCACCGCGATACCGCCGGCGAAGTCGATGAATTCGCGACCTTCGACGTCGGTTACCGTTGAGTTTTTCGCATGGTCGGCAACGATCGGGTGGATCTGCCCCACGCCACGGGGAACGGCGGCCATCCGCCGCTGCATCAAGGATTCGTTGGTCTTGCTCATGAAAAGCCTCATTTGCCGCTCATCGTCGGCACGCTCAAGGATTGAGCGCAACGGCAAGGCCACGGCAGCATACGATGATCGACTGCCCTGGGGCCGCGGCGCCTGGGTTATCGGGCCGGCGGCTGGCGCCGGCCCATGCGCATCACACGCTGATGCACAGGTACTTGATTTCGAGGTAATCCTCGATGCCGTACTTGGAACCTTCGCGGCCCAGCCCCGAAGCTTTTACACCGCCAAACGGCGCGACTTCATTGGAAATAAGCCCGGTATTGATACCCACCATGCCGTACTCCAGCGCTTCGGCCACGCGGAACACGCGCGACAGGTCACGGGCATAGAAGTACGAGGCCAAGCCGAACTCGGTGTCGTTGGCCATGGCGATCACTTCGGCCTCGTCCTTGAAGCGGAACAGCGGCGCCAGCGGGCCGAAGGTTTCATCCTTGGACACCAAGGCATTCTTGGGCACGTCGGCCAAAATGGTCGGCTCGAAGAAGGTGCCGCCCAAGGCATGGGCCTTGCCGCCACTGATCACCTTGGCACCTTTGCTCAAGGCGTCTTCGATGTGTTCCTTGACCTTGGCCACGGCTTTTTCGTCGATCAACGGGCCGGTGGTCACACCCTCGTCCACGCCGTTGCCAATCTTGAGTTTTTCCACCGCCGCCTTGAGCTTTTGGGTGAACGCGTCGTACACGCCCTCCTGCACATAGAGGCGGTTGGCGCACACGCAGGTTTGGCCGTTGTTGCGGTATTTGGAGATGATCGCGCCCTCTACGGCCTTGTCGAGGTCGGCGTCGTCGAACACGATAAACGGCGCGTTGCCGCCCAGTTCCAGGGATACCTTTTTGATGTCTTTGGCGCATTCTGCCATCAGTTGCCGGCCGATATCGGTAGAGCCGGTGAACGACAGCTTGCGCACGATCGGGTTGCTGGTCAGTTCGCCACCCACTTCGCCGGCGCTGCCGGTAATCACGTTGAACACGCCTTTGGGGATACCCGCACGCTCGGCCAGCTCAGCCAGCGCCAGCGCGGAATACGGGGTTTGCGAGGCAGGCTTGAGCACCATGGTGCAACCGGCGGCCAAGGCCGGGCCGGCCTTGCGGGTAATCATCGCAGCAGGGAAGTTCCACGGTGTGATGGCGGCGGTTACACCGATCGGCTGCTTGATCACGATCAGGCGTTTATCCGGCTGGTGGCCGGGGATGGTGTCGCCGTATACGCGCTTGGCTTCTTCGGCGAACCACTCGAGGAACGAGGCGGCATAGACGATCTCGCCTTTGGCCTCGGCCAGCGGCTTACCCTGCTCCAGGGTCATCAAGCGGCCGAGGTCGTCTTGGTTCTCCAGCATCAATTCATACCAGCGGCGCAGCTTGGCTGCGCGCTCTTTGGCGGTCAACGCGCGCCAAGCCGGCAGGGCTTTGTCGGCCGCCTCGATGGCACGGCGGGTTTCGGCTTTGCCCATTTTCGGTACGGTGCCGAGGATTTCATTGGTCGCGGGGTTATTCACCTTCAGCGTCTGGCCGCTGTCGGCATCGGCCCAGGCGCCGTCGATGTAGGCTTGCTGGCGGAACAGGTTCGCGTCTTTGAGTGACATATCGGGGTCCTTCGGCGCCGCTGTGCAGCGTAGCGCCTCGCTGGTTGTTTAGGGGCTTGGTGGTTAGAAGCCACTGGCGCGCATTCATTCCCCGCGATGCGCTGCGGATAACAAGAACGTTCGGAATCTCAAACGTGATCCTAGGTTCTATGCTTATAAAGGACAAGGGGTGTTCGAAAAAAAGAACAGGCCACCTATGGCAGCAGGTCTGCTGCGAGGTGTAGCCCGAGCGGGCTGCCTGGCTGGCTTACCGTATCTTCACTAAAGCCACAGCCGTTGGGCATAAAGCATAGCCTGCTCAAAACCTTGCAACACCATCAGGCATGGACGCGCCCGCATCGGATGGGTATCATGGCGCCCGCGTTGCACTCGTAGCTCAGCTGGATAGAGTACTGCCCTCCGAAGGCAGGGGTCGTGGGTTCGAATCCCGCCGAGTGCACCATAGAATTCAAGCGTTTATGTTAGCCGCCTAGCCCCCCTATTGATTCAGGGGCGCAACGGACAAACAAAGCCCTCCTAGCGAGAGGTTTTTTGTTGTGGCTAATCCAGCGGCCACAGCCGGTACGCCTTTAACCAGCGGGATCTGAGCCGCTGCCTCACGGCACATCGCCCGGGTGTCGTTGGGCATCGTTAGCCGGCAGCCTTCCGCGCGCCTGCAACCCGCTTTGCTGGGCGCCCGCAATCGATCCGGCTTCGTCGCCTATAGCTTACCCAAGGGCTCTGGGATGAAGCCTTCATCCCCCAGCGCTTTGATTACACCCCTGATGAGGTAGTTGTTCGAGAAACCGATGGTGTACTGACGCGCTCCAGCCGAGATAGGCAGTAACATCCCTCGATCTACCAGTCTTCTAACCTGATAAGTCCGCTGCCCACTGTTTAGCTTGGGCAATACCTTCGCGATATCGGCCGATTTCACCACCTTCAACTTAATAGCCAAAGCCAGTATTTGTTCTTCCGGCGCGGTAATCCATTCCCGGGCCTTGGCGAGACTGAGGGCTGGGAAAAGGATGGAGTTCGTTAGGTAGCTGTAATCCGTTAGCTTGTCTACTTTCGCAAGCTCGTCTCGGATTCCTTCAAGAACATAGCCACACCACGCTTCCAGACCTTCTGGTGTACCTTTGTCAGCCTGTGCCAACATCGAGTAATACTTTTCCCGATCATTGCAGAACACCGCGGTGGGGTTCAGCACACGCCCCCCGGTGTTTACATTGAAACCGTACTTCATCAGAAGCGCATAGGTAAGCAATCTCACCACCCGCCCATTGCCGTTACCGAAGGGGTGAATCCAGCCAAATCTGTGGTGGGCCAGCGCAACCTTCATCAGATCGTATTTCGAAGGGTCGGCTCGATTTACAAAACTGACAAGCTCCTCCATGTAGCCCGGTACCTGGATGGCATCGGGAGGTAAGTGTTCGGACTGCGCAATCTTCACAACGCCGTTGCGATAAGCTCCTGGCGTCCTGTCTCCTTCCCGTTCCAATCCTTGAACTGTCATTTCATGAAGCTCGCGGATCGTGCGCTCAGAAAGAGCAGCTCCGTGCGCCATGACCTGTTCAATGTAGTCCATGGCTCTCTCGATATTCGCGACCTCCAGCAATTGGTCCGTGCTATCGGCGGTGCCGTCAACCCGGCTTTCGATGTAGTCGGCAAGGGTCGTATGGTTGCCCTCGATCCGAGCTGAACCTAGGCTCTCCAGCGCATGGAAAATCGACTTCAATTGGAAAAAAACGGGGGCGGGGGTGTCGCCCTCCAACCTCAACCGCCGCAGGTGCTCAAGCTCGCCAAGCACATCGACAAGCGGCGAGTCATAGGAGGGATTCAACAGACCTAGGTCGTGGTGGAGAAATTTAGCCATGGGGTAAATTATCTTGATAGGGGTGTCAGACTATCTTAAAAGCAAGCCTTGAAAGCCCCGTTTTATCAGGGAGTTGGCGCATATCCAGGAAAAAATATCTCAAATCCGGTGTCGTAACAAATGGAAAATTGGGAAAAATTAAGTCGAATCCAACGGTCCAGGAATTGAGCACCGATCGTGTCCTGGGAAATGGTGTAGCCGAACCCACCGAAGGCGCCCTGTGCGAAAGAAATTGGTCATCGTGGTTCTTGGCTGACAATGAGTTGGCGAAGAAAAAAACGCTGACTAGGAGAACCGCGGCGACCAAGCCCACTATTGCATTGACCGAGCTGATTGAGAAAGGCGCAGGCGACGTGCCGCTGGACGTTATCGACAACCCCGTGGCGCTTCAGACCCTCGAGGATTATCTGGAGCGCATCGAGTACGGCATCAGTGAACCCATTGCCTTGGTCTGGCTCAGGGTACACATGGCGCCTTGATCGCGAGCTCTACAAGGACACTCGGTACAGTGGCGTGAGGGCCCACAAGCCGGGTGGCCGCTGGAACTCGCCCGGTCGTAACGTCGTGTACGCATCGGCTAACCCCTCAACCGCCATCCTAGAGGTGGCAGTGCATGTCGGCTTCGATGCGCTGGATGCGGTTGCGCATGTGCTCACATGCTTCGAAGTGCTTGATCACAACCTTATCAAGGTCGTACAGCCCGAGGATGTTCACAACCCTTTCTGGCGCACCCTATATCGGTAAAGGCCTTGGCGCTGTGGTGCTTTTTTCGTGGCCAGCATCGATCGCGCGCACGCCTGCCGCCCCCGTTCCAAGTGTTCGTTCACCTGTTGGTTTACAACGCGACGGAAAACCCAGGCGCTCCCTTAGCGGCCAGCGGCCGCCCGCCACCGACCCTACTCTCGATCAGCCGCGCCCTTACCCCCTGCCCACCTTTGCCGCCATAAACTGCACAAACGCCTCCGGCGTCATCTTCTGCCCGTTGAAGTCGACCACGCCGTTTTCATAGTGCAGGTCTGAGCGAATGTCATTGCCTTCGACCCGGCCTACACCCTGCAAAGTGGCGAGTGTCGCGGCGAGGTTGGCGGCGCCTTCGGCGTTGCGGGCAAGGATGGCGGCGTCGGTTTGGCCTTGCAGTTGGCCCTGGACGGTGGCCAGGTCCTTCAGGCTCAGCGTCGACACGGCCAGCTTCGCATCCAGGCGCTGGATCATCTGCTGCAGCAGTTGTTCGGCGGGCTGGTTCAGGTCGGCCGGTTTGGCCAGGTCCAGGGCAAGGCTGAAGTGGCTTTCGCCATTGGCGGTTTTGAGCCCGACATTCTCCAAGGCGATGTGCGGTTGGCCGGCGAGCAAGCGCAGCGCGCTGGCTTGCACTAGCAGTTGGTCGGCGGGGCTCAATTGCGGGGTGAACGGTACGCCCGCCTCGGCGGCGGCCTGCGCCTGGGGTTGCAGTTTGTTTTGATACAGCGTGATCAGCTCCTGGGTGGCGGCGGCATCGAAGCGGTCGATGACCCAGCGCATCTGCAAGCTGCCGATAGGCTTGCCGCCCACCTGCAGGCTGGCCAGGGTGTAGTCAGTGGAACCCTTTAGCTTGCCGTCGATTTCTTCAAGGCTGCCTACGCCCAAAAAGCCTTCCAGCGCCACGGCCGGTTCGTTCGGCAGCGCCAATAGGCCGCTGGCGGCTTGCACTTCGCTGGTGCCCAGGTAAAAGCCGGACTGCCCTTTCAGCCCGCCGCTTTTGAGCGTGACCCCTTGAAGTTGCAGGTGCGCATCGCCCTCCGGGCCGTGCAGCAGGGCATCGAGGTGGTCCAGGGCAGCGGTCACTTGCAGCTTTTTACCCTCGGCGTTGCCCTCGACATGGGCGTTCAGGCCGGAAAACGCCAGGGTGCCGCGGGGGTCGGCCCAACGCAGTGGCAACACCTGAAGGCTCGCATTCACCGCTTGGTCGTAGCCCAACGTGGCCTGGCCGCTGATCGGTGCCGCGCCGTGGGTCAGGTCGAACCAGGGTTGCAGTTCGCCGCTGCGTTGCAAGGTGAATTGGCTGCTGGCCATTACCGGCAGCACATCCAGCGCTTTGAGCCGTGACCAGGGAAACGGGCCGTGCTCGATGTGTTCGGCGACGTTCAGGGCGGCCGGTGCGCCGCCGTTGAGGTCCGGGCTTTGCACCGTGACCACATAGTGCGCCTCACTGGAGAACACATGCCGCTCGAACGATACCAGGGCCACATTGGCACTTAAGCCCTGCCCGGCCAGGGCGGGCGCCAATTGTTGGTTGATGTTGGCCACCTGCTCGTTGAGCAGTGGCTCGATGCGGGTGCCGGTGTACCAGGCACCACCGATGGCCGCGACACCAACCACGATGACAACGGCGGCGCCGAGGGTTGCTATTTTGTTCATGTAGCGGGGTCCTTAAACGTTCGGCTTCCATAGCGCGTGGCCGTGCTGATTAACCTTTTTGCTGCTGTGGGTCAATGCCGGCTGTGCCGGCGCCGGCACACTCTGTCACTTAAAATGTTTCAAGATTGTACTAGGCGCGCCCACACCACACACCGAAGCCCTGACGTAGAGGCGTTCCGGTGAGCGGCCCGGGGCTTGCTCCTTTTCGGTGGCGCCCACATCGGCGCCTTCACGCCTCCACTATTAAGGAACGGTTCATGACTAAAACAATGAAAGCCGCGGTCGTCCATGCCTTTGGCCAGCCCTTGGCGATACGCGAAGTGCCGGTGCCCACCCCCGGCCCGGGGCAGCTTCTGGTCAAGGTCGCCGCCTCGGGTGTTTGCCACACCGACCTGCACGCTGCCGAAGGCGACTGGCCGGCCAAACCCAACCCGCCGTTCATTCCTGGACACGAAGGCGTGGGGCATGTGGTGGCGGTGGGCGCGGGCGTGACACACGTGAAGGAAGGCGACCGCGTGGGCGTGCCGTGGCTGTACTCAGCCTGCGGCCACTGCGAACACTGCCTGGGCGGCTGGGAAACCCTGTGCGAAACCCAGGAGAACACCGGTTACTCGGTGAACGGCGGCTTTGCCGAGTACACCCTGGCCGATGCCAACTATGTGGGCAAGCTGCCGGACACTATCGGCTTCGTCGAAATAGCCCCGATACTGTGTGCGGGTGTGACCGTGTACAAGGGCTTGAAGATGACCGAAACCAAGCCCGGCCAGTGGGTAGTGATTTCGGGCATCGGTGGGCTTGGGCACATGGCCGTGCAATACGCCAAGGCCATGGGCATGAACGTAGCGGCAGTGGATATCGACGACGCCAAGCTCGACCTGGCACGCCGGCTGGGTGCCACGGTCACGGTCAATGCCCGCGAGCTGGACCCGGCCAAGTACCTGAAGGAACAGATCGGCGGTGCCCACGGGGCATTGGTCACGGCGGTATCGCCCAAGGCCTTCGAGCAGGCGATGGGCATGACCCGGCGTGGCGGCACCATCACCCTGAACGGCCTTCCACCTGGGGACTTCCCGATGTCGATCTTCGACATGGTGTTAAACGGCACCACCGTGCGTGGTTCGATCGTCGGCACCCGGCAAGACCTGCAAGAGGCGCTGGACTTCGCCGCTGAAGGCAAGGTCAAGGCCACCGTGGCCACCGAAAAGCTCGAAAACATCAATGGCGTGTTCGACCAGATGCGCGCCGGCACGATCGAGGGGCGGATCGTGATCGACATGGAGCAGTAAGCGGCAAACGTTAGGGGCCGGCGAAGCTGGCCCTGGCTGCCTGGCGTTAGGCCCGCCGCGTGTGGCTTGCGAGCCTAACGTTGCAAGCGGGTCAATGTGCAACCCTGAACCTATCGACTTCCCGGCGCAGTTCAACGGCTAGCGCGTCCAGTTCCTGGGCCGTTACCGCCAGCTCGGAGACCACCTGGCGCTGCTCGCTATTGACCTGGGCAATGCTGTGCAGGTTGCCGCTGAGCACCGTCGCCGTGGTGCTCTGTTGTTGGGTGGCGGTGGCAATGGCCGCGAACTGCTCGCCCGCGGCGCGGCTTTGCTGGTCGATGTTCGACAGCGCGCTGGCGACCTTGCCGTTGCGCTCCAAGCCTTCACGCATCAGCGTGTTACCTTGCTCCATCGTTTGCACGGCCTGGGCGGTTTGCTGCTGGATGCTGCCGATCATCTGGGAAATTTCGTCCGTGGCCTGGCGGGTTCGCGAGGCCAGGCTGCGCACTTCGTCGGCCACCACGGCAAAGCCACGGCCCTGCTCGCCTGCCCGGGCCGCTTCGATAGCGGCGTTCAGGGCCAGCAAGTTGGTTTGTTCGGCAATCGAGGTGATCACACTGACAATGCCACCGATTTCTTGTGAACGCTGGCCCAACGTATCGATCACCTTGGCGGTTTCGCCCAGCGCGCCGGCGATCTGCTCCAACGAAGCCGAGGCCTGGTCCATTGATGCGCGCCCGACCTGAGTGTGCTGCATGTTGTCGCGGGCCATGCGCTCGGTGCTGCTCATGTTCTCGGCAATGTGCTGGGAAGTGGCGCTGAATTGTTCCACGGCCCCCGCCATGCTAGTGATCTCGTCCGACTGCTGCTCCATGCCTTCGTAAGCGCCACTGGAGAGCCCGTTGAGGGCTTTGGCGCGGTGGTTCACCTGCTCGGAGGCATCGCGAATATGCTGCACCATGCTGGCCAGGGCCTCACCCATGTGGTTGAAGCTTGCGGCCAATTGGGTGATTTCGTCGTTCCCGGCCACCGCCGAGCGTGCACCGAGATCCCCGGCGCCCAACGCCTCAGCCTGTGCCACCAGCGCACCGAGCGGGGCCAGGCGCCGGCGCAGCAGCCACACCGCCACCGCTACGGCGATCAACGTGGCCAACAGGCTGCCGATCACCAATTGCTCGCCTACCGCCCAAGTCACTTCGTTCAGCTCGGCCTTGGGCATGCTTGCTACCACGCGCCAAGGCCCTGGGGCGAACGGCACCGCCAGGGAATAAAAACCCTGCTGGCCGTCGCTCCAAAAACCGCCGTGGGCCGGTGCGAGTGCTGGCTGGATAGCCTGTACGGCCTGGTCGGGGGCGCTCACGCCAAACGGCGCCACCAGCCAATGGTTCTGTGCATCGAGCAGGGCCAGCGAGCCGGTTTTGCCAATGCGAAACTGGCGCAGTTTTTCGAACTGCGCCGCTTGCGCCTCGGTGTAGTCGAACCCTACGAACAACACGGCGATCACCTTGCCACTGGTATCGCGCACCGGCGTGTACTGGGTCATGTAACTGCGCCCGAACAGTACCGCCGCGCCCACATAGCCTTGGCCGGCGAGCAGGCGCGGGTAAGCAGGGTGGGCGTGGTCGAGCTGGGTGCCGATTGCGCGGCTGCCGTCTTGTTTGGTCAATGAGGTGCTGATACGCACGAATTCATCCCCACTGCGCACGAACACCGTGGCCACGCCTTCAGTCATCTTGCGAAAATCGTCTACCTCATGGGTGTTGTTGTTCAATACCGTATCGCCCAGCAACAGCCCAGGGGTGTTGGCCCCGGCCACCATCACCGGTTGCTCGGGGGCCAGCGCCAGCCCGGCGGCGAAACGGGACCCGAACAGCCCGCTCAGGCGCTGGGTACTGATGCGCAAGGTGTTCTGGAAGGTGTCGAGTTGGTCGGCCAGCAAGCGCGCTTCGCTGGCCATGTGATCTTCACGGGTGGCCAGGTTGGCGCTGCTGAGCGAGCGCAAGGCAAGGGCAGTGCTGAGGCTGATGACGACGATCAAGATAATCGCCAAGGCGAGGCCTAGCTGCGAGGCGATGCGTGCACGAGGCTGGGTCAAGTTGAGCTCCTGGGCCGCCGGCTGAAACCGGTCTGCGTGGCACCTGATGTAACGTTGAAAGTGTTATGGAACGGCTGTTCCCTCGCAGCCTATATCGGCAGCCACTCAAAATACCTGAGCGCATAATTAGCTATTGATTAGCCATTACTGAAGGATGGTTACCTGCGGCAGTACGGTAGCGGCCACCTCTTGTTGCAAGAATTCGCTGAGCCGCTGCAGCCGATCGCCCCCCGGGCGTGTCCGCGGCCACACCAGGTAGTAACGCTCGCCGCTGGGCACTGCGGTGGGCCAGGGCAGCGCGAGGCGGCCTTGGGCGACATCCTCGGCGACCATCATCAGGTCACCGATCGACACGCCGTAGCCGCGGGCGGCGGCGATCATACCCATCTCCAGCGTATCGAATACCTGCCCGCCCTGTAATGGCACGTGTTCGGCCAGACCCATGCGCTGCAGCCAATGGGGGGCTCCAGCATGAGTTAAACTCATGCCAGCCATCGCTATTATCCTTTTGCGCATCGCCAGCGCAAGGCGCAGACTCCCGCCTCCCCACTCTCTACCCGTTCGCTTAGAAAAACTCACTATGCCCCGCGCCACCACCCGTTCCGAATTGGCCGCCCTGCTACAGCTGGCCGGCCCGCTGATCGCTTCGCAGTTGGCGCACATGCTGATGGTATTGACCGACACGCTGATGATGGCGCGGCTCAGCCCGGAGGATTTGGCCGGTGGCGGGCTGGGCGCGGCGAGCTATTCGTTCGTGGCGATCTTCTGCTTCGGCGTGATTGCGGCGGTCGGCACCCTGGTGGCCAACCGGCACGGTGCCAACGATGCCGCCGGCGCTGCGCGCCTGGCGCGGGCGGGGTTATGGCTGGGCTGGCTGCTGGGCGCGGCAGGGGCGCTGCTATTGTGGAACCTGGGCCCGCTGCTGGCGCTACTGGGGCAAACGCCCGAGAACGTCGGCCACGCCGAGCAATTCTTGCGGATATTACCGCTGGCCCTGCCCGGCGCCATGACGTTCATGGCGTTGCGCGGTTTTACCAGCGCCATGGGCAAGGCCGGGCCGGTGATGATTATCAGCCTGCTGGCGGCCGGGCTGAATGCGCTGCTGAATCTGGCGCTGATCGATGGCTGGTTCGGCCTGCCAAGGTTGGGCTTGGCCGGCATCGGTTTGGTCACTGCCATCGTTGCCAATGGCATGGCCGTGGCGCTGGCGCTGTACATCGGCGCGGCGCCGGCTTATCGCGCATTTGCGATCCTTAGGGGCCTAGGGCGGCCAGACTGGCGCAGTGTGGGCGAGCTATGGCGCCTCGGCTTGCCTATTGGTGGTACGTACGCCGTCGAAGTGGGGCTGTTCGCCTTTGCGGCGCTGTGCATCGGCACCATGGGCAGCGCCCAATTGGGCGCACACCAGATCGCCCTGCAAGTGGTATCGGTCGCCTTCATGGTGCCGGTGGGGCTTTCGTATGCGGTCACGCTACGGGTCAGCCGCCACCACGGGGCGGGCGAGTTGCACCTGGCGCGCAAGGCCGGGCGGGTCGGCATCGGCTTTGGCGCACTGGTGATGTTGGGCTTTTCGCTGCTGTTCTGGTTAGCGCCCAAGGCCATCATCGGGCTGTTCATCGACGCCAACGACCCAGCCTTTGCCGCGGTCTTCAGCTTGGCGGTCAGCCTGTTGGCGGTGGCCGCGTGGTTCGAGCTGTTCGATGGCGTGCAAACCATCGCCATGGGGGCCATTCGCGGCCTCAAAGACAGCCGCCTCACGTTCTTGATCGGCCTGTGTTGCTATTGGTTGATCGGCGCGCCTATCGCCTGGCTGCTGGCGTTCCACGCGGGTTGGGGGCCACAAGGCATCTGGTGGGGCCTGGCCGCGGGGTTGGGCTGCGCGGCCACCACGCTGTGCCTGGGTTTCGAATGGCGGGTCAGCCGCTTGCGGCGCTCTGGCGCTGCTGCAAATACGCCTGCAACGCCACCATCGGTAACGGTTTGCTGATCAGATAACCCTGCACCTGGTCGCAGCCGAAGCTGCGCAACAACTCCATTTGCGCCGAGGTTTCCACGCCTTCGGCGACGACTTCCAGGTTCAGGTTATGCGCCAGGTTCACCATGGCGTGGACCAGTTGGCGGTTCTCGGGGCGCGCCTCCATGCCCTCCACGAAGCTTTTGTCTACCTTGAGCAGGGCGATGGGTAGGCTGTTCAAATGCACGAACGAGGAGAACCCGGTACCGAAGTCATCCAGCGAAAAACGCACCCCTAGCTTGCCCAGCGCGTCCATGGTGTACCGCACTAACTCATTGCGGCGCATTACGGCGGTTTCGGTCAGCTCGAACTCCAACCATCTGGCATCGATACCGCGCTCGTCGATCAGCCGGCTCAGGGCCGAGAGCAGCTGGCTGTCCTGGAACTGGCGAAACGACAGGTTAACCGCCATGTGCAGCGGCGCCACGCCTGCTTCGCGCAGGTTCTGCATGTCGTACAGTGCCCGGGAGATAACCCAGTAGCCCAAGGGTACGATCAACCCGCTTTGCTCGGCCAGGGGCACGAACTCGCTGGGCGGTAACAGGCCACGTTCGGCATGGCGCCAGCGCACCAACGCCTCGAGCCCCACCACCTGCCCGCTGGTGAGGTCCAGCCGCGGCTGGTAGTGCAGTTCCAGTTCGTCCCGCCGCAAAGCCCGGCGCAACTCGCTTTCGAGGTCTGCCAAGTTCCGGGCGTTGCGGTTGATGCGCTCGTTGAACACATGGTAGGTGCAGCCTTGGATACCCTTGGCCTGCTGCATGGCGATGTGCGCGTGCCACATCAGTGGGTCTGCGCCGGCTTTGGCGCGGCCATGGGCCACGCCCAGGCTACAGCCGAGCAGCAGGCTTTCGCCATCGACCCAGTAGGGTTCGGCCATGGCCTCGACGATGCGCTCAGCCATGCGCTCGGCGCGTTGCGCGTCGCCGCGGGTGTCGAGCAGCAGGGCGAATTCATCGCTGCCCAGGCGCGCCAGGTAGTCACCTGGCTCCAATTGCGCCTTGAGCCGCGCGACCACTTGCAGAATCAGCCGGTCGCCGGCTTGGTGGCCCAGTGAGTCGTTGGCGTGGCGAAAGTTATCCAAGTCCAGGTGGCCCAGTGCCAAGCCGCGGCCTTCGGTACTGGCCAAACGGCCGGCAAGCAGGGTCTGGAAGCCTTGGCGGTTAGCGATGCCGGTCAGCGGGTCTTCCTCGGCCAGGCGCTGCAGCGTGCTTTCCAGCGAGGTGCGCTCGCGCACATGGCGCAGGCAACGGCGCAACGTATCCGGGTTGAGGGTACTGCGTACCAACCAGTCGCTGGCGCTTTGCGGCGGCTCGGCAGGTTCGGCTTCCAGCAACAGCACTTGCGCCATCTGGCAGGCCAGGTCTGCCGGTTGCAGCTTGGGCGTGGTCAGCAGCACGGCCTGGCGGTCATGTTCGAACAAGCTGCTGACCACCGCCCAGCTCGGCGCGCTGATCAGCACATAAGCATCGCCAAACGGTGCCAGGCACTCATGCAACGTTGCAGCCCAAACCGCCTGTTCAGCCAGCAATAGCAGGCGGGTAGGTTCTAGCGGCGTAGCCACGCGAGCTCCTTAGCATTGTCAGTACCGGCGGGCTGGAAGCCGCTGGCCTCAATTGAAAACACACGAATCTTAATGACTTGCCATAGCGGCAAAAGCAACAAGTTCCGCATGCATCCTGATGCAAAGTATCAAATCCGGCAAATTTTGTTGCGCCAACCGTTGCGCTACGTCAGGTGGCCGCGGCAACCGGGCCGGACCCTGTTAAAATGCACGGCCTTTTTACCGGTTTAGATGCCCCCCATGTCCCGACTCAACCCCCGGCAGCAAGAAGCCGTGAACTACGTCGGCGGCCCGCTGCTGGTACTCGCCGGCGCAGGCTCCGGCAAAACCAGCGTGATTACCCGCAAGATCGCCCACCTGATCCAGCAGTGCGGCATCCGCGCCCAGTACATCGTGGCCATGACATTTACCAACAAGGCCGCGCGCGAGATGAAAGAGCGCGTCGGCACCCTTCTGCGCCCCGGCGAAGCTCGCGGGCTTACCGTGTGCACGTTCCACAACCTGGGGCTGAACATCATCCGCAAGGAGCACGCGCGGCTGGGTTACAAACCCGGCTTTTCGATTTTCGATGAGTCCGACATCAAAAGCCTGCTGACCGACATCATGCAAAAGGAGTACTCCGGCGACGACGGCGCTGACGAGATCAAGCACATGATCGGCGCCTGGAAGAACGACCTGGTGCTACCCGAGCAGGCCCTGGCCGAAGCACGCAACCCCCGCGAACAAACTGCTGCGATCGTGTATGCCCATTACCAACGCACCCTGCGGGCGTTCAACGCGGTGGACTTCGACGACTTGATATTGCTGCCAGTCAAGCTGTTCCAGGAACAGCCCGATGTGCTCGAACGCTGGCAAAACCGTGTGCGCTACCTGCTGGTAGACGAATACCAAGACACCAACGCCAGCCAGTACCTGCTGGTAAAGTTGCTGATCGGCCTGCGCCACCAGTTCACCGTGGTCGGCGACGATGACCAATCGATCTACGCCTGGCGCGGTGCGCGGCCTGAGAACCTCATGCTGCTCAAAGACGATTACCCCTCGCTGAAGGTGGTGATGCTCGAACAGAACTACCGCTCTACCAGCCGGATACTGCGCTGCGCCAACGTGCTGATTGCCAATAACCCCCACGCGTTCGAAAAGCAGCTGTGGAGCGAGATGGGCCATGGTGACGAGATCCGCGTGATCCGCTGCAAGAACGAAGAAGCCGAAGCCGAGCGGGTGGCGATGGAGATCCTCACCTTGCACCTGCGTACCGACCGCCCCTACAAGGACTTCGCTATCCTTTACCGGGGTAACTACCAAGCCAAGCTGATCGAGCTCAAGCTGCAGCACTACCAGGTGCCTTACCGGTTATCCGGCGGCACCAGCTTCTTCGCCCGCCAAGAAGTGAAAGACGTGATGTCTTACCTACGCCTGCTGGTGAACCCCGATGACGACAATGCCTTTTTGCGGGTGATCAACGTACCACGGCGGGAAATCGGCTCGGCCACGCTGGAGAAACTTGGCAACTATGCCACCGAGCGCGAGGTGTCGATGTATGGCGCCTGTGACGAGTTGGGCTTGGCCCAGCATCTGGACGCGCGGTTCGTCGACCGCTTGCAGCGCTTCAAGCGCTGGATGGACAACGTGCGCCAGCAGGTGGCACTGAGCGAGCCGATCCAGGCGCTGCGCAGCATGGTCACCGACATCGACTACGAAAACTGGATTCGCCAGAACAGCTCCAGCGACAAAGCCGCCGACTATCGCATCAGCAATGTGTGGTTCTTGATCGACGCGCTGAAGAACACCCTGGAAAAAGACGAAGACGGCGACATGACCATCGAGGATGCCATCGGCAAACTGGTACTGCGCGACATGCTCGAACGCCAGCAGGAGGAAGAAGAAGGGGCCGACGGCGTGCAGATGATGACCCTGCATGCGTCCAAGGGCCTAGAATTCCCCTACGTGTTCATCCTGGGCATGGAAGAGGAAATCCTCCCGCACCGTTCCAGCATCGAGGCAGACACCATCGAAGAAGAGCGCCGCCTGGCCTACGTGGGTATCACCCGCGCGCGGCAAACCCTGGCCTTTACCTTTGCGGCCAAGCGCAAGCAATACGGCGAAGTGATCGACTGCCTGCCCAGCCGTTTTCTCGACGAACTGCCCCCCGACGACCTCACCTGGGAGGGCCAGGAAGACGCCCCCGTCGAGGTCAAGGCCGCCCGCGGCAACCACGCATTGGCCGACATCCGTGCCATGCTCAAGCGCTGAACCGAGGACTCACCGTGCACGCACTGCAGCAAAAAATTCGCGAAGAAGGCATCGTGCTCTCCGAGCAGGTACTGAAGGTAGACGCCTTCCTTAACCACCAGATCGACCCACAGCTGATGCACGCCATCGGCGCTGAGTTCGCCCGCCGCTTCGAGGGCACGGGCGTGACCAAGATCGTGACCCTGGAAGCCTCCGGCATTGCCCCGGCGGTGATGACCGGGCTAATAATGGGCGTGCCAGTGATTTTCGCACGCAAACACGCCTCGCTCACCCTGACCGAACACCTGCTGGTGGCCGAGGTGTATTCGTTCACCAAGCAACACAACAGCATGGTGGCCATCTCACCCCGCCATCTGGGCGCTGATGACCACGTGCTGATCATCGATGATTTCCTGGCCAACGGCCGCGCGGCCCAGGCGCTGATTTCGATCATCCAGCAAGCCGGGGCAACCCTCGCCGGCCTGGGTATCGTTATCGAAAAGTCATTTCAGGCCGGCCGCGCCGAACTGGACGCCCAAGGGTACCGGGTCGAGTCATTGGCCCGGGTGAGTTCCCTGGCCAGCGGTCGCGTGACCTTCCTCGACTGATCAGGGCGCCAGCAACCCCAGCGGCTCGGGCGGGCGGGTAGCCTGCAGGGCGGCCAGCAGCAGGCGCTGCTGGACGTCTTCGCGCAACCCGTGGGGCTCGGCCAGTTGCATGCGCTGCAGGTGCTCCGGGTACAGGCTCGGCTCCGGGGCGTCCAGGGCAGCCCTGCCCAAGTCGAACAGCTCGGTGAGGTGATACTTGCTTTTGAGCCAGTTCAGCGCCCGCAGCAAGTCGCGCTCCACCCGGCTGAAATCGCAGCCCAGTGGGTACTCGGGGAACAACTGTGGATGCCGCGCGCGAATCGCTTCCAGGCGCTCCAAGGTGTTCACGGCATAACCCGGGGCCAGCCGAAAATCCCGTGGCAGCTTACCGGCCATTTGTGCCTGGTCGATCAAGGTGGGTTGAAAGCGCGAGTCGGCGATGTTCACCAACGCTTCGATCACCTGGGCGTCGGTTTTGCCGCGCAGGTCGGCGATGCCGTACTCGGTCACCACGATGTCACGCAGGTGCCGCGGGATGGTGCAGTGCCCGTAATCCCAAACGATGTTCGAACTCACCGCCCCGCCGCTTTCGCGCCAACTGCGCAACACCAGCACCGAACGTGCGCCTTCCAGGGCATGGCCTTGCACCACGAAGTTGTACTGCCCGCCTACACCGCTGAGCACCTGCCCGTTGTCGAGTTGGTCCGACACCGCCGCGCCCAGCAAGGTGACCTTTACCGCCGTGTTGACGAAGCGCGCATCCACGCGTTGCAGGCGCTTGAGCGTTTCGTCGCCGTACAACTCGTTGATGTAGCTGATGGCTGTCATGTCGAACTGCGCGCGCACCTCCAGTGGCAAGTCGCGCAGCCGTTCGTAAAAGCGCTGCGGGCCCAGGAAAAACCCGCCATGGGCCAGCACCCCGCCGGGCTCGTTCGCCCCGGCATTGGCCCGCGCCTGCTGCTCGGCATCGGCGTGCACCCGTCGGCGCAGCACGCCGGCCTCGGCCAATACCAGCAAGCCATTGACGAACATTTCGCTGCAACCGTACAGGCCCTTGGCGAATGGCGCGGTGCCGCCTTCTCGGTCCAGGGTTGGCTGAATGGCGGTAAGGTCCAGTTCGCCCAACAACGCTTGGTACGCGCTGTTATTGGCCTGGCGCGCGAGCAGGGCGGCGGTGAGGGCATCGCCCATTGAACCGATGCCGACCTGCAACGTACCGCCGTCACGGATCAGCGCGCTGGTAAGCAGGCCGATGAAATGGTCTTGGGTGCCCACCGGCATGTTCGGCGTGGAAAACAACGTGCTGCGCTCCGGCTCATCGAGCAACAGGTCGAACGTGCCCTCGTCCAATTCGGCCGAGCCGGGCATGTAAGGCAAGTGCTCATGGACCTGCGCCAACAGCATAATCGCCTCCCCCGCTTCGCGGCGTTTGGCCAGGCGCGGCAACAGGTCCAGGGTGAGGTCCGGGTTGCAGCTCAGGCTCAAACGCCCGGGGCGCGCCGGGTGCTGCGCCACCAACTGCGCCACAAGGTTCAAACCGCGCGCGTCGATGTCACGCGCGGCGTGGCTGTAGTTGCTGCTCACGTAGCTCTGTTGCGCCAGCGCGCAATCGACCAATGCGCCCGGCTGCATGAAGAACTGCTCCACGCTCACGTGGGCCGGCAAGTTACCGCTGCGTAGGTCCGCGAGGAATTCAAGCTCCGGGTAGTCACCGTACACCGCCTCCACGAACGGCTCGAGCAAGCGCTTTTGCAGCCCATCGCCCAACGCCGGCCGGCCCAGCACTAACGCCGTGTAAATCGTGAGTGGGCGCCCGGGCAGGGCCTTGATACGCGCATACAGGGCGTTGACGAAGCGATTGGGCTTGCCCAGGCCCAGCGGCAGGCCCATGTGGATATGGGCCGGCAGGCGCTCCAGCGCCGCGTCCACCGCTCGGTCGATCGAACAATATTCCACCGGCGTCGCCTCCGTTCGGGGGGTGGGAATGGTGGTTGGACCGGGGGGCGTGGGGCAATGTTCAGTGGGTAATCGCGCCGGTGCGCGCCACCTATTTTTGGGCAGGCATAACGGGTTGCAGAGGGGCCATCAGGCCACGCAAGAAAAGCCGGCCTGGGAGGCCATTGCGACGGCCCCGCTGAAACCTAGAAATTTGCAGGCGTCGCCGCGCTGACCAACCGTGCCGGCACGTCGAAGGGGTTGCGAAAGCGGTGCGGCCGGCTGCTTTCGAAGTAGTAGCTATCGCCCACCTCGAGCACGAAGGTTTCCAACCCCACGGTCAATTCAAGCCGCCCTTCAATGAGGATGCCGGTTTCCTCGCCATCGTGGGCGAGCATGTCGGTGCCGGTGTCGGCGCCTGGCGGGTAGGTTTCGGTCAGGAACGAAATGGCGCGGCCGGTGTGGGCCTTGCCGACCAGCTTCATGGTCACTTCGCCGTCGGAGATGTCGATCAGTTCGTGGGCTTTGTACACGATTTGGGTAGGGTTTTGCGCTTCTAGCTCTTCGGAAAAGAATTCGACCATGGACATGGGGATGCCGCTCAACACCTTGCGCAACGAGCTGATCGAGGGGCTCACGCTGTTTTTTTCGATCATCGAGATGGTGCTGTTGGTCACCCCCGCGCGTTTGGCGAGTTCGCGCTGAGACAAGCCCTTGAGCTTGCGAATGGCTTGAAGTCGTTCACCGACGTCCAATGGGGGGTTCCTTGTGAAGGCGCGGCCGTTGTGGTTCGGACAGGTATCATGGCAACCCTGTTCAGTATTTACAACACGGCCCGCCCTTCAACGCGGTCAACCTTGATAAACGAGCGGCACGCGCCGCACATTACAAAATAGTTGGTAGGCGATGGTGCCGGCGGCACTGGCGACGTCGTTGGCGAGTACATTGCGCCCCCACAGCTCTACCGGGCTGCCCACGGTCGCGGCCGGTACTTCGGTAAGGTCGATGCTCAGCATGTCCATCGACACCCGCCCCAGTAGCCGGCTGCGCTGGCCGGCTACCCACACCGGGGTGCCGGTGGGCGCGTGGCGCGGGTAGCCGTCAGCGTAACCCATGGCGACCACGCCCACGCGCATGGGCTTGTCGGTCACGAATTGTGCGCCGTAGCCCACCGGCTCACCGGGGCCCAGTTGCTGCACGCCTATCACTTTCGATTCCAGCGTCATTACCGGCTTGAGCCGCGAAGCATTGGCCTGGGCCTCTTCGAACGGGCTGGCGCCATACAGCATGATGCCGGGGCGCACCCAGTCGCTGGGCAGTTGGGGCCAGCCGAGCAACGCCGGTGAGTTGCGTAAGCTGGTTTCCGCGCCCAGGCCCTGGGTGGCGGCCCGGAACACCGCGGTTTGGTCGTTGCTGGCAGGGCTGCCCAGTTCGTCGGCCCGAGCAAAGTGGCTCATCATCACCACCTTGCTGACCTTACCACTGGCCTGCAGGCGCCGGTACGCCGCGGCATAGTCGCCGGGTTGCAGGCCAACACGGTGCATCCCCGTGTCGAGCTTGAGCCATACCTGGATCGGCTGGCTGAGGCTGGCCTGTTCGATGGCTTGCAGTTGCCACAGCGAATGCACCACGCACCACAGCCGGTGTTCCGCGATCAGCGCAAGCTCGGTGGCCTCGAAAAAACCTTCGAGCAACAACACCGGCGCCTGCACCCCGGCGGCACGCAGCTCAAGCGCTTCTTCGATACAGGCCACGGCAAAACCGTCGGCCTCGGCATGCAGGGCCTGCGCGCAGCGCACCGCGCCATGGCCGTAGGCGTCTGCCTTGATCACCGCCAAGGCTCGGCTGCCGGCAAGCTTACGGGCGAAGCGGTAGTTGTCACGCAGGGCTTGCAGGTCGATCAGGGCACGGGCTGGGCGCATGGCGGTCTTCTGTCAATTCGGGTTACGGGCAAAGAAAACCCGGCCGCGCGCCAAGCGGGCCGGGCGTGGGGCGCATTCAGTTGGTAGCGGCGGTCACCGACATTTCCACCAGGATCCACGGCTCACAGAGCTTGGCTTGCACCGTAGCCCTGGCCGGGGCCACGCCCTGGGGCAGCCATTGGTCCCAAACGCTGTTCATGCCGGCGAAGTGGCGGTCGATGTCGCGCAGGTAAATGGTCACCGACAACAGCTTGGTTTTGTCGGTACCGGCGGCTTCGAGCAAGCGCTCGATATTGGCCAGGGTTTGCCGGGTTTGTTCTTCGATACCAACGCTTTCGTCGTTGCTCACTTGGCCGGCAAGGTACACCGTGCCGTTGTGGGTCACGATTTCACTCATGCGCTCATTGGTGTGCTGGCGCTGTATGGGCATGCTTTGCAATCTCCGGGTGTTTGCCGTAGCGGGAAATATCCAAGCCCTCGGCACTGATCTGGGGGTTTTTACGCGCCATCAGGTCGGCGAGCAGCCGGCCGGAGCCGCAGGCCATGGTCCAACCCAGGGTGCCATGGCCGGTGTTGAGGAACAGGTTGCGGTAGGGCGTAGCCCCAACGATGGGCGTGCCATCGGGGGTGGTCGGCCGCAAGCCGGTCCAGAAGCTTGCTTCTTGCAGGTTCCCGCCGCGAGGATAAAGGTCGTTGACGATCATCTCCAGCGTTTCACGGCGCCGTGGGTTCAGCGACAGGTCAAAACCTGCGATCTCGGCCATGCCGCCCACGCGGATACGGTTGTCGAACCGCGTGATCGCCACCTTGTAGGTTTCGTCGAGAATGGTCGAGGCCGGTGCCATGGCCGCGTCGACGATCGGGATGGTCATCGAGTAGCCCTTGAGCGGGTACACCGGGGCCTTTACGCCCAATGGCTTGAGCAAGGCCGGCGAATAACTGCCCAAAGCCAGCACGTAGCGGTCGGCGGTTTCCAGCTTACCGTCGATGATTACCCCGTTGATGCGGTCGCCAGCGAAGTCCAGGCGCTGCACCTGCTGGCCAAAACGGAACTGCACCCCCAGCCCCACGCACAGCTCGGCCAGGCGTGTGGTGAACATCTGGCAGTCGCCGGTCTGGTCGTCGGGCAGGCGCAAGGCACCGACGAGCAGGTCGCCGGTGTCGGCCAGGGCGGGCTCCACGCGAGCGATGCCGGCACGGTCGAGCAGTTCGAAGGGCACCCCTTCACGCTCAAGCACGGCGATGTCTTTGGCGGCGTTATCCAGTTGTGCCTGGGTGCGGAACAACTGGGTAGTGCCCAGGGCGCGGCCTTCGTAGCGGATGCCGGTTTCGGCTCGCAGCTCATCGAGGCAATCGCGGCTGTACCCCGACAAGCGCACCATGCGCTCTTTGTTGATCGCGTAGCGGTGGGCGGTGCAGTTACGCAGCATCTGCGCCATCCACAGGTACTGGTCGAAGTCGCCGGTGGCCTTGATCGCCAAGGGCGCGTGGCGTTGCAACAGCCATTTGATGGCTTTGAGCGGTACACCTGGCGCGGCCCAGGGCGAGGCATACCCGGGGGACACCTGGCCGGCATTGGCGAAACTGGTTTCCAGCGCCACGCCGCCCTGGCGCTCGACCACCACCACCTCGAAGCCCTGGCGGGCCAGGTAATACGCACTGGTGGTGCCGATGACACCACCGCCAAGTACCAGCACACGCATGTTCACCCCTTGCACGGCCTAGCGCGCGAAAAATGCTTGAGAACGTTTCGATGGCGGCAGTATAGAAAGGGCAAAGCAGTGCTTTTCACTATATAAAAAGCTATATTTGGCGATAATTCCCGGCTGAAACAGCTCCCTTGGAGTGGCATTGCCTATGCGAACCCAGCACCAGAGCAAACGCGAACTCGACAAAATCGACCGCAACATCCTGCGCCTGTTGCAGGCCGACGGGCGACTGTCATTCACCGAATTGGGTGAGCGAGTGGGCTTGTCGACCACCCCATGCACGGAGCGAGTGCGCCGTTTGGAACGCGAAGGGATCATTATGGGCTACTACGCCCGGCTTAACCCACAGTATCTTAAGGGTAGCCTGTTGGTGTTCGTCGAAATCAGCCTGGACTATAAATCGGGCGACACCTTCGACGATTTCCGCCGGGCGGTGCTGCGGCTACCCCACGTGCTGGAGTGCCACTTGGTGTCGGGCGACTTCGATTACCTGGTAAAAGCGCGGATTTCCGAGATGGCTTCATACCGCAAGCTGCTGGGCGACATCTTGCTGAAGCTGCCCCATGTGCGTGAATCGAAAAGCTACATCGTGATGGAAGAGGTAAAGGAAAGCCTCAACTTGCCGGTGCCAGACTGACCGCGCGCCGCCTTTGCGCGGCGCACGCCCTTATAGCCGTTTCGGGTTCAACACAGCACGCTAGCCCTTCCAAAAAGGTTTGCACCCTTCGCGCTGCGCATCGGCGCGGCTCAGGCCCAAATCCTTGAGCTGCGCAAGGTCCAACGCCAGCAGTTGCTGGCGGGTGCGCCAGCGGTGAATGTACACCCCCAGCCAGCCGAGCCCAGCAGGGCCGCCCACCTCATGGGTGGCCGCAACGCAGCATTGGCGTTCAGGTTCGGTGGGGTAAAGCCGCAGGGGTACACCGCGGATCTGCTCCATGTACTGTTCCTTCCAAAGCTTATCTGTATGGAAGAAAATAATGGATTTAATGCCTATTTAAATACAGACTCAGCACCTCGGGATATTTACCATACAGATAACGCCAGCCGGGCCCTGTATGGCGTCAAAATTCCTCATCTGTATGGGTATCCGGTGAATGACGCTCTACCTCCATTTGGCCCAATTGCTGGGTGAACGCATCGAACAAGGGTTGTACCGGCCCGGTGATCGCTTGCCGTCTGTGCGGGCACTGAGCGCCGAGCATGGGGTCAGCCTGAGCACCGTACAGCAGGCCTACCGGGTGCTGGAAGATTCTGGCCTGGCCGCGCCCCGGCCAAAATCGGGGTTTTTCGCCACCGCGGGCGCCACCTTGCCCGCGCTACCGGCCGTGAGCCGTGCGACTCAACGGCCAGTGGATATTTCCCAGTGGGACCAGGTGGTCGAGATGGTCCGCGAAGGCCCGAGCAAACATACAGTCGCGCTCGGCTGCGGCATGCCAGACATCACCAGCCCCACCCTCAAGCCCTTACTGCGCAGCCTCGCCCGCTTGAGCCGGCGCCTGGACATGCCGGGGCTGTATTACGACACGTTACCTGGCACGCCGGCGCTGCGTGAACAGATCGCCCGCCTGCTGGTGAACTCCGGCTGCCGGCTGGGCGCCGATGACATACTGATCACCGCCGGTTGCCACGAGGCGTTGTCGTGCAGCGTGCGGGCGCTGTGCCAACCGGGCGATATCGTGGCCGTAGACTCGCCCAGCTTCTTCGGCTCGATGCAAACCCTGCAAGGGCTCGGCATGAAGGCGTTAGAGATCCCCACCGACCCACTCACTGGCATTAGCCTACCGGCCCTGGAATTGGCACTGGAGCAGTGGCCGGTCAAGGTGATCCAACTTAACCCCAACTGCAACAACCCGTTCGGCTACATCATGCCCGAGGCCAATAAGCGCGCCCTGCTCAGCCTGGCGCAGCGCTACGACGTGGCGATCATCGAAGATGATGTATACGGCGACCTCGCTTACGAGTACCCACGCGCGCGCACGATCAAGTCGTTCGACACCGACGGCCGGGTGCTGCTGTGCAGTTCGTTTTCCAAAACCCTCGCGCCGGGGCTGCGCATGGGCTGGGTGGCGCCGGGGCGCTACCAGGAGCAAGTCGCGCACATGAAGTACATCGGCAGCGGCTGCACCGCCACACAGCCGCAGTTGGCGATCGCCGACTTCATCGCCGGCGGCCATTATGAGCCCCATGTAAGGCGCATGCGTGGCCAATACCAGCAAAGCCGCGACGAAATGACCGCCTGGGTGCGGCGCTACTTCCCTGCCGGCACCCGGGTCAGCCGCCCGCGCGGCGGTTTCATGCTGTGGCTGGAGCTGCCTGAACGCTTCGATTCGGTGGCGCTGAACCAAGCGCTGAAGGGCCAGGGCGTGCAAATTGCCGTGGGCAGTATTTTCTCGGCCTCGGGCAAATACCGCCATTGCTTGCGGATGAACTTCGCGGCACGCCCCACCGCGCAGATAGAAGACGCCGTGCGCAAGGTGGGGCAAACCGCCGCGCAGTTGCTGGCCGCGGGCTAACTTGCCTGGCGTTTCGGTGTCACATGCCCACTTGCCTGAGCGGACCCTCTTTGCGTGAAGCACCTGATGCTGTTGTTCACACTGTTGCTGGCAGCCGGCTGCGCTAGCCCACCCAGCCACCGGCAGCACAGTGAAATGCTCCCAGCCGGGCAGTCGAGCCTGGGGCGCCCGATCTTCGCGCAGTCCGCCACCCATGCCGGCCTCTCCGGTTTTTACCTGTTGCCTGGCAACAGCGCGGCGTTCCGGGCACGTGCCGAGCTGGTTCGCAACGCCAAGTCGAGCATCGACCTGCAGTACTACATCGTCCAGGACGGTCTGAGCACTCGGGCCTTGCTCGATGAATTGATCAAGGCCGCCGACCGTGGAGTGCGGGTGCGCATGCTGCTCGACGACACCACCAGCGATGGCCTCGACGACGTGCTTGCCGCGCTCGCCAGCCACCCGAATATTCAGGTACGGCTATTCAACCCGCTGCACCTGGGCCGCGCGACCGGCGTAACCCGTGGGCTGGGGCGATTGATGAACTTGAGCCAGCAGCACCGGCGCATGCACAACAAGCTGTGGCTGGCCGACGACAGCGCCGCTATCGTTGGCGGGCGCAATATTGGCGATGAGTATTTCGACGCCGAACCGAACCTTAATTTCACTGACATCGACTTGCTCGGCATGGGCCCGGTCGCGCGGGAACTGGGCGACAGCTTCGACCAATACTGGAACAGCGCGCTCAGCCGGCCGATCGGCGAGGTTTACGGCGCCGCCCGCAACGATGCACTGGCCGGCCTGCGGCGCGACCTGGAACGCTCGCTCGCCGAGGCCAGCGCCAAGCGCAAAAAACTCTACGACCGCTTGATGAGCTACCGCCAGCACCCGCAACTCGACAACTGGCGCCAGCAACTGATCTGGGCACCCAGCAAGGTACTGTGGGACGCCCCTAGCAAGATTCTTTCCCAAGGCGCGCCGGACCCGCACCTGCTGTTGACCACCCAACTGGCACCTGAACTGCTGGCGGTGAACCAAGAGCTGATATTGGTTTCAGCGTATTTCGTACCCCGCGAAACCGGGTTGCTTTACCTCACCGGCGCCGCTGATACCGGCGTGCAGGTCAGTCTACTGACCAATTCCCTGGAGGCCACCGACGTGCCCGCCGTGCACGGCGGCTACGCGCCCTACCGCAAGGCGCTGCTCGAACACGGCGTAAAACTGTTCGAACTACGCCGCCAGCCCGGCGAAGATAACGCATTCCATTACCCCCTGCATGGCAGCTCGGACTCCAGCCTGCACAGCAAAGCCATGGTGTTCGACCGGCGCAAAGTGTTCCTCGGCTCGTTCAATTTCGACCCGCGCTCGGTGCTGTGGAACACCGAAGTGGGCGTATTGGTCGACAGCCCCGAGCTGGCCCAGGCGACCCGGCAATTGGCGCTGCAGGGGATGTCGCCGGCGCTGAGTTATCAGGTTGAGTTGCAGGGCGAGCAGTTGACCTGGGCCACCGAAGACAACGGCCGCCTGCACAGGCTCACCCGGGAGCCCGGTGGCTGGTGGCGCCGGCTCAATGCCTGGGTAAGCCAGGCCATTGGGCTGGAGCGGCTGCTTTAATCCGCCACCGCGCAGGCGGCCGGCCTGGCCCGCGCCAACAGCACCAGCACGAAGGCGCCGGCCGCCATCATCCAGGGCAAGGCATGGCCGCTCACCCACTGGCTACCGGCACCGGCCAGCAGCGGCCCAATCAGGCAACCGGCGCCCCACAGTTGCGCAACGTGGGCGTTGGCACGCACCAGCTCGTCGTCGCGAAAGCGCTCGCCGATCAGCACCAGCGAGAGGGTAAACAAGCCGCCGGCACTGGCGCCGAACAATACCCACAGTGGCCAGATCAGCACACTGTGGATAACCAGCGGAACTAACAAGCTGACCACCATCAAGCTGATCGCACAGCCGAGGAACAAGCCATGGCGTGAAACCCGGTCGGCCAGCGCGCCAATGGGCAGTTGCAGCAGCGCGTCGCCCACCACTACGGTGCTGACCATGTACAACGCCACCGAGGTGGAAAACCCCTGCTGCAGGCAATACACCGGCAACAGTGTAAGAATCAGTGCCTCGAAGCCCGCGAACAAGGCAATCGCCCAGGCGATCATCGGCAATTGCCGGCAGAAGCCAAACAGCGCACTGAAGGTCACCCGCGACGCTTCGGCTGCCGGCGCCCCGGTACGGCCCAGCAGTAACAGTGGGGCCGCCAGCAACAGCGCCGTTGCCAGCCAGAAGCCGTAATCACGTTCCGTGCCCAGCACCCCGAGCAGCAGCGGCCCGGCCAGTTGGCTCAAGGCGTAGCTGCTGCCATAGAGCGCCACCAGCCGGCCGCGCCAGCGGTCTACCGCAAGCTGGTTGATCCAGCTTTCGCCCAGCACGAAAAGAATGGTGAGGATACTGCCGATCACCAGCCGCAGGGCTACCCACACCGGGTAACTGGGCAACAGCGCCAACAGGCCGATGGCCAACGCGCCGCCGGCCAAGCAACCGCGCATCAGCGCCGCAGTACCGAAACGCGCGGCCAGCCGGCTGGCCATGCCAGCCCCGAGCAGCACACCCACCGCGGGCATAGCCGCCATCACCCCGATTGCGAAGGCGCCGTAGCCCCAGCCTTCCAGGCGCAGGGAGACCAGCGGCATGCTCATGCCCAGTGCCAAGCCAACGCTCAACACCGATGCCAGCACGGCGAAATAGGTACCCCAACGCATGAAACGCTCCGGTGATCAGCAAAGCCGGCGGCTTGGTATCACAGTTTGATCCAAGTGGCCTTGAGTTCGGTGTATTTGTCGAAGGCATGCAGCGACTTGTCCCGGCCGTTGCCCGACTGCTTGAAACCACCGAATGGCGCGGTCATGTCGCCGCCGTCGTATTGGTTCACCCATACGCTGCCGGCGCGTAGCGCCTTGGCGGTCAGGTGGGCCTTGGAGATATCCGAACTCCACACGGCCGCGGCCAAGCCATAGGGGGTATCGTTGGCGATGGCGATGGCTTGCTCGGCCGTGTCGAATTCGAGTACCGACAGCACCGGGCCGAAAATCTCTTCCTTGGCGATGCGCATGGCATTGCTTACCCCGTCGAAGATCGTCGGTTCCACATAGGTGCCGCCGGTGTCTTCAAGGGTACGCTTGCCACCGACCAGCAGCGTGGCGCCTTCCTGGTGGCCGGCTTCGATATACGACAGCACCGTGTTCATCTGCTGGGTATCGACCAACGCACCCACATTGGTATTCGGGTCCAGCGGGTTGCCGGGTTTCCACTGTTTCAGCGCTTCGACCACCATCGGCAAAAAGCGCGCTTTGATCGAGCGCTCCACCAGCAGCCGCGAGCCCGCCGTGCACACTTCGCCTTGGTTGAAGGCGATTGCGCTGGCCGCTGCCTCGGCGGCCGCTTGCAGGTCGGGGGCGTCGGCAAAAACGATGTTCGGGCTCTTGCCCCCGGCTTCGAGCCATACCCGCTTCATGTTCGATTCACCGGCGTAAACCATCAACTGCCGGGCGACCTTGGTGGAGCCTGTGAACACCACGGTGTCCACATCCATGTGCAAGGCCAGCGCCTTGCCCACGCTGTGGCCATAGCCGGGCAGCACGTTGAGCACGCCCTTGGGAAGGCCGGCCTCCACGGCCAACTGGGCGACGCGAATGGCCGTCAACGGGGACTTTTCCGAAGGCTTGAGGACCACCGAGTTACCGGTGGCCAATGCCGGGCCAAGCTTCCAGCAGGCCATCATCAGCGGGAAGTTCCAAGGTACGATGGCGGCGACCACCCCCACCGGCTCGCGAGTCACCAAGCCAAGCTGGTCGTGGGGCGTAGCGGCCACTTCGTCGTACAGCTTGTCGATGGCCTCGCCGCACCAGGCGATGGCGTTGGCCGAGGCGGCTACGTCGATATTCAATGCGTCACTGATCGGTTTGCCCATGTCGAGGGTTTCGAGCAAGGCCAGTTCTTCGGCATGCTGCCGGATCAGGCCGGCGAAGCGCAGCAACGTGGCTTTGCGCTTGGCTGGGGCCAGGCGAGACCAACTGCCCGCTTCGAACACTTGGCGGGCGTTGGCCACGGCCCGGTTCGCGTCGGCCTCGCCGCAACTGGCCACGGAGGCCAGCAAACGCCCATCGACGGGGCTCAGGCAATCGAACACCGCGCTGGCAGCAGCGTCGGTGTACTGCCCATCGATAAACGCGCGGCCTTCGATTTCAAGGCTGCTGGCGCGTTGTTCCCAATCGGCGCGGGTCAAAGTGGTCATTGGGCGTGTCTCCTCGTGTAGATGCGAACCGTGTCGGTGGTGAGCTGACACAGCTTAGTCGATCTACCCTAATGCACGGACAAATGGTTATCAATATATTTGACACTTTAGCCACAATAACCCCGTTATTGTATGTTTTATTAAACACGGCAGCAGGGCTCACGGCTATCCGTAGCCTCATGAGTTTCGCCCGCGGTGTGCATGGTATAGGCAACTGTCGGCAGGGCTGGCAGCCTGCCCTCTCCGAGGGAATACTCCAGCCTACCTTCAGGTTGCAGGTGAAACCTGGCGTCCCGCCACCATCCCCACCGTCGCAAAACGGCCAAAACCCGCGCCCTTGAGCGGTTCTTTATATTTTTTTAATTCGTTCCAAAGTTGACGCAGGTCAGCATCCTGCCTAAACCAATTCGATACGTTGCTAACTAATTAATGAGCATGAAGGCCCGGCGGTGTCGGGTGGGGTTGAAACACCCCGCCTGAAAACGTCGATTCCTGAACCCACCAACGGAGTCATTTCGATGGGTAGCTGGACCACACAGAATGACGCACGACAACGGCGGCTTGCCGCGGGCGGCCAGTTCGCGCAAGGCAAGGCAGTAGCGGTAGATAAGCTGACGTCATTTTTAGAAGCCGTTATCCATCCAGGCGACCGCGTTTGCCTGGAAGGCGATAACCAAAAACAAGCACAGGTGCTTGCGCAGGGGTTGGTAGGTGTGGACCCGCAGAAGGTTCATGACCTGCATATGGTGCAATCAGGGATCGTATTGCCAGAGCACCTGGACCTTTACGAGCGCGGCATCGCCCGCAAACTGGACTATTCCTATTCCGGGCCGCAATCCCGGCGTATCACCACCATGCTGGCCGACGGCAAGATCGAACTGGGGGCCGTGCACACCTACCTTGAGTTGTTCGCGCGTTACTTTATCGACCTGACACCGAATATCGCCTTGATCGCTGCGGTTTGCGCCGACAAGCACGGTAACCTGTATACCGGCCCCAATACCGAAGACACCCCCACCATCGTCGAAGCCACGGCGTTCAAGGGGGGCTTGGTCATCGCCCAAGTCGAAAAAATCGTCGACAGCGTGCCGCGTGTCGATATACCCGGCGACAGGGTTCATTTTGTGGTGGAAACCGGCAAGCCGTTTTACGTCGAGCCGCTGTTCACCCGCGACCCCGCCTTGATCACGGAGACTCAGATTCTGTGCGCGATGCTGGCCATCAAAGGCATCTATGCGCCCTATCAGGTTCAACGCATCAACCATGGTATCGGCTTCAGCACGGCAGCGATCGAGTTGCTGTTGCCCACCTATGGCGAAGCGCTTGGGCTTAAGGGCAAAATATGTACACATTGGGCGTTGAACCCGCACCCCACTTTGATACCGGCGATAGAAGCCGGCTGGGTGCAGCAAATCCATAGCTTCGGTTCGGAAGTGGGCATGGAAAACTACATGGCCGCCCGCCCCGATGTCTATTTCACCGGCGCGGATGGCTCGCTGCGCTCGAACCGGGCGTTTTGCCAGACCGCCGGGCTGTACGCCTGCGATATTTTCATCGGCTCGACCTTGCAGATCGACCTTCAAGGCAACAGCTCGACCGTTACCGCTACCCGCACGGCCGGCTTCGGTGGCGCGCCCAACATGGGTTCCGACCCCCACGGGCGCCGGCACCCCAGCACCCCGTGGCTGAAGGCCGGCGAGGAAGCGAACCCCGACATGGCGCCAGCGCTACGGCGTGGCAGAAAGCTGGTGGTGCAGATTGGCGAAACCTTCGGCGACAAAAATACCTCGCTGTTCGTGGAAAACCTCGATGCCATCTTGCTCGCCGACAAGCTGAAGCTGGAGCTGGCACCGGTGATGATCTACGCCGACGACGTGACGCACATCGTCACCGAAGAAGGCATCGCCAACCTGTTGCTGTGCCGTAGCAGCGCCGAGCGCGAACAGGCGATACGTGGGGTAGCGGGCTATACCGAGTTAGGCCGGGGCCGCGACGCCGCCCTGGTCGACCAGTTGCGCCAGCGCCGGGTGATCCAACGGCCGGAAGACCTGGGCATCGACCTGCTCGACGCCGACCGCCGTTGGCTGGCCGCACGCTCCGTCAAAGACCTCATGGTCGCCTCGGGCGGGCTGTATAACCCGCCCAGCAAATTCCGCAATTGGTAAGAGGCCGCTCCCATGGAAAACCTAACCTTTACGCTTAAGGCGCCGAAAGCCGCCACTGGCACGCAAAAGCAGGCGCTCACCGGTGTCGTCGCCTCGGGAAATCTCGAGGTGTTGGTAGAACGCGTACGCGAACCCAACGTGTGCGAAGTGAATATTGCGACCGCCGCCCATGGCTTCGCGCCGGTATGGCAAGCCGTTGTCGAAGAGTTCGTGGCCCGCCGGGCGGCGGGTGGCCTGCGCATTTCCATCAATGATGGCGGTGCACGCCCAGACACCGTGGCCTTGCGCCTCGCCCAAGGCGTAAGGCTCATCGAGGAGAACGCACAATGAGCGATGCATTACGGCCCATTACCAGTTGGTACGAATCCACCGCGCGCCAGCGCATAGCCGGCCTGTTGGATCGCGGCAGCTTCACTGAATATATCGGCCCCGAGCAACGCGAAATGAGCCCGCACCTGGACCTCTTCGACCTGCCCAAGCAATTCGACGACGGCATCGTGATTGGCGAAGGCCAGCTCGAAGGCCAGCGGGTGTATGCCGCGGCCCAAGAGGGGCGGTTCATGGGCGGCGCCTTTGGCGAAGTGCATGGGGCTAAATTGATCGGGCTGATCCGGGCAGCGCGCAAGCACAAACGGGATGTACTCATAAGCTTCGATACCGGTGGGGTGCGCCTGCAAGAGGCCAACGCTGGCGAGGTATCGATCGCCGAGATCATCCGCGCCATCCTGTTGGCCCGCGCCGATGGCGTGCGGGTTATTGGCCTGCTGGGCGGCCGTGCGGGTTGTTATGGCGGCGGTGGCTTGATCGCGAACTGCTGTTCGAGCCTGGTGATTTCCGAGCAGGGGCGGTTAAGTGTTTCCGGCCCCGAAGTGATCGAAACCAACCATGGTGTGGAGGAGTTCGACTCCAAGGACCGCGCTTTCGTTTGGCGCACCATGGGTGGCAAGCACCGGTACCTGATCGGCGCGGTAGATGCCTTTGTCGAGGATGACATTGCCGCCTTCCGCGCCGCCGCACGCACGGCTTTGGCAAAACAGGCCCGGTTCGACCTGGCGCTGGTTCAGGCCGAACAACAGCGCCTGGCCACGCGCCTACAGCGCTTGGGCAGCCTGACCGACAGCTTGCAAATTTGGAAAGCGCTGGGCGTAGAGGCGCCGGAGTCGATTTCCAGCTTACCTACAGAAGCGTTTCTTGCCGCTTCGCAAACGGTCCGGGAGTGTGCAGATGAAGCTCGATGAAATTCTTCAATCCCTTTTCCCCGCCGGTTATTCAGCCACGCCCAGGCAGGGGCTGCTGTCCGGCAGTGGCAAACGAGGCAACGGCACGGATGTGCATATTCTCGGCGTCATCGACGATACGCCCCTCGGCATCGAGGATGCGGCCCAATTGGCAAGCCAGGTGCTGGACATCGCCCGCACGCCGGGGGATGCGCCGATCCTGCTGGTAATCGACTCAAGTAGCCAGCGCATGAGCCGGCATGATGAGCTATTGGGGCTGAACGAATACTTATCCCACTTGGCCAAAGCGTTGTTCGTGGCCGAACTCCACGGCCACCGCTCGATCGGGCTGCTGTATGGCCATACGGCCGCCGGTGCCTTCATCGCCACGGCCCTCGCCGCCACCGTGTTGGTAGGGCTGCCGGGCGCCACCCCTGAAGTGATGGACCTGCCCTCGGTTTCGCGGGTGACCAAGTTGTCGATTGACGTGTTGAAAGAAAAAGCCAAAACCAACCCAGTGTTCGCACCGGGCCTGGACTACCTCTTTCCCACCGGCGCTGTGCACCAAATCTGGGACCCGGCCAAACCCTTGGCCGAACAGTTAGAAACCGTGCTGTCGCAATGGCCGGCCGAGGATACCCGCGCGCAGTTAGGCCTGGCGCGGGGTGGGCGGCCGGCAGCGCAGCGCATCATCGACCAGGTTCTGGCCCTGGCAGGGCAGTGATGCTCAGCCACTGGCAGGGCCGCCGGCACACGCTGGTGTGGGTTGAGCCCGCGGCGTGGCGGCACCTGTGCGAGCGAAACCCGGGGGCCTACCCTGAGCAATGGGCGCAGGCCGGGCGGCCGGTTATCGTCCGGCGCCCACTGCTGCAAGACCCTACTGGTGAGGTGCCGCTGGGCTTGCCATTGCCGCCTTCGCTTGGCAAAAAACGCCTGGTATTGACCCTGCCACCGCGCGCTATCGTGGCGGTGCAACCCCCGCCATTGCTGGCCGATGCACAGGAACACGCGCCAGCTTCGTGGCGTACGGCTATCGCGGAAATCCTCGCGGTGGCGCCTCAGGTGCGGGCCTTCGGCAGCTTGGCTTGGTCGGCCTTGACCGGCTTGCCTTACCTGAGCCCTACCTCGGACCTCGACCTGCTATTCGAGTTGGGTGCCGATAGCGAGGGGCTGCTCGACCGCTTGCGGCGCGTGGGCAAGGTCGCGGCAGCCGCGCCGATGCGCATCGATGGCGAGTGCGTGCGCCAAGACGGCTGGGCGGTGAATTGGCAAGAGTTGGCCGACGAAGCACCTGAAGTATTGGTCAAGCGCTTTGGCCCGCCGCTTATGCAACCCCGTGCCGCCTTCCTGCGCGGGGAGGCCGCGCCGCTTGCCGAGCGCTTATGAATATGTACACCAACTGCCCACACTTTATGGAGACAGGCCCATGACAGCCCGTTGTGCCGCGCACGCAGAGTACACCGAGTCTACGATGTCGCTGGCCCACGAGCTGAGCGAACTGGCCGTGGAGTGCTTGCATGTGGAGGTCGATACCTACCCTAAACCGGGCTTGGTCAGCCATGTCGATAATGGCGCACACCGTGATATGGATGCCAGCCTGCTACACCGCAGCGCCGAGGGGCTGGCGCCCTACTTTGTTCAGTTGGCCCTCGCTGGCGCCAGGAACGCCGAGATGGAGCAACTTCGCCAAATCGGTATCGCCGCAGAGGCACATATGCTGGGTATCACCCAGGGTGTGAATACACACCGCGGCGCTATTTTTGGGCTGGGCATGCTAGTGGCGGCGGCGGGCTTGCGGTCGGCCCTGCCCACCAAGGCCCCCCTAGGGCGTATCGTGGCCGAGCGCTGGGGGCCGTCGATTCTGAATGGCCCGGCACCTGGGCATTCTCACGGCGCCCTGGTTACCCGCCGTTATGCGGTGGGCGGCGCCCGAGAGGAAGCAGCACGGGGTTTCCCCGCCGCCTACGGCACCGGGTTGGTCGCGTTGCGAGCCGGCCGCCAACTGGCCCGTGGCGATGAACAGGCAGCCCGGGTGCAGGCGTGTTTTGCGTTAGTTGCCGTATTGGACGATACCAACCTGCTGTACCGCGCCGGCCGGGGCGGGTTGCACTTTGCCCAGGCCGAGGCCGCCGGCTTTTTGTGCGGTGGTGGGGTCGCCATGGCCACGTGGCGGGAACAGGCCTGCGAGATACATCGCCGCTTTGTGGCGCGCAACCTCAGCCCAGGCGGCGCCGCCGATTTACTTGGCATTACGCTGTTCATCGATGCAGAGGAGCGCCGCTTCGCCGCGCCGCCCAAAAACCTGACCGGTCGCCGCCAAGTAGGTGAACCATGTTAGCGATCCTTTGCCCCGGGCAAGGCGCTCAGCACCCCGGCATGTTCGACCTGAGCGGCCAGGCTCCCGCCGCGCAGCCGCTGTTTCAAACTGCTGGCGAACTGTTGGGCGAAGACCCTCGCACCTATGTACAGCACGCCGGTGAGCAGATGTTCGATAACCGCGCCGCGCAGATTCTTTGTGTAGCGCAGGCGCTGGCCGCCTACCTGGCCATAGGCCCTCTGTTGCCGCGCCGCTTGATCGTGGCCGGATACAGTGTGGGTGAGCTTTCCGCCTGGGGCATCGCCGGCTTGCTGACGCCAGAGGGCACCCTGCGCGTGGCCAAGGCCCGTGGCGACCTGATGAGCCAGGGCAGCGGACCCGACGATGGGCTGGCCTTTATTCGCGGTTTGCCGTTGGAGGCCGTACAACGATTGGCCAGCGATCACGGTGTGGATGTCGCGATTATCAACCCCGATGACGTCACGGTAGTGGGCGGCCAGCGCAACGCGCTGCAGGCGATATGTTCAGCCGCCCTTGCGGCCGGCGCCCTGCGGGCCGACCCCCTTGCCGTTCGGGTCGCTTCGCACACCTCGTGCCTGGCCAAGGTGGTGCCTGAGTTTTTCGCCGCCTTGCAGGCCGCCGCGCCAGTGCCGCCGCCGGCGAATATCGTGTTGTTGAGTGCGCTTAATGCACAACCGGTGTTTTCGGTGCCGCAAGCCAGCCAGGCGCTAGCCGATGAGATCGGCCATACCTTGCATTGGAAAGATTGCTTGCAATGCGCTTATGAGCGGGGTGCGCGGGTTTTCCTGGAGCTTGGCCCAGGCCGCGCACTGGCCAACATGGTTACCCGGGCATACCCCGACACCGCCGCGCGCAGCCTCGATGAGTTTCGCTCGCTAGAAGGGGTGGAACAATGGCTTTCAAAACATATCGAGGACGCTTGACACCCCGAACCGACTTATCCCCGCACGCTCCGCCTGATGCTTCGTTAAAACTTCGGCATATTGAGGCTTGAAATGGTCACGTTGATAATTACTGCGCTACTCCCGGTTTATATAGGGCTGGCGCTCGGTTTCTTTGCGGGCAAGCGCCACCTGGTGGACAACCAGAACGTGGCGAGCCTGAATGTGTTGTTGATGCAGTTCGCCTTACCGCTCACGCTTTTCGTATCCATTGCCCGCACACCGCAACGGGTGATTATCGAAAACGGCCCCTTGGCCTTGGTGCTCGCGGGTGGGTTGCTGATCGTATATCTGGCGGTTTTTTATGTGCAGCGGCGCGTCTACAGACTGTCGTTGGGCGACTCGGCCGTACAAACCCTGACCATCGCCTTTCCCAATTTCGCCTCGATCGGGTTGCCGCTGTTGATTCCGATTTTCGGGCAAAGCGCGGCGTTGCCCGTGGCGATCGCGATCGCCGTGGGGTCGATCACCATTTCGCCCCTGACCCTGGCGCTGATCGAAATGCACCGCGCCCAGGAAAACCAGCACGGGCAACCCGCCTCCGCCGCCCGGCAGTTCATCGTGGCGCTGGGCCATTCGGTGCAAAAGCCCATATTCATCGGCCCGGTACTGGGCCTGGTGGTCGCGCTCTCGGGCATTTCGCTGCCGGCTATCGTCGGCACCGCGCTCGGGCCCATGACCAGCGCGACGGCGGGCGTGGGGCTGTTTCTCACCGGCCTGATGCTGTCGGCACAGCCGATCCACCTCGGCAGCAATGTCGTGTTCGGCACCCTGGTCAAAAACGTGATTCAGCCACTGGTGGTACTAGGCTTGGTACTGCTATTTGGAATCCCTTGGCAAATCGGTGTGCAGGCCGTGTTGCTAACCGCGATTCCAGCCGGGTTCTTCGGGTTGGTATTCGGCGCCAGCGCTGGCTTGCGCCCCCCGGTGTCAGGCGCCACCTTGGTGGTGTCGTCCGTGTTGGGTGCAATCACCCTATCGCTGGCCATTTATGTGTGGGCACCTGCCCATTAAAGGCCACCGCACCGGTAGGCATACGCTTGGCGGTACACTTCTGCCGATGTGGCGCGATAGCGCCCCACCGGCCGCCGCCCCGGGTGTTCGGCCAAGTAGATATCTACAGCAATCGCCAGGGCCATTGCGCGAAAAATCTCTGGGTGCCCGTAAGGGTCAATACATTCAAGGAGATTACCCATGGATAACCAACACGTGGTTCAGGCGCTGCAGCACCTACTTGGTACTACCTATGATAAGACAACCAAGTCGACCGTCACCGAACTTACGGGCCGCACGCGCGTTGTCGGCCCCAACGACATCACCACCCGGGAGTTCGACCTGCAGCGCGTGCATGTGCGCGTAGGCGCGCAGGGCCGCATCGAAGCCATTACCTTCGGCTGAGTGCACCCCAACAACAAAAAAACCGCTCGATTGAGCGGTTTTTTTGTGGGCAAGGCAGACCTATTACTTGATCTTGCCTTCCTTGTAGATCACGTGCTTACGAGCGACCGGATCGTACTTCTTGATTTCGATCTTGTCGGGGGTAGTACGCTTGTTCTTGTCGGTGGTGTAGAAGTGGCCGGTACCGGCGCTCGACACCAAACGGATCAATTCACGCATGATTCTCTCCCTTAAACCTTCTCGCCCGCGCGGCGGATGTCAGCCAATACGGCCTCGATGCCACGCTTGTCGATGATACGCATGCCCTTGGCGGAAACGCGCAGGCGCACGAAACGTTTTTCGGCCTCGACCCAGAAGCGATGATGCTGCAGGTTTGGCAGGAAACGACGACGGGTTTTGTTGTTAGCGTGGGAAATATTGTTCCCGGTTACCGGACCCTTACCGGTAACTTGACAGACTCTCGACATGCCTCAGCCCTCTAAACCACATGCCCAACCCGGCATGGGTTGGCCGCTTATCTCTCAGTCGTTGGCGCCACGGCGCCGGTAATCCAAGGGCCAGCAACAGGCTCGCCTGCTGTGCGAACGCGATGGCCCTGGAAAAGAGCGCTGCTTTATACCAGAAACCCCCCGCCACAACAACAGCGCGCACGGCGGAAAACTTTGCAACGGCGCCCGCGGTCCATGCCCCTGTGGGTTACACAGCGCCAACCATTCGTCGCTAAAAAACCTGCATGGGGCATGGCGATTTGCGCCAAACCCCTCTACGGTAGAGTTTTCCCAGACTGCACAGGCAGATGGCTGCACCTTCGACCCCAAGGAACCCCAAGCCCATGCGCCACGCGATCATGCCACTGTTGCTGGTAACCTTGTCTATTCCCATTATGGCCCAGGCCAAGCCCCTGAGTGTGTGTACCGAGGCCAGCCCCGAGGGTTTCGACGTGGTGCAGTACAACTCGTTGACCACCACCAACGCCTCGGCCGATGTTCTGATGAACCGCCTGGTCGAGTACGACGCCAGCACCGGCAAGGTGGTGCCCAGCCTGGCTGAAAGCTGGGAGGTGTCGGCAGATGGCAAGGTCTATACGTTCAAGCTGCGGCCCAACGTGCCGTTCCACACCACCGAATACTTCAAGCCCACCCGGCCGTTGAACGCCGATGACGTGCTGCTGAGCTTCCAACGCATGCTCGACCCGGCCAACCCGTGGCACAAGGTGGCCCAAAGCGGTTTCCCCCATGCCCAGTCGATGCAACTGCCCAGCTTGATCAAGGCGATCGATGCGCCAACCCCCTTGGCGGTGCGCTTTACCCTCGACCATCCGGATGCCACCTTCCTGGCCACGCTGAGCATGGGCTTTGCATCCATCTACTCGGCCGAGTACGCCGGCCAGTTGCTCGCTGCCGGCACCCCGGAGAAACTCAACAGCCAGCCCATCGGCACCGGCCCATTCGTATTCGTGCGCTACCAAAAAGACGCCGTGGTACGTTACAAGGCCAACCCTGACTACTTTGCCGGCAAGCCGGCGGTAGACCCGCTGATCTATGCCATCACCACCGACCCGACCGTGCGCCTGCAGCGGCTGAAGGCCGGTGAATGCCAAATCGCCTTGTCGCCCAAGCCACAGGATATCAGCGCGGCCCAACAAACCGACACGCTCAAGGTGGTGCAAACACCCGCGTTCATGACCGCCTTCGTGGCCTTGAACACCCAGCACCCGCCGCTGGACAAACCCGAGGTGCGCCAGGCGATCAACCTGGCCTTCGACAAGGCCAGCTACCTCAAGGCGGTATTCGAAGGCACCGCACAGGCGGCCAACGGCATCTACCCGCCCAACACCTGGGGCTATGCCACAGACCTGCCCGGCTATGCCTACGACCCGCAAAAAGCCCGTGACCTGCTGGCCAAGGCCGGCTTGAAAGACGGCTTCAGTACTACCATCTGGACCCGCCCCACCGGCAGCTTACTCAACCCCAACCCGGCGTTGGGCGCGCAACTGCTCCAGGCAGACCTGGCCAAGGTCGGCATCACGGCGCAAATTCGCACCCTCGAGTGGGGCGAGTTGATCCGCCGCAGCAAGGCCGGCGAGCATGACCTGCTGTTCATGGGCTGGGCCGGCGACAACGGCGACCCGGACAACTTCCTCAGCCCGCAATTCAGCTGTGCGGCGGTACAGGCGGGCACCAACTTCGCCCGTTATTGCAGCCCCGAACTGGACAAGCTGATCAGCGATGGCAAAGCACAGCCGGCCCAAGCCGAACGCACCCGCCTGTATCACCAGGCCCAAGCATTGATCCAACAGCAAGCGTTGTGGCTGCCGCTGGCCCACCCGGTCGCCGCGGTACTCACCCGCGGCAACGTGAAGGGTTACCAGCCCAGCCCCTTCGGCCGCCAGGACTTCTCGAAAGTCACCCTCGACTGAACCTCATAGCAGCCCCTGGTCGCGCATCGACAGGGGCTCGCCGTCACCGACGATGAAGTGGTCCAGTAGCCGTACATCGATGAACGCCAGTGCTTCGCGGATACGCCGGGTGACCGAAAGGTCCGCCATGCTCGCCTCGGCCAGCCCCGAAGGGTGGTTATGGCAGAGGATCAACGCTGCGGCGTTGTGCGCCAGCGCTCGCTTGATCACCTGCCGGGGGTAAACGCTGGCGCTGTCGATAGTGCCGTGGAACATGGCCTCGTAGGCCAGCATTCGGTGGCGTGAGTCGAGGAACAGGCACGCGAACACCTCGTGGGGCTCGTGCCTGAGCTTGGCCTTGAGGTAGGCGCGCACGCTGGAAGGTTCTTCGAGCACATCGCGGGCGCCCAACGAACAGGCCAAATAGCGGCGGGCCATTTCCAACACAGCCTGCAATTGGGCGTATTTGGCCTGCCCCAGCCCACGCTCGGCGCAAAAGCTGGCGAGGTCGGCCTCGAACAGGCCGCGCAAACCACCGAAGCGCTGCAGGGCGTCACGCGCCAAGTCTACGGCGCTGCGCCCGGCGATGCCGGTGCGCAGGAATATCGCCAGCAATTCGGCGTCCGACAGCAGCGCTGCGCCGTGCATCAATAATTTCTCTCGCGGCCGCTCCGCCGCGGGCCAATCCCGAATCGCCATGGTACCTCCTTGTACCCCTGGTTGGGCGCTGGTGCGCACACTGTGCTGTGTTATCTTAGCGGAACATTTTGCCCGGCGCCGAAGCAGGCGGGGTACACCTCAACGATCCAAGGCAAGCCTATGCAGCGGCTGTATCGGAAACGCATCGTACTTGGCGTGGGCGGCGGCATTGCCGCCTATAAAAGCGCGGAACTGGTACGGCGCCTGCTTGACCACGGGGCCGAAGTACGCGTGGTCATGACCCGTGGGGGCAGTGAGTTCATCACACCCCTGACCCTGCAAGCACTCTCTGGCCACCCGGTTCACCTCGACTTGCTCGACCCGGCGGTGGAAGCGGCCATGGGCCACATCGCCCTGGCCAAATGGGCAGACCTGGTGCTTATCGCCCCCGCCACCGCCGACTTGCTGGCCCGCCTTGCGCAAGGGCTGGCCAATGACCTGCTCACCACCCTGGTGCTGGCCACCGACGCGGTGGTGGCGGTAGCCCCTGCAATGAACCAGGCCATGTGGCGCGACCCGGCCACCCAGGCCAACCTGCAATTGCTTGAAAGCCGAGGTTTGAAGGTGTTCGGCCCGGCCTCCGGGAGCCAGGCCTGCGGCGACGTGGGCCTGGGCCGCATGCTCGAACCCACTCAGTTGGCCGGGTGTGCCGCGCAGTGTTTCGAACACCGGGCGTTGACCGGCAAACAGGTGCTGATCACCGCCGGGCCGACCCAAGAAAACATCGACCCGGTGCGCTACATCACCAACCACAGCTCCGGGAAGATGGGCTTCGCCCTGGCCGAGGCCGCGGTTGAGGCTGGCGCCCGGGTAACCCTGGTCACCGGCCCCGTGCACCTGCCCACGCCCGACCGTGTGCACCGTATAGACGTAGTCAGCGCCCGCGACATGCTGGCAGCCTGCGAGGCGGCGATGCCCTGCGATGTGTTCATAGCGTCGGCAGCGGTCGCCGACTACCGCCCGGAAGTGATCGCGCAACAAAAGCTCAAGAAAGACCCCAACAGCGCCGATGGGCTGTTACTGCAGATGGTGCGCAACCCCGACATCCTCGCGACCATCGCCGGCCGCGCCGACCGCCCGTTCAGCGTGGGTTTCGCCGCCGAAACCGAGCACCTGCTCGACTACGCCGCGCGCAAGCTCCAAGACAAGAACCTCGACCTGATCGTGGCCAACGACGTGGCCAACCCCAGCATCGGCTTCAACAGCGAAGAGAACGCGTGCAGCGTGATCGACCGCGAACTTCACACCAGCGTGTTCGCCCAGAGCAGCAAGGGCAAGATCGCCCGCCAACTGGTCGCCTTCATCGCTGATCGACTTCACCCAGCCGGATAACCCATGCACGCACTGCAAGCCAAAATCCTCGACCCCCGCCTGGGCAGCGATTTCCCGCTCCCCGCCTATGCCACGCCCGGCTCGGCCGGCCTCGACCTGCGCGCCATGTTGCAAGAACGCACCACCCTGCAGCCTGGCCAGACGCTGCTGATCCCCACCGGCATTGCGATCCATATCGCCGACCCAGCCCTCGCGGCCCTGGTGCTGCCACGCTCGGGGTTGGGCCATAAGCACGGCATCGTGCTCGGCAACCTGGTGGGGCTTATCGATTCGGATTACCAGGGCGAACTGATGGTGTCGTGCTGGAACCGGGGGCAAACGGCGTTCACCCTTGAAGTGGGCGAGCGCATCGCGCAACTGGTGCTGGTGCCGGTGGTGCAAGCCCAATTCGAGTTGGTCGCGCAGTTCGATGATAGCCAGCGCGGCGCTGGCGGTTTCGGCCACTCCGGCACCCATTGAAGCTGCTGGTCGACTAGGCTCTGTACATAATGTTTTCGAGCGAAGGTCAGGCAGCGCGAAAACAGGCGAGGAAGCGGACTGGGCCCGCATCGGGGTTTACTGGTTGTAAATGAGCATTCCGTGATTACATCCGTGATGACATCCGTGCCTGTTTTCAACGCAGCATCACCGATGCGTAGATACATTTCGTACAGAGCCTAGATTCCAGGGACGAACCGCGCGGAGACGCTACCGTGAAAGGGACCACAGCCACCGCTGAACGCAAACAACAGCCGCCGGGCAATGTCACCCCCGTTAGTGGCAAAGCGGCTTTCGCGCGCCCAGCCCTGATCACCGCCGCCCTAGGTGTGCTGGTAGCCGCCGCACTGGTGTGGGTTGCCCTACCGGGGCCTTCGCAACAGGCTTGGCGCTGGCAGTTAGCAAGTGCACTGGGCGCCTCGCAAGCCGCCAGCCTGCGCCAGGGCATGCAGCAAATCAGCGCAGACACCCAAGCACAGGCGGCAGACCCGGCCCTGCTCGCCAGCCTGCAAAGCAGCGACAGCGCGCGGCTGCGCAATGCCGAAGGGGCGCTGCACTACCGCGACGGCCTGGTCGATGCCCACCTCACCGTGGCCGGCCACGGCACCCCGGACGACAGCCGCCCCGCCCCGATCAGCTACGCGACCCTCGACCAACTGCGCCAGGCCGAAGCCGGCGCGCCGGTGCCGCTGGAAGCACGCCAAGTCGGTGAGCGCTGGCTGCTGTACAGCGTGGCGGCGGTGCGCACCAGTGATAACCGGGTGGCGGGCACCCTGCTTATGGCCTACGACCTGCAGCGCTTACAACGCAGCCTGCCGCCCTTGCCCGCTGGGGGCGGCCAGGTGCGCCTGCAACAGCAATTCCCTGGCACGGCGCCCACGGTGTTGCTGCAGGCCGGCGACAGCCCCGCCGGCCCAACCACCGAATACGACCTGGGCAACCCCAACTGGAAGCTGCAATTTACCGCCGGCAGTGCGTTCGTCGCGCCGCTGCCCTGGCTGTCGATCCTGTTAATGCTGGTGGCGGCTGGCGTAGCCTTGGTCGCCTTCTGGGCGGCGCTGAGCATGGCCCTGCAGGGGCTGCGCGGGCTGCTGCGCGAAGATGCGGAGCATTTAGCTCAACTGATCGAAGAACTATCGGCCGGGAAAACCATCAAAGCGTTCAGCCTGCGCCTTGCGGAGCTGAACGAGTTGGCCCTGGGCCTTGCCCGTTTTTCCGTTCGCGAAAGCGACGGCGAGTCCGCCCCCCCGGCGGCGAATGAACCATCCGGCAACACCGGCAGCGATGCCACGGGCGCCCCGCCACCCGGTAGTGGAGCCAACCCGGCGTTTAAAGCGTCTGAAATCCTCGTCGTCGAGATTACCGACGGCGATCAGGACACCTTGCGAATGGAGTACCCCCCCGCCATGAATAGCATCGCACAAGTCGCACCCTCGCTTCCCGCCAGCATTTTCCGCGCCTACGATATCCGCGGCATCGTTGGCGATACACTGACCGCCGAAACCGCTTACTGGATCGGCCGGGCAATCGGCTCGCAAAGCATCGCCCAGGGCGAGCGGCATGTATCCGTTGGCCGTGACGGCCGCCTGTCGGGCCCAGAGCTGGTCGCCCAATTGATCCAGGGTGTCGCCGACAGCGGCTGCGACGTCAGTGACGTCGGCATGGTGCCCACCGGGGCACTGTACTACGCCGCCAACGTGCTCAAGGGCAAATCGGGGGTGATGCTCACCGGCAGCCACAACCCGTCGAACTACAACGGCTTCAAGATCATCATCGCGGGCGACACCCTGGCCAATGAACAGATCCAGGAACTGTATCGCCGCATCACGGAAAATGACCTGAGCAGCGGCAAGGGTACGATTGAGAAGGTCGATATCCTCACGCAGTACTATGACCGCATCAAGAACGACATTCCCCTGGCGCGTAAGCTCAAGGTGGTGGTCGACTGTGGTAACGGTGTGGGCGGTGTGATTGCGCCGAGACTGATCGAAGCGCTGGGTTGCGAAGTGATCCCGCTGTTCTGCGATGTCGATGGCAACTTCCCCAACCACCACCCTGACCCGGGCAAGCTGGAAAACCTCGAAGACCTCATTAAAACAGTCAAAGCAGAAGGCGCAGACTTGGGCCTGGCCTTCGATGGCGACGCCGACCGCGTTGGTGTGGTGACCAATAAGGGCAATGTGGTGTTCCCCGACCGCCTGCTGATGTTGCTGGCCAAGGACGTGATCTCGCGCAACCCCGGTGCCGATATCATTTTCGACGTCAAATGCAGCCGCCGCCTGGCACCGTTGATCAGCGGCTGGGGTGGCCGCCCGGTCATGTGGAAAACCGGCCACTCGCTGATCAAGAAGAAAATCAGGGAAAGCGGCGCATTGCTGGCCGGCGAGATGAGCGGGCACATCTTTTTCAAGGAACGCTGGTACGGTTTCGATGACGGCGTTTACGCGGCCGCGCGCGTGCTGGAAATCCTCAGCCGCGAAGAAGGCGACGCCGAGGACCTGTTCGCCACCTTCCCCAACGATGTTTCTACTCCGGAAATCAACATTCAAGTGACCGAGGAGAGTAAATTCGCCATCATTGAGGCGCTGCAAAACGACGCACAGTGGGGCAAGGCCAACCTGATCACCATCGACGGTGTGCGGGTCGACTATCCAAAGGGTTGGGGCCTGGTTCGCGCCTCGAATACCACCCCGGTGCTGGTGCTGCGTTTTGAAGCCGACGACGAAGCCGAGCTGGAGCGGATCAAGCAAGTGTTCCGCAGCCAGCTCAAGGCAGTGTCGCCGGATATTCAAATCCCGTTCTAAAACCTGCCCCAGGAGCCCTGCATGACCCTCGATCGCGCTGCCGCCGCCAACGTTGCCAAGGTATTGTCTGAAGCGCTGCCGTATATTCGGCGCTTCGTCGGTAAAACGCTGGTGATCAAGTACGGCGGCAACGCCATGGAGAGCGAGGAACTGAAAATCGGCTTCGCCCGCGACGTAGTGCTGATGAAAGCGGTGGGCATCAACCCGGTGGTCGTGCATGGCGGCGGGCCGCAGATCGGCGACCTGCTCAAGCGCCTGGACATCGAAAGCCGCTTCATCGACGGTATGCGCGTGACTGATGCGAAAACCATGGATGTGGTCGAAATGGTATTGGGTGGCCAGGTAAACAAGAGCATCGTTACCCTGATCAACCGCCACGGCGGCAGCGCTATCGGCCTGACCGGCAAGGACGCCGAGCTGATCCGCGCACGCAAGCTGACCGTCACCCGCCAAACGCCGGAGATGACCAAACCGGAAATCATCGACATCGGCCATGTGGGCGAAGTCAGTGGGGTGAATACCGACCTGCTGAATATGCTGGTCAAAGGCGACTTCATCCCGGTGATCGCGCCCATCGGTGTGGGGCCGGAAGGGGAGTCTTACAACATCAATGCCGACCTGGTGGCGGGCAAGGTGGCCGAAGCGCTCAAAGCCGAAAAGCTGCTGCTGCTCACCAACATCGCCGGCTTGATGGGCAAGGATGGCCAGGTGCTTACGGGCCTGACCACCGAACAGGTCAACGAACTGATTGCCGATGGCACCATCTATGGCGGCATGCTGCCGAAGATCCGCTGTGCACTGGAAGCCGTGCAAGGCGGCGTGAACAGCTCGCACATCATCGACGGCCGGGTGCCTAACGCCGTATTGCTTGAAATTTTCACCGACAGCGGGGTTGGCACGCTAATCACCAACCGCAAACGCTCCGCCCCTGCCTGACCGTGTTGCGCGGCGGGCAACCGCCGCGCACCCCCCGTGTCATTGCCCAAGCAGGGTTTGCAGCCGCGCGCGCTGCTGGTCGTACTGCGCCGCCAGCCCTTGCTTGCTCTGCCGAAGTTCATCGATTTGCTGGGAAACGTCCGCCTGCTGCCTGCGCACATCGTCGATTTGCTGCACCAGCGTAGGCGGCACCGGCTGGCCGTTGCGTTCGATATCGGCGGCCTGGCCCTGCAGGAAGTCTTGCTGCTGCTTGAGCACCAATAAGTTGTTATTGGCCAGGCCCACCTGGGTATCGAACTCGGCCAGGCGCCTGGCCTTTTCGCGGTCCAGGTCGGCCAACGAAGAATAGCGCTGGAGTAGATCGTGGTCTGTTTGGGCCTGCGCCTGTTGCGCCTGCCGCTGTTTGATTTCGTCGGCACTGGGGGCTGGTGGCACGGTTTGGATCACCCGCCCCTGCGGGTTGAGCACCTGGTAGCCCTTGGAGATGTACTCTGGTGGCACACCCTGGGTGTCTAGCACCGTCACCCCGCGGTTATCCACATAGCGATAAAGGCGAACGCTCGGAGCATCCTCCGCTGCCGCCGCGCCCGCCATTGGCACGGCTGCGACGCATAGCAGCAGGGCCCAGCCGGCCGAACGCAAGCGCATGTTAGATACCGTACTGCGCGCGATACGCTTCGACCGCCGGCAGGTGTTGCTTGAGTTGCGCGTCGCCAGCCAGGTATTCAAGCACCTGGTCCAGCGAGACGATGCTCACCACGCCGATGCCATAGTCACGCTCGACTTCCTGGATGGCCGACAGTTCGCCCTTGCCCCGCTCCTGGCGATTCAGCGCGATCACCACACCGGCAGCCCGGGCGTTTTGCGCGGCGATGATCTGCATCACTTCACGAATGGCGGTACCCGCGGTGATCACATCGTCGATGATCAGCACCTCGCCTGCCAGCGCAGCACCCACCAGGCTACCGCCTTCGCCGTGATCCTTGGCCTCCTTGCGGTTGAAGCACCAAGGCACGTCGCGCTGGTACTGCTCGGCCAGCGCCACGGCCGCCGTGCACGCCAATGGAATACCTTTGTAAGCCGGGCCGAACAACACGTCGAAGGCCAAGCCGCCTTCGACGATCGCCGCGGCGTAATATTTACCCAACTGCGCCAGCGCCGTACCCGTATCGAACAAGCCGGCATTGAAGAAGTAGGGGCTGGTCCGGCCAGACTTCAGGGTGAACTCCCCGAAGCGCAGGACGCCCCGCTCGATGGCAAAACGAATGAAGTCGCGCTGATAGGCGTGCATTTAAAAGTCCCGGATACCACGGATTTAGCTAATTAAGTTGAGCTCGGGTATCATACACGCACGAGATTTATGGGGCCATTTATGCGGATCATCAGTGTGAACGTTAATGGGATTCAGGCGGCGGTCGAGCGGGGTCTGCTCAGTTGGCTGCAAGCCCAGAATGCCGACGTCATCTGCCTGCAGGATACCCGCGCCTCCGCCTTCGAACTGGACGATTCAGCCTACCAGCTGGACGGCTATTTCCTGTACGCCGCAGACGCCGAAGTGCCCGCCCAAGGCGGCGTGGCGCTTTATTCACGGTTGCAGCCGAAGGCGATCATCAACGGGCTGGGTTTTGAAACCTGTGACCGTTTCGGGCGCTACCTGCAAGCCGATTTCGACAAAGTCAGTATTGCCACCCTGCTGTTCCCTTCCGGGCGCGGCGGCGACGAAGAACTCAACCAGAAATTCAAGTTGATGGATGACTTCGCCCGCTACCTCGATAAACAGCGGCGCAAGCGGCGCGAATATATCTATTGCGGTTCACTGTATGTGGCGCAGCAGAAGCTCGACGTGAAGAACTGGCGCGACAGCCAGCAGTCTCCCGGCTTCCTCGCTCCGGAACGGGCCTGGATGGACGAAATCGTCGGCAACATGGGCTATGTGGATGCGCTGCGCGAAGTAAGCCGCGAGGGCGAGCAGTACAGCTGGTGGCCCGACAGCGAGCAAGCCGAAATGCTCAACCTTGGCTGGCGCTTCGATTACCAGTTGCTGACCCCGGGGCTGCGCCGCTTCGTGCGCAGCGCACGGTTGCCCCGGCAACCGCGCTTCAGCCAGCACGCGCCGTTCATCGTCGATTACGACTGGACGTTGACGATCTAACGCCCAAGGGCCGACCGCCAGGCGTACACCGAAAACCCCAAGCCACTTTGCAGCTTGGGGTTTTCGGCTTGCCCTTATTCCTCCAACGCGGCCTTCTGCAATTCGAACAGCTCGAGCATGCCTTTTTGCGCCAAGGCCAGCATGGCATTGAGCTCTACCGGCTGGAAGGGCGCGCCTTCGGCGGTGCCTTGAACTTCGATGAAGCCACCGGTGCCGGTCATCACCACATTCAGGTCGGTTTCGGCGGCGGAGTCTTCGAGGTAGTCCAGGTCCAGCACTGGCTCGCCCTGGTAGATGCCCACGGACACCGCCGCGATCATCTGCTTGAGCGGGTCGCCGGCCTTCAGGCCGCCGCGCTTCTTCACCACCTTGAGCGCATCGATGAGCGCCACCATGGCACCGGTGATGGACGCGGTACGGGTGCCACCGTCGGCCTGGATCACGTCGCAGTCGACATAGAGGGTGATATCGCCAAGCTTGGTCATATCCAGCGCGGCACGCAGCGAGCGGCCGATCAGGCGCTGGATCTCCAAGGTCCGGCCGCCCTGCTTGCCGCGGCTGGCCTCGCGCTGGCTGCGCTCGCCAGTGGCGCGTGGCAGCATGCCGTATTCGGCGGTTAACCAGCCCTGGCCCTGGCCCTTGAGAAAGCGCGGCACGCCGTTCTCGACGCTGACGGTGCACACCACCTTGGTGTCGCCGAACTCCACCAGCACGGACCCTTCGGCGTGCTTGGTGTAGTGGCGGGTGATGCGAATCGGGCGGAGTTGATCGGCGGCGCGGCCGCTGGGACGTTTCATCGGGATACCTGTACTGGCTGAAAACTGGCCCACATTATAGAGCCGCCTTGGCGAGCGGGCACGGCCTAATTACCCACCGCTGGCGAGATAGCGGGTGCAGCAGCGTTTGGGCAGGTTGGCTGCCTGCGCTACACTGACCGCCTCGAACGGTGCTTCGAACGATTCGAAGCGCCCCACGCACCCCGGGAGACCCACGTTATGATTCGCAGCATGACCGCCTTCGCCAGGGCTGAGCGGGCGGGCAGCGACGGCACCCTGAACTGGGAGCTCAGGTCGGTCAACCACCGCTATCTCGAACCTCATCTTCGCCTGGCTGACGCCTTGCGCGACCTCGAAGGCGCTGTGCGCGACGCTCTGCGCCAGCAATTGTCGCGCGGCAAGGTCGAGTGCACGCTGCGCTTTAGCGAAGCGAACGGCAGCAAGGCATTGCACATCGATGCCAGCCGTGCCGCTCAAGTGGTGGCCGCGGCAGAGTCGGTCGCCAGCCTGATCAACCAGCCCGCCCGGATCAACCCGCTCGATGTACTGAATTGGCCAGGCGTGCTGGCCAGCAATGGCCCGGACACCCAAACCTTGAATGCGCAGGCCCTTGCGCTGTTCCAAGAGGCGCTCGACGAACTCACGGCAGACCGTGAGCGCGAAGGCACTGAGTTGGCGCGGCTGATCGGCGAACGGCTGGACGCGCTGGCAGCCGAGGTCGATGCATTGCGGGCGCTGGTGCCGCAAATGCTGGCGCTGCAACGGCAAAGAATCCTCGATCGCTTTGCCGAACTCAAACTGGAGGCCGACCCGCAGCGGTTAGAGCAAGAGTTGGTGTTGCTGGCCCAGAAGAGCGACGTGGCCGAAGAGCTTGACCGCCTGGCCACCCATGCCGCGGAGGTAAAGCGGGTATTGAAGGCCGGCGGCGCGGCCGGGCGGCGCCTCGATTTCCTGATGCAGGAACTCAACCGCGAAGCCAATACCCTCGGCTCGAAGGCATTCGATCCCCGCAGTACGCAAGCCGCGGTCAACCTCAAAGTGCTGATCGAACAAATGCGCGAACAAGTCCAGAATATTGAGTAAGGTTCAAACACCCATGGCCCACAGTAACGGCACCCTCTATATCGTCTCGGCACCGTCCGGGGCTGGCAAAACCAGCCTGGTCAAGGCATTGATCGACGCGCAGCCGAACATCCGCGTCTCGGTGTCGCATACCACCCGGGCGATACGCCCCGGCGAGGTCGACGGCGTGAATTACCACTTCGTTGAACGCGGCACCTTCCTCAACATGGTCGGGCATGGTGACTTCCTTGAACATGCCGAAGTGTTCGGCAACCTCTATGGCACCTCGCTCAGCACGCTGGAGCAAACCCTCAAGAGCGGCTTCGACCTGATCCTCGAAATCGACTGGCAAGGCGGTGAGCAAGTGCGCCGGCGTATTCCCGGCACACGTTCGATCTTTATCCTGCCGCCCAGCCAGCAGGCCCTGCGCCAACGGCTGACCAACCGTGGCCAGGACAGCGACGACATCATCGAAGCGCGCATGCGCGAGGCGGTCAGCGAAATGCGCCACCACGTCGAATACGATTACCTGGTGATCAACGATGACTTCGCCGTAGCCTTGGAAGACCTCAAAGCGATCTTCCGCGCCAACCGGTTGCAGCATGCCCAGCAGGCAGAACGGCATCGCCAACTGCTGCAGGCACTGCTGTAACCCCTGCGCACATCGCAGGCTACATCGGGCCCGAAGACGCGCCATGGCGTGACCACGGGCCCGCCATCGGCCGCCCCCAAAGGCTGTTTACCTCACTGCCACTTCCCTTAATGCTGCGGTTTTCTTAAACTACACAGTCCGCTCGCCCGCCCTGGGCGCTGCCCACCGTATTTGTAACGAGGAAGACCATGGCCCGCGTGACCGTTGAAGACTGCCTGGAACATGTCGATAACCGCTTCGAGCTGGTCATGCTCGCGACCAAGCGCTCTCGCCAACTCGCTACCGGCGGCAAAGAGCCCAAGGTCGGTTGGGAAAACGACAAGCCCACGGTTGTCGCCCTGCGAGAAATCGCCGCTGGCCTGGTGGATTACGATGTGATCGCCGAGGCGGAAATCGTCGATGAAGAACCCCTGTTCACCGCATTCGAGGATGAGTCCAGCGAGGCTCTCTGAGCATATGCCCCGTCGACCGCAACCGGCCGCGGCACGGCCTGTGCAGGAGCATTGATCTTGCCCAGCATTGACGTGCTCGCCGATCGTTTGTCGACCTACCTTGGCAAGGACCAGGTCAACCTGGTCCGCCGGGCTTACTATTACGCCGAGCAAGCCCACGACGGGCAGCGCCGCCGCAGCGGCGAGCCGTACGTCACCCACCCGCTGGCGGTGGCCAATATTCTGGCCGACATGCACATGGACCATCAAAGCCTGATGGCAGCCATGCTCCACGACGTAATCGAAGACACCGGTATCGCCAAGGACGCACTCAGCGCCCAGTTTGGCGAAACCGTGGCCGAACTGGTCGACGGGGTCAGCAAACTGACCCAAATGAATTTCGAAACCAAGGCCGAGGCCCAGGCGGAAAACTTCCAGAAAATGGCCATGGCCATGGCCCGCGATATCCGCGTGATCCTGGTCAAGCTTGCCGACCGCCTGCACAACATGCGCACCCTGGAAGTGCTGTCTAGCGAGAAACGCCGGCGCATCGCCAAGGAAACCCTGGAGATATACGCCCCCATCGCCAACCGGCTGGGCATGCACAACGTGCGCGTGGAGTTCGAAGACCTGGGCTTCAGGGCCATGTACCCGATGCGCTCGGAGCGCATCTTCCAAGCGGTCAAGCGGGCCCGGGGCAACCGCAAGGAAATCGTCGTCAAGATCGAGCAATCGCTCAAGCATTGCCTGGCGGTCGATGGCATCGAGGGTGACGTCAGCGGGCGGCAGAAACACCTTTACGGCATCTATAAAAAAATGCGCGGCAAGCACCGGGCGTTCAACGAGATCATGGACGTATACGCCTTCCGCATCGTTGTCGACAAAGTCGACACCTGCTACCGGGTGCTCGGCGCTGTGCATAACCTTTACAAGCCCCTGCCAGGGCGCTTCAAAGACTACATCGCCATCCCCAAGGCGAACGGCTACCAATCGCTGCATACCACGCTGTTCGGTATGCATGGGGTGCCGATCGAAATTCAGATTCGTACCCGCGAAATGGAAGAAATGGCCAACAACGGCATCGCTGCCCATTGGCTGTACAAATCCGGGGAGAACGAGAAGCCCCGGGGCAGCCATGCGCGAGCGCGGCAATGGGTCAAGGGCATCCTGGAGCTGCAGCAGCGGGCCGGCAACTCGCTGGAATTCATCGAAAGCGTGAAAATTGACCTTTTCCCCGATGAAGTCTACGTGTTTACCCCCAAAGGCCGCATCATGGAGCTTCCCAAAGGCTCCACCGCCGTGGATTTCGCCTATGCGGTGCACACCGATGTCGGCAACAGTTGCATCGCCTGCCGCATCAACCGCCGCCTGGCACCGCTTTCCGAACCGTTGCAAAGCGGTTCTACGGTAGAAATCGTCAGCGCGCCGGGGGCCAGGCCCAATCCGGCCTGGTTGAACTTCGTGGTCACCGGCAAGGCCCGCACCCATATTCGCCATGCCCTGAAACTGCAACGGCGGTCCGAATCGATCAGCTTGGGGGAGCGGTTGCTCAACAAGGTACTCAACGGTTTCGACAGCTCGCTGGAAAGAATCTCGGCCGAGCAGGTGCAGGCGGTGCTGGGCGAGTACAAGGTCGAAGTGGTCGAAGACCTGCTCGAAGACATCGGCCTGGGCAACCGCATGGCCTATGTGGTAGCGCGGCGCCTGTTGGCCAGCGACAACGAGCAATTGCCTAGCCCCGAGGGGCCGCTGGCGATCCGCGGCACCGAAGGTTTGGTGCTGAACTACGCCAAGTGCTGCACGCCGATTCCTGGCGACCCCATTGTCGGCCACCTCTCGGCCGGCAAAGGTATGGTGGTGCACTTGGAAAGCTGCAAGAACATCAGCGAAATCCGCCATAACCCGGAAAAATGCATCCAATTATCCTGGGCCAAGGACGTGACTGGCGAATTCAATGTCGAGTTGCGCGTGGAGCTGGAGCATCAACGCGGCTTGATCGCGTTGCTGGCCAGTAGCGTAAACGCAGCCGATGGCAACATCGAGAAAATCAGCATGGACGAGCGCGATGGGCGCATCAGCATCGTCCACCTGGTAGTCAGTGTTCATGACCGTATTCACTTGGCCCGTGTGATCAAGAAACTGCGGGCGCTCACGGGGGTTGTACGTATCACTCGCATGCGTGCCTGACCCGCGTTTCCGATTCCCTTCAAGGAGTTCCACATGACCAAGTCCGTGATCCAAAGCGACAAGGCTCCGGCCGCGATCGGCACCTACTCCCAGGCCATCAAGGCGGGCAACACCGTGTATATGTCTGGGCAGATCCCGCTCGACCCAGCCACCATGGAGTTGGTGGAGGGCTTCGAAGCCCAGGCGGTACAGGTGTTCGAGAACCTTAAGGCCGTGGCCGAAGCCGCCGGCGGCTCGCTCGGCGACGTGGCCAAGCTGAATATCTTCCTCACCGACCTTTCCCACTTCGCCACCGTGAACGAAGTCATGGGCCGTTACTTTGAACAGCCCTACCCCGCCCGCGCCGCGATTGGCGTTGCCGCATTGCCAAAAGGCGCACAAGTCGAAATGGACGCTATTCTGGTCATCGACTGACTTACCTGCAGGGCGCCTTGGCGCCCTGTGCTCACCTTCAGAAGCGCAAGGACCGTTCCCATGCGTTATTCGCTGCCCGCACTCGCCCTGCTGAGCGTGCTCAGCGGTTGCGCCAGCCATGCCAGCCGCGACCCTGGCGGCACCTGGATCAACCAGCAAGCCATCGATGACGCCGTTAAAAGCGGCAACCTGCGTAAGGCGTTACTGGCCGACGGCCCCAACCTTGAGTGGAAAATCGACAGCAAAACCAACGAAGCCACCTTCAGCAATGGCTTTGAGCTCGGTGAGGGTACCCTCGCGCCGGGCGCTGGCAACGGCCAATGGCAGGTGGATATCTATGGCAGTGGCAAGGAAACCCTCACCCTCAAGGATGGGGAGCTGATCCAAGCCGCCAACGACGGCGGCCCCGAGCAAACCTTCAGCCGGGCCAGCCCGCCACCGGATGCCAATGCGCCACCCGGCGCGGCCTTCGAGTACCAGTTGTACAGCGCCTTCATGGGCGGCCCCTGGAAGATCGTCGACGGCCAGGGCACCGGCACGACAGTCACGTTCCAGCCCGACGGCCGCGTCGAGGGCCTGCCCGGGCTCGATCGCTATGCGCTGTGCCTGGGGGGCGACTGCGCTGCGATGAGCGGCGAAAACGACAGCCTGTGGCTAGAGCGGGACAAACTCGGCAATGCGTACATCTTCCGCCGCGATGGCGCGCGCTTGGAAATCCTCGAGGCCGTCAACAGCGCTGGCGCCGACGAAATGCCGAACCTGCAACCTGGGGCACGGCGCTGGCTGCTCGAACATTAGCGTAGTGTGCCGCCACCCTCGCCAAGCAGGGCGGCATAACCTTCACGGTAGCTAGGGTAACGCGGCAGCCAGCCACTGGCCCTGGCCAGGGCGTTGCTGCAGCGCTTGCTGCCGGTGCGCCGCACGAACGCCCCCGGCTGCAGGTGAGTGACGCCCAGCCGCTGGCGCAACCAGCCGAAAACCTCGGCCAGGGCCGCCGGCGCATCATCGACCCCGAGATAACACGGGGCCAGCCCATGGCCGGCCTGGTCGGCCAACAACAGGTGGCACAACAGCCCGGCTGCGTCGTCGGCGTGAATGCGGTTGGCATACAGCGCAGGTTCCAGGGCCACTTGGTAACCCTCGCGCACTTGCCGCAACAATCGTTCGCGCCCTGGGCCATAGATACCTGCAAGGCGCACCCGCGTAGCAGGGTGGCCGCTGGCGTGAGCAAGCGCTTCGGCCTGCAACATCACCCGCCCGGCAAAGCCTGCCGGGGCCGTGATGGCTTGTTCGTTCACCCACTCGCCCGCCGCCTGGCCATACACACTGGTGCTGGAAACGAACAGCAAACGTTTTGGGCGCTGGCTGTGCAGCCCTAGCCAGGCCAGCACATGCTGCAAGCCTTGTACGTAGGCAGCTTGGTAGCCCGCCTCGTCATGGCGGTCGGCGGCCACGCAGTACACCAGGTAATCCAGCGCGCCCACCGGCCAAGCTGGCGGGCAGCCGGGCTCGGCCAGGTCGCCACCGACCGGGTGTACCCCGGGGGGCAAGCGCGCCGCCTGCCTACGTAGGCCGTGAACGGCCCAACCTTGCGAAACCAGCAGCGCCGCCAAGCGCCCACCGACATCGCCGCACCCTACCAGCATCGCTGTGGCCAACACGTTCTCCTTATACCCAGCGCCCTGTCGATACCGTTAAAGGCCCCAACGGTACAAAAAAAGCTTCGCAACAACTTCTGTTAACAAGAATTACTTGCAATAATACCCGCCCATTTGTCCCGGCAACTGTGCCACGCAAGGACAGCCACACCTCATTTTTTCGCTATCGGGTCCGGCCAGCATGACAAACCTCCGCTCCTTTGCATCGCCCAATCAGCCTACGGGCCAATTGCGTGCCTGGGGGGCCACCGCAGCGCTGCTGCTGGGCCTTGCCATCACCCCCGTTACCTTTGCCGACGAAACCCACCCACCTGCCGTGGCGCCCGCTGCCAGTACCCCAGCGGCCAGCAGCCCGGCGCCCGGTGCAACCGCGATGCCGGCGGGCGAGCAAGCGGCCGAAGGTAGCGAAACCGACGATGGCGCGGTGAGCAACCAAGTCCCGCCGCTGGCTGAAGATACCACGCTGGGCATGGGCCACGACCTGTCGCCCTGGGGCATGTACCAGAATGCGGACATCGTCGTCAAAGTGGTGATGATCGGCCTGGCGCTGGCGTCGATCATCACCTGGACGATCTGGGTGGCCAAGGGGCTGGAGCTGCTGGGCGCCAAACGCCGCCTGCGCCGCGAAATCGCCCTGCTGAAAAAGGCCACCAACCTCAACGCCGCCAGCGAAACGGCCAGCAAGCAAGGCACGCTGGCGCACCTGCTGGTGCACGACGCCATGGAAGAAATGCACCTGTCGGCCAATGCCCGTGAACGAGAAGGCATCAAGGAACGGGTGAGTTTTCGCCTGGAACGGTTGGTCGCCGCCTGTGGCCGCAGCATGAGCGCCGGCACCGGCGTATTGGCCACCATTGGTTCCACCGCGCCATTCGTAGGCCTGTTCGGTACCGTGTGGGGCATCATGAATAGCTTCATCGGCATCGCCAAAACACAAACCACCAACTTGGCCGTGGTTGCGCCCGGTATCGCCGAAGCCCTGCTGGCCACCGCCATCGGCCTGGTCGCAGCCATTCCGGCCGTGGTGATCTACAACGTCTTCGCCCGCTCCATCACCGGCTACAAGGCCATGGTTTCCGACGCCAGCGCCCAAGTGCTGCTGCTGGTCAGCCGAGATCTCGACCACCAGCCGGGTGAGCGTAACGCCCAGCCGCACATGGTGAAGGTGGGTTGAGCCATGGGCCTGCATCTTAACGAGGGTGCCGGCGACGAGCTGGCAGAGAACCACGAAATCAACGTCACGCCATTCATCGACGTGATGCTGGTGCTGTTGATCATCTTCATGGTGGCGGCACCGTTGGCCACGGTGGACATCAAAGTCGACCTCCCGGCGTCTACCGCCAAACCGGTGGCGCGCCCGGAAAAACCAGTGTTCCTGAGTGTGAAAACCGATAAAAGCCTATACGTGGGCGACGAGGCGGTTAAAAAGGAACAGCTTGGCCAGTTCCTCGACACCAAGACCAAAGGCAAGAAGGACACCACGATTTTCTTCCAGGCTGATAAAGGCGTGGATTATGGCGACCTGATGGAGGTAATGAACATGCTGCGCGCCGCCGGCTACCTCAAGGTCGGCCTGGTAGGCCTTGAGGCGGTCGGCAAAAAATGAACCCAACCGGCAAGCAGGTTTACCGCTATGCAGGCGGGTTGGCCGTGGTGCTGGGGGTTCACGCGGCGGTGATCATCATCGCGTTGAACTGGCCTGGGCCCAAGCCTATAGAAATGCCGCCGGCGGCAATGGTCGTGGAACTGCCGCCGTTGCCCGAACCCCCAGCGCCGCCACCGCCCCCACAAGTGGCGCAGCAGCAACCGCCGGCCCCGGTCGAAGAGCCGCCGCTGCCCAAGCTGGCCGAAGCCCCGACACCGAAGATCGCGGTGCCCAAGCCGGTGAAGCCGAAGGCCAAGCCGCAACCCAAACCCATGGAGAAAAAACCGGACCCGCCCAAAGAGGTGCCCGAGCAGGCGGCTAAAACCGAACCGACCGAATCGGAGAAAGCCGCCGCACCCAAACCCGCGCCGCAACAACCGGCCGCGCCGCCGTCCAACAGCGAAGCCAAGCGCACCTGGCAGAGCGACCTGCTGCAACACCTGGCCAAGTACAAGGAATACCCGCGCATGGCACGTATGCGCCGCAACGAAGGCACGGTGGTGCTCGAGTTCACCCTCGACAGCGACGGCAAGTTGCTGGAGGTGGCGGTGGCCATGAGCTCTGGCAGCAGCCTGCTCGATGAGGCGGCCGTCAAGCAGGTGCGCAAGGCGGCGCCCATGCCCAAGCCGCCCGCCGAGTTACTCAGTGGCGGTACGGTCAAACTGAAGGCACCGTTCAACTTCAACCTCACCGACCCACGCTGATTGTTTTTTGTCACGATTGCGCGTGGCTGATAACGTGCGCCTATTGAAGGCACCGGCTATGCTGGGGCCGCCACTTCATGGACGCACGTTATGACCCTCACAGAATTGCGCTATATCGTCACGCTCGCCCAAGAGCAGCACTTTGGCCATGCCGCTGAACGTTGCCATGTGAGCCAGCCCACGCTTTCGGTCGGGGTAAAAAAGCTCGAAGACGAACTGGGCGTGCTGATTTTCGAGCGCAGCAAAAGTGCCGTGCGCCTGACCCCTGTGGGCGAAAGCATCGTGGCCCAGGCCCAGAAGGTGCTGGAGCAAGCCCAGGGCATTCGCGAACTCGCCCAGGCCGGCAAAAACCAACTGACCGCACCGCTGAAGGTAGGCGCCATCTACACCGTAGGCCCGTATCTGTTCCCGCACCTGATCCCGCAACTGCACCGGGTGGCGCCGCAGATGCCTCTGTACATCGAAGAGAACTTCACCCACATCCTGCGCGACAAACTGCGCAACGGTGAGTTGGACGCGATCATCATCGCCCTGCCGTTCAACGAGGCCGACGTGCTCACCTTGCCGCTGTACGACGAACCGTTCCTGGTGCTGATGCCCAGCGACCACCCCTGGACCCAAAAAGACGTCATCGACCCGGCCCTGCTCAACGACAAAAGCCTGTTGCTGCTCGGCGAGGGCCACTGCTTCCGCGACCAGGTGCTTGAGGCCTGCCCCACGCTGAACAAGGGCTCGGAAGCCGCGCGCCACACCACGGTGGAATCCAGTTCGCTCGAAACCATTCGGCATATGGTGGCTTCCGGGCTGGGGGTGTCGGTGTTGCCGCTGTCGGCGGTGCACAGCCACCATTACGCACCGGGTGTGATCGAGGTCCGCCCAATGGCAGCCCCGGCCCCGTATCGCACCGTGGCCATCGCTTGGCGCGCCAGCTTCCCGCGGCCCAAGGCCATCGAGATTCTCGCGGACTCGATCCGCCTGTGTTCGGTGGCCAAGAGCCCTAGCAGCCCGGCCAAAGTCGCCGTATGACCGAGCTTGCCAGCGTACCGGTCACGGTGCTCAAGGGCGTCGGCGAGGCGATGGCGGAAAAACTTGCCCGGGTGGGCCTGGAAACCCTGCAAGACCTACTGTTCCACCTGCCACTGCGTTACCAGGACCGCACCCGTATCGTGCCCATCGGCCAACTGCGCCCCGGGCAGGATGCCGTGGTGGAGGGCACCGTGAGCGGTGCCGATGTGGTGATGGGCAGGCGCCGCAGCCTGGTGGTGCGGCTTAACGATGGCAGCGGCGCGCTGAGTTTGCGCTTTTACCACTTCAGCAACGCCCAGAAAGACGCCCTCAAGCGCGGCACGTTGTTGCGCTGCTATGGGGAGGTGCGCCCAGGTGCCTCGGGGCTGGAGATCTACCACCCTGAATATCGCGCCGTCAGCGGCGACGAACCGCCCCCGGTGGAGCAAACCCTCACCCCGATTTACCCGCTGACCGAAGGCCTGACCCAGCAGCGCCTGCGCCAACTGTGCCAGCAGAGCTTGGCCCTGCTTGGCCCTAGCAGCCTGCCAGACTGGCTGCCCGACGAGTTGGCGCGCGATTATCGGCTGGCCCCGTTGGCCGATGCCATACGCTACCTGCACAACCCTCCGGCCGATGCAGACCTCGAAGAACTCGCCCTCGGGCACCATTGGGCGCAACATCGGCTAGCCTTCGAAGAGCTGCTCACCCACCAACTGTCACAACAGAAGCTGCGCGAAAGCCTGCGCGCCTTGCGCGCGCCAGCGCTGCCCAGGCCGCGCACCCTGCCCGCGCGCTACTTGGGCAACCTGGGCTTTCAGCCCACCGGCGCGCAACAGCGCGTGGCGGCCGAGATCGCCTATGACCTGGCCCAGCCGTCGCCGATGCTGCGCTTGATACAGGGCGATGTGGGCGCAGGCAAAACCGTGGTCGCGGCCCTGGCGGCCTTGCAAGCACTGGAAGCCGGTTACCAGGTGGCGCTGATGGCCCCCACCGAGATCCTCGCCGAGCAGCACTTCATGACCTTCCAGCGCTGGCTCGAGCCCTTGGGCATCGAAGTCGCCTGGCTGGCCGGCAAGCTCAAGGGCAAAGCCCGCGCCACGGCCTTGGAACGCATCGCCCAGGGCGCGCCCATGGTGGTGGGTACCCATGCGCTGTTTCAAGGTGAAGTACGCTTCAGCCGGTTGGCGCTGGCAATCATCGACGAGCAGCACCGCTTCGGTGTGCAGCAACGCTTGGCGTTGCGCCAGAAGGGCGTAGAAGGCCGGCTGAGCCCCCACCAGTTGATCATGACCGCCACGCCAATCCCGCGCACCCTGGCCATGAGCGCCTATGCCGACCTCGACACCTCGATCCTTGACGAACTGCCGCCGGGCCGCACCCCGGTCAATACCGTGCTGGTGGCCGACAGCCGCCGCGTGGAAGTGATCGAGCGCGTACGCGCGGCCTGCGCCGAGGGTCGCCAGGCCTATTGGGTGTGCACGCTGATCGAAGAGTCCGAAGAGCTGACCTGCCAGGCCGCACAAAGCACCTTCGATGACCTCGGCGCGGCGCTGGGCGAGTTACGCGTTGGGCTGATCCATGGGCGGATGAAAGCCACCGAAAAAGCCGAGGTGATGGCGCAGTTCAAGGCCGGCGAGCTACAACTGCTGGTGGCCACCACTGTGATTGAAGTGGGCGTGGATGTGCCCAACGCCAGTTTGATGATCATCGAAAACCCGGAACGGCTGGGCCTGGCGCAGTTGCATCAATTACGCGGCCGGGTTGGCCGCGGGCGCGCGGCGAGCCATTGCGTGCTGATGTATCACCCGCCCCTGTCGCAGATCGGCCGCGAGCGGCTAGGTATCATGCGCGAAACCAACGACGGCTTCGTGATCGCCGAAAAAGACCTGGAGCTGCGCGGGCCCGGCGAAATGCTCGGAACGCGGCAAACGGGCCTGCTACAGTTCAAGGTGGCCGACTTGATGCGCGACGCCGACCTGCTACCTTCAGTGCGTGATGCGGCGCAGGCCCTGCTGGCCCGCTGGCCCGGCCATGTAAGCCCACTGATGCACCGCTGGCTGCGGCACGGCCAGCAATACGGCCAGGTTTGATACGGCCAGCCCGCCCAAAACCTAACGGCAAAGCGACCGCCCAAGTGAATCGGGCGGGTATAGGGGTATACTGATGGCGTTCTTGTATGGGGTTGGATACAGCAAATGACTGAAGTTGCCCTGGAAACAGCAATACCGCATGCCCCGCTGGTTGTGCAGCAGCATCTGGACAAGCTAGGCGTCACCTGGCGCGAAGTGGTCGACGGTCCCGCAATCGACCCGGGGCACAAGGCACAGGCCGTACTACTGGGCGATGCGGTCGGCACCCTCATGGTGCTGCTGACCCAAGACCAACTATTGGACCTGAACCGTATCGCCGAATTAACCGGGCGCACCCTTACCGCCGTGCCCAGCGACCGCCTGCGGCGCATGCTCGACCCTCACCAGCTCACGGAGCTGCCCGCGTTGCCCTCGTTGATTGCCGCGCCATACCTTTACGATGAGCGGCTGCTCGACCAACCGACCCTGCTCATTGCCTCGGGTACGCCCAAGGTAATGCTTGAGATCGCCAGCGAGCAGTTTCGCAAAACCTTGGGTAACGGCAGCGCCGCCCGCTTCGGCGAATCGATGAAAATGGCCCGGCTGAGCCACGAACGCCTTCCGGCCTCACCCGCCGAAGTCCGCCAGCAAGTGCAGGCTTTTACCGCCCGGCGCATACAGCAGCGCCTGGAGTCGACCATTGAAATCCCGCCACTGGCTAAAACCGCGCAAGAGATCATCAAGCTGCGGGTGAACCCAAACGCCTCGGTAGACGACATCACCGGCCTGGTCGAAACCGACCCGGCATTGGCCGCGCAGGTAGTCAGTTGGGCCGCATCGCCCTACTACGCATCGCCCGGCAAGGTGCGTTCAGTCGAAGATGCGATCGTTCGAGTATTGGGCTTCGACTTGGTGATCAACCTGGCCTTGGGCCTAGCCTTGGGCAAGACCCTTAGCCTGCCCAAGGACAACCCGCAACACGCGACCCCCTATTGGCACCAGTCGATCTATACCGCTGCGGTGATCGAAGGGCTGACGCGCGCCATCCCGCGTGCAACGCGCCCCGAGGCCGGGCTAACCTACCTGGGCGGCCTGCTGCACAACTTCGGCTACCTGTTGCTGGCCCACGTGTTCCCACCCCACTTCTCGCTGGTATGCCGCCACCTCGAAGTGAACCCGCACCTGCACCACAGTTATGTGGAACAGCACCTGCTGGGCATCAGCCGCGAGCAGATCGGCGCCTGGTTGATGGGCTACTGGGACATGCCCGAAGAACTGGCCACCGCGCTGCGCTTTCAGAACGACCCGCTGTACGACGGCAAGGATGCCATCTACGCTAACCTTGTGTTCTTGGCGGTGAACCTGCTGCGCGAGCGGGGTATTGGCGTAGAGCCCGCGCAGGGGATTCCGCAGGCACTGTTCGATCGCGTTGGGCTCACCCGCGAGAAGGCCGACGAGGTAGTGGCCAAGGTACTCGATGCGGAAAAACTCCTACGTGAACTGGCCAACCAGTTTGGTTGATCAACGCAGCAGCAAGGCATAACCCAGCGCCATCAGGCCCCAGGCCGCCAGCGGGTGGAACAGCACCCGCCAGGCCACGGCGCGGGGCACGAAGCCCACGCCATGCACGAACCCCGCTGCCACACCCCACATCACCAGCATCAGCAGGTTATGGCTGTATCGCCCTTGCTCATCGAGCATGGCCGCAGGGTGCACCAGCAACACCAGCGCCATGGGCGCCGCCAGCAGCAGCGACAGCAGGCGCCCGGCGGCCTGCCAGCGCCGCGGCCGTTGCAGCTCAGCGGCGCTCATGGCCACCCTCGTCGAGGCTACCCGAGGCTTCCAGCCACAGCGCATTGATGATACCGAAGCTGCAGGCCAGCAACACACCGAGGATCCAGGCGAAATACCACATGTTTGGAACTCCTTTGTTCAGTACAAGCCGTGGGGGTTGCCGTGGATATGGGCGGGCGTGACCTTGCCCCACATCTTCGCGTAGCACCACAGGGTGTAAACCAAAATGAGCGGCACGAAGATCCCGGCCGCGAACGTCATAATGACCAACGTGGTGCGGCTGGACACCGCGTCCCACAGTGTCAGGCTCGAGGCCGGGTCGAGGCTCGATGGCATCACGAACGGGAACAGCGCGAAGCCCGCGGTACAGATCACCCCGGCAATGGCCAGGCTACTGCCGAGAAACGCTGTTTTCGCCTTGCCCAACGATGCGCCGAGCAGCGCCAGCACCCCGCCGAGCAGGCCAACCACCGGGGCCAATGCGGTAAGCGGGTATGTTTGGTAGTTGCCCATCCAGCCCGGGTTGGCCAGGCCCACGGTTTTATCCAGTGGGTTGAGGGCAACGCCCGCATCGAAGGCGCTGGTGAGCACCATGCCCTGAATACTGCCCACTTTGAGCCAGGCACCGGCCCCGGCGAAGGCCACCAGCAACAGCAAAGCCAGTACCTGGGCGCTGCGCCGCGAGCGCTGGGCGATGGCGCCCTCAGTGCGCATCATCAGCCAGGTTGCACCGTGCAAGGCGAGCATGCTCAGGCTCACCAGGCCGGCAAGCAGCCCGAAGGGGCTGAGCAACTGCCAGAAGTTGCCGTGGTAGCTGGCGCGCAGGGTGTCGTCGAACTGAAACGGCACGCCCAACAGCAGGTTGCCGAAGGCGACCCCGAACACCAGTGATGGCACCAACGCGCCGATGCACAGCGCCCAGTCCCAGCTTTGCCGCCAGCGAGGGTCAGCCAGCTTGCTGCGGTAATCGAAGCCTACCGGGCGCACGAACAAGGCGAACAGCACCAGCAGCAGCGCCCAGTAAAAGCCCGAGAAAGCCGCCGAATACACCAGCGGCCATGCGGCGAACAAGGCGCCGCCGGCGGTGATGAACCACACTTGGTTGCCATCCCAATGCGGTGCAATGGTGTTGATCACTACCCGCCGCTCGTTGTCGTCACGGCCCACCACCGGCATCAACAAGGCCGCGCCGAGGTCGAAGCCGTCAGTTAGGGCGAAACCGATCAGCAGCACGCCGACCAGCACCCACCAGATCACTTTGAGCGTTTCATAATCCAACATGCTGGTACTCCTCAGGCCACGGCCGCAGCCACGGGGGCGGGTGTGGCCGGGTGTTGTTCGAAGTGGTAGCGACCGGTATGCAGGCTGCTCGGCCCTGAACGGGCGAATTTGATCATCAGGTACATTTCGATCACCAGCAGCACGGTGTAAAAGGCCACCAGCGCCAGCAGCGAACCCAATACGTCGCTGCTGGCCAGGCTTGAGGCAGACAAGTGGGTAGGCAGCACTTCACCGATCGACCAAGGCTGGCGACCGTGCTCGGCCACCCACCAACCGGTTTGGGTCGCCACCCAAGGCAGCGGAAGGCTGAACAGTGCCCATTTGAGCAGCCAGGGTTTTTTCCATTCGACCTTGCGTGCCGAGGCGTAGAAGGCGCAGGCAAACAGCAGCAGCATCAGCACACCGCTGAGCACCATCAGGCGGAAGGTCCAAAAGATCGACGACACATGAGGGATCGAATCCAGCGCCGCCTGCTTGACCTGTTGGTCGCTGGCGTCGCTGACGTTCGCGGTGTATTTCTTCAGCAACAGGCCATAGCCGAGATCTTTCTTCACCGCGTTGAAGGCCGCCACGGTTTGCTCGCCGTGGTCACCGCTGCGCAGTTTGCCGAGCAGTTCATAGGCCACCATGCCGTTACGGATGCGGCCTTCGTGTTCGGTAACCAGGTCTTTGATGCCGGTTACCTGTTTATCCACCGAGCGGGTGGCGATGATGCCCATCAGGTAGGGGATTTTCACCGCATAATCGGTGCGCTGTTGCTCTTGGTTGGGCAAGCCGAACAGGGTAAAGGCCGCTGGGGCCGGCTCGGTGTCCCACTCCGCCTCGATGGCAGCGAGCTTGGTTTTTTGCACATCGCCGATTTCATAACCGGATTCATCACCCAACACGATCACCGACAGGATCGAGGCCATGCCGAAAGCCGAGGCGATGGCGAACGAACGCCGCGCGAAGCCGATGTCGCGGCCCTTGAGCAGGTACCAACTGGAGATCGCCAACACGAAAACAGCGCCGGTCACGTAGCCGGCGGCCACGGTGTGCACGAACTTGACCTGGGCGACCGGGTTGAAGATCAGCGCGCTGAAGCTGGACAACTCCATGCGCATGGTCGTGAAGTTGAACTCTGCCCCCACCGGGTTCTGCATCCACCCGTTGGCGATCAGAATCCACAACGCCGACAAGTTCGAGCCCAGCGCCACCAGCCAGGTCACGGCCAAGTGTTGCGCCTTGGTCAGGCGCTCCCAACCGAAGAAGAACAAGCCGATGAAGGTGGATTCGAGAAAGAACGCCATCAGGCCCTCGATGGCCAGCGGTGCGCCAAAGATGTCGCCGACATAGTGGCTGTAATACGCCCAGTTGGTGCCGAACTGGAACTCCATGGTCAGGCCGGTGGTCACCCCCAGCGCGAAGTTGATACCGAACAACTTGCCCCAGAAGCGGGTCATGTCCTTGTACACCTGCTGGCCGGTCATCACATACACCGACTCCATGATCGCCAGCAGGAAGGTCATGCCCAGCGTCAGCGGCACGAATAGAAAGTGGTACAGCGCCGTCATGGCGAACTGTAACCGTGAAAGGTCCACGACCGATTCGGAGATCATTTTGGGGGGTTCTCAGGCGTTACGGAGGGGGTGGCGAGCAGGTGCTGGCTAACGACCGCGCTGTCGCTGACTGCCGCAGCCGGCGTGCTGAACCACAGGCATTTGATGCCGATGATCAACACCAACTTGAGCAGCAGGATCAGCGTGATTTCTTTGCCCAGAGGGGACTTGAGAAAAGCGAAATGCGCGGCCATTGTCAGACACTCGTGATTTGCAGGAATTTTCCCAACCCGCGGCGCGCGAGACTTGACCGGCATCAATATGTTCCAACGGCGTGCCGCGACAGGTTGTCACAGCCACCTGGCGGGGTGGCTCAGAAGTGCTCTGCATCATTTTGGCGGTGCCTTTTGCAGCCGGGCCGCATTACCCTCCCCGCCATAGCCCTACTGCGGGTTGTCACCCGCCTTGCCTGGCAACAACATTCATGCGTCAAATCGTGTGCGAACGTCAGCGACACCACGCTGGGGATTTTTTAAGCCCAGTACCGGACTAACCCTCATAGCCCCAGCGCCCAGGGAACGTATGAAGATCCTCGACCGCGTGTACCGCACGCTTAACCCCGAAGAAAACCCGGCCCTGCTAACCGCCTTCGCGCGCAGCGAACAGCAGTTGCCAACGTTATGGCTGTTGGGCAAAACCGGGGCGGGCAAGTCGTCGATGATCCGGGCGCTCACCGGCCTGGACCGAGTCGAGGTCGGTTCGGGGTTTCGCCCTTGCACCCTGACCTCGGCGCAATACGCCTACCCCACCGACACACCCGTACTGGCGTTCATGGACACCCGCGGCCTGGCCGAGGCCGACTATGATGCGGCGGCCGACATCGCCACCTGTGAGCATGCCAGCCATGCGCTGATCGTGGTGATGAAGGCCGAAGACCCGGAGCAGTCGCAGGTGCTTAAGGCGCTGCGGCAAATCAAACGCTCTGGGCGCATTCGCGAAGCCCTGCTGGTGCATTCGGGCATCTATCAGGTGCCTGACGAAGCGCAACGCCAGCGCTGCATCCGGCATAACCAGCAACAGGTCGAGGACATTTGGGGCCCGATGGAGAGCATTACCGTCGATTTCAACGGCCCCGACGGCCAGGCGGTGAACCTGCAGGCGCTCAAAGACAAACTGGGGCAGCGCCTGCCGATCATCACCGAGCTGTTTCAAGACCAGGGCCACAGCGATGCCGAAGAGCACAACTTCCAGCAGTTGAAGGGCCAGGTCATGTGGTACGCGGGAGCTGCCGGGGCCTGCGATGCATTACCGGCGGTGGGGCTGGTGGCGGTGCCCAGCGTACAACTGAAAATGCTGCACAGCCTGGCCAACCAGTATGGGCTGGATTACAGCCGCCGCTTGCTAACCGAATTCGCCGCCGCGATGGGGACCGGCTTTGGCGTGCAGTATGCCTCGCGCCTGGGCCTGCGGCAGTTGGCCAAGTTGGTTCCGGTGTGGGGCCAAACCGTTGGCAGCGCCGGGGCGGCGGTGGCCAGTTATTGCTTCACCTATGCGCTGGGGCGCGCGGCCTGCATGTACTTCTATCGGTTGAAGCGCGGCGAGCCGATCACCTCCCAGGAACTGCGCGGGCACTTTAAGCAGGCCCTTGAACACATCTTACCCGTCGCCCGCGATGAAAAGAGCCATTAGCGCGGTGGGCGTGATCGCCCGGCTCTCTGACCGCGCCATACCCTATGCGCTGCTCACGCTGTTGGTACCGGTGCTGGTATTGGCAGGCTTTGGGCTGTACAGCATTTTCCGCGACGGCCACCTGCTGGCGTTCATCGCGATCCTGCTGGTGTGCACGCTGCTGGCCAGCGCCGGCTTGCTGCTGGCCCGGCGCAGGCTGGCCCAAAGCATGGGCCCAGCCGTGGAGCATGCACTCCAAGCCAGCCCCAAAGTGCCCAGCTACTGGCGTGAACGGGATCGCGACATCCAGCGCGACAACCTGCCGGGCATTGCTGAATTGCTCAAGCAGCAGCCCGCCTGGCAGGCGTTACCGGCCCATGCCCTGGTAGTGATTCGCACCGTGGCCGCGCGCTACAACGCCAACGCGCGTAACGCCCACTGGGCGTTCACCGCGCCGGAGCTGCTGGCCATTACCGAACAGGTCAGCCGCCGCTACCGCAGCGTGATCAAAGCCCATGTGCCCGGGGTCGAGCATATTCGGCTATCGACGTTGATGGCGCTGAATGAGCAGGTCGAGCGTTACGGCCCACTGGCAATGAAGCTGTTCAACGGTTACCGCACCTTGCGGCTGTTTTCGCCCCAGGGGGTGCTCGCCGAGGTGCTGACGCAACTGCGCGGCGAAGTGTTCAGCGGCCTTTCCGACGAACTGCAGAACCGCTTGAAATACCTGTTGCTGCTGGAAGTACTGCGCGCGGCGATCGACCTCTATGGCGGGCACCTACGGGTAGACGACGACCAACTACAGCCGGCCAAGGCCACCGTGGAGGACCAGCAACGCAAAGCCCCCGCCCTGGACCCGGTACGCATCGGCTTGCTCGGGCAGGTGGGCGCGGGTAAGTCTTCGCTGGTCAATGCCCTGACCGCTGGCCTGCGCGCCGAAGTAAGCGCGTTACCTGCCACCGACGGCGTGACCGTGTATGAATGCAGCGTCGAAGGTGCCCCCGACCTGCGCCTGGTCGACTTACCTGGGCTGGACGGCAGCCAAAAGGTGCGGGAATTGCTCTTCGAACAGGTGCGCCAGTGCGACCTGGTGCTTTGGCTGCTCAAAGCCAACCAACCCGCCCGGGCACTGGACACGCAATTTCGCCAGCAGTTGGATGCCTGGTTCGCGCAGCCGAAGAACATTGACCATCAACCGCCAATACTGCTCGGGGTGCTCAACCAGGTAGACCGGCTAGTGCCCAGTGGCAGTTGGCCAGAGCATTTCGCCCTGGGTGATGGCAGCCAAGCGGCGAAAGCCGTCGCCGACGCATTGGCCTACAACCAGCAACTGTTGGGCATGGCCGAACTCGTTCCGCTGGCGCTACCCGGCGGCCGGGTGCCGTTCAACCTCGATGGCCTGCGCAGCCGCCTGCAGGAGCAATACGCCCAGGCAGTGAACGTGCAACTGAACCGCCGCCGCCGTGAAGCCGGAGACTTTTCGATCGGGCGGGAGATGGACCGCGTGCGCAACGCGGCGGTGGGGTTGTTCGGGCTGTTGAAATAACCCCGGCCATGGCCACACACTAGATCAGCGGTGGCTCATCGTCATTGAGCAACTGGCTCAGCCCACCGAGCGCTTCACGCGCCTGGCTGCGGTCTATCCACTTGGCTTGGGCGGCGTCCGGCAAATCGGTGACGCGAATCACCCCTTTGGTCACCAGCAGTTGAATCAAATCGTCCAGCACCCGGATCATTTCCAGGTCGCTTTGCTTGAGTTGTGCCAGGCTGCGCTCGGCGGCCTGGGTGGAGAACCAGCTAAGGATCTCGTGGTGGTCCGCTGCCAGGGTTTCGCTGGCCTCGGCAAAGGCGGCCGGCTCTACCCGGGCCAACCGGCCCAGCTCATCCCGTTGTACGTAAAACATCAGAAAACCCTCGGTAAACGACACGGCGGCTGCCTTGGCCGAAGCATAGGGCAGCCGCGGGCCACGTGGTACTGCTAAACCGGGTTGCGCAATGGTAGCTTCCGCCGGCGTGCCGATGCGCCGGCGGTAGATGCGGGCCTTATGGCTCGCGCTTGGCCATGCTGTGATGAATATGGTTATTCATTAACGATATTTAAATTTATTTTTTTATTCACTTAAAGTAACAGCGCTGCGGACGCGCCGACCCACTCGGGCTACCGCACGAGAAGAACCAACACGGGCCAACCCCGTGAGTGTCCAATCGTCGCGCGCCCTTCGGCGCGCTTGCGTGGAGAATCACCATGCCCCTGGCAGCCCAACCCGCTGCGCCCGCCGCGCAGTCGTTCGACATTCGCCCTCTGGAAGCCGGCACCGGCGCTGAAATCATCGGCCTGGACCTGGCACGCCCGCTGGGCGACGCTGATTTCGCCCGTATCCACCGTGCTCACCTGGATTATCACGTGGTGGTGTTCCGCGAGCAACGCATCACGCCGGAGCAACATATCGCCTTCAGCCGGCGTTTTGGCGAGCTGCAAATCCATGTGCTCAAGCAGTTCCTGTTGCCTGGCCATCCGGAAATCCTGATTGTGTCCAATGTGGTGGAAAACGGCCAGAACATTGGGCTAAGCGATGCCGGCAAATTCTGGCACTCCGATTTGTCTTACAAAGAACTGCCGAGCCTCGGCTCGATGTTGCACGCCCAAGAGCTACCCAGCGAAGGCGGCGACACGCTGTTCGCCGATATGCACAAGGCGCTGGATGCGCTGCCGGCCGAACTGCGCAAGGCCATCGAGGGAAAACGTGCCTCCCATTGCTACACGGCCCGCTACAGCGAGCCGAAGTTCGACGGCTACCAGCGCCCTACCCTGACCGCCGAGCAACTTGCCCAGGTCAAGGCAGTGGAGCACCCGATCGTGCGCACCCACCCGGAAACCGGGCGCCAGGCGTTGTTCGTTAGCGAAGGGTTCACCACCCATATCGTCGGGCTGCCTGAAGATGAAAGCCAACACATCCTCAACGAGTTGTATCGCTACAGCGTGCTGCCGCAAAACATTTACCGCCACCGGTGGCAACCCCACGACTTGGTGTTCTGGGACAACCGCTCGGTGATCCACCTCGCCACCGGCTGCCCGGCCCACCTGCGCCGCACACTGTATCGCACCACCATCCAGGGCGATGCCCCGTTCTGATTCGAAGGAGTTTCGCCATGTTCAAACGTATCGGTAGCCTGGCGGCAGCGCTCGGGCTGGCCGGCAGCGCGCTGCTCGCGCCGGCCGCGGCCCAAGCCGAAGGCCAGATCCGTATCGCCGAGCAATTCGGCATCGTTTACCTGCTGCTCAATGTGGTGCGCGACCAGCACCTGATCGAGAAGCATGGCCAGGCCGATGGCCTGGACATCAAGGTCGATTGGACGCAGTTGTCGGGCGGCTCGGCGGTGAACGATGCGCTACTCTCGGGCTCGGTAGACATCGCCGGCGCGGGCGTCGGCCCACTGCTGACCATCTGGGACCGCACCCATGGCCGGCAGAACGTCAAGGGTGTGGCCTCGCTCGGCAACTTCCCCTACCTGTTGGTGAGCAACAACCCGAACGTGAAGACCATCGCCGACTTCACCGAGAAAGACCGCATTGCCGTGCCCGCCGTTTCGGTGTCGGTGCAGTCGCGCTTTCTGCAGTATGCCGCGGCGCAGCAATGGGGAGACAAAGATTACAACCGCCTGGACAAATACACTGTCGCCGTGCCGCACCCCGATGCTAGCGCGGCGTTGATCAGCGGCGGCACCGAGCTTAACGCGCACTTCTCCAACCCGCCGTTCCAGGAACAGGAAATCGCCAGCCCCAATGTGCATACGGTGCTCGACACCTATGACTTGCTCGGCCCGAACTCCCCCACGGTGCTGTTCGCCACCGAGAAATTCCGCAACGACAACCCTAAAACCTACCACGCCTTCATCGAGGCGTTGGCCGAGGCGGCAGACTTCATCCAGCACAACAAGCCCGCCGCCGCCGAAACCTATATCCGCGTAACCCATGCCAAGGTCAGCCAAGCAGACCTGCTGAAGATCCTCGACAACCCCAAGTACGAGTTCAGCATCGACCCGAAAGGTACCTATAAACTGGCGGAGTTCATGTACCGCGTTGGCGCGATCAAGAACAAACCCGCCTCCTGGCAGGACTACTTCTTCCAGGACGCACGGCCACTGAAAGGAAGCTGATTGACCATGAATGCGCCTTTGCAAGGCCACACGGCCAGCAATACCGCACTGCTCAAGGTGCAAGGCTTGAGCTTGGAATACCGCACCGCCCAGAGCGTGGTGCGGGCCACCCACCAGGTCGGCTTCGAAGTCGACCCCGGCGACCGCTTCGTGCTGCTGGGCCCTTCCGGCTGCGGCAAGTCGAGCCTGCTCAAGGCCGTGGCCGGCTTCCTTGAGCCCAGCGAAGGGACCATTTACCTGGAGGGCCGGCCCGTGGTTGGGCCCGGCCCGGACCGCATTGTGGTGTTCCAGGAATTCGACCAGTTGCCGCCCTGGAAAACCGTTAAGCAAAACGTGATGTTCCCGCTGCTCGCATCACGCACCGTGGGCAAGGCACAGGCCCAAGCCCGCGCCATGGAATACCTGGCCAAAGTGGGCCTTGAGCGTTTTGCCGATGCCTACCCGCACCAGCTTTCCGGCGGCATGAAGGCCCGGGTGGCTATCGCCCGGGCGCTGGCCATGCAACCGAAAATCCTGTTGATGGATGAGCCCTTCGCCGCGCTCGATGCGCTGACCCGGCGCAAGATGCAAGAAGAACTGTTGGCGCTGTGGCAAGAAGTGAAGTTCACCCTGCTGTTCGTCACCCATTCGATCGAAGAGGCGTTGGTGGTCGGCAACCGTATCCTGTTGCTCTCTCCCCACCCGGGGCGGGTACGCGCCGAAGTGCACAGCCACCACTATGGCCTGCACAGTTTGGGTGGCGAAGCCTTCCAGGCCTCGGCGCGGCGTATCCACCAACTGTTGTTCGACGAGGCGCCCAGCGCTGAGCCGAACGCCGATTGGGCGTTTAGCGACGTGCGGCTTTCTTACTGAAGCGCCTATTGAACAGCAAGGGTGAACACATGCGCCAAGAATTCGAAATCGACCTGGAGCCGCTACTGGCGGTGCCCCTGGAACGCAACATCCCACTGCGCCAGCGCCTTTGGCAAAAAGGCTGGCTACGCAAGGGCCTGATCCTCATCGTGCTGGCCTTGGCCTGGGAGCTGCTGGCCCGCTATCAAGGTAACGACCTGCTGTTGCCAAGCTTCAGCCAAACCGCCCTGGCCCTGTGGGGCAGCACCCTGGACGGTGAATTGCCAGAAAAAGTCGCAGTCTCCTTAGGGGTGCTGCTCAAGGGCTACCTACTGGGCATCGCCCTGGCTTTCGTGCTGACCACCCTGGCGGTGTCCACGCAGATTGGGCGCGACTTGCTCGGTACCCTGACCTCGATGTTCAACCCATTGCCGGCCATCGCCTTGCTGCCATTGGCACTGCTGTGGTTCGGCTTGGGCGAAAAGAGCTTGATCTTCGTGCTGGTGCATTCGGTGTTGTGGCCCCTGGCGTTGAACACCTATGCCGGGTTCATGGGGGTGTCCGACACGTTGCGCATGGCGGGCCGCAACTATGGCTTGCGCGGTTTGCGCTTCGTCGCGCTGGTGTTGGTGCCGGCGGCACTGCCAGCGATTTTGTCGGGGTTGAAGATCGGCTGGGCGTTCGCCTGGCGCACCCTGATCGCCGCGGAACTGGTGTTCGGCGCGACCAACGGCAAGGGTGGGCTGGGTTGGTATATCTTCCAGAACCGCAATGAGCTGTACACCGACAAAGTGTTCGCGGGATTGGCCGTGGTGATCTTGATCGGCTTGCTGGTCGAGAACCTGGTGTTCGACACCTTGGAGCGCTACACGGTGAAGCGCTGGGGAATGGTCAGGTAATCACCCCGGCGCCGTGTGATGGCGGCGGGCTGATCGCACGCCGCGCAGCGGTGGCAATCGTCGCAGCCCGGTTGACTCGCGGCAGGCTTGAGAGGATATTATTAGTTAGCAAACTATGAATACCTTCCCCAGCCTGCCATGAACCTCGAAAAGCTCCAGCAGAACATCACCAGCGGCGCCGTAGCCGCTAGCCGGCACTGGCGCCGTATTTGCCAAACCACCTTGGCCAACTACGGTATCTCCGAAGCCTGCGCCGTGCCCTTGTTGATGATCGTGCGCCTGGGCGACGGTGCGCGCCAGGTGGCCGTGGCACAGGCTGCCGGGATGGAAAGCCCGTCGCTGGTACGGCTGCTCGACCAACTCTGCACCCAGGGTTACGTGCAACGCAGCGAAGACAGCACCGACCGCCGCGCCAAGGCTCTGAGCCTGACCCCAGAGGGCCGCAAGTTGGCCGAGGCGATCGAAGGCGAATTCGCGCGCTTGCGCAAGGATGTGTTCAAGGGGGTCGACAAGGCCGACCTGGAAGCCACCCAGCGCGTGCTGCAGGCTTTCGAAGACGCCGCCATCCATGGGCCTGGCACATGGGCAAACTGAACGGTTTTTTCAGCGACGTACCGCCAGCCCAAGACTGGTGGTATGGCCTGCGCACCTTCACTGCATCCATGCTCGCCCTGTGGATTGCCATGAAGCTGGAAATGCCCCGCCCGTATTGGGCCATGGCAACCGTGTACATCGTCTCCAGCCCGTTCGTGGGGCCCACCAGCTCCAAGGCGGTGTACCGGTTGGTCGGTACTTTCGTGGGAAGCTGCGCGGCGGTGCTGTTCGTGCCGCTGTTCGTGCAAACGCCCTACTTGCTGGCCATCGTGATCGCGTTGTGGACCGGCACGCTGCTGTACTTGTCGATGCACCTGCGCACTGCCAACTTCTACGCCTTGATGCTGGCCGGTTACACCTTGCCATTGATTGCCCTGCCGGTAGTGGACAACCCCACGGGGGTGTTCGATGTCGCGTCTTCACGCACGCAGGAGATCTTCATCGGCATCGTTTGCGCGGCCGTGATCGGGGCTGTTTTCTGGCCGCGCCGGCTGTCCATGGCGGTGATGGGTGCCCACGATAAGTGGTTCAACGAGGCCAGCACCTACGCGCTGCGCTACCTCACCCGCTCGGTCAGCGCCGAAGAAGTCGGGCCGCTACGCGCCTCCACGGTCGTCAATTTCAATGGCCTGGAGCAGATGATCGGCCAACTGCCCCACGAAGGCGCCACCCCGCACTACATGCGCAACACCCTGGAATTGCGCGGGCGGATGATCCACCTGCTGCCGGTGATCGACGCCCTGGACGACGCCCTGGTGGCCCTGGAGCGGCGCACACCCGAGCTGGTGAAGCGCTTCAACCCGCTGCTAGAACATACCCGTGAATGGCTGGCGGGCAGCATGGTGCAGGCGCGCATCGGCCCGTGGCAAGACTTGCATGCACACCTGGACCGCTTAAGGCCCGATGACGCCGCGTTGGAGGACCGCCGTGAGCTGCTGTTCGCCAATGCCCTGTACCGCCTGGGTGAATTGATTGACCTTTGGCAAGACATGCGCAGCCTGCACGAACTGATTCGCAGCGAAAGCCGTGCCCCCTGGCGCGCGGTGTACCGCCATTGGCGCCTGGGGCGCCTGCGGCCGACCTTCGACCACGGCATGATGCTGTATTCCTCGTTGATCTCGGTCAGCGCGATCATCGTGGCCTCGGCCATCTGGATTGAATCGGGTTGGGCCGACGGCGGCAGCGCGGTAATCCTGGCGGCGGTGTCGTGCAGTTTCTTCGCGGCCATGGACGACCCCGCGCCGCAGATCTACCGCTTCTTTTTCTGGACGTCGGTGGCGGTGGTGCTGTCGAGCCTGTACCTATTCGTGGTGCTGCCCAACCTGCATGACTTCCCCATGCTGGTGTTGGCCTTTGCCGTGCCGTTCATTCCCATCGGTGCGTTGACCGTGCAACCGCGGTTTTACCTGGGCACCTTGCTGACCATCGTCAACACCGCGTCGTTCATCAGTATCCAGGGCGAGTACGATGCCAACTTCATGAACTTCATCAATTCGAACATCGCCGGGCCGGTGGGCTTGCTGTTCGCCTTCTGTTGGACACTGATCGTGCGCCCATTCGGCACCGAGCTGGCCGCAAGCCGGCTCACCCGCTTGAGCTGGCGCGAAATCGTGACGCTGGGCGAAGCGGGCACGCTCAGCGAACACCGCCGCAAAGCCTCGCGCATGCTCGACCGGATGATGCAGGTACTGCCGCGCCTGGCCAATATGGGCCAAGACACCGGTGCCGCCTTGCGCGATGTGCGGGTGGCGCTGAACCTGCTCGATATCCTTGCCTATGCACCCCGCGTAGCGCCGGGCCCGCGCGCCTTGCTGGACCAAGTGGTGGCCGAAGTGGCCACCTACTTCAAGGCTTGCCTGAAAGCACGCCGGCGCGTGAGCGCGCCGATGAATACCCTGATGACCATGGACCGCGCGCGCCGCGCGCTCAACAGCCAAACCAGCGAGGCGCCCAACGCCGAGCCTGCACGCGTGCAATTGCTGTTGGCCCTGAGCGGCCTGCGCCTGGCCTTGCTGCCGGGGGTGGAAATGGTCCACGAGCCTGACCAGCATGAAGAACAACCACCGTATGGCCTGGATGGAGCGCCCTTGTGATCGGTGAACTGGATATCGGCGGGGTGTTCCTGCCAACCCTATTGGGGATCATGGCTGTTGCTTATGGCCTGTTCTTGGTGGTTCACGCCCTACTGAACCGCGTGCATTTCTATCGCCTGGTGTGGCACCGGGCCCTGTTCAACGTTGCTCTCTATACCGTGCTGCTCGGCGCGGTGGACGTAATCTGCAGAAATCTGATGACATGAAAAAACCCTTATTGACCTTTGGCCGCCTGATCCTGACCCTGATCGTGGTTGCATTCGCCTGCGTCGTCGTCTGGCGCATGATGCTGTATTACATGTTCGCCCCCTGGACACGGGACGGGCATATCCGCGCCGACGTGGTACAGATCGCGCCGGACGTGTCCGGGCTTATCCAGCGCGTACAGGTCAAGGACAACCAAGCGGTTAAACGCGGCGATGTGCTGTTCACCATCGACCAAGACCGCTTCCAATTGGCCTTGCGCCAAGCCCAAGCGACCTTGGCAGACCGCAGGGAAACCCTGGCCCAGGCGCAGCGCGAGAACAAGCGTAACCTAGGCCTGGGCAACCTGGTGGCTCGCGAACAGTTGGAAGAAAGCCAGTCACGCGTGGCCCGCGCCCTGGCGGCGATGGGTGAGGCCCAGGTCGCGGTGGACGCGGCGCAGTTGAACCTTGACCGCTCGGTGATCACCAGCCCCGTCAACGGTTTCGTCAACGACCGCGCACCGCGCGACCGCGAGTTCGCCACCGCCGGGCGCGCAGTGCTGTCAGTGGTAGACAGCGACTCGTACCACATAGACGGTTATTTCGAAGAAACCAAGTTGCGACATATTCGCGTGGGCCAAGGGGTGGACATCCGCGTGATGGGTGACGATGCCCGCCTACTGGGCCACGTGGTAAGCATTTCCGCCGGCATCGAAGACCGCGACCGCTCCAGCGGTACGAATTTGCTGCCCAACGTTAACCCCGCATTCAGTTGGGTACGCCTGGCACAGCGTATCCCGGTGCGTATCGCCTTCGATGCAGTGCCCGCGGGCTTTAACCTGATCGCAGGGCGCACCGCCACCGTTTCGATCCTTCCGGATGCCGCGGGCAACGCCGAGGCAGGAGCGGCGCAATGAAGCCGGTGTTACGTGGCGCCTCGCTCGGCTTGGCCCTGGTGCTCTCGGCCTGCCAAGTGATGGGGCCGGATTACCACTTGCCGCAAAAAGCTGCGGTGAACCGTACCGACCTACAGGGCGACCTGGCCGGCGCCAACCACGACGTGGTATCGGCGCCGGTGCCAGACGACTGGTGGCGCCTGTACAACGACCCACGCCTGAATACGCTGGTGCAACAAGCCATGGCGGCCAACACCGACCTGCGGGTAGCCACGGCGAACATCGCCCGCGCCCAGAACCAGCTTGAATTGGCCCAAGCCCAAGGTGGCTTCAGCACCAGCGTCAGCGGCGAAGTGCAGCGCGTGCAGGAAGCCGGCCAGGCATTCTTGCTGACCGAAAAAGTACCGGTGGGCAATATTGGCTCGTTTTCGATCAAAACGGCCTACCAGTTCGACATGTGGGGGGTGTTCCAGCGCGGCGTGGAAGCGGCCACGGCCAATGCCGATGCCGCCCAGGCGGCGGCAGACCTTGCTCGCATCACCGTGGTGGCCAACGTGGTTCGGGCCTATACCCAGGTGTGTGCGGCCAACGAGGAGCGCGAGATCGCCATGCAGTCCCTGGACCTGCAACAGCAGGGCGTAAGCCTGGCCCAGCGTTTGCGCGATGCAGGCCGTGGCGACGAAACGCAGGTGACCCGCACGCAAACCCAGTACAAATCGTTGCGCGCCGAGCTGCCGCAGTACGAGGCCGAACGCCAAGCCGGCATCAACCAATTGGCCATGCTCCTGGCCAAGCCCGCCAACCAGTTGCCGGCCGGCACCGACGGCTGCGCGCAGTTACCGCAAATAGGCCAATTGTTGCCGGTTGGCGACGGCGCCACGCTGCTCAAGCGGCGCCCCGATATACGCCAAGCCGAACGCAAACTGGCTGCGGCCACCGCAGACATTGGCGTTGCAACCGGCCAGCTCTATCCGGATATCAGCTTCGGCGCGACGGTAGGCACCGTGGGCCTGCTCGACGACCTGGTCGGCCCCACCACCAACCGCTGGGCCTTTGGCCCGCTGGTGAACTGGACAATCCCGACCAACGGCGCCCGCGCGCGGGTACGCATGGCCGAATCATCCACCCAGGCGGCATTGGCAAGCTTCGATGGGACGGTACTCAACGCCATTCGCGAAACCCAAACAGCGCTGGCCAATTACACCGCGGCCCTGCAACGCCGTGAAGCGCTGGTGGACACCGACCGTTCGGCACACGATGCGGCGGACCAAACCCACCGCTTTTACCTCGCCGGGCGCCAGTCATTCCTCGAAGACCTCCAGGCCACCCGCACCTACACCAACGTGCGCGCTCAATTGGCGGCCGCCAACACCCAGGTGGCGATGCAGCAGATCAACCTGTTCTTGGCCCTGGGTGGCGGCTGGGAGCAAGCGCAGCCGCAGCAGGCACGGGCGAACACCGGCGGGCGCTGAACGGCCCCGTCAGGCGCCCCACGGGGCCGGCTCGCCCACACGCTGGCCCTGCACACCCTGGATGCCCATATCGTGCAGCACGCGCAGCTCGCCGTCGGTTTCGACACGCTCGGCCACCAGCGGCAGGTCGATGCTGTGCGCCGCGCGCTGTATGGCCTCGATGAACAATCGCTTGTGGCTCTCCTCGTCGATCGCGCGGATGTAACTGCCGTCAATCTTAAGGTAAGCCAGGCCCAGGTGCGCCAGGTTGCCGATCATACTGAAGCGCCCACCGAAATGCTGCAGCGCCAGGCCAAAACCGAGGCTGTGCAAGCGCCGGGTGAGCGATTCGAGTACCGCCTGCGCGGGCACCTGTTCTTCGGCGATTTCGAACGTTAGGCGCGGGCCCAGTAATGGGTGGCGGCCTAGCACGTCGTAGATATGCGCCATGGTTTGGCTGTCGGCCAAGGTGGCGGCAGAGAGGTTCAAGGCATAATCGCCGGGCTGCGCATGCATGTGCCGGATCACCCGTTCGACCATCAGTTGGTCCAGGCGCGGGGCCCAGCCGAAGCGCTCGACCCACGGCAAAAAACGCCCAGCGGCAACCGGTTGGCCTTGTGCGTCGAGCAACCGCGACAGCACTTTGCGGTGCAGCAACCGGCTAACATCACTGCTGCTGACCACCGGCTGGAAGTACAACTGGAAACGGCCCTGCGCCAAAGCGCCATCGAGCAATTGGTGCCAACTGTGGTGGTCTTCGCCCACCGCCGCGCGAGGCTGGCGGCGCAGGCACACCCAATGCGCAGCGCCAGCGCTTTCGGCTTGGGCAAGCGCCTCATCGGCGAGCTTGAGCAGGTCATCTGGGGCCTCACCGGCGGTGTAGGGCGCAAGCCCCATGTGCGCCACCGGCGTGGCGTCGCTGGCGCCGGTTTCGTAAAGGCTGTGCAAGGCGGCGTCCAGCTCGCGCGCCAGTTGCTCGGCCTCATCGTGGGTCAGCCCCGGCGCCAACACGGCGAACTCACCGCCACGGCTACGGCAGATCAGGTGAGCGGTTTCGGGCAGGGTGCCGCATAGGCGCAGCAAGGTCTGGGCCACGGCTTTGAGCAATTGGTCGGCATGGGTGCCACCGAAACGCTGGTTGAGCCCGGCCAGGTCATTCACCCGTAGCAACAGCAAGTAACCGGCACGGTTTTCTTCGCCATGGCTTACGCGCGCCTGCAACTGCATGTCGAAATAACGGCGGTTGGCAAGGCCGGTGAGGCTGTCTTGGTAAGACGCTTCGCGCAGCCGCTCGCTGCGCTCGGCCTGCTCCATGAACAGCGCCTGGAGCTTCTCGACCATCTGGTTCATGGCCTGCACCACCCGGCGTAATTCAGGCGTGCGCGGCAGCTCCGGCAGGCTGAGAAACTCGCGCCGGGCAATGGCTTGGGACTGCTCGACCATGTAATCGAGCGGGCGCAGTTGCCGGCGCAACAACAGCGCGGCCAGCACGGCACTGACCACGCCACACAGCAGCAACCAGCCCAAGCTGCCCAAGGCGCTTTGCCACAGCTTGGCCAGGGCGAACATAGGGTGGCTGACCACCTCGACCCGCGCCGCTTGCTGCCAGCCACGGCTGACGATGGCATCGCCGCCGGCGGCGTCCAAGGCGATCAGCTTGATGAACCAGCGCGGCACCCCGTTGGGGTCTGGCTCGGCTTGGCGCTCGACCATGACCTGGTTACTGGCCAGGTCGATGACCTTGATGCTAGCGTAGTAGCCGCTGTCGAAAATAGAGCTGACCAACAACTCGACCATGGCCGGGTCGTCGATGTTCGGAGTAAGCGACAGCGCCAGTGCCGTTGCCGCATCCTGGGCGTGGGAACGTAGCTGGTTCACGTACTGGCTACGTGAGCTTTCGAGGCTGACCATAAAACTGCCGGTAAAGGCGACCGCCAGGAACAGGCAAATGGCGAGCAACAGTTGCTTGAACAGGGACATCTAGGCTCCGATTATTGTTCGACTGGCGCGGGGAAACCCTCCGCGTTCATCTTTTGAAGTACGTCCTGCCAGCGCGACAAGCGCTTGGCGTCACCCACCTTTTTATTACCCGCCGCACCGGCCAGCCACAAACCTTCACCATTGAACGCATACACCGGCACCAGATCGGTACGCTCAGTCGCTGGGCGAATGGGGTCTTCCAGGCTATCGAGCACCAACGGAATCGCCGCAGGCGTTGCGTAGTACGTCAGCACCATGTGCGCGCGGTTCTGGCGCAATGCCTTGACATAGGTAATCCGCAGTTTTTCCGCCGGCACGCCGAGGTGCCTGAGGCTGAAATACTTGGCGATCGCGTAGTCCTCGCAGTCGCCAGCGCCCTTCCAAAGTGCCTCGATCGGGGTGGCCCAATAATCGACCTGGTGCCACAGGTCGATGTCTTCTACGTAACGCAATTGATGGTTGAAGAACAGATTCACCGCGTCCAGTTGTTCGCCCTCGCCCAACTGGCGTTGATCCAGCAACAGCCGCTGCCACGCATCGATGCGTTGTTTCCCTTCACCGAGCGGGCCGTAAAGCGCCTGCGCCTGCCGGCTGATGGTGTTGAAGTCCCAGTCGGCCTGCAGCCCCCCCAGCAAGCTGCAGGCAAGCGACAACGCCAGGCCAAGCCTGCGCAGCATCAATGGTCCCTTCGCACGTCGCGCCAAGGCAAACGCCCTGCCCATCGCTGGAAAGGAACGCATGGTGCGTGTACATTCAGCAAAAAACAATGGCACGTTGCAATCACTTTTGGGTGAAATTCGACGCACGCGATAAACGGCAGCTTCAATGTCTCTAAATTCATGTGTACTGTCACGCTGCTTGATCCAGAGCCTACCCGGTTTTGTTCCGCTAGCTTCAGGATGGCGCCCCTGCGGACCTTCCCAGTCTTATGCCTGGGGTTCGGCATGTGTAGATAAAGGATGGCACTGCCCGAAAATAACCCCGATGCCGAAATGAAAGGTGAAACATCGTGCCGAAAAAAACCAGCCCGGTACGCGCAGTGTTGTTAGCCGAACAGCTACCTGCGCACTTGGCGCGCTCAATTATCGAAGAGCGGATCCGCAACGCCATCCTCGATGGCAGCCTACCGACCGGCACCGCAGTGCGCCAACAGGAGCTCGCTACCCTGTACGGCGTGAGCCGCATGCCGGTTCGCGAAGCCCTGCGCCAGCTCGAGGCCCAGGGGCTGCTCAATGTTGTCCAGCATAAAGGCGCGGTGGTCGCACCGCTGATCACCGACGATGCGGCCGAAACCTATTCGTTGCGTATCTTGCTCGAAGCCGAGGCGCTGCGGCTGTCCGTGCCGCGCCTGGAATCACAGGATTTCAACACCGCCGAGCGAGCCATCGCACAGTTGGAGTTGGAAGAAGACTTCACGGCCATGGCGCGGCTGAACCGCGAATTCCATATGGCGCTTTACGGCAAGGCGGCCAATGGCCGGCTATTGCGCCTGATCGATGCCGGGCTGGAAGAAGAGGAACGGTTCCTGCGCTTTAATTTGCACGACATGGGCTTGGGCCGAACCTCCCAGGATGACCACCGGCAACTGCTTGCCGCCGCCCGCGAGGGCGACGTACCGAGCGCGGTGGGGTTGCTGACACAGCATTTGCAACGCGGCCTGCACGCCGTTTCGTCTTACCTCACCCAGCAAACCCACAAGGCCTGACCCCCGCCCATCTACGCTGCCTGCCGCTGCCGGCAGCGCAGGTGACAGCCCTCCCTTCGCACCGTCACTCTCTGGCTGCACTGCAGCGAGAAAGGAGACTCGTGCCCGGCCACCTCTCGGCCCGACGTTACCCCTACCGAAACACGCGACCCTTTTGCGGGCAGTTCAGGCGAGGCATTCGCCTTTCGTAAAGTTCTTTATTACGAAACTTGCATGCAAGGTATTTGCTCGCGCTTGAAAACTTATTAAAAAAGTTTTCCGAAAACCTATGCGTGCGAAAAAGTTAAAATAAATTTTTTTATCTTCCGGCTATTGCGTGGTTTGCCAACGTTGAACTAAGTTCGATTGAAGGCAACCCATATGCCCTCCGAAAACGGCAGCAGTGGCTTTAACTCGCCACTCACCAGACTTCTAATGTCATTCACCCGAAACCGTCGGGCGGCCCGGGCTCGCCTTTAAAAAAATAAAACTTAACGCCCACACCGTACCGATGAGAAAAGGAACTTTTATGCGTACAACGGCCCACACCCTCAACTTGCGAAAAATGCAACTTTCGGAGCACTCGGTTTTTTCCGCCATACACACACCGGGCGACTTGCGCACCTTTATGCAAACCCATGTTTTCGCTGTTTGGGACTTCATGACCCTGACCAAGCGCCTGCAGGCGGAGTTAACATGCGTCAGCTTGCCCTGGTTGCCGGCGCGAGACAGCGCCGCGGCGCGGCTGATCAACGACATCGTGCTAGCTGAAGAAACCGACCAGCACCCGGCAGGCGGGCATTGCAGCCATTTCGAGTTGTACCTGGAGGCCATGGCCGAAGTGGGGGCCGACACCGGCCCGGCCCGGCCCGGCGCTTCGTCGAGTTACAGCGTCAGGGCGCCAACTATGCCGCCGCGCTCCAGGCGGTAGGCGCCAGCCCGGCGGCCCAGGCGTTCGTGGGCCATACCCTGCAAGTGGCCCTGCACGCGCCCGCCCATGAGGTGGCGGCTGCCTTCCTGCATGGCCGGGAGAGTGTGATCCCGGGGATGTTTCAACAGCTGCTGGCCGATTGGCGGGTAGATCGCGCCCAAGCGCCGACCTTTCACTATTACCTGCAGCGGCATATCGAGTTGGATGCCGACGACCATGGCCCGGCCGCCGAACAATTGCTCGCGCGCCTGACCGGCCCCCACCCGTTGCGCCAACAGCAAGGGCTTGCCGCCGCGATCGCCGCGGTAGAAAGCCGCATCGCGCTGTGGGACCACCTGCACGCCAGCCTGGTGCAAGCCAATGAGGAGGCGCCCGTATGAGCAGCTATGTGCCATTCGCCGACAGTTGGGAGGCCCGCGCCACCATCCGCACGCGCCCGCGCCGGGTGCTGGAAAATGACCACAAGCTTATCTACCCACTCAGCCGCCAGCCGTTGGTACTTGGGCAGGCTTTTCAGCAACACTGCCCGCAATGGCGGGATTTCGCCCTGGTACAAACGCTTTACAAGTTCATCAACGACATCGTGATCTTCGAAACCGAGATCGTCGACCGCACCGCCCGGCGAATCGCCAAAGATCGTTTCGCCGTGGCGTTTCCGTTCGCGGCACGTTACGACGCGATGACCGTGGTGATCGACGAAGACTACCACGCACTGGTGGCGATGGACTTCCTGCAACAAACGATCGCCCTGACCCATATCGAACCGATTACCCTGCCGGCCGAGATCGAACTTAGCCACGCCATTCCCGCGGCGCTGGCGCTGGCGCCCGCGCACCTGCAAGACGCGGTAGAGCTGATCTGTGTCGCCATTGCCGAAAACACTGTGACCAATGACGTAGCGGCATTTTCCCGGGACGACAGCGTCAAGGCCTCTGTGCGCGGGATGATGGCCGACCACCTGCTCGACGAAGGCCGCCACTCCAGCTTCTGGGCGCGCCTGGTGCGGCTGTACTGGCTAGACGCCGATGAACAGGACCGCACCCGTATCGCCGCGATCCTGCCGGTGTTCATCGGCCATTACCTGACCAACGCTATTCAAAAACGCTTCGACAGCCACCTCATCGCGAAGCTTCCGGTTTGCCAGGCGGTACGCGCGGAGCTAGCCGCGGAGGCGGCGGCGATGGATTTCCCCATCGGCCACCAACACCCGTTGATGGCCAACATACAGCGGTTTTTCAGCCAAAGCGGCATGCTCGACAGCCGCTGCGTTCAGGAAGCGTTGGGCCCGCTGCTCACGCCGCAGGTGCGACCATGAAGCGCCTGAACATCCTCGCCTTGGGCCACAGCCAGTTATTGACTGCCCTGGCCGAGGAACTGCTTGAGCACGGCCACGCCGTGCTGCTTTATCGCCGGGCCAGCCTGGATATCGCCAGCCAAGGGCCCCAGGACCTGCTGGTCGAAGATGGTAGCCTGGCGCTGAGCCCGGCGCAGTGGCGCGATTTGGCCGATGCACCCCGGCTGGAGCTGCGGCTGGCCAAGCCGGCCCAGGATGGCCCACCGAGCATTCCCACGCTGCTGTTGCTATGGGCCGGCACACATCGGCGCACACTGCCCGCCAGCCCACCGGCTTCGCCCCATGGCCACGCGCAGCACCCGCAGTGGCTACACGAATGGGTCGACAGCTTGGCGTTGTGGGTCAGCGGCCTGGCCCGGGGTGATGCACCCTTGCCCGGGCAAGCCGGCGGCCCTGATACCGCGGGCGTGCCGATGACCCACCTGGATGCGCTGCTGTATCAGCATGCTTTCAACGGCGCGCACCGCCCAGACCTGCTGGCGCAAGCAGCCGAGCCGTTGGCCAGGCGCTTGGCCAATAGCCTGCAACAACATGCTGGCCGGCCAGCGCTGCAAGTGGCCGGCGAACGGTTGAGCTATGCCGAGTTGCACCGCCTGTGCGAAGGCATCCGCCGGTGCCTGCCGCCGCGCCCCAGCGAAGGGCCCTGGGTGATCGCCCTGAGCCTGCCACGCTGCACGGCACTGTATGCCGGCGTGCTTGCAATCATCACCGCCGGTGCGGTTTACCTACCGATCGACCCCGCCCTGCCGCTGCAGCGGCAACGCTTGATGCTTGAAGACGCCGGCGCTTCGCTACTGCTCCACAGCGGCCAAAGCACCGCCCATGACGGGCTGTGCCCAGCGATCGTGATCACCGGTTGCAAGCCGGCCATGGCCGCTATGGCGCCCCCGGCCAGCGACGTCGGCGAAGCCTGCATGTACCTGTACACCTCTGGCACTACCGGCCGCCCCAAGGGGGTAGCGCTCAGTGGCTACAATGTGGGCCATTTCGCCGCCTGGTATGCCGATTACGTTGGTCTCGACGCGCTGTGCCGGGTGTTGCAGTTCTCCACGATCAGCTTCGATTCTTCCCTCATCGACCTGTTTCCGACCTGGCTCAGCGGTGCGGAGTTGGTAGTGCCTGATGAAGACCAACGGCGCGACCCCGCTGCATTGGTGCAGCTCATTGGCCAGCAGGCGCTGACCCACGGGTTTCTGCCACCGGCATTGCTCAGCCTGCTACCGTTGGCCCACCCGCTGGGGCTACGCCACATCACCACCGGCGGCGATGTTTGCGAGCCGCGGGTCATCGCAGCCCTGGCCGGCGATTGCGCATTGCATAACCTCTACGGCCCCACCGAGGCCACCGTGCTGATCACCGCACGGCGGTTTTCGCCGGGCTCGCCCAACTACAGCCTGGGCAGTGCCATTGCCAACAGCCAGGTGCTGATCCTCGACGAAGCGGGCGGCCCCGTCGGCCATGGCCAGCGGGGTGAACTGTATATCGCCGGCCCGGGTGTAGCGCTGGGGTATGTGGGCCAGTCGCAACTGACGGCTGAACGCTACGTAACCTTGGCATTGCCCGACGGCCAGCGCCTGCGCGCGTACCGCAGCGGTGATTTGGCGCGGTGGGGCGAGGACGGCATCGAACTGTGCGGGCGGCTCGACCAACAGGTGAAAATCCGCGGGTTCAGGGTAGAGCCGGAGGAAATCGAACGGTGCCTACAAAGCACCCAGGCGGCGCCGCAGGTCGCCGTGGTCATCGATGCGGGTAAACGCATCTTGGTGTTTCACACCGGCGATGCCTCGGCCGAGGCAGCCCTGCGCGCCCAGGCCCAGGCCCAACTGCCACACTATATGCAGCCGCTGGCCTATGTGGCGCTGGCGACCTTGCCCACCGCCAGCAACGGCAAGGTCGAGCGCACCGCCTTGCTGGCGTTGCCGGTGCATGTGCCTGGCGCAGTTGACCATGTTCAGCCAGCCAACCCGACGGAAACACAGTTGGTGGCCCTGTGGGCAGACTTACTGGGGTTACCTCCGGAAGAAATATCCACCAGCGCCAGTTTCTTTCAACTCGGCGGCCATTCGATTTTGCTCTCGCGCCTGCTACTGGCCATACGTGAACAGTTCGGGCGCAGCGTGCCGATCAATCGCTTCATCGAGCAGCCAAGTGTGCTGCGCTTGGCGCAATTGCTCAGCGCTGAACGCAGCCCCCAAGGCCAAGCGGGGCGGCTTGCCGAGATCGAGGCAGACATCCACCGCCCCTTCGGCTTCGCCGTGCTGCCCCAGCGTACTGCGGTAACCAGCGGCCGGGTGATCGTCAGCGGCGCCAATGGTTTTCTCGGCGTGCATATCGTTCAGGCGTTGCTGGATAACGGCGCCGAAGAAGTGGCCTGCCTGGTGCGGGCGGCGGGGGATAGCGCGGCAGCTGCCCGCATGCGCCAGGCCTGTGCCGATAACCGCCTCGAAGGCATGGATTTCAGCCGGCTACGGGTGCTTGCCGCCGACCTACGCCAGCCCCTGCTGGGGTTGGGCGAGGCGGCTTATCACGACTTGGCGCGGCGCTTCGGTGCGTTTATCCACAACGCGGCCAATGTTAACCATGTGCTGGACTACGCAAGCCTGCGCGCAGACAACGTCGAGCCGCTGGAGCAATGCTTGGCGTTGTGCGAAACCCATTGCAAAAAGGTATTCACGTACATCTCTACGCTGTCTGCCTGCAGTGCGGTCAATGCACAAGGGCAGGTACTGGAAGCGGCGGCCGCCGACACCCCGCCCATTTACCTGCGCAACGGTTACAACCTGAGCAAATGGGCCGCCGAACGGCGCCTGGAACGTGCCCGTGAGCGCGGCACATGGGCCAACGTGATACGCCCCGGCAACATCGGTTTCAACAGCTTGACCGGGGTGTGCCAACCCCAGCGTAACCGGCTGCTGCTGATGCTCAAGGGCTCGTTCCAGTTAGGCCAGGTGCCGGCCTTCGAGCTGAATTTCGACCTGATGCCGGTGGACTTCCTGGCACGCTTCGTGGCGTGGCAGGCCGCGCGCTACAGCGCCCAACACTGCGTGTTCAACCTGCACAACCCCGAACCATTGAGCTGGTTGGAATACGTGCAGGCTTGGCGCGAGGCCGGTGTGCATTTCGACGTGGTGCCGGTAGCGCAATGGCAACGGCAGTTGGCCAGCCTCGGCAGTGATAACAGCCTATATGAGGTGGTGGGGTTCTACCTGGACGGCCTCGAAGAAGACATCGGCGACATCTCCCGCATCGCGCATGACGGCACCCGCGCCGCGCTGGCACAAATGGGCACGGCCTATCCGGCCAAAAATGCCGCGCTGCTGCAACGCGGCTGTGCATACCTGCAAACGATCGGCTTCATCATCCCCGCTGAAAAGGAGCATCACCATGCAACCTGATACCTTGATTCACAACCCGCAAGGCCCACGCGTCGTGTCGGCCGTGGAGGTTCCGGCCGCGCCCAGCGACGTATGGGCACTGGTCGGAGACTTCGCCGGTTTCGCACGGTTCATCACCGCGCTGTCCCATACGGAAGTGACCGGAAGCGGGCCGGGTGCGGTACGCAAGAAATTCTTCAAGGACGGCAATATCGTGCTGGAACAGCTCAACAGCTACGATGCCCAAGCGATGTGCATGACCTGGAGCCTGATCCACACATCGCTACCGGTAGGTAACCTGTGGGCGGCCATGCAGGTGGTGGCGCAAGGCGATGGCAGCCGCGCCATTTGGACCATCCAAGCCGAACCCCCGCAAGCCGGTGACGACCTGGTGGCCTTCGAGGGCTTTTTGCAGGGCTTCGCCGACCAGGCAATGAATACCGTGAAGCAGCATTTCGCCTGAAGGAGCCTGCCCCGTGCAAGGCGGGGCAGGTTGCAAAATCGTGCCGCGGCCACGACAATGCGACTAGTTATCATTTGTAGCGTGTCACGATGCCCTCCACTTGCGTACACACGCTTTACCAGCATCACCACGGTTGGCTCTATCACTGGCTGCGCAGCCGCCTGGGCAACAGCGCCGACGCTGCGGACTTGGCCCAGGACACCTTCGTGCGTGTGCTGCAAAAGCCACAGCGCCCGGCACTGATGGCCCCGCGCGCATTCCTTGGAACCATCGCGCGCGGCTTGGTGATCGACCACTGGCGCCGTGAAGAGCTGCGCCGCGCATACTTGCAGAGCCTGGCCCTATTGCCCCCGGCACAGGTGCCTTGCCCGCAAACCCGTGAGTTGCTGCTGGAACTGCTCGAGCAGGTTGCGCGCATGCTCGACGGCCTGAAGCCGCGTGCGCGCCTGGCGTTTTTACTGGCGCAATGCGATGGGCTGAGCCATGCCCAGATTGCCGGGCAACTGCAGGTCTCGGTACGCACCGTAGAGCGCTACGTGGCCGATGCATTGTATCGCTGCTATTTGCTGCGTTATGAACACTGAGCCTTCAACCGATACCCACGTGGTGCGCCAAGCCATTGCTTGGTGGGTGCGGCTGCGTGACGGCCAAGCACCTGCGCAGCTTATGCGCCAATGCGAAGGCTGGCGGGCCGCGCACCCGGACCACGAACGTGCTTGGCAACGCATCCAGTTACTTGATGCTGAACTGGGCCATGGCCTTAAGGCTATCCCGGCGGCTAGGCAAACACTCGAGGCGGGGCAACGGGCACTGAGCAGGCGCCGGGCGATACAGCTGTTGGCGGGCAGCGCGGTCATCGGCGGGGGCCTATGGATGACCCGGGGCAATTCGGGCCTGGGCTGGGCTAGCGATTTCGCCACGGCAACCGGCCAGCGCCAGCGCTTTACGCTGCCTGGGGGCGCGGCGTTGACCCTCAACACCCATAGCACCTCTGACCTGCTGCCCCAGGGGGTACGGCTGAAGCAGGGCGAATGGCTGTTGGAAACCGATAAGCCAGTGCAACTGGCCTGCCGCCTGGGAGCGCTGACGTTGGCCCATGGCCGCATGGCCCTGCGCGATGCGGGGGGCCTGGCACAACTGAGCCTGTTACGCGGCCGTGCGGACCTGGCCGGGCGCCCCTTGCGCGAGGGGCAGACCCTACGCGCCACGGCGGCGGGGTTGCGTTTGGTCACACCGGAGCTGGACCCAGCCGCCTGGGCCGAGGGCTTGATCGTAACGAGCGGCATGCCCCTGGGGCATTTTCTGGATGAACTGGGGCGCTATCGCCGTGGCGTATTGAAGTATGCGCCGGAGGTCGCGGGCCTGATGCTCTCGGGCGTTTACCGGGTCGACGACAGCGATACGGTACTGCATGCGCTGACACAGACCCTGCCGGTACAGCTGGGTGGGCTGACGCGTTGGTGGGTCACGGTGGAGCACGCCGGCTGATTTTTTTTGTCGGGTTTTCCCGGGCCGTGCGGCTTGTTCATCAGCCACCCATACAAACGACTCAGAAACAGGACATGCCCATGGCGAACCGCCGCTCTCCCCATATTTCCCCGTACCGCTTGCGCCAGGCGATTCACGCCACATTGCTCGGCACGGCCGTCAGCTTGGCCAACCTGGCCACACCGGCATCCCTCGCGCAGGCAGCCGAACAGGCTGTTCAGCGCTATAACATCCAGGCCGGCCCGCTAGGTGAAGCGCTGAACCGGTTTGCCCGCCAGGCCGGGATCGGTTTATCGGCAACCCCTGCACAAACCAGCGGTAAGCAAGCGCCGGCCTTGCAGGGGCAATTCACCCCCAGCCAGGGCTTGCAGCGGCTGCTGCAGGGTTCTGGCCTACAGGCTACACCTCAAGGCGATAGCAACTATGTACTACAGGCGCAACCCGAAGGCGACGCGGTAAGCCTGCCCACCACCGATATCACAGGCTTCAGCCTGGGAAATGCCTTGGGCAGTGTGGATGGCTACAACGCGACCCACAGCCAGATCGCGACGAAAACAAGTACCGCCCTGGCGCAAACGTCGCAGAGCGTTTCAGTGGTGACCCGTAACCAAATGGACGACCAAGGCTCCCAGACCGTAGCCCAGGCCATGCGCTATACGCCAGGCGTGTTGACCAACCCCTATGGCGCCACCCATCGCTACGACTATGTAGCCATGCGCGGCTTCAATGATGGCTCGGTCGACAACATCTACATCGACGGCTTGAAGTCGATGGGCGATAGCGGCACCTACAGCACGATGCAGATCGACCCCTATTTCCTCGAGCGGATCGACATCCTCAAGGGGCCGTCCTCCGTGCTGTATGGGCGCAGTTCGCCCGGCGGCCTGGTGGCGCTGACAACCAAGCAGCCGCTGTTCGAGCCTTACCATCAGGTACAGGCCACGGTGGGCAGCCAAGGTACACGCGGCCTGGGCTTCGACCTCAGTGGCCCACTGGATGACGACAAACGGATCGCGTACCGCCTGACTGGCCTTACCCACCGCTCCGATACTCAATTCGACCACGCCGAAGAGAAGCGCTACACCCTGGCGCCTTCGGTGGCCCTGCGCTTTAACGAAGACACTTCGCTGACCTTGCAAGCGTACCTACAGCACGACCCGCAAGGCGGCTATCACGGTGGCCTGCCGGCCGCCGGGACGCTTCATTCGCGCAATGGCCAGCGCATTTCCGAGCATTTTTTCGAAGGGGAGCCCGGCCTGGATGGTTACAAGCGCGACCAGCAGTCGGTCGGTTACCAATTTGAGCACCGCTTCAATGACGTGTTTACCGCGCGGCAGAACTTTCGCTATCTCGATTCACGGGTCAAGCTCGACCAGGTCTATGCCTATGGCTGGGCATCGCCTACACGCAATGCGCTCAACCGCTACTACAGCGGGGCCAATGAGCAATTGCACTCGTGGATCATCGACAACATGCTGCAGGCCGAGTACCTGACCGGCCGGGCCATCCACACCGCGTTGTTGGGGGTGGATTACCAACGGCGCAAAACCGTGGTGGATTGGACCAGTGGCTCGCTCAGCCCTATCGATGCCTTCGCCCCGCAGTATGGCGATGCCACCATCAGCTATTACAGCCCCACCAGCTACCTGCGCCGCCTGCAACAAACTGGCGTTTACCTGCAAGACTTGATCGAGCTGGACCAATGGCGTTTTTCCTTGGGGTTGCGCCAAGACTGGATGAAAACCTCGGACGAAAACAGGGTCGCCGAAACCAGCCGCCCTACCGGTACCCGCATCAGCGATGATCGCAGCAAGCTGACCTCACGTGCCGGGGCGCTGTACCTGTTCGATAACGGCATTGCGCCTTACATCAGCTATTCGGAGTCGTTCAACCCTAACTCGTACTCCGACGCGCAGGGCAAGCCCTTGGCGCCTACCGAGGGTACGCAGTGGGAGGTGGGAGTTAAATACCAGCCGCCCGGTACCAGCAACCTATTCACCGCATCGCTGTTTCGCATCGAACAAGAGAACCTCGCCTCTAAGCTGCCTCAAGAAAATTTCTATCGCCCGGTAGGGCAAGTACGGTCCCAGGGCCTGGAAATGGAAGCCCATCTGCAACTGACAGACGCATTGAAGCTGCTAGGCAGCTACACCTTTACCGACATTGAATATGCCAAGGCGATGCTCAGCACCGTGGACGGAGTAACCAACAATAAGGGCAATTCGCCGACCCAAGCACCCCGCCATATGGCCTCGGTGTGGGCCGATTATGCGGTCCAGGGCGGGCCCCTTGCCGGGCTGCGGTTAGGCGGCGGGGTTCGTTATGTGGGGTATAGCTGGGCCGACGCCGAAAATACCATGAAAGTGCCTGCGTATACGCTTTACGACGCCTCCCTAGGCTATGACATGGGCCGCCTAGGGCTGCGCGGTGTGGATGTTCGGCTGAACGCGAACAACCTGACCAACGAAAAGTACATCGCCACCTGTGCCAGCCTGAGCTATTGCTACATGGGCGAGGCGCGGAACCTAAGTGCTACGGTCAGCTATCAGTTCTGACCGCTGCAAAGACAAAACCCCTGCTGGCGCGAGCCCGCAGGGGTTTTTAATTGAATCTTGACGATGACCTACTCTCACATGGGGAAACCCCACAATACCATCGGCGATGCATCGTTTCACTGCTGAGTTCGGGATGGGATCAGGTGGTGCCAATGCTCTATGGTCGTCAAGAAAAACCGGTGGCCGATACCCGTTATTTACGGGCCTCAGCGGAATGCTTGGGAAGCTTTCATGGCGCTGGATCGAACTCGACCTCAGCCGCGTGCGAAAACGCTGCTTCTACTTAAAGACAAAACCCCAACCGCGTGAGCGATTGGGGTTTTGTGGGTTTGAATCTTGACGATGACCTACTCTCACATGGGGAAACCCCACACTACCATCGGCGATGCGTCGTTTCACTGCTGAGTTCGGGATGGGATCAGGTGGTGCCAACGCTCTATGGTCGTCAAGAAATTCGGTAGCCGCCGCGTTTGCACGTGGCAGCGAATCGGGTATGTGATGTGTGAGTGTCACGAATTTTCGGTTGTGGCGTCTTCGCCCGCTCAACCTGCCGCAGCAGATTGCTTGGGTGTTATATGGTCAAGCCTCACGGGCAATTAGTATGGGTTAGCTCAACGCCTCACAGC
>NZ_JAAOCA010000079.1 GCF_014694385.1 Pseudomonas typographi | reverse complement strand
GGATTCATACATTCGCTGGTACAACGAGAAAAGAATCAAGATTTCCCTCGGCGCTCTTAGTCCCATTGAGTATCGTGAGAGCCTGGGTCTCGCGGCATAACCAGTCCAAGTTTTTGTCCGCATCCCCTTCCGGTCAAGGTTTGCTCGGCGTTGTCATGTCTGTTATCGCCGGCGAAGATAAAGCCATCAGCATCCTGATAAGCGATGTCACCGTGCCGGTCGGCTTGGTCGATATACACTTTGAAGCGGTTACCTTGAGCATCGGTTTCAAAGGACTGCACTACGACATGCCCCACGTTTTTGTCATAGGCATAACTTAGGCTTCCGCCATAGCCATCGCCCAAGCCTGTGAAGCCGAGCGCGGAAACGTCCAATACGCCCCCCCGGAACAAGTTGAAGTTGCTGATGAGGTCTACGCTGGACACACCCGAGCCATCATTAATGAAACTGTCGCTCAGCTGGTGATAGAGAAAGGTCTCAGTGTTGCCATTGCTGATCAAGTGATCAGCACCCGCGCCGCCGTCCAGCACGTTATAGGTTTTCCCGCCATGCAGCGTATCGTCACCGTCCAGGCCTTTGAGCTGGTATTGCTTGGTGCTGAAGCTGTAGTCGAGACTATCGTTGCCAGCCGTGCCGTCGTCACGCAGTACGAAATTGCTCGTGCTTAGCTTGCCTTGATAATCGCCTGCCAGGCGTACCTCGAAGAGCTTGCCGTCGGCGTCTTTGTCCAGCGAGCGCAGATACGTGATATCCGATGCTGCGTCGTAGCTGACCGCCAAATCGCCATTATGGCCGTTACCGATTCGCTCCAGGCCAAGGGCTGTCAGGTCAAATACGTCGTACTGGCTGAAACCGGTGATTAGGTCGGAGTGAGAGCCTTGGGCATTGGCGTAACTGTCAGTGAGCGACGTGAATACAAATTTCACCGAAGTGCGATAGGTTTCCCCGCCTGTGAGGGTATCCACGCCGGCGCCGCCTACCAACGTATCTCTGCCGCCCTCGCCATCTAGGGTGTCGTCCCCAGTGCCGCCGAGCAGGTAGTCTTCCCAATAGGTGCCAACAAGGACATCATCGCCCGGCGTACCGGTATAGGTATTGAAAGATGGCCTTTCGTGAAAGGTGATCTGCTCATCCATCGCGGCTAGCAGGGAAGTCTTTGAGACGATGGACATGATATTTCGCCTGAACAGGAAGAAAGGTTCACATGAATGGACTTCTCGGCCCTTCCTGCGTTCAAGGGCTCACATCATGAGTGCGCTTCAGTAAAGCACTATACAGTCACAGTCCATGATTGTGAGTTAAGTTGTCCTAACAGTTGGCGTCACTCAGATCGTCGTTGCTCAGTACCACGAAGGTCGGGCCGGAGTATAGGCTCGCAGCTTGCGTAGAAGCTGTTGCAGTCGATCAGCGCATAGACCGGTTCAAGCTTTGGGACCATGGCTGTGCAGGCTGACCGTCACCACGCCCCACATCGGCAATTTGTCGCCATCGAGGATGTACCGCGATGGGAAGCGCCTATTCTCCGAAACCAACGCCACCTCATGGCCGCGTCGGTGCAGGCGCTTGCACAGCGGCTACCGTTGATGGCGGCAAACACGATGTGGCTGTGCGCCGCCTCGATGGGGCCGTCCACCACCACCAAGTCACCACGCTCAGGAAATAGTGCAAGTGGGCGAGATACTTGCCGCCCAGCCGGCTGAGTCACAAAAGCAGGTAGCTGAGTTGGCGGGCATCCAGACGAGAGCCCAGGGCCACTATGAGCGAGACAACCGCTCACCCACGGCCAGGTATCTCCACGCCATTGAAAGCCACGGTGTCGATATCACCTACGTGTTGTCCGGGAAGCTCGTCGCCCATGGCATAACCGAGGATGAACATTCAGCGATCCTCTGCAGGCGGGCATTGCCTGAGCGTGGCCGCAAGCTCATCGATGAGATGCCGTCGGTGCCCACCACCCAAGCCTAACTACCTCCCCTTCAGATTCCCGGGCCCTTGCGCTCGAAACAATCAAACCTATTTAGCCTGCCAGCGCCGGGGCGAAATCTTCCGCAAGATGTTCAACACCGAGCAGCAGGCGCGCGAAGCCAATTCGCCCAGCGGCTATGCGTACAAAACCTGGCCTGATGCGCGCCGCGACTTCTTGGCAAACACAACCTTCCGCTTCGCCCGGCCAGGCGCCCACCGCCAGATCTGCATCGCCAGGGGTAAAGCGCAACGCCCTATCCTGCCTGGGCACGATCATGAAGGCTGCTGTGCTGGACGGCCTGATTCCCAAGAAGCGGCCGATGCAATTGAGCTACGCAAGCGATCGCCCAAGGAAATCGCCCCCCCCACAGCCTGGAGGAAGCAAATTCCATCATTGCCGCCCTATACGCCCGGGACCACTGGCCGAGCACGATTTACGCAGCGCTCCACGAATTCCTGTTCTTCACCGGGCTGCGACTATCGGTGGCGCTGGCGCGCCGGTGGGATGCCGTCGATCTGAAAAAGCGCCAGGCACATGTATGTCGAACGGCTGCGCTAGGTGAAGTGGTCGAACGAACAAGACCGGCCGTGATCGCTTCATTCTGCTCAATGCCCGGGCCATCCATGCATTCCAGTTCGCTGAACAGTACCGCCAGAGGCGAGCCCGGGGCGTGGGCAGCATGAAGGAATTCGCCTACGTGTTCCCGCCATCGAAGGCGCGGGAGTTCGTGCAACAGACGTCGGACCTTCAGCAGCAGTGGAGGCCCATGCTCAACCGCCCCCCGTATAACTGCCGGCATACCTATGCGACAATATGCTCAATGTCCGGTTTGAACCCCGCATTTATCTCCCAACAGCTTGGGCATAGCGTCCAGATGCTACTGTCGACTTATGCGCGTTGGATCAACTCCCGCTTGGATTGGGGCGAGATGGAAAAACTGCAGATTGGTATCAAATCGGTATCGGCAGAATCCGCTCCACTGTAAATCATTGATAGGTAAGGCCCTTGATCTCCACCGCCAACATCACCATGCAGTAGCTAGCGGGTGTTCATAGGGGCTTGAGGGTAGAGAATTCGTGGGCTTTGTACCCTTGAGTACCCAGTGAAACTCAGGCATTGGTCCGGAAATCGGTCCCAGGTACCTAACTCACGAGCCCATGCCGATTCTGCATAACCCACTTTCCTCAGTGCTCAACGAGCACTCCCGCTGCACCCTCCCCGCCCCTCATC
>NZ_JAAOCA010000078.1 GCF_014694385.1 Pseudomonas typographi | reverse complement strand
CGGGTAAGAGCTTCGTTGGCGCATGGGAATCCTGGCGATAAGGGTGATCGCGTCCGCTAAAAAATAGACGGACAACATCGCCCTTAATGCTGGAGTTCGGTAGGTGTGTTCACCGGGCGCTTACGCTTGGTTACCAGAAGAGTCATTCTTCAGTCTGTGCAGCCGCCTGCATTTTCTGTCTGGCCATCTTCATCCCGGCGCGACTAGTAGGCTGCTATTCAGCCTCTCCGAGCGGTGCATCAAACACGACTTGCCATGTGGGCTGGATGCATTCGAGCGGAACACCGCTGGCCGTTGGGGGGGAGCTATTTCTATTATCGAGCACCGCACAATTTTTCCGGTTTTCTCACCTTTTCGGTCGCACAGCTCAATCGCAGAGTCGCTCGCGCAAATGACTAGCCCAGTAGTCGGGTCGCTGAAGTACCAGCTCGGACTCGTATGTGGAGGATTTGGTGCGGATCATCCACTGCGAGCTTGCCGGTCATGGATGATGCGGGACTTGGATCTATATGGGGTCTCGTATTGGCACATGGCTCATCAGTATCCAGGCGTAGTGGTCTGCCCTGAACACCGGGAGGTGCTTTGCGAATGCTTCCAAAACCGCCGTTGGTCCGGCCGATTCACTTGGACTTTGCCCGGTGCTGGCACATTAAGGGACATGGGTTATGGCGAGATCAACGCAGTAGAACAGGAACGCCTCGTCCAACTGGCTGCAGCGTGTGGCGATCTAAGGTCGATGGGGCTAGCCAAGCACTTCCATCCAATTGTGGTCGCCCAGATCTACCGACAGTGCCTACCTGCAGAGAACGCTGCGCTAAGCCTGTTGGCGCATATCAGCCCGTTGCGACGGTTTCATCCATACGGGGAGCAACCATCCACTTATGCCGCAGCTGCAAGCTTTATCAGTCAGATGGTGCGATCACCGCGTCGGCACATTCATCCACTCAAACACCTGATCATGATTACCTGGCTGTTCGGCGAGGTCTCATTATTTGCTCGTTGCTACGAATCCCGTTTTACTCAGCATGAACCTCTACCAGTATTTCCGGCGTCAACCCCGACGGCTGGGGCTCCAGCACCGGCGGGGAAAAGAGGCCACCCTAGGCCCAAGCGCCTCAAGCTTGAATTCAAGACACTGGTGCTCAATCGCCTTGCTGAAGGGGCGGCTAAGGACAACATTTGCCGGGAGTTTAAACTCAACATATCCACGGTGAACAAGTTGCTTCGTGCGGAGCCTTGCATCCAAGCTTCTTGGACAGCTGGACGGATGGCTCTCGATAAGGCTGACCATCGCTTACGATGGGTTGAGCTTCAGGAAAGGTTTCCATCACATTCTCTCACTGAGCTTCGGTGCGAATGCCAGTCGCTTTACATATGGCTGTATCGTAACGATCGAGAGTGGTTGAATGCGCAGGCCTGTGAATTGCCTAAGCCTACGAGAGGTCGGGCTCTTCGGGTCGATTGGGAGACCAGGGACGACGAGTTGCTATGTGAGCTGGAGGCTGAAATTGCTCGGCGATTCGGATCGGATCTAAACCTGTGCCTCAAGCAGTCGCAGATTTTCTCCTTGATCCCACGTCTTGCTCAGCGACTGGAGCGGCGGGATCGATATCCGCGCACTCGGGCTTACATGAAGCTGCTATCCATACGATAGGGGCTTACTGATCACGCAGGTGTCCATCATGACTCAAATCCGAAAAGCGGCCGATGCGCTAGCAGCGGTCAGACGAATCGTGTTCTTTACGGGCGCAGGTATCTCAGCCGAAAGCGGCATACCAACCTTCCGAGCCAAACTCACTGGACTGTGGGCGAAGCATGACCCGCAGCGTTTAGAAACTGCTGATGCATTTCGGGAGAATCCAGCACTAGTATGGGGTTGGTATCTGTGGCGCCGGCAGCAAGCCATGCTGGCCGAACCTAACGCAGCTCATTACTCAATCAGCAGGTTAGCCAAGGCTGGATGGGAAGTGTCGGTAGTTACCCAGAACATCGACGATCTGCATGAGCGGGCCGGTGTAGATGCAGTAGTTCATCTTCATGGGAGCCTGCTGGGCGCCAAGTGCTCTGGATGCCACCGTCCGGTTGCATTGCAACCAGATCAGTTGAGCATTTCCAACGAAGGTGAATTGGTGGAGCCTCCCAGGTGTAACTACTGCAACGGTCGGACACGGCCGGGAGTGGTCTGGTTTAGGGAGAATTTGCCTGACAATGCTTGGCTATCAGCTGTGCGGCTCGTCAGGACTTGCGACCTGCTAATCTCCGTAGGCACTTCCGGTGTGGTTAGGCCGGCAGCAGACTTACCTGAGATGGCCATCAGGGCGAACGCTACCGTGATCCACGTGAATCTTGAGGACGTGAGCATGGGAGGCGAGAGGGAGATCATGTTGATAGGGAGCGCTGTGCAAGTGCTGCCCGAGCTGCTGACTAGGTTGGGAGTGAGCTAGGACAGTTGGGAAAGTCAGAGCGAATCCTGCAGGTTGAGCAACACTCTTGTGCTACGAGAGAAAGAAATCTAATCTGGCATTCAAAGCATTGGGAGGTCACTGCAGTGGGTTCCACAATTTTGACTCCCCCAACTGGAACCGCAGCTCAACGGCCGACATTCCATCTGACCCACGCTGAGACCGGAAGCTTGAGTCAACTGGACATCCTGCATCTTGTCCAAGCCGGTTTCGCCCTCCGCGATGTTCAGGCTTTGGTCAGTTCATCGTGCCTGTTCAAGGCTCGCAAGCTCTTGGAGCGAATCCTGGGGAAGTCCACTCGGACCATTCAGCGGCTAAGCAATCTCCCGGAACAAACCCGATTGAATGCCCAACAGAGCGCTGTAGCGTTCCAATACGCCCAAGGTCTTGAGCTTGCGGTGAGGGTCTTCGGATCTCAAACGCTCGCTGAAAATTGGATGGGACAGTCATGTAGGCATCTGTCAGGTATGATTCCTTTCGAGATGCTTGATACCTCAGTTGGTTTCAAGGTTGTGGTGGACTACCTGGAGCGCGTTCGCTTGGGGGTTTACCAGTAGGCTGGCCCGTCCATGGACCCGGTCACTCGGGGGCGACCGTATCTTATACGCTCACTCGGCTGAGGAGATAGGAGATGAAAGTTATCGGTAAGGTGGAAATTGATGGTTTCAGACAAACCTTTTGATCTCTGCCAACTCATCACCAAGGTACACGATCGTGTTCCCCATCCAATTCGCAACGTTGCAGGTACATTGACCGACAGCTATGGGTCGATTCTGTTGAAAAAGTAGCTCCCCTGTTTGACCTGCGGCAAAATTGCTTCATTGGCCGGCGGGGGATCACAGAGCATGATGGGACAGTTATCGAGTGGGCAGGAGCGACTGTTTTACTTGTTCAACCTTGAAGA
>NZ_JAAOCA010000077.1:2500-5283 GCF_014694385.1 Pseudomonas typographi | reverse complement strand
TGTGTGAGTGTCACGAATTTTCGGTTGTGGCGTCTTCGCCCGCTCAACCTGCCGCAGCAGATTGCTTGGGTGTTATATGGTCAAGCCTCACGGGCAATTAGTATGGGTTAGCTCAACGCCTCACAGCGCTTACACACCCCACCTATCAACGTCGTAGTCTTCGACGGCCCTTTAGGGGATTCAAGATCCCAGTGAGATCTCATCTTGAGGCAAGTTTCCCGCTTAGATGCTTTCAGCGGTTATCTCTTCCGAACGTAGCTACCCGGCAATGCCACTGGCGTGACAACCGGAACACCAGAGGTTCGTCCACTCCGGTCCTCTCGTACTAGGAGCAGCCCCTCTCAAATCTCAAACGTCCACGGCAGATAGGGACCGAACTGTCTCACGACGTTCTAAACCCAGCTCGCGTACCACTTTAAATGGCGAACAGCCATACCCTTGGGACCGGCTTCAGCCCCAGGATGTGATGAGCCGACATCGAGGTGCCAAACACCGCCGTCGATATGAACTCTTGGGCGGTATCAGCCTGTTATCCCCGGAGTACCTTTTATCCGTTGAGCGATGGCCCTTCCATACAGAACCACCGGATCACTAAGACCTACTTTCGTACCTGCTCGACGTGTGGGTCTCGCAGTCAAGCGCGCTTTTGCCTTTATACTCTGCGACCGATTTCCGACCGGTCTGAGCGCACCTTCGTACTCCTCCGTTACTCTTTGGGAGGAGACCGCCCCAGTCAAACTACCCACCATACACTGTCCTCGATCCGGATTACGGACCTGAGTTAGAACCTCAAGGTTGCCAGGGTGGTATTTCAAGGTTGGCTCCACGCAAACTGGCGTTCACGCTTCAAAGCCTCCCACCTATCCTACACAAGCAAGCTCAAAGTCCAGTGCAAAGCTATAGTAAAGGTTCACGGGGTCTTTCCGTCTAGCCGCGGATACACTGCATCTTCACAGCGATTTCAATTTCACTGAGTCTCGGGTGGAGACAGCGCCGCCATCGTTACGCCATTCGTGCAGGTCGGAACTTACCCGACAAGGAATTTCGCTACCTTAGGACCGTTATAGTTACGGCCGCCGTTTACCGGGGCTTCGATCAAGAGCTTCGCTTGCGCTAACCCCATCAATTAACCTTCCGGCACCGGGCAGGCGTCACACCCTATACGTCCACTTTCGTGTTTGCAGAGTGCTGTGTTTTTAATAAACAGTCGCAGCGGCCTGGTATCTTCGACCAGCGCGGGCTTACGGAGCAAGTCCTTCACCCTCGCCGGCGCACCTTCTCCCGAAGTTACGGTGCCATTTTGCCTAGTTCCTTCACCCGAGTTCTCTCAAGCGCCTTGGTATTCTCTACCCAACCACCTGTGTCGGTTTGGGGTACGGTTCGCGATTACCTGAAGCTTAGAAGCTTTTCTTGGAAGCAGGGCATCGACCACTTCACGCTCAAAAATGAGCGCTCGTCATCAGTTCTCGGCCTTGAACACCCGGATTTGCCTAGGTATTCGGCCTACCACCTTAAACTTGGACAACCAACGCCAAGCTGGCCTAGCCTTCTCCGTCCCTCCATCGCAGTAACCGCAAGTACAGGAATATTAACCTGTTTTCCATCGACTACGCTTTTCAGCCTCGCCTTAGGGACCGACTAACCCTGCGTCGATTAACGTTGCGCAGGAAACCTTGGTTTTTCGGCGTGGGTGTTTTTCACACCCATTGTCGTTACTCATGTCAGCATTCGCACTTCTGATACCTCCAGCAAGCTTCTCAACTCACCTTCACAGGCTTACAGAACGCTCCTCTACCGCGTCACCTAAGTGACACCCGTAGCTTCGGTACCTGGTTTGAGCCCCGTTACATCTTCCGCGCAGGCCGACTCGACTAGTGAGCTATTACGCTTTCTTTAAAGGGTGGCTGCTTCTAAGCCAACCTCCTAGCTGTCTAAGCCTTCCCACATCGTTTCCCACTTAACCAGGATTTTGGGACCTTAGCTGACGGTCTGGGTTGTTTCCCTTTTCACGACGGACGTTAGCACCCGCCGTGTGTCTCCCATGCTCGGCACTTGTAGGTATTCGGAGTTTGCATCGGTTTGGTAAGTCGGGATGACCCCCTAGCCGAAACAGTGCTCTACCCCCTACAGTGATACATGAGGCGCTACCTAAATAGCTTTCGAGGAGAACCAGCTATCTCCGAGCTTGATTAGCCTTTCACTCCGATCCACAGGTCATCCGCTAACTTTTCAACGGTAGTCGGTTCGGTCCTCCAGTCAGTGTTACCTAACCTTCAACCTGCCCATGGATAGATCGCCCGGTTTCGGGTCTATACCCAGCGACTAAACGCCCTATTAAGACTCGCTTTCGCTACGCCTCCCCTATTCGGTTAAGCTCGCCACTGAATATAAGTCGCTGACCCATTATACAAAAGGTACGCAGTCACAGAACAAGTCTGCTCCCACTGCTTGTACGCATACGGTTTCAGGTTCTATTTCACTCCCCTCTCCGGGGTTCTTTTCGCCTTTCCCTCACGGTACTGGTTCACTATCGGTCAGTCAGTAGTATTTAGCCTTGGAGGATGGTCCCCCCATGTTCAGACAAAGTTTCTCGTGCTCCGTCCTACTCGATTTCACTGGCAAGAGATTTTCGTGTACGGGGCTATCACCCACTACGGCCGCCCTTTCCAGGGCCTTCCACTAATCTCAAGCCAGCTTAAGGGCTGGTCCCCGTTCGCTCGCCACTACTAAGGGAATCTCGGTTGATTTCTATTCCTCAGGGTACTTAGATGTTTCAGTTCCCC
>NZ_JAAOCA010000076.1 GCF_014694385.1 Pseudomonas typographi | reverse complement strand
CGCCAAAGCCCCCCCTTCAAACTTCGTCATGAATCCTGCACCACCACGACTGCGCATAGAAACAATCGCCAACTTGCTCAACGCCACTCAACGACACACCGTTCAGAACCATGTGTGTGATGCGCACGTCGCGCCGTACGCGTAACGCCCTGTGTAACCGTAAAACCATCCGCGCCCCTCTCGAGGCCGCATGATTCGAATGCCGGGTACCGTTCGGTGACGATGCTTAGATAGGCATATGTTGCCCCACTGATCACCCGCGAACGTTACCTTGATAAGGTGATTCAAAGCAGCGAGCAGCGGTTACATATACCGCTCCTGTTGCCGCGCCCTTGGGGCCCCAACCTACTCCCTGCGGTTGCTCCGCCTGTCAGTAACGCCAGCGCTCCTGCCCTCGCCAATCCGGCCGTGGTGCTGATGACCGGATGCTGATCCTCTGCGCCGTGGTGGTCTTCCAAAACACCCTAGCGGCCCTGTGGCCCCCCCGTGGTGTGGGTCACGAGCGGGGCACCTGGACTCTGGCCAGGGCAGCCCCAAGCGACAAGGTAGCCTGGGCTTGATCAGCCCTGGCGGCTGTGCCGATGGCCTCGCTCTCGCCCTGGCCCACAACATCCGACCAGGGGTGGCCGCTGACTTAGACGTCTTCGGTGGTATTGTGCACATCGTCGAGCGCCGGCACATACCGGCTCAGCCAATCGTCACGACGATGAAGCCGCCGCTCTCACTGCCAACCGGCCCTGGGCGTTGCCGTACAACAGCCACATCCTGCCATTGGAGCGATTCATGGTTAGGCATCCAGCTTGGATAAATTGCCAGTAACGGCCGGGCGGCCGCCGGTAGTAACGTTGCTCCAGGGCAAACCAAGGAGCGGTAATGGCTACCATTCGAAGCCTCGCAAGGAATCTTCCCGCCGACCCGGATATGCAAGGTTGGGTACAAGGCTGGGCGGTCGTGCAAAACGCACCCTGGCGGTTCATTAATATCCATGCCTCCAAGGAGGCTGCTGGGGCCGAGGCGAGCCAACTTGGCCCTGGCTACAGGGTCAGCTATGGCTCACATCGCCTTGGAACCGACGACTTCATCGGCTCCGATCCCCTTGACGGCTAGGTGAACCGAACCGTGTACGCCCCTGCAAGTTGTATAGGGGAAGGCCACTGTCCAAGAGGTAACCGAAACAGAACGATCAGCGATCATCCGCTTGGGGCACTTGCTTGAGCGTAGCCGCAAAGCCGTCGAGGATCTGATTTCGGCCATCACCGCCCAGGTGTATCGGCCCCCCGTTCCAAATTCCGGGCCCTTGCGTTCGAAAACGCCGCGCTTCTGGTGTTCAGGCCGGGCGTCTACGTCTGGTTGGCGAGGTCTAAGACTCAGTTAGGCCGTGTAAAAATACCTGCTACGTGCGGTCAGACCTGGCAATGCAGCTCCGTCCTCGTCCTTGCTGTTTGGCAGCATACAATGCTCTATCAGCCTGCTTGAGCATCTGATCAACGGTCTCATCGATTTTGAAGTTTGTAATGCCAGCAGAAAAATTATAACTGACCTCGACCCCTTCTGAATTAATTGGCGCAAGGGTCTGCCTGATCGTTTCAAGAATGGTTACAGCATCGACATTAGAGCAACCCGGGAATATAACCAGAAACTCCTCGCCCCCGTAACGCCCTAATAGATCCTTGCTCCGAATGCGCGAATGTAAGTGTTCCACGAAATGACATAGCACTGCATCCCCCGCAGGGTGGCCATAGGTGTCATTGACTTGCTTGAAATAGTCAATATCCAGCAATGCGAGAGCAAACCCCGCCCCGTCTTGCGAAGACGCCACTAACTTGCCCAATTCCGCTAAAATGCCTCGGCGATTCATGCAGCCGGTTAGCTCATCCGTCGTCGACGTTCGAATGGCAATATCCCGATCTAGGCGCATAAGACGATGGTCATTAGCCTGTAAGCGAGAAATGTCCGGAGCCACACTGATGCTCCAGCCATCAGCGTCGAATGTCTCCGTCATCCACAACCAGCGACCATCGTTGAGATTTGTTTCAAACTCTCGGAACGGCTGCTTTCCTCGCCGACTCTTGGTGGCCATCAACCATTGATCAAAATTTTCAGTTTGGACAAGGGTACCTGCACCCCTGGCATAAGCCCTCCGAACCAGCTCCGTCCAACTAACAAATTCGTCGCTCGCCAATCCAAAGGCTTCTCTAAAAGCTAGGTTGGCGAAACACAAAATGTCATCCTGATCATAAACAGCAATCGGCACAGCGCTTTTCTCAAGAAGCTTTATAAGGTTTCCTGCCCATTTTGGCAAAGCGTCACTTTCCATTTCCGAATTTCCCTACATCAAAAAAGGATAATCTAAGAACCGACTTTACCATTGAACCATTTCAGCACAGGCTAATGCTCAGGTCAGTACACTAAGGTCTAACATTACCATCGTATACTCTGCCGGCGAGCCGCTTAGGCTCAGGACCGGGTAGCCAAACCGCCATTGCTGTTTTCTCGGACGTAAAACTGCGCTTCTTCTACTAGCTCCCCCGGGGCGGGCTGGTGGTCTCGCGAAATTTTTTACTTATCGGCGCGCCTACCGAAGGGTATAGAACACGGATTCGCACACACTTGCCGCAACCCAATCATCGGGATTCGTGACCGGCTGCAGTGTACTGCAGTTATACCGCCGGCGAGAGAACCTGCTGTCGTTTTTTTGCCAGAATGAGGTTAAGCCACATTGCTGGGTGTAACGGATTCGATGCGTTCCATGGCGTTAATCGCAGCGCTAACGGACGGCTGTAAAGATGAAGTTCTGGCACACATGGCCTTCCCGAGGGCTCGTCGCCAGTAATTGCACAGCACGAACCCGCTGGAGAGGCTTAACGCGGAAATCAAACGGCGTACGAATATCGAGGGGATCTTCCCTAACGATCCGGCGATCACCAGGCTGGTCGGGGCGATGTTGCTGGAGCAGAACGACGAGTGGTGCCTGCAACGGCGTTATATGCAGTTGGAAGCCCTCGAGGCTGTCAGCGATAATCCGCAGGCCAAGCTGTCGGCCGTGATCAACTAAACGGCAAACTCAATGGCCAAAGCCGTGATGAGTTACACACCTCCAGGGCCGCGATCACGCTGCCCATCTGGGTGACCCCATTCGGTATTGGCGCCCCAAGTGGTGTGCGACCAGGGTGGCATACACCAAGTCGCCAATCGTGGCCCGGGCGGCCTGGCCCATGGCGAACGGCACCGTGCTCAGTTGGTCGAGGTCGTCATTGATAATCGCCTGGCGGTTGATGTTGAACAGCTCACCATAGGTGGCCAAGCGAATGGTTTCGCCACGGTCGCCCACGGTCACGTATTTGAACTCGGCGCCCGGCCGCACTTCACGCAGGCTGGGGAAGGCGCCCATGCCCGCCCGGTGCGATACTTTGACGTCGCTGAGGCGGCCCTTCTTGGTCCATAAGTGAAAGGTTTCCGGCGCCTCGTCCCAGCCCTGCAGCACCGACTTCGCCGCGGCGTCGAGCAAAATGTTGCCGAAGTCACTGGAATCGTGGGTGAAGGCCAGGCCGACCATGGCCATCGGGTGCAGCGTGGCAATGCCGATGCCGCGGTCGGCCAGCGACGCCCGCGCCAGTTCACGCAGGGTCATATGATTGTAGGCGTTGTCGCGCTGCTGGTCTTCAATATCGAGGCGGCTGAACAGCGAAGCGCGCACCGAATCGCCGTTGGTAATGTGCCCCTGGTGCACCGCGGTGGCCGTGGTGTCAGCGCCGAGCGCGGCCAGTAGCTTTTCCCGGGCCTGATGCACCGTGCACTGTATGTTGTCCAGGCAACCGTTCAACAACTCGCCATGCTGGTTGAAGCCGTTGAATGCCGCCTGGAAGGCTTCGCGGCGCGCGCCTTCCTCGGCCAGCACCTGGGCACGGATCTACTCGGGGGTGTTGAGCGTGCTGGGCGTTGGCCGGTCCAGGCGTTGTTTCATGACCTCCAGCGAGCCGGCCTTCACCCGCTGGGCCAGGCGGGTCGCGGTCAGGGCCAGGATGAAGGGCATCTGCTGGCGTTCGAGATGTTGCATGGCACGCGAGACAGCAGCGCCAGAGGTGCTTAGGTCAATCTTCAGCATGGCTATGGCCGTCCATGAGGTAAACGCGCCTCGGCATAACGATTGGCCAAGGCACTGATCTTCTTCACACCGAGGAACCCCACCCAGCCGCCGACAAAGCTGGCCATGCTGGTGGGGAAGCCGAACAGCTCAAGGCCGCTCAGCAGTGTGAGGGTAAGTCCGCCGCATAGCGCCCCCTCGAACGTAGCTTGCCGCCAGGAGCCACCACTATAAAAGGTGCGAACCACGGCCATGAAGATTGACAGCCCGAAGGCATAGATGGGCGTGGTGTGCTGGGCTACCCACGCGAGGATGGGTAGCCAGAATTCGGGTTTTTCGGGCATGAGGGGTGCCTCGCGCCAATGCGGATTGGCGCTTCCAAATACTTATTAAAAGGCTTATAATTCTGCCATCAGCAACGAGGCAGCAATGAATACGGTTAATTGGACACGGAAAGCCACCAAGCAGCTTTTGAAGATCGCCAAGCCCGATCAGGCCAAGATCTTTGATGCCGCCCAAGCGTTGGCCCATATGCCCAACGTGCAGAACGTCAAGGCGCTTACCCGCCACCAATTTGGATACCGCCTGCGGGTCGGGCGTTACCGTGTGATGTTCGACTGGGATGGCTTGGTGAAGATCGTGAATATTGAAGAGGTCAGCAAGCGTGATGAACACACCTACTAACGTACAAATCATCAACGGGCCGGACGGTATGCCGGCGTTCGTTGTCGTCCCCTACGCCCAGTACGTGAAGGACCACCCTGTCGAAGACTTGGTCCCCAACGAAGTGGTGGGCTACATGGTCAAGGAGGGGCTCACGCCTATCGCCGCTTGGCGCAAGCATCTTGGGCTATCGCAGGCCGAGGTGGCAACTCGCATTGGGATTAGCCAGTCAGCCTATGCGCAGCAAGAACAGGCCGCCAGACCGCGTAAGCCTACTCGGCTGAAAATCGCGAATGCATTAGGGGTATCAGAAGCTTTGCTCGACCTTTGAGTCCACACAGAGCGTGCCATCTAATAACTGTCTCTGTTAAAGATGTCTTATGAATCCCACCGTTATCGCAGTTATTGCATCCATTTTTACGGGTTCAGGTGTACTGCTGGGCGTTGCAAATGCTGGGTATGAAGTGCGGGCCCGTTTTATGAGTTGGCTGGCGAATGTTCTAGTGGCCGTTGATACCATCATGTGCATTTACATCATTTGGGACTTGTATTGTCGGCCCACACGCAGCGCTGCCCATTTAGCCCCAAAGTACAACCAAATGAACAATTCCATCTGTTCATCACGTGCCGTGAGACGCGCTACTGCCCCGTCGATCGCCAGCGCAACCTCATCACAATGCTGTATTGCTTGATCCCACCGGCACAAGGGCTGTTGTCCCGTATGAGCGCATACAACGGAGACACATAC
>NZ_JAAOCA010000075.1 GCF_014694385.1 Pseudomonas typographi | reverse complement strand
AATTTCCGCAACTGGTTCAACGGGCCTTGATTTTGCTGGGCTGCAAAGCAGCAAAATGCAGAGATAAGCGGAATGGAAATGGTGCCAAGTCACTGAAAATAAAAGAGTTCACGCAGGATTGCAAATCCGTCTACGCCGGTTCGATTCCGACCTCGGCCTCCACCCCTTAAGACCCCGTAGATTAACGTCTGCGGGGTTTTTTATTGTGCCTGCAGATTCGGTTGGCTGGGACATTTGGGACAGTTTTGGGACACTGAGGTCTATTGCGTGTCCCACTGGTCGCCGGCAGAATCCGCAGCATGGCGACTGTCGAACAGCGTGCAAACGGCACGTGGCGGGCCAAGATCCGCAAAAAAGGCTACCCGTCACTCTCGGCATCCTTCGACACAAAAGCAGACGCTCAACGATGGGCGGCTGAAATTGAGGGCGACATGTCACGCAAACGATTCGTGGACACCCGCGAGGCCGAGGCTACCACCTTGGCCAAGGCCCTGGAGCGCTACGAACGGGAGGTGACCGAGCACAAGAAGGGAGCCCGGCAGGAGCGGACGCGCATCAAAACCTGGTCCGAGAGCAAGTACGGCTCCAAGTCGATGGCCGAGCTGCGATCTTCGGACTTGGCCGAGTATCGAGACGCTAGGCTCAAGGAGGGCGACTCGACCAACACGGCGCGCCTATCGCTGGCCCTGCTCAGCCATCTGTACACCGTGGCGATCAAAGACTGGGGTATAGAGGGGGTGAGCAATCCTGTAGCTAAGCTGCGGATGCCCAAGGGCAGCAAGGAACGCGATCGGCGGCCGTCGTCCGATGAGCTAAAGGCGGCGCTGGCCGCCGCTGGCAAAATCCATGCTGAGATGCCGGCGATCATCGAAATCGCCATCGAGACGGCGATGCGCCGTAGCGAGCTGTTGGCACTGCGGCGGGAAAATATAAAGGGCAAGCACGCGCTGGTGGAAGACACAAAGAACGGCGCTCGCCGGCTGGTACCGCTTTCGACGTACGCCTGGGCAGTGCTCGAGTCGTTGCCGGCAAGGCTGGATGGTGCTGTGTTCTCCCTGGCGCGGCACTCGGTAAGCCAGTATTTCCTCAAGGCCTGCCGGGGTGCCCAGGTCAAACACCTGCACTTCCACGATCTGCGCCATGAAGGCACTTCCAAGCTTTTCGAAAAAGGTCTGTCGATCATGGAGGCGGGCTCGATCAGGGGCACAAGACGCTTTCGATGCTCAAGCGATACACGCATCTGTGCCCCGACGCCTTGGCGGACAAGCTGGGCTAGCCGACCCGTGACAGGGTGGGCGGAGGCTGCCGCTTTCGTCCAGGCTTGGATGGCGCATGGCGGCCTTCCTCGCACCCCTTGAGGAAGCGCCGCACAGTGTTGATGCGCCAGCAGATCCGGCTGCCTTGCTTGAAGAACGGCGGTTGCCATGGTGCACCTGCTTGCCGGGCGCTGTGGATGGATGATTCAGTTCGCCCCAGCAGCTTCGCCAGCTCCGGGATATGGATGATTTCTGGTTCCATGTTTCATCTCCAGGCCGCCCGGGGCGGCGGTCGGGGTTAGGCTGCGGGTGCAGGCTCCAGCTTGTAGTAGGTCGTGCAGCGGCATCGGGGGCAGACCATCGTGTTTGCACCTTTCAGCCATTTGCTCGGGACAGATATCCGCTCGCTCTCTTTGTGAGTGTTTCTGCAGCGACAGCAGTTAACGGTTGATTCAGGCATGGCAATAGCTCTCCAGCCCGCCAGTGTCGGCGGGGAGATAGGGGATTGAGGGCAGGGTGGTGCTAGCGGTTGCCGGACGCCCACTTGAAGGTCAGCGGCTCAGGCGAAAAGAACAGATGCCGCATGTTCGCCACGTTCACGATGTCTTGGTCGGCCGGGAAGACCTCAACGGCATCACGGTCGCGGCCACACTCGCGCTTCAGTTGCATGAGCTCATCCCAGGTCACTAGGTCTGCCCAACTTTGGCCGTTGTGTGCAGTCCGGCAGATGCTCATGCGCTGGTAGCCGTTGGCTTCATCGAACACCTGGACTAAGAACGAACGGGATCGCCACACCTCGATGATTCTAGGCGGCGGCTCGGCGGTCCATTGACTCTCGGGTATGCGGTGCAGGCACACGGGTTCCTTGGCGTTCTGCTTTGCGAGCAGGCGGCGCTGGTTTCGATCAGAATTCATGGGGGCGAACCTCACCCGCCGTTCGCCGGCTGGCTCAATAGGCAGGGAAGGGGTTAGGCGGTCCAGCGCTGAATAGCCTCGCGCGCCTGCAGCTCGGTTTATCTCGCGGAAGATTTCGCCCCGGCGCTGGCAGGCTAAATAGGTTTGATTGTTTCGAGCGCAAGGGCCCGGAATCTGAAGGGGAGGTAGTTAGGCTTGGGTGGTGAGCATCGACAGCAGCTCATCGATGAGCTTGCGGCCACGCTCAGGCAATGCCCGCCTGCAGAGGATCGCTGAATGTTCATCCTCGGTTATGCCATGGGCGACGAGCTTCCCGGACAACACGTAGGTGATATCGACACCGTGGCTTTCAATGGCGTGGAGATACCTGACCGTGGGTGAGCGGTTGTCTCGTTCATAGTGGCCCTGGGCATTCGTCTGGATGCCCGCCAACTCAGCTAACTGTTTTTGTGACAGGCCTAGGCGCATGCGTTCTTTTTTGAGACGGGTTCCAAAGCTAGTCATTTGGATATTATTTTTTTGGTTGGAACGCAATACTATGTCAAATGGGTGCCTAGTACAACATTTGTCCCCTGTTTTGGTTAGTGCGTATTTTCTTCGTCCGAAAAGTCCGGCGGCCGGCTAGGCGGCAAGTATCTCGCTCACTTGCACCATTGCGTGAGCGTGGCCAGCCAACCCTTCGTCGTCGCCTGCAATCACGGCATCGAATAAGGCGCTTAAGGTGGATCGCGCCATTACTAATAGTTTATCGCCCATGTTGCTCGTCTCTGGTTCGGGTGGGTGTTCGGGCGGCCATGCGACCTCTGGTTGGAAAGTGGCTGCGCCACGGATCGTTGGCGCGGGCAAGGGCAGCCATAGGCGGCGGACTGACGCTGTTCCCGCACATGTGCACCTGCTCGGTCTTGGTGAAGCGCCGGCCATCCGCGCCGCGGTCGATGATGTAGTCGGCCGGGAAGCCCTGGGCGCGGTACAGCTCATGGGGCTGCAGCATCCGCAGGCAGATATCGACGATCACATAGGGCATGCCCTTGATGTGCACGGTCACCAGTGCCAGGCGGTCTTTCGTGGTGATGGTCGCCAGTGGATCGTTGCAACTGCTGATGTTCTCGGTGCCGTAGTAACGGATCAGGAATGCCGCAACCCGCAGCGCACCGGCTTCATGCTCCGGCGACAGCTTGTACTCGAGCAGCGCGTGGTGTTCGGCGCCGGCCGTCATGGTCGGCACCGGCTCGTTGACCTGTCGCCCTATGCAGTTGCGACGAAGCGTGGCCAGGCTGGCGCTGACCAAAGCCTGGTGCTGACCGGTGGTCAGTGTCGGTACCGGCCCCTCGATATCCGCCGGGGCATGCCCAGTGGTATTGGTCATCAGCGTGGCCGTGACCAGCTGCTGCTGGCTGCCGGTGTTGATCACCGTGGTCATCGGCTCGTCGAGGCCCTTGGCGTGAGTGGTGTTGAAGCCGCCGTTGGCCTGGGCCATGAAGGCGGTGGCCACGCCCATCACGTGCGCGGCGCCGGCCGGGCGCTTGTCGATGACGAACTTCTTCATGCCCTTGGCCACCGCCGCAGCGTGGCGTCGGCCAGCGCCTTCTTGCGGTTGAAAATGCTCTGGCTGGGCACGGACCAGTCGATGCAGTCCGCCGCGGTGCGCCACTTCTGCTGGCCTTTCCCTGGTTTCTTCGCGTGGGTCGCCGCCGGCCAGACGATGGGCTGCCCATCGCATCTGGCGATCATGAACAGGCACTCGCGGGTGGTCGGCGCGCCAAAGTCGCAGGCCTTCAATACTCGCCATTCGACTTGGTAACCCATTTCCTCGAGCAACTGCGCAAGCGGCGCCAGGTGGTGCCCTTGCGCTTGGGATCGGGAATCAGGAATTGCTGCTGCACCGGCACCCGCTCGCCCGGGGCCGCCACGGTGCCGTCCAGCTTCATCACTCGGCCGGTGGCCTTGTTGCGCTTAACGATCAGGCGGCTCCATTGCAGGATCTGCTTCACGTTCTCCAGGCTGATTACCCGTGGGCGCTTCTTCCCGGCCCACTTCAAGCCGATCCACGACAGGTTGCGAATCTCGCGCTTGCGCGGCTGGCCTCCGGCGGCCTGGCTGTGGTGGGTGCAGTCCGGGCTCATGTGGAACCAGCCCACGGCGCGGCCCTGGCATTCTTCGTCTGGGTCGCCGGCGAACACGTCGGTGGTGAAGTGCCTGGCGTGGGGATGGTTGGCAGTGTGCATGGCGATCGCCGCCGGGCTGTGGTTCTTGGCCACGCTTACCGGTCGGCCCGGGCCCATTTCCAGTCTGGTACCGGCGCCGCCACCGCCGCAGAAGAAGTCCACCACGATCTCATCGTCTTGCGGGTCGAAGCCAAGGCGGTACTGCGTTTTGAAATCGAAGGGATGGCTCCTCTGGTGTATAGACATAAGCGATCCTCGCCAGTGGCGTGATGGGTGAAATGAGGGTATTTGTGTTCTATTCAGCTTTACGCGCTAAAGGAGCTGGTCATGATGTCCAAACGAGAAGACGATGGTCTGTTTTGTGGGGAATGCCATGAGAAGCTTGTCGATGGATCTGCGTTAGTTTCGGCATGCAATCTTTGTGGATCATCCAAGCGTTATCTGAGAGCCTCAATCTCCGAGGGAATTGGATTCTATGACGCTTCTAACAGTCTTCTGAAAGACCATGCGCGGCGTTCAGGCGACAAGGTCAGAGTGGAACAATTTCGCGGAGCGGAAAAACGAGTGTCCACGGGCGAAATGGTCCATAAGGCCCGGTTAATAGACCGGGATCGAGATAAATACTTTGAACAGATAACGGATATCCATAGTGGCGAAGTAATTCATGAGTGTAACCAGCGATTGTCCGAGCATCGGGGCCATGGTTCAGCTAGGAAATAACCAGAGTAGGGGACTGTTGCTAAACGCGTCGTGAAATACATCCATCTGCGCGGCGCCGTCGAGTCAGGCGGCGTCATGTCGCGCGCAGCCATTGCCGCGTATTCAGGGTTAGTTCACACCTCTAGCATCGCAGAGCCCTTTGAGCGGAAAAAGGTTCGCCTGCGCGATTGCCTCGCCCCTGGACCCCGTTCCCCGTAGCCACGCGGACCAAGTTATGGTGGTGAGGTCACGCAGATGCGCAAGCTCTCGTCCGATACCATCCACATGGTGGCCACGCAATGACCAATCAGGATGCTGTGGTTGTGCATAGAGGCTCCGGTAGCGTTTAGGTGTGGTCTAGTAGCGATTTGGATCTTCATGGTCTATACCTACTGTTTCAGTTGAAACTCGGTTCGGAGGAGGGTATGGACTTATATACAGTTGTAGCTCCCGAAGACTCGCTTCACCCTCACTTCAAACACATTTTGAAGTCCATTCCGAGTAATTTGTATGCACGCAAAGTAATTGCATCATGGGCTGAAGGGTTTCCAGATCGTGATGGAAAATTCGTATATGAATTTCAGACGACATTCAACTCTAGTTTATGGGAGCTTTACTTGCATGCGGCGCTCCGGGAGCTTGGTGCTGAGTTTAATTGGGAGCACTATGCACCAGACTTCACGATTTCGCTGCTCGGCCATCAGTTTTTGCTGGAGGCCACGACTGCTAATCATCTCCGTCAGCATCATAGGCAGCCAGGTGTAGGTTCCAATCTTCTATCCAATCGCTAAGGTCTCTCTGGCTCATGGCGCGGCCGTTGATTTCCTGCACAGCTTTGGGGGGATTAGAGCATGAAGAAGCGGGCGTATGTGGGCAAGCCGCTGGGCGATACGGAATGGTTGCTCGAGCAGTGGGGGTGGTGGCGGATAGAAGGGG
>NZ_JAAOCA010000074.1 GCF_014694385.1 Pseudomonas typographi | reverse complement strand
GGCGGGAAGTAGACGAGATAGGTCATGCCGCCTCCTTAGCCCAGCGCCGAATAGCCTCGCGCGCCTGCTGCTCTGTGCTGAACATTTCGTGGGACAAGGAACCCTTGCGGCGCACGTCCACGAACCAGAAACCGAATCGGCGGTAGGGGCCTTTGATGACTTTGGTCATGGCGTCACCCGCTTGAACTCAACAACCCATACCCATGGGTTGACCGTCCATGCGCCTTCGCCGTTGATGTGATCCCACAGGATTTCGAAAAGTTGTTTCGCGGTCAGCGTCTCGTCGAAGTCGGGCGCCGCTCGCAGAAAGCCAACACCTTCAGCCTCTGCCTGCTCTTCGCTGATGTCCTGCAGGCGTTCCACGCGCACGTCGGTGATCTCCAGCAGGATGCGGCTGGCCCAGCGCGGCATGTGGGTGGATGGCGTCCATCCGGTATACCCGTTGTCTGCCGGACCTTTGAAGCCGTGGTCACTATCCGGTTCTAACGAACGATAAGGATGCTGATGGGTGTAGAAGACTTTAGGGTATGGGCCATCGGCGCGGTAGATGGTTTGGTACGTCACGCTTGGCGGCCCTGGAATACCAGCTCGCCCTGCTTGCGAGTATCGACCATCCGTAACCTGCGCTGGGTGTACATCTTCCCAAGTCTCTCGCACCCACAGCCGGTCGCCGGGGCGGCCGTAGGGACACTCAGGGTTGGAACGGGTGACGTCGGGGTTGCGAATGAAAGGCTGGCCCAAGCCGTAACTTCCGATGTCGGCTTTCGAGCGTGGCTGGACCTTCGTTACTCTCCTGGTTACCGTCTTCCGACCTTCCAGAATGGCGCGCACCATCGGCGCCGAGAACAGGATCGGGCGTTCCTTCACTGGGTTCATGCGCTCTGCTCCGGGTAAGTACGAACACCGATCTGGCCGCGCTCGATGTCGATGGCCAGGGTGCGGAGGTTGTCGGAAAGGTTGCGGGCTTCTTCGGCGGTGAGGGCCTGCGATAGGCTGGGCCAGCGCACGACGCCGTAGATATGGCCGGCGACGTGGCGGCGGACTTCCGCTTCGATGAGTTGGGTCATGGGCTGGTGCTCAGATTGATTCGAGATAGGCGGCTATGAATTGCGTCGCCGCCTCAGCATTGAGGGCGTTTCCGTAGGCGCGCAGGCGTCCCACTCGGGAGGTAGTGCCATGAGCCAGCGGGAATGTGCCGGGTTCAACTGGCCGCCACTTTCCATCCCGGCAGAAGAGCCAGTCAGCCTCTCGCCAGAGGCCGTTAACCGGGCCGGCGTGCTCAAGCAGCTCGCCATGCACAGATCCTGGGGTGAGCCCTTTCGCTGCATCTCCGACAGAGAGCCCTCCAGCGTCCGGACGTTCTTCTCTCCGTCCGCTGCCCGAGGAGTTGGCCAGCCTGCCAGCGAACCCAGGTAGGGGAGCTGCTGACCCTTCGCTCTGGGCTCGTCGCGATCGCCCTTGTGGTCCCGCGCTGTGGGGGTTACCCAGCCGGCTAATGCCGCGATCTGGTTCAACGGCCGGCCCGTATCCCAGGGTCGGGCATCCTTCGCCCCGCGGTTGGCGTCCATCGCGGTTGGCGTCGGCCACCCAGTAAGTCCGGTCGCGGATGTGCGGAGCACCGACGCCCGCAGACGGAAACGCGACAGCCCCGAAGGCATATTCCATCGTTTCCACGTCAGCTTGTACAAGGTCGACCCAAGGGTCTGCGTCTTTGCTCGCAACCTGTTCTCCAAAGACGACTGGAGGGCGGCGCTCGCGGATGAGCCAGGCAAAATGGGGCCAGAGGTGGCGTGGGTCATCAAACCCAGCTCCTTCGCCTGCCGAGGAGAAAGGTTGGCAAGGACAGGAACCGGTCCAAACAGGTCGATCATCTGCCCAGCCGGCGCGACGAAGGGCATGGGACCAAACGCCGATACCGGCGAAGAAGTGGCATTGCGTGTAAGGACGGAGGTCATCAGGGTGAACATCCTCGATCGAGCGTTCATCAACGTCGCCAGGCGCGATATGGCCGGCGGCAATCAGGTTGCGTAGCCATTGCGCCGCGTAGGGGTCGAACTCGCTGTAATACGCGGGCATAAACGCTCCAACAGCCCTGGGCCTGCCGGGCTGGCGTTGTTTGGGTGAGAGGGGGGGGGTTAGGCGACCTTGCGGGCAGACGGCGAATAATTCACCCAGCCTACCTTTTGCACTTTGGTCTTTGCGTCGATGAGCGGCTTGCCTTCTGCATCCGTAAGCTTGCAGCGGGCCCTTACACGCAGATCCCGGCAACTACCCGCCTTTGCGGCCATTTCGATGAACTGCTCGGCGTACTGGGGGGCGTCAAATGTCTGGCTAAGCTGGCGAACCTTGCGGCTGGCCATGATTGCGGCTGCCTGCTCATCAACGGCGGCTGCCCACTCAGCCTGAGTCAATTGAATCGGTGGCTCGCGCGGTATAGGGTTAGGCTTTGTATTTGGGGTCGCTTTTCTCGCCTCGGCTATCGCTACGTCGAGGGTCATGCCGAACACGGCAAATGTGCTCATGGCGGTTACTCCAGACAGTCGAGCGCTTTCTGAAGCAGCTCGTTCACGGAAAGGTCTCGTTCCTCATCGCCCATGGCGCGTCGTATCCAGTGACGCGCCTCTTCCATTTCACACTCCATTTCGTGGACCTGTGACTCGCTCTCTTCCAGAGCGTTTTTCAGGTCGTCGAGCTCTTCCTCGAGTTCTTCGATATCCCCAATGGGGTCGAAGTCGCTCTCGGCAATCTGGCGGGCCAGCTCATTCGCAGCGCCCTGGTCGAGCGAGGCGTAATGCAACAACTCATCACCCTTGAGGGCGTTAACGGGGATGCTCATGGCTTTCTCCAAACAGCCGCCCGCCTGCCTAGGCGGGGTGGCGATGGGTGAGGGATACGCCGTAGTCACGGCAAGGTGTCACGCTATGCGAATACGATCCGCAAGCTCTGCGTCTGGCATCCGGTCGGCGCCGCGAATGAGGCGGGAAATCAAATCCTGCTCTTCCTCGATTCCGGTCCGGGCCATGACTCGCCTCAGCGCGGCGTCATCATTGTGATAAAGCTCCGTGACAATGCGGCGTGACAGCAAGCGAGCCTTCCTCTCTTGCTCTGTCAGCTTCTCCCGCTCGCGCTGGGCACGTTTTCGTTCTGCTGGGCTCATCGCCATAAACCACCCCCTCCAAACCGCTAGGCGGCAATTGGGCCTGTATCTGGCGCAGGCGGCGCTGCGCGGGTTTGCGTTTCAAGTTCGATATCCATGTCGTTCCAGCCGGCCAGCCACCAGCTTCCAAGGTAAGTAACTGGTGTGAACGGGCAGGCCAGCTTCGATGTGTTTTGGCGCCTGGCTGCGCGACCGTTGTAATAGGCCATGGGGTGAGCCATCGCTACACTCCGGCGAGGTGATGCAGGCGAATGAAGGGAATGTCGTCGTCGAAGCTGTCTGGCGGCGCGGCTTGCTGGTTTGGTTGCGGGCGAGACTGCTGGGGACGTGGCGCTGGCTGTCGTGCAGCGCTGGCCTGTGGGTGCGCCTGCCGCTGCTGGCTATCTTGTGGCTTGCCGCCGAGCAATTGCATGCGGCCCTGCATGTCCACGATGATCTCGGTGGTGTAGCGCTTGATGCCGTCCTTCTCCCATTCGCGGGTCTGTAGCTTGCCCTCGATGTAGATCTGGCTGCCTTTGGTCACGTACTCGCCGGCGATCTCTGCGACCTTTCCGAACAGCGATACACGGTGCCATTCGGTTTTTTCCACCTTCTGGCCACTCTGCTTGTCGGTCCATTGCTCGCTGGTGGCCAGGCTCAGGTTGGTGACCGCGTTGCCGTTGGGCAGGTACCTGACGGTAGGGTCTTCGCCACAAGTCCCCACGATTATTGCCTTGTTAACTCCGCGTGCCATGTTGAAGTTCCTGATTGGATAAAGGTCCGGCACCGCGTACTTTCGTCTTTCCAGGGCGCAGGTTTAGGAGTGATTTAGAGTTGTAGCGACCGCGTTCAACCATGTCTCTGGCGTTATCCTTTTGCGTGCCAATTTCAAGATGTGCCGGATTAACGCACTGCGGGTTATCGCACTTATGCCTTACTACAAGCCCGACCGGGATCGGGCCATTCGCCAGCTCATAGGAAACCCTGTGAGCCTTTAGAGGGGATCGCCCGCTGCCGGCGCTCAAGGTTCCGTAGTTGTGCCCATCCATACCGCCTTGCCAATTCCAGCATTCGTCCGGAGCGCCCTTTACGACATGACCCCAGAACCTAAGGTGTATAGGTGTCGGCTCTGTCGACTTGTTGCGACAGCTGATGGAGCAATAGATCCGCGATTGCCACTGAGTCGCAGAGTCCTTCGGGTGCCTGTTGAAGTCGGAGCCGCAAGCCTTACAAATTTTCGAGGGCCTATCACTGCTGACTCTCATGCTGCCACCGCCTCATTGATTGCCTTCATGGTGTCGTTGATCAACTCAAGGAACAGGGCGCGTCGATCTTCCAAACGCTTCAGTTCGTCCTTGAAGTCGTCGCGATCCTGCCGGTATACGATGAGTTGTCCAGATTCCGGGAAGTCTGAGCAGTAGCTGACGAAGTCCACCCAGTCGCGCCCGGTGCAGTCGAGGTGACCTACGAGTTGCCAGCGATATGCGGGGTCGAATGAGCCCCTGCGGAGCGTGTCGTAATGCACGCCTGCAATGACTGACTTGATTTCCAACACGCCGTCATTGCCTACGAGCCCATCAGGAGAATCGCCGTACTCCCCGAGGTCAAAGAATCCGCCGTTCGTGACCTCGACGAATCTCTCATCCTCGTAAAGCATCCTGGCGATTGGCTCCTGTTCGTGGCCTCGCTCCATTTCTGCGTTCTTGAACCCGAATTCGGCCTTGCGACCAGTGATGCGTTCCAGTGCGATTTGCAGGGCGTAGCGCTTGGCCGGATCGCCAAATGACTTGCCGTCGTTCGCCATGAAGCAGGCGAAGTTCGACGCGGTCGCCTTGCCGGTGCGCAGCGCCTGCCATGCCTCGGTGTTTTGCTCGATGTCATGCCACTGCCGATTCATTGGCGCACTCCTGCATCAGCTGCTGCTGGTGTTCTTCAGTCATCGATACGCGCGCCAGCACTGCATCGAGGTTTCCGTCGCGGCGGAATGCCACCTTGGCGTTGTTCCAGCCCTTTGAATTGTCTGGAGTCAGCCATGCAACGACAGGCGCCTTCGGACTGATGCGCAACCCTTCCATCACTTCGCGACCGAATTTCACATTCGAATCCACGTACACAGTGATCTTCACGCCCTGCCAGTCCTCGATGAACGGGGAGTTGGTCAGTGCTTTCATCGTCTTGCTGTTGGTGACGTTGAGGATCATCGGCTTGAGCTTTTCACCTGGGCGAATCTCTCGCTCGACGAAGTAGGCCGTGTTGAACAGATCCTTGGTCTTCTTCGTCTTGTCCTGCTCAAGCACAACGCGGGCGACGGTGAAGGTCATGTGCCCGACGATATCGGCGCTGCTCAAGTAGGGGCTGTTGAAAGCCTTCTTGAAGTGAGTTTTGGATTCGTTGCTCATGACAGAACTCCTCCTGAGCGAGCATTCCAGGCTGCCTCTGCCTTTTTGTAAGCGTCGGCGTGATACCACTCCTTCACATCCGTCAAGGCCACGCTTCGCCTAGATCCATCACCATTGGCGTACTCGGTGATAGGTGAAGGGCTCTCTGTCGTTTGCAGAAGTCCCGGAAACGGCCGGCGGTACCCGCATGGTTCACAGCCAATAGTGATGCCTCTATCCCACGAATCCGTGAACGGGATGCCGCCACAAAACGGGCAGGCCGATAAGTTTTCGAACATGCGTGTACTCCCGCGCCATCCGTGTCCCGGGGCGCTGCGATCAAATCGAAGGGGTGGTTACTGAGTAATGCTGCCGGCGTAAGCGCTGGCCAACATCCAGATGGTGAAAGCGAGAAGGGCGAGGGCAGAGCCGCTTATCGGGAGCCGCTCTCACCGGCCTCTGGCGCCGTATAACGCAGCAACCAGATACCCGGGGCAACCCAGCTGTACCGTGCGGGTTGGCCGGTGAACCCGCAGCGTTTGGCCAGCCGCACGGCGGATGCCTTTGTCTTGCCG
>NZ_JAAOCA010000073.1 GCF_014694385.1 Pseudomonas typographi | reverse complement strand
TCGCCGGTGCCGGTGTGCGCCAGCACCATGCCGTCCGCAAAGTCGAGCTGGCAGGCGTAGACGATCATGAACTTGCCCTGGCTGAGGATATCCACCACCGCCTGGCTGAAAGGAAACACGGTCGCCACCAGAAGGCCTCCCGAAGCTGGAGCGTGCCGCTGGCCACGATAGGTTGGACGGTCAGTTGGTTGGAATCGTCGGTCCTGCGCATCTCGGAATAGGGGTTCTGGTATTCGACGGCCGTCCCGGCCACCAGCGTCTTGCGGATGCGCTTGTTGAGGTTCACCACGACCTGGCCCTGGCCATCCGAGGTCGCATCGTCGATGACCTCGAACATTTCGCCAGCCACCGTGATGTAGTCGCCCATGGAAAACACCTTCGCGCTCGCGGTAACCCCGCCGATGGTCATCACCAGGGCCTGGGCATTGCCGGACACCACCACCGCGGCGCCGATGGAGTCGGTACGGCGGCGGGTGAATGCCGGCACGTTCACCGTCCCGAACATCCCCTGGAGGCTGCCGATCAGCGACGTAAGCTGACGCTCGCGGTCACGGGTCTGGTTGTTGAAGGTCAGCGTGCATTGCCAGTAGGCACCGGGATAGCCCACCACCTGCTGGGCGTTGGAGAGCGACGAGGTAAAGCCCCGGTTGTTGTAAACCATGCCCCAGGTCATTTCGTTCGGACACAGCGAAGCCGGCCATGGAATAGCCATTTAAGGTTCCTGAGCAGTAGATTCATCGAAGCTGTATAAAGATCCAGCGTGGATAAAACCCTACTAACAGCCTATGGCACCGGCGTAGTAGGATCTGAACACCATGGAAGGAGATCAAAAAGTATGGCTGCGCTCAACTTTAATATTAATTCAGAAAATGCCATAGTTTGGGCCGACTCCGAGGTGCGCGATGCTTTTACTGGAGATATCTGGAGGGCTAATAAAGTTGTCTGCATTCCTCACCTGAACCTCATCGTGGCGTGCACTGGTTTTGGCGAACTCCTGGCCCGATGGGTCGGATTCCTAAATTATAAGCATGGTGCCGTTGATATAAACTCTCTTGACAAATATGTCACTCAGGCCCTGCAAGAAATATGGAGGTCCATAAATGACTTCATCCCGGCCAGCCTCAATCAGGCGGTAACAGTCTATCACTTTGGATTCGCAAAGACTGAATCTGATCATGTTATGCGCGCCTATGCTTATAGATCCACAAACGAGTTCAAATCGGAATTTATTAGAGGCGGACTCATGGTTGAGCCCGATCTTCCTGAAAATTTCGCCTACAGTTTCCCGGAAGATATGCTCGCAATGGTTCAGGCGCAGGCAGATAACCAGCTGAGGCCGGAAGTCGAAACTAAAGTCCATATAGGCGGCGAGGTGGTATGCACGACCCTAGACCGCCAAGGATTTACGATTTCAACTCTGGGGCGAATCAACGCCGTTACCGGCGGTTGAGTAGCTGCCGCACCGGGCCGTTTCGCTTCAGATCGCTGATCACAAGCGCATAGCCGTCCTCGGCGCCCTTCTTGGACGCCTGGGCGATGCGTGCCAGCGTGGCGTCGTCGGCCGAGCCCTGAACAGTGATGTGCTGGGTGATGCCGCCGATTGTTGTCGTGCCTGAGTTGGCAGCAGATTCGGCCGCCGTGGTATCGCCGGTGCTCAACGCGCGCACGCCCAGCGACCCATCGGCGGCCCGGGTCAGCGGCATGATCGCTTCAGGGCCCGCCTCGGCGAAAATGCCGGCGCCTTTGGCGAAAGCGAACATTTGCGGGCTGTTGTAGATCTGGTTCGAATAGGCCGACAGGCTGGTAGAGTCATAGACCCCGCCCTTGGCATTCGCTACCAAAGAGCCCGAGCTGGAACCGGTCATGACACTGGCGCCGAGCGCCGCGCTGCCGCCCGTGAGGAAGCTGAACGCAGTGCTAAGAAAGCCGGCCGCTGCTTGTCGCACCTGGATACGAATCAGATCCTCGATCACGCCATCAGCGAAGTCCTTGAACGAGAGCTTGCCGGTCTTCACAAAATTGACGATCCCGTCTTCCATGTTGTTGAACGCATCGGAAAACAGCGTCTTGGTCTGGCCAGCGACATCGGCGGCCTGATCGGCATAGTTTTTAAACGCCGCCCTCGCCCCCTTGCTCCACTCGGCCTGGGCCTGATCGATGTTCTTGAAGCCATCCTCCATGGCCGCGCGCTGCTTGGGCAGGTACTCGTTGGTGAGGTCGATCTGAGCCTGAAGCTCGTTGCGCTGTTTCGCGGTAGTCGCGTTGGCCAACTCCGTGCGCAGCGACAGCAGCTTTTCGTTGGTTTCGCGCTCGAGCTCCAGGCGCTGCTGGGCGCGATCCGCCTCCTTGTCGCCCTGCCCTACAGCGGCCGCTTGGTTGGCGTATTGCGCCATGTCGTTGGCCAGCTTTTTCTGCAGTTCTTGCCGGTACTCTTCGGCCTGGGACAAGCCGTTCGCCGCTTTGGTGGCGGTATTTAGTTGCTCGGTTAGCCACGCCGTTCCCTGGGCATATTCCTGCTGTGAAATCTTCCCGTTCTTGTACAGCAGATTCAGTTGAGCCGTAGATTTCTGGAATTGCTCGGTGGCAGCACCTGCTGGGTCGAACGATTTTTTTAGTTCGAGATATCCCGTGGCAGCCTGCTTTAACTGTTCCGTAAGAGCGGTCTGCGCCTTTGTGTTTTCCTTGGTTTCCTTGGTTGCCGCCTTATTTATTTCTTGCTGAGCTTTCTGTGCATAGGCGAGCGACATGATCGCAACGCCATCAGCTTTGGAGAGTTCGGTATGGTTCTTCACATACCGGGCAGCCTCCTTCACAACATCATTGTTATCTTCAAGCTTGCCCAGTTGGTCCTGCATTGTCTGGATATACTTCTCACCAGCGGCAGTTAGGCCCTGTGTCGCTTGGGTGCTGGTTGTGGAAGCCGCGACGCCCTTGTTCATTTCGCCACGAAGCGCGTTCAGGTGATCGGTGGCTTCGGTGGAAACACCCTTGAGGGTGGATACGGCGCCAGCATGTTTTATCAAGCTATCAACCACAGAGGCCGGTACTCTGGCGTCGGTTTTCATCTTCTCAAGGACCGGGGAAAGATCCTTGCCGGCCGTGTAAAGCTCGTTGAGTTGCTTGGAATATTCCTGATAAGCAGAGGTGCCGGCTGCGTTTGATCGAGGGCCAACTAGGCCGGTTTGGAGCATCCCCTGAAGCTTGGAATACTCCTCGCCGACAGCCTTGATACTCTCCGCTTCCGCCTCGCTCCACTTCACCATCGCAGCGGCCTTCTGGTCGCGGGTTAGTGCCTTGAACTTGGCGATCACATCATCGAGCGGCCCTTTCAAGCCCTCCAGGCCTTCGGCCGCCTTGTCGGCACTGCTGCGGAAATCTACGAACGAAAGAGCAGCTGCACCAGCAATGAAGACAAGCCCGACCGGGCCGCCCATCAACGCTAGCACGCTTTTGCCTGCGGTCGCTAAGGTAGTCGCCGCCCGTGACATAACACCCATAGCCACGCCGGCGGCGGTCGAGGTATTGGCCACAAGCGTGTTCGCGGCCGCCTCTGCCGTACGCGCGGCGGCCAAGGTGGTGCTGATGGTGAGCGCTTTCGTTTTCGCAGCCGTCAGGGCATTTTCTGCAATGGCGATCTGGTCCGCCGTGGTCGCTAGGCTCTTGTTGAGCGTCGCCACCTGCACGGCGTTCTTCGCAACCACCAAATCAACTTCAGCCTTTCTCGTCGCTGCGGCAGCCGCGGCCAAGGTAGCCTTCGCTTCCTGTGCGGACGCCACCATGCGAGCGGCGCCAGCGGTTCCCAGCGCGGCGTAACCACCGACAACCTTGGCGAGCGCCACATAGAGGCCAGTGGTCAAGGCTTGGGATAGCGCGTCTGAGTGATCCCTCAGTCCGTCCAGCGCCGCCGGCAGGCTTCCGTCGATTACCTTCGACGCGGAAATAATTTCAGCGGCGAGCTTGCTACTGGTGCCAGTAGCCTGGTCGATCTCGCCGATGAAGTGCGTTACCGAGTTGCCGACCACCGTCAGGCTGCCGCCAATCGTGGCGCTCATCTTAGAGAACAACGTATCGACCGCACCGGCCTGGGCCTGCAAGGCTTTCACGACCGCTTCTGCCGTTAGCTTGCCTTGAGCACCCAAACTACGCAGTTCCGCCACCGTCTTGCCCATACCGGCAGCAATCGCCTGAGAAAGCGCCGGGGCTTGCTCAAGTACCGAACCCAGCTCTTCCCCGCGCAAGGTGCCCGAGGCAAAGGCCTGGCCCAACTGGATCAGCGCTGCGTTAGCGCTTTCGGCCGAGGCGCCCGAGATTGCCAACGTCTTGCTGATGGTGCCCACAACGCCGGCTACACCCGCGCTGGACAGTTTCAGCGCGGTCTGGTTGGTGGCTATGCGCTGGTATAGTTCTGCCGTTGCGGCGAGTGGCTGGCGAGAATCCTGGGCTATGCCGAACACCGCGGCCTGAGCCGTCGCAAGCTCAGCGGAGCCGCTGGTGACAAGCTTGAGGCGGTTGGTAAGCGAGCCATACGCCTCTGTAGCCTCATACACGGTGTGCAAGCTGAAGGCGGCAGCCAGGGGAGCCGCGATTCCAGCGGCAACGCTCGTCAACGATGCGAATTGGCGTTCCAGTACCTCGACCTGGCTAGACGCCTTAGTCGCGGCCGCGCCCGTGCTCGATACCGATCGGGCGGCCTGGTCCATGCCCTGCTGAAAGCCGCCGATCTTGGCCACCAGATCCAGCGTCAGCGTGCCCAAAGAGCGCGATGCCATAATCTTTCTCCAGCCGTAAAAAAACCCGCCGAAGCGGGCTTTACATTTCAGTTTCCACAAAGCGTCCGGACCATGGGGTCAGGAGCATCACCTGCCTCAATCCATGAGTCGTTTAGCGATTCATCGTAGGCGAAACGCGTGAATCCGGCGTAACCTCCAAAGCCATTCTTACCGTTCACCTCCCCACAAATTGACCATTTCTTGGGATCGGAAGAAATACCTTTTGCCATCACATTTCGAAACTGTGCGGAGGATGGATCTCTCATCTTCGCAGCAACAGAATGCTGGGCCTTTTTAACTAGGTTCGGTGGGGCTTTGTAGATTCCTCGTGATTGATCACCAGCTGCTGAAAGCGAAATGCAGCAGCAGATAGCTGCCCCGAAAGTGGCAATTAATCGTCCCATATACCCTCCCTGTTTTTTGGCACCATAGCACCGCCGGGGCTTCGGCCAAAGCTACACCCACTCTTCCATCGCCTGCTCCAGGCTAATGGGCGGCCTTTCCGCGTGTGGCATGAAGTCGATCAGCGCCGCATCGCCCCCGCGCAGCCGGTTGACCTGCAAGGCGATGATCGCGCCCATCTGCTCCTGGCGCTGCATCGAGTTGAACGATCCATGCTTTTCCCGATACGCAGCCCAGGCCAGCATCTCCGCATAGCTCATGTTTTGCCTGAGTTCCGCCACCGTCCGCCCGCCGACTCCGTTCAGCACCAGTTCGTGCTGCAACTCATCGGCGGCCGTCAGTTTTTTACCGGGGCATTGACCTCATTCACGGCTTGCAGCAGCGCGATACCCAGGCTGGGGTCGAGGTTAACCGCATCGTCGAACGGCAATTCTTCCTCGCCGTCAGGGCCGAGAAACACGCTCGCGGACAGGTACCGGGCGTTGCGGTATTTCTGCGCCTCGCCGTCAACAAACATCGCCTCCATCACACCGAAGGCGTGCTTGCGAACGTGGATATCGAATTTCTCGGTGATTTCCTTGCCCTTGACGGTATGAGTCCATTCCACCGTTTTCTTCACGAAGGCGTCGGTAATGACGCCTCCCTTTTTCTTCAAGTCGGCCAGCTTCATGGGTTCGCCTTATGCAGTTTTGGGAACCCAGGCAGACCCGCCCGAGCGCTGAATGGACACCGCAGTGCTGACGTTCGCATTCCCGGCGAAGTCGAACGGAAAATCCGCAACGTAGCCTTCGAAGACAAACCAGGTGCGGCTGGTGGGAAGCTCGAAATCATCGCCAGCTTCATTGAGGGTCGGCGGCTCGGTGCCATCTGACCAGCCCACGGCCCACTTGATCGTGGTTTCGCCATCGGCTTCGGACAACTGATGCAGACGGATGTGGCTTGCGTTGCGCGGGTCGGCCAGGATGGTCATCGAGGCTTGGCCAGGGGTGCGCAGGCCCTTTTTCGACTTGCGTACGGTGTCTTCCAGGCAAGTGTCATCGATCTGGTCCGCCGGGGAGCCGCCAGGGTTGAAGGCGGTCGCACAGTCAATGGCCAGCACGCTCAGCGCTCCGGTACCGCCATCGACTGGCGGCACCAGGGCATAGATCTTGGTACCTTGGGTAAGGATCGACATGGTTTTCTCCGTCTGTCGGGCATAAAAAAACCCGCGCTAGGCGGGCATCGGTTACAACGGGCGTTTAGCGGGTTACCCACCAATCCACGTCGAAGCTGTAGCGGTAGGTTTTGGTCGTAGCGTCATAGAATTCGCCATTCCAGCGGATGACGTAGGCCTTTAGCTCGATGGCGTCACGGAGGGTCTTGGCCACGTTTCGGGTTTGCGTGGCAGAGGTGCCATATACGTCGATCTGCAGCTCGAACCGGTCAGAGTCGGGCCGATCAGCCAGGTAGTTGTCCGGCTCGCCCCCAATCGTCTGCCAAACCGCATAAGGCTTGCTCACCCCTTCCGGGGCCTCGCCGAACGGGTACAGACGGGTGGGCG
>NZ_JAAOCA010000072.1 GCF_014694385.1 Pseudomonas typographi | reverse complement strand
CCAGGGCGGCCCCGTGAACAGCCTGGGGCGATTCTTTGCTGGCCCAACCGATCATCCCCTCGGCGTTCCCCATGAAATCGCTGAAGGCATGGTCGAGAGCCTGGCAGAGGATGGCTATGCACAGCAGGTCGAGGAGGCCTTCTTGTGAGCCCGCACGTATTGATCGGCAGATACCTCGATGACCTGGAGCGCCTGGATCGGCCGCCCTTTTATGAGGCGATGGTCGAGCAGTGCATAACCCGCATGGAAGGCTCGCGCGCCATCAGCGCGGAAGAATTCAACTACTACTGCGAGCGTTTCCGGCGGCTGGCCGGGCGGGATGTAAGGAGGGTGGAATGAGCAGAAGCGGATACTCAGACGATTGCGGTGGCTGGGACCTGATCTGCTGGAGAGGCGCAGTTACGTCGGCAATTAATGGCAAGCGTGGGCAATCATTCCTGCTTGAGCTGCGCGACTCTTTGGATGCCATGCCTAGCAAGCGCCTTGTCTCGGATGCTCTGGAGGCTGACGGCGAGTTTTGTGCCATAGGTGTCATTGGAGCGAAGCGCGGCGTAGACATGAGCAGCCTCGACGCAAATGACCGAGAGGCCGTAGCCGTGGCGTTCGGTATCGCTCCTGCCATGGCTGCGGAAATCGTATTCATGAACGATGAGGGGCACTGGTATCCAGAGACGCCCGAGCAGCGCTGGATACGAATGCGCGACTGGGTAGCCAAGAACATCAGGAGCAATGCCCAATGACCACACCCATTCACAAATCGATCATTGATGAGCAGATAGAAGAGATCGAGTTCGCCGGCAAGACAAAGGCATCCGCCGTGCGGCTGGCCAAACGCTGCGGGTTCACCGGCCAACCCGCACGGTACAGCTGGGTTGCCCCGGGTATCTGGTTGCTGCGTTATACGGCGCCAGAGGCCGGTGAGCGCGGCTCCCGATAAGCAGCTCTGCCCTCGCCCTTCTCGCTTTCACCATCTGGATGTTGGCCAGCGCTTACGCCGGCAGCATTACTCAGTAACCACCCCTTCACACACGCGCCCAGCATGGAGCGCTGAGGTATTTCTATGTCAGCCCAAACCGAACTCGCCGTTATGCCGCCGAAGGAAAAAGCCCTGCAGGTGTTCCAGACGCCCAAAGGCCTGGACCCATACCTGCAGGTGGTCCGCGACAAGATCGACGCCTTTGTGCCGGACGTGACCACCCGCAAAGGCCGCGAGGCCATCGCCTCCATCGCCTACCAGGTGGCGCGCTCCAAGACTGCTCTGGACAACCGCGGCAAAGAGCTGGTGGCAGAGCTCAAGGAAATCCCGAAGCTGATCGACGCCGAGCGCAAGCGGGTCCGTGACACTTTGGATGCGTGGCAGGAAGAGGTTCGCCGACCGCTTACCGAGTGGCAAGCAGCCGAGGATGCCCGGATCGACAAGCACAACGACCGCTTGGACTGGCTGCGCAACCGCAACGACCTGCTGGCGGAACTCACCGCCGAGCAGATCAAGGCTCGGATTGCCGAGGCCGAGGGTGTAGAGATCGGCCCGCACTGGGAAGAATTCGAAGCGGAAGCCGCACGCGAGAAGGACAAGGTGCTGGCCACCCTTCGCGCTGGCTTGGCCAAGCGTGAGCAGTTCGAAGCCGAACAGGCCGAGCTGGCCCGCCTGCGCGCCGAACAGGAAGCCCGCGAGCAACGGGAGCGCGAAGAGCGCATTGCCCGTGAGGCTGCCGAACGCGCCCGGCTCGAAGCCGAGCAGAAGGCCCAGGCCGAACGGGAAGCCACGATTCGCCGGGAACAGGTAGCCAAGGCCGCCGCCGAGCGCCGGGAATTGGAGTTGAAGCTGCAGGCCGAGCAGGCAGAACGTGCTGCCGCCCAGGCTGAAGCCAACCGGATCGCCGCCGAACAGCGCGCCGCCCAGGAGCGCGAAGCATCGGCACGGCGGGCCGAGCAAGCAGCCGAACAGGCCAGGCTGGCCGAGATTGCTCGAGCGAAGGCTGCCGCTGATGCGCTGGAGCGTGAACAGAAAGCACGCGAGGCAGACAAGGCGCACAAGGCCAAGGTCAACCGTGCAGCGCTGGAAGCCTTCATTGCCGGCGGCATGCCCGAGGATTGCGCCAAGCAAGCGGTCACCCTGATCGCCCAGCGAAAGATTCCCAACATCGAAATCAAATACTGAGGTTCCCATGGGCGAAATCATCATGCCGCCGGAGCAGCGCCGCACTGCCCTGGCGCCACTACCGCAAGACAACAGCATCATGGCCGTAATCAGCCGCGCGGCCGCCGATCCTTCGTGCGATATCGACAAGCTTGAGCGCCTGATGGCGATGCACGAACGCATGCAGGCGCGGGATGCGGAGGCTGAGTTCAATGCCGCCATGGCCGCAATGCAGAGCGACATTCCCAGCATCGCGGAGCGCGGTGCAATCGTCGTGAACGGCCAAAAGCGCAGCGACTACGCGACGTTCGAAGACATCAACGACGTGATAAAGCCGATTATGCAGCGGCACGGATTTGCCATCACCTTCAAGGTCGAGAACGTGCCAAGCGGGCTGAGCGTGACCGGGATCCTCATGCACCGGACCGGCCACCGAGAAAGCACCACCATGCTGCTGCCCCTAGACACCAGCGGTAGCAAAAATGCGGTTCAGGCCGTGGGTTCGTCCACCAGCTACGGCAAGCGGTACGTCATGAGTGCCCTGCTCAACCTGACAACCCGGGGCGAGGACGATGACGGTCATGCCGCTGTACCGGCCACGACTGTGACCGAGATCCAGGCGCGCCAGCTTCAGGCGCTGCTCAATCGCTGCAGCGACAAAGCCAAGGCAGCTTTCGAGAATGCGCACGGCACGCCGGCGGATGTCGAGAAGGCATCTTTCAACCAAGTGCTCGGCATGCTGAGCAAGTCGGCGAAGCTGCATGAGTTGGCTTCGAAAGGGGGCGTAGATGCAAATAATCAGTGACGTTCAGCAAGGCACACCAGAATGGCTCGCTCTGCGCCTTGGCATTGCCACCTGCTCCGAACTCGATTCCCTGCTGGTGAACGGAAAGGGCGAAGCGGGCTTCGGCGCCGGCGCCTTCACCTACATGAACCAGCTGATCGGCGAGCGCATCACAGGCGAAGCAGCTGACCCTTTCCAAGGCAATCGCCACACCGAGCGCGGTCATGAGTGGGAAGGCGTGGCCCGCCGGCTCTACTGCGAACAGGTTGAGGTCAGCACCACCGAGGTGGGGATCATCCTGAACCACGGAATCGGGTATTCCCCGGATGCGCTGATAGGCGCGGATGGCCTCACCGAAATAAAAACCAAGCTACCGAAGTTGCAGGTCGAGGTGATCTTGTCGGGGGAGATCCCAAAGGAACATGTCGCTCAGTGCCAGGGCGGCCTATGGGTATCCGAGCGCGAGTGGATCGACTTCATCTGCTACTGGCCTGGCATGCCGATGTTCATCAAGCGCGCTTACCGAGACGAGGCTCTGATTCGAAAGTTGGCTGATCGCGTGAAGACCTTCTACGAGATCTTGGACGAACGCATGAACCGCGTCATGGAGCTGGCAGCATGATTAGCCTCGAGCTACTGACCATCCAGCACAAAGACACCGAACGCGCCTGGCTGTCGGCGAACGTTGACCAATTCCTATCCGCCGGCGGTGAGGTGGATGTGGTCAGCGGCTTCACCGGCAGGGTCGCACCCTACAATCACTTCACCGACACTAAGGCCCAGGCGCAGGAACGGTTCAACAACGCGGTGAAGGCGCACGGCGAACAGGCCGAGGTCGCCGCGAAGATCCGCCAGCTTGCCAAGACCAAAACCTGCCGGGAAATTTGCCTTGAACTGGGCATGACCCGGGGCGCGGTCAGGCACCTGGCTCACCAGTACCGGATCAGCTTTCAGGTACGCGCCACGATGCCAAAGCCCGAACGCGAGCCTACGCCCTCGAAACGCCGGGATGCCCAGGATGCAAAGCTCCTGCGCACTTATGCCGAACTGGGCACGTCGCTGAATCATGCCGCCGAGCATTCCGGCATCGGTCGCAAGCGCGCCACCCGGCTGGCCGAGCAGCACAACATCTCGTTCCCGCCCTATGGCTACACCGGATGAAACGCAAACCCGCGCAGCGCCGCCTGCGCCAGATACAGGCCCAATTGCCGCCTAGCGGTTTGGAGGGGGTGGTTTATGGCGATGAGCCCAGCAGAACGAAAACGTGCCCAGCGCGAGCGGGAGAAGCTGACAGAGCAAGAGAGGAAGGCTCGCTTGCTGTCACGCCGCATTGTCACGGAGCTTTATCACAATGATGACGCCGCGCTGAGGCGAGTCATGGCCCGGACCGGAATCGAGGAAGAGCAGGATTTGATTTCCCGCCTCATTCGCGGCGCCGACCGGATGCCCGACGCAGAGCTTGCAGAGCGTATTCGCATAGCGTGACACCTTGCCGTGACTACGGCGTATCCCTCACCCATCGCCACCCCGCCTAGGCAGCTACGGAAACTCAGACTCCGCTTCGGGCCCGGCTCGCTCTCCCGAAAGCTTGTCCATCCCATCCCGTAGCGTCCTATGCAGGTCATCCATTGTCAGGGTGTAGCCGCAATGGACGCACTGTCGGCCAATAAAGTCTTCGAGAGCGCCGCCTCCTGCGCACGGCGCACCTGGCTTATGAAGCGGGTGCAGGCCGCATTGCGGGCAACCGATATCCAGTACGGTTTTGATCGTATCGCTCATTACCCGCTCCCTTTGGCGAGTTGCCCGTACATCCTAAGACGCCTAACTATTGATTAATCGCCACACCGCTCGACAGGCGGGCGGCTGTTCAGATGCGCCCACTGCGCAATGTCCCCACCCAAACAACGCCAGCCCGGCAGGCCCAGGGCTGTTGGAGCGTTTATGCCCAAACCCATCCAAGCGGAAGTCCGCAAGCGCCTAGACGGCACCGTATGCGGCGTTATTCGCTGGCCGGCCTACACCTTGGTTCTCACCGCCGAAGAAGCCCGCAACCTTTCCGACCACCTCCGCACCCTGGCCATCGACATCGAGCGCGGCCAGATCGGTGTTCGTACTTACCCGGAGCAGAGTGCATGAATGACGAACTGTTGGCAGTGCCGCGAGCCACCTTGCGCGCTTTATTCGATGCCGTGATTGCAGGCGACGAAGAGGGGTTGGCCGGCCATGCGCCGGAAATGGTGAAGGTGCGCGATATGCTCGATGCCCCGCAACCGCCTGTTGGCGGGGAGCCGTCCGCACGGGTGATTCATGCAATCTTAAACTGCGGGATTACCCATCTTGAGGATGGGCGAAAGGTTGTTTCCCTAGATGCGGTCGAGCGTGCGCTGGAGACAAACACGTCCGCCTACACCACCCTGGCCGCAGAGCGTGACGCCCTGCAATCCGAACTGACCAAGGCGCAGGAGTTGCTTGCGGAGGTTGCCCAAGGGAAAGGATTGTCATCTGATTTTGATGTCAGGGCTAAATCGGTCCTCGCCCACCAACCCGCGCCAGCCGCGAATGCCGTATTCAACGATCCTCTTTACAACGCCGAATCCGATGCTCGGAACGCTTCGGCGATGCTCGAAGAGGTGCTGGAGCTGTTCGATGACGGCGTTGGCAGAAGCCCTGAAGAGTTCAAGCTGATGCGAAGAATTGGGGGCTGGCTAGGCCGCAGCGCGCCAGCCGCGAAGGGTGAAGGCGATGAAGCGTGAGCGGCGCAAAGAAGTAAAAGATCGGGTTCGTTACTTCGCATCTGGGCTGGTTGAAAACGAAGAGCTAATTCAAGTATCGGAGCAGTTCGACGACTTCACCGATGAAGAGAAGCAACTAGCTCAAGACGAAATGGTGCGAATTTCAAAACGAATCTGGCCTGATGAGGTGGAACCATGACCGACAAAACAGAACTTCTCCCGTGCCCGTTTTGCGGGAGCAATAACCTGCGACATGAGATCAGATCCCACTCTTTTGTTGAGTGTCTGGACTGTGGCTGTGACGGCCCTTTGCGCCCGCATATGTCTGCCTCAAAAGATGCATGGAACGCCCGCGCCGCCCCCGCCGAGGATGCTTGCCCTCCCCTGATCAAGACCCTGCGCGACAATGGTGAGCTGGTCGCGTTGAAAGCCACCGTAGCCCAACAAGCCAAAATGATTGAAGCATTACAGGCCGAGGATGTCCGCGCAGTGGGAGAAGAGCCGGTGGCACATACCTTGGCCGAAAAGGTCCGTGAGGCATTAGACCGAAAAGCTTGCCCGAATGTTTGGATGGTCATTGCCTATGAGGCGGTGGTTAGTAACTACGCCTCACGCCCGGTTGTGTTGCCGGAGCGCCTGCGCGAAGTCTGGCTGTTCCTCGACGGGCAAGCTGAGCTGAATGGCTGCGTATTCGGCGAGAAGCCGGAAGGTCGCCACAATTTCTGGTGGCGCAAAGAGCTTCGCGCCGCTCTGGAAGAGTTGTACCCGCCGCAATAACCCCGCCACCCCTTCACCCCCACGCTATCCCTATTGCCTGCTGCGTATGCGGCGAGGCGGAGCTATGCCATGGAAATTGAAACCATCACCACGGAGGCGCAGCTGTGCGCGTTCTTCATGCTGGAGTTCAACAGCCTGCCGGGATGGACCTGCCACCCAGAGGCCGCAGGCTTTGACGTTCTGGTGGTACATGAAGACGGTCGACAGATCGGCGTCGAGGCCAAGCTCGCGTTGAACGCGAAGGTCGCCGACCAGATCCTGCCATCACTCGGTGATGAATTTTACGGGAGGCCCGGCCCGGATCATCGCCTTGTAATCGTCAGCAAGATCACTGATGCAAGCGCAGGCATCAAGAAAATGCTCGAGCACCTCGGCGTCCGAGTTCTGGTCGCCAGCAAATATTCCAGATTGAAGGGCTGTTCCCACGGCTTCAGCATCGAATCTGAGCTGTTTTGGCCTGAGAAAGATCTGCCGCGCTGGGGCTACTACAACCGCATGTTTGACTGGTGGCCAGAAACGCGGTGCGCCGTGCCGTCAGTGGTCACCACTTTACCTGCCGGCGTGCCATCGCCAGTCCGGCTCACACCCTGGAAAGAATCAGCGCTTCGGGTCATTGCTCAGATGCGGCAGCAGGGTTTCATCACCGCCAAGCAAATCGCCTCCTACGGGATCGGCGTCACGGCCTGGACGCAGTCGCCCGGCATCAAGCCTGCCTGGCTCCGTCGAGGAACCTCACGCGGGCAGTGGCTAGAGACCGAGCACATGCCCGCCTTTGATAAACAGCATCCGGACGTGTACGCGTTGGCGGTCGCGGAGGTTGCGGCAAAAGCAATGGAGCCACTGGAGTTGACACCATGACCAAAGTCATCAGCGGCCCCTACCGCCTATTCGGTTTCTGGTTCGTGAACGTGCGCCGCAAGGGTTCCTTGTCCCACGAAATGTTCAGCACAGAGCAGCAGGCGCGCGAGGCTATTCGGCGCTGGGCTAAGGAGGCGGCATGACCTATCTCGTCTACTTCCCGCCCCAGTACGGC
>NZ_JAAOCA010000071.1 GCF_014694385.1 Pseudomonas typographi | reverse complement strand
ATCGGCTGCAGCGATTCGAGGTTGCCCGCGTAGGTGAGCTTGTCGAGGTTGAGTACTTCATGTTCGGTATTGGCGATCAAATGCCGTATCAGTGCCGAACCGATGAAACCAGCGCCGCCAGTGACGAGAATTCTCATGAGGTGCCTATATAGTCCTTGAAGTCGACGGTTGCCAATAGTAGGCAAATACCCTTGGGGCGATAGCTTGTGGGCAACCACCGCAAGACGCAAGTTTGCTTGCATTGAAAGCGAAACGGTGCTGGCAATTTGACGTTGAGCACCTCCAGGGTTTAGGCCTTGCGCTGAGCCCCATCGGCATGGCGTTATTGGCGCCTAAAATTCGCCGAGGTTGCACCGATGCCATTGCAAACCCTAGCGCACCGCGCGGGCCTGGCCGCCCCCAACATTGATGCACCTTATGTGCTAGCGCTGTTGCGTGAGCACTATGGGCTTACCGGTGCGCTGCATGAGCTGGGTAGCCAGCAAGACCAGAACTGGCGCTTGGACGCCCCCGAGGGGCGTTTCGTGGTGAAGTGTTGCCGGGGCGAGTATGCCGCAGCCGAATTGCAAGCGCAGCACGCCGCCCTGGCCCACTTGGCGAACCTAGGGTTGCCGGTGGCCAACGTGCTTCAAAGCGTGACAGGGGAAGGCTTGCTGAAGGCTGAACAGCGCGGCGAGCGCTTTTGGTTGCGCGTGCTGCGGTATTTGGAAGGCGAACCGCTGGCCGGGCGCCCGCACGTTGGCCCGGCGTTGGTCGCCCGCCTGGGCGCATTGGCCGGGCAGGTGAGCCAGGCGCTCGCCACCTTCGACCACCCAGGGCTGGACCGTGAACTGCAATGGGACCCGCGCCACCTCCCGGCGGTGGCCGAACACTTGTTGCCGGCGTTGGCGGGCCAGCCGCGCCAGGCACAGGTGGCCGCTTGCGTAGAGCAGGCGTGGGCCGCACTGGCACCGCTGGCCGGCCAGCTACCACAGCAGGCCGTGCACCTGGACCTGACCGACGACAACACCGTGTGGCAGCGCGACGCCCAGCGCCACTGGCAGGCCAGCGGCATCATCGATTTTGGCGACCTGGTGCGCACATGGCGGGTGGCCGAGCTGGCCGTGAGCTGTTCGGCCCTGTTGCAGCATGGCCAGGGCGATGCATTCGTGATGCTGCCGGCGGTGCGTGCCTTCCACGCCGCGGCGCCGTTGAGCCCGGCCGAGGCGCGTGCGTTGTGGCCGATGGTGGCCGGCCGCGCCGCGGTGCTGGTGCTCAGCTCTGCCCGGCAGTTGCAACTGGACCCTGGCAACCGCTACATCCAGGAAAACGTGGCCCATGAGTGGGCGATCTTCGAGGCGGTGCAGGCCGTTCCCATGGCCCTGATGGAAGCTGCTGTTCTCCAGGCGTGCGGTTTGCCGACCGAGCCGCTGGCGCTAGGCCCGTGCTTGCCGCTGTTTCCCGATATTGCCCCGGCCACCGTGCGCTGCGTCGACCTCGGCGTGCTAAGCCGGCATTTCGAGGCGGGCAATTGGGAAGTGCCTGGCGCCGAAACATTGATCCTCGCCGAGCAGGCGGGCAATGGCGTGGCCTGCACCCGCTATGGTGAATACCGGCTGGCGCACACGCTTATCGACAGCCCCCAGCAACCGCCAACCCACGCCCTGCATGTGGAGCTGTTGCTGCCACCCGGCACGCAAGTGCAAGCGCCTTTTGCCGGCACCTGGGTGGCCGACCCCCAAGGCGGCCTGCAACTGGTGGCAGCCCACGCCTGCCTGCGTGTATGGGGCGTAGCCAGCGACCTACCCGCAGGGCACGTGGTGAGCGCCGGCCAGCGGCTGGGCAGCGCGGCGGGGCCGGTGCGGGTGCAATTGGCCAAGGCGGGCGTGGAATCACCGCCGTTGTTCACCACGGCGGCGCGTGCGCAAGCTTGGCAGGCCCTCTGCCCGTCGCCTGCCGCGCTGCTGGGTTGGGCCTGCGATGCGCCGGCCGACGACGGTGCGCAACAGTGGCTGGCGCGCCGGGAGGCCAGCTTTGCCCGTTCACAGAAGCATTACTACGAAACGCCACCCCGCATCGAGCGCGGCTGGCGCAACCATTTGATCGACATGCAGGGGCGCTCGTACCTCGACATGCTCAACAACGTGGCCGTGCTCGGCCACGGCCACCCGCGCATGGCCCAGGTGGCGGCGCGGCAATGGTCGCTGCTCAACACCAATTCGCGGTTCCATTATGCGGCCGTCGCGCAGTTCTCCGAGCGTTTGCTTGAGCGGGCGCCCGCGGGCATGGACCGTGTGTTCCTGGTCAACAGCGGCACCGAAGCCAACGACTTGGCTATCCGGTTGGCCCGGGCGTTCAGCGGCGGCACCGACATGCTCTGCGTGCTGGAGGCCTACCATGGCTGGTCGGTGGCCACCGATGCCATTTCCACGTCCATCGCCGACAACCCCCAGGCCCTGCAAACCCGCCCGGCGTGGGTACACCCAGTGATGGCGCCGAACACCTACCGTGGCGCCCACCGCGGGCCAGGCAGCGCGGCGGCCTACTTGGCCGACGTCGATGCCAAGCTGGCCCGGCTTGGCGAACAAGCGCGCCAGCTCGCAGGTTTTATCTGCGAGCCGGTGTACGGCAATGCCGGCGGCATCGCCCTGCCAACCGGCTACTTGCAAGGCGTGTACGCCAGGGTGCGCGAGCGCGGCGGCGTGTGCATCGCCGACGAGGTACAGGTGGGTTACGGGCGGTTGGGCGAGTACTTCTGGGGCTTCGAAGAGCAAGGCGTGGTGCCCGATATCATCACCATGGCCAAAGGCATGGGCAACGGCCACCCGTTGGGCGCAGTGATCACCCGCCGGGACATCGCCCAAGCGCTGGAGGCACAGGGGTATTTCTTCTCTTCGGCCGGCGGCAGCCCGGTCAGTTGCCAGGTCGGCATGGCGGTGCTCGACGTCATGGAGCACGAAAAGCTCTGGGAAAACGCCCGTGAAACCGGGGCCTACTTCAAGGCCCGTTTGCAGGCGTTGGTGGCGCGCTTTGCGCTGGCCGGTGCCGCCCATGGTTCGGGGTTCTACCTCGGCCTGGAGTTGGTGCGCGACCGCGCCACACTGGAGCCGGCCACTGAAGAAACCGCGCTGCTGTGCGAGCGCCTGCGCGAACTGGGCATTTTCATGCAACCCACGGGCGACCACTTGAATATCCTCAAGATCAAGCCGCCGATGAACACCACCCGGCAGAGCGTCGATTTTTTTGTGGACTGCGTGGCGAAGGTACTGGCAGAAGGCCTGTGATACGGCGTATAGGGCAATTCAAATCGAAACGTTGGGCAAAAAGGGGGGAGAAAAACCTGCCGTAGCTTTAAGGGCAGATAGTTATCGGTTATAAACGGCGGCTATGCTTGTACCCGCCGCTATCCATGAAGGTCGCCGGCCGTTTTGATCAATAGAACAGCCTGAGCCGCATCGTGACATCAGCTTCCACGGCTCGTCGTTCATCGCCGACCCGTTCGGGGCCAACCTGCAGGAAACAGCCATGACCACCTTGACTACCACCCCGCGCGCCGACGGCTTTCATATGCCCGCCGAGTGGGCGCCGCACAGCCAAACCTGGCTGATCTGGCCCGAGCGGCCAGACAACTGGCGGCTGGGCGGCAAACCTGTGCAGGCGGCCCATGTGGCGCTGGCCAAGGCCATCGCCCGTTTCGAACCGGTGACCGTGGCCGTGTCGGCCGCGCAGTATGCCAACGCACGGGCGCGGCTGGATGCGCCCAATATCCGCGTGGTCGAGATCAGCAACGATGACGCTTGGGTGCGCGACACCGGGCCCACTTTCGTGATCGACCACGCCGGCCAGGTGCGCGGGGTGGATTGGGGCTTCAACGCTTGGGGCGGCTTCGACGGTGGCCTGTACAGCCCCTGGCAGCGCGACGACGAAGTGGCTTCGAAAATCCTCGAAATCGAGCGCTGTGACCGCTACCGCACCGAGGGTTTTGTGCTCGAAGGCGGTTCGATACACGTGGATGGTGAAGGCACGCTAATCACCACCGAAGAATGCCTGCTTAACCGCAATCGTAACCCGCACCTGGGCCGCGAGCAGATCGAAGCGGTGCTGCGCGAACACTTGGCGGTGGCCACTATCGTGTGGCTGCCAGAGGGCCTGTACAACGACGAAACCAACGGCCATGTGGATAACTTCTGCTGTTACGTACGCCCGGGCGAAGTGTTATTGGCCTGGACCGACGACCCCAATGACCCTAACTACCCGCGCTGCCACGCGGCACTGAAGGTGCTGGAACGTAGCCGCGATGCCCAGGGCCGCCCCTTCGTAGTGCACAAAATGCCGATCCCTGGCCCGCTTTACGCTACCCGGGCCGAATGTGACGGCGTCGATTGGGTGGCCGGTAGCCAAGCGCGCACCCCCTCGGCCCGGTTAGCGGGCTCATACGTGAATTTCTTGATCGTCAATGGCGGGGTGATTGCACCAAGCTTTGACGACCCGCTAGACGGCGCAGCCAAGGCGTTGCTGCAGCGGGTTTTTCCTGATCACGAAGTGGTGATGGTGCCGGGCCGTGAGCTACTGCTGGGGGGCGGTAACATCCACTGCCTGACCCAACAGCAACCGGCGCCCTATCGCGCCGGCTAAGGGAACGGCCGGGGCCGGCCCCTGCGAACGGCCGGCCAGCCCCATAACACGGGGCCGGGCCGAAGGCCTGGCACAGGTTTTGTATCAGCATTCAGGGCAAGTCGTCGGCGAACCGCTTCGGCTGGGTTGCCCTATACATCGGTTAGCGCCATTGCTCGCTACACACCGTGGAGTGCCCACATGAACCCACCATATGCCTCGCCGCAGCCGACGAACCACTCGGTATCTCTGCAACTGCTGGCCCAGTGGCTCAACGCCAATGGCGCCGATAAGTTCGACCATACCGACCCGCGCACCCTGATGGCCGACCGCTACCCACACGGGCTTTTCAGCGATGCCGAGGTCGAAGCCTTGATCGGTGTGTTCAAACCCTGAACAGCCCCGCTGCCCTGGCAGTTGGCAATGTGTGCCAACTGCCGTTTCGTTGCGGCTGACCAATTTGGCAACATTTATCTAAATTGACACACTCCTAGCTGCTGGCTAGCATGCGCCCCAAGCGCGTGCGGGGGGAGTTTTACCGTCGCGACAGCCCAGCCTACGAAGGCCCGCTATGTACCCACTAGCGGGCCTTTATAGTTTGGGCCGGCCGCACGCGTGCAACTGCCAACAAGGAATAAAAGAATGTTCAAATACCGTTTTAGCCTGCTCGCGCTGGGTGCGCTGGCCGCTAGCCCCGCCATGGCCAGCGACCAATCCGAAGCCAAGGGCTTCGTCGAAGACAGCCACCTCGACCTGTTGCTTCGCAACGCCTATATCAGCCGTGACTACAAGCACGGCGCACAAGACAAAGCCGAATGGGGCCAGGCATTCATTGGCCACTTCAGCTCTGGCTTTACCCAGGGCACCGTGGGCGTAGGTGTCGATGCCTTCGGCCTTTACGCCCTGCGCCTGGATGGCGGCAAGGGCCGTGCCGGCGCCGGCGGCATCGACTTTTTCAAGGAAGGTGACAGCGGCAGCGCCGCCCACGACCTGGCCCGCGCTGGGGGCGCGGTGAAGTTTCGGCTGTCCAACACGGTACTCAAATACGGCGACATGATGCCGGTGCTGCCAGTGCTGAACCACGACGACTCGCGCCTGCTGCCGGAAAGCTATACCGGCACGCTGATCACCTCCAAGGAAATCCAAGGCCTGGAACTGAACGCCGGGCACTTCACCGGTGAAACGCGCAAGAGCGCCGAAGGCCGTGACAGTGGCGACGCCAAGCAAATCGACGTGCTCGGCGGCAGCTACAAGTTCACCGACAACTTCACCGCGTCGCTATATGCCTCCGATGTCGAAGACCGGCTGAAGAAGCAATACCTCGGCGCCACCTACGTGCTGCCGCTGCAGCCCGACCAATCGCTGACCTTGGACTTCAATGGCTACCGCACCCACCTCGACGGCAGCTACGCCGACCAGTTGGGCACCGGGCAGAGCAACAAGATCTGGAGCCTGGCAGCCACCTACGCGTTCGGCCCGCACTCGCTTACCCTGGCGCACCAGCGCAGCACCGGCGACACCGGCTACCAGTATGGCGGGTACCGTAATGCCGGCGGCGTGGGCGATGGCGGCAGCACCATCTTCCTGGCCAACTCTTACTGGTCCGACTTCAACGCCGAAGACGAACGCTCATGGCAACTGGCCTATGGCCTGGACTTCGCCACCTACGGCCTGCCCGGCCTAAGCTACCGCATCGCCTACGTGCGCGGTGACAACATCCGCACCGACGACGGCGACGGCACCGAGCGCGAAATCTTCAACCAACTGCAGTACGTAGTGCAGAGCGGCCCGGCCAAAGACCTCAAGCTGCGCCTGCGTGGTTCCTGGCTGCGTGTGTCTAACAACGCCAGCAACTACAACAGCGACGGTAACGAAGTTCGGGCCTTCGTGGAGTACCCGATCAACATCTTCTGATCGGCTTTCGGCCCTGCCCACGCGTTGCCTATGGCGGCGCGCGGGCGGGGTGCCTCGGGCGTTCGCCCCCCCATTTGGCGGGTGGTTTCGCTGCCGGGCAAGGCACCGCCAAGGGGTGCGATTCACGCCTGAGGCACCGCGTTAACCGCACGGTGTTGCGGGCGGTTAAGCGGCGCCTTGCACGGCGAAGTCGAGGATGATCACGCCAGCGACCAGCGCCAGCAGCGAAACCTCGGCAAACGCGCTGGGCACCCAGGACAGCGTCAACAGCGCCAGGGCGATGCCCGTTACCCGTTGCCCGAGGCCCTGGTCGGCCCACCTTCCGGCCCGGCTGGCGGCAAGCGCGCCGGCTATGCCCGCCAGGCCAAACAGCCCGACCTGGGTATGAGAAAGCGATAACGGCGGTGCGCTTAACGGTAACACCATGGATGTCCACAGCACACTGAACGCGGCAAAAGCCAGCAAGGCGAAAAGCCCCCTGAGCCGCAAGGCCGGTTCGCGGATAAACAGCCCGAACACCGAGCGCATCAAGGCCATATAAGAGCCTTGCAGGCGCGGCACGTCGGTGGCTGGCACCGCTTTGCCCAGCACGGCAGCCAGTGCCAGCATCAAGCCCGCCGAGACAAAATACACCGCGCGCCAGCCCGCCAGGTCGGCGATCAGGCCCGCGGTGAAACGCGCCAGCAGAATGCCCAGCACCACGGCGCTGGTCACTGTGCCTACCACACGCCCACGCTGCCCCGGCGCCGCCAGTGCCGCGGCATACGCCACCACCACCTGCACCACGACCGCCAGCAGCCCTACTAGAAACATCCCGCCCAGTAACGCCGGCCATTGTTGCGCCGCCCCGGCCACGGCAAGCGCCAGCGCCGACAACAGCAGTTGCGCCAGTATCAGCGCCTTGCGTTGCACCAGGTCGCCCAGCGGCACGATGAACAGCAAACCCAGCGCGTAACCGCCTTGGGTCGCCGCCACCAACAAGCCGACGGTGGCTGGCGCCACCTCAAGGCTTTGCGCTATGGAATTCAGTAAGGGCTGGGCGAAGTAAATGTTCGCCACAGCCAGCGCGCAGGTGATCGACAACAATAACGTGAGGGGCCCGCCCAGCTGGGTGGCCGCGGCACCCTCAAGCGGGTCGGGTGG
>NZ_JAAOCA010000070.1 GCF_014694385.1 Pseudomonas typographi | reverse complement strand
CCCCCATTCGCTTTCCCAGCACTTAACCACGGGCCGCTCAATCGCATCGAAGGCCGTGAAGCTGCCCGTCAAAAAGCCAACCTCGCCCGACACCGAATGGCACGGGCTGGAGAAGGCGATCCAAAACGCATCCGACGTGTGCGACGCGTTAGCCATGGTCGTTCAGATGCTGGACGCCGCTTATGACCAAACGCTCGACGCCGACCCATTGCGGTGCTTGCTTGAGCCCTTGCAGCAGAAGCTCAGCGGAGCGATTGACGAGATGCGTTTGGCGAGTTGAGATCATCGGTGCTGCACGATGCTTTAACCATGTTCGCGATCGCTTTCTTGCAAAGTCGATGTGACAAACAGCGAAGCCAGCAGCACCGCGAATGCAGGCCGCTTTTGTCTGGCAACGATCAACTAAACGTACAAAAATAGCTTCAGCCATGGGGGTTGCCAACCGAGAGATGGCCGTAGTGCGACCCACCGGCAGCCAAAAAGTGGAAATTGCACATCTGGCGACTAGCAGCGATGGGTAATGACAGCAGCCTGCTCGGAGAATAGAGCGTGATGCCTTCCGTAAACTCCCGGCGCCACCATGTGCAGCAGCGCCAAGGCGAGCACGGCCAAAACTCGACGGGTACGCTGGCCAATTCGGTGAAGGCGGCGGACTTGGCTCAGAGGCAAACGCGAACACAGAACCGTGACCAGCCGCCCTCTTGGGAGTTGAAAGGCTCGTCGGAAAAGGGATAAAATCGCGCGCGCAGGGCTATTTGTAAAAACGGATCTCAAAAATATCTCATTAGGGATGAGGAGAATTAAGGTGAAGCTAAAGCTATCGTCCATGCTAGCGATTGTGTTTATTGCTGGGTGCAGCACCATGGGAGGCGAAGATAAATTCAGCGCCACTTATATCAAGGCTCACATTATCCCGCATAAGACGACCCAAGGCGAAGTTCAGGCCCTCTACGGAACCCCAGACTCCCAATACACGAGTTCTAGCGGAAGGTACAGTTGGAATTATGACAAAAACGGCAACCTTGGCACCGCTGCCCAGGTTGTCTCCTATATCCCAGGCGCTAGCTCTGTTTCAAGCGCGTTGAGCATGACACGTAGCGCGAACACTGCTTCAGAAACGATGAGCGATGCCTCTGCCAAGCTGACTGGCGACACGGAACATCATGGGAGCTTACTTACGATCTGGTTCGACAAGAACAAGGTCGTTGACGACTGGGATCTTTGATTCAGCGAGAAAAGGGTGCTTTGCACCCTTTTATTGTTCGTACACTTCCCCCTTAAGGCCAGTATAATTTACCTAACTTCGGTGCTACGCTTTTCCGGCATGGTCGTTACTGATTCTTAGGCAATCTCACACCCCAATGGCACGGCATCACTGTTCCGAGCCTCCAAACTCCGGCATAGTTGGGGATAATTCAAGACCGCAATCGCTATTTTCCTTTGCCGTATTTCCAACCGAACTTATTCGTTTTGGCCGCACTTCACTGGTGCGCGGTTACCGGCGCGGCCAGCGCCTTTTCATATCCCATAGGTCGCCCACGTTCTGCCAACAACGCATACCCGCCTTTGCGGGGCATTGGCTCTGGGCGCTGGCTGCCACTGGTTCGAGCGCTATACGTGCCTGGGCAAAGACTTCCCTTTGCGCCCGCTCGGGACGACCGAGGCCCCGGACGGATCGATCGCCGCTCGCCGCCGTCCGTTGGGCGGCCTTTTACCGTCCAAGGGCAGGTTGCTGTCGGTCGCACCCGTGGTGTTGACGGTCGCCACCGCATGAATCAACCCCACTACTCCATGGCTGGGACCGTCACCCAACTTAAGCGTGGTCCGCCGCGGGTCAGCGGTTAGTGCCCAAGGCGGATCGGTTTCAGCGTATCCGCCCCCTACCTTCACTGCGATAGCGCAAAAACAACATCGTTGACGCCATCATATTGACATCACCCTCGTGTCTCATTTAAAAAGCCTACCTGTCAGGACTTTTCAAGAGCCACGGATGTCGGCGATCTACAACCACCTCAGAATGTTTACCTGCCGCCAATATACGCTGGCCGTATTGCTGCTTTTCGTCGCGCTGCTTGACCCTTTTAGCCTGTCGGCGGCCAGCGACAGTGCTTCTGCCACGTGGCTTAACCGGGTGTTTGCCAGCTTTTATCCCACAGCGGGGCGGGCACAAATCACCGTTGTGTTAATCGACGATGCCTATCTCACCCACCACAACACGTATTGGCCGCTCCCCTACGACGAACAAAGCAAATTGTTCAGGCATTTGCTGCGCTACCAGCCCAGTGGCGTGTTCGTTGACCTGATGTACAGCCACGACCATACCAGTGCAGACCCTGCCCAAGGCAGCCGGCTGCTGGCGAACGTGTTCGCACGTTATCAGGACAAGGGGGTGCCTTTGTGGCTGGCGAACACCGGTGAAAAGGCCACCACTGGGATGGCGAATACGCTGAATGCCTTGATGCAAATAACCCAACCTGCACTCGTTACCTGGGCGGGTTGGGGCGATCATTACCCGTTGGCGGTCAACACTGCCTTGGGCGTAATGGAAACCCCAGCGTTGGCAATGTATCGGCGGTATTGCCAGGCGCACCGTTGCGATGCCCTGCCAAAAGATGCCGAAGCGGCGGTGAAAGCGCCCTCAATGGCGATTCAGTGGGGGGCTAGGCAACACGAAGATCAGGAAAAGGTCGCCAAAACCGTTGGCTGCGCGAAGTCCCTGGGCCCTTTCACGGATGCATGGCATGAGCTCACCCGAGCGTTCAAAGGAAGGGCTAACAACGATAACCCGAAGCGTTGCGCTTACAACCTCACCCTGTCGGCCAGCGACCTGGAAGTAACCGGAACGGATGACCAGCAATTGGTCGGTTCGATGTTGCAAGGCCGGCTCGTGCTGGTCGGTGCCGACATCACTTCCGCTGGCGATACCGTTAACTCACCTGTCCATGGCGATATTGCCGGCGTTTATCAGCACGCCATGGCCCTGGATAACTTGATAGTCAAAGGGATGAACTACGACAGCGACCCGAAGGGCCTGGGGTTCATGAACCTCAATTGGCTGGACCTGTTACAGGTGTTTCTCCTGGCCGTTATCGCAGTGCTCAAGAAGTTGATGACACGCCCCGAGCCTGGCATACCGCGTTTGTACCTACCTGGGCAAACATGGCCGCAGGTTACCCGCGTGGCGGGTGCGTTCATGGTCGTTCTTGCCCTGCTCAGCGTTGCGCTCCATTTGGCCCACATCACCCCGGCCAACGTGCTGGGCATCGCCGTACTGTCACTCGCCCTGTTCAGCGAGAAATTCGACGAGTTCATTGCCAGGCGGGGCTGCTTACCCATCTCATGGAAACCTAAAGGACATCAAGGATGACTAAACCCCTTGCCGTGTTGATTATCGTACTGCTCACCCAGGGCGCGTTTGCAGCACCCGCCAAACCCACAGTGGAAGCCTTCATTGGCGACCCAATAGCCATTCTTGATGCGCAGGGCAACGTGGAGGGTGAAATGCCCTTGCGAGACGCGCCCAAAGGTCCGTTGCCGATATTGCAGTACAACGAAGCAATAGATTTGGTACAGGTGGAATTGGCCGGCAAAAAAGTTTGGTTGGACACGCTGGACCTGCGCATGAACCCAACCAAAATCGTTACGCTCAGTTGCCAGGAGATGAAACCCGGTTCACCGGACAAGGAGAACAACTCCACCATTGGCTATGGCGGCTGCAAAGAATGAACGGCCGCGCATTGTGTATGGCATTAGGTCTTACGGCCGCCGGGTTACTCGCTGGGTGCAGCACCCTCAAAGGCGCTCCGGACGCCGTGATGAACCTGGTAGGCCCTTCTACCCAATCGCAAGTAGTGGGGCGCTACGTCGACACCACAGACGTGCGCCAGTACTACAAACTCGATGCACAACGCTTGAACACACAGCGTTTGAGCTATGACGGCCTGTCCATTCCCGCAGGGGAAACTCGCGTGAATAACCTGGTAGACATCCCTACCTTGCAGGTTTACTTACAAGGGATCGTCCATCGCCTGGCGAAAGCTTGGCCGGGTGAAGCTCCCCAATTTCGAGTACGGCTCGTTGATAGCTACACGTTCGGGCCTTCAGCAGACCCCTACGGTAATGTGTTCATCACATTAGGCACGCTTGAAAACGCTGGCAGTGAAGACGAAATTGCAGCGATGCTGGGCCATGAAATGAGCCACGTGTTGCTTCACCACCATGACCGCATGGCGGCATTCCAACAGCAAAAAGACTTGATGGTGAAAACAGCCACCGCCGTAATGTTAGGAACGCTGGCGGCCGACACTAAAGTGGACCGCAGCAGTGGAAACATGAAATTCATCAGTAAAGACCCGAAACGCACTGGTGGGCTCATCAGCAAAACACTGATCTACACCTCGTTGATCAACAGTTTTTCGGACAACGTCTGGAGTACCGCGTGGGCGCGCACGCAAGAAGACCAGGCAGACCTACTCGGCACCGATCTGATGATCCGTGCCGGTTATGCACCCCGGGCGGCCAGCTACTCACTGCAAAGGCTTAACGACTATCAAGGCAAACAGGCGCCGCTGATGACGAGCTTCCTCGACGCCCGCCAAAAAGCCATGAAGCAATCCCTGGAACAATTCAATATCAACAGCTTCACTCAGGAGCTGAGCGTACTGGTCAACGATGGGTTAACCACCAGCATCCAAGCAACCACCGACTACTTCAAACGCGCGCACATGTCGGCCCTGGACCGAGACGAGCAACTGCGCCATTACATGCAACGAGAGTATCGAAAAGAACGCCGCACACCCGTAGACACTCGCAGTTGGGTGCAGGTACGGGCTTCCACCCCGGTTAAAGCTGCACTTCAGGGCTATTGGAACGCCTACCAGGTAACGGTCGCCTTGGCGCAAGGGGATCTGAAACAGGCTGACGCTTACAACCAGCGCGCGCTATCCTCGCCCGTAAAAGACCAGCCTGGCGTTCGCCGCGCCGCCTTTAACCTGCACTTGGCCCAAGGTGACAAACAGCAGGCTTTGAAAGACCTGAAATCAGTCAAAGACTGGTCCTTGGCCGGGCCAGACATGTATGAGTTGATGATCAACTACCAACTTAGCCAGCGCGAACCCGCCTTAGCCCTGGCGTTGATCAGTCAAGCTGAACAAAACCTGGCATCACAGGAGCTGTTCATCACGGAAAAAGTGATCGCTAACCAGCAGTTGAAAAATGAGCAACAAGTGCAGGCGCTGCTGCGACAGTGCGAGCAATACCCCGTGCGAAAGAAAAGTTGCGAGAAGCTGGGCCCCGTGAAGGTTTGATTTACCGGTGATATTTCATTCTTATCTTCCGCCAGGCTTTTAGCACCTGTTAGTCTTTAGCCTTGATGCTGCTGATGGGAACGATCCATCGTTTCCCCGGCCAGTGGCTTATCGTCGGCCTGATTTACCCGCCTAAGCTACAGCCCGAACTGAGTCCCCAAGGGACGCTGTTTTGATTGGCAGGTGCTGCACCACCAGCGAACCGGCGAGCTGCCAGGCCGCCTCGGCGATGAGGCTGCGGTGGCAGTACTGGGCATCGGCTTCAAAGCAAACCACACACACATGTTGCCGGGAAGCTTGCTCGATCACGCCCCATACCGCTGCATGCTGGGTGCCTAAGTACGCCCGGTAACCGCTGGTGCAAAGGCTCCAGCTGCCATCAACCTTGTATTGATTACGAATCGGCTTCGGGCAACCCAGGGCAGGGATATGCTCGTAATCGATGCCGGCGTTGGCCAATCGCTTTGCGAACGAGTTTTTCGAAAACCCCGCTTTTCTGGAAAGCGGGTACTCCCGGACGTCCAGCACCTTGGCGACCTTTGCCTTTTTGAGTCGCTCAATAAAGCTATCAATGGTCAGCCCTTCGTACCCAGCGGTGAATAAAGCCATTGGTTCTCCTTGCATCCATGCGCTGATTCACAAATCTGGCGCGGACTATATCACCACCCAATGTGGGGCGAAGGGCCACGGTGATGTACGGCCGTTAGCTTTTACCTAGCCCTTACCAGCCCTTAAACAACACTGGCGCGCCCGCAACCACGCGCCTCAGAAGCGCCAGCAGCGCTGGGATCACGCCATATACATCTGCACCTGTTGAATCATTTCCGAATGAAATGCTCTGTTTTGGTGCCTCAGAAGTTTCCACCTGAACCGCCATCTGATTGTTGTTGGGCAAAGCGCCACGGTAGGCTACCGGAAAGCTATGGGAAATGTCGGCAGCGCAGGCGGCAGCAAAAGGCACCGCCAAGATGGTGTAGCAACGCCTGAGACGCCACACCAGGGCCTGCGCTTAAGGCCCTTCACGATAATCTGCGTAGCGGCCTATGCATAATAGGCGCGCATATTCTATTGCCCGTCCCGCTCACCGGCCCCCTTGGCCCACTGGGCCCATGGACGATTGACGGCGCCCACAACCAACGTTAGATTCCCACCGTCGCTGTCAATCCAGCGGTCGGGTTTGGCGACCCGAGTATGCATAGGCGCATAAGCGCCCCCATCACGTTCCAACTGGCGTTTTTTTTGTACCCGTTGCCTCGTTATGGCGGCTGTGCGTGGGAGGCCCTTGGGCCTGCCGGGTTCCTATGCCTCGGTTCGCCAACCCGCGTACAGCTGCCACCCCACTCGTTTGGCGACGAGCCGTGACAGCTCCTTCTCTGCATAGGAGCTACGCCCATGACGACTCTCAATCCGCCGCACCTCGGCGACTTTCACCCAAGCAGCCTGGAACGCACCGGGAGTGTCCCGCCCTCCCTGCTGGCCATCCACCGCCACCTCACCCGCCTCGTAACCCAGGAGCCCCACCTGCTCTGCCGCGCTGGCCTTCAAGAGCCACTGGCCCATTTGGCGCAAAGCGCGGCGCTGGTCGACAACGCCGCTTGCGAGCTGATCGAGCTATCCAGTGCGATAGGCCTGATAGTGCAATTGCTGGAAGCGGCACATACCCAGCCGTTGATGGGCGACCACTTACGTTGCCTGCTCGCGCCGCTGCACGATAAGTTGAAACAATCGCTGAGCGTGCTGGAGGTGGCGCTGTAGCCATAGGCCGCCTGCTGGGCCTAGCGCTTGGTCACCCGTTCCCGGTGGCAGCCCTCCGGGCCAAGGGTGTTGCCGCCGGCGGAACGAACCTCTAAGGGCATCACCGGTTGGCCGCTGGCATTGTCCAGCAACACAGAATGCGTCTCCCCCGGGGTGAACAGGTACCGTTCGCCCCATTGGCGCAGGCACACCACGATGGCGAAGGTTTCACGGCCCTGTTCGGTGAGCACGTATTCCTTGTAAGCGCTGCCATCAGAGGCCGGGCGGATGTCGAACACCCCCAGCGCGACCAGGGCCTTCAGGCGCGCGGCGAGGATATTCTTGGCAAGCCCAAGGCTTTTCTGAAATTCGCTGAAGCGGCGGATGCCGTCGAATGCATCGCGGATGATCAACAATGACCAGCGGTCGCCAATGCTCTCTAACGTGCGGGCGACGGGGCATTCGCTGCTTTTGAGTGCCGCCTGTTTAGCCACCTGTTCTCCCTCCAAATCGGTTCGACCCCACCAAGGGCCTATCAAAAGTGGTTGCAGAATAAAACCATGGTTGTTAAAAAGCAATTCAATGGGTTGCAAATTGCAACCAGGTTTGCTTTTAAGGAGCCCCATGGCGCTGCCCCTCGATAAGCC
>NZ_JAAOCA010000006.1 GCF_014694385.1 Pseudomonas typographi | reverse complement strand
GACGAACACGGCGCCTTTGTCCATGCCGGTGGCGCCGAGGATGCTCGGGTTGACGAACAGGATATAGGCCATGGCGAGGAAGGTGGTGGCCCCCGCGAGGATTTCGGTGCGCACAGAGGTGTTGTGCGCTTTGAGCTTGAACAAGGTTTCCAGCATGTCGGTCCCCGGTGGTGGCCGGCAGGGCGCCTGGCCAATCGATAATGTGCGTGGTTGGAAGTGAACTTTATGGTCAGCTTTTCAGCTGGCGCTGCCGAAGCAGTTTCCGGGCCAACCCTTGAAAACCCTATGCCGTGTTTGTTTTAGTTGACCGTTTGGTCAGCGTTATGCACTGAATCCGCGCACCACCGTTCAGCAGCGCACTAACTGAACGCGCTTAAGCCCTGGCCGGCTTCGCCGATAACCCGTCAAACGGTTCACTTCTTGCAGTGATTCCAATTTGCCATACCGCTGTAATGGCGGCATGGCCAGGCTCGTGGAGAAGTTGGCACTATGCAATCGCTTTTATCCCCCGGAATTCGGCTGCTCAGCCGTTTTAGCTTTGCGCGTAAGTTCCAGCTGTTGTTTCTGTTGTTCATGTTACCGCTGGCCGCCAGCTTGCTGCTGCTGGGGCGCGACTACCAGCAACGCCTGCAGGTGATCTCGGGCGAGCGCACCGGCGTTCGCCAACTGTTGGCCTTGGAACAGGTGGATAACCTCTTGGTCGCCCAGCGCAATCGGGCGGCCCGCTGGAAGGCGGTGGATATTCTGCGCGAGCCCACCCCCGCTGCCCGCCAAGCCATCGCCGCACTGCAGGCCGGCGCGCCGTTACTGGCCCGGGCCGTGGAGCAATTGGGCGCCGAACTCAAGGCGAGCCATGCCAGCGAAGATGCGACCAAGCGTTACCAGGCGTTTCAGCAGGCCAGCAAAGGTTTGGACCAAGACGGCCTGCACACACTGGGCTGGTGGCCCGATGGCTATGAAAAATTCACCGCCGCGGTCGCGTCGCTACAGTTGTTACGCGAGCAACTCGCCATGGACAGCGGGCTGATCCTCGACCCGTGGATGGAAACCTACCTGCTGATGCAGATGAGCACTGAACAGATTCCCGATGCGGTCGAGCGTATCGGGCGCCTGGCCAGTGTGGGCGAAGCCTCGGTGGTCGCGGGGCAGTTCAGCCTGCAAAGCCGCTTGCAGATGCGTGACCTGCGCGGCCGCATCGGCGATGCCCGCGAACAATTGGTCAAGAGCGCTGAGGTGCTCAAGGCGCGCTTGCCCGACAGCATGCAGGGCTGGGCCCAGCAATACACTAAAAGCCTGCAGCACTTGGATGTTGAGCTCAAACGGCTGGACGATAACCTCTTCGGCGGCAGCGTATCGCTCTCGGCAGCCGATTTCGAGGCGAGCCTGGACGGCCTGATGGCGGACATGGCCACTTTGCGCCAGCAGTCGCTGGCATCGTTGGAGCAACGCCTGGGTTATTACCACGACCAAGCTATCGCCCAATTCGTGCCGGTGGCGGCGGCCTTCGCGGTATTGCTGTTGGCGGCGCTGTACCTGTTCATGTGCCTGCAGGCGTCCATCCGGCGAAATGCCAACGGTATTACCACGTTGGCCGAGTCGCTGCGCGACGGCAACCTGTGCGTGCAAGTCGTGGTCAGCGGGCGCGATGAATTGGCAACGATCAGCACCGCGCTGAACACGGCAGTGGTGCAACTGCGCGGCAGCCTGAGCAGCGTAGACCGGGAAACCGTGCAACTCGGCTCGGCCGTGCAAATGCTCAACACGCAATCGGCGGGCACCTTGATGGAAGTCGAGCTGCAACAACAGCAAATCAGCCAAATCGCTACCGCGGCCACGCAACTGGCAGCCACCGCGCAAGGGGTCGCGCAAAGCTGCGAGTTGGCCGCTGGCAGCGCCCAGCAAACGCGGCAGATCGCGATGGACAGCAGCCGTGACAGCCAGCGCACTACTAGCAGCATCCGGCAATTGAACCAGCGGCTGGCCGACACCGCCCAAGCCTTGGGCCGGGTCAGCGAGCAGGGCCAGCAGATCCAATCGGTGGTTGACGTCATCGGCGGCATCGCCGGGCAAACCAACTTGCTGGCGCTCAATGCGGCCATCGAGGCCGCCCGCGCCGGTGAGCAGGGCCGCGGGTTCGCCGTGGTGGCCGACGAAGTGCGCAGCTTGTCGCAACGTACCCAGGCGTCCACCGCACAAATTGCCAGCACTGTGGACAGCCTGCGGGCAACGGTACAGCAGGCGGTAGAGCTAATGGAGGCCGCCTGCGTGCAGGCGCAGCAAGACGCCTCGGCCGTGACCGGCCTGGGCGAAAGCCTGGGCAAGATCGCCGGTGCGGTGCAGGCTGTGACCGACAACCTGGCCATGATCGCTACGGCGGTGGAGCAGCAAGCGGCCACGGCCGATGAAGTGAGCGCGAACATTCAGCAAATCGACCAGGCGGCGCTGCGCTTGCTCGACGGTGCGCGGGCGGTGAACGGTGCGGCCGATAAACTCAGCGAAGGCAGCCAGGCCCTGAGCGGCAACACTGCGCGATTCCAGTTGGCTTGAGAAACATTTTGTAACTTTGCGTGGCGCGGGGCGCGACAAAATGGCACAGTGGCGCACCTGAACAGTGCGTCATTCTTCTCAGGTACTCGTGATATGGCCATGACCAACGCCTCCAGCCAGGCGGCCCCCGCTGCGCCCTCAGTATCCAACCCCCTGGTAATGAGCATCGTTGCCTCGTGTGCGCTGGCCCACCTGATCAACGACCTGATCCAGTCGGTGCTGCCCTCGATTTACCCAATGCTCAAAGAGAACTACGGGCTCACCTTTGCCGAGGTCGGGCTGATCACCTTGACGTTTCAGGTCACCGCCTCGCTGCTGCAGCCATGGATCGGTTTTTACACGGACCGCCACCCCAAACCCTTTCTATTACCGGCCGGCATGGTGTGCACCCTGGTGGGTATCGTACTGCTGGCGTTCGTCACCAGCTTCCCGACCATCCTCATGGCGTCTGCACTGATCGGCATCGGTTCGTCTACCTTCCACCCGGAAACCTCCCGGGTGGCACGCCTGGCCTCCGGCGGGCGCTTCGGCCTGGCGCAGTCGACCTTCCAGGTGGGCGGCAACGCTGGCACCGCGATTGGCCCGCTGTTGGCAGCGGCCATTATCATCCCCTTTGGGCAAACCTATGTGGCCTGGTTCGGCCTGTTTGCGGTGTTCGCCATTGGCGTGCAATACCGGCTGAGCCGCTGGTATCGGAACCACCTGAATGCCTCCAAGGGTAAGAAAACCAGCCGCAGCACCCACGGCCTCAGCCCCGCCCGGGTCAAGTTCGCGCTGGTGGTGCTGGCGCTGCTGGTGTTCTCCAAATACATCTACATGGCCAGCATCACCAGCTACTTCACCTTCTACCTGATCGAACGCTTCGACCTCTCGGTGGCCAGTTCGCAATTGCACCTGTTTCTGTTCCTCGGTGCGGTGGCTGCCGGCACCTTTTTCGGCGGGCCGATCGGCGACCGCATCGGGCGTAAGGCGGTGATCTGGTTCTCGATCCTGGGCGCGGCACCGTTTACCCTGGCCATGCCCTACGTCGACCTGTTCTGGACCAGCGTGCTCAGCGTGATCATCGGCTTTATCCTGGCCTCGGCGTTTTCCGCCATCGTGGTATACGCCCAGGAATTGGTGCCGGGCAATGTGGGGATGATTGCCGGGGTGTTCTTCGGTCTGATGTTTGGTTTCAGCGGCATCGCTGCGGCGTCCCTTGGCGAACTGGCCGATATCCATGGTATCGAGTTCGTCTACAAACTATGCTCGTTCATGCCGCTGCTAGGGATGTTGACGGTGTTGCTGCCATCGACCGATGGCAAGCGTTAGCGGACGATATATAACGTCGTATTATCGGTGGGCGCCGCCATGGCACTTGCGCAACTGTCAGCGATTCTCGGTCATGACAAGCGCGCGGCGCTGATGCAGGGGGCGTTGGCGAGTACATCGTGAAACACCGGCCAATAGCACGCCGCTGGCAGGGTATTTGGCCTGTGGCGCCAGCGCGCGGTCGACGGTGCAGCTTCTCAGGAGGCGATGCGCTCTGGATGGTAAAGGCCTTGTTCCATACCGATAGCTAAATTGCCAGGCGCCACCACCTGGGCAACTGCACGCGTTCACGGTGCACCTTCTGGTATCGCGCAACCTCAAGGATTTCCCTCCCAGCGAAACAGATGCACGCGTGCCACGCGCGCCGACACGGCTCAAATCTGCCCCAACAACCACCCCCTGAACGCCCGCAACGACGGCAACGCCTCGTTACGCGGCGGGTACAGCAAGTAATAGCTGCGCCGGCTGGCAAACGGCTGGCCGCTGCAGCGCAATTCGCCGCTGGTCAGTTCCTCCTCTACCAGCACGCGGGGCACCAAGCCGATGCCGATACCTGCGCGCACTGCCTGGACCAAGTGCGAGGTGAGTTCGAAACTTGGGCCCAGGTGCATCGCCCGGTGCGGCAGGCCGTGGTGGCTGAACCATTCCGGCCAGGCCTGCGGGTTGTTCGCCACGTTCAGCAGCAAGTGTTCGGCGATTTGGCCTGGGGTCAGTTCCGGCCGATCGGGGGTGTGGATCACCACCAGCTCTTCTGCCTGCAGCCGGTGGCAGGTAAGCCCTGGCAGTTCGCCCACGCCCACGCCGATGGCGGCATCGATTTCGCTGGTGGCAAAGTCGATTGGCTCGATGCGCGAATGGATGTGCACCAACATGCCCGGGTGGGCGCGGTAGAACAAATGCAGGCGCGGCAGCAGCCATTTCGAGCCGAAGGTGGGCAAGGTGGCCAGGCGCAACGTGCCCACGCCAGACTGGAACGCCAGCGCCTGGAGGGTGGCGCTGCGCAGTTGCCCGAGCGCTTCGGCCACTTCCCGTTGGTACAGGCGGCCCACGTCGGTGAGTTGCACCTGCCGCCCGGCGCGGCGAAACAGCGTCAGCCCCAGGCTTTGCTCCAAGGCTTGTACCTGCCGGCTCACGGCGCTTTGGGTGAGCGACAGTTCCTCCGCGGCGCGGGTGTAGCTTTCATGGCGGGCCGCTGCCTCGAAGGCCAGCAGCAACGACATCGACGGCGTTAGGCGGCGGTAATTCATTCAGAGAAGTCATGGGTAATGGGCTTATTTTCCGTTTGTCTTGCCCGGGTAAACGCGCGAGCATGACAACATCGAATGAGAGAGGCTGCCGCAGCCACCGCCTGATGGCAAGCGCGCCCGTGTGTTTTACGCTGACAGAGGCCATCGACCGATGATCGCCGCATTGCAACCGGCCGCCGCCGCGGCCAGCTACCGTGACTTTCTCGCCGCGCTCAAAAGCGCCGGCTTCAACGGCGACATCAGCACCGATTACGCCAGCCGCACGGTACTGGCCACCGACAACTCGATTTACCAGCGCCTGCCACAAGCGGCGGTGTTCCCGCGCGATGCCGGCGACGTCGAATTACTCGCCCGGCTGCTGGGTGAGCCGGCGTTCAGCGCCATCAAGCTGGCGCCGCGCGGTGGCGGCACCGGCACCAATGGCCAGTCGCTGACCGACGGCCTCGTGGTCGACCTGTCGCGGCACATGAACAACATCCTTGAAATCGACGTGCAAGGGCGCTGGGTGCGGGTGCAGGCCGGGGTGGTCAAGGACCAGCTCAATGCCGCACTCAAGCCCCACGGGCTGTTCTTCGCGCCGGAACTGTCCACCTCCAACCGCGCCACCATCGGCGGCATGGTCAACACCGACGCCAGCGGCCAGGGCAGTTGCACCTACGGCAAAACCCGCGACCATGTGCTCGACCTGCACAGCGTGTTGGTCGGCGGGGGCGCGTTGCACAGCCGCCCGCTCGACGCTGCCGAACTCGACCGCCAATGCGCGCGTAATGACCGCGTGGGCCACGTGTACCGCGTGGCACGGGAAATCCAGGATACCCAGGCCGAGCTGATCGCCGCTCGCTTTCCCAAGCTTAACCGTTGCTTGACCGGCTACGATCTGGCGCACCTGCGCGATGAGCAAGGCCGTTTCAACCTCAACAGCGTGATGTGCGGGGCCGAAGGCTCGTTGGGTTTCGTGGTCGAGGCGCGGCTGAACGTGCTGCCCATTCCGAAATACTCAGTGCTGGTCAATATCCGCTACGCAGGTTTCATGGATGCGCTGCGCGACGCCCGCGCGTTGATCGAACACAAACCCCTGTCCATCGAGACGGTCGACTCCAAGGTACTGTTGCTGGCGATGCAAGACATCGTCTGGCACAGCGTGGCCGAGTACTTCCCCGCCGAAGCCGAGCGCCCTACATTGGGCATCAACCTGGTGGAGTTCAGCGGCGACGACCCACAGGATGTCGACGCCCGGGTGGCCGCCTTCGTCGCGCACCTGCAGCGCGATACCAGTGTCGAGCGCCTAGGCCACACCTTGGCCGAGGGCCAAGACGCCGTGAACCGCGTGTACACCATGCGCAAGCGCTCGGTGGGGCTGTTGGGCAACGTTGAAGGGGAAATACGCCCGCAACCGTTCGTGGAAGACACGGCCGTGCCGCCGGAGCGGCTGGCCGATTACATTGCGGATTTTCGCGCGCTGCTCGATAGCCACGGGTTGGCCTATGGCATGTTCGGCCACGTAGACGCCGGCGTGCTGCACGTGCGCCCGGCGCTGGACATGAAAGACCCGGCCCAAGCTGCGTTGGTGCGGCCGATTTCCGATGCGGTGGCCGCGCTGACCCAGCGCTACGGCGGGCTGCTGTGGGGCGAACATGGCAAGGGCGTGCGCTCGGAATACGCGCCGGCGTTTTTTGGTGAGCTGTACCCCTCGCTGCAAGCGCTGAAGGCAGCATTCGACCCGCACAACCAGCTTAACCCCGGCAAAATCTGCACCCCGCTGGCCAGTGCCGAGCCATTGCTGAAAATCGACGAGGTCACGATGCGCGGCGACCTCGACCGCCAGGTCGACGAGCGGGTGTGGCAAAGCTACGGTACGGCCGTGCATTGCAATGGCAATGGCGCTTGCTACAACTTCGACCCCAATGACGCCATGTGCCCGTCGTGGAAGGCCACCCGCCAGCGCCAGCATTCGCCCAAGGGGCGCGCTTCGTTGATGCGCGAATGGTTACGCTTGCAGGGCGAGGCCGGGGTAGACGTATTGGCGCCGGCCCACCGCCGCCCCGGTTTTTTCTCGAACCTGGCGCAGCGCGTGCGCAACACCCGGGAACAGCGCCGCGGCCAGGCAGACTTCTCCCACGAGGTGTACGACGCCATGGCCGGTTGCCTGGCGTGTAAATCTTGCGCGGGGCAGTGCCCGATCAAGGTCAACGTGCCGGAATTCCGCTCGCGCTTTCTGGAGCTGTACCACGGCCGGTACCTGCGCCCAGCACGCGATTACCTGGTTGGCTCGCTGGAGTTCACCCTCCCGTACCTGGCGTACTTCCCCAGCCTTTACAATGGCCTGATGAGCGCCGGCTGGGTGCGGAAGCTGTTTGCACGCCAGTTGGGCATGGTCGATAGCCCTTTGCTCAGCCGCTTCGACTTCCAGGCCGTGATCCGGCGCTGGAACGTGCAGCCGGCCACGGCCCAACGGTTGATCGGGCTGAGCAGCGAACAGCGCGAGCGCAGCGTGATCATTGTGCAGGATGCCTTCACCCGCTATTTCGAAACGCCGCTGCTGGGCCAGTTCATCGAGTTGGCCGCGCGCCTGGGGTACCAGGTGTTCCTGGCGCCGTTCAGCGCCAATGGCAAACCGCTGCACGTGCAAGGCTTCTTGGAAGCTTTCAACAAGGCGGCCATCCGCAACGCCAGCCAATTGCAGGCCCTGAGCGGTTTCGGCGTGCGCCTGGTCGGGCTCGACCCGGCCATGACCCTGGTATACCGCCAGGAGTACCAGAAGGTGCCGGGCATTGCCCAGGCGCCGAAGGTCGAGTTGCCGCAGGAGTGGCTGCTCGACGCCTTGCCGGCGAAACAGGGCGGCAGCGGCGGGCGCTTTCGCCTGCTGGCGCACTGCACGGAAAAAACCAACGTGCCAGCCAGCACGCGCCAATGGGAAACCCTGTTTGCCCGCGTGGGCTTGGCGTTGACCACCCAAGCCACCGGCTGCTGCGGGATGTCGGGCACCTATGGGCATGAAGCGCGTAACCAGCACACGTCGCGGGCCATCTTCGACCAATCTTGGGCGCGCCAAGTGGCGGCCCCGGCCGAGCAGCAGGGTGAAGCGCTGGCCACCGGTTACTCGTGCCGCAGCCAGGCCAAGCGCTACACCCAGCAAAGCTTGCGCCACCCGTTGCAGGTGCTGCTGCAACTGCAACGAGGCTGATCGTTCGGCACCGGCTGGGGTCACAATGGAGTGAGAGACCGCCCCATTGCCCAAGGAGGCTTCGCCATGGCCACCCAACCTCGCCGCGACTTCATCCGCCTGCTCGCCGTTGTCGGCTTGGCCGGCGCCGTGCCGCTTGGCCGCGCCCAGGCCGGGCAGCCCCAGGTAGAGCCGCTGTTGCTCGAACGCAACGGTTGGGTGCCGAACAACCCGCGCCTGCCCGTATTGCTGTACCGCCAGGCGCTGCCAGCCAGCGAAACGGCCATGGCCAGCGCGTTCGAGGCGCTGTTCGGCCGCAACCAGTGGCCGGCGCAGTGGCGTAACGGCGTGTACCGCTACCACCATTACCACTCCACCGCCCATGAGGTGCTGGGCTTTGCCGCTGGCCATGGGCGGCTGCTGCTGGGTGGGCCGAATGGCCATGAGGTCACGGTGCAGGCCGGGGATGTGGTGTTGCTGCCCTGCGGCACCGGGCATTGCTTGCTTGATGCCAGCGGCGACTTTTTGGTAGTGGGCGGTTATGCCCAGGGCCAGGATTGGGACATTTGCCGCCAAGCGCCCACCGCGGCGCAAGAGCAACTGATGGCCGGCTTGGGCTTCCCGGCCAGTGACCCGGTGGCGGGGGCGCAAGGGCCCTTGCTGTCGCTGTGGAAAGCGGCCTAGCCGCGCCACTAGCCCAACTTGATCACGCCAATTCCGACCGCCACCAGCAGCGCCGCCAGACCGCGGCGCAGGCCGAAACGTTCCTTGAACACGACCGTGGCGATCACCGCTGCGATGATCACGCTGCTCTCGCGCAGCGCTGCGACCTTGGCCACGGCGTCCAAGCGCATAGCCACCAGCACCAAGGCGTAGGCGGCGGTGTAAGTGAAGCCACCGAACAGCGCCGGCCGGCATTGCCGGCGTAACTGCTTGAACAGCGCCGGGCCGCGGCGGGCTGCGGTAAGCGCCGGCACCGGTAGGCTCAGCACCAGGGTGAGGTACACCGCATATTGCAGGGCGCTGTCGCTCTGGCGCACGCCTTGGGCATCAATCACGGTGTAGAGCGCGGTGCACAGGCCTGCGGCCAATGCCGCGACGGTAGCCGGCCAATGGCCGTGGCCGTGCAGCAAACTCAAAATGCCGGCCGAGACCAAGCCAATGCCCAACACCGCTGGCGCGCTCAAGCGCTCGCCAAACCAAAACGCGGCGATGGCGGCCACCAACAGCGGCGGTAATCCACGCACCAAGGGGTAAACTTGGCCGAAATCGCCCACCCGATAAGCACGCAGCAGAAAGAACCGATACGCGAGGTTTACCGCCATCGACAGGCCGATCAACCCCCACACCGGCGCTGCCGGTGGGGCAAAGAACGGCACCAGCAGCAAGGCGCTGAACAGCGCCACGGTATCCAGGGCGGCCATGGTCGCCACGCGGTCGCCGCTGGCCTTGACCACGGCGTTCCAACTGGCATGCATCAGCGCGGCCATCAAGGCGAGCAGGGTGGCGAGTTGGCTGGGCGTCATACTGCTTCGCTGGCAAAGGAACGTGCTTGCAAGGGTGCCGGGTGTAGGGGGGCGCGGTCCAATCGTTATGGCTGCGCCGGCGCATCAGCCCGGGTGATGGCAGCGTGTGATAACGCAACGTGTCACACTATCGGCCCCAATGGCTCGCTGTGAGAAGACGAGGTAGCACGATGCAGCACGCCCACTGCTTGCCCGCTGGTTTCATGATCGTGCATGGCAACCGCCTGGACGACTTGCGTGCGCTGGCGGTCAACTGGATGCAGCGTTATCCGCTGGCCCCTTTGGAAAACGAAACCGTGCTGGTGCACAGCAATGGGATCGCCCAATGGCTCAAGCTGGCGATGGCCGCCGACCGTGCCGAAGGCGGCTGCGGCATCGCCGCGGCGCTGGATGTGCAATTGCCTTCGCGGTTTCTCTGGCAGGCCTACCGCACCGTGCTCGGGCACGCGTCCACCCCGGAAACCTCGCCGCTGGACAAAGCCCCGCTGCTGTGGCGGTTGATGCGCTTGCTCCCGGAGTTGCTCGGGCAACCCGCGTTCGCTGGGCTTGCGCGCTTTCTGCGGGACGACGACGACGGCCGCAAGCTGCACCAATTGGCCGAGCGCCTGGCGGACCTGTTCGACCAATACCAGGTGTACCGCGCCGATTGGCTCGATGATTGGGCCGTGGGCCGCGACCAACTGCGCAGCCTGCGCGGTGTGGCGCTACCGCTGGACGATGAGCAGCGCTGGCAGGCGCAGTTGTGGCGCGAGGTGCTCGCCGATGTGGGCCCAGGCGCATTGGACCAAAGCCGTGCCGGGGTGCACCGGCGCTTCCTGGCCCGCCTGGCCGAACCGGGCCCGGCACCGGCCGGGCTGGCGCGGCGGGTGGTGGTATTCGGTATCTCATCGATGCCGGCGCAGGTGCTCGAAGCGCTGGCCGCGCTGGCGCGCCATAGCCAGGTGCTGCTGTGCGTACACAACCCGTGCCGGCACCATTGGGCCGACATCGTTGCCGACAAAGAACTGCTCGGCCATGCCTACCGGCGCCAACCGCACAAACTTACCCCTAATGCGGCGACCGGCTACGGCCAGCCGCTGTTGGCCGCGTGGGGCAAGCAGGGCCGCGACTACATCAACCTGCTCGACAGCTACGATGACCCCAGCCACTACCAGCCGCTGTTCCAGGCGGTGAACGGCGGGCGCATCGACCTGTTCGACGACAGCCCGCCGCAGCACCTGCTTGGCCAGTTGCAAAACGACATACTCGAATTGCGCCCATTGGCTGAGAGCCGTGACCTATGGCCGCCCGTGGTGCTGGCCGAAGACCCTTCCGTGCGGTTTCACCGGGTGCACAGCGCGCAGCGCGAGGTCGAGGTGCTACACGACCAATTGCTAGCGCGTTTCGCCGCAGACCCTGCGCTGCAGCCGCGCGACGTGATCGTGATGGTGCCCGACATCAACGCCTACGCACCGCATATTCAGGCGGTGTTCGGCCAACTGCCGCGGGAAGACCGGCGCTATATCCCGTTCACCTTGGCCGACCAGGGCCAGCGTGGCCGCCAGCCGTTGCTGATCGCCCTGGAGCACCTGCTGCGGCTGCCACAAAGCCGCTTCAGTGTCAGCAATATTCTCGACCTGCTCGACGTGCCGGCGGTGCGCGCGCGGCTGGGTATCGAGGAGGCCGACCTACCGACCCTGCAGCGCTGGATCGACGGCGCCGGTGTGCGCTGGGGGGTGGACGCCGCGCAGCGCGAAAGCCTGCAGATGCCGCCTGGGTTGGAGCAGAATACCTGGCGTTTTGGCCTGCGCCGGATGCTGCTCGGCTACGCCAGCGGGCGCGCCCCGGCACTGGGCGGCATCGAGCCCTACGATGAAGTCGCTGGGTTGGAGGCCGCCTTGGCCGGGCCGCTGTTAACTTTGATCGAGCGCCTTGACGTGGCCCGCCAAGACTTGCTCCATGCGGCCACCCCCGAGGTGTGGATCGAGCGCCTGCAAGCGCTGTTGCGGGTGTTCTTCAAGGCCCAGGGCGAGGCCGACCAACTGTTGCTCGACCAACTGCTCGGCTTGCTCGAACAGTGGCGGGTTACCTGCGAATTGGCCGGCTTTGCCGAGCCGATACCGCTGACGGTCGCCCACGAAGCCTGGCTGGCCGGCATGGAAGAAGGCCGCCTGACACAACGGTTTTTGGCCGGCGCGGTGAATTTCTGCACGCTGATGCCGATGCGTGCCATCCCTTTCAAGGTGGTGTGCCTACTGGGCATGAACGATGGCGATTTTCCCCGCCAGCAGCCGGCGGTGGACTTCGACCTGATGCGCAACGATTACCGCCCTGGCGACCGCTCGCGCCGCGAGGATGACCGCTACCTGCTACTGGAAGCGTTGTTGTCGGCGCGCGACCAACTGTACGTCAGTTGGGTGGGGCGCAATATTCGCGACAACAGCGAGCGCGTGCCCTCGGTGCTGGTCGGCCAATTGCGCGACCACGTGGCCGCCGGCTGGTCGCTGGCCACGCCCGGTGGTGGCCAGGCGCTGTTGGCCGCGCTTACCCAGGAGCACCCGCTGCAGCCCTTCAGCGCCCGTTACTTTGCTGGGCAGCGTGGCCCGGACGGCCTGTATACCTACGCCCATGAATGGCGCCAAGTGCATGCGCCGCAGGTGGCCGGCAGTGAGCCGGCCAGCATGCTTGCGGCGCTGTTGCCCGAGGTGCCGCTGTCGCTGCGGCAGTTGGGTAACCTGTTGCGAGACCCAGTGGCGGCCTTCTTTGCGCAACGGCTGAAGGTGCAATTCGCCGAGCAAGCGCTGGCCAGCCGCGACGACGAAGCCTTCGCCCTCACCGGCCTGGAGGCGTGGCGGCATCAGGATACACTGGTTCAGGCGCTCAAGGGTTGGGTCGAACAGGCGTATCAGCCCGAGCAACTGCCGGCCCAGTTGGCCGCCGAGGTTGAGCGCCTTGGGCGCCAGGGTGAATTACCCCTTGGGGCGTTCGGCATGCTCAACGCCGGGGTGTTGGCCGCGCCATTGCCGGATATGCTGCAGCGCTACCACGCGCACTTGGCCCTGTGGCCCACCGTGGTGGAAGGCCAAGCCGCGGCCAGCGTGCCCGCGCAAGCGGATGCGCCAGGGCTGGAGGACTGGCTCGGCGGCCTGCGCCGCAACGCGCAGGGTGCGCTTGCGTATATCCAACTCGACAGCAAAAAGCTCTGGGTGGACGGCCACTACCGCTGGCACAACCTGGTCCGCCCCTGGGTACGCCACCTTGCCTTGCAACTGGGCGAGCGGCCCTGCACCAGCGTGTGGGTCAGCCTCAAGGGCGATGTGGTGTTCCAGCCGATGGCCAGGGCCCAGGCCCAGGCCCAACTGCAAGGTTTGCTCGGCGCCTGGCTGGAGGCCATGCGCGAACCCTTGCCGGTGGCTTGCAAAACCGCCTTCGCCTGGTTGCAGGCGGATGCCGAGGGCGACGCCGAACATGCCTTGGAAAAGGCCCGGGAAACCTACGAGGGCAATTACACGGTGGCCGGCGAAGTGGCCGGGTCTTTCGCGCTTCGCCGGGCTTACCCGGATTTTGACTCGCTGCTGGCCAGCGAGCGTTTCACCGCCTGGGCCACGCGCCTGTATGGCGGGCTATTCCATCACTTGAGCGGGAGCGCCGCATGACGCCTCTGAACCTCGACCCGCTGAGTTTTCCGCTACAGGGCAGCCGGCTGATCGAAGCCAGTGCCGGGACCGGCAAAACCTTCACCATTGCCCTGCTGTACGTGCGCCTGGTGCTCGGCCATGGCGGCACACAGGCATTCGAGCGGCCGCTGACGCCGCCACAGGTGCTGGTGGTGACTTTCACCGACGCCGCTACCCAAGAGCTGCGCGACCGTATCCGTGCCCGCCTGAGCGAGGCGGCAGCGTGTTTCCGTGGGCCGGGGCCGGGTCACGACCCTGTGCTGGAACAACTGCGCCAAGCCTACCCGGCCGAGCAGTGGCCGGCTTGTGCCCAACGCTTGCAACTGGCCGGCGAATGGATGGACGAAGCGGCGGTGTCGACCATCCATGGCTGGTGTTACCGCATGCTGCGCGAACATGCCTTCGACAGCGGTAGCCTGTTCACCCAAACCCTGGAAACCGACCAGCGTGAATTGCTTAGCGAGGTGGTGCGCGATTATTGGCGGCGGCACTTCTATGGCCTGCCCCTGGCGCAGGCGCAAGCCATCGAGGATTGTTTCGCCAGCCCCCAGGCCTTGGAGCGCGCATTGGTGCCTTTGTTGTCGCGCAGCGACGCGCAGTTTTTGCTGGCGGGCCAGCCGTTGGCCGCGCCGCCTTCACTGGCCGAATTGCTGCACGAGCCGGGGCAGTGGTACGAGAAAGTCCCACAGTTAGAGCAGAAGGCCCGTGAGCTATGGCTCAATCACCGCGATGAAATCGAAAGCCTGCTGCATCAGCTGCGCCCGGTATTGCACGGTAACAGCTACCGCAAGTACGACCAGGACGAAGTCTTCGAGGCTGCCTTGGGTGATTTGGCCGCCTGGGCGTTGGGCGGGCCGGCACCGTCGAACATCGAGCGCTTCGGCCGCCAGGGCTTCAGGTTAAAGGCCAAGGCGCAGGCTCCGGAGCATGTGGCGTTCACCGCCATCGATGCCTGGGTGCTGGAGCGTGCGGCACAGGTGAACATCCGCCCGCATCTGCTGATGCATGCCCTGGGGGAGGTACGTGTACGCTTCGACGAACAAAAACGGGTGCGTGCGCAGATTGGCTTCGACGACCTTATCAGCCGCCTCGACCATGCGCTGCGCGGGCCCGCTGGGCCACGCCTGGGGCAGTTGATTCGCCAGCAGTACCCGGTGGCATTGATCGACGAGTTCCAAGACACCGACCCGGTGCAGTACCGGATTTTCGATAACATCTACCAGGTGGCCAGTAATCTGCCCGACCGCGGGTTGTTCATGATTGGCGACCCCAAGCAGGCGATTTATTCGTTCCGTGGGGCCGACATCTACACGTACCTGCAAGCGCGCGAGGCCACCGCCGGCCGGCATTACACCCTGGGCACCAACTACCGCTCGACCCAGGCCATGGTCGATGCGGTCAACCATTGCTTCAGCTATGCCGAGCAATACCCACGCGGGGCGTTTCGCTTTCGCAGCGAACAGCACAACCCGGTGCCGTTCACAGCGGTCGCGGCCAAGGGGCGCGACAGCGTGCTGCAACTCAACGGCCAGGCCCCGGCGGCGCTGACCTTCTGGCAATTGCCCCAGGCGCAGGTGATCAACAAACGCAGCTACTTGCAGCACGCCGCCGAAGCCTGCGCGTCGGCCATCCAGGCTTGGCTCGACCCTGCTGCTGCGGCACCCAGCGGCCTGTGGCACGGTGATGGCACGTTCGAGCCGCTGCGCCCGGCCGATATCGCGGTGCTGGTGCGTAACCGCGAAGAGGCCGAAACCCTGCGCGGTGCCTTGGCACGGCGGCAGTTGGCGAGTGTTTATTTGTCTGACCGCGACTCGGTGTTCGCCAGCGATGAGGCCCACGACCTGTTGTTCATTTTGCGTGCCTGCGCCCAGCCCGGCAGCGACCCGCTGTTGCGTGCGGCGTTGGCCACCCAGAGCGTGGGGCTGGCTTGGGCGCGGCTGGAGCAACTCAACCACAACGAGCGCTATTGGGAAGAGCAGGTAGAGCTGTTTCGTGAGTTGCGTAAGCTGTGGCAGCAGCAGGGCGTGCTGCCGATGCTGCGGCGGCTGCTGAACCAATACGAGGTACCGGCCCGCTTGCTGCAAGCACCCGGCGGCGAGCGGCGGCTGACCAACCTGTTGCACCTGGCCGAATGGCTACAGCGCAGCGCTGCCGAACTGGACGGCGAACATGCCTTGATTCGCCATTTGGCCGAGCAGATCGACAACGCCAGCGAAGAAGAAATCCTTCGCCTGGAAAGCGACGCCGACCTGATCAAGGTGGTGACTGTGCACAAGTCCAAGGGCCTGGAGTACCCTTTGGTGTTGCTGCCGTTCGCCTGCCTTGCACGGGAAATCGACGGGCGCGGCGGCGCCCTGCCGATGTTCCACGACGCCGACCTTGCCCTGGCCGTGGAACTGGCCCCCGGCGACGGGGCGAAGGCCGCGCGCGAGCTGGCCAACGATGAGCGCCTGGGCGAAGAAATGCGCCTGCTTTATGTGGCCCTGACCCGCGCGCGCTTCGCCACTTTGGTGTGCATGGCCGAGCAGGGCCGCGCCGGCGCCAAGGCCACCGACCTGCCCAAGGCGGCCTTGGGTTACCTGCTCAGCGGTGGCCAGCCGATCGAAGCCGGCATGCTCGGCGAGCGCTTGCAGGTGTTAGCGGCCGGTACCCAGGCGCTGGCCTTGCAGCCGGCGCCCAGCGTGACCCATGCGGTGCACGCCAAGCCCGAGGCCAACGCGCTTGGCGAGGCCCTTGAGCCTTTGGCCAAGGTGAGCCGCAACTGGTGGATCGCCAGCTATTCGGCCTTGGCCCTGGCCGAAGGCGATGGCCGCGCGGGTGCGGCGCAACCGGCTGAGCCCAGCACGGCAGTGGAAGCCAACCTGCGCGAAGAAGACCCCACCGAGGAACCGGCACAGCCTGGTGTCGGGGGCATTCTGGGCTTCCCCCGTGGGGCCGGCCCGGGCACGTTTTTGCATGGGCTGTTGGAGTGGGCGGGTCGCGAAGGGTATGGCACGGTGGCCGGCGACCCGCAGCGCCTGCGTAATGCCGTGGCGGGGCGTTGTAACCTGCGCGACTGGGAGGCCTGGATCGACCCGCTAAGCCAATGGCTCGGCGATTACCTGCGCCTGCGCCTGCGGCTGCGCGTGCCGGGGCGCGGCGAGGTGTGCCTGGCGGCGCTCAAGGGCTACCAGGTAGAGATGGAGTTTTGGTTTGCCAGCCACCAGGTGGATGTGGCGCGCCTCGACGAGCGGGTGCGCACCACGTTGGGTGGCGCGCCGCGGCCGGTGCTGGCGTACAACCAACTCAACGGCATGTTCAAGGGGTTTATCGACCTGGCGTTCGAACACGAGGGGCGCTATTACGTGGCAGACTACAAATCCAACTGGCTGGGCAGCCATAGCGATGCCTATGATGGGCCCGCCATGCGCCAGGCCATGCTCGACAAGCGCTACGACCTGCAACTGTGCCTTTACCTGTTGGCGCTGCACCGGCAACTTACGGCGCGGTTGCCCGGCTACGATTACGACCAGCACATGGGCGGCGCGCTTTACCTGTTCGTGCGCGGCCTGCAGGCGCCGGGCCAGGGCGTGTACTTCGAATGCCCGCCGCGCAGCCTGATCGAACAGCTAGACGCGTTATTCCAGGGCCAGGGCAGCGAGGTGGTGCTATGAACTTGACCCTCAAGGCCCTCAGCGACAACCTGCGCCTGCAAGAGCGCCCTGTGCACGGCGTGGCCCAGGCCAGCAGCGGGCAATTGCTGTTGCAGCTCGACTACTGGGTGCTGCGCGGCTGGTTGCGCGCGCTGGACCGCGCTTTCGCCGGCTTCGTGCTGGAGCAGGCGCCGCACAGCCCGGCCAGCGTGCTGCTGGCTGCGGCGATGGTCAGCCACCAATTGGGCCGCGGGCACACCTGCCTCGACCTGGACGCCACGCTCAACGCACCGGACTTCACCCTGTCGCTGCCGCCGGAGGGCGAGGCGGGCGGCCAGTTGCCGTCTACCTGGCTGGCCGGCATGGCACTGGCTACCTGGCGCCAGTCCTTGGCCGAAAGCCCCTTGGTCGAAGACCGCGACAGCGCCGTTGAACACGCTCAGCGGCCCTTGGTGCTGGCCGGCCAACGCCTCTACCTGCGCCGCTACTGGAACTACGAACGGCGCATCGCCCAAGCACTCGCCCGGCGCCTGGCACGCCCGGCCGATACGCCAGCACACTTGGCCGAGCGCCTGCAAACGCTGTTCCCCGAGCCGCTTTGGGTGAAGGGCGAACGCCACAGCGACTGGCAAAAACTGGCCTGCGCCTTGTGCGCCCGGGGGCATTTCAGCGTAGTGACCGGCGGCCCTGGCACTGGCAAGACCACCTCGGTGGTGCGCCTGCTGGGGCTATTGCAAACCCCCGCGGTAGAAGCGGGCCGGCCGCTGCGCATTCGCCTGGCGGCGCCGACCGGCAAGGCGGCGGCGCGCTTGTCGGAATCCATCGGCCGGGCGGTGAGCGCGTTACCGGTGGCCGAGGCGGTACGCCAGGCAATCCCTACCGAGGTGTCTACCCTGCATCGCTTGCTGGGTAGCCGGCCCGATTCGCGTAACTTCATCCACCATGCAGGCAACCGCTTGCAACTGGACGTGCTGGTGGTCGATGAGGCGTCGATGATCGACCTCGAAATGATGGCCTGCCTGCTCGATGCATTGCCTGAGGCGGCGCGGCTGGTGTTGCTCGGCGACAAAGACCAATTGGCCTCGGTGGACGCAGGCTCCGTGCTCGGCGACCTGTGCCGCGACGCCGAAGCGGGCAATTACAGCCAGGCCACGCTGCAATGGCTCGCCGAGCAAACCGCCGAGCAGGTTCACGCGCCGGGGCTACGCACGGCGCCAGGCCGCGGCGACCCGCTGGCGCAGCAAACGGTGATGTTGCGCTATTCACGGCGCTTCGATGCCGAGCAAGGCATCGGCCGCCTGGCGCGGCTGGTGAACCAACAACAGGCCAGCGCGGCGCGGCAACTGCTGGCGCAGCCCTCCCAGCAGTTGCTGGCCTTGAGCTTAAGCGGCGAACGCGATCACGCCCTGGATCGGTTACTGATCGAGGGCGAGGGCGAGCGCCCTGGCTACCGGTGTTACCTGCAGTGCCTGCGCGATGGCCGCCCGCCAGCCGGCACCGCCTGGGACAGCCCCACTTGGCAAGCCTGGGCGCTGCAGGTATTGGCGGCCTTCGACCAGTTCCGCCTGCTCTGCGCCCTGCGCCGCGGCCCCTGGGGCGTCGAAGGGCTGAACCAGCGCGTGGCCGGTGCCCTGCATAAGCGCGGCTGGCTGCTCGCCGAGCACGGTTGGTATGAAGGCCGGCCGGTGTTGGTCAGCCGCAACGATTACAGCCTGGGCTTGATGAACGGCGATATCGGTATCGCCTTGCAGGTGCTCACCCCAGAGGGCCAACCGGCCCTGCGCGTGGCTTTTGCGCGCAACGACGGCACCGCTGGCGTGCGCTTCGTGTTGCCCAGCCGGTTGGCGGAGGTGGCCACCGTGTTCGCCATGACCGTGCATAAATCACAGGGCTCGGAATTCGAGCACACCGCGTTGGTATTGCCGGATGTGCTCAACCCGGTGCTCACCAAAGAGCTGTTGTACACCGCCATTACCCGCGCCAAGCGCTGGTTCAGCTTGGCCGAGGTGAACCCGGCAGTATTCGAGGGCGCCGCCAGCCGCCAGGTGCAGCGCACCAGTGGGCTGCCGGAACAGTTGGCCCATGCGCTGGCCACCGCGCCCGGGCACACCAAGGAGACCTGACATGTTCGACGCCACGACCCTGCAGTGGGCCTGCGCCGCCCTGCTGGCTGCCAGCGCCGCGCTGGGAATGGCCCTGGCTTGGCAAGCGGCCCGTAGCCGAAACGCCCAGGGGCAACTGGAGCAGGCCTTGGCGCAGTTGGAGCAACAACGCGACACCGCCCTGGCCCAGCAACTGGAACTGGGCGAGCTGAACGCCGCGCTGCGGGCCGAGCAGCAGCAGGCCCAACATTGGCAGCAACAATGCGCCCAGGCCCGCAGCGATACCCTGCAATTGCGCGAGCAGGCCCACCAGGGCCAACTTCAATTAGCCGAGGCGCAGCGCCAGGCCAGTGTAGCCCAGGCCCAGCGCGAACAGGCCCAGGCCCAGCAGCAGGAACACAAGGCCGCCCTTGCCCAGTTGCAGCAAACGCACCTGGCGCTGCAAGAGCGTTTTGCCGAGCTTTCCCGCGAGCACGCCACCCTCACCAGTTCCCTGGAGCACAAGCAGCAACACTTTGCCGAACAGCAGCAACTGCTAAAAGAAAGCCGCGAACAACTCAAGCTCGAATTCGAGCAACTGGCCGGGCAAATCTTCGAGGCCAAGGGCCGGGCGTTTTCCGAGCACAGCCAGCAGTCGCTGGGCGCGTTGCTCAAGCCCTTTCGCGAACAAATCGAGGGCTTTCGCGCCAAGGTCGAAGACATCCACCACAAGGACGTACAGCAGCAGGCGGCGCTCGCCCAGGAGCTGTTGCACCTCAAAGAGCTGAACCGGCAAATCACCCAAGAGGCCCACGACCTCACCACAGCCTTGAAGGGCCAGAAAAAAGCCCAGGGCAACTGGGGCGAATTGATCCTGGAAAACGTCCTGGAACGTTCTGGCCTGGTGCTCAACCGCGACTTCAAGCGTGAGGTAAGCCTGGCCGGCGAGCACGGCCGCCAGCGCCCGGATGCCATCGTGTACCTGCCTCAGGGTAAACACCTGATCATCGACGCCAAGGTGTCGCTCAATGCCTATGTGCGTTACATCAATGCCCAGGACGACACCGAGCGCCGGTTGGCGCTGGCGGAACACGTGAGCGCCTTCAGCGCCCGCATCAAGGAACTGGCCGACCGGCATTACTTCGACTTGCCCGGCCTGAACGCCCCGGAAATGGTGTTCATGTTCGTGCCTATCGAATCGGCCTTCGTCGATGCGCTCAAAGCAGACGAAAGCCTGTTCCACAAGGCCATCGAACAAAATGTGCTGGTCGCCACGCCCACCACCTTGCTGACCAGCCTGAACATCGTGCGCCAGTTGTGGCGCTTCGAAGACCAGAACAAGCACACCGCGGAGCTCGCCGACCGCGCCGCCAAGGTTTACGACAAACTGCGGACCTTCCTCGGCAGCATGGACGTGGTCGGCACCAGCCTGGACAAAGCCCAAGACGCCTACCGCAAGGCCTGCGACCAACTGGTCAGTGGCCGTGGCAACCTGGTCAAGCAGGTTAACGATTTTCGCCAACTGGGCGTGGCGGTCAAGGGTGAGCTCAGTGGCGAATGGGTAGACCGCGCAGAACTTGAGCTTGGGCGCGTGAGCGACGAAAGCGTGTAAGGCGTACATCGGCAATCAAGCGCCCTGCAAACCTTGGCTGGGCGCGCTTCGCACCGCCTGTCGCGAGCAGTGGGGTGCGTTGCCGTGCGCTTTACTAACGGTAATGTTAATCAACCGATTAATTTATGGCGCGAAAACTGCTTGCCTGATACCAGGCGGGCCCGTTGGGGTGCTCGCAGCGTTTGCGCGAGGTGCGGTATATGAAATTCGGCCTATTCAACCTGATGGGTTACCGTGATAACCCCCGTGGGGTGGCTGGGGTGGTCGAAGACACACGGTCTATGGTGCTGCTGGCCGAAGATATCGGCTTTGATGTGGCCTGGTTCGCCGAACACCACTTCACCAATTATTCGGTCAGTGTGTCGCCGCTGATGGTAGCTGCGCATATGGCCGGCTGCACTCGAAGCATCAAGCTGGGCGCGGCGGTGGTGGTGCTGCCCTTGTACGAGCCGATGCGCGTGGCCCAGGAAATCGCCCTGCTCGACCAATTGAGCGGCGGCCGCGCGGTGCTGGGGGTGGGTACCGGCTACCAGGCCTACGAGTTCGAACGCTATGGCCAGGATGTAGCACGCAAGGCCGAGGTGTTCCTGGAGTATTGGCAAGTGTTGGCGCAGGCGCTCGGCGAAGGGTTCGTCGACTTCCACGGCCAATACGTTAGCGTACCGCCCACCCCGATGACCCTGGGTACCCGCCGGGGTGGCTTGCCGCCGTTGTATTGCACCTCGTCGGCGCCGCAGATCCTCGCCGCGCTGGCGCCCTGGAACCCCACACCCTTCATGACCGCGGGCTGGCGCGGTACGCCGGTATTGCTGCAAATGGTGGCGCATATGCGCGAACAATGCAGCAAAGCCGGCCTGGACGGTGCGCAGATTCCGGTGGCCTTGCAGCAGTACGTGCATGTTACCGACAGCCCGGCCGAGGCGCTTGAGGCGGCAGAGCGTGCCCGTTATGTGGGGCGTATGGTGGCTGCCCTGCGTTCGCCGGCGCTGGTGCTCGAGGGCTCGATGGTGCAAGCCCCGCCGCTGGAGAACGAACCGCCCCTGGAGACGTTCCGCGACAACTTGATCATTGGCCCTGCCAGTTATGTGGCCGAGCGGATCGCAGCGGAGATCCGCGCGGTGCAGCCCACGCACTACAATGCGTTCTTCCAGTTCGGCGACCTGCCGATCGCCCGCGCCCGGCGCTCGCTCGAGCGCTTCGGCAGCGAGGTATTGCCGCTACTGGAGCGGGAGTTTGGCACGCTGGCCTGAGGTTTAACCGAGCAGGTCCCGCAGCGCCTGGTCAATGTGCAGGCTTTCGGCGGCGAAGCGGCCCGGGGCGCCCGCGCAGTGCCCATAGGGTGATTTCAAGGGCCGCCATTGAGCGTGGCGCAGGGCGTTGTATTCGATGCGCGCTTCTTCGAGGGTGAAGTAGGCATCGGTGCTCGATGGCATCAAAATGCAACGAGCCTGGATCGTCGCCAGTGCCTCGCTCAGCCTCAGGCCATGGTGGGCGCGGCTGGGGTCGGCGCGTTGCCAGGCATGCAGCACGGCCAGTAGGTCGTTGGCGTCATGCTGGCAATGGTCTTCTTCCCAATCGCGCAGCAGCGCCTCCAGGTCGGCAAAGCCCAACGTGCGATACAAACCCTCTCGAAAGAACTCGGCGCTGTAGGCCCAGCCGGCGTAAGCACGGCCGAAGGCGCGCAGCCCGCGCAGGGGCGGCTGGGCATAGCGCCCGGCCAGGTAATCGCCGTCGGCTTGCAGTGCAGCACGCACGCCGTCTAGAAACACCTGGTTAAGCGGCCAGCAGCGCGCCGTGCCGCACACCGCAAGCACTGCGCGCACGCTGTCGGGGTAGCGTACAGCCCACTCGAACGCCTGCATGGCGCCCATGGACCAGCCGGCCACCAACGCCAGGGAGCTTACCCCCAAGTGCGCCAACAGCCTCGCCTGGGCCTCCACGTTGTCGGCCAGCTCCAGGAGCGGAAACGCTGCCCCCGCTTGGCGCGTAGAATTGCTCGGTGAGGTGGAAACGCCGTTGCCGAACTGGTTGACCGCGATAATGAAGTGGCGGGCAGTGTCCAATGGCCGGCCGGGCCCGATCCAGGCGCGGTATGAGCCATGGTTGCCGGTGTAGTAGCTGGGCAGCAGCACGGCATTGTCGCCGGCGGCGTTCAAGGTGCCCGTACAGGTATAGGCCAACTGGGCGTCGAGCAGCGTTGCGCCGTTTTGCAGGGGCAAGTCGCCAAGTTCGAAACGGCTGGGTTCACTGATCATCGAAGCCTCTCTGTGCGCTGGTTAGTGGTAGGGGGCGCCTGCCCGGTTAGGTTTCAATCGTACGATCAAATAATTCATGCATAGACGAAAACCTTTGCGCACCGGATAATCGGCAGCCACCCGCATGGGGCAGGGTGGTATGTTCAAGGGCGTGACATGGCAGTGAAAAACAAAGCGGCCAGCAAAGCTTTGGCCGGTATTTCCGACGAAGCGGGCATTGCTGCGGTGCGTGATAAGCGCCAGCAATCGGAGGTTGCGAAGATCTTGCAAACCGCTGCACTGAACCTTTTTGCCGAACAGAGCTATTCCGCGGTCACCATCAAGGATATCGCGAAGGCCACCGGCATGAATTCGGCACTGATCTACTACTATTTCGGGAGCAAAGAAGAACTGTTCCTGGCGGTGATCGAATCCACCGTGGAGGATGCCTTTCGTCAGTTCAATTCGGTCAAGGCCGAAGAGTCCGACCCGCAGTCGATCATCGCGCTGTGGTTGCAGATCCATATCCTGCAATTCGCCCTGCTGCAAAAGCTGGCGAAGATGAGCCTCGACTATGCCGGCTCGCCCAATCACACGCCGCGCATCGACAAGGCCATCAAGAAGTTCTACGACAAAGAGTCGGTGGTGCTGCGCAAGGCCATCAAGGACGGAATCGCCCACGGCGTGTTTCGTGAGGTCGACCCGGTGCAAATGACCAGTTTCATCTCCACCTACCTTGACGGCGTGCTGTTCCGCTCGATGATGTTCCCCAAGTTCAACTATAAGCGCGCCATCTCCGGCATGCGGGATTTGCTGCTTGAGCACATGGGCCCGCACGGCTGAACAGGGGCGTTGTCAGTCGGCAATCTCCAGCTCGACCAGTGCGCCCTGCTCGAACCAGGTTTCCATGCCGGTGACCTTGAGCTGCAGGGCGCCTTCGATCACTTCACCGATGTACGAGATCGGTAGCGGCTCGGCTGAAACGTCATCGCCATAAACGATGCACAATTGCTGCCGAGGGCTATAGAAGCACACCGCACCGGCGGCATGGCCGGTTTTCTCGATGCGCTCGCGGCCCACGTCTTGGGTCAGGTAGCGGTTTTCCCACGGCGCAACGATCGGCAAGGTGAAAAACACCAGGTCACCGAGCAGCTTGCCGTGCTGTAAAGAACTCTGCAGCGGGAGCTTTTCGCGGAAGATCTTCGCAAGGTTGGGGACTTTGTCTTCCCACACTTCAATCAGGCAAATGGATTGGCCTTCGACTTTCAAGCGCAAACGCATAGCGGTACCTCGGTAGGGTAAAAGGAAAACGAGCCCGGTTCAGGCGACCTTGGCCTTGGGCCTGCGAAAGCCATCGCCCACGCCCCAGGGGTAAACGTGGTCCACCCACATGTGAAAGCGGTTGGCCCACGACAATGCCGCCCCCGTCAGGCGTTCCAGCTCGCCAACCGACGTGGTGACCTCAGCCACCGAGACGTACTGATGCACCAGCGCCGCCGCTGCCGGCAGGCCCACGAAATCGAAGAAGTCAGCTTTGTAACCGATGATCTGGCTGATGATCATTTTCAGCGTGGCCAAGTCCGCGCCGGGCTGGCGGCACACCTCGATCAAGCCCCAGAACATCTCGTCGGCCAAGGTGCGGGCCTCGCCTTCGGCGAACATCAGGGTACTGAGGTACTGCCCGCGCGCGCCGGTGCCGCGGGGTATCTCGCCGCGGCCGATGGCTGCTACTTCGTCAGGCAGGGTACGCCAGATCGCTTCACGCTCGCGCTCGAGCCGCTCGATCATTTGCTCGGTGGTCAATAATGTGCTGGACGGGTTACTCATGCTGGGGGCCCTTCTTGAGGTTCTGCTGGAAGTGCGAAGATCCTATGCCCAGCATCCACGAGCTTGCAACAATAAATTAATCGATGAATTAACATGCACAGCTTTGGTGTTTTTTACACTGGTCGTGCGCCGCGGTGGTGCGACTATGAGCGCTCGCATAGCCAAGCGTGGCCGGCGAAAAAACGAAAGCGATCAAGGGCCGGTTTTTATTAATCATATGATTAAGTTCGGTGGCATGCTTGTTGCTCCGCCCACGTTGCGGCCGGCTTTGCGTGGAGGCCGCAGGTTTGGCTGAACGCACCAGCCGTGCGTACCGACACGAGAATCAGAAGCCGATGAACGCTACACAGTCGCTCCGCTTGCACGTGCCCTTTCTGGCCCTGGCCTGCAGCCTTGGGGCGTATGCCCATGCCGCCGGCGAGCCCGCCATCCCCGCCGAAACCCTGGACCCTGCGCTTCAGGCACTGCTGCCGGAGGCGATCCGCACGGCAGGTGTCATCCATTTGGTCACCGACGCCCATTACCCGCCGTGCGAATCCTTTGCCGCCGACAACAAGACCATGGTTGGGTACGAGCCGGACCTTTGGAACGCCATGGGCGAAAAACTTGGGGTCAAGGTCGAGCCTACGTCCATTGCCTTCGATGGCTTGATCCCGGGCGTGCAAAGTGGGCGTTACGACATGGCGATGGAGTGCATCTCCGACTCGCCCGAGCGCGAGAAGCAGGTGACGTTCGTCGACTTTTCCTACGCGACCAACGCCTTTTACGCCCTTAAAAACAATGCCAAGGTCAATGAAGACCCGCTCTCGCTCTGTGGCCTGACGGCGGCTGTACAGTCGGGCACTGACTTTGCGCCGACCATCACCGAACTGTATTCGCCCCACTGCGTGAATGCTGGCAAGGCGCCGATCAAGCTGGCGCAATACCCCAGCGCCGACGCGGTGTTGATGGCGCTGTATTCCGGGCGGGCGGATTTTGTGGTCAACGATGCCGCCTCGGCCAAAGATATCGAAAAGGCCGCACCCAAGCCGATCAAGGTGATCACCTCCGACCTGATGCCGAAGTTCTATTTGGGCATCGTGATCAAGCGGGAAAACACCGACTTGGCCAACGCCATGCTCGCCGCGCTCAAGGCGGTGCATGCCAGCGGCAATTACGACCGGATCATGGAAAAGTGGGACCTGGCGCCGCTCAAGCTGCCGAACCCCGGTATCAACCTGACCGCTACCCAACCTCTGCAAAACCCTAAGCCCTGAGATGGGCGGCCGGCTCACAGATAACCCCGCGGTGGCTCGCCCCCGGCCACCGGCGGTGCCTGACCAAATGCTGGAGTGCGACGTGCTGGTGGTGGGGTCCGGCTCTGCCGCCCTGGCGGCCGCCCTCACCGCCGCGGCAGGCGGGCTGAAGGTGCGGGTGCTGGAGAAAACCCAGTGGCTCGGCGGCACCAGTGCGATGTCGGGGGGCGCGACCTGGGTCCCCGGCAACCACCACGCCCGCGCCGCCGGCCTGGCTGATAGCGCCGGCGAGGCCCTGGCCTACCTGCGTGCCAGCGCCCCCCCGGGGTGGCAGCAAAGCGAAGACCTACTCTGGCAACGCTTCAGCGCCGAGGCCGGGCCGATGCTGGCCAGCCTCGAAGCGCATTCACCCTTGCGTTTCGCATTGACTACAGAGCCTGACCCGCTGCTGCACCTGCCGGGCGCCAAGGCAGGCGGGCGCATGCTCGCACCGCGCTCGTTGCGCACGCGCGGCTTGGGCTTGGGTGCGCTAGCCAAGCGGCTGCGGCCTTCACCCCTGCCGCAGTGCTACAGCTATCAGGAAATCATCGGCCTGGACGTTTACCACCACCCGTTCGCCGCTGCGCTGCGGCTGGCGCCCCAGCTTATCTGGCGCAGCCTGACCGGTACCCGTAGTAAAGGCGCGGCGCTCATTCTCGGCCTTCTGGCCGGTTGCAAGCGGCACGGCTGCGCCTTCGAAGTGGGGGCCCGGGTTAGCGAGCTGACCCAGGATGCAGAGGGGCGGGTGAGCGGGGCGTGGGCCGAACAGGGCGGGCGCTGGCTACGTGTTCACGCCCGCCGCGGGGTCATCCTTGCCAGCGGCGGTTTCGAGTGGGATGCCGAACGCCTGGCGCGGCACTTTCCTGGGCCGCTGGACTTCATCGCCAGTCCCCGCAGCAACGAAGGCGACGGCCAGCGCATGGCTGAGGCCGTGGGCGCACAATTGGCCCATATGGACCAGGCCAACATCAACCCGGCCATGCCCTGGCGTTATGAGGGCCGCGCCCACAGCCTGGCGGTGTTCTTTCACTATGAGCCCAACGCGATCATCGTGAACCGCCATGGCCGGCGCTTCGTCAACGAGTTTACGTTCAATATCGGTGAGGCGCTCGATGAGCGCGAGCGCCCGGGTGACGGCCCATTGCAGTTGCCGGCCTGGGTGATCTCCGACGTTCGCCTGTTGCACCGGGCGCCGCTGTTATGGGGGTTCTGGCGGCTTGACCGTGGCTGGCTCGCCCAGGCCGATACCCTGGAAGCATTAGCCGCGCAGATTGGCCTGCCGGCAGATGAGCTGGTAGCGACCGTTGCCCGCTTCAATGGCTTTTGTGCGCAAGGTGTCGACCAAGACTTTGGCCGCGCGGCGGCCCGCGGCGCCCACGCCGCGCAAGACAAACGTATCCATGCGGGGTTGGAAGCGATCGAGGGCCATCGTTATATCGCGATATCGTTCAATCGGTCGTTCCTGGCGACCAAGGGCGGGCCGCGTACCGACGCCGGCGGGCACGTGCTGCGCAGCGATGGCAGCCGCATCGAAGGCCTGTACTGCGCGGGCGTGGCCATGGCCAACCCCATTGGCACGCGCGCGGTAGGGGCGGGAACCACCCTGGGGCCGAACATGACCTGGGGTTATATCTGTGCACAGGAAATCCTCGCCGGTGCTTGAGCCCCGCACCATTAACCGGTGGGCCTGGGCACGGCCCCACCGGCCTTGGCCGTTAGCCCGCCAGGTACCATGTGTTCACGCTACCGCCGTCGACGATGAGCATGTGCCCGGTCACGTAGCTGGCATCATCGCTGCCCAGGTAGGCCACCGCCTTGGCCACCTCGCTGGGCTCGCCAGCCCGGCGCAGCGGCAGGCGCGTGACTTCCTCGGCCAGCGCGGGTTCACGGGCCTGCCAGCCACTGGCCGCCTCGCGGATCGGCCCGGGGCTGACACCGTTGACTCGAATGCCCAGGGCTGCCCATTCCAACGACATCTGCACCGTAAGGCTGACCACCGCTGCCTTGCTCGGCCCATAGGCCCCCGCGCCAGGGTAGGAACGGTGCGCCGAGGCGCCAGCAATATTGACGATGGCACCCAAATTGCGTGAGGCCATGGCGCGTGCCGTGGCAACGCTGAGCAAAAAGCACGACTTAAGGTTGCCTGCCACTACGGCATCCCAGCGTTGTTCGGTCAGCTCCAGCAACGGGGCGGCCCCGTTAGTGCCGGCATTGTTGACCAGCAAGGCGATCGGGCCGAGGCCGCTTTCGACTTCGGCCACCAGGGCGGTAACGGCGGCGGCGTCGGTGAGGTCGCACAAGCAGACCAGGGCCCGGCGCCCCAATGCGCGGATTTGCGCGGCGGTGGTCTCTGCCGCATCACGGTCGCTGCGCACGGCAATGGCAACGTCGGCGCCTTCGGCCGCCAATTGCAAGGCGATGGCGCGGCCAATGCCCTTGGCACCACCGCTGACCAGCGCCACGCGCCCGGCCATGCGGGTCGATACAACGGTTTCATGCGTCATGGGAGTTTTCCAGAAAGGCCGAGGGATTCGGCGTTCAAGCGTGACTTTGCAAGTTCGGCGCCAGGGTGATGAACACGCTGGCTGCCCCACACCGGAGTGACACCAGATGAATGAAACCCTTTCCAGCCAGCCTCCTGTGATTTGCGCCCGGCAGGTGCTCAAGCGTTTCAAGGGCCAGGAAGTCTTGCGCGGCGTGGACCTTGCCATCGAGCAAGGGGAGGTGGCTTGCCTGATCGGCCCGTCGGGCTCTGGCAAATCGACGTTTTTGCGTTGCATCAACCACCTGGAAAAAATCGACGGCGGCGCGCTCTATGTCGATGGCGAGATGGTCGGCTATCGCCGGGCCGGCCAGCGCTTGTACGAACTGCGCGATGCGGAGATCGCCGCGCGGCGTGCGCGCATCGGCATGGTGTTCCAGCGTTTTAACCTGTTCGGGCATATGACGGCCCTACAGAACGTTGCCGAAGCGCCCGTCCAGGTAAAGGGCGAGCCCCGGGAGTTGGCGATGGAAAACGCCCGGCAGTTGCTGACCCGGGTAGGCTTGGCGCACCGGCTCGACGCCTATCCGCGCCAGCTTTCCGGGGGCCAGCAGCAGCGGGTAGCCATCGCCCGGGCGCTGGCGATGAAACCCAGGTTGATGCTGTTCGATGAGCCTACCAGCGCCCTGGACCCGGAGCTGGTGGGGGAAGTGCTCGATGTGATGCGCGATTTGGCCAGCGAAGGCATGACCATGCTGGTGGTGACCCATGAAATGGCCTTCGCCCGGGAAGTGGCGAGCAAGGTCGCGTTCATGGACCAAGGCGTGGTGGTGGAGGTCGCCAGCCCCCAGGTGTTGTTCGAGCAGCCGCGCCAGCCACGTACCCGGGCGTTTTTGTCGAAGGTTATTTCCTCGGCCGGGCGCGCTTAGCACTTGCATTAGTTAATCGATTGATTAATAGTGTCGCGAAAGCAAGTCGCTTGGCGCCACGGTTGCAGCTGATATTCGAGAGGCAGGCCATGACAGGATTAACCCCAGGCGACACTTCAGCCCATACCACGCACGGTGTGGCCAGGGCCCAACCGCTGGCGCGCGATCGGGCTTGGGACGAGCAATTTCCGGAGGACCAATTGGTCGTGGTACGCCAGCGCCACCCCGGGCGTTGGGTGTTCGCCACGGTGCTGGCGTTGTTGGCCGTGGCGATGCTGCGTTTGGTCGTTTCCAACCCCAATTTCGCCTGGCCTACCGTGGCCCATTACTTATTCAACCCGACCATCCTCAGCGGTATGTGGGTCACTTGCTGGCTCACGGTGGTGACCATGCTGCTGGGCGTGCTGCTCGGGGTGGCTCTGGCGGTGATGCGCTTGTCGCGCAACCCCTTGATCGCCGGGGCCAGCGCTAGCTTCATCTGGTTCTTTCGCGGCACACCGGTGCTGGTGCAGATTATCTTCTGGTACAACCTGGCGATCCTGTTCCCGGAGGTTCACCTGGCGGTGCCATTTGGCCCGACACTGTTCAGCGCGTCGATGAACGACCTGATCACGCCGTTCACCGCGGCGATACTTGGCCTTGGCTTGAACGAAGCGGCGTACATGGCCGAAATCGTGCGGGCCGGCATCGCCTCGGTGGACGAAGGCCAACAGGAAGCGTCGCGCGCCCTTGGCATGCGCGAGCTGAAAGTGATGCGGCGGATCATCCTGCCGCAAGCCATGCCCTTCGTGATACCGCCGACCGGCAACGAAACCATCGGCATGCTCAAAATGACCTCGCTGGTCAGCGTGATTTCGCTCTCCGATGTGCTCTATTCGGCACAGACCATCTATTCGCGTACCTACGAAACCATTCCGCTGCTGCTGGTCGCCTGCTTCTGGTACCTGCTGGCCACCAGCGTGTTGAGCCTGTTGCAACGCCGTATCGAACGGCACTTCGACAAGGGCCGCCGAGAGCCCGGTTGATTCATAACGCCCCTTGCCCTGCCGTAATACGCACCGCCGCACAGCGTTCAGGAGTTGCCAGCATGACCGAATTGATCAGCACCGACATCACCGACCCCACCCAGGGGGTTGCTCATCTGATCGAGGCGCTACGCGAAGACCTCGGCAAAGACGCGGAGCATTCGCGTACCTTGCCACCGCAAACCTATTACAGCCCAGCCTTCTTTGCCCTGGAACAGGCCAAGGTGTTCCGTGCGGACTGGATGTGCATCGGCCACGTTGCACAACTGGCTAACGTCGGCGATTATTTTTCCATCAACATCCTTGGCGAGCCGCTGCTGGCCGTGCGTTCGGCCGAAGGCATCGCGGTGATGTCGCGGGTATGCCTGCACCGCTGGATGCCCATCGTCGAAGGCGCCGGCAACGCACGCGGCTTCGCCTGCCCCTTCCACCATTGGAGCTATGGCCTGGACGGCCAGATGCTCGGGGCCCCGAGCATGGAGCAGGCCGCGGGCTTCGATGCCAAAGCGCTGCGCTTGCCACGGGTACGCAGCGAGGTCGTCAGCGGCCTGATCTTCATCACCTTCTCCGACGCGGTCGCATCCATTGGTGATCGGCTGCACGACCTGGTGCCGTTGCTGGGCAAGTATCACTTGGCGGACCTCGGCGTTGCCTTCACCCTCGATTACGACTGTGACTTCAACTGGAAGATCGCTGCCGAAACCTTCATGGAGTGCTACCACCATAGCGCCGTGCACCGCGGCACCCTGGAACACAGCTTTCCCGGCAGGCTCAGCTCGATCGGGGAGGGCGGCGAGGGCTGGAGCATCTGCCAGCAACCGCTGCGGGCCAAGGGCGAATTAAGCGAGATACTCACCCCAGGGCTGGTGCCGTTCGAAGGCTTGAGCGAGGCGGACATGCGCCGGATCAACCTGGTGCAGATTTTCCCCAACTGCCTACTGGGTCTGGATCCGGACCGGGTCAGCGTGACCACGCTGTTGCCCATCAGCGCCGAGCTGACCGTGTGGCACCGGGTGGTGCTGGTAAGCCCGGCGGCCATGGCCCAGCCGGACTTCGCCGACACCTGCGCGCGCATGCAGGCGCGCGGCAAGACCATCGCCGGCGAAGACGTAGCGGTCAACGGCATACAACAACGCGCATTGCACTCGGCCTATGCCGGCCCCGGGCGGCTCAGCCACCTGGAGCGCACGGTGTGGCAGCAAGCCAACTACCTGCGTTCTCGGCTGCTCGATTGACCCCAGCCGGTGGGCCATCCCGGCCCCCCATTGCGAAAGGAAAACCACCATGAAATATCAAAAACTCGGTCGTTCCGGCCTGGACGTCTCGCGCCTGTGCCTGGGTTGCCTGACCTACGCACCGCCCTCGCGCAGCGGCTACGCATGGTCATTGGACGAAGAGCAAAGCCGGCCGTTCATCCGCCAGGCGCTTGAGCTGGGCATCAATTTCTTCGACACCTCCAACGCCTATGGCAAGGGCGCCAGCGAGGAAATACTCGGCCGCGCCCTGAAGGACTTCGCCCGCCGCGACGAGGTAGTGATCACCAGCAAGGTGTGCATGCCCATGCGCCCCGGCCCCAACGGCAGCGGGCTGTCCCGCAAGGCCATCCTGCATGAGGCCGACCAGAGCCTTAAACGTTTGGGTACCGACTACATCGACCTCTACGAGATCCACCGGTGGGATTACCACACGCCGCTGGAAGAAACCCTCGAAGCGCTGCATGACTTGGTCAAAATGGGCAAGGTGCGTTACCTCGGCGCCTCATCGATGTACGCCTGGCAACTGTGCAAGGCCCTGTACGTGGCCGACCGCAACGGGTGGACGCGTTTCATCGCCATGCAGAACCACCTCAACCTGCTTTACCGTGAAGAAGAGCGGGAGATGCTCGGCCTGTGTGCCGCCGAGGGCGTGGCCGTTACCCCATGGAGCCCGCTGGCGCGCGGCAAGCTCACCCGCCCTTGGGCCGCTGGCACCGACCGCTCAGGCAACGATGCCTATGCCCGTACCCTCTACGACGCCACCCAGGAGGCCGACCGCCAAGTGGTGGAGGCCGTTAACCGCATCGCCACGGCCCGCGGCGTACCGCCTGCGCAAATCGCCCTGGCGTGGCTGCTGCAAAAAGAGGCCGTGGCCGCGCCGGTGATCGGTGCGACGCGCCTTGAGCACTTGCGCGACGGCGCCGCCGCCGTCGAGCTGGCCTTGGAGCCCGAGGAAATCCGCCAATTGGAAGCGCCTTACGCGCCCCACGCCGTGGTCGGCTTTTCCTGACCCTGACTGACCTACCTGATCGATGCCGATAAGCGAGCTACCATGAAAACCGAAGAACAGATTGACGCACTGGAACAAAGCCTGCGGGCGAAGGGCGTGGAATATTGCATGGGCGCCTACGTCGATATCCATGGCGTACCCAAGGGCAAAGTGGTGCCTATCGGCCACCTGCGGCAGATGGCGGCCGGCTCCGAGCGCTACACCGGTTACGCGCTCGATGGCCTGGGCCAAGACCCGCACGAGGATGAAATCACCTCGGTGCCGGACTTGGACGCCGTGGTGCAATTGCCGTGGCAGCCGAAACTGGCCTGGATGCCCGCCGACAATGCCTTCAAGGGCCAGCCTTACCCGTTGAGCACCCGGGTGGCGCTGAAGAACGTGCTGGCGCAGGCTGCCGCCATGGGCTTCGGCATGAACCTGGGCATCGAGTGTGAAATCTACCTGCTGCGCCGCGGCGAGGATGGCAGCCTGAACGTCCCGGACGCCGACAACCGCCTGCTCAAGCCATGCTACGACCTCCAGGGTTTCGTCAACCAGTTCGGCTGGCTCGACAAGGTTTCGCGGACCATCAACGAGCTGGGCTGGGATCTGTATTCGCTGGACCATGAAGACGGCAACTCGCAGTACGAATTCGATTTTCAGTACGCCGATGCGCTGACCATGTGCGACCGCTTCGTGTTCTTCCGCTTCATGGCCAAGCACTTTGCCAGCGAAGAGGGCCTGATCGCCACCATGATGCCCAAGCCCTTTGCGGACAAGACCGGCACCGGTGCGCACTTCAACATGTCGCTGTACGACCTGGAAACCGGCCGCAACGCCTTCGCCTGCGACCCCAAGGACGACCCCCGCGGCCTGGGCCTGACCGACATCGGCTACCACTTCATCGGTGGCATTCTCAAGCATGGCCGGGCGCTGTGCGCCGCTTTCGCGCCCACCGTGAACAGCTATAAGCGCCTAGTACGCCAAGGCGCTGGTGGCAACTTTTCCTGGGCCCCAGTGTTCAACTCCTATGGCTCGAACAACCGCACCAACTCGGTCCGGGTGCCGGCCGGTGGCGGGCGCTGCGAGTCGCGCAACGCCGACGGCGCGGTCAACCCCTACCTTGCCGCCGCGCTGGCATTGGCCGCGGGCCTTGAGGGTGTGCGCGAAAAAATCGACCCCCGCGAGCCCAACGAAGACAACCTGTATGCCATGAGCGAAGCCGAACGCGCCGACCGTGGCATCGAGTTCCTGCCCCAGAACCTGCCCGAAGCGATCAAGGCGTTTGCCGACGACCCACTGGTGGAAAGCACGCTGGGCAAAGCGCTCAAAGATGAATTCATCCGGTACAAGACCAAAGAATGGGAGACGTACCATCGCACCATCAGCCAATGGGAGGTGGAGCAGTACAGTTACATCTTTTGAACCCACGCGGGCGGGCCAGGCCTGGGTATGAAAAACCCCTCGACGCGTGAGGCGTGGAGGGGCTGTGTTTGCGGTGTGGGCGTTTAACACTCGCGCTCAGTCTTCCGTAGAGCATTTCGATGACCTGAGGTGTTTAACGTGCCAGCGGGGGAGGGAGCTACCGGTAGATCAGTTCGGCTCGTGTCTGTGCCCGGATTTACACACGCTACCAAAAGGGGGCAATTATTAGTCCAAACTACCCTATTTAATCGTCGGATGCCCTGTTTCTGCTTTCCAGTAACGTGCAAAGGCCCCCAAAAAGGGAAAGGCACCGTTCAAGCCGCCGTCCTTACCAGTTCCCAGCGGTTCCCACGCTGGTAGCCCTTAAAAGGCCCAGCGCGGTTCATTCACGTCCAATGCAGTGCTTAGACGTTAAACCGAAAATGCATCACATCCCCATCCTTAACAATGTACTCCTTACCCTCCAGCCGCCACTTGCCCGCTTCCTTCGCCCCGCTTTCGCCCTTGTATTGGATAAAGTCGTCATAGGCCACCACTTCGGCACGGATAAAGCCTTTTTCGAAGTCGGTGTGGATCACGGCCGCCGCTTGCGGCGCGGTGGCGCCTACGCGGACCGTCCAGGCGCGCACTTCCTTCACCCCGGCGGTGAAGTAGGTTTGCAGGTTGAGCAGGGCGTAGCCTGCGCGAATCACGCGATTCAAGCCGGCTTCTTCGAGCCCCAGCGATTCGAGGAACATGTCTTTTTCCTCGCCGTCGTCCAGCTCGGCGATTTCCGCTTCGATTTTGTTGCACACCGGCACCACCACGGCGCCTTCTTCCTCGGCAATGGCCTTGACCACGTCCAGGTGCGGGTTGTTCTCGAAGCCGTCTTCAGCCACGTTGGCGATGTACATCACAGGCTTGCTGGTGAGCAGGTGGAAGCCATGGATGGTGGCTTTTTCGTCGGCACCGAGGGTTTTCATCAGCCGGCGCGCGGGTTTGCCTTCGCTGAAGTGGGCGATGAGTTTTTCCAGCAAGGCCTTTTGGGCGAGGGCGTCTTTATCGCCGCCCTTGGCGTTGCGGGCCACCCGTTGCAGTTGCTTCTCGCAACTGTCGAGGTCGGCGAAAATCAGCTCCAGGTCGATCACTTCGATGTCGCGCTTGGGGTCGACGCTGTTGGACACGTGAATCACGTTGTCGTCTTCGAAGCAGCGCACCACGTGGGCGATGGCATCGGTTTCGCGGATGTTGGCCAGGAACTTATTGCCCAGGCCTTCACCTTTGGACGCACCCGCCACCAGGCCGGCGATGTCGACGAACTCCATGGTGGTGGGGATCACGCGCTCGGGTTTGACGATCGCCGCCAGCGCCTCCAGGCGCGGGTCGGGCATGGGTACCACGCCGCTGTTCGGTTCGATGGTGCAGAACGGAAAGTTCTCGGCGGCGATGCCAGACTTGGTCAGCGCGTTGAACAGCGTGGATTTGCCGACGTTGGGCAGGCCGACGATGCCGCAGTTGAAACCCATGGTGCTTCCCTCTTCGAAGAGTCAGGCCTTCTGGCTGTGCAGCTCACGCATCGCGCGGGCCCAGTCGCCAGCGAGAATGTCTGGCAGCACGCCGAGGGCGAAATCGATACTGGCGTCGAGTTTTTCTTGCTCTGCGCGCGGGGCGCGGCTGAGCACGAAACCCGACACCTTGGCCGCCTCGCCCGGGTGGCCGATACCCAGGCGCAGGCGGTGAAAACCGTTGTTGTTGCCGAGCGCGGCGATGATGTCGCGCAATCCGTTATGCCCGCCGTGGCCGCCGCCCTGCTTGAGTTTGGCGACGCCCGGCGGAATGTCGAGTTCGTCGTGGGCCACCAGGATGGCGCTTGCCGGAATCCGGAAGAAATTCGCCAATGCCGCCACGGCCTGGCCGCTGCGGTTCATGTAGGTGGTGGGCACCAGCAAACGAACGTCTTGGCCCTTGTGGCTAAAGCGTGCCACGAGGCCGAAATATTTGCGATCGGCGACCAGGTTCACGTGTTGGTCGCGTGCGATGCGTTCAACGAAAAGAGCCCCTGCGTTATGCCGGGTCTGTTCGTATTCGGGGCCGGGGTTTCCCAGGCCAACGATCAACTGGATGGCGGTCACGGCAGGGGCTCTTCCTTGCAGGCAGAAGGCCCAGGCTGTGCACAGTGCGCAACCTGGGCGGCACGATTACTCGGCAGCGCCTTCTGTACCTTCAGCGTCTTCAGCCTGAATGCGCGGGGCGTGCACGTTGGCAACGGCCAGGTCGTTGCCGTGGGCCAGGGCCACGAACTCAACGCCTTTGGGTGCCTTGACTTGCGACAGGTGGATGATGGTGCCGATTTCGGCATCGGCCAGGTCCACTTCGATGAACTCGGGCAGGTCTTTCGGCAGGCAAGACACTTCCAGCTCGGTCACGGTGTGGGAGATTTCGCCGCCTTTCTTCACTGCAGCTTCCTGGTTCATGAAGTGAACCGGGACGTTGGCGGTCAGTTTTTGGCCAGCGACCACGCGCAGGAAGTCGGCGTGCAGCACATGGCCTTTGGCCGGGTGACGCTGCAGGGCCTTGATCAGCACGCTTTGCTTTTGGCCAGCGACGTTCAGCTCGATCACGTGAGCGTAGGCCGCTTCGTTTTCCAGCAGTTTGGCCAGTTCTTTGGCCAGCAGGCTGATGGACTCAGGCGATTGGGTGCCACCGTAGATAACGGCGGGCACTTGGGCGGCGGTACGACGCAGGCGGCGGCTCGCACCTTTCCCCAGGTCGGAACGCACTTCGGCATTCAAGGTAAATTCGTTCATGGTGTATCTCCAGGTTGGCCTGTATGCCCCACGTTTGCGACCGACGCAGGGCGTTCGAGGCAAAAAAGCCCCGCCCGGGCGGAATTGCCAGGGCGGGGCGCTTTACATCAGTGCTATGCCGGAGGGTTACCCCTCAGCGGAACATCGCGCTGATCGATTCTTCGTTGCTGATGCGGCGAACCGCTTCGGCGACAACGGGTGCGATGTCCAGTTGGCGGACCCGCGAACACGCTTGTGCAGCAGCCGACAGCGGAATGGTGTTGGTCACCACCAACTCGTCGAGCATGGAACCTTCGATGTTCTCGATGGCACGGCCTGACAACACCGGATGGGTGCAGTAGGCGTATACCTTGGCCGCGCCGTGCTCTTTCAGCGCCTTGGCGGCGTGGCAGAGGGTACCGGCGGTGTCGACCATGTCATCGACAAGTATACAGGTACGGCCTTCCACATCACCGATGATGTGCATCACCTCGGAGTGGTTGGCTTTTTCCCGGCGCTTATCGATGATGCCCAGATCGACGCCCAGCGACTTGGCCACGGCGCGGGCACGCACCACACCACCGATGTCGGGCGAAACGATCATGAGGTTTTCGAAACGCTGGTCTTCGATGTCATCGACCAGTACGGGCGAGCCGTAGATGTTGTCGACCGGGATATCGAAAAACCCTTGGATCTGGTCGGCATGCAGGTCGACGGTCAACACCCGGTCTATACCGACCACGGTGAGCATGTCGGCCACGACCTTGGCACTGATCGCCACGCGCGCCGAACGCGGCCGGCGGTCTTGGCGGGCATAACCGAAATAGGGGATAACCGCGGTGATACGTGAAGCCGAGGAGCGGCGGAAAGCATCTGCCATCACTACCAGCTCCATCAGGTTGTCGTTGGTCGGGGCGCACGTAGGCTGAATGATGAAAACGTCTTTGCCGCGAACGTTTTCGTTGATTTCAGCACTGATTTCGCCGTCGGAAAACTTGCCGACCGAAACATCACCCAGTGGGATATGAAGCTGACGTACAACACGCCGAGCCAGATCGGGGTTTGAATTCCCCGTAAAGACCATCATCTTGGACACGCGCAGTACCTGCCGGCTGAGGGTATACCTGGATGAGTATAGAGAAAATGGCAGGGGCGGCTGGATTCGAACCAACGCATGGCAGGATCAAAACCTGCTGCCTTACCGCTTGGCGACGCCCCTGTGGCGGATCAACCGAGTGCCTGGCACTCGTTTCTTAGAACAGGCCTTGTAACGTGCGATGCAACAACGACGTGTTGCTTCCCTTTGCTACAAACCCTGTAAGGGTCCCTGTCAGAAGGCCCGAGACCTTATCAGCTTCGGCTTCGTTTGGGAAGGCCCCAAACACACAACTTCCAGTGCCGGTGAGTCTAGCGTAAGTGAATTTACTTAGCAAACTCAAAGCGTTACGAACTTCTGGGTAACGCCGCTCTACCACCGGTTGGCAATCGTTTCGACTGTTTCCCTCGAGAACGGGGCGCACTTTAATGGGCTTCGAGTTACGTGTCAACAGCGGATCGGAAAAAATTTCTGCTGTACTTACAGATACTTGCGGCACCAGCACGAGGTACCACGGCTCGGCGGGTTGCACCGGGGTGAGGATTTCGCCCACGCCCTCGGCGAAAGCGGCCTTGCCACGCACGAAAACCGGTACGTCGGCCCCCAGGCTCAGGCCCAGGGCGGCGAGGCGGTTTTCGCCCCAGTTAAGCTTCCACAGGTGGTCCAGGCCCAGCAGGGTGGTGGCGGCATTGGAGCTGCCGCCGCCGATACCGCCGCCCATGGGCAGCACCTTGCGCAGCCAGATATCGGCGCCCAGCGGGGTGCCGCTCTGGGCTTGCAATGCGCGTGCGGCGCGCACGATCAGGTTGCTGTCATGGGGCACGCCGGCCAGGTCGCTGTGCAGGCGGATTTGCCCATCGTCCCGCCGGGCGAAGTCGAGTTCGTCGCCGTAATCGAGAAATTGAAACAGCGTTTGTAGCTCGTGGTAGCCGTCGGCGCGGCGGCCGATAATGTGCAGCATCAGGTTCAGCTTGGCCGGGGAAGGCAGGGTCAGGCGTGGCGCGGCCATGTTCATTGGCCTAGCCGGCGCGGCTGCCAGTCCTTGATCACCAGCGTGACATCGAGGTCTTGGCCTTGCAGTTTGATGCGCTCGGGCAGGGTGTAGTCGCCTTGCGCGCTGTAGCGGGTGTAATCGATGCGCCAGCCATCCTGCTCCAGGTGGGCCAGGCGGCTGTCGCCATCGAGGGTTACGCTACTTTTGCTGCCGGGCGCGGGTAGCCCCCGTACCCAGTACACCAAATGCGATACCGGCAGGTTCCAGCCCAACTGCTCTTTGAGCAGGGTTTCCGGGCTGTCGGCCTGGTAGCGGCCCTGGTTGGCCACTTCCAGGCTCACTTGCCCCGGGTGGCCGGTCAGGCGAGCCGCGCCGCGGCCCAGGGGGCCCGATAGGCGAATGTCGTAATAGTCTTGGCGTTGCAACCAGTACAAGGTGCCGCTGCCAGAATCTTGCGGGGCGCGGATGCCCACCTTGCCGCTGATTTCCCAGCCGTTGATGCCGCTGAGTACGGCCTTGTTGGCGTTCCATTGGGTGGGCGAGCCGGTGCCTTGCACCGCTTCACGGGGCCCGAGGCCGGCGCAGCCAGCGAGCAGGGCGAGGGCACATACAGCGAGGCAGTGGCGCAATTGCATGGGTCAGAGCGTCTCCGATCCGGTCAGGCGCAACACAGTGCTGTGCACCAGGGGGCTGTCGGGCTGGTCCTTGAGGCCGGCGGCCCACACTTGCCGCGCTTCGCGCTGCTTGCCACGGGTCCATAGCACTTCACCCAAGTGGGCGGCCACTTCATGGTCGGGGAACAGGCTGAAGGCCTGGCGCAGGTAGCGCTCGGCGCTGTCGAGGTCGCCCAGGTGGAAATTCACCCAGCCCAGGCTGTCGAGTATGGCCGGGTCTTGCGGGGTGAGCGCGTGGGCTTTTTCGATCAGCGCCTTGGCTTCGGCATAGCGGGTGGTGCGGTCCGACAGGGTGTAGCCCAGCGCATTCAAGGCCATGGCGTTGTCCGGCTCATGGGCGATGATGGTGCGCAGGTCACGTTCCAATAAGGCCAGGTCGCCGCGTTTTTCGGCGAGCATGGCGCGGGTATAGAGCAGGCTCGAGTCGTTGGGGTGCTGCCCCAAGGCCTTGTTCAGCACCGCCATGGCCTGGTCGTTACGCTCGTTGTCAGCCAATGCCTCGGCTTCCACCAGCCACAACTGCACGGCGTAGTCAGGCGCGGCCGCGCGGCTGCTGGCCAGGCGGCGCGAGGCCTCATCGCTGCGGCCATTGGCGATCAGGATATCGGCCAGCCGCAATTGTGCCGGCAAATAATCCGGCCCTGGGGTTACCAGCGAATATTGGTCCAATGCCCGTTGCGCGTTATCGCGTTCTTCGGCCAGGCGGCCCAGGTTAAGGTGCGCCGAATCTACATGGGCGCCGCGGTCGATCAGCTCGTTCAGGTAGCCTTCGGCTTCGTCCCAGTCTTTTTCTTCCAGGCATATCAGCGCCAGCGAATAACGCAGGTCGTCGTCCTCGGGATACTGCTGCAGCAGTTGCGAGAATTGCACCTTGGCGTCGGCGATGCGGTTCTGTTCCACCAATGTACGGGCGTAAGTCAGGCGCAGGCGCTTGTCATCGGGGTTCTTGCGGATGGCGCGCTCGAGCAGGCGTATCGCCGCCTTGGGCTGGTCGGTGGCTTGCAGCAGGCGCGCCTGGAGCAACACCGGGGCGATTTCGCCGTCTTTGGCCGGGTTGTCTTCGAGCAGCTTCAGCGCGCCGGCGGTGTCGCCGTCCTGCTGCAACAACAGGGCTTTGCCGAACACCAACTGGCCGTTGTTCGGGTATTTGGCCAACAGTTGGTCGAAGCTCTTGAGCAGCCCGTCGCGGGTAGGCTTGTCGGTTTCGGCCGCGCTCAGGGCGAGGAAGTCGAAATGGGTTTCACCGCGGCCCTGGAGTACTTTTTCCATGTACGCCATGGATTCGTCGTAACGCCCGGCACGTGCCAATTGTATGGCCGCGGCCCGTTGCGCTTCGACGTTGGCCGGGTCGTTACGGGCCCACAGCAGCGACATCTCCAGCGCCGGCTGGTCGGCACCGAGGTATTCGGCGATGCGCAAAGCCCGTTCGGCCACGCCAGCATCCTGGGTTTTGCGCGCCTGGTCGACATAATTGGCCAAGGCGATATCGAAGCGGTTGCGCTGCCCGGAAAGCTCGGCCGCCAGCAGGCTGTACACCGTGCCAGGGGGGAAGCTTGCATATTGCACGGGCTTGGCCGGGGTACTGGCGGGGGCGTCGTCCTCGGCTTGCCCGGATGGCTGGCCGACAGGCGGCAGGCTTTGGCAGCCGCTGAGCACGGCAAGGGCGAGAAGCAACGCGGGGGTTCTATTCATAAAGAGGCTTTTAGGGCGATTGACCTGCGGTTGGCGGCATGATGACACAAGCGAAGGGGCAAAACCCATACGCAAGGCCTTATCCCGGTTCGCCTATTGGGACAATAGAGAGCGGTGGTTGTTCTGGAACCGTCGAAGTAGGACAATTGGCGGCTCTTTACATCGTCAGCGACAATCAATGGCCTTCCTCGCCCTGGGTATCAACCACAAGACTGCCTCGGTAGACGTGCGTGAGCGCGTTGCGTTCACGCCCGAGCAATTGGTCGATGCCTTGCAGCAGCTGTGCCGGCACACCCATAGCCGCGAAGCTGCAATTCTGTCTACCTGTAACCGCAGCGAGCTGTACCTGGAGCAGGGCGACCTGGCCGCGGAAACCGTGTTGCGCTGGTTGGCCGATTATCACCGGCTGAGCCTCGACGAACTGCGTGCCAGCGCCTATGTGTTCGAGGGCGATGCCGCCGTGCGGCATATGATGCGGGTGGCGTCCGGGCTCGATTCGCTGGTGTTGGGCGAACCGCAGATTCTGGGCCAGATGAAATCCGCCTACGCCGTGGCGCGGGAGGCCGGGACCGTGGGGCCATTGCTCGGGCGCCTGTTTCAAGCCACCTTCAATGCCGCCAAGCAGGTGCGTACCGACACCGCCATTGGCGAAAACCCAGTGTCGGTGGCGTTCGCCGCGGTGAGCCTGGCCCGGCAGATCTTCAGCGACCTGCAGCGCAGCCAGGCGCTGTTGATCGGTGCAGGCGAGACCATTACGCTGGTCGCCCGCCACCTGCATGAGCAAGGCGTTCAGCGTATCGTGGTGGCCAACCGCACCTTGGAGCGGGCCAGCCTGCTGGCCGAGGAGTTCGGCGCACGCGCCGTGTTGCTGGCCGACATCCCACAAGAGCTGGCCACCAGCGATATCGTGATCAGTTCCACCGCCAGCCAGTTGCCGATCCTTGGGAAAGGGGCGGTCGAGAGCGCGCTGAAGTTGCGCAAGCACAAGCCGATCTTCATGGTCGACATCGCCGTGCCCCGCGACATCGAACCGGAAGTGGGCGAGCTCGACGACATCTACCTGTATTCTGTCGACGACCTGCATGAGGTGGTGGCCGAGAACCTCAAAAGCCGCCAGGGTGCGGCGCAGGCTGCCGAAGACATGGTCGCCGCCGGTGTTGGCGAGTTCATGGCGCGGCTGCGCGAACTGGCGGCGGTGGATGTGCTGCGCGCCTACCGCCAACAGGGCGAACGCCTGCGTGACGACGAGCTGCAAAAGGCCCAGCGCGCGCTGGCCAACGGTGCTAGCGCGGAGGAAGCGCTGGCGCAGCTCGCCCGCGGGCTGACCAACAAGCTGTTGCACGCACCCAGCGTGCAACTGAAGAAATTCTCTGCCGAAGGCCGCCTCGATGCGCTGGCTACGGCCCAGGAATTGTTCGCCCTCGATGAGGGCCCCACGGATAAACCCCCGCAATGAAAGCGTCGCTGCTGAACAAACTGGACGCCCTCCAGGACCGCTACGAGGAACTGACCGCACTGCTCGGCGATGCCGAAATCATCACCGACCAAGCGAAATTCCGTGCCTATTCGCGCGAATACGCCGAGATCGAGCCGGTGGTGCAAACCTATGCCGGCTGGCGAAAGGCCCACGCCGCCCTCGACGGCGCCCAGGCCCTGCTCAAGGACAGCGACCCAGACCTGCGTGAAATGGCCGTGGAAGAAGTGCGCGAAGCGCGCGAGGCGATCCTCGCCCTGGAGGCCAGCCTGCAGCGCATGCTGCTGCCCAAGGACCCTAACGACGGCCGCAACGTGTTCCTCGAAGTGCGCGCCGGCACCGGCGGCGATGAGGCGGCGATTTTTGCCGGCGACCTGTTCCGCATGTATTCCCGCTACGCCGAGCGCCAGGGCTGGCGGGTGGAGGTAATGTCGGAAAGCGAAGGCGAACATGGCGGCTTCAAGGAAGTGATCGCCCGCGTCGAAGGCGCCAACGTATACGGCAAGCTCAAGTTCGAGTCTGGCGTGCACCGCGTGCAGCGGGTGCCAGACACCGAATCCCAGGGGCGCATCCATACCTCGGCCTGTACCGTGGCGGTGCTGCCCGAGCCGGACGAGCAAGTGGCCATCGAGATCAACCCGGCCGACCTTCGCGTGGATACCTACCGCTCTTCCGGTGCCGGCGGGCAACATGTGAACAAGACCGACTCGGCCATTCGCATTACCCACCTGCCCAGTGGCATCGTGGTCGAATGCCAGGAAGAGCGCTCCCAGCATAAGAACCGCGCGCGGGCCATGGCCTGGTTGCAGGCCAAGCTTAACGACCGGCAAACCACTGCCCAGCAGTCGGCCATCGCCAGTGAGCGTAAGCTGCTGGTGGGCTCCGGCGACCGCTCCGAGCGTATTCGCACCTATAATTTCCCGCAGGGCCGGGTGACCGACCACCGCGTCAACCTGACCCTGTATGCGTTGGACGAAGTGCTGGCCGGCGGCGTCGAGGCTGTGATCGAACCGCTGCTGGCCGAGTACCAGGCCGATCAACTGGCGGCCCTGGGTGAGTAAATGACCATCATCGCAAGCCTGCTGCGCGATGCGCAGCTTCCGCAATCGCCCACCGCGCAACTGGATGCCGAGCTACTGTTGGCTGCTGCCCTGGGCAAAACCCGCAGTTACCTGCGCACCTGGCCCGAGCGCATCGTCGGTAGCGAGGCGGCCGCGGCTTTCGCCAGCTTCCTGGCGCGGCGCCGTGCCGGTGAGCCGGTGGCCTATATACTCGGGCAGCAAGGCTTTTGGTCGCTCGACCTGGAAGTGGCGCCGCATACGCTGATCCCCCGCCCGGAAACCGAGCTGTTGGTGGAAACCGCGTTGCAACTGCTGCCGGCCCAAACGGCGCGGGTGCTCGACTTGGGCACCGGCAGCGGCGCGATTGCCCTGGCCTTGGCCCGGGAACGTGCCGGTTGGCAAGTGACCGCGGTAGACCGCGTGCCGCAGGCGGTAGCATTGGCCGAACGCAACCGCCAGCGCCTGGCGCTGAACAACGTGCGGGTGCGGGCCAGCCACTGGTTCGGCGCGCTGGCTGGCGAGCGCTTTGAACTCATCGCCAGCAACCCACCTTACATTGCTACCGAAGACCCGCACCTGGCGGCCGGCGATGTGCGTTTCGAACCGGCCAGCGCCTTGGTGTCGGGCCCCGATGGGCTGGACGATATCCGCCAGATCATTGCCCAGGCGCCGCAATACCTCACCCCCGGCGGCTGGCTGCTGCTCGAGCACGGCTATGACCAGGCTGTACGGGTGCGCGAATTGTTCGCCCAGCGCGGCTTCGAGCAGGTGCAAAGCCATCGAGACCTTGGCGGCCATGAACGCATCAGCCTGGGCCGGTTACCATGCTGAGCGACGACGAGCTGTTGCGCTACAGCCGGCAAATTTTGCTAGCGCAGGTGGACGTGGCTGGGCAGTTGCGCCTGAAAGCCTCGCGCGCGCTGATCGTGGGGCTCGGCGGGCTGGGCTCGCCCGTGGCGCTTTACCTGGCGGCCGCCGGGGTAGGCGAATTGCACTTGGCCGATTTCGACACGGTAGACCTCACCAACCTGCAACGCCAGGTGCTGCACAGCCAGGCCAGCATTGGCCTGGCCAAGGTGGACTCGGCGTTGCAGCGGCTGGGCGAACTCAACCCGGGCGTGCGCCTGGTACCGCACCGTGGCGTGCTGGGCGCCCAGGCGCTTGCCCAGGCCGTGGCGGGGGTGGACGTGGTACTCGACTGCTCCGACAACTTCACCACCCGCGAAGCGGTCAATGCGGCTTGCGTGGCGGCCAAGGTGCCGCTGGTCAGCGGCGCGGCGGTTCGCCTGGAGGGGCAGTTAGCGGTGTTCGACCCGCGCCAGGCGAACAGCCCCTGTTACCACTGCCTGTACGGCCATGGCAGCGATGAGGCATTAACGTGCAGTGAGGCTGGCGTGCTCGGGCCGTTGGTGGGGCTGGTCGGTAGCTTACAGGCGCTGGAGGCGCTCAAGCTGCTGGCCGGCTTCGGTGAGCCATTAATAGGCCGGCTATTGCTGGTCGATGCCCTGGGTGCACATTTTCGCGAGCTGCGCGTGAAGCGCGACCCAGGCTGCGCCGTGTGCGGCACTGGCCATGGCGGCTAACGCGGCGGTGGCTGTATTTGATTCCGGCATCGGCGGGTTGTCGGTGCTGCGCGAATTACAGGCCCTGTTGCCGAACGAATCGTTCCTGTATGTGGCCGACGGCGGGCACTGCCCTTACGGTGATAAAACACCGGCGTTCATCCGCGAGCGTTTGGCCCGCGTGGCGCAGTTTTTCCGTGGGCAAGGTGCCAAGGCCCTGGTGCTCGCTTGCAATACCGCCACCGTGGCAGCCGCCGCCGACCTGCGCGAACGCTACCCAGGCTGGCCGCTGGTGGCCATGGAGCCTGCCGTGAAGCCGGCCGCCAGCGCCACCCGCAACGGGGTGGTCGGTGTGCTGGCTACCACTGGCACCCTGCAAAGTGCGCGCTTTGCGGCGTTGCTCGACCGTTTTGCCACCGACGTGAAGGTGCTCACCCAGCCCTGCCCGGGGCTGGTGGAACTGATCGAAACCGGCGACCTGCACAGCCCCGCGCTGTGCGCGCTGCTCGACTGCTACCTGCAACCGTTGCTGGCGGCCGGTTGCGACACACTGATCCTGGGCTGCACCCATTACCCCTTCCTACGCCCCTTGCTTGCCCAGCGTGTGCCACCTGAGGTGGTGCTGATCGATACCGGTGCCGCGGTGGCCCGCCAGGCGCAGCGCCTGCTTGGCCAATTCGGGTTACTGTCAGACACGGCATCGGCGCCGGTGCGTTACTGGACCAGTGGCGACCGCGAGCAGTTCGCGCAGGTACTGGGCCGGCTGGGTTTTGCGCCCGGCGAAGTCGCCTCGCTGCCGGTGTAAAAAAAACGTGAAAAACCCGTAGTGCACCAGTGAACTTACAAACCTATGCCGTTTTCTATAGCTGCGCCTATTTGGAAAAAACAACACAGGAAGTTCATCGATGAAGCGACTGATGGGGCTTGCCGCATTGGCGGCATTGGCGGTGGGGTACAGCGTGGCAGCACAGGCCGACGGCCTGACTTTCTCGGCAGGGGAAACCGGGGAGTCTACCCAGGTGTATCGCTTGGGTTACCAGATCGATTGGGACAAAAGCTGGTGGCAAACCGGCGCGGGCCGGCTCACGGGCTATTGGGACGCCGGGTACACTTATTGGGACGGCGACGACCACTCCAGTAACAACAGTATTTCCTTTGCCCCCGTGTTCCGTTATGAATTCGGCGGCGGCTCGGTCAAGCCCTTCGTCGATTTAGGCATCGGTGTGGCGTTGTTTTCGCAAACCCAGATCGAAGACAAAAAACTGGGCTCGTCTTTCAACTTCGAAGACCGCCTTGGCCTGGGTGTGCAATTCGCCGGTGGGCATGAGTTGAGCATTCGCGCGATTCACTATTCCAATGCCGGCATCAAAGAGCCGAACGATGGTATCGAAGCGTATTCGCTCAACTACAAGATGCCGCTATAGCCCCCTGGGCGTTGCCTGCATTCCGCGTTCATAAGTTTCTGAAGGCACTCAACGCCCGCTCCCGGCTGTGTTTGAGGTCGACGATCGGCTTGGGGTAGGCCACTTGCCCAAATAAGTCGCCTAGCGCCGCCGGGTTATGCACCTCTTTGCTGGCCAGCCCCCTGAGTTCGGGCAACCACTGTTTGAGGAATACCCCGTCGTGGTCGAATTTCTCCGACTGGCTTAGGGGGTTGAACAGCCTGAAGTAGGGCACCGAATCGGTGCCGGTGGACGCGCTCCATTGCCAGCCGCCATTGTTGGCCGCCAGGTCGCCGTCGATCAGGTGGCGCATGAAGAACCGCTCGCCCTCGCGCCAATCGATCAACAGGTTCTTGCTCAGGAACATCGCCACCAACATGCGCAGGCGGTTATGCATCCAGCCCAACTCGAGCAACTGGCGCATGGCGGCGTCAATGATCGGAATCCCCGTGCGGCCTTGTTGCCAGGCCTGCAACTCGCTGGGTGCATGGCGCCACGGTAGCGCTTCGGTTTCCCGGCGAAATGCCCGGTGCATCGAAACCCGCGGGAAACCCACCAACACGTGCTTGTAGAATTCCCGCCAAATCAGCTCGCCGATCCAGGTGATGGCGCCTGCATTGCCGCTGTCGAGTTCGCCGTTATTATGCTGCAGCGCAGCCTGCAAGCACTGCCGGGGTGATATCACGCCGGCGCTGAGGTAAGCCGATAATGTGCTGGTGCCCAGGCGCGAGGGCAGGTCGCGTTCACTGGCGTAATAGTCCAGCCGGGCATCGATGAAGTCTCCCAGCCGTCGCCGGGCTTCGCCTTCCCCTGCTGGCCAATGCTCGCGCAGGCGTGCTGGGGGTATGGCAAAGCCTTCTACCGAGTCGGGCACGCCATCGCTGGCAATACCCAGTGGCGCTTGCACGCTGGGCCGCATGGCAATACCCGGCGGGCTGTGCTGTAGGCGCTGCATGCAGACCTTGCGGAATTGGCCGAACACCTTGAAATAGTGGCCGTCGCGGGTCAGCACGGTGCCGGGCTCGAACAGGGTGGCATCTACCCATGAGGTCAGCCCCACCCCGCGCTGCTCAAGGGCCCCGGCTACCGCGGCGTCGCGGCGGGTTTCGTTAAAGCCGTGCTCGCGGTTGCAATGCACCTGCTGCACGCCATGCTCTTGGCACAGTTGCGCAACCACTTGGGGCGCTTGTGCCCAGGTAGGGGTGCTGCGTATCAGCAGCGGAACGTTCAATGCCTGAAGTTCGGTGGCCATGGCCTTGAGGTTGCGAAGCCAGAAGTCGACCTTGCACGGGGCATCGTCATGTTGTTGCCATTGGCCCGGGCTGATCAGGTACAGCGCCAGGGTGGGGCCGGCGCCGCAGGCCTTGGCCAAAGCGGTATTGTCGTGCACCCGCAGGTCAGTGCGTAGCCACAGCAACTGGCGGTCGAGGCTGGCGGCCATGGATGCCTCAGAGCAGCTTGGTCGATTGCAATTGGCGGTAGGCGTCCAAAGGCGAAGCGGCCAGTGGCAGTTCGCCCAAGTCGGCATGCAGCGCCAAGTCGCTACGGTGGATTTCAACGCAGGGCCCGGCCAACAGTACATAGCGCGATGTGCTCACCCGCCCGGCAAGGGTGTCGAGATTAAGCGGGCGGCTGGAATACAGCACCGCCCCGCGCGCGCCAAGGCGCTCCAGCGCCGGGTCCAACTCCCCGGGCGGCAACGGCCAGTCGAACACTTCTACTGGGCAGTCGGCGCTGCTGGCCAGCCAGGCAGTAAACCACAGAGCCGGCTCCAGCATCGCGTCGGACAGGTTGATGAACAGCAGCGGCGCGCCATTGAGCTGGCGGTTGTTGTGGTAGATCCGCGCCCCCAGTTTGCTGCGCAGCCAACCGAAGAAGAACGCCCGCTCAGCCGCGGTGCCCGGCTGGCCTTGCCAGCGCAACTCCAACTCGCGCAGCAGCGGCATCAGCAACTGGCCGCACAGGGTGGCGGGCGGGTACAGCGCCATGGCCTGGTTGAAACGATCATCCAGGCGCCGTTCGGCTAAGTCGGCAATGGCGCTGATCAACTGCTGCTGCGCGGGTACCCATTCACCCTCGGTGCGGTGCTGGATGCGTTCGGCAGGTTTGTTTTTGTCGAGCAGCGCCTTTACTTGGCTAACCGCCACCCCGCGGTTGAGCCAGGTCAGCACGGTTTCGATACGTTCGAGGTGCTCGCTCGAATACAACCGGTGCCCCTTGGGCGTGCGGTGCGGCACGATCAGGCCGTAGCGCCGCTCCCAAGCGCGCAGCGTCACCGGGTTCACCCCCGTGCGCCGGGATACTTCGCGGATCGGCAGCCAGCCATCGGCCAGGGCTTTGCCATATTCGGCGTCGTCTTGCGGGGCGAGTGATGGGGTCATGGTTCAAATCGCATTTCTGAGGCTCAGGTTTTCAGGGTGCGGTTGCAAGTAGACCTGCTGAGCGATGTAAGGGTCCGGATATAGGCGAAACAAATGCTTGATCAGTGTAAGCGGTACGATGAGTGGCACGATACCATCACGGTACTGCAAAATCAGGCCGCTGAGCTCTGCTTTGTCTGCGGCGCTCAACGAGCGGCGCAAATAGCCACAGATATGCATCAACACATTGGTATGGCTACCTCGGGTCGCGCAGCGCTTCAGGGCCTGCATCAGGCCGCCGAAATAACGCTGCGCCACAGCCTCCAGGCTCGCCTGCCCAGCCGTGCCCAACAGCCTACCCAATGCTTTGTATTGCAGCGGGTCATTGGCCATCAACTGGTATTTGTAGCGAGCATGGAAGCGCGTCATCGCCTGGCGACTCAGGCCCTGTGCCAGCAACTGCTGCCAGGCGGCATAGGCATACACCCGTACGATGAAGTTCTCCCGCAGTACCGGGTCGCACAGGCGGCCCGCTTCCTCGACCGGTACATCTGGCCTGTGCTCGCAAAACACCTTGGCATACACGCCGCTGGCCGTATCAAATTGTGGGGTGCCGTTTTCACGGTACAGCTTCACGCGCTCTACACCGCAGGAGGGCGATTTTTGCATAAAGATGTACCCACAAATGTCACCCAACTGCCGCGCCATGTGCTTGGCGTAAGCGGCCAGGGCGTCAGTGGCGTCTAGCCCTGGGTCCACCGCGCCGACCGCCCTTACCCGCCCGGCCGCGCCGACCAGGCGTATAGGCTGGCGCGGCGTACCCAGGCCGACGGCCACTTCCGGGCACACGTTTACGAAATCGAAATGCTTGCTGAGCGAGTCGCGGCAGTAGGCTGACTGCTTATGGCCGCCGTTGTAGCGCACCGGCGCGCCCATTAAGCAAGCACTGATAGCGACCTTGGGCTTGGCTGGCGTGGATTCAAGCACATGGACCTCGGCATTAAGTTGTACAGGCTATAGCCTTTGTACAAGTATGCCGATGATAAGTCTACCTCGCGTACACCAAGCCGGTGCCGGCGGGCACGTGTCACGATGGGTCAGTCCAAATGTTCCAGCAGCTTGCGTGCGGCCTCTTGGCCGCTCAGCCAAGCGCCTTCGACCCGGCCAGATAAGCACCAATCACCGCACACATACAGCCCCAGGTCGGCATCGGCCAGCGCGCCCCACTCGTGGTTGCCTGCCGGGCGGGCATACAGCCACCGGTGGGCCAGGCTGAACACCGGTGGCGGCATCGGGCAATTGGCCACTTCAGCGAATGCGCCATACAAGTGGTCGACCACCGCTTCCCTGGCCAAGTCAATGTGCTGGCGGCTCCATTCGCCACTGGCGTGCAGCACCCAGGTATCCAACGTGGCGTCGTGCCCGGGTTTGCTGCGGTTGGACGCTAGCCAGTCGAGCGGGCTGCCTTGAACGAAACAGCCCTGCAAATCGGTGGCCAGCGGCTGCTCAAAGGCCAGCGCCACTGCCCAGGTGGGGTCCATCTTCACGCCGGCGGCCACCGCGGCCAGTTTTGGTGCTGCCGACAAAAGCGCGGTGGCCTGCGGCGCGGGTACGGCGCACACCACATGGCTAAATGGCCCGTGGCTTTGGTTGTTGGCATCGAGCAGGTGCCAATATTGCTTGCCGCGAAAAACCTCGACGATACGGCAGCTGTATACCGCTTGCAGGTCTTTGGCCAGCTCACGGCCGATGGCGCCCATGCGCGGGGTGCCCACCCAACGCACTTGTTCGTCGGGGGACAGGCTTAGTGCATTGCCGTTGGCGCTGTACAACGTTGGCGACCATTCGGCCACTACCCCTTGCGCCTGCCATTGCTGCAGTTGCGCGACGAAGCGGCGGTCACGGGCGGTAAAGTATTGCGCGCCGAGGTCCAGATGGCCGACCTCGCTGCGCTTGCTGGCGGCGCGGCCGCCGGGGCCTCGGCTTTTATCGAAAAGGTGTACGACCAGCCCGGCTTTCGTCAGAGCCTGGGCCGCGGAAAGCCCAGCGATGCCAGTGCCGATGATTGCGATGGGTACAGTCGTCATGGATAGCCTCTTAACGTCTCATTGGACAGACTACGCTTGCCTTGCCAGCCTGTACAATCGGTAAAACGGGTATAAGTTATCGCTTGCTCAACACCCTTGTTTTATCTGAGAACGGGCACCGCCATTAGTGCGTTGCGATTGTGAAAATAGACCACATCGGCCCTGCGGCCAGACACATCGAGGTGACTGCCATGCACATTTTGCTGACCGGCGGTACCGGGCTGATCGGGCGCAGCCTGTGCAAACGCTGGTTGGCCGACGGCCACCGCTTGAGCGTCCTGAGCCGCCGGCCCGATACCGTGGCGGAACGCTGCGGGCCGGCGGTGCATGGCGTAGGTAGCTTGCAGGCACTGGGCGATGACCCGGTCGACGCGGTGGTGAACCTGGCTGGGGCACCGATTGCCGACCGCCCTTGGACGGGCCACCGGCGCAAGTTGCTGTGGGCCAGCCGCGTTAGCCTCACCGAACAGCTTCTGGCTTGGCTCGGCGAGCGCAGCCAGCGCCCTAGCGTGTTGATTTCGGGGTCGGCGGTGGGTTGGTATGGCGACGGCGGGCAGCGTGAGCTCACCGAAGCCAGTGGGCCGGTAAGCGAGGATTTTGCCAGCCAGTTATGTATCGCCTGGGAAGAAACCGCCGAGCGCGCAGCCGAGTTGGGCCTACGCGTAGTGCTGGTGCGCACGGGCCTGGTGCTCAGCGGCGAAGGCGGCATGCTGGCGCGCATGGCGTTCCCGTTTCGGTTGGGTTTAGGGGGGCGCCTGGGCACCGGGCGGCAGTGGATGCCGTGGGTTCACATTGACGATCAAATCGCCCTCATCGATTTTTTGTTGAACCGCGAAGGCGCCAGTGGCCCCTATAATGCGTGCTCGCCGCACCCGGTTCGCAACCGCGAATTCGTTCAGCGCCTGGGCAAGGCGCTGCGCCGCCCGGCGCTCGTGCCGCTGCCCGAATCGTTGCTGCGCCTGGCCTTGGGCGAAATGGCAGGGTTGCTGCTCGGCGGCCAGAAGGCCCTGCCCCAGCGCCTGCTGGAGGCCGGGTTCGTGTTTCGCCACAGCGACCTTCAGGCGGCCCTGGATAACGTTTTTTCGCACCACTGAAAGGACACTGAATGACCGATCATGCTTTGCTGCTGGTCAACCTCGGCTCGCCGGCCTCCACTGCCGTGGGCGATGTGCGCCGTTACCTCGATCAATTTCTGATGGACCCTTATGTCATCGACTTGCCCTGGCCGCTGCGGCGCTTGCTGGTGTCGCTGATACTGCTCAAGCGCCCAGCCCAATCGGCCCATGCCTATGCCTCGATCTGGTGGGAGGAGGGCTCGCCATTGGTGGAATTGACGCGCCGCCTGCAACAGCGGGTACGCGAGCATTGGCCCCATGGGCCGGTGGAGATCGCCATGCGCTACGGCGAGCCGGCGCTGCCCGGCGTGCTGGGGCGCCTGGCGGCCCAAGGGGTGCGCCAGGTGACACTGGCGCCGCTGTACCCGCAATTTGCCGACAGCACCGTGACCACGGTGGTCGAAATGGCCAAGCGCACGGTCGCCGAACACAACCTGCCTATCACCTTCAGCACTTTACGCCCGTTCTACGATCACCCGGCTTACATCGCGGCTCTGGCGGCAAGCGCCCAGCCTTGGTTGGAGCACGACTACGACCATCTGCTGCTGAGCTTCCATGGGTTGCCAGAGCGCCATATCCGTAAATTGTTACCCAAGGATAGCCGCCACGACCTGCGCGCCGCCGACTGCTGCGCGCATGCCACAGCCGAGGAGCGGGCCGTATGTTACCGTGGTCAGTGCTTGGCCACCGCGCGGGCGTTCGCCGCGGCCACGGGCTTGCCGGAGGGCAAATGGTCGGTGGCGTTTCAGTCGCGCCTGGGTAAAAACAAGTGGATCGAACCCTACACCGATGCCCGCCTGGCCGAGCTCGCCGCGCGGGGGGTGAAGAAACTGCTGGTGATGTGCCCGGCCTTCGTTGCCGATTGCATCGAAACCTTGGAGGAAATCGGCATCCGCGGTAACGCACAGTTTCGCGAGGCGGGTGGCGAGGAGTTGGTGCTGGTGCCCTGCCTGAACGACCACCCACAGTGGGCGCAGGTGTTGGCGCAACTGTGTGAGCAGGCCACACCTATGCCGTGAGCCGCGGCCGCAAGCAGCCGCTTGCGGCTCCAAATCAAGCGGGTGGCGCGCCACTGGCCTTGGGTAAAACCAGGTTCAACGCGACCGCCACCAACGCGCATAGCGCGATGCCCTTAAGGCCAAAATCGCCTGGGCCCGTGCCGGTGCCCACTAGCACGCCGCCGATGCCGAATACCAGGGTCACCGATACGATCACTAAATTGCGTGCCTCGCCCAGGTCTACCTGGTGGCGGATCAACGTATTCATGCCCACTGCCGCGATCGAGCCGAACAGCAGGCACAGGATGCCGCCCATCACAGGCATTGGAATGCTTTGCAGCAACGCGCCGAACTTGCCGATGAACGCTAGGGCGATGGCGAACAGCGCCGCCCAGGTCATGATCTTGGGGTTGTAGTTCTTGGTTAACATCACCGCGCCGGTGACTTCGGCGTAGGTGGTATTGGGCGGCCCGCCCAATAGGCCGGCGGCCGTGGTGGCCAGCCCGTCACCGAGCAGCGTGCGATGCAGGCCCGGTTTACGCAGGTAATCCCGGCCGGTCACGCTACCCACCGCGATCACCCCGCCGATGTGTTCGATGGCCGGCGCCAGGGCCACCGGCACAATGAACAAGATCGCCTGCAGGTTGAACGCCGGCGCGGTGAACGCGGGCAGGGCGAACCAGGAGGCGGCGGCGATGTTCGCGGTGGCGACCACGTGAAAGTAGAACGACAACGCAAAGCCCACCAGCACCCCCGAAATAATCGGAACCAAGCGCACGATACCCCGGCCGTACACCGCCACTGCCAGGGTGGTCAGCAGCGCTGGCATGGAAATCAACATGGCTGTGCGGTAGGGGATCACTTCGATACCGGCGGCATTTTTGCCCATGGCCATGTTGGCGGCGATCGGTGCCATCGCCAAGCCGATGGAAATCACCACCGGGCCGATCACCACCGGCGGCAGCAGCCGGTCGATGAAACCGGTGCCTTTGATTTTTACCGCCAGGCCCAAAAAGGTGTACACAAAGCCTGCAGCCATCACCCCGCCCATGGTCGCCGCTACGCCGAACTGGCCCTTGGCAAGGATGATCGGGGTAATGAAGGCAAAGCTTGAGGCCAAAAACACCGGCACCTGGCGCCCGGTCACGGCCTGGAATAACAAAGTGCCGAGGCCGGCGGTAAACAGCGCGACATTTGGGTCCAACTCGGTGATCAACGGCATCAGCACCAGCGCACCGAAGGCCACGAAAAGCATTTGCGCCCCGGACAACACCGTACGCCACAGCGGGTCGTTGAATTCGCTTTGCATGGTCAGGCGTCCTTCTGCTTGGTGCCGAAAATCTTATCGCCGGCATCGCCCAGGCCCGGGATGATGTAGCCTTGCGCGTTCAAGCATTGGTCGATCGAGGCGGTGTAGATCTGCACATCCGGGTGCGCCTTTTCCACCGCGGCGATGCCTTCGGGGGCCGCCACCAGCACCATGGCGCGGATGTCGCGGCAGCCGGCCTTCTTCAACAGGTCGATGGTCGCCACCATCGAGCCGCCGGTGGCCAGCATCGGATCGATGATCATGGCCAGGCGTTCGTCGATCCCGGTCACGAGCTTTTCGAGGTAGGTATGCGCCTGCAGGGTTTCTTCATTGCGCGCCACGCCCACGGCGCTGACCTTCGCCCCAGGGATCAGGCTGAGCACGCCGTCGAGCATACCGATACCCGCGCGCAGGATGGGCACCACCGTGATCTTCTTGCCGGCGATCTTCTCGGCCTGCACCGTGCCGCACCAGCCTTCTATTTCGTAGGCCTCCAGGGGTAGGTCCTTGGTCGCTTCATAGGTCAACAACGCGCCAACCTCCTGTGCCAGTTCGCGGAAGTTTTTCGTGCTGATGCCGGCGCGGCGCATCAAGCCGAGCTTATGGCGGATCAGCGGGTGGCGTATTTCGCGTATGGGCATCGGAAAAATCTCCAGTGGGCGTAGGAAAAAGCGCGCTAGGTTAAGCTAATCAGCCTGGGCTGTCTGGTGCCTTTACCGACGTTAGTCCACAAATGCTTGATTCGTGGCGCCCGCATGCGTACCTTTGCCGGCTTTTATTCGAACACCCCTTGGAGAGCGCCCATGCCCGCCGATCTCACGCACATCCGCCAAGTGATGGACGAGGCCGATTGCCTGTACACCGAAGCCGAAGTCGAAGCCGCCATCGCCCGCGTCGGCGAGCAGGTCACCGCACGGATGGCTGATACCAACCCGGTGGTGTTTTGCGTGATGAACGGCGGGCTGATCTTCGCCGGCAAACTGCTGACCCACCTGCGGTTTCCGTTGGAGGCCTCATACTTGCACGCCACCCGCTACCGCAACGAAACCCGTGGCGGTGACCTGTTCTGGAAGGCCAAGCCGGAAATTTCCTTCATCGACCGCGACGTGCTGATCATCGATGACATCCTCGACGAGGGGCATACCCTCAGTGCCATCCTCGACTTCTGCAAGCACGCCGGTGCCGCCTCGGTGAGCACCGCGGTGTTGATTGACAAAGAACACGACCGTAAGGCCAGCCCCGACTTGAAAGCCGACTTCGTCGGCTTACCGTGCATCGACCGCTATATTTTCGGCTATGGCATGGACTACAAGGGCTACTGGCGCAACGCCGCCGGCATCTATGCGGTGAAGGGCCTGTAGGGCGCTTGTTCCCGGGCCGTTGAAGGGGCGCTGTGCTACAGTTCAGCGCCACCCCCGCCGGAGCCTGCCATGCGCCTGTTGTTCGCTGCCCTTTTGAGTTCGCTGTGCGCCCTGCCATTGGCCGCCGCCCCCCTGCACGCTCAGTACCTGCCACCGGACGATGCGCAGTTACGCCAGGGTGAACCCACCCAGCAGCAGTTGATGCAGGTGAGCGAGTTCAGCGTGGTGGCGGGCAACGAAAGGCTGTCGAACGAACAGCCGATCCCGGTTACCGCGCCGTTGACCGTGCGCCTTAAAGGCAAGCCGTTACCCAAAGGCGGTGCCTTGGCCGAAGTGCTGATCAGCTTCGACAGCGAAAGCAAAAGCCTTAAAAAGGCCAGCTACGATGAAGCCAGCAAAACCCTCAGCCTGAACTACCCGCTGGGCCAATACCGCATCATCATGGATTTGTTGCGCAACGACACCGTGTACGTGCAATACCTGGCCTATGGCAACGGGCACGTTTGGGCTGACCTGCACACTGCCAGCGGCCGAGCACATTGAGCCGCGCCGGGCCCGGCGGTACACTGCCAGGCTTGTGAAACCATTCGTGACCTGAGAGTGAAGTGGCAATGCGCAAAGACAAAAAGCAGGTGATCGGCGACGAGATCAGCGACGACTACGTCAAGGCCTTTTTGCGGTTCGAACCGGCCGACGATACCCCGCCGGCGCTGCACAAACTGGTCAAAGCCTACCGGGGCCTGCGCGCGCATGACTTCGAGCGTTTCGTGGGGTTCTTCAAGCAGGCAGGTTTCGACCTGGGCACCCAAGACGCCCACGGCCACGACTTCATTGCATTGGTGAAGGACCAGCGCAACGCCGCTGAGTACATCGAGATCATCCAGGCCGCGCGCTGACCTGCAAACAGGCGACAACACTCGGCAAGCACGGTGGCATACGGTGCTCAACCACGGCGTGCCGCCGCTGGAGCGGTAACGCCAGCGTCAAGCGGCCAGCCACGCTGGCCGCTTGAAGTGTACTGCCGATCAGGCGTACCGCTCACCGCTGCCCAGGGCCGGCTGCACCAGTTCCAATGCTTCGTTGCTTTGCGCGCTAACCCGCCGATACAGCTCGGCATCGCTGGCCAGGGCTTTTTCCCGTGCCGGGAATATCTCTGCCAGCTTGCTGCCCCAGGTGTTGGCATACTGCTCGGGGAAGCACCGCTCGATCAACTCGAGCATGATCGAAACCGTGACCGACGCGCCCGGCGAGGCGCCGAGCAGGGCGGCGAGGGTACCGTCCTTGGCAGCCACCAGTTCGGTGCCGAATTGCAGCACACCGCCTTTTTTCGGGTCTTTCTTGATGATCTGCACACGTTGCCCGGCCACCTCCAGGCGCCAATCCTCGGCTTTGGCCTCGGGGTAGAACTTGCGCAGTGAGGCCAGCCGCTGGTCCATCGACTGGCGCACCTCGTTGACCAGGTAGCGGGTCAGGTCCATGTTGTCGCGTGCCACGGCCAGCATCGGCCCGATATTGCTCAGCCGTACCGACAGCGGCAGGTCCATCAGCGAGCCATGCTTGAGGAACTTGGTGGTGAAGCCCGCATAGGGGCCGAACAGCAATGATTTTTTGCCATCGACCATGCGTGTGTCCAGGTGCGGTACCGACATGGGCGGTGAGCCCACCGCGGCCTGGCTGTAGACCTTGGCCTGGTGCCGGTTGACCACCTCGGGGTTATCGCAGCGCAGCCATTGGCCGCTGACCGGGAAACCGCCGAAGCCCTTGCCTTCATCGATGCCCGAGGCCTGCAGCAACGGCAACGCGGCACCGCCGGCACCGAGGAATACGAACCGTGCATCGACCTGGCGGGTGCTGCCGCCGTTCACGTCCTTGATGTCTACCGTCCAGCCGCCGGCCGCGCCACGGCGCAGGCCAACGACCTTCTGCGAGTACTTGACGGTGGCATCCTGGGTTTGCCCCAGGTAGCCCAGCAGCTTATTGGTCAGCGCGCCGAAATTCACATCGGTGCCGCCTATCACGCGGGTCGCGGCCAGCCGCTCGGCAGGGTCGCGGCCGGGCATCATCAGCGGAATCCACTGCTCCAGCACGGTTTTATCTTCGGTGTACGCCATCTCGGCGAAGGCATGATGGGGCTTGAGCGCTTCGTAGCGTTTTTTCAGGAAGGCCACGCCTTTATCACCCGAGACATAGCTCAGGTGTGGCAGTGGGTTGATGAATGCCTTGGGCGTGCCAAAGGCATCCTTGCGGATCAGGTAGGCCCAGAACTGCTTCGATACCTCGAACTGGGTGTTGATGTTCACGGCCTTCTTGATATCGACCGAGCCGTCCGCCGCTTGTGGCGTGTAGTTCAGTTCGCAGAGGCCGGCATGGCCGGTACCGGCGTTGTTCCAGGGGTTGGAGCTTTCCGCCGCACCCGAGTCCATCGCCTCGACCACCTCCAACCGCAGGGCTGGGTCGAGCTCCTTGAGCAGTACCGCCAGGGTGGCACTCATGATGCCCGCGCCCACCAGCACTACGTCCACTGCTTCATTCTGCGCCATTAACGCATCTCCGAAATCATCCACATCTGGTTTGGCAGCCAGGGCCGGTTTGAGGTGTGACCGCACAAAGCAGGCATGCTCACCCGGGCCTGGCCGATGATCATCGCCAGCGCCCGCCGCGCTACCGGTTGCCGAACGTGCTTATCTACGCATGCCCACGCATGCCGGGCAATTCGACCATCGGCCGAGGCGGCGCGCCGTAGCGGGCTCAGCCCCGGTATCGGGAACGGTTCGATGTGTTGGAACTTGCGGTTAATGGTGCATTCGCTGCTGCAAGACTGTTCATTTTGCTCGCCACACTCTTGTGAAGTTGTGAAAACCCGTTGTTTTTCACGCTCTTTTGAAGACGTGAACCTCAAAAAAAGCTTCACCGCGCCGCGGCGGCGATGCCAGTAAGCCAGCGGCAGCCAGGCCTGGCCTAAATGGGCGGCTCTCTGTGGGCGATGGTCGAGCGCCGTGGCACGGCGATGGAGCGGGGCCCGATCAGGAGACGACCTTATAATCGGGGCCAGATTATAACGGTGAACGCGGCGGAAAGGTCGCAAATTAAGCGCTTTTCTTCAGGCCGTGGGCTGCGGGCGAGGCGTGCAGGGGTTTGGCCAGCCTTTTGCGGGTACACCCGTGTGGCGGCAATTGCCATTGGCCGCACGCTGTTGGCGGGTGCGTTTTGCCGCCGTGCGCGTGGCCGCACCCCGCACTGGCCGTACTATGGCGGCGGTGGGCGCTTTGGCCGGTAGCCACCTTCACCCGGCAAAGTTGCCGCGAACTTTTGAAGCACCAGCCAAGGCTGAAGATTATCCTGATACCGCCGGCCCTGCCGTGTCGCTATACTGCCGGCCTGTGCCCTTTTTGGAGAATCGCGCATGTCGCCACGCCTGTTGTTCGGTTTGCTCGCTGTGTCCGCCCTTGCGCTGGCCGGTTGTGCCAGCAGCCCCCAGCAGTTGAGCCCGCAGCCGAAGCTGACGGAGCAATTGGCGGCGGTGGGGCAGGGCCAGCCGGTTCAGGTACGGGTGGTCGACGGTCGCCCTTCGGCGGTGCTCGGCACCCGTGGCGGGTTGTACCCGGAAACCAGTACGGTAAGCGTGCAAGGCAACGATATCGTGCCCAAATTGCAGGCCCAGGCTGAAGCGGCCGTGCGCCTGCTCGGGTACACGCCCAACGCCAGCGCGGCGGGCGCACCGACCCTGACCGTGACGCTGGCCGACCTTAAATACCAGTCGCCGAAGGATTCCACCTACGTGACCGAGGCCACCATCGCGGCGACCTTCCGTGCCGACGTGCGCGGCCCCAGCAACAGCTACAGCGGCCGTTATAGCGCCTCGCTGAACCAACGCTTCGGTATGGCGCCGAACCAGGAAACCAACACCAAGTTGGTCAGCGATGTGCTCAGCGACGCCCTGACGCGAGTATTCAAAGACCCCACCATCGGCCAGACCCTGCGCCAATGACGCGGTACGCGGCTGCCCTCTAGGCTCGCCCACTGTTCGTGGGCGCAGGGCCCGGCATCAAGGCGCCAGGCCGGCCTTGATGCGGTACTGGTTGCGTACGGGGGTGGCGTATTGTTGCACCAGGTACGGCCGGTGCTCGGCCGGGCACTCGTTTAGCCGGCGCTGCCACTCTTCGCGCGCCTGGGTCAATTCCTCGGCGCCGAACAGTTGCCCGGCCGTGGGCACCTCCAATGCCGGGTCGGCACCTTCCCATTGCGCATAGGCCAGGTAATGCACCGGAAACAACCGGTAACCGGCAAGGATCTTGCGGTCGATCTCGGCCGCCAACTGCTTGGTGTCTTCGTGCAGGTCGGTGACCGGGGCTGAAAAGTTGATATGCACCCGGCCCTTATAGCCAGTAATGCCCTGGGCGATGCTCAGGTCATCCTCGCCTGGGGCTTTCTTGTATTCGCCGGTGCTGGCACGAATGTACAGCTCACGGGCTTTCGCCGCGTCGCACGGGTCGTATTCGTAGCTGATCGATACCGGGGTCAGGTTCAGCGACCGCACTACCTCGGCAAAGGGTTCGTCCTTGCGGCTCATGTGGAACATTTTCAGGATTGCCGAATCGGTACGGTCATCGCCATCCTTGGCCCGGCCTTCGGCCTGGGCGATCCAGATCGACTGGCAGTCGGTTCGGATCGAATGGTTGATGTACGCCGACAGCAACTGGTAGGCGGCGAGCCGCTCGCGACGCCCGCTCAATGAGCGATGCACGATGAAACTTTTGTTAAGCCGCATCAGGTCGCTCACGAATGGGCGTTGCAGCAGGTTGTCACCGATCGCGATGCGTGGCGTGGGCAAGCCGGCGTGGTACACGGCATAGTTGACGAAGGCCGGGTCCATCACGATGTCGCGGTGGTTGGCCAGGAACAGGTAGGCACTGCCAGACTTGAACTGTTCGACACCGGTGTAGGTTACCCCATCGGTGGCCCGTTCGATGGTATGGTCCACGTACATCTCGACCTTGTCCTGCAGTGCCGCTACGCTGTCGATGCCGGCAAATTCGCGGCGCAGTTTCTTGGCGATCATCGGCTTGAGCAACCAGCCGAGGGCACCGGCAAAGCGCGGGAAACGGAAGTGGGTGAGGGTGTCGAGAAACGCCGGGTCTTTCAGGAGCCTCGTCAGTACTGCTTTGACCTCGGAGTCGTCATAAGGTCGGATGGCATCGAATTCGCCCATCATGCTCTCTTGTTGGCAACGGCTTAAGTAGTGAAACAGACCGGCGATTATACGCATAACTGAAGGGTAGGGCCGCGATGCTAGAAACCGAGCGCTATTTTTGCCCCTATTGCGGGGAGCCGGCCGAGGCCATACTCGACCTGTCGGCGGGCGACCAGGATTATATAGAAGACTGCCCGGTGTGCTGCCGCCCCATTCGCTTCGTGCTGCGAACCGAGGGCGATGCTTGGTCATTGGATGTGTATAGCGAGAATGAATGATGAAGCGCATCTACGAACCGGAAAGCCTGCTTGAAGCAGAGCTGCTGCTGACCATGCTCGCCAGCGAAGGCATCTACGCCCACTTGCTGGGGCGTGATCTGGTCGGGGGCATTGGTGAATTGCCGGCCATCGGGCTGCTTAACCTGAGCGTCGAAGATCCCCTGGCCGAACGCGCACGGCTGTTGATCAGCCAGTACAATAGCGCTTCGCCGCTGGCGGACGAGGAGCCCGATAGCGGGCCTGGTATCTTGCTGTGTTGACCGGAGCCTTGCCTTTCTGATGTGTGGACGCTACGCACTGTTTCGCTGGACCTCAGCCTTCGCAGCCTTGCCGGGTTTCCCGGCGCAACATGCCCCGCAGTGGAACATCTCCCCCGGCCAGTCGGTGCTGATCCAACGCCAGCAGGCCGAAGGATTGATGCTGGCGCGTGCACGTTGGGGCCTGACGCCCGGCTGGGTCACGGATTTCTCCCGTACACCGGCCCAGGCGCGCGCCGAAACCTTGGCCGAGCAGCCGCTGTTTCGTGAGGCCTTTCGCCAGCGCCGCTGCTTGCTGCCGGCGAACGGTTTCTATGAATGGCGCGGTTCGGTGCGTAAGCAACCGTATTGGCTTACCCCGGCGCAAGGCTCGAACCTGTATTTCGCCGCGGTTTGGGAAGCCTACCCGGTGGGTGACCACGTGTGGTTGAGCACCGCGGTGGTCACCCAGGCCGCCGCCAGCCAGCGCCGGCCGTTGATTCTCGATACCGCTGAACAGGCGCTATGGCTGTGCCCGGAAACGCCTTTGCCGCAGCTTTATAGCCTGTTGGCCAAGCCCTGCGCCAGCCTGCGCGAGCGGCCGCTGGCCAAGCTTGTGAACGACCCCGCACTCGATGCCCCTGAGTGCCTGACGCCAGGTTGAAGGGCATCGGCCGCGCCCGGGTAACGGCCTTGCGCCGTGCCCCGCTGCGGCGCCAGCCGGGCTAGAGCCAACCGCTCACCCTCATCGCCTTATACACCGAATACACCGCCAGCACGAAGAACGCCGCGGCAGCCAAGCGGCGGATAAGCGCCAGTGGCAGTTTGTCGGCGGCGAAGTTGCCGGCCAGTACCACGGGTACGTTGGCGATCAACATGCCCAGGCTGGTACCGATGATCACCAGCAGCAGGTGCGGATACTGCGCGGCGAGCATCACCGTGGCGACCTGGGTCTTATCGCCGATCTCGGCCAGGAAGAAGGCGATCAGCGTGGCCATGAACGGGCCAAATTGCTTGCCGCGGTTGGCTTCGTCGTCGTCCATTTTGTCGGGCACCAGCGTCCACAGCGCGGTCGCAGTAAAGCTTGCGGCGAGGATCCAATGCAGCACGGTATCGGTCAGGTAACTGCTGACCCAGGCGCCTACTGCGCCGGCGGCCGCATGGTTGGCCAGGGTGGCGGCAAGGATGCCCAATATGATGGGGACAGGCTTGCGAAAGCGAGCCGCCAGGACGAGTGCGAGGAGTTGAGTCTTGTCGCCGATTTCGGCCAGCGCCACGATACCCGTGGGAACAAGAAGGGATTCTAACATCAGGCTTCCTATTGGGGCGGGTCGACACGGCTATGACACGTACAGCCTCCCCGCCCCGGGTAAAGGTGTGCGTGTCATAGGTCTGGTCAAACCGTGGGGCCCCTCTGATGTGGGCCCTCAGGTCGCACGCGCCATGGCCGGTAGGCCAAGTATGTTGACGCGTGCCAATGCGAACAGTGTGCTCGCGGGAGACTACTCCCCTAGGACGGAGCGGATTCTGCCTACGCTTTGCGCCGATGGCAAGCGTTGTGATTACCCTTTGCGTGCCCGATAAATGCGAAAGCCATCGCGCTGGGCGAGGGTTTCGCAGTGGCCAAAGGCGCTTTCCAATAAGGGCGGGTAACGCAGAAAACTATTCGCAACCAGGCGAATTTCGCCGCGTATTTCTAGATGTTCGGCGCTTTTTAGCAGCAGGTTTTCTGTCGCTTCATAGTGGGTATGCACCCCGCTGTGAAACGGTGGGTTACTCACGATCCCATCCAGCAGCGCCGGTGCGCCGTCGATGCCATCGGCGCAGATCAGTTCCCCCTCCAGGCCGTTGGCCTGCAGTGTCAGCGTAGCGGCGGCAATGGCGAAGGCGTCGACGTCCAGCAAGCTCACCCGGTTGCTGGGGTAACGGCGCTTGATCAGCGCGCCGATGACCCCGGCCCCACAACCGAAATCCAGAATGTGCCCGGCCGGCAGGTTATCCAGGTGGTCGAGCAGTAGCGCGGTGCCGCGGTCCAGCCGGCCGTGGCTAAACACCCCGGGCAAGCTCACCACCTGCAACTCGCCGCCGGGCGCCGCAACCCCGAAGCGTTGCGCCAAGGGCGGCAGGGAAGGGGCGGCCGGGGCATGCTCCACCTCAACCTGCCATAGCTGGCAGTGGCGGGCGCTGTCGAGCTTGCGCGGTGTGCCATAGGTTTGCAGCAGGCGTGCCGAACCTTCGATGCCGCCGCGTTTTTCGCCCACCAGGTAAAGCATGCGGCCGGGCAGCTTGGCCGCCAGCGCATCGAGCAGGTAGGCCGCCAAGTCCTTCGCCTTGGGTAGGTACAGCACAGCGGCGGCCACCTCTGTAGGGGGCGGCTCGGTGCCGAAGTGGCAGCGCTGGCCGAAACGCCCAGCCAGCACGGCGTGGTCGGCAGCGTTCCAGCCCCAGCCACTGGCCTGCGGCAACGTCCCCAGCAGGCCGTCGGCGGGCAGCCCCGCCAGCAGCACCGGGCCGGTGAAGCGTTCGGCCTGGCGTAGCAGCACTTCACTGCGCGGGTCCATGTTCAGCTCCTTGGCGAAAAAAGCGCGCAGTCTAGCAAATCACGCCACCACCCGTTGTGGTGCGCCCTGGGCGAAGCTGTGGGCGTTTTCGCTGAGCTGGCCGACGATACGCTGCCGTGCTTCGCGGCTACCCCAGGCGCTGTGAGGGGTTACGATCAGCCGTGGCAAGTCGCTGGCCAGCAGTGGGTTGCCTTCAGTGGGTGGCTCGGTGGTCAACACGTCGGTCGCTGCGCCGCCCAAATGGCCGCTGCGCAGGGCATCGGCCAGCGCGTATTCGTCGATCAGCCCGCCACGCCCGGTGTTGAGCACGAACGCGCCGCGCTTGAGCAAGGCCAACTCGGTGACGCCGATCAGGTTGCGGGTGTGTTCGTTGAGCGGGCAATGCAGGGTCAGCGCATCGACCCGGGGCAACAATTCGGCTAATGGCAGGCGCCCGTCGCGGCGCGGGCGGTTGGGCAGTTGCCCTACCAGCACGGCCATGCCGAATGCTTCGGCCAACCGCGCGACGGCGCTGCCCAACTCACCATGGCCCAGCAGCCCCAGGGTTTTGCCTTGCAGCTCCACGATAGGGAAATCCAGCAGGCAGAACTGCCGGGCCTGCTGCCACTTGCCGGCGGCGACGGCCTGCTGGTACTGCGGCAAGCTGGTGGCCAGGGCCAGCAGCAACATCAAGGTGTGTTGGGCCACCGACGGGGTGCCGTAACCTTGGCAATTGCACACGCATATGCCCCGTGCCCGCGCCGCCTCCAGGTCGACATTGTTGGTGCCCGTGGCGGCCACCAGGATCAGCTTCAATTGCGGGTTGGCGGCCATGGCTTGGGCGTCGATCAGCACCTTGTTGCTGATCGCCACGTCGGCACCGGCCAGGCGCGCCGAGGTGTCGCCGGCCTCGGTACTGGCATACAACTGCAGCGCGCTGAACGCCCCGTGCAAAGGGGCAAGGTCGAGGTCGCCGAGGTCCAGCGAACTGTGATCGAGAAAAACCGCACGCATCGAAAAAGGGCCTCTAGTGGTGGATTGAAGACGTATAACGGTAAACTTAGCCGTTCCGCCCGCTGCCTGTTACACATTTTGAGGCCCACTGCCATGTATTGGACTGAATTTCTGACCGTTGCGCTGATACACCTGCTCGCCGTGGCCAGCCCGGGCCCGGATTTTGCGGTAGTGGTACGTGAAAGCGTGGCCCACGGCAGGCGTGTCGGCAACTGGACGGCCCTGGGCGTGGGTTCGGCGATCTTCTTGCATGTGGGTTACTCGTTATTGGGCATTGGCCTGCTGGTGTCGCAGTCGATCATGCTGTTCAACCTGCTTAAATGGCTGGCGGCCGCCTACTTGCTGTACATCGGCATCAAAGCGCTGCGCGCGCGCCCGGCCGCAGGTGCCGGGGCTGCCGCCCAAGTGGATAAACAGCCCCGCACGGCGCGCCAGGCCTATGCGGCAGGCTTCATGACCAACGGCCTCAACCCCAAGGCCACGCTGTTCTTCTTGTCGCTGTTCACCGTGGTCATCGACCCGCATACGCCACTGTGGGTCCAGGCCGGCTATGGGGTATACCTGGCGTTCGCCACCGCAGGGTGGTTTTGCCTGGTGGCGTTGTTGTTCAGCCAGGCGCGGGTGCGGGCGGGCTTTGCCCGCATGGGCCATTGGTTCGACCGCGCCATGGGCGCCGTGCTGGTGGCGCTGGGGGTGAAAATTGCCCTGACCGAGATGCACTAGCCTGGCATCTCGGGTGTTCGCCCAAGCCTTGACGCCCGAACGCCAGAAACCACGCTAAGGGCGATCGCGAAGCAGTGCTGTACCCGCGTTGAACGGCTTTTTCTTGAAACTTTAAGCGTGAAGCTTGAAGCTCGCCCTTTTGCAAATGGGCGAGCACCTTGCGTTTTACAGACAGGCTTGGCGTGTGGGCATGGGGGGTGCTGGGGGTAATGGCGGCGCCTGCCTACGGGTTGCCGTTCAATATAGGGCCGGTCGAAGGCCAGTTCGATTCGCAATTCTCCCTTGGCACCGCCTGGGGCATGGCCACCCGCAGCCAGCACCTGGTCGGGGCCAGCAACGGCGGCGGCGCCTGGGCCGCCAGCACGGATGATGGGCGGCTGAATTTCAAGCGTGGCGAGGCGTTCACCCAACAGTTCAGCGGCACCCATGCCCTCGAATTGCGTTACCAAGACAGCGGCCTGTATGTGCGCGGGCGCTATTGGTACGACTTCAAGCTCCAAGACCAGCAGCAGGCCTTCAAAGACATCGACGACAGCGGCCGCGCCCAGGCCAGCCGCAGCGCTGGCGGCCAGTTGCTCGAAGCCTTCGCCTGGCATAACTACCAGTTTGGCGGCCAGCCCGGCACCGTGCGCGTGGGGCGGCAGGTCGTGCATTGGGGCGAGGCGCAGTTTATCGGCGGCGGCATCGATGCTATCAACCCGCCCGGTGCCGCGCTATACCCCACCGCGGCCAGCCAATGGCGCGACGAGGCGATGCCCACGAGCCTTGTATACGCACAACAAGGCATCACCGACCGGTTATCGGTAGATGGCTTCTACCAACTGGCATGGGACGCTGCCGGGCAGCGCAACTGCGGCACGTTCTTTTCCAGCAGCGACGCGCTGGCCAAGGGCTGCGACGCCAACCTCGCGCTCGGGGCCAATGGCGCGCAACTCGATGCACAGTTGGCCGGCGCGGGCCTGGGCGCGGCGCAGCGCCAAGCCGCACTGCGATTGCTGGGCAGCAGCGGGGCGCCCGATGAAGGCGTGGTGGCCCGCCGCGGCAGCGACCAGGAGGCCCGCGACGGCGGGCAGTTCGGCTTGGCGGTGCATTACCATGCCGACCCATTGGCCACGGATTTTGGCGCGTACTGGCTGAACTATCACAGCCGGCTGCCGATCTTCAGCGGGCGCGCGGGCGGTGGCCAGAGCCTTTCCAGCGCCCTGGCCTCGGCTGGGGTACCGGTGTCGGCTGCCTTGTTGGAGGCATTGCAGCCCAGTTGGTTGGCGGGGCAGGCCAGCTATTACGTGCGCTATCCAGAAAACATCCACCTGTACGGCGTGAGTTTTTCTTCCACCCTGCCAGAAGGCACCCGCTGGCGCGGTGAACTCAGTTACCGGCCCAACGCGCCGGTGCAAGTGAATTGGCTGCAGGTGCTGCAGGCCAGTGCGGATGGCCAGGCAGACGCCGGTTATCGGCGCAAGCCCCTTACCCAACTGCAAACCAGCCTGGAGCACACCTTCGATGGCGGCCTGGGGGCGGACCAGTTCACCCTGGCCGGTGAGGTGGGCCTGACCCATGTAAGTGGCTTGGGCGGCCAGTATTATGGCCGCGATGCCGCGTTTGGCCCCGCCCCGGGGCAGTGCCAAGCCGGCAGCCGCTATTGTGAGAATGATGGTTTTACCACGGAGAACGCCTGGGGCTATCGCGCCCGTGCGCAGTGGGCGTTCTACAACCTGCTGCCGCGCCTGGAGCTGCGCCCGAGCTTGGCCTGGGCCCATGACGTGAAGGGTTATGCGCCGGACCCTGGCGGTAACTTCCAGGAAGGCCGCAAGGCCGTCACCGTTGGCTTGGCCGCCGATTACCAGCGCACCTACAGCGCAAGCCTGGCTTACACCAATTTTTTTGGCGGCAAATACAGCACGGTGAATGATCGCGACTTCCTGTCGTTTACCCTGGGGCTGCAATTCTAACGGTACCCCGCCGGCAAAAAGCCGCTCGCCCGGGTAGTGGCGGCCAGTGAGCTTGCGGCCGCCGGGCATTTCGCTATTGCGCCGGCACCGCTTGCCCGCCGAGGGCTCAAGCCACGCTGTAACAATTCTATCGATTAGCTGTCATCAAAAAGTCACATAACCCGCATTAAATCGGCACGGCTTACTCCTGTGGAGCGATTCCACATCAATGTTCTTTGATTGAGGTGTGCCGTGAGACTGTTGACCAAGACCCGCCTTTCGATTCTGCTCGCTTCGCTGTGCCTGTCGGGCTTTGCCCACGCAACCGATGTGACCGGCGCGGGCTCCAGCTTCGTGTATCCGGTGCTTGCCAAGTGGGGCCAGAAGTACCAGGAGTCGTCGGGCAACCGTATCAACTACCAATCGATCGGTTCCGGCGGCGGTATCGCCCAGATCAAGGCCGCCACGGTCGACTTCGGCGCCTCCGACGCCCCGTTGTCGGCCGAAGACCTCAAGGCCGCGGGGCTTGGCCAATTCCCCAGCGTGATCGGCGGTATCGTGCCAATCGTCAACGTTGAAGGCGTCACCCCCGGCGCCCTGAAACTCGACGGTGAAACGCTTGCGAAGATTTTCCAGGGCACCGTCTCCACCTGGAACGACCCGGCCATCACTGCGTTGAACCCCGGCGTGAAGCTGTCCAACGGCAAGATCACCGTCGTTCACCGTTCGGACGGTTCGGGCACTTCGTATAACTTCACGAATTACTTGAGCAAGGCCAGCGCCGACTGGAAAGCCAAGGTCGGCTTCGGCGCCGCTGTGCAGTGGCCGGTGGGCGTTGGTGGCAAGGGCAACGAAGGCGTGGCCGCGTACGTCAAGCAAATCAAAGGCTCGATCGGCTATGTGGAGTATGCCTACGCCAAATCGAACAGCCTTTCGCACACCCTGTTGAAGAACGCCGCGGGCCATTTCGTAGCGCCTGAGGCGAAGACGTTCCAGGCGGCTGCCGGCACTGCGGATTGGGCCAACGCCCAAGACTTCAACCTGCTCTTGACCGACGCCCCGGGTGCCGATGCCTGGCCGATTGCCGCGACGACGTGGATCATCATGTACAAACAACCGAAGAAGGCTGAAGAAAGCAACGCCGCTTTCGACTTCTTCAAATGGTCGCTCGAGCATGGCCAGGACCAAGCCGCCGCGTTGGACTACGTCGCGCTGCCCGATTCGCTGGTCAAGCAGATCGAAGCGTATTGGGCAGCCGAATTCAAGGTTGCCGGCCAGTAACTGAAACACGCGTCACCCTCGCCTCTCAAGGCCCCGCCCTTGGGAGGATTTTTTTCGAGTGGACTTAACATGACCGATAACTCTCAAGCACTGACCACTGTGATGGCCACAGCACCACATGCCGGCGAAGCGCGCAGTGCACGCGATCACCGCCACGACCTGTGGTTTCGCCGCACCGTTTGCGGCGCGGCCATGGTGGTGTTGGGCTTGCTGGCGTGCATTGCCGGCTCCACCCTCTGGGGCGGTGCCGAGGCTTTTCGCACCTTTGGCTTGGACTTTTTCACCCGCACCGACTGGGACGCCGTAGCCGGGCGTTTCGGCGCCGTGGTGCCCATCTATGGCACGCTGGTGACGTCATTCCTGGCCTTGCTGATCGCCGTGCCGGTCAGCTTTGGCATCGCGATTTTTCTCACCGAAGTGGCGCCGCCGTGGTTACGCATGCCCATTGGTTCGGCGATCGAATTGCTCGCCGGTATCCCGTCGATCATCTATGGCATGTGGGGCTTGTTCGTATTCGCCCCCTTCATGGGCGAGTACCTGGCGCCCTGGATCAACGACAACCTGGGCGCCATCCCTGGTATCGGTGCACTGTTCCAGGGGCCGCCGCTGGGCATTGGTACGCTCACTGCCGGCATCGTGCTGGCGATCATGATCATGCCGTTCATTACCTCTGTGATGAACGAAGTGTTTCGCACCGTGCCCAGCCAACTCAAGGAGTCGGCCTACGCCCTGGGCGGGACCACTTGGGAAGTGGTCTGGGACATTGTATTGCCCTACACCCGCTCGGCCGTGGTCGGCGGCGTGTTCCTCGGCCTGGGCCGCGCCTTGGGTGAAACCATGGCGGTTACCTTCGTGTTGGGTAACGCCCACCAACTGTCGGCTTCGTTGCTGATGCCGAGTAGCTCGATCGCCTCGGTGATTGCCAACGAGTTCAGCGAGGCCTACACCGACCTGCACCGCAGCTCGCTGATCGCCTTGGGCTTTTTGTTGTTCGTGGTCACCTTCATCGTGTTGGCCTGTGCACGCCTGATGCTGATGCGCCTGTCGCGCAAGGAGGGGCTGTGAGTTCGCCCAATGAAAACCTGTACCGTATGCGCGCCTTCAAGAACGGGATCGCCATGGTGTTCGCCTGCGCCGCCACCGGCTTTGGCCTGCTGTGGCTGGTGTGGATTCTTATCACCACGGTGGTCAATGGCGCGGCGGCGCTGGGCCCGGCGCTGTTTACCGAGATGACCCCGCCACCCGGCACCCCGGGCGGCCTTGCCAATGCCTTCTATGGCAGCCTGTTGATGTCGGCACTGGCGCTGCTGGTGGGCACACCGATCGGCTTGATGGCCGGTGTGTGGCTGGCTGAATTTGCCCGCCATACCCGCTTGGGCATGGTGGTGCGGTTCATCAACGACATCCTGCTGTCGGCGCCGTCGATTGTGCTGGGGTTGTTCATCTATACCGCGTTCATCCTGCCCGTGAGTGCGCTGACCAACCACCAGGTGGGTTTCTCCGCGCTAGCCGGTGGCCTTACCCTGGCACTGTTGGTGATCCCGGTGGTGGTACGCACCACCGATGAAATGCTCCAGTTGCAGCCGGGCACGCTGCGCGAAGCCGCCCTGGCGCTGGGTGTGCCGCAATGGAAGATGACCCTGCAGATCGTATTGCGGGCGGCCCGTGCCGGGGTGGTCACCGGCATATTGCTGGCGCTGGCGCGTATCACTGGCGAAACCGCGCCGCTGCTGTTCACCGCCTTCGGCAATCAGTTTTGGAGTAGCGACCTACTCAAGCCCATCGCCAGCGTGCCGGTGGTGGTTTTCCAATATGCCATGAGCCCCTTCGAAGATTGGCATGCCTTGGCCTGGGCTGGCGCGTTGGTGCTAACGCTGTTCGTATTGACGCTAAGCCTGCTTTCCCGCCTCATTCTTTTGCGTGATAGGTCTTACTGATGAACACTGTTGCCCCCATGCGAACCAAGATCCAGGTCCGGGACCTTGAGTTCTTCTACAATGGCAATCGCGCCCTGAAGTCCATCAACATGGACATTCCGGAAAAGCAAGTCACGGCTATCATCGGCCCCTCCGGTTGCGGCAAGTCGACCCTGCTGCGGGTGTTCAACCGTATCTATGCGATGTACCCCAAGCTGGAGGCCCGGGGCGAGGTACTGCTCAACGGTGAGAACATCCTGGCGCCGAATTACTCGATGAACCGCCTGCGCAGCCATGTGGGCATGGTGTTCCAAAAGCCGGTGCCGTTCCCCATGTCGATCTACGACAACATTGCCTATGCCGTGCGCCACCACGAGCGCCTGGGCAAGCGCGACATGGAAGCGCGTGTAGAGCAGGCCCTGCGCGGCGCGGCGTTGTGGGAAGAAGTCAAAGACAAGCTCAAGCAAAGCGCCCAGGGCCTTTCCGGTGGCCAGCAGCAACGCCTGTGCATCGCCCGCACCATCGCGCTCAAACCCGAGGTGTTGCTGCTCGACGAGCCCACATCTGCGCTGGACCCGATCTCTACCGGGCGCATCGAGCAGCTGATTACCGAGCTCAAGGAACACTTCACGGTAGTGATCGTGACCCACAACATGCAGCAAGCGGCGCGCTGTTCCGATTTCACCGCGTTCATGTTCATGGGCGAGTTGATCGAACACGGCGACACGGACACCCTGTTCACCAAGCCGGGCAAAACCCAGACCGAGGATTACATCACCGGCCGGTTCGGCTGAGGCCTTGCGATCATTAGCGGTGGCCCGACTGTGGGGCGCGTTGCAGCCCCCGTTTGCATCCGGCAGTTCAGTTGAACACCGTGGTGTGATCAGGCCCCCCGTTGCGGCGCCTTGAACCACCCTTGCAAAAACGTTTTCAGCTCAAAGAACGCCGCCCCCTGCGGGCGCGCCTGCGCCCAGGCCAAGCCCACGTCCATCGTCGGTACCGGGTCGGCCAGTGGGCGGCGCACGATGCGCTGGCCGTCCAGCGACCACGGCCGGTATACGAGGTCAGAGAGAATCGTGACGCCATGGCCGCTGGCCACTAGGCTGCGCACCGCTTCGATCGAGGCGCTGCGAAAGTGCGGCGTTACCGGCAAGCCAAAGGCCGCCCAGTACTTGGTCACGGTGCCCACGTGTTCGTCCATGTCCAACAAGATGTACGGTTGCGCGGCCACGTCGGCCAGGCTGACGCGGTCGGCACTCATCAATGGGTGCTCCGGGTGCCCCCACAATTGCCGTGGCGAACGTACCAGCGGCTGGGTTTGCAGGGCACCGGGCTGCAGGTTCGAGGCCAGTACGATGGCCAGGTCCAGTTCGCCCTGCTGTAACCCCTGCTCGATCTGTTCGCGTTGCTGCTCCAGCACATGCAACTCCAACTGCGGGAATTGCTCGGTAAGGGTACCTAACAGGGGTGCCAGGACATAGGCTGAAATGGTTTCCGTGACGCCCAGGCGCAGCGGCCCGCTGACCGGGGACGGCCGCTCGGCGAGCGAAGCCACGGCTTCGCGCAGGGTAGCCTGCACCTGCTGTGCATGCCGCAGAAAACGTACACCGGCCTCGGTCAGCCGCACGCCGCCAGGGTGGCGGCTGAACAATGTAGCCCCCACGCCGCGCTCCAGTGCCTTGAGCGAAGCCGTCATTGAAGACTGCGTCACATGGCAGCGCAGCGCCGCCTTCGACACCTGCCCGGTTTCGGCGATGGCGATGAAATGCTGAAGTTGCTTGGTGGACGGCAGCATTGGTTTTTTCGATACCCCGGCAGTCGATCAATGAATTATCAATACGGAAAAGCCAGTAATACCATCCGGCCATGACGTTGACCACCCGGTAAGGGCGCAGATGACACACCCTTCGTCGCACGATAAGCCTGGTTACTGCACACTGTGCCGCTCGCGCTGCGGAACCCTCAACCGCGTCGAAAACGGCCGGTTGATCGCCGTGCAGCCCAACCCGAGCCATCCTACCGGCAAGGCCATGTGCCTGAAGGGCAAGGCTGCCCCGGAGTTGGTTTACAGTGCCGACCGCGTGCTGCAACCGATGCGCCGCACCACGCCCAAGCACCACCCGGACCCCGGCTGGGAGGTGATCTCCTGGGAGCAAGCGCTCGATGAGGTGGCCCGGCGGTTGATCGATGCCCGGCAAACCCATGGTGCGGAGTCCGTCGGTTTTGCCGTGACCACCCCCAGCGGTACGCCGTTATCTGACAGCATCGACTGGATCGAGCGGTTCATTCGGCTGTATGGCAGCCCTAACACCTGCTACGCGACTGAAATCTGCAATTGGCACAAAGACCACGCCCACGCCTTCACCTTTGGCTGTGGCATGCCCACGGCCGATTACCGCAACGCCGAGGTGATTCTGCTGTGGGGGCACAACCCGAGCAATACCTGGCTAGCCCAAGCCGAGGCCATCGGCGCCGGCACCCAGGCCGGGGCCCGGCTGATCGTAGTGGACCCTCGCGAAACCTCCCTGGCGGCCCAAGCCGATAGCTGGCTGCGGGTAAAGCCCGGCGCGGATTTGGCCCTGGCCATGGGTTTGGCCAACCAGTTGATCCAGCGTGGCGGTTACGATGAGGCGTTTATTCGCCACTACAGCAATGGGCCGCTGCTGGTGCGTGAAGACACCGGCCTGCTGCTGCGCACCGCAGACCTGGGCCTGGAGGGTGATGATTACCTGCTCTGGCACGCTGGGCACCCGTGCTTATCCGCCAGCGCGACGCCCGCCCAGCTCGACCAGGCTGAGCTGCACGCGCCGGTGCAGGTGCGTGGCCGCGACGGTCAGCGCTTGCCCTGCCTACCCGCCTTCGCTGCCTATGCCAAGGCCTGTGCAGCCTATACCGCCGAGCGCGTGGAGCAGTTGGCCTGGGTGGCGCCGGCCCAGCTCGAGCAAGCTGCCAGCGTGCTGGCGAGCGCCAAGCGGGTAGCGTTTCATGCGTGGTCCGGCGTTGGCCAGCAGGAGAACGCCTCGCAAACCGACCGCGCCATGGCCTGCCTGTACGCCTTGACCGGCAGCTTCGACCGCCGCGGCGGCAACCGGCAATATCGCAAGCCGCCGTTCAACCCGGTCAGCCACTTCGACTTACTGGCCCCGACACAGCGGGCCAAGGCCCTGGGCTTGGGCGAGCGCCCGCTGGGCCCACCGAGCCAGGGCTGGGTCACTGCCCGCGACCTGTACCGGGCGATTGTGCACGAACAGCCCTACGCCATCCGCACGCTGGTGGCCTTCGGCACCAACCTGCTGGTGTCGCAACCCGACACCCACCTGGGCCGCCAGGCGCTGGAAAAGCTCGACTTCTATGTGCACTGCGACCTGTTCGAGTCGCCCAGTGCCCGGTACGCAGACCTTTTTCTACCGGTGAATACCCCCTGGGAGCGTGAGGGCCTGCGTATCGGTTTCGAAATCAGTGAGCAGGCTGAGCAATGGGTGCAGTTGCGCCAGCAAATGGTGCCGGCCCAGGGCCAGTCGAAGTCCGATTGCGAGTTGGTGTTCGCCCTGGCCGAGCGCTTGGGCTTGAGCGAGCAGTTCTTTGGCGGCTCGCTCGAACGGGGCTGGGATTACATGCTCCAGCCCATGGGCCTGAGCGTGGCGAAGTTGCGCGGCCACCCCGAAGGCATCGCGGTGCCCACCCAGAATACCGAGCGGGCGTTCAGCCAGCGCCCGCGCGGGCAGGCCTTCAACACCCCGAGCGGCCTGGTCGAGCTGTATTCCGAGCGGCTATTGCGCCATGGCTACGCGCCATTGCCACAACCCTTGGCCGGGCAAGAAGACGCCGCGCTCGATGCCGCCTATCCATTGCTGCTCAGTTCGGCCAAAAACGGCTACTTCTGCCACAGCCAGCACCGCAGCCTGGCTTCGTTGCGCAAAAAGGCGCTGGACCCGGTGCTGGAAGTTTCCGCGCAACTGGCCCGCAAGGCCGGCATCGCCGCCGGCGACTGGGTGCTGCTGAGTACGCCCAGCGGCCAAGCACGTTTTTCCGCACGCATCACCCCCAGCCTGCACCCAGCGGTAGTGGTGGGTGAGTACGGTTGGTGGCAGCGTTGCGAAGCGCTGGGCCAAGCCGAATTAGCGGTGGATAACCAAGGCAGTAACTTCAACGGTTTGATCAACGATGTGCGCCAAGACCCCATCAGCGGTTCGTCGCCGCTGCGGGCTTACCGCTGCCGCGTCATTCGCGACCCGGCCCAGCCGGTTCAATTGCGCCGCTGGGCGGGCCTGCGCGGGTTCACCGTGACCGCCCTGGAGCGGGAAGCGTGCGATGTGATCGCCGTGCATTTCGAGGCCGAGGATGGCGGCCAGGTACCGGATTTCCAGCCCGGCCAACACATCACCTTACAGGTGCAAACCGCTCGCGGCCCGCTGTTGCGCTCTTATTCGCTCACCGGCCCGGCGCGGTTGCCCAACCGGCGCGGTTACAGCATCGCGGTACGCCATGCCGCGGGCCTGGATGCCGAAGGCCGGCCCGTGCAGGGGTTGATGTCGAGCTTCCTGCACCGGGGCCTGGCGCTGGGCGACCGGGTCGAAGCGCGTATGCCCGCGGGCACGTTCATTCTACCTACCCAGGGCCAGCGGCCGTTGCTGATGGTCGCCGCCGGCATCGGCATTACGCCGTTCCTGAACCTGCTCGAATCGTTGCCGGCCAAGCGCGCGGCACCGCCGATCCTGCTGCTATACGGCAACCGCGACGGTGCCAGCCATGCCTTCAAGGCGCGGATTCGCGCGTTGGCCAGTAGCTTGCCGGCGGTGCAAGTGATCAACCTATACAGCCAACCCCGCCCAGAGGACGTGGCCGGCGTGGATTACCACCTGTGCGGGCGCGTTGGCTTCGAGCAGGTACCCAAGGCACTGCTCAAGCGCCGGCCGCTGGTGTACCTGTGCGGGCCACAGGCGATGATGGCGCATTTCACCGAAGGGTTGATCAGCGCCGGTGTACCGCGCCTGGATATCCAGCAGGAAGCGTTTCGTTCTCCGCAGGTGGCCAGCATCACCCCTGGCCAAGCTTTCGACGTGACCTTCGCCCGCTCCGGTATCACCCGTACCTGGACCTCCGCCGATGGGCCCCTGCTCAATTTTGCCGAACGCTTGGGGCTTAGCCTGCCCAGTGGCTGCCGTGTGGGGCAGTGCGAAAGCTGTGCGGTGCGCGTGGCCCATGGCCAAGTGGCGCACCTGCATGGCGAGGAACCCGACAGCGACGACACCTGCCTGGCATGCCAGGCGATACCCACCAGCGCATTGACGCTGGATGCCTGATGGAGGCCTTTTGAGCATGTTGATTTTCGATGCTGAGCAAACCCGCGCCGCGTTGCCGTTCGAGCAGTTGATCCCGGCGTTGGAAGCAGCATTCTGCGAACCGGCGCGGGTGCCGCTGCGCCACCTTCACGACTTGAGCACCGAGGCAGGTTGCCCGGCGTCGGTACTATTGATGCCGGCCTGGAATGCCCGGTTCTTCGGGATCAAAACCGTGGCCATCTACCCGGAAAACGGCCAGCGCCAATTGCCCGGCCTGCATTCGACCTACTTACTGCACGATGCCACCAGCGGCGCGCCGCTGGCCTTGATCGATGGCAACGAAATCACTTCCCGGCGTACCGCCGCCGCCTCGGCGCTGGCCGCTTCGAAGCTGGCCCGTAGCGATGCCGAAACCCTGCTGGTGGTGGGCGCTGGGCGAGTCGCGAGCCTGTTGGCGCCGGCCTACCGTTGTGTGCGGCCAATCCGCCGGGTGCTGGTGTGGAACATCCACCAAGCCCAAGCCCACGCGCTCGCCGCACGCCTGGCCGAGCAAGGCTTCGCCGCCCAGGCGGTGAACGACCTTGAGGCGGCCTGCGGCGAGGCTGATATCGTCACCTGCGCCACGCTGTCGACCGCGCCGTTGGTTCGCCGCGCTTGGTTGCGCCCCGGCACCCATCTGGATCTGATCGGCGGCTTTACCCCACAGATGCGCGAAAGCGACGACGCCTGTTTCGACGGCACCTGCGTGTTCGTCGACACCGACGAAGCCCTGCTCAAGGCCGGCGACCTGCTCAGCCCTATCGCCAACGGCGTGTTCGCGCCCGGCCAGGTGCTGGCAGACCTCGCTGCCCTATGCCAGGGCCGCCACCCAGGCCGCACAAGCGATACCCAAACCACCGTGTTCAAAGCCGTTGGCACTGCCCTGGAGGACCTGGCCGCCGCCCAACGGGTGTACCTGAACCACGCATAATAACGATAAAGCGCTACGTACTTTTTTCTGCCTGTCCAGCCCACCCGAGGAAGACAGCTATGCAAGACACCCTGTTGCACGCAGCCAATCCCCCCGCCCAGCCGGGGTTGTTCGAACGGATCGCCGTGGGCGTATCCAACTGGTCGGAGCGCTGGTTCCCCGACTCGTATATCTTTGCCGCCCTGGCGGTTATCGCCGTCGCGCTCGGCGCGCTCGCCTGTGGCGCGCCGCTGCGCGCGGTGGCCGGTGCGTTCGGCGATGGTTACTGGAGCCTGATCCCGTTCACCATGCAGATGGCCTTCGTGGCGATCTCCGGGTACGTGGTGGCGGTTTCGCCGCCGGCCTCGAAGCTCATCACCCGGCTGGCGGCGCTGCCGCGCACGGCGCGCGGCGCGGTCGCCTTCATTGCCCTGGTGAGCCTGACCACCGCGCTGTTCAACTGGGCCATCAGCCTGGTGTTCAGCGGTTTGCTGGTACGTGCCATCGCGCGCCGTGAAGGGCTGAAAATGGACTACCGCGCCGCCGGCGCCGCCGCCTACCTGGGCATGGGCGCTACCTGGGCGCTGGGCCTGAGTTCCGCGGCGGCCCAGTTGCAGGCCAACCCTGCCAGCTTGCCCAAGTCGCTGCTGGACATCACCGGGGTGATCCCGTTCTCGCAAACCATCTTCCTTTGGCAGTCGCTGGCCATGGCCGCGGTGTTGACGGCGGCGTCGCTGCTGGTGGCCTGGGCCTCTACCCCTTCGCCGGAGCGCGCGCGCACCGCCCAGGCCATGGGCGTAGACCTGGCCCAAGCCGACGACGACATGGCGCCTGCGCAGCGCCCCGGTGAGTGGCTTGAACATAGCCCGCTGCTGACCTTGTTGATCGTGGCGCTGGGTGCGGTGTGGCTGTTCGGTGAATTCACCAGCAAAGACCCGATCTACGCCATCTCTGCGTTGAACACCTATAACCTCCTCTTCCTGATACTGGGCATGCTGCTGAGTTGGCGGCCCAAGCGCTTTTTGCGGGCGGTGGCGCGCTCGGTGCCGTCAGTGGCGGGTGTGCTGATCCAGTTCCCACTCTACGGGGCGATTGCCTTTATCCTCACCAAGGCGGCCGGCCCCGATGGCGTGACCCTTTCCCAGCACCTGGCGGCCGCGTTCGTGTCGGTGGCCAACCACGACACCTTCGCCGTGGTGATGGGCGCCTACTCGGCCGTGCTGGGCTTTCTCGTGCCCTCCGGCGGCGGTAAGTGGATTGTCGAAGCACCTTACGTGATGCAAGCGGCCAATGAGCTGAAGGTGCACCTGGGCTGGGCGGTGCAGGTGTACAACGCCGCCGAGGCGCTGCCCAACCTGATCAATCCGTTCTGGATGTTGCCGCTGCTCGGCGTGCTGGGCGTCAAGGCGCGCGATGTGGTGGGTTTTACCTTTACCCAGTTGCTGGTGCACACGCCGCTGGTGTTGTTCATGCTGTGGGCGTTTTCCATGACGCTGGCCTATGTGCCCCCGGTCATGCCCTGACCGTATGCCGCGCCCACGCGGCACGTCAGCCGCCGCTGGGCGCCAGTACTTGCGGGCCCAGCTCATCGAGCCGGCACAGCCCCAGCAGCGCCAGGTTACGTGACACCTCCGCGCCAAGCAGGCCAATGGCATGGGCCACGCCTGCTTGGCCGCCTACCGCCGCGGCGAACCCGAACGGCCGGCCGACGAACACGAACGTTGCCCCCAGCGCCAGCGCCTTGAGCACATCGCTGCCACGGCGCACGCCGCTGTCGAGCATCACCGGGATATTCGGGCAGGCATCCACCACCGCCGGCAGGGCACGCAGTGACGCCACCGCCCCATCGAGCTGGCGGCCACCGTGGTTCGACACGATCAAGCCGTCGGCGCCCAGGTCGCAAGCACGCCGAGCGTCAGCCGGATGCAGAATGCCCTTTATCACCAAGCGCCCCGGCCAGCGCTCGCGAATGCGCGCCAAATGCTGCCAGTTCAGGTGCCCCCGGTCGCTGTAATCACGCAATGCCCGGGGCGACAGTGCCGGTGCGCCGCGGTAGGCGTAGTTGTTTTCGAAATGCGGCATGCCGTGGTGTAGCAAGGTGCGAAGAAATGTGCCGAACAACCAACGCGGGTGGCTCAACCCATCCCAGGCCAGCCGTGGCGTGGGCCGCAGCGGCAGGGAGAAGCCGCTGCGCAGGTTGTTTTCGCGGTTGGCCGCCAGGGGCACGTCTACCGTAATCACCAAGGTGCCGAACCCAGCGCGGCGCACTCGGTCCAGCAGCGCCAGGATGTTGGGTTCATCCCCTGGCAAATAGGCCTGGAACCAGGCGTCCGGGTTGGCCTTAACCACCTCTTCCAGGCGTATCAACGACGAGCCGCTCATGATCATCGGCACCTGTGCTTCCCGCGCGGCCTGTGCCAACACCAGGTCGCCACGGTACGCGGTGAGTGCGCTGATCCCCATCGGCGCCAGGCCAAACGGCTGGCCATAGCGCTGGCCGAACAACTGCACCTCGGTACTGCGCCGGGAAATATCCACCAACACCCGCGGCAGCAACGCATGCTCGGCAAAGGCCTGGCGGTTGGCGTGGAATGATTGGTTATCTTCGGCGGCACCGGCGATGTAGCCGAACAGCGGGCGCGGCAGGTGCCGGCGGGCGGCGTGTTCGAAGTCATCGAGGCTGAGCAGGCGGCGAGCGAGGCGTGGGGGCAGGGTGGCCATGGGGGTTCCGGTGGGTCATGAGGGTGGGAGCCAGGTCGCCATCATGCCAGGGCTGTACCTCGCAAGTCATGGCTTTGGCCCCTCGGGCGTTTATCCGGCAAACCGCCGCGCACCGGCCACGCACAGCGCCACCGCCATTGTGGCCCCGAACATGCCGGCAGTGACGTGCTCACCGAGCAGGGCGCCGGCCAACAGCAAACCGAACAATGGCTGCAGCAACTGCAGTTGGCCCACGGCGGCGGTACCGCCCAGGCTCAGCCCGCGGTACCAAAACACGAAGCCCAGCAGCATGCTGAACAGCGACACATAACCCAGGCCCCACCAGGCAGGGGCCGCGACACCCGCCAGCGAGGTGGGCGCGCGCGCGGCCGCCAGCACCGCCATCACCGGCAGCGCCAGCAGCAGGGCCCAGCAGATGACCTGCCAGCCACCCAGGCTGCGGGACAACCGCGCGCCTTCGGCGTAGCCAAGGCCGCACACGGCCACCGCCAGCAGCATCAACAGGTCGCCCCGCGGCGATGCCTGTAAACCCTGGGTGGCGGCGAAGCCCACCACCAACAGGCTGCCCAGTAGCGCAAAGCACCAAAACGCAGGCTTGGGCCGCTCGCCGCCGCGTAGCACGGCAAAACCGGCCGTGGCCAGCGGCAGCAAGCCTAGCCACATGATCGAGTGGGCCGAAGTCAGGTGCTGCAGGGCCAGGGCGGTTAGCAGTGGAAAGCCCAGTACCACCCCCAGCGCTACGATGAACAGGGCAGCCCATTGCCGGCCGGCCGGCAGCGGTGGCTTGCACCGCCATAACAGCAACAGCGCCAACAGCCCAGCCAGGGACGCCCGTGCGCCGGTCAGGAACCACGGGTCGAATGCTTGCACCGCCACGCGGGTGGCTGGCAGCGAGCCGCTGAAGATCAGCACCCCGATAAAACCATTAAGCCAGCCCGCGGCGTTATCGCCCAGGCGGATGTTGCCACTGCGTGCCATAAGCGGCCTCGGTGCCGGTTGCCTGGCCACAGTGTGGGGCGCACTATCAGTGCAATCAAAAAATTGTACTGGATACAGTTGATGCCCAAAGCGCGCTACAAGCAGGTGGTCGACCGCCTCAAGGCTGCCATTCATAGCGGCCAGCTAGCCCCAGGTACCCGCTTGCCCACCCACCGCAGTTTGGCCGAGGAGCATGGCCTGGCACTGGCCACTGCCAGCCGGGTATACGCTGAGCTTGAAGCCATGGGGTTGGTCAGCGGCGAAACAGGGCGCGGTACCTTCGTGCGCGAAAACGCCCTGCCGCGCGGTTTAGGTGTCGAGCAGCAAGACATTGTCGAAGGTGTGGTAGACCTTAACTTTAACTACCCTATATTGCCCGGCCAAGCCGACCTGCTGCGTAGCGGCCTGCGCCAACTGGCGGCGGCTGGCGATTTGCAGGCCCTGCTGCGTTATCAGCCCCATGCAGGGCGCTTGCACGAGCGCGCGGCGGTGGCGCGCTACCTGCATACCCACGACGTACCCGCGCGTGCCGAGCAGGTGCTGATCACCAACGGCGCCCAGCACGGTTTGGCAATCAGCCTGCTGAGCCGGCTGCGGGCGGGCGACGTGGTGGCCGCCGACGCCCTGACGTACCCAGGGTTCAAAGTGCTGGCTGCGGCCTTGGGTATCGAATGCGTGCCGTTGCCCGCTGGCGACCAAGGCCCGGACCTCGGTGCGCTGGCCCGCGCCTGCAGTACGCGGCCGGTGCGTGCGGTGTACTGCATGCCCACCGTGCATAACCCCTTGGGTTGGGTGATGCCGCTGGAACAGCGCCAGCGCCTGGTGGCCATTGCCCGCACCCATGACCTCACCTTGATCGAAGACGCCGCCTATGCCTACTTGGCCGCTGCACCCGCGCCACCCCTGGCGCAGTTGGCCCCGGAGCGCACGCTGTACGTGTGCGGGCTGTCCAAGAGCGTGGCCACGGGCCTGCGCATCGGCTTCGTTGCGGCGCCGTTGGCGTGGGTGCCGGCCCTGGAGCGGATGATCCGCGCAACCACCTGGAACACCCCCGGGGTGCTTACAGCCCTGGCCACCGCCTGGCTCGAAGACGGCACCGTCGCCCGCCTCGAGGCGCATAAGCGCGAAGATGCCAGCCGCCGCCAGACCATCGCCCGTGACGTACTGCAGGGCCTGAGTTACCTAAGCCACCCCGCGTCGTATTTTATCTGGCTACCACTGGCTGAAGACGCACGGGCGGACCAAGTGGCCATGGCCTTGCTGAACGCGGGCATCTGCGTCGCCACCGCCGAGCCGTTCACCGTCGGCGCCCAGGTGCCCCATGCGCTGCGCCTGGCCCTGGGTTCCGTCCCGCTGGCGACGCTACGGGTAGCGTTGCTGGCGGTCAGGCAAGTGGTGGAGGGCGCGCAGGTAGGCGTGTACCGGCGCTAAGGAGGGCCCCCCGCTGGCCGCTTAAAGTGGTTCGCCACGGCTGGGGTGATGCATTGGGCACCCGTTGTGTTCGGCGCGCCATTGCCCAGACATCTCGTACGCCGGTTTGCGCGAGCGCATGATGCCGCCCAGCGGGCGGTGGGCGGCCAGGGCTTGCCAAGGGCTGAACAGCATGCCGTCATCGATTTGTTTCGAAAGCGCCTCGGTCCAAGCCGGTTGCGCCGGCACTTCGATGCGCGCCACGGTGACATAGGGGGCCAACGCCTCCGGCCACACCACAGAGGCGTCTTCAATGGGCGTTTTTTCGATGTCGACGCCCAATTGCACGCGGATTTCCCACACCCCGCCCTGGGTGGCAAAAAAATCGTTCACTGCCTCGCGCAGGCCGTCGGGCTTCCGGTTCACGTTCAGCGGTGCGTCGGTCAATGCTTGGAGCTCCGGCGACACGGGCGCCACGCTGAGCTTGGCGAAATGCTTGCCGTACAGGATAGGCACCAGGGTGTAGAAGGTTTCACCCAGCGGGTGGGTTTCCGGGTGGCCGCCCAGGCTCTTGAGGGTGGGGCTCTGCCCGCCGAAGGCTTCGACGACTTTTTCGCTGCCGCGTAACACCGCGGACAACGCCTTTTTCAGGCCCTCGGCGCGGTCGGTGGTCTTGGCCAACAGCTTGAGGGTTTTCAAGAAGGCTTTCGGGGTTGGCGCGCTGAACGCCGGTGCATCCTGCATTACCCAATCCTGAGTTTGCAGGCCTTCGCTGCCAGCCAGGCGGGTGCCGGGCACTCCGATCATTTTCACCGCCAGGCCCCTGGGGGTAGACACGCTGTCGGCCAGGATATCGCCGGGGTTGGTCGAAAGCCGCAGCACGCAAGGGCCTTTGAGCGGGGCAGCGAACGCCCCCTGGGCATATTCGGCCGGTAAGCCGCCGAGTACCTCGAAGGTGCCCTTGAGCAAGCCATGGCTTTTGGCGTGCACGCTGCGTAGCGCATGGCCACCGCTGGCATAGGTTGTTTGCGAGATGCTGCGTAGTACCTCGACCATCTCGGCGATGGTCTGGTCTTCGTCATCAGGTTTTTGTTCGAACGCAGGGTCGAACGGCAGCGGCTGCACGTCTGGCATGGGCGGGTACTCAGTTGGGCTGAACACGGTAGGTTCGCTGACCTTATGGCGGGCCAGTCTCAACGGTGGACCCAACCGCTAGCCCGTTGTTCGAAGTGCATGCCTGGGCGGTGGATGAGCGGTGGTCAATGCCCGGTGCCAGGCTTTCGTTTGCCGCCGCCCACCTCGATCCAGGTAGGTGCATGGTCACTGGCATGGGGCTCGTTGCGCACCCAGGCATCGACACCGCCGCTTTTCAAGTAGGGTGCCAGCGCCGGGTTCAGTAGCAGGTGGTCGATGCGCAGGCCGCTGTTGCGTTGCCAATGCTGGCGAAAATAATCCCAGAAGGTGTAAAGCCGCTCGTTTGGATACAGCGTGCGTAGCGCATCGCACCAGCCTTGGTCGAGCAGGCGCTGGAAGGCCTCCCGGCTTTGCGGTTGCAGCAGCGCGTCTTTGCGCCAGGATTTCGGGTCGTAGATGTCGAAGTCGGTGGGTACCACGTTGAAATCCCCGGCCATCACCACCGGGTGGTCGTTGGCCTTCAGGGTGGCGGCGTGGGCTATCAGCCGCTCGAACCAGGCCAGCTTATAGTCGAATTTTGGCCCTGGCTGAGGGTTGCCGTTGGGCAGGTACAGGCAGGCCACCAGCACACCGTGCACGGCCGCTTCGAGGTAACGGCTGTGGCTGTCGCCAGGGTCGCCGGGCAGCCCACGCAGGTGCTCCAGCGGTTGGGTATCGCGGCCCAGTATTGCCACCCCATTCCATGACGCTTGGCCTTGCCAAAGTGCGCCGTAGCCGACGGCTTCGATCTCGGCGGCGGGAAACGCGTCGTCGGCGGCCTTCAATTCCTGCAGGCACACTACATCCGGCCGTTCGCGCTCCAGCCACCCCAGCAGCCCTGGCAGGCGTGCACGAATGCCGTTGATGTTGAAGGTCGCGATCTTCAATGGGGTCATGCGGCAGCCCTGGCCATGGGAAAGATAAACTTATGACCGCCGGGTGCCAGGGTGGTGCGAAATAGGTCACTATGCCCTACCCATTCAAATGCTTTTTTCGCCATGGATGCACTGCCTACCTTTACCACCGCGCGCCTGTTGCTCACCCCCCTGCAACTGGCCGATGCGCCCGCCATCCAGCAGTTGTTCCCACACTGGGAAGTGGTGCGCTACCTCGACAGCCGCGTGCCCTGGCCGTACCCGGCCGACGGTGCGTTGGCGTTCGTGCGCGACCATGCGCTGCCGGCCATTGAGCGGGGCGAAGAGCGGCACTGGATGATCCGCCTGGCCGCTGAGCCGCAGCAATGTATCGGCAGCATCGGCCTCTATGAATACCCCGGCAACAACCGCGGTTTTTGGCTGGCGCCGGCGTGGCAGGGCCGCGGGTATATACGCGAAGCGTGCGAGGTGATCAACCACCACTGGTTCGCCACCCTCGGGCGCCCGCTGTTGCACGTACCCAAGGCAGAGGCCAACCTGGCGTCCAAACGGGTGTCTGAACGCGAGGGCATGCGCCTGGTGCGGGTGGAAGAAGGCCGCTTCGTGGCCGGCCCGATGTTCAAGGAAATCTGGGAATTGCGCCGTGAGCAGTGGTTGAATAGGCCGACTGCCCAGCGCCGCCCTCCCACTTTAGGAAACCCGCTTATGAGCACCTTGCAGTTGCCTACTTATGCCGATGTAGAAGCCGCCGCCCAGCGCCTTGAGGGCCACGCCCATCGCACGCCGGTGCTGACCTCGCGCACCGTGGACCAAGCCCTCGGTACGCAAGTGTTCTTCAAATGCGAAAACTACCAGCGCATGGGTGCTTTCAAGTTCCGCGGCGCTTTCAATGCCCTGGCGCAGTTCGGCGAGCGCCAGCGCGCGCTCGGGGTGGTGGCGTTTTCTTCCGGTAACCATGCCCAGGGCGTTGCCCTGGCGGCGCGCATCCTCGGTATCCCGGCGACCATCGTGATGCCGCAAGACGCCCCGGCGGCCAAGCTGGCCGCCACCCGTGGGTACGGCGCCGCGGTGGTGACCTACGACCGCTACCTGGAAGACCGCGAGGCCATCGGCCGGGCCCTGGCCGAAGAGCACGGCATGGCGCTGATCCCACCCTACGACCACCCCGGCGTGCTCGCCGGGCAAGGCACCGCGGCCAAAGAGCTGTTCGAAGAGGTGGGCCCACTCGATGCACTGTTCGTACCGCTCGGTGGCGGCGGCCTACTCGCCGGTACGGCCCTGGCCACCCACGCCTTGGCGCCGCAGTGCAAGCTTTATGGCGTGGAACCGGCCGCCGGCAACGACGGCCAGCAGTCGCTACGCGCCGGGCACATCGTTCACATCGATACCCCTAAAACCCTGGCTGATGGTGCGCAAACCCAGCACCTGGGGCAGTACACCTTCGCCATTATCCAACGGCACGTAGACGACATCCTCACCGCCAGCGATGAAGCACTGATCAGTTGCCTGCGGTTTTATGCCGAACGCATGAAAATGGTGGTCGAGCCCACCGGTTGCCTGGGGCTTGCAGCCTTGCGGCAAGTGGCTGAGCAATGGCAAGGCAAGCGAGTGGGGGTGATCATCAGCGGTGGCAATATCGACCTGCCGCGCTATGCGCAGCTATTGGGCGGCGATCAGGCATAGCCGGGGCAGGGCAGGTTGTGCTGTGATGGGGCTTAACTTTCTCGTGTTCAGTGCCGCCGCCATGCCAACCACTCCGAAGCTTATCCGCGAAACCTTCCCCGTCGGCCCGTTGCAGTGCAACTGCACGATCATCGGCGACCCGCTCACGAAAAAAGCCTTGGTGGTGGACCCTGGCGGCAACCCCGAGCAGATCATGGCGCGGCTGGAGCAGCATGGCCTGAAGGCGGTGAGCATCCTTCACACCCATGCCCACCTGGACCACTTTCTCGCTTCCGGCAAAATGAAGGAGCAAACCGGCGCCACGTTGCATCTGCACCGGGGCGACCAGTTCTTATGGGATAACCTCGAAATGCAGTGCCAGCTGTTCGGCGTGCCCTATACCTCGGTGCCGCCGCCGGATCGCTGGCTCGAGCATGGCGAAGCACTGGCCTGCGGCTGCGGGGTGGCATTGCATACGCCTGGCCATACGCCAGGGTCGATGAGTTTCTGGTTCGAGGGCGCCGGGTTGCTGATTGCCGGCGATACCTTGTTCCGCCGGGGGATTGGCCGCACCGACCTGTGGGGCGGGGATGCGCGGCAGATCGTGCGTTCGGTGCAGCAGCTTTATACGCTGGATGAAACCGCCGTGGTCATAACGGGTCACGGTTCCGACACCACGCTGGGGGAAGAAATGCGCGAGAATCCCTTCGTTCGCGCCTAAAGCTTTTGTCATTGAATTTCAATCGCTTCCGGCGTTCCAATGGCCATGCGCAGCTGTGTGCTGTGGCCACCTTTTGCCTGAGTAGGAGCCTTGAGATGTTCACCTCGCGTCGACTGATTCTCGCCACCGTAGCCGCGGCCCTATTGTCTGGCTGTGCGTCGCCGAATCCTTACGATAACCAAGGGCAGGCTCAAAGCGGCCAGGGCGTTAGCCGCACCGCCAAGTATGGCGGGCTGGGTGCGTTGGCCGGTGCCGTCGCTGGGGCAGCCATCGACCATAACAACCGTGGCAAGGGCGCGCTGATCGGCGCCGTGGTCGCGGGTGCCGCCTCGGCCGGTTACGGCTACTACGCCGACCGCCAGGAAGCGCAACTGCGCGCGAGCATGGCCAACACCGGCGTTGAGGTGCAACGCCAGGGCGATCAGATCAAGCTGATCATGCCCGGCAACATCACCTTCGCCACCGACTCCTCGGCCATAGCTCCCAGCTTTTATTCGCCGCTCAATAACCTGGCGACTTCGTTCAAGCAGTTCAACGAAAACATCATCGAGATCGTCGGCTTTACCGACAGCACCGGCAGCCGCCAGCACAACATGGACTTATCCCAGGCCCGCGCGCAGGCGGTGGCTACCTACCTGACTTCGCAGGGCGTGGACACCACCCGGCTGGCGGTGCGCGGCATGGGCCCGGACCAGCCGATCGCCAGCAATGCCGATGCCAATGGGCGTGCGCAGAACCGCCGGGTTGAGGTCAACCTCAAGCCGATTCCAGGGCAGCAGTATGAGGCGCCGGCGCAACAGTAGACCGGTGGCGGTCCGGTTGGCGGCGTTGCGCTTGAAGTGCCTGCCGGCGGATGCGCCGGGTATGCCAGGGCGCCCCCGGGATGTTTTTTGTACGCCCCGGCGTGCGCCCTGCATTGCCCTGGCCCGGCAGGCTCGAATAAGCCTGCTAATCGATGAACGGAAACGCTTCATCCTCGACCAGAAATTGTTCTTGCGGGTCGTAGCTGAAGGGCTGTGCCGCCCCAATGCGCAGCCGCAGCAGCGGCCGGAAATGGCCGGTTTGCTTCACGAAGTCCCGTTGCAGGAATTGGCCAGAAACAACCGGGTCGAAAACTGAGCCCAAGGCGTTGTGGGTGTAAAACCAAGCCTGCAACGGAATATCCAAGGGCTTGTTTTGTGGCCAGGCGCTTAAAATCATTTCGTTATACCCATAAGCGTCGGTGACAAGCTGCGAGCGGATCGCGATATTCAGCGAAAACTCCTTGGCCGAGGGATTGAATGAGCAACTGGTGTCTTCCGCCTCGCCGTATCGCGCGGCCCACCCTTGCACGGAGTCAACTCCGAGCGCTTGGCAGGTGTTCTGAAACGTGCAGCGGTCACGGCTTCCGGCGCTGGCCACGTCCACCGGGTAACCGCAGCGATAACGGACAGGATATTCCGCCGGCGCCATGGGCGTGTCGAATATGAAGCCGGTACTGGTCAGGGTATGTTTGATATTGGCATCCTGGCGCAGAAAGTTAAAAGAAATACCGTCATATTGAATATTCTGCGCAGTGGGGTTTTACGCGTGTTCAGCGGAGGTGGGTTGAACGCCTCGTAGGAAAATCCCATTGCAATTATAGCCGGGTGTACCGTCAGGGCATTCTGCCCGTGTATCGCTGTAGCGAGCATTCAACTCGCTAGCAATCGCATAACCGTTATACAGCTGGTCAGCCAGTTCGAAATCAAACCGCTGTGTCGCCGGTTGGCTTACATCCATTCGCAAAATGGGTAACCAGTTTCCCGTCGCCAGGAAGTAGCTGTTTTGCGCGCGTTGGGCAGCGGTCAATGCGCCCTGCCGGGCAAAGGCCACGTCGAAGTACAGGGCTTGGATAGGCGCCACCGGAACATCGCTGTCAGTGTTGTTGCGAACGAGCCACGCGTTTGGCTGCGCCGCCACCCCAGCTTGTAGCAACTGGCGTACGCCTTTTTCGATAGCCAGCCCATTGCCATCGCGGGGGTTCAAGGAGCATTGCCGCCTGGGGTCTTGTTGCTCTTGCCGGTAGCGGGCCATGAACGACGGCGCGTCGGCCACCCCTTCACTGGCGCAACTGCTAACCTGCTCGGCACCCGGCACCGTACCATCCAGTAGCCCGCAGCCATGGCTGGCCCTGGACGGGGTCAGGTCGAGCGAAAGCGGATAGTTGCACAGCACCTGCACAGGCGCCTGGCCGTTATCTTGGCCGCTTAGAATGAAGCCTTGAGGGTACTGCAGGTGTTGGATGCCCAAGTCTGCACGAAGGAATGCATAGCGCTCAGCCCCCAGTGCTTGTGCCGTCTGCGAAGGGCGCCAGAAGTACTCCAGCGAGCCGGCGGATATCGCCCTGACAAAAACCCCCGTGCACGTATAGGCCGGCATTTCATTTGCACAGCCCTCTTGAAGGTCGGTATACCGGGCATTCAGCCGGTGGGCGATGCCCTCATCGCTCATACCTGTGGCGCTGGATGTTTGGCAGCCGTTGACAAGAACGCACACGATTACGATTAAAACGTGTGTTCTGTTCATGCTGCTTCCCCTTGGCTAAATATTCCATGGCCCAACGAGCCCGTGAACCGATACCACGCCATTCTGCAGGGGGGAGGGTGTGCCGGTAACTAGCAATATTGCTAGTGTGGGATTTCAAAGTTGGCTGCACGATTCTGACGGTGCCTTTTGCTGCCGGGCTGCGTTGCCGTGGCCGGCAGTAGCATTCACCGGCCAATGCGTGTGCGAGCATCGTAGGTGTTCCAGAAGTTGATATGAACCCAGTTGCCGGTGCTCGTATCAACGTTTGAAACGGCCGTTTATATCTCCACCACGCGGCTCGCTTGGATGGCGGTGAGGGCAATGGTGTAAACGATGTCGTCGACCTGGGCGCCGCGGGGCAGGTCGTTCACCGGCTTGCGCAGGCCCTGCAGCATGGGGCCGAGGCTGACGCAGTCGGCGCTGCGCTGCACGGCCTTGTGGGTGGTGTTGCCGCTGTTCAGGTCCGGGAACACGAACACCGTGGCGCGGCCTGCCACTTCGCTGTCAGGGGCCAGTTGGCGGGCCACCTGCTCATTGCTGGCGGCGTCGTATTGCAATGGGCCATCGATTTGCAAGCTGCGCTGGGCTTCGCGGGCCAACAACGTCGCTTCGCGCACTTTTTCCACATCTTCGCCCGTGGCGGCCTGGCCGCTTGAGTGGCTGAGCATCGCCACCCGCGGGACGATGCCGAAAGCTTGGGCAGAGTCGGCACTTTGCAGGGCGATTTCCGCCAACTGCTCAGCATTGGGGTGCGGGTTCATCACGCAGTCGCCGTACACCAGCACTTGGTCGGGAAACAGCATGAAGAACACCGACGACACCAGGTTCCAACCTGGGGCAGTCTTGATCAGCTGCAATGCTGGGCGAATGGTATTGGCCGTGGAATGCACCAGCCCCGACACCAAACCGTCCACTTCATCGAGCGCCAACATCATGGTAGCGATTACCACCGGGTCTTCAAGTTGCTGTTCGGCCATCGGCTCGTTCAAGTTCTTGCTGCGCCGCAGTTGCACCATCGGCGCCACATAACGTTCACGAATGGCGTCTGGGTCTAGGATTTCCAGCCCCGGAGGCAGCTCGATACCTTGGGCGCGGGCCACGGCCTGGACCTCGTCGGGCCGGGCCAGCAGCACGCAGCGGGCGATGCCCCGGGCCTGGCAAATAGCCGCGGCTTGGATGGTCAGCGGCTCGTTGCCTTCTGGCAGCACGATGCGTTTGTTGGCTTGTTGCGCACGTTGGGTCAATTGGTAGCGGAACACCGCCGGCGACAAGCGCAGCTCGCGTGGGGTGCCGCAGTGTTGCTCAAGCCAACGGGCTTCGAGGTGGCTGGCAACGAAATCGGTGATGGTTTCGGCGCGTTCATGGTCATCCACCGGGATTTCCCGGTTCAATTGGTTGAGCCGGGTGGCGGTGTCGTATGAACCGCTGCTCACCGACAGTACCGGCAAACCAGCCTGCAGCGCGCCGTGGCACAGGTCGAGAATGCGTGGGTCGGGCATCGAATCGCTGGTCAATAGTAGCCCGGCCAATGGCACGCCGTTGAGCGTGGCCAGGCTCACGGCCAGGATGATGTCGTCGCGGTCGCCTGGCGTGACCACCAGCACACCGGGTTTGAGCAGCGGCACGGTATTCACCACGGTGCGCGCGCAGAGGATGATCTTGGCCATGCGCCGTTGTTCATAATCACCGGCATTGATCACGTGTGCGCCGAGTAACTCGGCCACATCCCGGGTACGGGGGGCGTTAAGGTCTTCTTGGTAGGGCACGCAGCCCAGCAGGCGGAAGTCGCCGCCGCGTAGCAACGGCGAGTGTTCACGCAACCGGCTGGCGAAGCCCTCCAGGCTTTGTTCGGTGCGTACTTTGTTGAGGATTACCCCCAACACCTTGGGGTCGCGCGGGCCACCGAACAGCCGCGCTTGCAGTTCTACCCGGCCCGAAAGTTCGGCCAAGGCTTCGCTCTCCGGGGCAGAGACAAGGATCACGTCGGCGTCCATGCTTTTGGCCAGGTGTTGGTTAACCCTCGCCGCGTAGCTGGCCTGGCGGGTAGGCACCATGCCTTCGACGATCAGTACGTCCTTGCCGGCGCTGGCCTGCTGGTACAGGGTCACGATGGCTTCGAGCAGTTCATCGAGCTGGCCATCGCCGAGCATGCGTTCGACTTGCGCCAAGCTCAGCGGCGCGGGGGGCTGCAAGCCGTGGGTGCGTGCGATCAGTTCAGTGGACCGTTCTGGGCCGGTGTCGCCCGGGTGTGGCTGGGCCACTGGTTTGAAGAAGCCCACCTGCAGGCCGGTGCGCTGCAGGGCGCGTACCAGGCCCAGGCTGATGGAGGTCAGGCCTACGCCGAAGTCGGTTGGCGCGAGGAAAAAGGTCTGCATGTGAGAGGCTCTCGAAGGGTGCAGGGTGCGTGTCGGCCTGTTGGCCGGCCGATCACGTAAGATAACGTCACGGGGCCAGAGTATCGCCCACCGTGCCCCGGCGGCACCAGCCACAGGTGAAGGCTTGGCCGATGCGCCGCGCGCGTTCTTCCGGGTCTATTACCCAGGCCCTTTGTTGCCAAGGCGGATCGTGGCGCAGGTGTTGGGTATGCCCGCACGACAACCGCGCGAACCAATGGCCATGCTCGTCCTGGGCGAAACCGGTGATCAGTGTGCGCCGCTGCGGTTCGCAATCGCCCGAAGGCTTGTTTACACTGGTGCTTTCCACATACTCATGCAAAAGGTCTTACCCCATGCCGATCGCCGCCAACAAGGCTGTCTCCATCGACTATACCCTGACCAACGATGCTGGTGAGGTCATCGACAGCTCCGCCGGTGGTGCACCGCTGGCGTACCTGCATGGCGCCGGCAATATTATCCCCGGCCTGGAAAAAGCGCTTGAGGGCAAACAAGCCGATGATGAACTGAATGTGACCATCGAACCGGAAGACGCCTATGGCGATTTTCAACCGGAACTGGTGAGCACCCTGAGCCGCAGCATGTTCGAAGGGGTCGATGAGCTGGAAGTGGGCATGCAATTCCATGCATCGGCACCCGACGGCCAAATGCAAATCGTGACCATCCGCGACCTGGACGGCGACGACGTGACCGTAGACGGCAACCACCCGCTGGCCGGCCAACGCCTAAACTTCGAAGTCAAGGTCGTTAGCGTGCGCGACGCCACCCAGGAAGAAATCGCACACGGCCATATCCACGGTGAAGGCGGCCATCACCATTGAGCGTGGGGCCCGCCCTTCGCTGAACGGGGCACCCTTTTCGTTGTTGGGGGCGCCCATTGTTTTTAAGCCTGTACGTTGAAGGAGCCTGCCATGGGTGCGTTTCATGAACTGACGCTGCAATCGCTGGGCGACAAGCCCTTGCCTTTGGAAACCTTCAAGGGCCAGGTAGTGCTGGTGGTCAATGTGGCGTCTAAATGTGGCCTTACGCCACAGTACGCTGCGCTTGAAACCCTTTACCAGAAATACCATGGCCAGGGTTTCAGCGTGCTGGGCGTGCCTTGCAACCAGTTCGCCGGGCAAGAGCCGGGTAGCGCGCAAGATATCCAATCGTTCTGCAGCGTCAACTACGGTGTGAGCTTTCCGCTCGCAGCCAAGGTAGACGTGAACGGGCCTGGGCGTGCACCGCTCTACAGCCTACTGGCCGGCGAGGGGGCCGAGTTCCCGGGCGATATCACCTGGAACTTCGAAAAATTCCTGGTTGGGAGGGATGGCCAGGTGCTGGCGCGGTTTTCACCGCGCACAGCGCCCGACGATCCGGCGGTGGTCGCCGCGATCGAAACCGCATTGGCTCAATGAAGTCGGTCGATAACTGCGTTCACCAATTGAAAGAAGTGGCCCACATTGAATGCCGGGGTGTCAATGCGATCACCCGCCTCAAAACTGCCCCGGCGAAGGAATACGCCGACTTCGGCGTGCCTAGGCCAGGTCAGTGAATGGTTCTCCTGCACCGCTTCGGCGGCGAACTCGACCAATGGCTGCGAAGAAATCACGTAGCCTTGCTTCACGTCGTTGACGCCGTTAACGAATAGCGCATCGGTGGGGCAGCCGATGCCTGCCTCGGCCAGCGCTTCGTCCAGGCGCCAGCGCAGTTTGTGCTTGAGTGTTTCCCAGCCATGCAGGTGTTGCGCGATGTCGCTGAGGTCCAACCAATCGCGTTGGGTTGGGTCGATTTCCATATGCGTACCTCGTTGGGGAATAGGGCTCAGGCCGCGTCGTAGGCTTGGCCGACGATGTACCAGAAGTCGATTGCCTGGAACGTGGGTTCTACCCGGAACGCATCGTCGAAGGTATAGGCCTGGGTGAACACGCCTGCGTGGGGATAGCCTGCATGGTATTCCGGTGGGTCACGCTCGATGATGCGGTGCACGGTGGCATGCAGTAGCGATTGTGAGTCGATCACGGTGCCACTGGCTGGGTCGATGCCGTTGATGAACAGCGTTTCGGGCGTTACCCCGGCCAGCTCCGTGTGCTCGGCGAGCAATTGCACCAGCAGCGGGCGAATGTTTTCCGATATGTCGTTGAAGGCGGCGTCGTAAGCATCGTTCATAAGAAGTTCTCTGGTTGGGCGCAGCATTGCGCAGGCCGGATTGAACCTCTCTGAGCGCGGTGGGGGGCCATAGATAGTGCTCGTGTGGTGTCTTCAGAAGTTGGCGGCCCCCCTTTGACGGCGCCTTTTACCGCTGGTTACCGCTGAGCTGCGCTGCCGCGCCGCGCCATAGCCCTGCTATGACGCGTCACGGCGCCTTACCGGCAGCAACATTCACGTGTCAATTCCTGGGCGAACTTCAGAGACACCACATTAAGTGTTTATTGCGTGCCGCTCGCGAACCCAGAACAGGGTCGCGCCGGCCACTGCGGCAGGCATGATCAGGATATTGAGCAACGGCACCAGCAAGGCCAGGTAAACAATGCCGCCGAAGCTCAAGCTTTGCCAGCGCTTCTGGCGCAGCCAGGCGAGCATGTCTTGCCAGCTCATTTTGTGGTTGTCCGCCGGGTAGTCGATGTATTGGATGGCCATCATCCAAACGCCGAATAGCAACCACAACGGTGGGGCGACCACGTTGGCCACCGGGATGAACGATAGCACCAGCAAGGCCAGCGCCCGTGGCAGGTAGTAGCCGAGTTTGCGCATCTCGCGGCTCATGGTGCGCGGGATCATGGCCAGCAATTCGCCCCAACTGAAGGCAGGGAAATGGTCCTGGCCGGTGATTACCACTTCGACTTTCTCGGCAAGAAACCCATTGAAAGGCGCCGCGATAACGTTCGCCACCAGGGTAAAGGTAAAAAACACCATCAGCAGCATCAGCAACACGAACAGCGGCCACAGCAACCAACTGAGAAAACCCAGCCAGGCGGGCAGCGCGGGCATCAATTGGTCGACCCACAGGTTGAACTGGTGCCCGGCAACATACACCAGGGCCACGAACAGCACGAGGTTGATTGCCAGCGGCAGGATCACGAAGGCCCGCAGTTCGGGGCGGGCGATTAGGCTAAGGCCCTGGCGCAGGTAACCGGGGCCGCTAAGAACGGAAGGGGTGGGCATGCAAGGCTCCGTAGGCAAAGACAAGCGCGACCTTACCCGCTGAGACGCTGCGCAGGAAGCGCGTTTACATCGTGTTACAGCCAGGGGGTATTGGCCCGCTCTATGGGCGGCATTGTCTGCGGGTATTTCCCTAATCGCTGTGACCTCGCTAAGCTTTGCGCTTATACAGTTCTCAACCTTTAGCACCTACCGGAGAATCACATGAGCATTCTGGTCAACAAGCAAGCCCCCGATTTCGACGCCCCAGCGGTGCTGGGCAATGGCACGCTCGTCGACAGCTTCAAGCTGTCGGCGCTCAAGGGTAAATACGTGGTGCTGTTTTTCTGGCCCCTGGACTTTACCTTCGTCTGCCCGTCGGAGATTATCGCCCACAACAACCGCATCGCGCGTTTCCGTGAACTGGGTGTCGAGGTGGTGGGGGTGTCTATCGATTCGCAGTTCACCCACCATGCCTGGCGCTCTACGCCGGTTGAGAAAGGCGGCATCGGTGAGGTTGAATTTCCCATGGTGGCCGACGTCAAGCACGAGATCACCCGGGCCTATGGTATCGAGCACGAAGACGGCGTGGCGTTGCGTGCCTCGTTCTTGATCGACCAACAGGGCGTGGTGCAGCACCAGGTGGTCAATAACCTGCCGCTGGGCCGTGAAGTCGATGAGATGCTCCGCCTGGTCGAGGCGCTGCAGTTCATCGAAGAGCACGGCGAAGTGTGCCCTGCTGGCTGGCGCCCGGGCCAAAAAGGCATGAAGGCCACCAGCCAAGGTGTGGCCGATTACCTGGCAGAGAACGCCAAAGCGTTGTAACCCGTTCGCCATGCCAGCACGGCATGGCGCGTATTCGGGGTTGCCGAACCGGCCTTGCACAGGTGCGCCGGCAACCCGTTTATCCCAGCCGGCGCCGCCGGCGCTGCGACCGAGGCAATGGTGCCTGCCGGTCCAAAGGAGTGTGACATGTCTGATGTTCGCCATTCGCGAGTGATCATCCTCGGTTCCGGCCCCGCGGGTTACAGCGCTGCGGTGTATGCCGCCCGCGCCAACCTCAAGCCGCTGTTGATCACCGGGTTGCAGGCGGGTGGCCAGTTGACCACCACCACCGAAGTCGACAATTGGCCCGGCGACGTCGAGGGCCTGACCGGCCCCGCGCTGATGGAGCGCATGCAAAAGCACGCCGAGCGGTTCGAAACCGAAATCGTCTTCGACCATATCAACGCCGTGGACTTGGCCGCCAAGCCATTTACCCTCAAGGGCGACAGCGGCACTTATACGTGTGACGCGCTGATTATCGCCACCGGTGCCAGCGCCCGTTACCTGGGCTTGCCGTCTGAAGAAGCGTTCATGGGTAAGGGTGTTTCTGCCTGCGCCACCTGTGACGGCTTCTTCTATCGCAACCGTGAGGTGGCGGTGGTTGGCGGCGGCAATACCGCGGTGGAGGAGGCACTGTATTTGGCCAACATCGCCAAGAAGGTCACCCTGGTGCACCGCCGTGAAACCTTCCGCGCCGAGAAGATCCTCATCGACAAGCTGCACGCGCGGGTAGCCGAAGGCAAGATCGCGTTCAAGCTCAATGCCGTAGTCGAGCAAGTGCTGGGCGACAACATGGGCGTGACCGGTGCACGGCTGCGCAACAACGATGGCAGCAGCGATGAGCTGAAAGTCGATGGCGTGTTCATCGCCATCGGCCACACGCCGAACACCGCGCTGTTCGAAGGCCAACTGGAGCTCAAGGACGGTTACATGGTGGTCAAGGGCGGCCGTGAAGGCAACGCCACTGCGACCAGCGTGCCAGGCGTATTCGCCGCGGGCGACGTTGCCGACCACGTTTACCGCCAGGCGATCACGTCTGCGGGCGCCGGCTGCATGGCCGCGCTGGACGTAGAGCGCTACCTGGATGGCCTGCAGAGCGCAACGTTCGAATAAGCCTGCCGGCTGCCCATTAACACCGGCCAGTTTGCGTTCCGGCTGCTGATAAGCCCTCGTTTTCAACGGGGGTTTATTATTTACGCGATTTTGCGCGTTTAGCGGTCGGCCCCGAGCGCGATAGCGTGATTTCCCATGAGCCACTGTGCAACGCGCGCTAGCGGCCAATTTCACTGGGGCCGCTGGAAGCGCGCCCGAGACACGGTACTAGCCCTTACGCGTGAGCGCCTGGCCCTGGAAGCTGACCCCGGCCAGGCCATGAGCGATCAGTGCGCGAATGTTGCCATGGTCACTGCCTTCGGGCGTGGCTTTTACCGACCGGTAGTGTTCGCCAAAGGCCAACAGGGCTTCTTCATCGCTCAAGCCTTCGAGCAGGGCCATGGCCAAGGTTTTACAGGAACCTTCGTTGTGCCCGGCGGCATTGTTCACTGGGCCGTTGCTGAAGGCGGTAGCGGTGTAGCGGTAGCGCTCGGCGATGAACGCCAGGGTGTCGGCGAACAGGTTTTCGCCGCTGTTCAGGCTGGCGCGAAAGCTAGTGAGGTCAGCCATGTGGGTGCCCTTTGCTGAACGCGGTTTGCTGCTCGGCGCTGGCTTCTTTCTGGTATTGCGCCTTCCACTGCTCGTAAGGCATGCCGTACACGGTTTGCCGCGCTTGATCGAGCGAAAGCTCGATACCCCGGTCGTCGGCTGCGGCCTTGTACCACTTGGACAGGCAGTTACGGCAAAAGCCTGCCAGGTTCATCAGGTCGATGTTCTGCACGTCGGTGCGGGTTTGGAAGTGCTCGACCAGCCGGCGAAAGGCGGCGGCTTCGAGCTCGAGGCGTTGTTGGTCGTTCATGAGGGGCTCGTGGTGGCGGGCCGGCTGGCGGCCAGGGTGATCGATACCGATTCGGCGAAACGCAGCGCGTGGGGCTTGTCGACTTCGACTTCGGCATAGGTAACGGCGTCGTGGCGCATCACCAGGTCCAGTACTTCCTGGGTGAGGCGCTCGAGCAAGGCGAAGCGGTTGTCTTCGATGTGGGCAATCACTGCCTTGGTGATGGTGCGGTAGTTCAACGCATGGTCGATGTCGTTGTCGCGCACCGCTGCTTGGGCGCGATAGCAGATCGTCAGGTTGATCAACACATCCTGCTTGTTGAGGATTTCATCCTGGTTGATGCCGATATAGGTGCGCAGGCGCAGGTCCTTGACCCGGATGCGCGCCAAGCCTGGGTCCAGCTTTGCCATAGGTTGCTCCACTCGGTCGCTTGCCGCGGTTATTTCAGATGCCGCCCGCCATTGACGGACAACGTGGTACCCGTGATATAGGGCGTGTCGAGCAGGTAGCGCAGGCTTTGGTACACCACCTGCGCGCCAGGCTCCATCGCCAGTGCTGCCTTGGCGAGCGTTCGTTCGCGGTAGGCGGCATCATCGTGCTCGTTGAACATGATCATCGCCGGCCGCAGGGTATTTACCCGGATTGCCGGCGCCAGGCGCGCGGCAAACGATAACGTGAGGTTTTCCAGCGCCGCCTTGCTCGCGCAATAGGCAATGTGTTGCGCGCTTCCCTTACGGGTAACGTCGTCACTGAGGTGAATGATATCCGCTGGGCCGCCGTGGCGCAGCATCGCTTCACAGGCAAAGTTGATCAGGTAGGGCGCCTGCACATGCACAGCGAGCATTTGCTGCAAGGTGCGGGCCTCGTGCCCGGGTTGCTCGGGCAACCACGCCGAGGCGTTATGCACAATCGCCCGCAGGTGCGTGGTGGTGGCCTTGAGCGCTTCGATGAACGTGTAAACACCCGCCTCGCTAGAAAAATCCGCTTGCAGCACCGTGGCACCCGCTTCACGCAGCGGCTGCAACCCAGGGCGCGGGGTGCGGTAGGTGGCGATCACCGGTTGCCCCTCGGCCAGCAACTGCAACGCACAGTGCAGCCCGATACGCTGGGCGGCACCGGTAATCAGAATCGGCAGGGGTTCGGGCATGGGCGGCTCACACGGCAGTTGGCGGCAAAGCGAATTTATACCACCGCCCGCTGCCTTCAGCGAACCTGGGGTAACCCGTCGGGCACCGGGCGGGGGCGCGCCGGTGGGTTCAACCAGTTGGCCAACAGGCGCGTGGCCAGCGGGATGAACAGGCACACCATGATCGGCGTAAGCACCAACGTGCTGATCAGCACCCGCGGCAGCAAGCCGAACTGCCCGAGCCAGTCACCGAACAAAAAATTGAATGACAATGACACCGGAAAAAACGCCAGCCACACGGCCACCGATTGTTTCCAGCGAGGCGGGCGCGGCTGCCCAGGGTTGCCGAACCAGCCGGCGAGCCCTTGCGCGCGGTGTTCGCAAGGCTCTGCGAACAGCCCGTCGCCGCGTATCAGCCAGGCGCGGCGCGAAGCGGAATGCTCCCAGGCATATAAGGTGTTTTCACAGGCGAAACGAAAGATTATCTGGAATTCATCGTCACCGCTTGGTGGGGCGAGCACGCCAGAACCCAAGTAACCGGGAAAGTCGGTGGCCAGGCGTTCGCCTTCGTGCAACCACGCGAGCAGTTCGGGATAACGGCCTTTGGCCGCGCGGCGGGCGACCAGCAGGGTAACGGGTGACGTAGACATTGTGTATCTCCGTGTGCTGGCGAGCGCCCGGGTAGGGGCTCGCGAAAGGCACGGCTGGGGTGGTAGCCATGCGCTTGGTAAAACGTGCAAGTATTATTCCGAAAAAACCGCCAGCGTCCAGGGCCAGCCATTGGGCCTTTCTGGCGCCTGTGCCTCGGCACACTCAGGGTCCACCCCTCGGGTTTATAGGGCGTTAGGCTTTTGTGCAACCGTTGCGCCGCGGGGTGTTTCCGTCCGGCAAGCTTTGGCGCGGTCCTGGCAATGTTGCGCGCCAGAGGGCGCCATTAGCGGAATCTCGGCCATGGCGCACCGAAAGCGGGCACCGTTTACATTCCTGGTAGGGATATACGAGTTCGCCTTAATCCTGGGTGGCTCGCCCAAGGCGAGTGCCGGGCCTGGCGCCGGGCCACCTCGTTCAACCGGTATGCAGTTGCGGGTGCGACAGGCGGTGCTGTTGCAGGATGTAATAGCGTAGCCGCTCGGTTTCCTGCGGGTTGCACAGCGTCAACCGGTACGCCACTAGCCCTTCTGGCGTTTTGCGCTCTTGGGCGCCGCGTACGGCCACCGGCGCATAGCCTTCGGGGTTGAACCACAGGGCGAAGTGCTTCGGCGCCTTGGTACCGTTGCGCATCTGTACCAACACACCGTTGAAGGAAATTTCCACCACCCACAAATCGGTGATACGGCCCTGTTCGTCTTCCAGTGCTACCGGGTGCTTAAGCGCCAAACGCCAAGGCCGCAGCATAGGCCCATCTTCGTAGATGGTCGGTGCGCCGAGCTTGATGTGCTGGGCGTGGAATTCATCTTCGACCAATTGCAGGGGGAAACTCAGTTGCTGGTTTTCGAATTGCGCCTGGATCGTGACCTGCTCATTGGCCATTAGCCGGGTAAGTAGGTCTTTGATCTGGCTGCCGCCGTTCACCAGCAAGCTAGAGCTGGTGTCGCCCAGGCTCGGCTGGGTACGGTGCATGGTTTGAATGAAATCCAGCTCATCCTGGGTAAGGATCGCGTCGGGTTGCATGGCATGCTCGGGTCGGATATGTAACCGGCGGCACGGCGGCCCGCATCAGCGGGGGCGTGGCACCCATTGATATGGCAACCAATCGGTAACCGCATCATTACCGTCGATCGTTTTCAGGCCTTGCGGTACAACCATGACAATAGCACCATTAGGCGTGATTGGCCCGTTGCACCAGGGCCGGGTAACCCCGGCGAAGCTACCTGCGCCGTGGCCGTTGTAGCCATTATAGAAACATATCCCGTTCGGTGATGCTGTGTTGTACGGGTACGGATGTAATCACGGATGTAATCACCGATGTAATCACGCAGTGCTCATTTGTAGCCAGCAAACCCAAATGCGGATGCGCCCGCTTGATCGCCAATTTTCCCTTGCCTGGCTTCGCCCGAAAATTCTCCGTTCAGCGCCTAAAGCGCTGGCAGGGCGCGCTATCGATGGAACTGATAAACTGCCCCGCTTCGCATTGTTAGGGGTTCGCTCATGAAGCTCGTTGTCTTCTCTGGCACTGTTTATGGCGCCGCCGAAGAGGTGGCCCGCCACGCGGTGGCGCGGCTGCAACATGCCGGGGTGCAGTGCCAGTATTTCAACCGCACCCAGCTCAGTGAGCTACTGGCCGCCGAGCCGCAGGCCCTGTTGGCGGTCACCTCCACCACCGGCCTGGGCGAACTGCCCGATGACCTGGTTCCGCTCTACAGCGAGTTGTCCGCGCAATTACCCACTGCGCTGCGTGGCTTGCCAGGGGGCATCATCGGCCTGGGCGATTCAAGCTATGACGATTCGTTTTGCGGCGGCGGTGAGTTGATCAACGAGCTGTTCGAGGAGCTGGGCATTGTGCAATTGCTGCCTAGGCTGCGGCTGGACGCTTGCGAAACGGTCACGCCAGAAACCGACGCCGAGCCATGGATCGACCAATTTGCCGCAGCGCTGTTGCAATACACCAATGTGGCGCCTTAGACGCGCGCACAAGCAATGACGTGTGAGTTTCGCTGCCGGGCAAGGCGCCCTGGCGAGCCGTAGCAGGGCCATGGCGAGCAAATGGCCACGCCGCCCGGGGCCCGCAAGGCACCCCTACTAGAGCCGCCCCGGGCGCTCGTGGAGCAGCCTGAGCCAGGCCCGCGCGGGGGGTGACAGGTATGCGCCGCGCCGCCAAATAAAGACGATGTCCCAGCGTAAATCGGCCGGTTCGCTGAGCCTCAGGCGGATCACCCCAGGCCGCACCAGTGCCCGTGCCACCACGCTGGGCAACAGCACCACGCCCAGGCCCGCGGCCACCAGTGCGGCGAGAAAATCTGCCTGGCCGCTACGGCCGGCTTCGCGCGGAGTAAAACCGTAGCGCCGGCAGGCTTGCAACAAGCGGTCGTTCAGCACGAAGCTGCGCTGGTACAGCAAAAAAGGCGTGTTGGCGAGCTCCCCCAGGTTAACTTGCTGGTTGCCGGCCAATGGGTGGTCAGCCGGCAACAACGCATCCAACGGCTCATCGCAAAACGGCTGGAAGTCGAACTGCGGGTCGGAAGGCGTGAGGCTGCCGCCCAACTCCAACTCGCCATCCAGAATTGCCTGCTCTACCGCCAGCGTGCCACCTTCGCTGAGTTGGATCTGCACGTTCGGGTAGCGTTGGCGGTACTCGGCGAACAGGTTGGCGAACAGCTCGTTGCCGCCCATCATTGGCAGCCCGAGGCGTAACTCCCCCCGGGTCAGTTGGTGTAGGTCGTCCAACTCGTGGAGCAAGTCGTCGCGCAGCCGCAGCATGTGCTCGGCCCGCTGTTTGACCGCATGACCCGCAGCGGTCAGGTGTAAGTGCGAACCTTGGCGGTCGAGCAGCGTTACCCCCAGGTTCTGCTCCAACTGCGCCACCTGTTTGCTCACCGCCGATTGGCTGATGTGCAGCGTGGCCGCCGCCTGGGTGAAGCCGCCCCGGCGCACCACCTCGAGAAAGCTGCGTAGCTGCCGAAAATCCATCGCCTGGCATTCCATTTTGGAATTGCGGCCAGTCTAACAATTCGCTTCGGCACTGGCGAACGGGTTTGTACACTGCGAAGGTCGTTCGCGGGGGTGCCCAGTGAAAGCTTTGAACCGTTATGCCAGGGCAGTGGCCGAGTTGTTGGTGCTGTTCGCCCTCTATGCCCTGGGTACCTGGCTCGCCCAGGCGCTCGGCTGGCCCATTCCCGGTGGGGTGGTGGGGTTGGCATTGTTGTTGCTGGTGTTCGCGCTTAACGGGCTCAAACCTGCCCACCTGCAACTCGGGGCGGGGCTGTTGATGGCCGAGATGCTGTTGTTCTTTATTCCCGCGTTGATGAGCCTGCTGGACTATGGCGCGCTGGTGCGCCAACAGGGCCTGCGCATTTTGCTGGTGATCGCCATCAGCACCGTGGTGGTCATGCTGGTGACCGCCTTTACCGTTGATGCGGTGTTCCGCTGGAGAATGCGCCGTGACACTTGAGCCCATGCCGCTGGCTTGGTTGGGCCTGACGCTGTTGGCCTACCTGGGCAGCCGCTGGCTGTACCGGCGCACCCGTATCTACGTATTGTCGCCGTTGATTCTGGTACCGGCCCTGCTGCTGGCCATTGCGGCGCCACTGCATACCCGCTACGCCGAATATTCGGCCGACACCCACTGGCTGATGGCGGTGCTTGGGCCGGTGACGGTCGCCTTCGCGGTGCCGATTTGGCAACAGCGTGCATTGCTGGTAAGGCACTGGGCGGCCTTGTTGCTGGGCATGCTCGCCGGCAGCCTGGCCTCGATGCTGTCGTCATGGTGGTTGGCGCGCTGGCTGGCGTTGGACCCGGCCGTGGCGTTATCGCTGGTGCCGCGTTCGATCACCACGCCGTTCGCCATGCCGCTGGCTCGTGACTTGGGCGGGGTGCCGGAAATGACCGCCGTGTTCGTCATGTTCACCGGGGTGTTCGGCGCCATGCTCGGCGGCGTGTTGTTGCGCTGGCTACCGTTGCGCAGCCCGCTGGCGCGCGGTGCACTGTTCGGGGTGGGCGCACACGGTGCCGGGGTGAGCCGCGCCCAGGAAGTGGGCCGGGAAGAGGGCACGGTGGCAGGGTTGGTGATGGTACTGACCGGTTTGCTGAACTTGTTTGCAGCACCGGTGCTAGAGCGTTTTTTCTAGCAAAAAAAAGCCGCTGCGCACACAGCGGCTTAAGCCAGACGTTGACATTCGGAGCAACACACAACGCCATCGGTTCACCCAACTGCCATGCTATGCCAGTTCGCTTAAGGGGGGTTAAGCGGGGCGCAGCACCCAGTGGAGTGCGCGAAGGATAAAGAAGCGCGCCGGGGCGATAAATCCGTGGTGCCGACATTCACCCTTACGCCGCCGGTAACAGTTGTAGCCCTAGCACCGTAGTGCCTTTACCGGCTTACGCCGCTGGGCTGGTCAATGCACCGAACCGCCGGGGTGCGGCAACTGCTGCAAGCGGTCAGTCAGGCGTAAGCGCTGGATTGCGTCATCGCTGAGCAGCAAGGCCCGTTCGATGTCGAACCGTTCGGCCTGCGGGCAACCCAGCCTTTGATACAAGCTGGCGCGGGCCATATAGTCGCTGGCGTTGCCGGCGCCCAGTTCCACGACCCGTTCGGCATCCTTGAGCGCGGCAATCAATTGGTCATGCTGGGTATGCAATTGGCGCAGGTTGCGCGATAAGCGCTGAAGCATCTGTAAGGGCGTGGCCAGCGCCATGTGTTCGGCGCGCAGCGGCACCTGCGAACCGAATAAGCGGTTGAGCAGTTCGCGGCAGTCGGCCGGGTAAAGGCGCCGGCCACCGCACGGGTCGAGCAAATGGTCGGCACCGGGTACCTGCAACAAAAAATGCCCAGGAAAATTCACCCCCATCAGCGGTATGTTCAAGCGCCGGGCCAGCTCCAGCGCCAGTAGCCCAAGCGCCAAGGGTTGCCCGCGTTTGCGCGCGAGCACCTGGTTCATCAGCGCGGCCTGGGGGCGCAGTGGGTGGAAGTCGTCCTGCTGGTAGCCTAGCTCGTTCAACCGGCGCAGTAGCGGCTGGGCCAGTTCACGTGCCGGTAGCATGGGCAAGCCGACACTGACGCTCATGTGCAGGTCACGCATCTGCTCAAGCAACTGCGCAGGCGCTGCGGCCGGTTCATGCTCGGCGGCAATCCACAGCGCCGCTTCGAACGTCGCGCTCGGCTCACGGGCCAGGCAGGCCAGGCAGGCTTGGCGTGGATTCATAGGGGTCTCCGCGGTGAGCCGTGTTGGCCCGCATTGCATACTATTAACTGGGCGCCGGAAGATAGTCCAGCCCACGCCGATAAACGAAACGGCGGCGCCCACCTATACTTTGTGCTACTAGTCGACAGCGGGGAGCCTGGCCGATGTTCGCGCTCATGCAAGATGCCCGTGTGCAAAACCTGCAGGTGATCGTAGACCCGGCCAGCGGGCTGCGCGCGGTGGTGGCTATCCATGGCGGCCGCTACAGCCAAGCGGTAGGCGGCTGCCGCTTTCTGCATTATTCCGACGAAGCCAGCGCAATCGCCGAAGCGGTGCGCCTGGCCGAAATCATGAGCTTCAAGGCCGCCTTGGCCGGCCTTGACGTGGGCGGCGCGCAAGCGGTGATCATGCGCAACGCCCCCATCGAAAACCGCGCCACGCTGTTCGAGGCGTTCGGCTGCTTCGTTGAGCGCATGGGCGGGGCATACGTGGCGGCGATCGACAGCGGCACCTCCACTGAAGACATGGACTGCGTGGCTGTGCACACCCAGCACGTGACCTGTACGCGCGGCACTGGCGACACCTCGCGGCCCACGGCCGAAGGGGTGTTCTGCGGCATACGCGCTGCCGCCCTGGCCCGCTTGGGCAGCAGCGACCTGCAAGGCTTACGGGTAGGGGTGCAAGGCCTCGGGCATATCGGCTACACCCTGGCCAACCTGCTGCATGGCGCCGGTGCAGAGCTGTTGGCCAGTGACGTAGACCCAGGGCGGGTGCAGTTGGCAATCGAGCAGTTCGATGCGCGGCCGGTCGCTGCCGAGCGCATGGCCTGCACCCCGTGTGACATCTTTGTGCCCTGTAGCATCAGCACCGTACTTACGGCCCAGGCCGTGGGCCATTTGCGCTGTGCGGCCGTAGCCGGTTGTGCCAACGGCCAATTGGCCAACCTCACGGTGGCGGACCAACTGGAAGCGCGTGGGATTCTCTATGCACCGGATTACGTGATCAATGCCGGTGGTTTGATCCATGCCGCCTTGAGCCACCGGGGCGAGGGGCTGGCGCAGGTCAGCCAGTACCTGGAAGGCATCGGCAAGCGCCTGACCGGCATTTTTGCCCAGGCCCAGGCGCAACATCGCTCGCCGGCCCGGGTGGCCCAGGAAATGGCAGAGCGGCTGGTTTACGGTTGATCACCGGCCAGTAGCTCCGACAGCGCGTCGGGTTGGTTCTTGAATGCCCGCGCGAACACATCGCGGTGGCGCGCCATATAGATACCGGCGTCTTCCAACTGTTTGTCGTCCAAGCCTGGAACGGCCTTTTTCAACACCTCGGCGAGCAACTCGGCCAGCTCGAGCATTTTGTCATGACGGTCCGCTTCGGCTTTATCCATGAACAAACGCTCCGGGTCTCGGCTGCTGCGGTATACCACTTCGACGGCCATCTACCACCTCACATGCCTGGATGGGTCAATTTGAAAACACTGGCGTTTTATACAGTACCGGCCTGCGACAATCAAGCCCGTGCCTTTTTCCGCCGTGGGGGTATCTTAGGGGCCCGAACCGCTCTATCTTAAGGAAGCCTCATGAAACCGAACTGGGCCGACGCACTGCGTGAACAGGTGCATCATTACGCCGAGTCGCTGGGCAATCTGCTGGTCGAGAGTTTCCACTACTTGGCGCTGTTCGCCATCGGCGGGGTCACCGCCTGGGCGGCGGTGCTGGCGTTCTTCAGCATGCTCGATAAAGGCCATATCACGGTCGATGACATCCTGCTGCTGTTCATCTACCTGGAATTGGGGGCGATGGTCGGAATCTATTTCAAGACCAACCACATGCCCGTGCGGTTCTTGATCTACGTGGCCATCACCGCGCTTACCCGGCTGCTTATCTCCGACGTGTCGCACCACGGCCCGGCGGATGTGAGCGTGGTGTACGTATCCGGCGCGATCCTGCTGTTGGCATTTGCCATTTTGGTGGTGCGCTATGCATCAGCGCGTTACCCGTCTATCAAGATAGAAGGGCCGCGCAGGCGCGGGCAGGGCGGTAAAGAAGCGGTGGTGGAAATGGAGAAGGGCGAGATCTGAGCGGCTCAGATCCCCACGGCGATGCCGCTGCGCCCCTTGAACCAGTCGGGCCGTTTGGCTGCGGGCGCAGGCAGCGCAGGTGGGGTGGCGGCTTTCTCGCTATCGGTCATGGCGGTTAGCAGCTCGATGGCGCTGTCGCCCTGCTCGATGGCGATGCCGAACTTGATGCTGTCGATCAACCGCTTCAGGCGCTGGGTATCGTTGCGCTGGGCGGCGCTGATCATGCGCTTGGCAACCACGCCGATATCGTTCGACAACGTCAGCATGATGGTGCCGTCCAGGCCCTGGATGCTCAAATTCACCCGGTAATCGGGCTGGAACGCATCGCTGATGATTTGGAAGGGGTTGTCCATAGCTTCACCTGATTAGCAAGACTGCTCGTATTGACTGGGCATATTCACGATTAGTTCGACAGGCCCAGACCATTGGCGGGTCTTTTATTTCATTCCTTGTGCACGCCGCCCTTCGCTACACCCGGCAAACACAGCGAAGCAAGCAGCATGCCGAGTTTTCAAATGCTTACAAAAAAGGCGAGCATCACGCTCGCCTTTTTTTGATTGACCATTCGATCAATGTTCGCCTAAGCGGCAGTCGCCCGTCGGCTTTTCAGCTTGCCGAACTGATGGCTTAGTGCGTGTTCCAGCTTGGTCGCTGCACCGTCTACGGCGGTTTCCAGCGTAGGGGATTTGTGGCTGACCGAAATGGGCGTAAGGCCCTTGGCCCGCGCTTCGAGCTGGCAGCGTTTGTCGTGGGGGCCGGGCTTGTCGCCGTTTTCGTCGCGTAGATGCACCTCTATGCGTGTCAGGTCTTCTTCGAAGCGTTCCAGTGCGGCCTCAAGCGTGCTGCGGACCCAATGTTCCAGCCGGCTGCCGCCTTGGATGTGGTTATCGCTATTGACTTGGATATGCATGGTGTAGCCCTTCTTCAGGTTACGGAACAGGGTACCGGTGCCGCCAGGTGCAGGCGGTTTCCACTGGCCCTTGCACACAAGGTCGAACATGTTCGGGCCGATTTCAAGCGCCGGCGGCGATAAATATTTTACAGGGCTTTACTTGACGGAATGGCGATCGACGCCACGGGAAATGGGCATTGGGCCAGCATTTGCAGCGCACCCCCGCGGTGCGTAGGGCCCCGTTTTGGGCGGCGCTGAACGGCGGCGGCAAATTGGCCTTTGATTATGAGAATGTTTATCAATAAAATCTGCCGTCTACTCTTCAGCGGCTGCTCTGCCCCATGAAAACCAAAACTTCCGGCGTGCCATTAGCGTACCGCCTGGCCGTGACCTCGCGGGTGGTTGCGGCAGCCCTGGGCGGCTATGCCGTGGCAGCGCTGGCCAGCGTGTGCCTGGCCTGGGTGTTACCTATGGCCCAGGCCCAGGGCGTGATCACCAGCATGATGCTGGGGTTCGTGGTTTACCTGGCCGCGGCGCTGTGGTGCTTCGCCTGCCGTTCGGCTTGGCGGGCCTGGGCGGCTATGCTGGGCTGCGCGCTGGTACTGGGCGTGCTCGACGCCGGCCTTTATTGGGCGCACCTTCGATGAGAGAGGGTTTTCGCCAAGCCATGGCTTGGCTGCATACCTGGGCCGGGCTGCTGTTTGGGTGGCTGCTGTTCGCTATTTTTCTCACCGGGTCGCTGACGTATTTCCGCCAGGAGCTGAACCGTTGGGCCCATCCAGAGGTGCTGTACCAGCAGGCCGGCACCCCTGAAAGCCTGGCCAGCGCGCAGGCCTTCTTGGAAAAACACGCCCCAGGCGCGCCGAACTGGTTGATCATCGCCGCTGATGAGCGCTTGCCCGTGCTCACGCTTTATTACCGCCAAACCAGCGAAAGTGGCCGCGGCAGCCTCGTCGAAACGGTGGTCGACCCCCGTAGCGGCGAGGCCGTGCAGGCGCGTGACAGCCGCGGCGGTGAGTTTTTCTATCGGTTCCACTATGAGTTGGAAATGGGCTACCCGTGGGGGCGATGGTTGGCGAGCCTGGCAGCGTTCGTGATGTTCGTCACGCTGGTCAGCGGCATCATCACTCACAAGAAGCTTTTCAAGGATTTCTTCACCTTCCGGCCGGGCAAGGGCCAACGCTCATGGCTTGATGGGCATAACGCGCTCGGCGTGCTGGCATTGCCTTTCCACTTGATGATCACCTATAGCAGCTTGGTGATCTTTATGACCATGACCATGCCGGCCAGCATCCTCAGCCGCTATGACGGTAACACCCGGGCGTTTTTCAATGAGCTGTTCCCGGCCACGGCTGGTATGGGCGACACGGCCCAACGCCAGGCGCCGATGTTGCCGCTGCCAGCGTTGTACGCCCGTTACCTGGCGCTGGTGCCAGGGGGGCAAGTAGGTATGGTGTCGGTGGACAAGCCCGGCACTGCCAGCGCAACGGCCACCTTTACACCCAAGGTGGGCGCGCGGGTGGCCTACTTGCCCGGTGGCGGCGTTACGCTTAATGCCGTAGATGGCAGCGTGGTGCGTGGATTGGCAGCCGAGCCTGTGCCGCAACGGGTTGCCGGTGGTTTTTATGGCATGCACATGGGCCGCTTCGCGGGGCCCGTGTTGCGCTGGTTGTACTTCATCAGCGGCTTGGCGGCCACGGCGATGATCGGTACAGGCTTGGTGATGTGGCTGGGCAAACGCCTACTAAAACACGCCGGGGCCACGGTGCAGCCCTTCGAACTGCGCGTGGTCGGGGCGCTGAACCTGGCGGGTATGGTGGGGCTGGTGTGCGCGGTGGCGGCGTTCCTGTGTGCCAACCGCCTGTTACCGTTAGCACTGGCCGGGCGCGCCAGCTGGGAAGTGCGCGTGTTCTTCCTGGTGTGGCTGGCCAGCCTGTTGCACGCCCTATGGCGCCCCAATGGTGCCGGTTGGCTGCAGCAGTTGTCGGCCGCCGCGGCGATGTTGCTGTCGGTGCCAGTGCTTAGCCAATTCGCCACCAGCCGTGGCCTGGCAGTGACGCTGCCGCAGGGGGATTGGGCGGTGGCCGGGGTCGACCTGGCATGCGCGGGTTTCGGCTTGGTGCTCGCCTGGTTGGCCCGGCGGGTATGGCGCAGGGCCCTACAAGCAAGGGCTGAGCAGGCGCCGCCGCGTGCTGTGCGAATAAAACGGGAGGCCCATTGATGTTGGTTAGTGCGCTGTTGTGTTACGCAGGCTTCATGGCCCTGTGCCTGGCGATGCAAAAACACCATGCCAGCCTTGTCGGCCGCCAGGGTGCCCCAGGCCTGCTGCGCGCATTGCGCTGGGCCGGCTGGTGTTTATTGGGCCTTTCGCCCTGGCCGGCCATGGCCGCGCAGGGCTGGGCGTTCGGCTTGGTGCAGTGGTGCGCGGTATTGATGGCCAGTGCTGGCCTGCTGGTGTGGTTGTTGCCGTATCGCCCTCGCCTGGCCGTGGGCTTGGCCGGTGTGTGCGTGATTGCAGGGCCAGCAGGGGCGTTGTTGGCGGGCTTCGGTTAACCGCGTGCCAGGGCTTGCGGGTTGACCAGGTCCTGCGGGCGTTGGCCCTTGAGCGCGGCGGTGAGGTTGGCCACCGCTCGCTCGGCCATGGCCTGGCGGGTTTCGCCTGTGGCCGAGCCGATATGCGGCAAGGTTACGGCGTTGGGCAACTGCCACAGCGGCGACTCGGCCAGCGGCTCCTTCTCGTACACATCCAGGCCGGCGCCGCGGAGGGTCTTGTTGCGCAACGCCTGAACCAGCGCCGCTTCATCGACAATCGGCCCGCGTGCGATATTCACCAGAATCGCCCCAGGCTTCATCAGCCCCAGTTCGCGGTGGCTGATCAGATGCTTGGTGTTCTCCGACAGTGGCACCACCAAGCACACGAAGTCAGACTCTGCCAGCAACTCATCGAGGCTACGCATTTGCGCGCCCAGTGCTTGCTCCAAGGCGGGCTTGCGGCTGTTGCCGCTGTACAGCACGCGCATGTTGAAGCCCAAATGGCCACGCCGCGCCACGGCCGCACCAATGTTGCCCAGGCCGACGATGCCCAGGGTTTTGCCGAACACATTGGTGCCGAAATGCTCGGCACCAATGCTGGCCGTCCACTTGCCAGCCTTGGTCCATGCATCGAGTTCGGCCACCCGCCGCGCCGTGCTCATGATCAGCGCGAAGCCCAAGTCGGCCGTGCTTTCAGTGAGCACGTCGGGGGTGTTGGTCAGGAGGATGCCGCGCGCGGTGAGGTAGGCCACATCGTAGTTGTCGTAGCCCACCGACACGCTGGAAACCACTTCGAGTTTGCCCGCACTGGCCAGTTGCTTCTCTCCCAGGGGCCGCCCGGCGCCGATCAGGCCATGGGCTTGGGGCAGGGCTTCGTTGAATTGCGCCGCCACGTCCCCTTGTTTCGGGTTGGGCACGATCACGTCGAAATCCTGTTCCAGGCGTTCGACCATGTCTGGGGTGATGCGGCTAAAGGCCAATACGGTTTTTTTCATTGGGCGTCTCGTCGGTGGCGGCTCTAAAAGTAGCAACCTAACATTCTCGCTGTGCCCCGTGCCAGCTGCTTCAAACCGCGAAGTTCAGCTCATGGGTGCGCAAGTCCGCATCCTGCCCGGCGAGTATTTCCGGCAATGAACCACGCAGGTATTCGACCCACGTCTTGATCTTGGCATCCAGGTATTGGCGCGAGGGGTAGATCGCATACAGGTTCAGCTCTTGCAGGCGATATTCAGGCAGCATACGTACCAGCGTGCCGTCACGCAGGCCATCGATGGCGGCGTAAATCGGCAGCACGCCCACCCCCATGCCACTGCAGATAGCCGTGGTCATGGCATCGGCCGAGTTCACTTGGAACGGCGCGTTGCTGATATTGACCATCTCTTGGCCGTCCGGCCCGTCGAACAGCCACTTTTCCAGCTGTACCACGGGGCTTACCAGCCGCAGGCAAGCATGTTGCTTGAGGTCGCTCGGTTTACGCGCCACACCGTGGGCTTTTACGTAATCCGGCGATGCGCAGACGATGCTGTAGGTAATGCCCAGGCGTTGCGACACGAAGCCCGAATCTGGCAGCTCGCTGGCCAGCACGATAGACACGTCGTAGCCTTCATCGAGCAAATCCGGCACACGGTTGGCCAGGGTCAGGTCGAAGGTCACATCCGGGTGCGTTTTCCGGTAGCGGGCGATGGCATCGATCACAAAGTGCTGGCCGATACCGGTCATGGTGTGAACCTTCAATTGCCCCGCAGGGCGCGCATGGGCATCGCTGGCTTCCGCCTCGGCCTCTTCCACGAATGCCAGGATTTGCTCGCAGCGCATCAGGTAGCGCTTGCCGGCTTCGGTCAGGGCGATACGCCGGGTAGTACGGTTGAGCAGGCGGGTTTGCAAGTGGGCTTCAAGGTTCGATACCGCCCGGGAAATATTCGCGGTGGTGGTGTCTAGTTGTACAGCGGCAGCAGTAAAACTACCGGCCTCTGCTACACAGCAGAAGGCCCGCATGTTTTGCAGGGTGTCCATGGTTCACTCTCTTAGAGACAGCGAGTTGTCGCATATGGTTACAAATTCGTACGCTAAGAGTACCACGGGATTGTCACTGGTTTTGTAACAAAGATTCACTCGAAACACTGCTTATCGCCGTGCCGGGGGCGCTCTAGAATCTGCGCCGTACCCCGCCACCTGTCTACTTCTGAGACTCTGCGTTGTGTCGCGTCGCATTCCCCGTGAATTGAAAGCCCTGGCATTTTGGGCGGTGTCCCTGTCTTTGGGTGGCTGTATCGGTACCGGGGGCATCGTTGCCCATAGTGCTGCGCCGAAGGCTGAAGCGTTGGCCACTGACGATGCGATCGACCATGCACGCCGCGAGGCAGGGTGGCCAGCCGACCAATGGTGGCAAGCCTATGCCGATCGGCAACTGAATGCCTGGGTGGCCAAGGCCGTGAACGGCAGCCCCACGCTCGCCATGGCCGCTGCCCGGGTGCGCCTGGCGCAGGCCGCCGCAGGGTTGGCCGAAGCCAGCGAGGCCCCGCAAATCGATGCGCGCGGCACCCTGGCCCGGCACAATTGGCCGGCAGATCAATTCTATGGCCCGGGCGAGCTCTCCGGGCAAACCACCTGGGACAACCAGGCAGGCCTGGGCCTGGGCTATGACCTCGACCTTTGGGGGCGTGAGCGCAACGCCAGCGAGCAAGCTGTAGACACCGCCCATCAACGGGTGGCCGAGGCACGCCAGGCCGAGTTGGAACTGGCGGCCAACGTCGTCACGGTTTACATCCAACTGGCCCTGGCCTACGACCTGCGCGAGGTTGCCCGGGAAACCCTGGCACAACAGCAGCAAATCCTGGACATTGCGCAAACGCGCCTGCGCCACGGCATCGGCACACAACTGGAAGTCAGCCAGGCGCAAACGCCGCTGCCAGAAACCCATCGCCAAGTGGATGCGCTAGACGAGCGCATCGCGCTGGCCGGCAACCAGTTGGCAGCGCTGGCGGGCCAAGGCCCTGGCGCGGCGGCCGGGTTGCAACGGCCGACTTTGCACCTGGCGGCCGACCTGCCGCTGCCGGCGGTATTGCCCGCGCAACTGCTGGGCCAGCGCCCAGACGTGGTCGCCGCCCGTTGGGGGGTGGCCGCGCAGGCGCGGGGCATCGATGTCGCCCATGCCGGCTTTTATCCAAACGTGAACCTGGTTGGCAGCTTGAGCTACATGGCCACCGGCGGCGGCATGTTGGAGTTTTTGACCGGGCAAAAGCTCAGTTATACCGCCGGCCCAGCCTTCACCTTGCCGTTATTCGACGGCGGGCACCTGCGCGGGCAACTGGGTGAAGCCACTGCCGGCTACGATTGGGCAGTGGCGCATTACCAGCAAACCCTGGTGCAGGCGCTCAAGGGGGTGTCTGACCAATTGCTGCGCCGCGAATCCATGGAAAAACAAGCCGCCTTTGCCGCTGAAGGGGTCGCCAGCGCGCAAAAAACCTACGACCTGGCCACCACCGCCTACCAGCGCGGCCTCACCGACTACCTTGAGGTGCTCAACGCACAAACCTTGCTGCTGCATCAGCGGCAGGTGCAACAGCAGGTGCATGCCGAGCGGCTGCAGGTGTACGCCGGTTTGGTCACGGCACTGGGCGGCGGCCTGGGCGCCGGTGCCGACAACCCGGCCGAGCCGCGCCTGCAGGCGCCGGCCACGCCCAAGGCATTGGCGCGGCTGGATCGGCTGTTGCCGGCGCACACCGTGCCATGAGCCTGCTCACCCAACGCCTGGGGGCGTTGCCCTGGCGCCGCGCCGGTTTCGAATGGGCCCGCAGCGACGGCGTAACCTGGGTGTTTATCTTCAAGGTATTGCTGGCCGCCTTCGTTACGTTGTGGCTGGCCATGCGCCTCGAATTGCCACAGCCGCGCACCGCCATGATCACCGTGTTCATCGTGATGCAGGCGCAAAGCGGGCAGGTGTTCGCCAAAAGCTTCTACCGCTTGCTCGGTACGCTGGCCGGCTCTGCGGTCACGGTACTACTGGTGGCGTTGTTCCCGCAAAACACCGAATTGTTTTTGCCCAGCCTGGCGTTGTGGATAGGCCTGTGCTCGGCCGGTGCCCAGCGCCACCGCAATTTTCGAGGTTACGGCTTCGTGCTGGCCGGCTATACGGCAGCGATGGTGGGCCTGCCGGTGCTGTCGCAGCCAGACGGCGCCTTCATGGCCGCCGTGTGGCGGGTGTTGGAAATCTCCCTCGGCCTGCTGGTATCGACCTTCGTCAGCGCGGCGGTGTTGCCACAAAGCTCCAGCGCCGCCATGCGCAATGCCCTTTACCAGCGCTTCGGGGTATTCGCCGCCTTTGTGTTGCAGCATCTGGGCGGGGAGGGTGACCGCGCCCAGTTCGAGCATGCCCACGTGCGCTTCATCGCCGAGGCCGTGGGCCTTGAAAGCCTGCGCGCGCTGACCGCCTTCGAAGACCCGCACATGCGCCGGCGCAGTGGCCGGGTCAGCCGTTTGAACAGCGAGTTCATGGCCATCAGCACGCGCTTCAATGCGTTGCACCAATTGCTCGAACGTATCCACGACCACGGCCAAGTGCGCGCGGCACTGGAGCCTGCGCTGCAAGGGTTGGCGAGCCTGCTCGCACCGTTCGCCGGGCGGCCCCTCACCGACGTGGATGCCCGGCGCCTGACGCAAGCCCTGGAGCACTACCAGGCCGGCTTTACCGACGAGGTGCGGCGCCTGCGCGCGCTTTTTGTGGAACGTGAGCCCAGTGAGGCAGACCTGCTGGATTTTCACACCGCATTCGAGTTGCTGTTCCGCTTCGTGGTGGAACTGCACAGCTACGCACAAACCCATGCATCGCTGGCCGCCCATAACCACGCCCGCGAGCAATGGCGCGAGCCGTATAGGGCCCAGACCAATGCCTGGGCCTGCATCGCCTCGGGTGTGCGCGGTGCAGTGGTGCTGCTGGCCCTGGGCAGTTACTGGTTGGCCACGGCCTGGCCGAGTGGGGCGATGATGACCCTGGTGGCCGCGGCGACCGTTGGGTTGTCGGCGGCCACCCCCAACCCGCGGCGGTTTTCTTTCCAGATGGCCTGCGGCACGGCCCTGGGGGCGGCGGCCGGGCTTGTCGAATACTTTTTCGTGTACCCCTCGCTCGACGGTTTTCCGCTGCTGTGCATGGCGCTCGCACCGGTACTGGCGTTCGGTGCGTTTCTCGCCTCGCGGCCGCAGTGGGTGGGTTATGGCGTGGGCCTGCTGATCTTTTTCTCGATCGGCTCGGTGCCGGGTAACCTCACCGTGTACGACCCCTACGGGTTCATCAACGATTACATCGGTATGGTCCTCGGCATGCTGTTCTGCGCAGCGGCCGGTGCAATCATCCTGCCCCCCAACAGCCGCTGGTTGTGGCGGCGCCTGGAGCAAGACTTGCGCGGCTTGGTGGTGTTTGCCATCAGTGGCCGCAGCAAGGGGCTGAGCAGCGCCTTCGAAAGCCGCGTGCGTGACCTGGTGCATCAAGCCTATGGGCTTGCGGCCGGCCAGCCGCAGGTACAGCGCGATTTGCTGCGGTGGATGTTCGTGGTGCTGGAGGTAGGCCACGCGATCATCGAGTTGCGCCGTGAACAGGAGGGCTTGCCTATCCACCCGGCTTACCACGAGCGGCAACCATGGCGCCAGGGCATCCGCGTGTTAGGGCGTTCGCTGATTCGTTTGTTCATCCAGCCCAATCAAGCCAACCTCGAACGCAGCCTGTATGCGGTGGACCACGCCATTGTTGCGGTACAACGCGCCGACGAGCCCTTCGCCCGCCACTTCGACACCTCGGTGCTGCGGCGGGTGCAAAGCTACCTGCACTTTATCCGCAGCTCCCTGCTCGACCCACAATCGCCGCTGGCGCTACTGGCCAGCCAAGGACCCCGCGATGTTTCGTGAGATCGCCTTCCATGGTGTGTACATGCCCAGCCTGACACTGGTGTTCCTGCTCGCCATGGGCGTGACCTGGGCGGTGGACCGGTGGCTTTCCAGCCTGGATGTGTATCGATTTTTTTGGCACCCGGCGCTGCTGCGGCTGTGCCTGTTCGTTTGCATTTGCACCGCGATGGCCTTGCCCGTTTACCATTGAGAACACCCGATGAAAAAGCTCTTCAGCCTGCTCGGCACCCTGTTGGTCCTGGCCTTGGCGGTTTGCCTGGGGCGCATGCTCTGGGTGCAATACATGGACACCCCCTGGACCCGCGATGGCCGCGTACGTGCCGACATCATCAACGTCGCCGCCGACGTGGCCGGCTACGTGGTGGCCGTGCCGGTGCGCGATAACCAGCAGGTGAAAAAGGGCGACGTGTTGCTACGCATCGACCCCGAACATTACCGTATCGCGGTGAGCCAGGCCCAAGCGCTGGTCGCCTCGCGCAAGGCAAGCTGGGACATGCGCAAACTCAACGCGAACCGCCGCGCCGACATGGACGCCTTGGTGATCTCCCGAGAAAGCCGCGACGACGCCAATAACCTGGCCAGCGCCGCGCTGGCCGATTACCAGCAAGCCCAGGCGCAACTGGCCGCGGCCGAGCTCAACCTGTCGCGCACCGAAGTGCGCGCCCAAGTTGACGGCTACGTCACCAACCTCAACGTGCACCCCGGTGACTACGCCCAGGCGGGCGAGGCAAAAATGGCCGTGGTCGATGAACACTCATTTTGGGTGTACGGCTTTTTCGAGGAGACCAAACTGCCCCACGTGAAAGTAGGCGATACGGCGCACCTGCAGATGATGAGCGGCGAAACGCTCGAAGGCCACGTTGAAAGCATCGCCCGCGGCATCTACGACCGCGACAACCCACAAAGTCGCGAAGGCGTAGCCGACGTGAACCCCACCTTCAACTGGGTGCGCCTGGCCCAGCGGGTGCCGGTGCGTATTCATATCGACCAAGTGCCGCCGGGAATGTTGTTGGCGGCGGGGATGACGTGCACGGTGGTGATACAGCCGTAAACGCCGCAGCTCACACCTTACGCCCGAAATAAGTTCTCGCAGCATGTGCTGATACAGCGATTCCTTCACTCGCTGGTTGGCCAGGGCGTCAAGGCCGGCCGGGTGGGGAATGTATTTGCCTTGGAGGGTATAGGCGCCGAGTATCCGGTCGGCGGGTATGGAATCGATGAAATTGGTCTCCAGGCCCGCGCTGGTCAGCGGCTTGCGCTGCACCGCCAGGTCGGCACCCTGGTAAAGGTCGGCGCCCGACCATGGGTATTGCGGGCGGTGCTGCGCCGCGAGTCGGGGGCGGGGTGAAGGGTAAGGGTAAGGGTAGGCATAACCCGTGGAATGGGTGATCAACGCTAAAGCCGAGGGCGCACCGCGCGCAGCATCAGTGCGGCGAGGTCTGAAATCCGTAGCTCAGGCCAGCCCGAAGCGCCGGCGCAAAACAGCGTCTACCAGCCTGCCCGGCACCCACCGCGCTAGCCAGGGCAGCGCCCGGCTACCTCGCCCGACCCGCAATACCCGCGGTGGCCGAGGTAGGGCGCGGGCGATGGCCCGGGCCACTGCCTCCGGCGCTGTGCCGTGCTGTTGCGACGCCCGGGCACGGTTGCGAATGTGCTCACGCAGCGGCCACCAGGGCGAACCCTCGGCCAGGTTAAGTTCAGCCTGGGCACTGGCGTTGTCGGCAAAGTGGCTGCCGATGGCGCCGGGCTGCACTTCCATCACCCGCACTCCCAGCCCTGCCAGTTCCATGCGCAGTGCGTCACTCACCGCATGCACTGCGGCTTTCGACGCGCAGTAGGCCCCGGCGAATGGTGTGACCAGCATCCCCGACACGCTGCCGATGTTCACCACCAATCCCCGGCTGGCGCGCAGGTGGCCCAGGCATGCGCGGGTCACGGTGAGCAAGGCGAACAGGTTGGTATCGAACTGCGCCTGCAACGTGGCCGGGGGCATGTCCAGCAAGGGGCCAATGGCGCCGTAGCCGGCGTTGTTGACCAGCACGTCCAGTGCCGGCAGCTCGGCCGCCAAGGCCTGCACCGCGGCGCTGTCGGTCACGTCGAGGCGGCGGGCGGTGAACCCTTCACCTTCGAGGCGGGTAAGGTCTTCAGCCTTGCGCGCGGTGGCCCATACTTGGTGGCCAGCGGCCTTGAGTGCGCGGGCGGTGGCTAGGCCGATGCCGCTCGAGCAACCGGTAATCAGTGTGACGGGCATGTGGCGTTCTCCAGGCAGTGGCGTGCATGGTAAGGCCGTGTGCCGAAAAAGAAAGGCCCCGCGGCAAGCTGGGTAGCTTGGCGCGGGGCCTCTCGTTCAAATGCAACTGTTACTGCTGGGTGATGCTCTTGACCGACACGCCGCGGTCGATGGCGGCTTGGTTCGAGCGGCCGTAGATGTCTTCGAAGCGCTCGATGTCATCTTCGCCCAGGTACGAGCCAGACTGCACCTCGATGATTTCCAGCGGGATCTTGCCCGGGTTGCGCAGGCGGTGCACCGACGCGATCGGGATGTAGGTCGACTGGTTCTCGGTCAGCAGGAACACGTTTTCGTCGCAGGTGACCTCGGCGGTGCCAGACACCACGATCCAGTGTTCGGCGCGGTGGTGGTGCATTTGCAGAGACAAGCACGCGCCAGGCTTGACGCTGATGTGCTTGACCTGGAAGCGCCCGCCCATGTCTACCGAGTCGTACGAACCCCATGGGCGGTACACTTCGCAGTGGTTCTGGGTTTCGCTGCGGCCTGCCTCATTAAGGGTGGCGACCATTTGCTTAACGCCTTGGACCTTGTCCTTGTGAGCGATCATCATGGCGTCTTTGGTTTCGACCACGACGATGTTGTCCAGCCCGATCACCGATACCAGCTTGCCGTTGCCGTGGACCATGCAGTTGCGGCTGTCTTGTACCACCACGTCGCCCTTGGTGACGTTGCCGTTGTCGTCTTTGGCATGCACTTCCCACAGCGACGCCCAGCAGCCCACATCACTCCAGCCCGCCGACAGCGGTACCACGCAGGCGCGCTGGGTTTTTTCCATGACCGCATAGTCGATGGAGTTGTCTGGGCAGCAGGCGAAGCTGGCTTCGTCGATGTCGATACTGTCGCCCACATGCTTGCTGCGCTCGAGGGTCAACAGGCAGTTGTCGTAGATGTCCGGGTCGTGTTTTTTCAGCTCTTCGAGGAAGCGGCTGGCACGGAACAGGAACATGCCGCTGTTCCAGAAGTAGCCGCCGGCTTCTACGTATTCTTGAGCACGGGTTTCGTCGGGTTTCTCGACGAAATGCGATACGCGCGATACGCCTTCGGGCAGCAGGGCGTCGTTGGTCGACTTGATGTAGCCGTAGCCGGTTTCCGGCCGGGTGGCCGGTACGCCGAACAGCACCATTTCGCCGCGCTCAGCGGCGACGGTGGCCAGGGCCAAGGCGCGCTGCAGGGCTTTTTGGTCTTCGATCACATGGTCGGCGGGCAACACCAGCATCAGGTCGTCGCGGCCTTCGTTGATCAGCTTCATCGCAGCCAGGGCCACGGCGGGCGCGGTGTTGCGGCCGAACGGCTCCATCAGCAGGCCCTGGGTTTCAAGCTTGAGGGCCGACAGTTGTTCATTGACGATGAATTTGTGGTCTTTGTTGCAGACCACGATTGGCTTATCCATGCCTTCGAACAGCAGGCGCTCCAGGGTTTGCTGGAACAGCGTGTGTTCACCGGTCAGGGCCAGGAACTGTTTCGGAAATTGCTTGCGCGACAGCGGCCACAAACGCGAGCCACTACCACCGGACAGGATCACTGGAATCATGACGTTTCTCCAAGGTATTCGTAAATGAAGTTAACTGCGTTGTTGCCGTTTTCTTCTTGTTCCTAAGGGCCGCCCACACGGGCGGCCACCACTTATCAGTCATCAGGAGGCAGGCGGAATAACCCACTCTGGCTTTAGATTGCTGCCGGAACCGGTAACGTAGAGCGAAGTAATTTGCCCTCGCTCAAGCGTGACCGGTTTTACGTCTGCAACTTTTTTATCACCGCTATACAGAGCGAGCGAAACTTTTACGGGGTTGATTTCACGGGCGCCGCCTTTACTGGGTGCGACGTTCGGAACCACTTCTGTTTTGCCGTCGGCCGTTTTTAGCGTCAACGATTGGTCTGTCAAATTTTGGACGTCTAAGCGGGCTTTCTGCTTATTCTCAAACTTGCTCTCTTCGACAAGTTTCGCGCCCGAAGTTTCATTGACCACCGTGTAATAATGATCACTGGTCAAAGTTATTGGCAAACTGGAACCGCCGAGCTGGGCGGTGTAGCTGCCGCCCGGCACGAAGGCATAGGCGCTGCTTTTTGTCGGCGAGATCGCGGTGAATTTAGCAGTGCCGATGCTCGGGGTGATTTCCTGTGAGCTGGCGTTGTAAACACGCACGAACGCCGAGCCTTTGGGCGCGGTGGGGTACAGCGCCGAGTCACCGCCCGCGAAGGCGTTGAGCGAAAGCAGCGAAAGGCCAGCGGCCAGCGCGCACAGCTTGGCGACGCGGGTTGTGGTGTTGCGGCGTGGGGCAGTAGCAAGTGTTTGCATAGGGTTCACCTCTTTCTGGAAAAAATCAGGGCGGGGCTGTTTGGGGTCAGTTGGTCTGGCCCACCGCCAGGTTCTGGGTGTTGTCTTGGGCGTTTTTCAGCTCGGCCAGCCACTTGGCGTCGAAGGCGCTCAGGTCCGCATTCATCGGCAAGTAACGCTCGGGGAATTCCCAAATCACCACCTGAGGCGGGTTGGCCTTGAAGGCGTCGCTTTGCAGGAACTTCAGCATCGGCGGGAATGGCCCATGGCCGTCCTCGGCATAATTGACCACGTCACTGTGTAAGGCCTCTTGCAGGGCGCCGAGGAAGTTCCAATGGGGGTTGGCGCTGTAGCTCGTACCCACCAGGGCCACCGGTACCGTGCTGTCGGCGAACAGCGCATCGCCACCTTCACCGCCATCGTTGGCCGGTTTGGTGGTGTGCTGCGAGAGGTCGTCCGGCTTGGGCAGCAGGTTGGTGAACAGCGGGTCCAGCGGCAAGAAGGTGGTCAGGTCGCCTTTGTAGGGCTGCACCGGGCCCGCTTCGGTTACGTACTGCACAGGGTCCGTGGTGAGCGGTGCCTGGGCCTGGATGTAGCTGCCCAGTTGCTTGGCCACCAGGTCCGCACCCATCGGCGTCCAGTGGGTATCGGTGCGCAGGAATACCTGGCCTTGCTGCTTGCCCTGTTCCAGCGGCGCCAGCAGGTCCGGCGCGGCGATGCCGGCTTGTTGCAGTTGGCTATGCAACTGCTGGTAAAGGTCGGCGTGCAGGGCGGCGGGTTTGTCGTCGCCAATGTGCTCCGGGTACACCCGGGCTTTGGCCGGCACCACGGCCATGACCAGCTTGATGTTGTGGGTTTTCAGCCGTTTGGCTACGGCGCGTACCAGGGCGACGTTGTCGGCTTCGACCCGGTCGCCATGGGCCACCGGGTTGAATTCCTCATCGGTGTATAGCCACTGGTCACGCCCGAGCACCACGCCGGGGCGGCCTTCCTTGAACAGCTTGTAGTCCACAGCCGCCCAGAGGTTGGTGCCCAGGCGCTTGATCGGGAACTCATCGTCATAATGCCCTTCAAGCGCATGGGTGAACTTGCCGTTGAGCACGGTCATTTGCTCGGTTTTGCTAAAGCTGCCGAAGCTCACCAGCGACCACAGGCCCAGGGCCACGAGGATGCCGAAGAAGGTCAACACATACAGCAGGCGAAGTGTGCGAGTCATGGTCGTCGCCTCAGAACTGGAAGTAGAGAAACGGCGAGAAACTTTGCGCCGAAAGCTTCAGGATCGATGCCACGAACAACAGCAGAATCAACGCGCGCATCGCATAGCGGGGCAGGTCTGCCGTCCAGTACGCCGCTTGCACCTGGTGGCCCGCGCCCACGTGGGCTTGCACCACCGCGGGCCGGTCACCCGGTACGGCTTTGATTTGCCCAGGCTGGGCGGTAGCTGGGCCGTTGGCTTCGGTGTCCCGTGTGGCTTCGGCTTTTTGCGCCTTGCCGCTGATCGGTGCGTAATAGAAGTCACGCAGGCCAAAGTAGGCCAGCGAAATATAGGCAACGATCAAGGTGGCGATTTGCAAGCCGGTCAAGCTCGATTCCAGCAGCTCCGACAGGTGCCAGTTATCGAAGCTGAACATGGCGCCATACATGCGTGCGGCCACGTGCAGGTTTTCCGAGCGGAAAATCACCCAGCCCAACACCACCAACAGGAAGGTAAGCACCCACTTGATCGGGTTGAAGGTACGGGGGCCGGCATTGATGCCCAACCCGCGTTCGATGGCCAGCCACACGCCATGCCAGGCACCCCAAATGATGTAGGTGATATTGGCGCCGTGCCATAGGCCGCCGAGCAACATGGTCAGGAACAGGTTGCGGTAGGTGGCGAAGGTGCCGCCGCGGTTGCCGCCCAAGGTGATGTACAGGTAGTCGCGCAGCCAAGTCGACAGGCTGATGTGCCAGCGCCGCCAGAATTCGGTGATCGACTGGCTGACGTAGGGCTGCTTGAAGTTCTCCATGAAGCGAAAGCCCATCATCAGGCCCAGGCCGATGGCCATGTCGCTGTAGCCGGAGAAGTCGAAGTACAGCTGTGCGGTATAGGCCAGCGCGCCTAGCCAGGCGTCGCCAGTGGTGGGGTGTTCAAGGGCGAAGGCGTGGTCGGCAATCACGGCGATGGTGTCGGCGATGAACACCTTCTTGATGAAACCCTGCATGAACCGGGTGCAGCCCTCGCTGAATTTGTCCAGCGTGTGGGTGCGGTGGTTGAATTGGTCGACCAGGTCCTTGAAGCGCAGCACTGGGCCGGCGATCAGGTGCGGGAAGATGGCCACGAACGCCGCGAAGTCGATCAGGTTCTTGGTGGCCGGGGTGTCGCCGCGGTACACGTCGATGATGTAGCTGATCGACTCGAAGGTGTAGAACGAAATACCGATCGGCAACAGGATGTGGGTCAGGATGAACGGCTCAAGGCCGAACGAGGTGACGATCGCATTGAGGCTGTCGACACCGAAGTTGGCGTACTTGAAATAACCAAGCACCGCCAGGTCAAGCGCCACGCCCATCAGCAACCAGCGCTGCGACGCCTTGGTGCGTACGCCGTTGGCGCCGATCTTCAGGCCAATGAAGTAGTTCCACAAGGTAACCCCAGCGAACAACGCCAAAAAGTCGATGCGCCACCAGGCGTAGAACACATAGCTGGCGACCAGCAGCAAGAGGTTGCGATAGCGTATCCCGCACAGGTAGTACAGGCCGAAGAAGATCGGCATGAACAGGAACAGGAACACGTTGGATGAGAAAATCATCCCGATCTCTCCATGTTGAACATCCCGAGGGGCCAAGCCCCCCCCAAACCCCCCCTTGGCCCAGAGCCAGGGGGGGCATTCAAAACAGCGATGCAGCAGGTGCTGGCTATGGCCCTTTCAGGCCAGCCGGGTCACCACTGGTCATGGTCCTTTTCATCGCCGCTGTCATTACCCTTCGCTTGGCCCTTGCCATTTTTCTCGCCAGCCGGGTCGAAGGTTCGGGTCAGGTCACCGCCCAGGCGGAACGTTTTGAACGGCTCCATATCCCGCTTGCGCTGCAGCGTATCGGGTGAGCAGGTATAGAGCGTGCAGTAGGGTTCGAGCCAGGCGTATTTGCTGTCGACCTTAAGGTCGGTCATGTCTTGTTTTTGGCCGTTCTTGGCCTGGAACGCAGACGGGTCTTTGCTGCCCGTTAGCACCCGATCGGCCAAGCGCTGGAGTGCCCCATTGTTCTCACCGCGCAGGTCTACGCCATTGGCCTGGGCGAAGCTGGCAATCATCATCAGCGGCGGCAGCGCGTAATTGTGGTACGACAAGGCCCGTTGCTGGCGCTTGAGCTCGTTGGGCAGGAACCCGTCGGGGTCGACCTGGCTGGCGGCGGTCTTGTACTCCTTGACGGACCAATCGAACAGGTCGCGGCGGTTGGTCACCACGGCGGTCGCCATCACCGACCATGCTGCCCAATAGAAGTGGTTGTTGACCCTCTCCAAGGGCTGGTTGCTCCAGTCGCTTACCACCTGGTCGCCCAACTTGCTGAACCACGCTTCGATCTGCTGGGCTTGTTGCTCATGGCCTTGCAACGGATGGGCCTCGGAGAACTTAAGGCGCAGGTACGATGACGACATGCTGCCTAATGCCCATTTGCGCATCGATTTGCCGGTGTGGTTGAAGTCGGTGGACTCCAGCGCCCCGGCCTGGGCCCAGGTGGTCAGCCAGTTCAGCGTGCAGTCCAGTTGTGCCGGGCGGCCATCACGCATGTACTGCATCACCAGTTTGGAAACACCGCGCTCCATGTTGGTGATGTCTTTGGTGGCATCACGGAATGCCTGGTCGCTGGCGGCATTGAAGGTGGACCGGCTTTTATCGGAGCCTTCGTACTTGCTGCGAAATTGCAGTGTATCGGTGTAGGGCTTGGGTACGGCCGGGCAACTGAAGTTGTCGTCTTTGTCCTTCGCTTTTTCGATCCCTTCGTAGTAACCCTGCGGCGGCACCAAGGTGCCAGCCGCCCACGCGGCCGGGCCAACCAGCGCCAGGCCGAGTAAGGTTGAAGCCAGCACACGGGGTAGCAGGTTGCGGCTTTTGGGGGTATTTACGTGGTTCATCGTCACCTCACAGCCCGGCTTGCGCGTTTTGCTGCGTTTTCACGCCGGGGAACACGTTACGTTTGCAGATCGACGCTTCGACTTGCTGCGGCCCCGCCGTGGGGTCTTCCGGCCCGTGCAACTCAAGCGCGAGCAAGTTTTGCTTGGGCCAGTCGGCATCGTCGCGCAGTTCGAAGGCGAAGCGCCCGTCGGTATCGGCTGTATCAGGTTTCTCGATCTTGATGTCTTCGTGGCGGCCGTTCATGTACCAAAGGGTCGCCTTCATCTGCTTGACCGAGGTATCGGCGAAGCGGATGTCGATCTGGTGGTTGTAGTTCTCAAGCTCTTTGATGCCGTTGCGTCCGTTAACGAGCAACTCGCTGATTTGGTTGGGCTTGAGCGTGGCCTTGCCAGTAAGCTCAGCCGTTTTGCCTTCGCAGCCATTGCCCATCATGGCCATCATCTGGCGGTAGATGGTTTCCTGGTCCAGCGGGTAGAGCGGGGAGAATTCCCATACCAGGATCTTCGGTGGGTTCTTCTGGAAGTCCTCGCTGCCCAGGTATTGCAGCATCGAGCCTTCGAAACCACCGCCGGGGAAGGCGACGTTGAGCACATCGGCGTTGGTGTCTTGTTCCAAGAAACCGGCGAAGTTGTAGTTCTTGCCGCTGTGCGACGTCCCTACCAGGGTGATCTGCGGCAGCGTGGTGTCGCCGAAGAGGTCGCCATCACCTGCCTCACCCTTGGGCTCGGTAGAGAACTGGTCCATGTACTGGATGGCGTAGCTGGTGCCGCACAGTTGGCCGGCCATGTTCTGCAATGTTCCGGTTTTGCCCATGCGGCCCGACAGCTTGGTTTCGAACTCATGCTTGGGCACGTCTTTGTAGGCCGGGATCTGCTTGATGGTATCGGCCACGATCTGGGCGGTACGCTGGGCGCCATAAGGGGTCCAGTGCTGGTCGCCACGGAAGTAGAAATCGTGGGCCTGCTGCTCGTTGGTCAACGGCGACAGGTCGGGTACGTGGTAGCCCATGGCGGCGAAGCGCCCAAGCATGTCTTTGTAGTTTTTCAGCGCCGTGGCGTAATCGAACTTGTCGCGCACCGCAGGCAACATGTGCGCGCGGTCTACCAGGCCCCGGGTGGGTTGGTACACGATCACCACTTCTACGCCCTTGCTCTTGAAGGCATCGTGCAGCTCTTGCATGCGCCGGTAGCCCTCGGGGCTGGTCTTGAATTCGGTGCGCAGGTCTTCGATGGTACGGAACAGCCAGTCGCCTTCACCCTGCACCAGTGTGGTGAAGTTACGCTGGTAGCGGGTCACGTAGTTCTTCGCATCGGCTGCGGCCGGGCACAATTGGCAGCAGGGCTGCGCGGTGAAGTTGGGCGCCTGGACGTCTGCGGCCTGTGCCATACCCGCCGCGGCGTACAGCGCCGCCGCCAAGCCAGACAAACCGAACCATTTGATCAACGGTGAATACATGAAGGTCTTCCTCAATCCTGCGCCATGTCCGACTGCCTCTCGACCGGGTCGATCAGCACCGCTTTTTGCTGGCGTACCAGCAAGTCCATGATTTCTGCTTGGTTGTCACCCAGCACACCGTTGAAGGTGATGCCGCTGGATTTCGATGGGGCCAGCATCGACACCTTGTACAGCTCCACCGACAGCGGCGAGTCGATCGCCAGCGGGCCGGTGCCATTGCCGGAGAGCTGCCCGCCCACCAGAATCAGCGACACTTCGGCGTCGAACGGGTCGAGCTTGATGTCGCGGTCGGTGTTGGACAGGTCCTTGATGTGCCCGTACACGCCGGTCAGCTTGTTGGCCATCGCGATGTTTTCGTACAGGCGAATGTTGGTGCTGTTACGTACCCGGATGCCGTGGCGCTTGTTGGCCAGCACCTTGTTGCCCCAAATGAGGTTGTCGCCACTTTCGTACAGCGTGATGCCGTCGCTGTCGTTTTGGTAAATCTCGTTGTAAGCCACCACGTTGCCCACGCTGTTCCGGTCCAACACCACCCCGGAAAGGTTATTGCCGTGGCTGCGGTTGTTGATGATGAAGCTGTTGTCCACCTCACGGGAGACGATGATCCCGTGTTTTTTGTGGGTGCCGTACACATCGTTGTCGGCGATGATCAACCCATGGGACCGGTCATGCGGGTCGATACCATAGATCACGTTGTCTTTGTAGGTGTTGCTCTTGACCACGAAGTCGCGGGTTTCATAGCAGTAGTAGCCGTACCACATGTCGCTGAAGGTCGAACCGATGATCCAGCCGGTGGGCTCTTCACGGTTCATCTGCGCCTTCATGCTCGGCGTGTATTGGGAAATCGAAACCCCGTAAGATTTCGAGGCGTTGTAGCCCATGCTCGCCATTACCGTGTTGACCAGGTACGTCTCGGTGCCGCCCCAACTGACCAAGAACGGGCGGAACTCATCCGGGCTCTTGAAGGTGGACGGGCGGTTGGCCGCTTCGCTCCAGCCGGTGACCTTGGTGTCGAAGGTAAACAGCTTGCCGTCGTTGACCAGGAACGAACCGCCGTCCTGGGACAGGCGCAGGTCTTTAACCCGCCCGTCGATTTCCAGGGTGGCGCCATGGGAAACTACGATAGGCACCCGTGCGACCCAGATCCCGGGCGCGGTTTCGTGCAGGTACTGTTTCGGCACGGTTTTAGCCAGGTCGGCAAAGTTCATGTAACCGCCGTCGATAAAAATCGCCACCGGAATACCACGTTGCTTGCCTACCCAGGCCGCCAGTTTGTTGTCACCGCCGATGAAGGCTTTGAGAGGGCTTTCCTGCATCATGCGGCGAACGGCGACCTTACCTTGCTTGCTACGGTCGACCTTGCCCTTGGCGGCCTCAACGGTGTAACCGCTGAGGTCGGGCAGTTTCGGCGGCGCCATGGCCAGGGGCCCGGCGTCGGCTGCGGTGATGTTATAGGTTTTGGCTTCCTGCAATTCCTTCACCGCGCCGGGTTTGCCCGGTGCCGGTGCCGGCGCCGGGTTGGCCCACGCGGCGCTGCCGGCGAGCAACAACGCCCCGGCCAGTGCAGCGAACGGCCATGCGGGTTTGTGGCCACTGCTGTAAGGATGTTTCATCTCAAATGCACTCCATTGGCGGTACGCATCAAAAACGCCAGATCACATCGACGATGGCGCGGTGCATGTAGTTATCGACGCCGCCGGCATACGCATCGCCCGGCTTAAACACACCGGCACGCAAGCGAATCAGCGCGGAAGGGTCGTCCAAGCTTTTGGCGACGGCGGCAGGCAGCAGGCCCTGCTTGAAGTACTTGGTCACGACCAGGTCCATCTCTTGGCCCAGGTCTTTCTCGCCGTCATTGAGCGGCAGCGTGGCCAGCGACAAGTCGCCGTTGCTGTCGGTGTTTTCGTAAGCGGCGTTGATGTTGCTTTGGCCAATCGGCGAATTACCGTCGACACGCCAGAACTTGTGGTAAATCAAGCTGGCGTCGTAGTCCTCTTGCAACTCCCAGGACGCGAACACCGAAGCGGTTTGTACGTTGGCCAGTTCGGCCTGGAACGCCTCGCCGAAACGGCTGATACGTGAGCGGGTGCCGGTCCAGTTCGAGCGGTTACTTTGCAGGCCGTTCTGTTGGTAATCCTTGCTTGCCCGGGCATAGGCGGCGCCAACCTGCCATTGCGGGTCGAGGCGGTAACGCAAGCCGATGTCGGTGGCCCAGCCGTTGACGTGGTCGCTGTAGCGGTCGCCGGCAGTCACCAGGCCGGTGGTGGTGTCGGTGCTGCGGTCGAACGTGTGGCGGTTGCCGGTCAAGTAGGTCAGGCTGCCCCAGTAGTTGAGCGCGTTGAGGTTGCGGTGGTTGTAGGCATCGCTGTCCGCCTCCAGGCCCAACCAGGTGAGGTTGCCGTTTTCGGTTTTATCCAAGTCGTCGATTTCTTCGCCCGCGTGGGCCAGCTTGCCGTCGTCATGGATGTGGTGGGCACGGATGCCGACCCATTGGCCGGGCGTCCACTGGTACGAGGCGTCGCCCCAGATGTGGGTGCGGTCCTTGTCGTCGGGTGCCAAGCGCGAATAATCGGTGCGGTAGTCGCTGAAGCGCTGGCCCACACCGACATCGGCACGCAACAGGGTGGTGTCGAAGTTCCAGGTCAGCGATTCGATGTAGTTGTCGTGCCACTGGCCGTCGTTCTGGCGCAGGCGCTGGCGGCCGAACTTCATGATTTCGCCTGGATACGGGGTCAGGCCGCTGTAGCCCACCCACAGTTCACGCAATGCCAAGTAGCTGTCATCGGCTTCGCGGTCCTTGCTGTAGTAGCGGTTGTTGCCGCTTACGCTTTCTTGGCCTGGCTGTACCAATGGGTCGGTTTGGATGGTGTCTGTGGCGGCCACCGCTTGGCCCATGAAGTAACCACTCCAGTTGCCCCTTTCCCCATAGGCCCATGGGCGCAGGTCAAGGCCGATACCGTTGACGTCACCGCCGGAGCGGGTACCCAGGTCGCGGTCATCTTCAGATTGCCCAGTGATTTTCACTTCCAAGCCGAAGTTATCTGTAGCGGTCAACGCCGCCAAGGTCGGGCACGACCACAATGTGGCAAACCCCAGGCCAATACCGGCCAACATCCAGTTGTTAAGCTTCATAGAGACTCGTCCTCACCCTCTTGATTTTCTGGCAGGGCGTGCATCGCCACCGCGGCGCTATCCTGACTCATGGCACCACGGGCGGCCATCTCTTGATGCAGTATTTGTTGAGCTTGCGCACGTTGTTCGGGTGTAACTTGCTGCTCGATGGTTTGGAACAACTCGTCGACCTCCGGGCGGGGCTGACCGATAGCTTGCATGCGGGCCTTGGCCAACTGGATGAACACATAGGCGTTGGTCAGGTTCGGCATCGTGCCGCGGCCACCGGAATACAACTGGGCCAGGGCGAAGTCGGCACTGTTTTGCCCACGCCGGGCGGCGGTGAGCAGGTTGTCTACGGCTTTTTGCGGTTCCACATAGCCCAGGTAACCGCGGCGGTAGATTTGGCCGATGTAGTAATAGCCGCTGACTTGCTCGGGCACCGATTTTTCGAAGTGTTCCAACGCGCCCTTGGCATCCGGCACGCCGCTTTTGCCTTCATAGGCGATGCGCCCCAGCAGCAGTTCGGCGCGGGTTGGGTCGGCATCGTGGCCTTTGTCGATATTGGCCTTGATTTGGTCGATGTCGGCCAGGTCCGGGTTGCCGTATTCCAGGTCCGCCAGGCTGATGTACGCCGCCGGGTAACTGGGCGCAGCGGCCTCCAGCAGTTCTTTGGCGGTTTTCGGGTCGGGGGTACCGAGCGTGGGGTCTGCCAGCACGCGCGCTACGCTGTCGACCCGTTGCCCAGACACAAAACCGAAAGCGAACTTGTTCTTCAGGTCTTGCAGCAAGCCATCGCGGTCGGCGGTGCGGTTCTGCTTCTGGTAAACCGTGGCCAGCTCTACGTAGCAGATGTCGTTGGTATTGAGCGCCTGCTTGCAGATGCTCTCAACCTCGCCCAGGTGCTGGTCGTAGGTGTTCTGAATACGGTACAGCACGATCTGCGCCAGGCCTGCTTCCGGGTAACCGGCGGCGCGCCATTGGCTGATCTTCTGCTGCGCGTTCACGTTCGGGAAGCTTTGCGGGTATTGCAGGTACAGCAAGGCCAGTGGCATCAGCACGCCGGGCTCGCCATTGTCGAAGGCCTGTTTAAGCAGGCTTTCGGCTTCGTGGTGTTCGGCTTCGGTGGCGTTGGGTTTCATCGCCAACAGCTTGCCCAAGCGCGATTGCGCCCGTGGCGAGGTGGCAGCGGCGGCCCGGTAGGTCGCCTCGGCCTTGGCCAATTGCGCAGGGTCGCCACTGTCGACCCAGGTATCGGCCAAGCCGATCTGTGCGTCGACATAACCCATATCGGCCAGTTGCTGGTAGTTGCGCTGGGCCAGCGCGATGTCGCCGTTCTTCAGTGCCTCATTGGCCAGGCGCTGGTCAGGCAACCCGGCGCAACCGGCAAGGCCGATGGCCACGGCCAGCCCTAGTAGGGCGGGCCTGTGCAGCTTCTTGAAGGTATCTGCCACGGTCATCTCCTTAGGCCCCCGCTCAGAAACCGTGCGCCACGGCTTTGTCGATCAGCCAGTCCAGGTTCGGGCCGCGATCGTTGGACACTTCTACTGGGCGGCCAGCCAAGCTGCTAGGCAGGGCTTGGTCAGGCTTGATGCTGACGCGCAGGTCCGACGACAGCTCATCGGTCTTCAACGGGGTGCTGGAGACGATGGTGCCGTCCCGGGTGTTGTCTTCGCCGGCAACATGGAACGTCACACGGGTGCCGGGGCGCACGTGTTGGAAGTCGCTGTAGGAGAAGCGGGCATCGACGTTGGCGGTAGCGTCGCGTGGCGCCAGATTGAAGATCACGTCACCTTTGCTCGCGTACTGGCCGTTAGCAACCAACTGTTGAGCGATTACGCAATCGCAGGGCGAGGTCAGCGTGCCAGTCATTTGCTTGCCGAACAACTCGGTCACTTTGGCCGGTGTCAGGTCAGCTTCTTCCAGGTGGCCCTTGAGCACATCGAGCATGCTGGTGCTGAAGGTGGCCAGCGGCGAGCCCTTGAGTGCGACACCGTCGGGGCCGACCAGGCTCGAAACGGTACCGTCACGTGGCATGGTGATGTTGGTGCCCGGTACGCTGACCACGGCCGCTTGCGCGTGGGTCACGAAGTAGGCCCCGTAGATGGAATGCAGCACGTAGCCAAACGCGGCGACCCCGACGATGAACACGCCCAGGCTGAAGCCCACCGCAGTAGCGCGGCCAAAGAAACCGCGGCCATCCTGGAGCTTTTTGTCTTTGCGCGCCTTGGTGAAGTTATCGCGCTGCAGGGTGCCGAGCACGTCGCCCACGGTCACCAGCTCACCGCTCATATGCGAGGTGATCAAGTGGCGCAAGGTGGCGATGTCAGACTGCTCCAGGTTTTGAAACTGGGCGCCGATGCGGCCGTCGCGGTCCACGGAGCGTGCCTGGAACTCGATGTCCATGCCCAGGCCGAGGTTGTCGATCACGAACATCAGGCGGCCGCGGTAGATCTCGCCCTCTTTGAGCGGCTTGGTGCTGACGAAGGAGAACCCACCGGCGGAAAGTTCTTCGACCTTCACTTCCTGGGTTTCCCGGTTCGGGCCGATAAAGCGCAGTTTGGCTGGAATCCGTACGCGGGCGAACTGGCGCTGGGCTTCGGACTCATGAACCACGTTGGGGTTGACGGCTGTATTCATGGCGATTTTTCCTACTTAATCCATTGAGGCCCGGTCAGATGATCGCGAACAGCGCAGCAACGAAGATGCTGCCTGCCGAGAACGTCATTGTCCGAGACGACCAGGTGTTGAACCATTGTTGAAAACTGGCGAGATCGCGTTTAAGCGCAGTGGGCTGGCGAGTCCAGGACTGCTTATCGAGGCGGAAGAACACGTAGATCTTCATCAGGGCGCCGACGATTTGGTTGTAATACAAGATCAGCGGGTAAGCCGGGCCGATCGGGTGGCCGCTAAGCGACAGCAGCACGGTGAGGATCAGGCGCGTGATGCCTATCCATAGGAAGTAAGCCATCAGGTACGCGACGTGGTACTTGACCCCGGCGATGAGCGCCGTGGTCAGGCCTAGCAGGCTGGTCCACATCGACACGCGTTGGTCGAACAGCACCACCGAGGTGAACACACCCAGGCGGCTCATGCCCAGGCCCAGGGCCCGCGAGTTCTGGCGTAGATTGTTGCCATACCAGCGGTACATCAACTTGCGGCTCGCCTTGAAGAAGCTCTTCTCCGGCGGGTGTTCTACGGTGTTGATCTTCGCGTCGGGCACATAGAACGTGTCGTAGCCCAGGCGCATCAGGCTGAACCAGCTCGACTTGTCGTCCCCGGTGAGGAACTTGAAGCGGCCCAGGCGCCAATGCTGCAGCGAGTCGCTTTCGACGTCGGCGATGAAGGTAGGGTCGGTGACGACCGTCGCGCGGAACATCGACATGCGCCCGGTCATGGTCAGCACGCGTTTGGACAGCGCCATCGAGCACATGTTGATGTGGCGTTGGGCAAAGCGCAGCTTGTGCCATTCGCTCATCACATAGCCGCCGCGTACTTCGCAGAACTCGTTAGTGGTCAGGCCGCCAACATTGGGGTAAAGGGCGAACCACGGCACGGTTTTGCGCACCACGCCTTCGCCGAGCACCGTGTCGCCGTCGATCACGGCCACGACCGCATTTTCGTCGGGCAGGTGGCGCGATATGGCGCGAAAGCCATAGGCCAAGCCATCACGCTTGCCGGTGCCGGGAATCCGCACGAAGTCCAGCGCAACGCGCTCCGGTGGGTTCATGCGTTCCCACAGCGCCTTGACCAGTAGTTCGTCGGACATCTCGACCAGCGAGCACACGACAGTGGTGGGGTAGCCGCATTCGATCGCTTCGCGAATCACCGAACCGTATACGGCCGCGGTGGTGCCAGCGTCGATGCGAAAGCTGGTGACCATCAGGAATACGTGGGAAGGGTCGGTGATGTCGCCCAGTTTGGCTACCTTGCGTTTGAGGAAGGGATACACCACGTAGAGAAAGACCATCGCCCGCACGAAATGGATCGCACCCATGGAATAGCGCCAGATTCCCACGGCGCCGATCAGGAAGATGAAATCCTTGGAATCGGGGTTGAACAGGCGCTCTGGCAGTGCCAGGGCCAGCACCATCAACGCGCACAAGTAAAATAGCCAACCGGCGGCCTGTAGCAGGCCGTGCTTTAGCCTGAGCATATCTGCATCCGTCTCGTTATCGGGGCGCCCGACCAGCGGCGGCCCGAATGTCTATGGGCAGGCGTCGAAGAACCCGTGGCGCTTGAAGCAAGCGCCACGGGTGCTCGGTTACCAGCAGATACCTTCGGTACCTTTTTGCACGTTGGTGGTGTTCTTCATGAACCCCACCAGGTCGACCACGTGCTTGCCGGCCGGAACGTTATCAACCAGCTTGCGGAAGCTTTCATCGCTGTTACCCAGGATGATCACGTCGGCGTTGTCGACCACGGCGTCGAAGTCCGAATTGAGCAGGGACGAGACGTGTGGGATCTTCGACTCGATGTACTCTTTGTTCGCCCCGTGAACGCGGGCGTACTCGACGTTGCGGTCGTAGATGCTCAGCTCAAAGCCCTTGCCGATCAGCTTTTCAGCCAGTTCTACCAAGGGGCTTTCACGCAGGTCATCGGTACCGGCCTTGAAGCTCAGGCCCAGCAGGGCGACCTTGCGCTTGTCGTGGCTAGCAACGATGTTGTAGGCGTTCTGCACCTGCGATTCGTTGCTGCGCATCAGCGAGCCGATCAGCGGCGCTTCGACGTCCAGGGAGCTGGCGCGGTAGTTCAGGGCGCGCACGTCCTTGGGCAGGCAGGAGCCGCCGAAGGCGAAGCCAGGGCGCATGTAGTATTTGGACAGGTTCAGGTGGGTGTCTTGGCAAACCACATCCATCACTTCGCGACCATCGACGCCACAGGCCTTGGCAATGTTGCCGATTTCGTTGGCGAAGGTGACTTTGGTGGCGTGCCACACGTTGCAGGTGTACTTGATCATCTCGGCCACTTCGATGGCCTTGCGGATGATCTGGGCGTCCAGTTCGCTGTACAGGCTTTCCAGCACGTCGCCGGAGGCTTTGTCCAGTTCACCGATCACGGTCATCGGCGGATGATCGTAGTCCTTGATGGCGGTGCTTTCGCGGAGGAACTCAGGGTTGACCGCCACGCCGAAGTCGACGCCAGCTTTTTTGCCGGAGAACTCTTCGAGGATGGGGATTACCACGTTCTTGACGGTGCCCGGCAATACTGTGCTGCGAACCACCACGGTATGGCGCGACGTTTTATCACGCAGTACCAAGCCGATCTCGCGGCACACCGACTCCATGAACTCCAGGCCCAGGTCGCCGTTTTTCTTGCTTGGGGTACCCACGCAGATCATCGACAGGTCGGTATCGCGAATCGCTTGGGAAAAATCGTTGGTGCCACTCAGGCGGCCAGTCTGGATGCCTTGAGCCAGCAGCTCTTCAAGGCCCGGTTCGACGATTGGCGACTTCCCTTGGTTGATCAGGTCGATCTTGGCCTTGGAGACATCCACGCCAATCACATCATGACCACGGGCCGACAGGCAACCCGCACAAACAGCGCCAACATAGCCCAAACCAAAGATGCTGATACGCATCGCATTCACCTCATGTGTTTTCACGCCAGCTCAACTAACGAGCCAGACTGGGTTTAATTAACCGGCAGTACTCAGCCACTCGGAAACCTGGCAAAAAGTTTGCCATCCGATTGCCGCTTCACTGTTGCAGGCCTATTTAATTCCGAGCACTCAAGGCAGAGTGCCCAACAGGGGCAGTGCTGAACCCGTGTTAACAGATTCGCCCTGGAATGTAGCCAGTCTTTATTACAAAACGGCTCACCTTCTCGTCGTTACTTGCCTTCGCTTATTGGAGTTGTCTTTGCGAACCAAGCATATAAGCCGATCTGTACGAGCCCGCGGAAGGGGCTCCGACTTGACCCTGGGTTGAGGGTTACTGTGCTGTTCTCTCCTGAGATTAAACTTATGGGCGTTGCCAGTTCCCGTTCAGTCAGCTGAACACGCCCTTCGGCTGTTCGTCCCTTTTACGCACTTTGTACGTCATCTCCTACACACCGCTCGAGAATCGTTACGGGTGGTATGAGCGACTATAACCCCACTAAGTTCCGAACGGCCCCGACCGGTGGCAGACTTTTCTTAAGGGTTTAGCGGGGTTTGGATAGTGCCATTGTGCCACTAACCAGGTACCAAAGCCTTGTACGGCGTGGCTTGGCGCGTGCCTGGTATTTTTTTGCCAGCACTGTGAAATTTTTTGTAATACCGAGGTGAAAAATCTACAAACGGCGCAAGTACTTGTTGTGCCAGGGAAAAAGCGACTAAGTATTGGCGCCGGAAAGCCGTCAAAAGCTATATGTGCACGATGGGGCGGGGCGTTAAAGTATCGGTTTATTGCACCCAGTTGAGGCGCAACTAGGCTGTTTCGGCCAGCGGCCGCCTACCTGGGGCGGTTTCCGTTTCACCCGGGCAGCGTTGCCGCGCCCGCTGTGGCACTTTCTTATGCGCTTATATCCCTGCGCGAACGGCGCAGTGCACCGCGAAACTGCAGGTGCCTCGCAAGTTAATTGCACCGGCCAGCGGCGCCTTTTGCTGCCGGGCCAGGTTGCCGCTTGCCATAACCCTGCGATGATGGGCCACGGCGCCTTGCCCGGCAGCACCCGCCACAGCCAATCAGTGTGCGGACTTCTGGGGCACCCATTAGGCAGGCGAATCTCGCAGGAACACCAGTTTTGTGTCACTGGAGCGCGCCGGGCTGAAGTAATAGCCGTCTAGGTCGAAGGCTTTAAGGTCGTCGGCCTGTTGTAGCCGTTCAGTGATAACGAAGCGGCTCATCAACCCGCGGGCTTTTTTTGCATAGAAGCTGATGATCTTGTATTCGCCGTTTTTCAGGTCGCGAAATTCGGTGTCTATCACCCGTGCTTTCAGTGCGGGGCGTTTGACTGCGGTGAAGTACTCGTTTGACGCCAGGTTCACCAGCAGGTTGTCGCCCTGCTCGGCCAGGGCCCGGTTCAGCCATTGGCTGATACGCTCGCCCCAGAAGGCGTAGAGGTCTTTGCCCCGGCCATTGGCCAGTTTCGTCCCCATTTCCAGGCGGTAGGGTTGCATCAAATCCAACGGGCGCAGCACCCCGTATAACCCGGAGAGCATGCGCAGGTGCCGCTGGGCAAAGGCGAAATCACCCGCGTTGAAACGGTCGGCGGCAAGGCCGGTGTACACGTCGCCCTTGAACGCCAGGATCGCCTGCTTCGCATTATGCGGGGTAAACGCTGGGTTCCAACTGGCGAAGCGCGCCGCGTTCAGGCCCGCCAATTTGTCGGACAGGCCCATTAATTGGGCGATTTGGGCAGGGTCGAGCTGCCGCAGTTGCTCGATCAGCACTTGGGCGTCGTCCAAGTGCTCCGGTTGGGAGAACTCAGGTGTGGCCGGTGGGGTTTCGTAGTCGAGGGTTTTGGCCGGGGAAATCACCAACAGCATGGCAAGGCTCCATTAAAGGGTGCAGGCGATTCTAGGTGGGTGGCGGGGTTAACTCCACCTATGGCGTAAGTGCTAGGCTTCGCACTGCTTTGTTTACCCGTGTTAACACCTGACGGAGCCTTGCCTTTGCGCGTTGCGTTGTTCCTGATCACCGCCTTGTTGGCCTTCGCCCACGCTGTGGCGGCACCGGTGGCCACGCTGGACCGTAGCGTATGGCCGGAGAGCATCGACAGCCCGGTACTGTTCGACGTGGCCTCACGTGCGCAGATACTGGGTTTTGCCCATGAGTTGGCCCTGACCGAAGCCCTCGATGAGGGCGCGCTGGCCAGCCGGTTGGGCTTGCGCCAAATCGACATGGAGGCCATCTCCAGCCTGCGTGGCCGGCTGTGGCAGCGGCTGTGGGAAAACTTCGATGCGGCCCAGCAAAGTTGTGAGCAAGACGCTTCTTTCTGTTATGCGGTCGACGACGTCGACAGCCTGAAGGCCGAAGCGAGCCAGTTCGTGGTGGCCGATGATTCGTTTTATGCCAAATGGCGCGACCCGGGCAGGGCGTTCAACCGCACCTACTTGGACGAGCTACTGCGCATGGCGGCGCTATTCCCAACGGTGAGCAGCGAAATAGCCAAGTTCTCGGCCAACGAGCACAACGGCGATGAACTCAACGACCGGGTATTCCTACTCACGTTCGACAGCGGCCCGACGCTTGCCGGCGGCAATAGCGATTGGGTCACCGATTACCTGCGCAGGCAAAAGATGACCGCGACCTTCTTCGTGTTGGGCAACAGCCTGCAATTGCGCCGTGACAACGCCCCACAGGGCGACCTGGAGCAGCTTTATGGCCAACAGTGCGTGGGCGTGCAGGGCTGGGAGTATCGGTCCCATGCGCAATGGCGCGACTGGCAGGATTCGATCCAGCGCAGCGTGGCGCTGGTGCAAGCGCAAGTGCCGGGCAGCTTCGTCGCGCAGTTCCGCCCCCCTTATGGGCAGCGCCGCGCCGACAGCGGCGAGTTCTTCGAACAGCAGCACCTGGCCGTGGTGCTGTGGGACATAGACGCCCAGGACACCAACACCCAAGTGCCGGCAGAACTGTTGGCCGACCGAGTACTGAGCCTGATGCTGTTGTGGCGCAAGGGCGTCATCGCGTTTCACGATGCCCAATCGAAAGTGAAAACGGCCTTGCCGGTGTTGCTGCAACGCACCGCGCAAAGCGGTATCGCCTGGGAGGATTGCCACGCATTCGCGCGTTGAAGAACCCCGGACTTTACCTGCCCCTGATGGCGCCGCCAAGCGCTGTTCGTCCATTGCGAAAATAAAGCGGGTGGCCGTGGTATTTCCCTTTGTATAGCAATGGGTTTTGCGGTACTAAGGTGTAGACCGCCGAACCCTGCCGACACAGGTGGCGTCGTTATTCGGCCCATCGCCTGTCGTGCAGCCCTCCGCCCTTGCGGAGCGCGGCGGCTTCGAGGCGCAGCACCGCACAGGTATTGCGTCGAACGGCTCTCACAAAGGTGACCGAGTATGGATGAACAAGGACGCACCACCTCCTCCAACCAGCCAATCCTTTATGTGCTCGATACCAATGTACTGATACACGACCCCAACGCCCTGCTTAATTTCGAAGAGCACCATGTCGCCATCCCGATGACCGTGCTTGAAGAGCTCGACAAACTCAAGGACGGCAAGCTCACTGTTGCGGCGGAATGCCGGCAGGCCATTCGGCTGATCGATAAAACCTTGGGAGAAGCCACCCCCGCGCACGTCGAGCGGGGCGTGCCGATCGCCCGCGGCAAGGGCCAGCCCAAGGGTACGTTGTCTATCTTGATGAACAAGCATGGCCATGCCGAAGACCCACTGCCCTCGCATTTGGCCGACAACGTCATCATCAACCAACTGCTGGCACTGAAGGAGAAACGGCCAGACACCAGCGTCATTCTGGTCACCAAAGACATCAACATGCGCCTTAAGGCCCGCGCCTGTGGCATCGAGGCTGAGGACTACAGCACCGACCAACTGGTCGATGATGTGGCGCTGTTATCCAAAGGCTACCACAGCGTGCCCGGCTCGTTCTGGGACCGCGTCGGCAAGGTCGAGACACGCCAGGACCATGGCCGCACCTGGCATCGTGTACAGCTCAACGAGGTGTTGCCGGCGGCGCACATCAACGAGTTCATCGTCGATGAGCAAGGTTTCGTCGGTTGGATCAAAGGCATTCGCGCCGATGAGCTGTTGATCCTCGACATGCACCAGGAACCCTTGCTGCACCAGGAGGCCTGGGGCCTTAAGCCACGCGACGTATACCAGGCGCTGGCACTGTTCGCCTTGCTCGACCCCGACATCCACCTGGTCAACCTCACCGGGGCGGCAGGCTCGGGCAAAACCATCCTGGCCCTGGCCGCGGCGATCGAGCAAACCATGGTCAGCAAGCGTTACCGGCGCATCATCGCCACCCGTAGCGTACAGGGCCTGGACCAGGAAATCGGCTTTTTGCCGGGCACCGAGGCCGAGAAGATGGAGCCCTGGCTGGGGGCGATCACCGACAACCTCGAAGCCCTGCACATGGATGACGAAAACACCCATGGCAGCGTCGATTACATCCTGAGCAAGGTGCCATTGCAGTTCAAATCGCTGAACTACATCCGTGGGCGCAGCTTCCAACAAAGCCTGATCCTGATCGACGAATGCCAGAACCTTACGCCGCACCAGATCAAGACCATCATCACCCGCGCCGGCAGCGGCTCGAAGGTGGTTTGCCTGGGTAACCTGGCGCAGATCGACACGCCGTATCTCTCGGCCACCAGTTCTGGCCTGACCTACATGACGGAGCGCTTCAAGGATTTCCCCAACGGTGTGCATATCACGCTGCAGGGCGTGCCACGCTCGGTGCTGGCCGAGTACGCTGAGTCGCATTTGTAAAGGCCTGCTTCACGCCGCGAGCCTCAAGCTGCAGGTGGCGCCACGCCGCTTGCGGCTTTTGTTTTTAGCTGATGCTGGTGCGGCATCTCAGAGATGCCCGCCCTGCTATGCCACTGCACCGCACCTTGCCCGCCAGCAACGTTTACGCGTCAATGCGTGTGCGAACGTCTGAGGCGCCACACCCGTGGCGTGAGGCAGGGGTACAATGCTCGCCTCGATCAAGCGGAGTTTCCCGATGTTGACCCATCTCGATTCCCAAGGCCATGCCAACATGGTCGATGTTACCGACAAAGCGGTCACATCGCGTGAGGCGGTGGCCCAGGCGCGTGTGCGGATGCGCCCGCAAACGCTGAAAATGATTGCCGAGGGCGGGCACCCGAAGGGTGATGTGTTCGCCGTGGCGCGCATCGCCGGCATTCAAGCCGCGAAAAAAACCGCCGACCTCATCCCCCTGTGCCACCCTTTGATGCTCACCAGCATCAAGGTCGAATTGCAGCCCAGCGGCGACGACAGCGTGCTGATCCTGGCCCGTTGCAAGCTTGCCGGGCAAACCGGTGTGGAAATGGAAGCCTTGACCGCTGCCAGCGTGGCAGCTTTGACGATCTACGACATGTGCAAGGCCGTGGACCGCGGCATGGTCATCGAAACCGTACGGCTGTTGGAAAAACAAGGCGGCAAGGGCGGCCATTTCAAAGCGGATGCACCATGAAACTCACCGTGTTGTACTTCGCCCGTTTTCGCGAAGCCATGGGCAAAGAGCGCGAAACCCTCGAGGGGCCATTCACTACGCTGGGCAGCGTGCGCCAGCACTTGCTGGCCCAGGGCGGCCACGACGTGCTGGCCGAACGCAATGTGATGTGCGCCCGCAATGAAGAACTGTGCAGCCTGAACGAGCCGGTTGAGCCGGGCGATGAGGTGGCGTTTTTTCCGACCGTGACCGGAGGTTAAGGTGAGTATCAAGGTGCAGCAAGAACGTTTCAGCCCCGGCACCGAAACCGAGGCGATGCATGCCGCGCAGTTGGGCATCGGCGCGGTGGTGACCTTCACCGGCTATGTGCGCGACTTCAACGATGGCCAGCCGGTCCATGGCTTGGCCCTGGAGCATTATCCGGGCATGACTGAAAAGGCCTTGGCCAAGATCGTGAGTGAGGCCGAGCAACGCTGGCCGTTGCTCAACGTGCGGGTACTGCACCGGGTCGGCGCCCTGGAGCCCGGCGAACCCATCGTGTTCGTGGGCACCGCCAGTGCCCACCGCCAAGCGGCATTCGACGCGTGTAGTTTCATCATGGATTACCTCAAGGCGCGGGCCCCGTTCTGGAAAAAGGAGCGCACCCCCCAAGGCGAGCGATGGGTAGAGGGCAAAGCGAGCGATAAGGCCGCCGAGCAGCGCTGGTAATCGCGTGGCGGCGCCGAACCGCCAAGGCGCATGCTTCAGGCGCAACCAGCGTGCAACGGGGCGGTTCTACCAACCAAAAACCCGGTACGCATTGGCCGTGCTGGCCTGCGCCAGCGCCTGCGGCTCAAGGCCCATGCATTGCGCCAGCGCCTGGCAAATATCCGGCAGGTGCAGCGGGCTGTTGCGCACCCCGGGGTGCATGGCCGGGGCCATGTCTGGGGCGTCGGTTTCCAGCACCACATGCTCCAGCGGCAGGCGCGGCAGTACTTTGTGCAGCCGATGGGCCTGGGGCCAGGTGGGGGCGCCGCCCACGCCCAGGCAGTAGCCGAGCTTGATGTATTCACGGGCCTCTTCATAGCTGCCGGAGAAGGCATGGATGATCCCGCGCCTGGCCAACTTGTAGCGCTTGAGGGCGGCGATCACCGGCGCATGGCAATGGCGCACGTGCAGCAGCACCGGCAACTCGAACTCCGCGGCCAGTGCCAGTTGCGCTTCGAACCAGTACTGTTGGGCATCCCGGGCCAGGCCCGGGACGTAATAATCCAGACCGAACTCGCCCAGCGCGCACAGCTTGTGTGCCCCGGCCAGGCGTTCGAGCCGGTGGCGCAGTTCGTCGATATGCTGCGGCCGGTGTTCCGCAAGGTAAACCGGGTGCAACCCAAGCGCGGCGTATAGCCGTGGATCCTGCTCGGCCAAGTCCCATACTCGCTGCCAATTGGCCCGGTGCACCGCCAATACCACCACACGCTCGACCCCGCGCGCCTGGGCTTGGTCGAGCAGGGCGCCGCGGTCGGCTTCGAACACCGGGAAGTCTAGGTGGGTGTGGGTATCGACCAGGCGCACCTCAAACCTCTTTGATGCGCTGCTTGAAGCGCCGGGCGATGGCCGATACCCCGGGGGTATAGGTTTTTTGCTCGAGCGCGGCCAGGGCCAGCTCCAGGGCGGTGTCGGCGATCAGCTTGTGCTGTTGGCCCATGGCGTTGATCGGCAGCGGCAAAAAATCGAGCAATTGGGTGTCGCCGAAGGTGGCCAGGCGCAATTGGCTGAAATCCATCGCCCGCTCCTGCAGCACATCGAATACCCCTTGCAGCAACACGTAAGAGGTGGTCACCAAGGCATCCGGCAACTGGCCCCATTGCTCAAGCAGCTGTTTCATCAACTGTTGGCCAGCCTCGCGGCTGAACCCCTCGGCATCCTTGACCGTTACCGTACCGTCGAAACCGGCCAAGGCATCACGGAAACCGGCGGTGCGCGCTTGGCTGATGCTCAGCTCTGGCCGTGCGCCGATCAGCGCGATGTGCCGTGGCGCCGGTTTCAGCAGGCTGGCCGTGAGCTGTTCGGCGGCGTGGCGGTCATCGCTGACCACCGAGCAGAACTGGCTAGGGTCCAACTGCCGGTCAATGGCGATCACTGGGGTGCCACGGCTTTGGATTTCCCGATAGCAACCGTCGCTGGGCGGTAAGCAACTGGCTACGAACAACGCATCGCAATGGCGGGCGCGGAACAGCTTTTGCAGTTGATGTTCGCTTTCGGGGTCGTCGTCGGAGCTGGCGATCAGCAGTTGATAGCCACGGGCCCGGGCGCCTTGCTCGAGGAACTTGGCGATACGTGCGTAACTGGGGTTTTCGAGGTCTGGCAGGATGAACCCCAGGGTGCGTGTACGCCGGCTGCGCAGGCCAGCGGCCTGGGGGTTGGGCGTGAAGCCGTGCTCCTCGACCACTGCACGCACCCGTTGCACCGTGTTGTGGCTGATGCGTTGTTGTTCGGCTTTGCCGTTGATGACGTAGCTGGCGGTGGTGACGGACACCCCGGCCATGCGGGCGATATCGCTGAGTTTCACGCGAAGGTTCCTTAGAGTCGCGACGAAGCGGGCGCGCCAATGTTAACGGGTTGGCCAGGCAGTGCGGCAACTATCCTGCCGGTACCGTGACTTGGCCGGGTGGGCTTCATCCAGGATCAATTATCGGGTAACGTGCCCGCTTTAATGGGTTAAACGTTTCAGCTTCAAGCATTTTCGGCGCTTCGCTGGTCGTAAGTGTAGCAGTCAGCGCAACTGCCGCCGGGCGGTGGATGCGTTCACAACAATACCTGCGCGCCAATGGTGCGTAAAAGGAGCGATGCAATGCTCGAGCTCACCTCTGAGCAGATTTCCATGAGCCAGCAGGCAGCGGACAAACCCGCTGCGTTGACGCTGTTGGCCGACTGTTTGCAGGCCGATGGCCTGGTCGCCGAAGGTTACCTAGCCGGCCTGCAAACCCGCGAAGCGCAAGGCTCGACTTACCTTGGCCAAGGCATCGCGATCCCCCATGGCACCCCGCAAACCCGCGAGCTGGTTCATGCCACCGGGGTGCGCCTGTTGCAGTTTCCCGACGGTGTGGACTGGGGCGATGGCCAAATGGTGTACCTGGCCATTGGCATCGCCGCTAAATCAGACGAGCACCTGCGCTTGCTGCAGTTGCTCACCCGCGCCCTGGGCGAAACCGACCTGGGCCAGGCACTGCGTACCGCTGCCACGCCCGAGGCACTGCTAAAGCTGCTGCAGGGCGCGCCGCAGGCCCTGGCCTTGGATGCGCAGATGATCACCCTGAATGTAGCGGCCGACGACTTCGAAGAGTTGCTATGGCGTGGTGCCAAATTGCTGCGCCAGGGCGATTGCGTGAGCCCGGGTTTCGCCGCGGTGCTGCAGCAGGTGGCGCCGCTGCCATTGGGGGATGGCTTGTGGTGGTTACACAGCCAGCAAATGGTCAAGCGCCCGGGCCTATCGTTCGTTACTCCCGCAGGCCCGCTGCGCCTGCTCGGCCAGCCGGTCAATGGTTTGTTCTGCCTGGCCAGCCTGGGTGAAGCCCACCAGGCATTGCTGGAGCGGCTGTGTACGTTGCTGATCGAAGGGCGCGGCGAGGCGTTGTTTCGGGCTAACAGCAGCCGCGCCGTGTTGCAAGCGCTGGGTGGCGATGCGCCGGCCGATTGGCCCAGCCTGCAGGTGCCCTTGGCCAACACCCATGGCCTGCATGCGCGGCCGGCCAAGTTGTTGGCGCAACTGGCCAAGGGGTTTGCCGGCGAAGTCCACCTGCGGGTGGTCGACAGCGGCGAGCCGGCGGTTTCGGCCAAGAGCCTGAGCAAACTGCTCAGCTTGGGCGCGCGGCGCGGCCAGGTGCTGGAGATCATTGCCGAGCCGGCCATTGCCGCGGATGCCTTACCCGCCTTGCTGGCAGCGATCGAGGCGGGGCTGGGCGAGGAGGTCGAAGCGCTACCGCCCATGGCCGCCGAGGTGCTGGCCGAGGCTGTAGAAACCGCCGCGCAGGTGTGCGCACCGGCCGCCGGTAGCCGTTTGCAAGCGGTGGCGGCGGCGCCTGGCATCGCCTCGGGCCCCGCGCACCTACAGGTGCTACAGGCCTTGGAATACCCCGCCCTGGGTGAGTCGTTCGAGGCCGAGCACGGCCGCCTGCGTGGTGCGCTGGACAAGGTCCGGGCAGACATCGACGGGCTGATTCGCCGCAGCACCGCCCAAGCCATACGCGATATTTTCGTGACCCACCAAGAAATGCTCGACGACCCGGCCCTGGCCGAAGATGTGGTTGAACGCCTTAAGCAGGGCGAGAGCGCTGCAGCCGCCTGGATGGCGGTGATCGACACTGCTGCACGGCGCCAGGAGGCGCTGCGCGATGCCCTGCTCGCTGAGCGAGCGGCTGACCTGCGCGATATCGGCCGGCGTGTGCTGGCTCAGTTGTGCGGTGTAGAAACCTTCCATGAGCCCGATGAGCCGTACATTCTGGTGATGGATGAAGTGGGCCCGTCCGACGTCGCCCGCCTCGACAGCCAGCGCGTGGCCGGTATCCTCACCGCCCGGGGCGGAGCCACCGCACACAGTGCCATCGTGGCGCGGGCGCTGGGTATCCCGGCGGTGGTCGGGGCAGGCGAGGCGGTGCTGCTGATCGAGCCGGGGACGCCGTTGTTGCTCGATGGCCAGCGCGGGCGTGTCGATGTCGCGCCCGCACCTGACGTGCTCGCGCGTGCCAGCGCCGACCGTGAACGGCGCGCGCTACGCCTGGCCGCCGCGGCTGAGCACCGGTTGGAGCCGGCCTTGACCACCGATGGCCACGTAGTCGAGGTATTCGCCAACATCGGCGAAAGCGCGGCGGTGGCCAACGCCGTGGCGCAGGGTGCCGAAGGGGTCGGGTTGCTGCGCACCGAGCTGATGTTCATGGCCCACACGCAAGCCCCGGACGAAGCCACCCAGTTGGCCGAGTACAGCCGTGTACTCGACGGCCTGGGCGGGCGCCCGCTGGTGGTTAGAACACTCGACGTGGGCGGCGACAAACCGCTGCCGTACTGGCCGATCCAGGCCGAGGAAAACCCTTTCCTCGGTGTACGCGGCATTCGCCTGACGCTGCAGCGGCCCGAGCTGATGCAAACGCAATTGCGCGCCTTGTTGCGCTCAGCCGGCGGGCGGCCCCTGCGCATCATGTTCCCCATGGTCGGGGCCGCCGAGCAATGGCGGCAGGCACGTGACATGGTGGCGCGGCTGCGCGAAGACATTCCGGTGGCCGACCTGCAACTGGGGATCATGATCGAGGTGCCTTCGGCCGCGTTGTTGGCACCGGTGCTGGCCCGCGAAGTGGATTTCTTCAGCATCGGCACCAATGACCTGACCCAATACACCCTGGCCATCGACCGTGGCCACCCCACATTGTCGGCGCAAGCGGACGGCCTGCACCCAGCGGTGTTGCAATTGATCGACATCACCGTGCGCGCGGCCCATGCCCAGGGCAAATGGGTAGGGGTGTGTGGTGAATTGGCGGCCGACCCCGAAGCCTTGCCGGTACTGGTGGGGTTGGGCGTCGATGAACTCAGCGTCTCGGCGGGCAGCATCGCCGAGGTCAAGGCCGGGGTGCGAGCGTTGAGCTTCAGCCAGGCACAGCAATGGGCGCAGCAAGCCTTGGGCGCGGCTACGGCCGCCGAGGTGCGCGCGCTGGTGGAGACTGCATGATGGCAAGAATTCTAACCGTTACCTTGAACCCGGCGTTGGACCTGACCGTGGAGCTCGGCGCCCTACACCTGGGCGAAGTGAACCGCAGCGACGCGCTGCATGTGCATGCCGCCGGCAAGGGCCTGAACGTCGCACAGGTATTGGCCGACCTGGGCCACCAATTGACCGTGACCGGCTTTCTCGGCCACGACAACGCCGACCGCTTCGACGCGCTGTTCGCCGAACGCGGTTTCGATGATGCCTTTGTCCGAGTTCCAGGCGAAACCCGGCGCAATTTCAAACTGGCCGAAAGCAGTGGGCGCATCACCGACGTCAACGGCAGCGGCCCATGGGTCGATGAAGACGCCCAGGCCTGGCTGATGGCCCGCCTGGAACGCATTGCCCCCGGGCACGACGCCGTGGTGGTCGCTGGCAGCCTGCCGCGGGGCATCAGCCCGGCGTGGTTCGGCCAACTGCTGGAGCACTTGCGCCAGTTGGGCCTGAAGGTCGCATTGGACACCAGCGGCGCAGCCTTGCGCGCAGGGCTTGGCGCCCAGCCCTGGTTGGTCAAGCCAAACACGGACGAATTGGCCGAAGTATTCGGCACAACCGTGGCGACCCTGGCCGAGCAACAGGCGATGGCTAAGCGGCTGCGTGCTCAAGGCATTACCCATGTGGTGATCTCCCAAGGCCCCCAGGGCGTCAATTGGTTCGCCGAAGGCATCGCCCTGCAGGCCCTGCCGCCCACCGTAGACATTGCAAGCACGGTGGGGGCGGGTGATTCGTTGCTAGCGGGTATGGTGCATGGCTTGCTCAGCGCGCAAACGGCCGAGCGCACCCTGTGTACAGCCACGGCCATCGCGGCCATGGCGGTGTCGCAAATCGGTTTCGGCATCCCTGACCTCACGGCGTTGGCATGCCTGGAAAGCGGCGTGTGCGTGCGCGCGCTAGTACCCCAACAAGAGGCTTGAACATGAAGTTAGCCATCGTCACCGCATGCCCCGGCGGGCGGGTGTCCAGCGTGCTCAGCGCGCGTTTGCTCGAGGCCGCGGCGCAGCGCCAGGGCTTGAGCACCAGTGTCGAGGTGCATGACCCGCAGCACCCGGAAAAACAGCTTTCGCCGGCCGCCATCGCCGAGGCCGACTGGGTGCTGGTGGTGCGCACCGGCCCGCTCGACCTGGCGCGCTTCGACGGCAAGCGGCTGTTCGAAAGCACCCCTGCCCAGGCGCTGAACGACGCCGATGGGTTTTTGCATGACGCCCAGCAACAGGCCCAAGTATACCGGGCCCCGACCGCCGCCGAGGTGCCGGCCGCCGGGGCGGCACGGCGGGTTGTCGCGATCACCGCCTGCCCCACGGGCGTGGCCCACACCTTCATGGCGGCCGAAGCCCTGCAGCAGGCCGCGCGCCAGTTGGGTTACGCATTGCAGGTTGAAACCCAAGGCTCGGTGGGGGCGCGTAACCCGCTCAGTGCGGCGGCCATTGCCGAGGCCGAAGTGGTAGTGCTGGCCGCCGACATCGACGTGCCCACCGAGCGTTTTGCCGGCAAACGCATTTACCGCTGCGGCACCGGGATTGCCCTGAAGCAGCCGCAGGCCACCCTGGACAAGGCGTTGGCCGAGGCCAAGGTCGAAGCCGCTGGCGGGGCGCAGGCCCCGGCCCAGGGTGAGCGCAAGGGGGTGTACAAGCATTTGCTCACCGGCGTGTCGTACATGTTGCCGATGGTGGTGGCCGGGGGCTTATTGATCGCGCTGTCATTCGTGTTTGGCATCCACGCCTTCGAACAGCCAGGCACCCTGGCCGCGGCGCTTAAACAGGTGGGGGACGCGGCGTTCACCCTGATGGTGCCGCTGTTGGCGGGCTATATCGCCTACTCGATCGCCGACCGCCCGGGCTTGGCGCCGGGAATGATCGGCGGCCTGTTGGCCAGTACCCTGGGGGCGGGGTTCATCGGTGGCATCCTGGCAGGCTTCATCGCAGGCTTCGCCGCCTGGGGTATCAACCGCGCTGCGCGCTTACCGGCGAGCCTGGAGGCGCTCAAGCCGATCTTGATCATTCCGCTGTTGGCCAGCTTGGTCACTGGCCTTGCCATGGTCTACCTGGTCGGCACGCCAGTGGCGGGCATGCTCGCCGCCCTCACCGAGTTCCTCAACAGCATGGGCACCACCAATGCCATTTTGTTGGGCATCCTATTGGGCGCGATGATGTGCGTGGACCTTGGCGGGCCCATCAACAAGGCCGCCTACGCGTTCTCCGTGGGCCTGCTGGCCAGCCAAACCACCGCGCCCATGGCGGCGACCATGGCGGCCGGTATGGTGCCGCCCATCGGCCTTGGCATTGCTACGTTGCTGGCCCGGCGCAAGTTTGCCCAGGGCGAGCGTGAAGCCGGCAAGGCCGCCCTGGTACTGGGGTTGTGCTTTATTTCCGAAGGCGCGATCCCGTTTGCCGCCAAAGACCCGCTGCGGGTAATCCCCGCCAGCATCGCCGGCGGCGCACTCACCGGCGCGCTGTCGATGCTGTTCGGCTGCAAGCTGGTCGCCCCCCATGGCGGGCTATTCGTGTTGCTGATCCCCAATGCGATGAACCATGCGTGGTTGTACCTGCTGGCGATCCTGGCCGGCAGCGTGGTCACCGGGGTGGTGTACGCGGCGATCAAGCGCGGCGAGGTGCAGGAGGTGGCCCTGGCCGCCGAGTGAGCGGTAGATACTGAGGTGCCTGAGCAATGAATTTGCACCCTGTTGGCGGTGCCCTTCGCTGCCGGGCTGGGTTGCGACTACTCGCCATGGCCCCGCTATGGCCCGTCATGGCGCCTTGCCCGGCAACCCCATTTACGCCTCGATGCGTGTGCGAATGTCGGCTGCACCCTAAGACGCCCTGCCATCCCCCTGTCACATTCCCCGCGTTTGATGTGTGCTTTCCCCGCCGAAGGAGACACACTATGTACCACTTTCCCCTGGCGCGCCGCCGGCTATTGCAAACCGTGGGCGCTGGCTTATTGGTGCCTGGGTTTGCGCCCGCGGTGATCGCCTCGGCCAAAAGCCGCCCGGTGATGGCCGACGGTGTGCAAGCCGGCGATCCGCTGGGTGACCGGGCAATGGTCTGGAGCCGCTGCGACCGCCCGGCAAAGATGGTGGTGGAGTGGGACACCCGCAGTATGTTCAGCGCACCGCGGCGGGTGGTTTCTACATTGGCCGATGCCCGCACTGACTTTACCGCGCGGGTAGAACTCAGCGGGCTACCGGCGGGGCAGGCGATTTTTTACCGGGTGTGGTTCGAAGACGCCAACACCGGTGTGAGCAGTGAGCCGTGGTTCGGCCATTTGCGCAGCGTACCGGCGCAAAAGCGCGACATCCGTTTTGTCTGGAGCGGCGATACCGTAGGGCAGGGTTTCGGCATCAACCCCGACATCGGCGGCATGCGTATCTACGAAGCGATGCGCCTGCGCCTGCCAGACTTCTTCATTCACAGCGGCGATACCATCTACGCCGACAGCCCGGTGCCAGCGAGCGTTGCCACTGAAGGTGGCCGGGTATGGCGCAACCTCACCAGCGAAGCCAAGAGCAAGGTGGCCGAGACGCTGGCGGACTACCGAGGCAACTATCGCTACAACCTGATGGACGAGAACGTGCGCCGCTTCAATGCCGAGGTGCCGCAGATCTGGCAGTGGGATGACCATGAGGTGACCAATAACTGGTCATCGAGCAAGCAGCTCGATGAGCGTTATCACACCAAGGCTATCCCCGCCTTGGTGGCCAATGCTCGGCAAGCGTGGCTGGAGTATTCTCCCATGCGTTTGCAGGCGGCCGATGAAGGGCACCGCGTATACCGCAAGATCGCCTATGGCCCGTTGCTGGATGTATTCGTACTCGACATGCGTAGCTACCGCGGGCCCAATGATGCCAACCTGGGTACGGTCATGAACGCCGACAGCGCGTTTCTCGGTCGTACCCAGTTGGCCTGGCTCAAGGCGCAACTCAAAGCCTCGACCGCGCAGTGGAAAGTGATTGCCGCCGACATGCCGGTCGGCCTGGGCGTACCGGACGGTGAAGTGAGCCCGGGCGTGGGCCGCTGGGAAGCGATTGCCAATGCCGACGATGGCCGGCCGTTGGGCCGGGAGCTGGAAATCGCCGAGTTGCTGGCGTACCTGCGCGAGCAGCAGGTGCGCAATACGCTGTGGCTCACCGCCGACGTGCATTACTGCGCGGCACACCACTACCACCCCGACCGCGCGGCGTTCCAGGATTTCGAGCCGTTCTGGGAGTTCGTCGCCGGCCCGCTCAACGCTGGCAGCTTCGGGCCCAACCCGCTCGACGGCACCTTTGGCCCACAGGTGGTATTCCAGAAGGCGCCGCCGGCGCCAAACACGTCGCCGTTCGCCGGCTATCAGTTCTTCGGCGAAGTGAACATCCAGGCGCAAACCGGCGAATTGACCGTGACCTTGCGCGATCTGGACGGCGTGGCAGTGTACGAACAGGTTTTGCAGCCTGCCGCCTAGCGTGGCGGTTCAGTATTTGCAGCCAACGTCTGAACCACTAATAAACGTCGCGGCGGTAGCGGCCCTCTTCGATCAACCGCTCTACCGCCGCCTCGCCGAGCATCTCGCGCAGGGCTCGGTCGACTCCGTCGGCCATGCCCTGCAGGCTGCCGCACACATAAAGCCCGGCACCTTGTTGCAGCCACTGCTCCAGCTCGCGGCGTGCGGCCCGCAGGGCATCCTGCACATACACCTTATGCGCTTGGTCACGGGAGAAGGTGAGGTCCAGCCGGGCCAGCGTGCCGCTGGCAAGCCAAGCGTCGAGTTCTTCGCCACACAGCCGGTCGGTGGCCCTGTTGCGCTCGCCGAACAGCAGCCAGTTGCGCGGCTGCCCGAGCAGCCGCCGTTGCCGCAGCAAACTGCGCAAGCCCGCCAAGCCGGTGCCGTTGCCGATGAAGATCAGCGGGCGGTCATCGCCGGGCAGATGGAAAGCGCTGTTGCGCCGCAGGTGCACCTGCAGGCTGCTGCCCAGTGCCGCTTGTTCGGTCAGCCAACCTGAGCCCAGGCCGAGGCTGCCGTCGGCATGCCGGTGCTGGCGAACCAGCAGTTCCACTGCGCCATCGCCCGGCAGCGAGGCGATCGAGTACTCACGTGCTTGGGTCTGGTCGGCTGCGGGGCCGGGTATGATTTCGGCGATATCGCCCGCCGCCCAGGCCATGGGTAGGTCGCTGCGCAGGCACACCCGATAAACCGGCGCGCCCTGGCTGCCCGGGTTCAGCAACTCGCGGTGTACCAGCGCCCAGCGGCTGAACCGTGGGGCGCTGGCCAGCACGTCGCGAGTACCCGCTTGCTCGGCCACCTGCCGTGCCCAATGGCTTAGGGCGCCTGGGTCGTTGTTGTCCACCTCCACCCGTTCGAACAGGGCCGTGGCGCCTTGGTCGGCCAGCCAGGTATCGATGCGCCGGGCAAAGCCGCAAAATTGCGAGTAATGGCGGTCGCCCAAGGCCAATAGCCCATAGCGCAAGTGCGGCAGCGGCCAGTGCAGCGCGGCTATTTGTTTTTCGAACAGCCGTGCGCTGTCTGGCGCCTCACCATCACCGAAGGTGCTGACCACGAACAGCGCGCGCTGGGTACCCTTCAGGTCGCTTTCACTGATGGTGGCCAGTGCCCGCACCTTGGCGCCGCTACCGCCCGCCTGCAGTTGCGCGGCGGCTTGCCAGGCTAACTGCTCGGCTTGGCCGCTTTGGCTGGCGAAGCCGATCAACCACCCTTCGCTGGCACTGTCCAGGCCCTGGCGGCTTTGCGCGATCAGCTTCTTTTTGCGACGCCGGTCCAGGTACAGCAGCCAACCGGTGACGAAGAACAACGGCATGCACAGCGAAGCGAAGAAAATCACCAAGCGCCCGGGCAGGCCCAGGTAACTGCCGGTATGGATCGCGTAAATGCTGGTCAACAGTCGGTCGCCCAGGGTTTTGTCTGTGTAGCGGTCATGCTCGCGCACTTCGCCGGTGGCCGGGTCTAGTTGCAGTTGGCTGAAGGCGCGGTCGTGGGCAGAGTCGTCAAGTAAATAGAACACGGTTGCGGCGCCCCCGCTGGCGGCGGGCAGGCGTAGGTTGTAGCGCGCCAGGTGTGGCCCGGCGGCTTGGTGCACGCTTTGGTCGATTGCGTTGAAGTCCACATTGATCGGCGTCGCGTTGCTGGTGCGATCGCGCCGTTTGGCGGGCGGTGGGCTGGCCGCCTCACTGGACAGCAAGGCCACCGCACCGTTGCGGAACCACTGATACGACCACGTCAGGCCGGTGATGGCACTGACCAGGTAGAACAGCAGGCACCACGTGCCGACTACCGAATGCAGGCTCCAGTTAAAGGCGCGGCCCTTCTTGGCCCAGTCCAGGGCCAACCAGGCGCGCCAGTCCAGCGCCCGCCGTGGCCAGCGCAAGTAAAGCCCGGAAAGGCAGAAAAACAGCAGCGCCAGCGTGCTGGCGGCGGTCAGTTGCTTACCCACTTCGCCCAGCACCAGGTAACGGTGCACCTGTAAAATCAAGTTGAACAGCGCTTCGCCGCGCACATTACCTTGCAGTTGCCCGGTGTAGGCATTGACATAGCGCGACTCGCCACGCCGCTGGCCGGGCGCGGGCACGAAGTACACCTGCGACGCCTGGTCGGTGTTCACCTCCAGGGTGAAGCCGGCCACTTCCTTGCCCACCTGTTGCTGAACCCGCTGCACCAGGTCGGTTACCGGCAACGGGCCTTCGGGCCGTGGCTGCACCTTGAGCGGCTCGGGGTTCAGCGCATGAAGAATTTCATCTTCGAACGAATATGCAGCGCCCGTCAGCCCCATTACCGCCAGGATTAACCCGGCGGTAATGCCAAAGAACCAATGCAACTGGAAAAGGATTTTCTTGAACACGTCCCGGCCCATGAGAAAAGAATGAAGGCAACTGGCTTAGAAGGCCTTGAGTGGCCCGGTCACTGATCGCGCCCAGGTGCGATGAATGCCACTGTCGCCTAGGGGAGCGGGGGGACTATACGGGGAAATGAATCCACGTATCAATTGAGAGCTAATCGTATTCACGGGGAATGCAGGTTTTTGTGGGAGGTGTATCCCTTTTGGGCTACAGAGGCAGGCTTGGGGCCGGCAGCAGGGTGGCGATCAATGCCCGCACCGCCCCTGGCAGTGCCTCAAGTTCGCGAACCAGAATGCTTCGTTCGCGTACTGCCCAGGGCTCGTCTAATTCGAGGGTCACCAACTCCATGGTGCGGCTATGCCGCAGCGCGGCCGACTCTGGAATGATACCGATGCCCACGCCCGCTTCGACCATGCGGCACACCGCTTCGAAGCTGGCCATCTGGATGCGCAGCGACAGGCTTTGGCCGAGGCGCTCCACCTGGTCGCGCAAAAAGCTCAGCAGCGTGCTGCCTTCGTGCAGGCCGATGTGCTGGAACGCCAGGGTTTGTTTCAGCGTTAGGCTTTTTTGCCCGGCCAGCTCGTGGCCAACCGGCACCGCCAGCACCAGGCGGTCGGTGCTGAAGTGGATCACCTGTAGCCCAGGGGCCGCTACCGGGCCCGCGATAACGCCCATGTCGGCAGCGCTGTCGAGCACACCCCGGACGATGTCGCGCGACAAGCGCTCTTGCAGGTCTATGGTGACGCCCGGGCGCTTGGCGAGGAACCCGGCTAGCACCTCGGGGAGGAATTCGGTCACTGCCGTGGTGTTGGCGAAAATGCGGATATGCCCGGCCGAGTCGGTGCCGTAGTGCACGAATTCGCTTTTCAGGTACTCGGCCTGGCGCAGGATCAGCCGCGCATGGCGCAGCAGCTTATGCCCGGCCGGGGTGAGCTCCACGCCGCGGCTGTCGCGGTAGAGCAAGCGGGTGCCGAGTTGGCCTTCCAAAGCCTTGATCCGTGCGCTGGCCGCTGCCGGGGAAAGGCACGCGCGGCGGGCGCCTTGGGTCAGGCTGGGGGCCTCGCCAATATGGACGAAAAGCCGAAGGTCAGGCAGGTCGAAGTGCATGGCAGCCCCGTGATAAGCAGCGCGCGTTCAGCAAACATGAACGCCGGCTTACAAAAAAGCAAATTCACAGAATGCCAGCCCTGCCCGGATCATCAGCTTATAACGACCGATAACAACAATTCGGAGGGCACCCGCTATGCCTGCTGCAGATTCGCCGCCCGATTACGCGGCCTGGCTCGGCCGCACCGAAGACGCCGAAGACTACTTCGGCCAGCACTTGATCAAGCGTATCGCTGCCACCTTTGGCGAGCCGGCGCCGGCTGATGGCGAGCCGTTGCCATTGCTGTGGCATTGGTGTTTTTTTCAAGACCCGGTGCCAGAAGCGCAACTGGGCAGCGATGGGCACCCCGCCCGGGGCGGGTTCCTACCGCCGGCCGATAACCGCAACCGCATGTGGGCCGGTGGCCGGGTTGAGTTCATCGCACCGCTCAAGGTAGGTGCCGCGGCCCAACGGCGCTCCACGGTGTTACGCATTGACGAGAAACAAGGGCGCACCGGCGCGCTGCTGTTCGTGACCGTGCGCCACGATTACTCGCAACACGGCGAACTTTGTATGCGCGAGGAACAAGACATCGTTTACCGCGAGCCCAACCCGCCCAAGCTGTCCAGTGGCGAACCGCCAGCCGCCGGCGGCTGGGGCGAAACCATCGAGCCCACGCCGACTTTGCTGTTTCGGTACTCGGCCGTGACCTTCAATGGCCACCGCATTCACTACGACTACCCCTATGTGACCGGCACCGAAGGCTACCCCGGCCTGGTGGTGCATGGGCCGTTGATCGCCACGCTTAACCTGCACGCGTTTTGCCGGGCCCACCCGGCTAGGCGGGTACGCCGGTTCGGCTTCCGGGGCGTCCGCCCGCTGACCCTGCCCACGCCATTTCGTGTCGGTGGCCAGTTGGCCGAGCCCGGCACGGCGCAACTGTGGGCGGGCAACGACCAGGGTGTGGCGCAGAGCGCCGAGGTCACTTTCGACTGATCGCCTTAACAATACACAGCCCGGCCCGGTGAACGGCGGCGGCCGGCAGGCCTGGAGAGCAGAACATGAACCCTGACGAAAACGAAGACCTCAACGCCATCCGCGAGGGCGTGCGCGCGCTGTGTGGCGAATTCCCAGCCGAATACTGGCGCAAGGTAGACGAACAAAAGGGCTTCCCCGAAGCCTTCGTGCGGGCCCTCACCGAGGCCGGCTGGCTGTCGGCGATGATCCCCACCGAGTACGGCGGCTCCGGCTTGGGCCTGGCCGAGGCCTCGGTGATCCTCGAAGAGGTCAATGCCTGCGGTGGCAACTCCGGCACCGTGCATGGGCAGATGTACAACATGTTCACCCTGCTGCGCCACGGCAGTGAGGCGCAAAAGCGTTATTACCTGCCCAAGCTTGCCAGTGGCGAGCTGCGCTTGCAGTCGATGGGGGTGACCGAACCCACCACCGGCACCGACACCACCAAGATCAAGACCACGGCGGTCAAGCAAGGCGACAGCTATGTGATCAACGGCCAGAAGGTGTGGATTTCCCGGGTGCAGCATTCCGACCTGATGATCCTCTTGGCGCGCACCACGCCCTTGGCCGAGGTGAAGAAAAAAACCGAAGGCATGTCGATTTTCCTGGTCGACCTGCGCGAAGCGATTGGCAACGGCCTGAGCGTGCAACCGATCGCCAACATGGTCAACCACGAAACCAACGAGCTGTTTTTCGACAACCTGCAATTGCCGCTCGACAGCCTGATTGGCGAAGAGGGTAAGGGCTTCAAATACATCCTCGACGGCCTCAATGCCGAACGCACCCTGATTGCCGCCGAATGCATCGGTGACGGCCGCTGGTTCATCGAAAAAGCCAGCGCCTACGCCCGCGAGCGCACGGTGTTCGGCCGGCCCATTGGGCAGAACCAAGGGGTGCAGTTCCCCATCGCCGAAGCCCATATCGAAGTGGAGGCTGCCGACCTCATGCGCTGGCGCGCCTGTGAGGAATACGACAGCGGCAAGCCTGCTGGGGCCAGTGCCAACATGGCCAAGTACCTGGCGGCCAAGGCGTCGTGGGAGGCGGCCAATGCCTGCCTGCAAACCCATGGTGGGTTTGGTTTTGCCTGTGAGTACGACGTAGAGCGCAAATTCCGCGAAACCCGGCTTTACCAAGTGGCGCCGATTTCGACCAACTTGATTTTGTCGTATGTGGCCGAGCATTTGCTCGAACTACCCCGCAGCTTCTGAGGGCACGCCTGTGAACCCTACCCATGCGTTGGCGGCGTTTCTGGCGGGCCTTGATTATCGCCAGCTCCCACCGGCCGTACTCGACCGCGGCGAAGAGCTGTTCCTCGACTGGCTCGGCTCAGCGCTGGCCGGTGCCGGCGCGCGGCCGGTGCCGCTGTTCGAGCGCTATGCCCAGCGAATGGGGCCAGCAAGCGGCCCGGCGAAAATCCTCGCCAACGGCCACGGCACCTCTGCGTATTTTGCCGCCTTGGTCAACGGTGCGTCTTCGCACTTGGTCGAGCAGGATGACCTGCACAACAGTTCGGTGCTGCACCCCGGCACGGTGGTGTTCTCCGCGGCGCTGGCCGCCGCCCAAGATCTGAACAGCACTGGCAAGGACCTGCTGTTGGCCGCCGTGGCCGGTTATGAAGCCGGCATTCGCATCGGCGAGTTCATGGGCCGCTCCCACTACCGCATCTTCCACACCACCGCCACCGTGGGCACCCTGGCGGCTGCCGTCGCGGTGGGTAAATTAATGGGTTTCGACCAGGCGCAGTTCATTCACTTGCTGGGTAATGCCGGCACACAAGCGGCCGGTGTGTGGGAGTTCCTGCGTGATGCAGCCGACTCCAAGCAACTGCACAGCGCCAAGGCCGCGGCCGACGGTGTGCTCGCCGCCTACATGACCGCCGACGGCCTGGCCGGGGCGCGGAACATACTTGAAGGTGACCAGGGCCTGGCGGCGGGCATGTCTACCGACGCGCAGCCGGGCAGGCTCTGCGACCGCCTCGGCGAGCGTTGGGCGTTGCTGGAAACCTCGTTCAAGTTCCATGCCTCGTGCCGGCACACCCACCCGGCCGCCGACGCCTTGCTGCGGTTGATGCAGCGCGAAGGCTTGCGGCATGAGCAGGTTGCCCAGGTGGTGGCCCATGTGCACCAAGGGGCGATCGATGTGCTGGGCCGTGTAGACGTGCCAACCACCGTGCACCAGGCGAAGTTTTCCATGGGTACCGTGCTGGGGCTTATCGCCGTGCACGGCAGCGCCCAACTGGTCGAGTTTCGCGACCTGGCGCTCAGCGACCCCAATGTTGCCGCGTTTCGCCAAAAGGTCCGCATGCAGTTCGACCCACAGGTCGATGCGGCGTACCCGGCACGCTGGTTGGGCCGGGTGACCGTGACCAGCACCGACGGGCGCACCTTGGCCGCGGCCATCGACGACCCCAAGGGCGACCCGAACAACACCCTGTCGCGCCCTGAGCTTGAGGCCAAGTTCCAACGGCTGTTGGCGTTCTCCGGTGCACGAACGGTTGAGCAGGGGCAGGCATTGATTGCCAGGGTTTGGCAACTGCGCGATGCGCAGGCGCTGGGCGACCTGGTTTGACGGGCATTACCGCGGGCGCGTGGCTGGCTGGCACGGCCCTTGGCACAAGAGGTTCAGTACATGTCTGAGCAAACACCTCGTCCTTTGGACGGCATCACCGTGGTCAGCCTGGAGCACGCCATCGCCGCGCCGTTCTGCACGCGGCAATTGGCTGACCTGGGCGCGCGCGTGGTGAAGATCGAGCGCCCCGGCAGCGGCGACTTCGCCCGCGGCTACGATCAGCGTGTAGACGGCTTGGCTTCGCATTTCGTTTGGACCAACCGCTCGAAAGAGAGCCTGACCCTAGACCTGAAACAAGATGCCGCCGCCGACATTCTGCAAAGCCTACTGGGTAAGGCCGACGTGCTGGTGCAAAACCTCGCACCGGGTGCGGCGCAGCGTATGGGGCTGGGCTTCGAGGCGCTGCATGGGCGTTTTCCACGGCTGATCGTATGCGATATTTCCGGCTACGGCGAAGGCGGCCCTTACGAGAAGAAAAAAGCCTACGACTTGTTGATCCAAAGCGAGGGTGGGTTCTTGTCGGTGACCGGCAGCCCGGGTGAGGAGGGCATGGCCAAGGCCGGCTGCTCCATCGCCGATATCGCCGCGGGTATGTACGCCTACACCGGCATCCTTTCGGCGCTGTTGCTGCGGGATAAAACCGGCGTCGGCAGCCGCATCGACGTGTCGATGCTTGAGAGCCTGGTGGAATGGATGGGTTACCCGATGTACTACGCCTACAACGGCGCACCGCCACCGCCTCGCGCGGGCGCGGCCCATTCGACGATCTACCCCTATGGGCCGTTCCCCACCCAGGGCGGTGGCACGGTGATGTTGGGCCTGCAGAATGAGCGTGAGTGGGCATTGTTCTGTGAAAAAGTGCTACTGGCCCCGGAACTGGCCAGCGACCCACGCTTTGCCGCGAACTACAAGCGCTCGGAAAACCGTGAGCTGCTGCGGCAAATCATCGTCGAAGGCTTCGCCCAACTGACCGTGGATGAAGTGGTGGCGCGGCTGGAGGTAGCGCAAATCGCCAACGCCCGGGTCAACGACATGCAGGGCGTGTGGCGGCACCCGCAACTGCACGCGCGCGACAGTTGGCGCGAAATAGACAGCCCCGCCGGCAAGCTACCGTCGCTGCTTCCGCCGGGGCGCAATGCGGCGTTCACCCCGCGCATGGACGGCGTGCCGGGGCTGGGCCAACATACCACGGCCATTCTTGCCGAGTTGGGCATCGATACCGCCGAGCAGGCGCGCCTGGCGGCGGCCGGTATTGTCTAGCATGTCAGAACCTATCCTGCGCTCGGCGCTGTTCGTGCCGGGCAGCCGCCCGCAGCGTTTTGCCAAGGCACTGGCCGCGGGCGCGGACGCGGTGATCGTCGATTTCGAAGATGCCGTGGAAGAAGCCTTCAAGGCGCAGGCCCGTGGCCACCTGGCGAATTTTCTGGGCGCCAACCCCGCTGCGCGCGTGTGGGTGCGCGTCAATGCCCCGGGCCATGCCGAACACGCCGGCGACCTGGCCTTTTGTAAACAGCACAGCGCAGTGGCCGGGGTGGTGTTGCCCAAGGTCGAAGAGGCCGCCCAGGTCGGCGTCGCCTGGCAAACCGGCAAGCCGGTATGGCCGATCATCGAGAGCGCCAAAGGCTTGTTGGCGCTGGGCGCCATTGCCCAGGCCGAAGGGGTGCAACGCCTGGCATTTGGCAGCCTCGACCTGGCGTTGGATTTGAACCTGAAAACCGGCTCGGCGGCCGCTGGGCATGTGCTGAACAGTGCCCGCATGGCCGTGCTGGTGCATTCATGCGGCGCTGGGCTGCTACCGCCGCTGGATGGCGTGTACCCCGCCATAGGCGACCACGAAGGCTTGCGCCAGGCCATAGGCTATGCCCACGCCATGGGGTATGGCGGCGCGTTGTGCATCCACCCGGCGCAGGTAGCGGTGATTCATGCAGCGCTGGCCCCCAGTGCGGCCGAGTTGGCCTGGGCGCGCAAGGTGCTCGATGCCAGTGTGGCCGCCCACGGCGCCGGTGCCTTCCAACTGGACGGGCAGATGGTCGATGCGCCTGTGTTGCTGCGGGCCCGGCGTTTGCTGGCCCTGGCGGCAACCTGAACACCTGTGAACGGCGTTCAGCTTGGCCGAACGCCGACTTATAGAAAAGCTAATTCTCTAAACGCCTGAAGCTGGGCCATCTTTACCCGGCGCAACACCTGGGGGCCACGCGCCCTCTGGCCGAACGACCCACAACAACAAAAAAGGGTGACATCGATGTTGAAGCTGACCAAGGCGCTGCTGTGCGCCACCGCACTCTCCTTGGCGGGCCTGGCTCAGGCCGCCGACCCGATCATCATCAAGTTCGCCCATGTGGTGGCCGAGAATACCCCCAAAGGCCAGGGCGCCTTGATGTTCCAGAAGCTGGTGGCCGACGACCCGCAGCTTAAAGGCCGCGTCACGGTCGAGGTGTACCCTAATTCCTCGTTGTTCGGCGATGGCAAGGAAATGGAAGCCCTGCTGCTGGGCGATGTGCAGATGCTGGCGCCCTCGCTGGCCAAGTTCGAGCAATACACCAAGAAAGTCCAGGTCTTCGACTTGCCGTTCCTGTTCGATGACCTCGCCGCTGTCGACCGCTTCCAGCAGGGGCCCCAGGGCAAGGCATTGCTGACCTCGATGGACGATAAAGGCATTCACGGCCTGGCGTATTGGCACAACGGCCTTAAGCAATTATCGGCGAACAAAAAAATCATCGAACCCAAGGATGCGCGCGGCCTGAAGTTCCGCGTGCAGGCTTCCAGTGTGCTCGAAGCGCAGTTCGTGGCCCTGCACGCGAACCCACGCAAAATGAGCTTTGCCGAGGTGTACCAGGGCCTGCAGACCGGCACGGTCAACGGCACAGAGAACACCTGGTCGAATTATGAAAGCCAGAAGGTCAACGAGGTACAGCCGTTCTTCACCGAAACCAACCACGGCTTGATCGACTACATGGTGATCACCAACGTCAAGTTCTGGAACAGCCTGCCGGACGACGTGCGCCCTGAACTGCAAAAGCTTATGGACCAGGTTACGGTGGAGGTGAACAAGCAGGCCGAGGCGCTGAACCAGACCGCCAAACAAAAAATCATCGATGCCAAAACCAGCGAGATCGACCCGCTCACGCCCGAGCAGCGCAGCAAATGGCGCGAGGTGATGAAACCGGTTTGGGATAAGTTCTCCGACGAGATCGGCGCCGACTTGATCAAAGCCGCCGACGAGGCCAACAAGGCGTCTTGAGGGGCGTGATGCCTATATGGCCTGCCCTGGCGGGTGGGCCACCCATTCCTACATTGGGAGAATGCCTATGCAAGCGCTCAGGCGGGTTTGGCAGCACCTGGAAGAAGGCATGATCGCCTGCCTGCTGGCGGCCATGACCTTGGTGACCTTCATCTACGTGGCCTTGAACAATATCTACACCCTGTTCTACACGCTCAGTGACCAATGGGCCGTGACCAGCGATTTTTTCGCCGGTATCGGTGACCACCTGATGGGCTATGCCCAGGGGATGACCTGGAGTGTGGCACTGACCAAAGCGCTGTTCGGCTGGCTGATCTTTTTCGGCATCGCCTACGGGGTGCGTACCGCCGGCCACTTGGGCGTGGACGTGCTGGTGAAAAAAACCAGCACACCGGTGCAACGCCTTCTGGGCATGCTGGCCTGCGCCTGTTGCCTGGCCTATGCAGGGTTGTTCCTGGTGGCGAGCTACAAATGGGTGTCGGCGTTGTTCGTAGCCGGTATCGGCGCCGAAGACCTCGATCGCTATGGTGTTCAGGTGGCCTACATTACCGTGATCGTGCCTGTTGGTTTTGCCTTGGTGATCGTGCGTTATCTCGAAATTTTCTATCGCATCTTCACCCACCGCCAAACCGGGCTCGGCCTGGCGGACGAAGCCGCGCACGCCAGCAAGCTGGCCAGCCCGGTTGAGGAGCGGCACTGATGACGGTTCTGTGTTTATTCCTGCTGTTGTTCGTGTTCATGTTCCTGGGCGTGCCGATTGCCATTTCGTTGGGCCTGGCCGGGGCGCTTTCGATTCTGCTGTTCAGCCAGGATTCGCTCAGCTCCTTGGCGATCAAGCTGTTTGAAACGTCCGACAGCTACACATTCTTGGCAATCCCGTTCTTTTTGCTTTCTGGGGCGTTCATGACCACCGGGGGCGTGGCGCAGCGGCTGATCGATTTTGCCAACGCTTGCGTGGGGCACATCCGCGGCGGCTTGGCGATCGCCGCGGTACTGGCCTGCATGCTGTTTGCCGCTTTGTCGGGTTCGTCGCCGGCCACGGTGGCGGCGGTGGGCTCCATCGCGGTGGCCGGCATGGTGCGCTCGGGCTACCCGAAAGCCTTTGGTGCCGGGATCATCTGCAACGCGGGCACGCTGGGGATCTTGATTCCGCCGTCGATCGTGATGGTGGTGTACGCCGCCGCCACCGAAACATCGGTAGGCAAGCTATTCGTGGCCGGCGTGGTGCCGGGCGTTCTGCTGGGCGTGGTATTGATGGTGGTGATCTACATCGTCGCGCGGGTCAAGAACCTGCCGGCACAGCCTCGCGTGAGCTTGCGCCAGTGGTTGCATACGGCGCGGCGGGCGTTCTGGGGGTTGCTGCTGCTGGTGATCATACTGGGCGGCATCTACAGCGGCATGTTCACCCCCACCGAAGCCGCCGCGGTGGCCGCTGTGTATTCGGCGTTCATCGCCTTGTTCGTGTACAAGGACATGAGCCTGAAGCAATGCCCAAAGGTGCTGCTGGAATCGGGGCGGCTGACGATCATGCTGATGTTCATCATCGCCAATGCCATGTTGTTTGCCCATGTGCTGACCACTGAGCAGATCCCGCAGCAGATCACCAATTGGGTGGTTTCCGAGGGCCTCACGCCCGTCGGCTTTTTGATCATGGTGAACATCGTGTTGCTGGTGGCGGGCAGTTTCATGGAGCCGTCGGCGATTATCTTGATTCTTGCACCGATCTTCTTTCCCATCGCCACCCGGTTGGGCATCGACCCGATTCACTTGGGTATCGTGATGGTGGTGAACATGGAGGTCGGCCTGGTGCACCCGCCGGTGGGGTTGAACCTGTTCGTGACCTCGGCGGTCACGGGTATGCCGTTGGGGCAGACCATTCGCGCGGCGCTGCCATGGCTGTCGATCCTGCTGCTGTTCCTGGTGCTGGTGACCTACGTACCGTTTATTTCCCTGGCGTTGCCGAACTGGTTGGGCATGCCGTGAATATGCACCCCTTTGCCGTTGGGCAAAGGGGTGTGGCAGGGGCTTCAGAAACGCACGCGGGTGGTCAACAGCGCGGTGCGGCCGGCCGCCATACTGGCGTAGTGGTTGCCCAGGGCCTTGTCGTAGTACACCTTATCGGTCAGGTTTTGCACGTTCAGTTGCAGGCCTATGTGGCGGGTGAGCTGGTACCCGGCCATGGCATCGAACCGGGTATAGGCCGGTACGTACACCGTATTGCCCACATCGCCGAACACCGTGCTCATGTAGTACGCGCCGCCACCGAGCACCAGCCGTGGCGTCACCTGATAGGTGCTCCACAGCGAGAGGCTTTGCCGCGGCGTGTTGGGCATCCGGTTGCCGCTGTTGGACGGTGCGCCAACGCTGACCTCACCGCGCCGCCCGGGCAGCCCGGCGTCGACCAGCTCGCTGCGCAGGTAGGTGTAGCCGGCGAACGCCTGCCAGCCTGGGGCGAGCAGGCCACTGGCGCTCAACTCCAGGCCGTCTACCCGGGTGGTACCGGCGTTACGGTAGGTGTTGTTGTCGACCAGCACCCGGGTGTTGGCTTTTTCGGTGCGGAATACCGCCGCGGTCAACGACAGGCGCTGTTCGAGCACGTCCCATTTGCTGCCCAGCTCATAATTGCGGGTGGTTTCAGGCTTCATTTCGCTGCGGGTGTTGCCCGACGCCAGCGGGTTGCCTTCGCTGCCCTCACCCACCAGGGCGCCGGGCGGGGTGGCCGAGGTGGCGTAGGACACATACACGCTTGCGTTTTCGGCAGGCTTCCAGGTCAGCCCGGCTTGGCCATTCCAGAATGTACTGGTGTGCTCGGTACGCACGCCCTTGTCTTGCACGCGGGTGGCGAAGCGATCGAAGCGGGTACCCAGGTTCAACTGCCAGGCCGGTGCCAGCTCAAGGGTATCCATCGCATACACGGCCAGGGTATCGCCGCGGGTGGCGACGCGGGTGGCCGCGTCGCGCCACGCAGAACCGGCCCAGGGGTCGTTTGGCCGTGGGCGCGTCAAGCTTGTGCATTGGCCGTCACCGATCAAGCTGGGCAGGCAACCGCTGGGCACCGGGTTCTTGTTCGGGCTGACCTTGTACCGGGTTACGTCGTTTTTTTCACGGGCGGCTTCCAGCCCTGCGCTGTAGCGGTGTACCACCCCGAGGGCATTGAACTGGCCGAACAGGTCGGCTTGGGCGCTGGCCGTATCGGTGTCGGAGTAGCGCGAGTTGGCCCGGCGCCACACCGTGCCATAACGGTCTATGTTGTGCTGGCTGCCGTCGGGGTTGGTGAGGATGTAGTCCTGGCCGGTGTTGCCGATGCGCAGTGTATTGCGCAGGGTGGCGTGCTCGTTGAGGTCGTGCTCGAACGCCAGGGTGGTGATGTCGGCGTGGGTTTTACGAAAGTCCCGGGCCTTCAGGCCATAGAAGTTGCCGCGGTCGCCGCCGTGGTAGGGGCGGTCTTTTACATGGCCGCTGGGCGAGCCATAGGCATAGGGTATGCCGGAGTCCGGTAGCTCATCGCTGCGCAGGTGGTAGTGGCTCAGCGTTAGCCGCGAAGCAGTGCCCAGGCCCAGGCTCAGCGACGGTGCCACCCCCCAGCGTTGCTGCTCGATCGCATCGCGGCCGGCCACGTTCTGCTCATGGCTGAGCAGGTTCAGGCGAAACGCAGCGGTGTCGGTTAGGGGCCGGTTCAGGTCGAGGGTGTAGCGCCGCGTTTGGTCCGAACCATAGGTAAAGGTACCCTCGGTGAAGGCATGGGCTTTGGGCAGCTTGGTGACCAGGTTCAGGCTGCCACCGGCCGCACCGCGACCGCTGAACGTAGAGTTGGGGCCGCGGCTGACTTCTATCGCCTCGACGTTGAACAACTCGCGGCTTTGCCCGCCAATGTCGCGCACGCCGTCGACGTAGGTATCGGCCTGGGCATCGAAGCCGCGGATGAAGGGCCGGTCCCCTAGCGGGTTGCCGCCCTCGCCAGCACCAAAGGTGATGCCCGGGGTAAAGCGCAGGGCTTCCTGCAAGGTGCTGGCGGCGGCGTCACGCAGTAACGCTTCGTTGATCACATTGACCGAACGCGGCGTGTCGAGTAGGGGGGCCGTGTATTTCGCGGATTGGCTGTGGGTGGCCCGGTAGCCCTCTGCCTTGGCGTTGATGTCGGTGGCCTCCAGTTCTAGCGTTTGCTGCGCATGGGCCGGGCTGGCAATGGCTGCCGCGAGGCTGATGGTCGATGCCCAGTGGCATCTATAGCGTTTCAAATTATTGATTTTACGAAACATTTCTAAGAATCCTCCCCCTCTTTTACGAAGGGGCGGACTGTAAAAGCCGGTGCCGGCCGCATCAAAGTAGATACGTTTTCAAGATGTGAATACCGCCCAACCTTCAGGGCCGGGGGGCTTGATAAAAGCCAATAGGAATCAATACCATTGGCCCACTTTCGGTCGCCGGTATCCAATTATGCTGTTACACATTCCCCAACTGTTCACCGGCGAGGAAGTCGCGCGTATCCGCCAGGCCCTGCAGCAGGCCGATTGGGCCGATGGCAAGGTCACCGCCGGTTACCAGTCGGCCAAGGCCAAGCACAACCGGCAGTTGCCCGAGGGCCACCCGTTGGCCAAGGAAATCGGCACGGCCATCGTCGAGCGTTTGTGGGCCAGCCCGCTGTTCATGTCGGCGGCGCTACCGGCCAAGGTGTTCCCACCGCTGCTCAATTGCTACCGGCCCGGCGACAGCTTCGGCCCGCACGTAGACAACGCCGTGCGCCAACCGCGGGGCAGCGCCGAGCGGGTGCGCACCGACCTCTCCACCACGGTGTTTTTCAGTGACCCGGATACTTACGACGGTGGCGAATTGGAGATCCAGGACACCTACGGCACGCAGCAGGTCAAATTGCCTGCCGGGGACGTGGTGTTGTACCCGGGCACCAGCGTGCACAAGGTCAACCCCATCACCCGTGGCGAGCGCTATGCCGCGTTTTTCTGGACCCAAAGCCTGGTGCGCGAAGATGCCCAGCGCGCCTTGTTGTTCGACATGGACGGCGCGATCCAGGCATTGACCCAGGCGCTCCCCGAACATTCGGCGCTGGTGACGCTGACGGGCACGTATCACAACTTGCTGCGGCGTTGGGTAGAGGTATGAGCATGCTGCGCAGTGCCCATCGATAACGGCTACTTGGTGCTTGATCGCTCGGCCCTGGAACCGGTACAGCCTTAACGGGCTTGCTGCGCCAGGGCGATGCTGTGGCACCTTTGATGCCACGTAGGAGCAGTACCATGGCAGCGCCTTACCTTACCGACTATTCGTTCGTTGCCCGGCTGAGCGCAACGAACACGCAATACCCGGGGCCGGTCGGCACCTGGGAATACAGCCCGGGCATGCACAACAGCAAGCTCTGGCACGCGGGCAGTTGGTTGACTACCACGCGGCGCGACAGCACCCCGCAAGCGCTATGGTTCGGCGCGGTGGAGTATGGCGATGAGGGCCACGTGTTCGAAATTCGCCTGTGGGCCGGTCAGCCGGGCAGCCCGCTGTACAACCGCCGTATCGACAAAAGCAAGAACGGCTACCTGGGTGTGTACGGGTTGGGCCCCGCGGTAGGGCCGCTGTGGCGGCTAAGCCAGGAGGGTGGGCAATTGCGGATCGCCACGCTCGAAGGGCAGCCCGTCGGTGTGGCCTGGGACCACGCGGTGTGGACCAGCGGGCGCCGGGGCAGCTACCTGTGCATAGCTGAGGGCGGCGGCGCCCGCTTCGATATCGAAATCGTGCAGGGGGCGGTCGCCGAACCGCTATGAATCCCGCTGGCGTGCCCACGTACCGGGCGCACCAGCAGCACGCCCAGCTTTACAGGTAAAACGACTTCAGCGGCGGGAAGCCATTGAACTCGATGGCGCTGTAGCTGGTGGTGTAGGCACCGGTCGACAGCCAGTACAGGCGGTCGCCGCTGGCCAGGTTAAGCGGCAGGCCGTACTTGTAGTGCTCGTACATGATGTCGGCGCTGTCGCAGGTCGGGCCTGCGATTACCACTTCTTCGTTCTCGCCTTTTTTATCGCTCCAAATGGGAAACTTGATCGACTCGTCGGTGGTTTCGATCAGGCCGGAGAACTTGCCCACGTCGGTGTACACCCAGCGTTCCACTGCGGTACGCGACTTGCGCGCCACCAGTACCACTTCGCTGACCAGGATGCCGGCGTTGGCGATCAACGAACGGCCGGGTTCCAGGATGATTTCCGGCAGGTCGTCGCCAAAATCTTCCTTAAGGAAGCGGATGATTTCTTCGGCATAGGTTTCCAAGCTGTTGGTGCGTTGGATGTAGTTGGCCGGGAAGCCGCCACCCATGTTGATCATCTGCAGGGTAATGCCGTCTTCTTCCTTCAGCCGCTCGAAAATCACCTTGACCTTGGAGATGGCCGCATCCCACACATCGATGTCACGCTGTTGGCTACCCACGTGGAACGACACCCCGTACGGCACCAAGCCCAGCTGCTTGGCCAGGATCAACAGGTCCAGGGCCATGTCCGGGTTGCAGCCGAACTTGCGCGACAGCGGCCAGTCGGCAGAGGTGGAGCCTTCGGTGAGGATGCGCACGTAGATTTTCGAGCCCGGCGCGGCCTTGGCAATGTTGCGCAGGTCCGCTTCGGCGTCGGTGGCGAACAGGCGCACGCCCTTGTCATAGAAGTAGCGCACATCGCGCGCCTTCTTGATGGTGTTGCCGTAGCTGATCCGCTCGGGCGCCACGCCGCGGTCCATGACCTTGTCCAGCTCGTAGATGGACGCGATGTCGAAATTCGAGCCCTTGTCGCGCAGCAGGTCGATGATTTCGACCGCCGGGTTGGCCTTGACCGCGTAGTACACCTTGGCAAAGTCGAAGCCGGCGCGCAGGTCGTCGTAGGCTTGGGCGATCATTTGCGTGTCGATGACCACGAACGGGGTTTCGTGCTGGTCGGCGAACGCCTTCATTTTCTGGAAGGTTTCCCGTGGGTAATAGTCTTCGAGCTGGATCGACATCGGCAGGCTCCTGAGCTGGCAAACAATAAAGGTAAGGGGTTGACACCGCGCGCCCTCCGTATCCCCACTTTGGTTCGCCTACTTCCCAAGGCATGTCGCCGAAAGCAAAAAGGCCACGCCGCGATAGGGGTGACCTTGCTGTCTCGTCGTCAGTACTTGAGCCGGATGGATCGTTTCCAGCATGGACGCTCGGCGCGCACTGTAGGACGTGGATGAGCCAAGATCAACTAAAAATGTCGCGTTTAAATAAATTCAACAAAGCACTTAAATAAATTAAACAGACTAAAGAATATTCAAACTTAATTTAACGACCCATAGCGCCAGCCAGTGTTCCCGCGCCGTAGCGATACGCAAGGGCGCGGGCAATAGAAACGCTCAGCTCGCCACTTGCTCGGCGGGGGATACGATGTTGGTTTTCATGCCCCGCGAGCGGCCAGAACTCAAGTAGGCGGCGATTGACTCTTGGGTCACCTCGCCGAGGAACACGTTCTCGGCGTCGAGCACGGGCAGCCAGGCGCGGTTGAACTCATACATGCGCGACAGCAGGATGCGCAGGTTTTCATCGAAGGCCGCGGTGGCGTTGAACCCTTGCAAGAAATCGCTGCAGGTGCCCTGTTGGCGGTGCAGGTCGCGGCGGCGCACATAGCCCATGGCCTTGTTGGCGCCATCGGTGACCACCACATAGCGGCGGTCATGCTCGTCCATCAGTTCCAGCGCTTCGGCCACCGGCGTTTGCGGGCTCACCGAGGGGGCATTGTCGGCGGCGTCTTCGGCCTTCACCAACAGGAGGCGCTTCAGGGTGCTGTCTTGGCCTACGAAGTTGCTCACGAAGTCATCGGCCGGGTGCGCCAGCAGGGTGTCGGGGTGGTCGATCTGCACCAGTTTGCCGGCGCGGAAAATGGCGATCTTATCTCCCAGCTTGAGCGCTTCGTCGATGTCGTGGCTGACCATGATCACGGTCTTTTTCAACGCCCGCTGCATCTCGAAGAATTCGTTCTGGATCATCTCGCGGTTGATCGGGTCGACCGCCCCGAACGGTTCGTCCATCAGTAGCAGCGGGGCGTCGGCGGCCAGCGCGCGGATCACCCCGATGCGTTGCTGCTGGCCGCCAGACAATTCGCGCGGGTAGCGGTGCAGGTATTGCTTGGGTTCGAGCTTGATCATGCTCATCAGCTCGCGGGCGCGTTCCTGGCACTTTTGCTTGTCCCACCCCAGCAGGCGCGGCACCACCGTGATGTTTTCCTCGATGGTCATGTTCGGGAACAGGCCGATCTGCTGGATCACATAGCCGATTTGGCGGCGCAGGGTCACGGCGTCGAGCGAGGTGGTGTCTTCGCCGTTGATCAACACCTTGCCAGAGGTGGGCTGGATCAACCGGTTGATCATCTTCAGCGTGGTGCTCTTGCCGCAGCCGGAAGGCCCTAGGAACACGCAGATCTCGCCCTCGTTGACGGTCAGGCTGACCGCATCGACGGCGCGCACTTCCTTGCCGTTGCTGTGGAAGGTCTTGGTGAGGTTCTGAAGTTCGATCATTTAAGCAGTCCTTTCGGGGTCAGCGAGCGTTGTAGCCACTGCAGCAGCAGGTCGGCGATGATGGCGAGCACACTCACCAACACGGCGCCGACGATCAGCATCGACATATCGCTTCGGCTGATGGAAGTCAGGATAAGAACACCGAGGCCGCCGGCCCCGATGGTGGCGGCGATGGTCATCACGCCGATGTTCATCACCACGGCGGTGCGCACCCCGGCTAAAATCACCGGTACCGCGATCGGCAGTTCGACCATGCGCAAGCGCTGGCCGAAGGTCATGCCGATGCCTCTGGCCGCTTCACGGATGCCCGGCTCGACGCTGGTCAGCGCCAGGTAGGTATTGCGCAAAATCGGCAGCAGCGAGTACAGGAACACCGCGGTGATGGCCGGCAATGGCCCCAGCCCCTGGCCAAACTTGGAGTAAAACGGTAGCAGCAGGCCGAACAGGGCGATCGAGGGAATGGTCAGCAGCACCGTGGCGCTGGCCTGCAGCGGGCCAGCCAGCACCGGGAAGCGGGTCATCAATATGCCCATCGGTACCCCGGCGATGATCGCCAGGCTCACGGCAATGCCCACCAGCATCACATGCTGGCCAGTCAGTTGCAGCACCTGGTGCCAGTCGATATGGGCGAAGGTGTCGAGAAAACTCATGGCGCCTCCTTCGTCAGTTCAGGGTGTTGTGCCAAAAAGTCCCGCGCCACCACAGTGGGGTTTTCATGGTCGACGTCTACCCGGGCATTGAGCTGGCGCATGGTAGCGCTGTCGAGCAAATCGGCCAGTGGCTTGAGCAGGCCGGTCAGCTCAGGGTGGGCGTCCAGGTACGCTTTGCGTACCACCGGCGCGGCGGTGTAGTCGGGGAAGTAGTGCAGGTCGTCGTCCAGCACCTTGAGGTGGAACGAATCCAGCCGGCCATCGGTGGTGTATACCAGCCCCGCGAACACCTGGCTGTTCTTCAGCGCCGTGTACACAAGGCCCGCGTCCATTTGGCGGATGTCGCGGCGGGTAAATTGCAAGCCGTAGGTCTTGGTCAGGCCCACCAAGCCGTCGGGCCGGTTGGCGAACTCGGTATCCAGGGCTAGCACATGGCTTTTACCGGGTTCATCCTTGAGCACCTGGTTGAGCTCGCTGATGTTGTTCACGTGCGGGTACTGCTTGGCCACCTCCTCGGGGAAGGCCAAGGCGTAGGTATTGTTGAATTTCGACGGTGATAGCCACACCAGGCCTTTTTGGGCGTCCAGTGCCTTTACACGTTGGTAGGTCGCGTCGCTGTCGAGCTTCTCGTTGACGTGGTTGTAGGACACCAGCGACACCCCGGTGTACTCCCAAAGCAGGTCGAGTTGGCCGGTTTCCTGGGCGCTGCGGGCGATGTTGCTGCCCAAGCCCGAGGTGATCTGAACATCGTAGCCTTTGGTTTTCAAATATTCGGCGGTGAGGGTGGCCAGCACGGTCTGTTCGGTAAACACCCGCGCCCCTACCCGCAGCACCGCGTTTTGCGCGCTGGCGTTGGCGCACAGCAGGGCCAGGCCCAGCATCAAGCAGATTTTTTTCATGTTCGGTCCTTGTCGGCGGGCTCAGCGAGCCGGGGCCAGGCCACGTTCCAGCCAGGTGCGGCTGGCGAAGGTCATCAGGCCGTCGAGCAGCAGGGCCAGCAGCGCGGTGCAGGCGGCGCCCAGCACCAGTTGTGGCTGGTTGTTCAGGGCAATGCCGGGGAAGATCAAACTGCCCAGGCTGTTGGCGCCGATCAGAAACGACAGCGGCGCGGTGCCCACATTCAGCGCCAGTGCCACCCGCACCCCGCCGATGATGATCGGCATCGCGTTCGGCAACTCGACCTGCCACAGCACTTGGCGCGGGGTCATGCCGATGCCGGTGGCCGCTTCCTTGAGCGAGCCCTCGACGTTCTTCAGGCCTTCGTAGGTGTTGCGCACGATGGGCAGCAGCGAGGCCAGGAACAAGGCGAAGATCGCCGGGCCCGCGCCGATGCCCAGAATGCCCAGGGCGATAGCCAGCACGGCCAGCGGGGGGATGGTGTTACCGATATTGAACACCTGCATGAAACGCTCGGCGCTGTGGGCGCGTTGCGGGCGGCTGAGCCAGATACCGGCGGGGATACCCACCAGCACCGATGCCAGCATCGACGCCAACACCAACTCCAGGTGCGCCTGCAGGTAGAACCATAGATCGCCCTGGTATTGGCGCAGGGCGTCTATGCCGATCCAGTGGACCAGCAGGGCCAGAACAACCACGATAGCCGTGGCGCCCAACAGCCCTTTTCCATAGCCATTAGCCACAGATGGACTCCTATTTTCAGTCGGCGCAGCCAGCCCGTGGGCGGTGACCCAAGTGGGCCGCCAAGGCTGGCTGCGCGAGAAGCAGCCCGTGCGCGGAGCCTGGCGAACAGGGCGCGGCGCGGACCATGAGCACAACCCCGTCGGGCTGAAAATTGCCGATGTAACAGCCCGGACGCAGAGGCGTATAGGGGGCAATGGACGTCTCCATGGTTTAAAAGGTTCCCATGTGAGGCGGCGTTTGGCTAGTGGTTTGTACCTCCCATACGGGGCGACCTAGCCGCCAGGCTAAGGGCTTAAACGCACAAGGGCGAAACCTCAAGGTTCTGATTTCAAAGGCATACGTGTTGGAATAAGGGCCGATTCTTTAGGTGAGGCAACCCATCGGCAGGGGGCTATATGCCGCAGTGAGGGTACGCCGGTGCGGTGCAAGCTACGCTTGGATAACGGCGCCAGCGGGATGGCAGGAGTTGAACCCTGGCCAGGTTTTATACGCTATAATCCCCGCCCTTTTTTACCGTCACCCTGGGCACCCTTCATGACCCAACAGGCCGCTGAAGTCGCGAAGCGCCGTACCTTCGCCATTATTTCCCACCCCGATGCGGGCAAAACGACCATCACCGAAAAGCTGCTGCTGATGGGCAAGGCGATTTCCGTGGCCGGTACGGTGAAGTCGCGCAAGTCTGACCGCCATGCGACCTCCGACTGGATGGAAATGGAAAAGCAACGGGGTATTTCCATCACCACCTCGGTGATGCAGTTCCCCTATCGCGAGCACATGGTCAACCTGCTCGACACCCCCGGCCACGAAGACTTCTCCGAAGACACCTACCGCACCCTCACCGCGGTGGACTCGGCGTTGATGGTGCTCGATGGTGGTAAAGGCGTGGAGCCGCGCACTATCGCCCTGATGGAGGTGTGCCGGCTGCGCGACACGCCCATCGTGAGCTTCATCAACAAGCTCGACCGCGACATCCGTGACCCGGTGGAACTGCTCGACGAAATCGAAGCGGTGCTCAAGATCAAGGCGGCCCCGATCACCTGGCCGATCGGCTGCTACCGCGACTTCAAGGGTGTGTACCACCTGGCGGGCGATTACATCGTGGTCTACACCCCCGGCCATGGCCATGAGCGGACCGAGGCGAAGATCATCCACGGCTTGGCCTCGGCCGAAGCCCGGGCATGCTTGGGCGATGAATACGAGCGCTTCGTCGAACAACTCGAATTGGTGCAGGTGGCGTGCCACCCGTTCGATGCCGGCGAATTCTTGCGCGGTGAACTCACGCCGGTGTTCTTCGGCACCGCGCTGGGCAACTTCGGCGTGGATCACGTGCTCGACGCCGTGATCGACTGGGCGCCCCAACCACTGGCCCGCGAGGCGCGCGAACGCACGGTGGAACCGACGGAAGAGAAATTCTCCGGGTTCATCTTCAAGATCCAGGCGAACATGGACCCCAAGCACCGTGACCGCATCGCGTTCATGCGGATTTGTTCGGGTAAATACGAAAAAGGCATGAAGATGCGCCACGTGCGCCTGGGCAAAGACCTGCGCATCGGTGATGCGCTCACGTTCTTCTCATCCGAACGTGAGCAACTGGAGGAGGCCTGGGCAGGCGACATCATCGGTTTGCACAACCACGGCACGATCCAGATCGGCGACACCTTCAGCGAAGGCGAAGCCCTGGGCTTCACCGGCATTCCCCACTTCGCGCCGGAACTGTTCCGCCGCGTGCGCCTGAAAGACCCGCTCAAGTCCAAGCAATTGCGCCAAGGCCTGCAGCAACTGGCCGAGGAGGGCGCTACCCAGGTGTTCTTCCCGCAGCGCAGCAACGACATCATCCTCGGTGCGGTGGGCGTGCTGCAATTCGACGTGGTCGCCAGCCGGCTGAAGGAAGAGTACAAGGTTGAATGCGCCTACGAGCCGGTGACCGTTTGGTCTGCGCGCTGGATCGAGTGCGCCGACAAAAAGAAACTCGAAGACTTCGAGAACAAGGCCGTGGAAAACCTGGCCGTGGATGGTGGCGGCCACCTGACCTACCTGGCCCCCACGCGGGTGAACCTGGCGGTGATGGAAGAGCGCTGGCCGGAGGTGAAATTCCGCGCCACCCGCGAGCACCATTGACTCACGCGCGTGCCAGCGCCCTTACACGCGCAATAGGCTGATGGGGTGAATAAGGGGCCTTTCGGCCCCTGCTGGGTGCTTACTGCACTTCCACCGCCAAGCTTTCAGCAATCTTGCTTTTCCAGATCGCCGGGCCTGTGATGTGGACCGATTCGCCCTGGCTGTCTACGGCCACGGTTACCGGCATGTCCTTGACCTCGAACTCGTAGATCGCTTCCATGCCCAGCTCGGGGAAGGCCAATACCTTCGATTGCTTGATCGCCTGGGCCACCAAGTAGGCCGCGCCGCCCACGGCCATCAGGTACACGGCCTTGTTGTCTTTGATCGCTTCGATGGCGGTGGGGCCGCGCTCGGATTTGCCGATCATGCCCAACAGGCCAGTCTGCTCAAGAATCTGGCGGGTGAATTTGTCCATCCGGGTGGCCGTGGTAGGGCCCGCCGGGCCAACGACTTCATCGCGTACCGGGTCGACCGGGCCGACGTAATAAATGAAGCGGCCTTTGAGGTCTACCGGCAATGGCTCGCCCTTGTTGAGCATGTCGACCATGCGTTTGTGCGCGGCATCGCGGCCGGTGAGCATCTTGCCGTTGAGCAGCACGGTTTCGCCTGGCTTCCAGCTTTGTACGTCTTCTGGGGTGAGGGTGTCGAGGTTAACCCGGCGTGCCGAGGGGCCGGCTTCCCAAACGATCTCCGGGTAAGCGTCCAGCGGCGGGGCTTCGAGGCTGGCCGGGCCACTGCCATCGAGCACGAAGTGCGCGTGGCGCGTCGCGGCGCAGTTGGGGATCATGCACACCGGCAGCGACGCAGCATGGGTGGGGTAGTCCATGATCTTCACGTCGAGCACGGTGGTCAGCCCGCCCAGCCCTTGGGCACCGATACCCAGTTGGTTGACCTTCTCGAACAGCTCCAGGCGCAGCTCTTCGATGCGGTTTTGCGGGCCGCGGGCCTTCAGTTCATGGATGTCGATCGGGTCCATCAACACCTCTTTGGCCATGACCGCGGCTTTTTCGGCGGTGCCGCCGATGCCGATGCCGAGCATGCCAGGCGGGCACCAGCCGGCGCCCATGGTCGGTACGGTCTTCAATACCCAATCCACGATGGAGTCGGATGGGTTGAGCATGGCCATTTTCGATTTGTTTTCCGAGCCGCCACCCTTGGCCGCGACGTCCACCTCGACCGTATCGCCGGGCACGATCGAATAGTGGATCACCGCCGGGGTGTTGTCTTTGGTGTTCTTGCGGCTGCCGGCCGGGTCGGCCAGGATCGAGGCGCGCAGCACGTTGTCGGGCAGGTTGTAAGCCCGGCGCACGCCTTCGTTGATCATGTCGTCAACGCTCAGGGTCGCGCCGTCCCAGCGCACGCCCATGCCAACCCGCACGAACACGGTCACGATGCCGGTGTCTTGGCAAATGGGCCGATGACCGGTCGCGCACATCCGGGAATTGATCAAGATCTGGGCGATCGAATCGCGAGCGGCAGGCGATGCCTCGCGCAGGTAGGCCTCATGCATGGCCTGGATGAAATCGACGGGGTGGTAGTACGAAATGAACTGCAGTGCATCGGCAACGCTTTGAATCAGGTCGTCTTGCTTGATCACGGTCATGCGGCGCGCTCCTCTTTTAGGCGGGAACATGGGCGTTGGTCGGCGGCCGGCCAGCGCGTGGGGGCACTGCTTCGGTGCGCCGGTCGCGGCGCTAAAAAGGCGCGGCAGTATACCGCAGGCTGGCGGCGGCGGGGAGCGCTTGAGGTGTAAACGATGGTCGATGATCGGCCGGGATTTTTGGCCCAGCGGGCAGCTTTTGCCTTGCGCTAACGCAAAGAAGGATGGTTATTTCTGATGTATGTCACTACAGTGGCAACTCGCCATACACGTGGTATCGGCCAGGGATGGAGTCGCCTTGAGCACGGTGAGTCAACGAGTGACTGAAAAGAACCTGCAGGCATTGCTGCTTAAACGTTATGCCCTGGCGGCCGGTACCTATCTGTTGGTGCTAGGGCTGGCATGGCTGGCGTGGCTGGCGGGTTTGGCCAGGGTATCGCTAAGCTGCGCCGTGGTTGCCAGTGCCTTGGTGCTGGCGAGCCAGGCGGTGCTGCTGGCCCTGTTCACCAGCGGTGCCAACCGGCGCTACGCCGACCCGAGCCTGACCGAGGCCCAGGTACTGCTGGCGATCGCCCTGGTTACCATGCTGTTGGCTGGCCTGCAGAGCGCGCGGGGGCTGTTCATGGTCCTCTACGTTATATTGCTGCTGTTCGGCATGTTCCACCTTAGCCGGTGGGTGTTCATTCGCTGCGCATTGGTTGCCTTCGGTAGTTTTTGCGCGCTGTTATGGGCCCTGGCCTGGTTCGGCCGGCTTTCCGACTGGCCCCAGGCGTTGCTGCAGGTCAGCGTGCTACTGGTGGCCTTGGTATGGCTGTGCCTGTATGCCAGCTACGTGCAGGCGTGCCGCCAGCGTATGCGCCAGCGCCGTTACGCCTTGCAGGCTCACCAAGACACGCTGCGTGGCATGATGCGCCAGCTCGAAGACCTGGTGGCCACCGACGAGCTCACCGGGTTGTTCAACCGCCGGCATTTCTTGCGCCTGGCCTCTCAGGAGTTGGCGGCGCTGCGGCCTGGCCGCAGCCATGGCTTGGCGTTGATTGACCTGGACCACTTCAAACGCATCAATGACGTGCATGGCCACGCCGCCGGCGACCAGGTGCTGCAAGCCTTTGCCCAGGTCGCGGCCACTTGCCTGAGAGACGGCGACGTGCTGGCCCGCTATGGCGGGGAAGAGTTCGTGTTGTTGCTGCTCGAGTGCGACGTTGACCGCTTGAGCCTGTGCTGTGAGCGCCTGCGCCTGGCCTACCAGAACGCGGCCCCGATCGCCGGGCGAGCATTGCCGTTGAGCCTCTGTGCCGGTATGACCCTGCTCAATGTTGGCGATGACCTGGATGAAGCGCTGCAGCGCGCCGACAAGGCACTGTACCGGGCCAAGCGCAATGGCCGTAACCAATGCGCGGCAGCCTGGACCCACGCCGATGCCTGAGCTGGCCGTGGGTGCGCGGCGCTGGCACGTCGCGCCTGGGAGCAACCTGCTCGATGCACTCCATGGTGCCGGCATCGCCGTACCCTACAGTTGCCGGGCCGGCAGTTGCCATGCGTGCCTGGTCCGGTGCTTGGTCGGCGAGCCAGACGACGCCAAGCCCGACGCGCTGGCCGCTGACGCGCGTGAGCAGGGTTGGCGCCTGGCGTGCCAATGCCGGGTGCAAGGCGACCTGCGGGTGGCCGCTTTCGACCCGGCCATCGATGGTGCCGAGGCGACGGTGCTGGAGCTGGCCTGGGCCGCCGGCGGCGTGCTGCGCTTGCGCTTGCGCCCGGCGCGGCCACTGCGCTACCACGCGGGGCAGCACTTGGTGTTGTGGCTGGGCCAGGTGGCCAGGCCTTATTCGCTGGCCAGCTTGCCCGGCGAAGACCCTGACCTGGAGTTTCACATCCAGTGCCACCGGCCCGGGGCATTTGCCAGCGCTGCGCAGCAGTTGCAGGTGGGGCAGGCGGTCGGGCTGGGCGAGCCCTACGGCGGGGCTTTGCATTACGACCCCGGCTGGCAAGGCCGGCCCTTGTGGCTATTGGCCGCGGGCACCGGCCTTGCGCCACTGTATGCGGTGCTGCGCGAAGCGTTGCGCCAACAGCACAATGGCCCGATCCGGCTGCTGCATGTGGCCCCCGAGCATTACCTGCGCGCTGAGCTCGACGGGCTGGCGCAGCAATGGCCCATGCTGGCGCTGGAATACCTGGAGACTTTGCCGCGCACCGTGCGTGCCCCGCGCCAGGCGATCGCACTGGCCTGTGGTGGCCCGGCGAGCGTCGAGGCGTTTACCCGGGCGCTGTTCATGGCTGGCGTGCCGCGCAGCCAGGTTTATGCCGACACCTTCAGCGCGAGGTGCTGATCGCTTGCTGGTGCGCATCGACGCGCTTCATGCTGGCCAATGCCAGCAGCGCGATCAACGCCACCAATGCGCTGAACACTTCGCCCGTGTGGCTCAGGCCGAACCGCGGAATGCTCAGCCCCAATGCGATTACCGGCAACGACATGGAAAAGTAGAACACCACGAATAACGCCGAGGTCACCGCGGCCTTTTGTGCCGGCGGGGTGGCCCGGGCCACCGCGGCCATGCCGGCGCGAAACACCATACCCTGGCCGGCACCGGCCAGCACGGCGGCCAGCAGCAACAGCGGCATCAACCCCAAGGCGATCGCCAGCCCCAACGCCAGCATGCCCAGGCACAACCCGCCACAACCGGCCGCCATGTGCTGCGCGGCCGGCAGCCATTTCAAGACGGCCTGGCCAAACACCGAGGCGACGAAAAACAAGGCAATCGCCGCCCCCACCACCAGCGCGTTGTGAACGCCCATCACCTGGTTGACGAGCGACGGCACCAGGCTGGTGAAAACACCGGCCACGCTGAACCCGGCCAGGCCGCCGATGGAGGCCGGGATGAACCACGGCCGCACGGCCGCGGGAATAGCCGGGTGTTGCACCTGTAGCCGTGGCCGGGCTGGGCGCGGGGCGGTTTCCCGGCAGGCGGCGATGGCCAGTAGCGCCAGCGCCAGCAAGGCCAGGTGCAGCCAGAACACCAGGTGCAGCGGCCAGGGCAGGTATTGCGCGGTAAACCCCGCCAGCAGGGGGCCCAGACCCAGCCCAAGCATGTTGGCGGCGGTGGCCATCAACGTGGCGTGCTCACGCCAAATGGCGGGCGCGGCTTCGATCACCGCCACCGTGGCGGTGCCGGCCATGATCCCGGCGCTGAAACCTGAAAACAGCCGCCCCACCAGCAGTGCCGGTATCGAATGTGCAAACAGGAACACGGCCGCGCTCGCCGCCCCCATCAGCAGGCCGGCCGCCAGCATCGGCCGGCGCCCCAATTGGTCGGACCAACTGCCCACCACCAGCAGGGCGGCGATCACCCCCGCGGCGTAGATCGAGAAGATCAGCGTTAACCAGGTAGGCCCAAAGCCCAGGGTTTGTTGGTAGAACACATAAAGCGGTGTGGGCAGCGTGGTGCCCACCATCGCCACGGCAAAAACGAAGGCCGCGAGCAGAAAATCGCGGCGGCTACCGGTGGTGTCGGTCATGGGAAACGTATCGTCGTCAGCGCAGGGCCTGTGATCTAAACCCGCCAGGCGTTCGCGCGCAAGGGGGCTTAGGCGAGCAATTCGGCGAATTGTTTGTCTGCGGCGATCACCGGCACCAGGGCAGCGAACAATTGGTCCAGGTCCAGGGGCTCTATCAACGGTGGTATCAATGCCGCCTTGGCCGCGTCGGTAAGGCCGCCGTGGTTTTCGAGGGCATCGGCCACCAAGACGGCCTGCGCCACTACCCACGGCTGGGTGTTGCCTTTTGGTGCCTGGCTGGGGTTGGCCTGGTAGGCGATCGCGTCCTGGATCACCTTGGGTAGGTTCCAGCGGCGCGCCAGCTCCGCGCCCACCTCGGGATAGCCAAAGCCTAACTGCAGGTTTTCGTGAGCGACGTGGCCAGGGGTGTTACCTCGGTGCCCAGCATTGATACGTTCAGCCACCTCCGGCGCGCCGGTCTGGATCAACAGCTCGCCGATGTTGTGCATCATGCCGCTGGTGAACGCGGTTTCGCTGTCGGCGCCTATTTTTTTGGCGATTACGCGGCAAATACCGGCCACCTCGAAGCTCTTCAGCCAGAACGCTTTGAGGTCGAAGGAAGGGCCGGCCTTGAACAGGCCGGTGACCGCGCTGGCCAGTACCAGCGTACGCAGGGTATTGAAGCCCAACCGGGCCGCGGCGTCTTCGATGCTGGCGGATTCACGCGCGCCGCGAAAACGGGGGGCGTTGGCCAGGCGCAGAACTTTCGCCGAAATGACAGGGTCTTTTTCGATCGTGCGCGCTACCGCATCCAGGCTCGAATGGGGGTTGTCGAATTGCACGGTCAAGTCTTGAGCAACCTTGGGAATATTGGGCAACGTGTGCAATTGGGCGAACAACGTCGCGATTTCCATGGGCGGCACCTTTGGGTGGGGTTCTTTCAACCATAGGCGACTTTTCTGATGGGTACGTGAAATCTATGGGGCGTTACAACACGCGCGCAAACAGGTAAAACCCCCCGCGCTGTTCAATACGCAGGCCTGCTGCTGTGCGTGTCGAACCCAGGCGCAGCCGGCTTAGGCTTTCAAGCGAGCCATGATCTCGGCCCGCCGCGGGCTGGTCAGGGTCGCCGCGGCGCCGTACTCCAAGGGTGACAGCGCTTCGGCCGCCGGGTACATGATCGGGTCGTTCAGCAGTTCGGTTGGCAACAGCGGGTCTACCCGGCGGTCGCCGCACGGGTAGCCCACCTCCAGCACTTCACGTTTGTTTGTGGCGGGGGTGAGCACGTAGTCGATCAGTGCATAGGCGGCGTTTTTGTTTGGGCTGCCCCGGGCGATGCAGTAGAAGTCGGTCCAAATCTCGCCGCCTTCGCTGCCCAGCACGTAGGTCATGGCCGGGTCGCCCCGGTGCAGCAAGGTGGCATCGCCGGTCCAGGCCATAGCCAACCATGCCTGGCCGCTTTGCAGCAGAGGTTGGATATCGGAGGTAATGGCCAGCAGGTGCGGCTTGGCGTCCATCAGCACCGCCTCGGCTTGGGCAAGCTCTGCGGGGGCCAGCGAATTGAAGCTGAAGCCGCAGGCTTTCAACGCGTTGCCGATGGTCGTCAGCGGGTAGTCGTGCACCAGGGTGCGGCGGTGCCCTTCGGTTTTGGCCAGGGCCCAGAAGTCTTTCCAGGATTCCGGCTTGGCCGCCAAACGGCGGGCATTGTAGACCATGCCGGTGGTGCCCCAGTTTTTCGGTACCCCATACACCGTGCTGCCCACCTTGCCTTGGGCGAGCATGCGCGCATCGTAGCTGCCAGGGTCGAAGTTCGGCAGCCGTGCGAGGTCCAGGGGTTCGATCAAACGTTGTGCGGCATAACTGGCAATCACGTAATTAGTGGCTACCAACAGGTCGACTTGCCCAGCGGCGTCGCGGGCTTTACCGAGCATTTCTTCGTTGGACCCGGATACGTCGAGCACCACCTTCACCCCGTGGCTTTGCTGGAAGTGTTCCAGGTTGGCCGCGCTGTGGTAGTTCGGCCAGGTTTCCAGGCGCAGTTGGCCGGGCGCGGCCTGCGCCCGTGGCAGGTTGGCGGCGAGTATGGCGGCGGCTACGCCCAAGCCGCTGCGGCCGAGGAAATCGCGGCGGCTCATCGAGCCGTTTTGCCAGCTGCGCATTAGCTTGAGAAAAGTATTCGCGTCCATATCGAGCCTACCCAACCAAGCGGGAAGCGCCATGGAAGCACACTGGCCGTGGGCTTGCTAGTGCGGTGTTTCAGAACTTCACACAAGAATAGACGTGTGAATTTTGCTGCCGGGGTGCATTGCCGCACTACACCCCGCGCGCCAATGCTTGTGCGAACTTGCAGGGTATACGCCGCAGCGGCTCAGGCGTCGAGAAAGTCCCCCAGCACATCGTCGCGCAGCGCCACCAGCCGGGCGTCGCTGCGTTGGCGTGGGTGCGGCAAGCCGACATCGACGATGCGCTTGATACGCCCCGGGTTGGGCTGCATCACCACCACGCGGTCGCCGAGAAACACCGCTTCTTCCACATCGTGGGTCACCAGCACCATGGTGATGTTCTCTTGCGCCCAAATACGTTGCAGCTCGTTTTGCAGGCGGGCACGGGTGAGCGCATCCAGCGCGCCGAACGGTTCGTCCAACAGCAGCACGCTGGGGCGGTTGACCAGGCCGCGGGCGATGGCTACACGCTGCGCCATGCCACCGGAGATCTGGTGCGGGTAAGCCTCGGCAAAGCGCTCCAGCCCCACCAGTGCCAGGTGTTCACGTACCACCTGTTGCTTGGCGGCGCTGGCCAGCGGGCTGTTCTTCAAGCCCACGGCAATGTTGTCGCGCACGTTCAGCCAGGGAAACAACCGGTGGTCTTGGAACACAATGCCGCGCTCCAACCCGGTACCACGGATGGCCCGGCCGCCCAGCAGAATCTGCCCCTCGAATTCGCTTTCGAGGCCCAGGATCAGCCGCAATAAGGTGGATTTGCCGCAGCCGCTGGCACCGACAATGCTGATGAACTCACCCGGTGCGATGTTCAAGGCGATGTCGTCCAGCACCTGCAGCGCGGCGCCGTTGTTGGGCTGGGTGAAGTGTTTGCTGACGTGGTCGAGCACTAGGCTGTTGGCCTGCATGGGTTTACCTCAATAGTGTTAGAACGTGCCATACAGGCGCTGCAGGCGGCGTTCGGCGAGCCTGGCCAGGCTGTTCAGCAGCCAGCCGACGGTGCCGATCACCAGCATGCCGAACAGCACCAGGTCCATGCGAAAATGCTCGCTGCCGTCGATCAATGTATTGCCGATGCCTTCACCAGACACCAACAGGTATTCGGCACCAATGGTCGCCAGCCATGAATAGATCAAACCCAGGTACAGCCCGGTGAAAATCGATGGCAATGCAGCGGGCAGGCGCACCAGGGTGAGGCTTTGCCAGCGGCTGTAGCCATACACCCGGGCGACCTCCAGCAAGGGCAGCGGTACGTTGCGCAGGCCGTCGGCCGTGTTGACCACCACCGGCACCAACGCCGCCAGCGACAAAAACACCACCTTGGCCACGTCGCCCAAGCCGAACCACACCGATATCAGCGGGATCCAGGCAAACAATGACACCTGCTTGAAGGTATTGAAGCTAGGCCCTAGCAGGCGGTTGCCCAAGGCTGATAGCCCGAGCACGCAGCCCAGCGCCAGGCCCAGCCCAGCACCGATGGCAAAGCCACTGAGGTCGCGCGCAAGGCTCGCCCCCAATGCCACCCACAGGTGGCCGCTGGCCACCTCGTGAATGGCGGTGGCCAGCACCTGCTGCGGCGATACCCAGAGGCCGGAGCGGCTCCAACCGTATTCACTGGCCAACCACCACGCGCCCAGCGCCACCAGCGGCAGCAGCCAGCCACGATAGGCTTTCACACCGGCCTCCAGGCGCCCAAGCGCCGCTCCAAAGCGTCGAAGCCGCGGTCGATCAGGTAGCCAATGGCGCCGACCACCACCACGGCCGCCATCACCAGGTCGAGCTGGAACAACTGCCGGCCATACACGATCAGGTAACCCAAGCCTTCGCTGGAGGCCACCAGTTCAACCACCACCAGCGACAACCATGCCTTGGTAAAGCCCAGGCGTAGCGCGGTGAATAGGGTAGGCAGTGCCGCCGGCAAAACCACGCCGGTGACCAACTGGCGGCGGCTGAAGCCGTAGGCCCTGCCCACTTCGAGCCATTTGACCGGCGCCTGGCGAAATGCCTGCAACGTGCCCAGGGTCACCGGCACCAACGCGGCGTGGGCAATAAGCGCGTACTTGAGCGGCTCGCCGATGCCGAACAGCAGTAGGGCAAACGGCAGCCAACCCAGCACCGGAATTTGCACCAGGGCGTTGAAGCTGGGCAACAGGTACGCCTCGGCGGCGCGCGATAGCCCCATCAGGCCGCCCAGCACCAGCCCAAGGCTGGTCCCCAGCGCATAGCCGAGCAGCACCCGTTGCAGGCTGGCACTGGTGTTGGCCCAAAGGTCGCCGCTAATGGCAAGGTCTTTGAGCGTGTCATACACATAGGCCGGCGCCGGCAGCACCTGGGGCGACACCCAGCCTTGCTGCGCACCCACGGCCCAGGTGGTGAACAACGCCAGCGGCAGCAGCCACGGCAGGCTGCGTGCCAACCCGCGCGCAGGCCAGGTGGGCCAGGCCCAGCGCTGTTGGCGCAGCCAGGTGGCGCTGTTAGCCCGGCTCATGGTCATGCTCCTTGCCCGCTGGCGCGCTGGCCGTGGCGGCGTTGTGCTCGGCTTGCTTGCCGTCGGCCCCATAGGCGGTCCAGAACCCTTGCAACCCCTTGGCCTTGAGCGCGGCATCAAGGTAGTGGGTATCGAACCAGCCATCCACCCTGACCGGGCGGCGGATGAGTTTCTCCTGCAGGGCCTGGTCGGCGACGGCTTGGTAGCGCCCAATCACGTAGCTGTCCACCAGCGGTGACAGCCGCTCTTTGAGCGGTACTGGGGCAAATTCCGCCTGCCAGGAACTCACGGGCGTACCGCTTTTGGCGAACTCCTCGTACACTGCCTGTTGGTTGGCCGGGTCGCTGCTCCAGCGCGCGGCGTCGACCAGGGTATCGACCACCTGCTGCACCTGTTGCGGGTGCTCTTGGGCATAAGCTGTACGCACCAACAGCGCGGTCTGGCGGGTGAGGGCAGGGTCTTGCGCTTCGTTGGCGTATATCAGGTCTACCAGGCCCTCATCGCGCAACTTGAACAGCTCATAGCCGCCAAAGGCGGCGTCAACCCCGTTGGAAACCAACGCGGCCTGGCTGCTGCCGGTATCGAGGTTGATCACCTTCAGGTCTCGTTCGGTCAACCCCGCGGTCGCCAGCACTTTGATCGCCAGCAAGTGGCCGTTGGTGCCACGGAAGATAGCCACCTTTTTGCCTTTAAGCTGTGCCAGGGTGTGGATATCCGAGCCCTTGGGCACCGCTACATACACCGGCGCGCGAGTGCCGATGGCCGCCAGCAGGCGCGTGTCCAGGCCGTTGGCGCGGGCTACCACCTGCGGCAAATCACCCTCGTAGGCAAAGTCGATCTGCTGGTTCGACAGCGCCTCGTTCACCGCCGGGCCTGCCCCTTTGAAAAAGAACCACTGCACCTCGGTGCCCGACCCGGCGAAGGCTTTTTCCAGCAATTGCTGGTTACGCACGATGCTCAGTGACGAGCCGCCAAAGGTGACCGGGTCGCCCCCGCCGGCCGCCGCCACACCCACGCGCAGCACGTCGGCCGACGCGGCGGGGGCGCCGCCCAGCCAGCTCACCCATGCCAGGGCCCCAGCCACGGCTACGAAACGTTTCAGGCGGTCACGGTTCATGTGCGGCTCCCTCAAGCGGCCAGGTGCTTTTTGTCAGCTTCGGTGCGCGGCGACCGGGTGTGGGCGTCGGGCTTGATCGCCCGGCTGGGCTGGCCATCGACCCCCAGCAAAATATCGCCATCGAGCGTGGTGCGGCGCACGATGCGTTCGGCGTCGCCATAGTCGTTGATTGCGATGTGTTGGGTGGCGCGGTTGTCCCAGATCGCCACATCGCCGGCCTGCCAGCGCCAACGCACGGTGTTGTTGAGGTGGGTGACGCGGTCGTGGAACAGCCGGAATAACTGCTTGGAGTCGTTAGGGCTCAGCCCCACGAAGTGTTTCACGAAGTGCCCCAGCACCAATGCGCGTTCGCCGGTTTGCGGGTGTACATGCACAACGGGGTGTTCGGTTTCGTACTCCAGTGCCGTGAATTCCTCGCGGTAGCGCTTCAGGGCTGCCTGGGCGGCATGCTGTGGCGGCACATAGTCGTACAGGTTGCTGTGCACCGCGCGCAGGTTGTCCGCCAGTTGCTTGAGCGGGGCGGGTAGCTCGTCGTACGCGGCCGCCGTGTTGGCCCACACGGTGTCGCCGCCATAAGGCGGTACCACCACGGCTCGCAGAATCGAAATTTTCGGGGGGTTGGCCACAAAGGTGACGTCGGTGTGCCAAGAGTTTGCCCGGCTTTCACGCGAATCGAGGTTAAGCAAGGCGGTGCTGTTGTTCGCCGAGCGCACGGTGGGGTGGGGCACCTGCTCGCCGAATAACCGTGAAAAACGCTCCTGTTCTTCATCGTTTAGCTGCTGGCCCCGAAAAAACAACACCTTGTGGCGCAGCAACGCTTGCTGCACCGCTTCGAACTGCTCAGGCGGCAGGTCGCCACTGAGGGTAATGCCGTCGATTTGAGCACCGATGCGGCCCGCGACCGGTTGAACGTTGATAGCCATGAATGCGCTCCTTTGCCGTGTTCAGGTGTGGCAAAGAGCCTAGGGCTAATAACGCCGAGACATGAAATCACCTTTTTTTATATGCATATTGACCATGGTGGTTCTATTTTTAGAACCATACAGGGTTATATGCTTAGGCGATTTGGGCGCAACCTTACGCGTTCGTAATGTTCTGATCAGCGTACTGACAGGCGCCATAGGCCATGCTGGCCGGCGTACGCAACCCTTTTGACGAGGCGGCATGCACAGCAGAAGAACATTCGTGACCGGCCTTGCCGGCGGGGCCCTGCTCAATGGCCTGGGGCTATGGCGCGCACCGGCATGGGCTGCCTCCGCCGGCACCGCGCCGGTGCTGCAAGGCAGCGACTTCGACCTTTTCATCGGCCAAGCGGCGGTGAACCTGGGCGGGCGCCCGCGCACGGCGCAAACGATTAACGGCAGCCTGCCGGGGCCTTTGCTGCGCTGGCGCGAAGGCGACACGGTCACGCTGCGGGTGCGCAACCGGCTGGCCGAGGCCACCTCGCTGCATTGGCATGGCATCGTGTTGCCCAGCGCGATGGATGGCGTGCCTGGCCTGAGCTTTCAAGGCATCGCCCCTGGGGGCCTTTACCAATACCGCTTCAAGGTTCGCCAGCACGGCACCTACTGGTACCACAGCCATTCCGGCTTCCAGGAGCAACTGGGGGTGTATGGGCCGTTAGTGATCGACCCGGCGCAGCCGGCGCCCTACCGCTACGACCGTGAACACGTGGTGATGCTCAGTGACTGGACCGACGAGAACCCGCGGAGGGTGCTTGCCCGGCTCAAGGAACAGGCAGACTACTACCAGCAGCCGCGCACGCTGGTCGACTTCATCCATGACGTGGCCGAGCAGGGCTTCGCCGCCACCATGAAGGACCGCGCCATGTGGGCGCGCATGCGCATGCAGCCCACCGACATCGCCGACGTGACCGGGCAAACCTACACCTACTTGGCCAACGGCCAAGCGCCGGATGGCAACTGGACCGGCCTGTTCAGCCCCGGCGAACAGGTGCTGCTGCGGTTCATCAATGGCTCGGCGATGACCTACTTCGACGTGCGCATCCCGGGGTTGAAGATGACTGTGGTGGCGGCGGACGGCCAATATGTGCAGCCGGTCAGTGTCGATGAATTCCGCCTGGCCGTGGCCGAAACCCTCGACGTGCTGGTGCAGCCTGCGGACCAGCCGGCCTATACCCTGTTCGCCCAAGCGATGGACCGCAGCGGTTACGCCCGCGCGACCTTGGCCCAGCGCGAAGGCTTGAGCGCGCCGGTGCCAGCCTTGGACGCGCGCGTATTGGTGAGCATGGCCGATATGGGGATGAACCCTGGCGACATGCAGGGTATGAGCCATTCGAAAATGGACCACGGCAGCATGGCGGGCATGGACCACATGAAAATGGGCCAGGGCGCCATGCCGGGTATGGACCACTCGAAAATGGGCCAGGGCGCCATGCCGGGTATGGACCACTCGAAAATGGGCCAGGGCGCCATGCCGGGTATGGACCACTCGAAAATGGGCCAGGGCGACATGCCGGGTATGGACCACATGAAAATGGGCCAGGGCGACATGCCGGGTATGGACCACATGAAAATGGGCCAGGGCGATATGCCGGGTATGGACCACATGAAAATGGGCCAGGGCGACATGCCGGGTATGGACCACATGAAAATGAGCCAGGGCGACATGTCGAGTATGGACCACATGAAAATGAACCACACGCGCATGCCAGGCATGGACCCCTCGCACAGGGGCCCCGCCAGCCAACCGATGGCGGGTATGGAGGTGAGCCACCCCGGCAGCGAGCAGGGTAACCCTATGGTCGACATGCAAACCATGAACCCCACGGCGCGGCTAGGTGACCCCGGTATCGGCTTGCGCGGCAATGGCCGCCGCGTGCTGACCTACGCAGACCTTGCCAGCGCATTCCCTGACCCGGATGGGCGCGAGCCCACCCGCACCGTCGAACTGCACCTCACCGGCCACATGGGTAAGTTCGTGTGGGCGTTCGACGGGGTCAAGTTCGCCGATGCCGAGCCGATTCGCCTCACTTATGGCGAGCGCATTCGCATCGTGCTGGTCAACGATACGATGATGGCCCACCCTATCCACTTGCACGGTATGTGGAGCGACCTGGAAGACGAACACGGCCGTTTCAAGGTCCGCAAGCACACGCTGGACATCCCCCCCGGCACCCGCCGCAGTTACCGGGTGACCGCCGATGCCCTCGGCCGCTGGGCCTACCACTGCCACATGCTCTACCACATGGAGGCGGGTATGTTCCGCGAGGTGCGTGTCGATGCGTAAGGCAATCATCACCGCGCTGTTGGCCGCCAGCCCCGGCGCCTGGGCCGACGGCATGGCCGGCATGGGCATGCACGACAGCGACCTGCACAGTTACTTCTCCTTCGACCGCCTGGAATACCAGAAAGCCGACGCCGGCACGGCCTTGGCCTGGGAGTTCGAAGGCTGGGTGGGCGGCGACACCGACCGGTTGTGGCTGCGCTCCGAAGGCGAACGCACCAACGGCAGTACCGAAGAAGCCGAACTGCAGGCCCTGTACGGCCATGCCATCAGCCCCTGGTGGGATGTGGTGGCCGGTGTGCGCCAAGACTTCAAACCGGCCAGCCCACAAACCTGGGCGGCGCTGGGGCTGCAGGGCGAGCCGCTGAGCAACCTTGAAACCAAGGCCACCGCCTACCTGGGCGAACGCAACCAACGTTCGCTGCGCCTGGAAGCCGACTATGACCTGAACATCACGCAGAATTTGATCCTGCAACCGATGCTCGAAGCCAACCTGTTCACCCGTAACGACCCTACCCGCGAAGTGGGTGCGGGCCTGTCTAACCTGGAAACCGGCCTGCGCCTGCGCTACGAGATCATCCCGGAGTTTGCCCCCTACGTGGGTGTGTATTGGAACAAGCAATACGGCCGCACCCTCGACTACGCCCGCGAAGAGGGCGAGGACGCCGAAGAAGGGCGGTTGGTGGTGGGGGTGAAGATGTGGTGGTGAGGCCGTTCAATCGTGCTGTAGGGCGGCGGGCTGGGCGCGACTTAAGCGCCCGCCCACTGGGCTGAACAGGCGTTCGATAGCACGGTCTATCATGCGCAGCGCCGGGGCGTTGCGCACGGGCAAGTCAATACAGGCCTGCATACGCATCAGGTAACGATAGACCCGACGGTCCGTCAATGCGGGGTCGGTGGACCAAAACAAATAATCAGCCAAATGGCGCAGTAATTGGCCAACAAAGTACAGCACTACCGTGCCCTCAAATATTACCAAGGTACCCGCGACGGTAACGGCCACAATGAATTGCCAGTGTGCGAGCCCCTCGAATACGTTATCGATGCTGCCACCCAGCGTAAGCAGCGTGGCAACGATGGCCAGAAGCCCTGTAAACCATGCGACCAAGCGAGGCGTATCCGGAACGCTGAAAAACGCTTTTAGGCGGTCGTCCAGCGCGTCGCGGCCGGCGAGCCGTACCAACCGCTGGTGGGCTTCCCATCGGTTCAATAACTGTTGGCTGGTGTTTTCCAAGTCGTCGGCTGTGCAGCTATAGCGTCTGCAAAACCACAATTGCTGTGTGCGGTTCAATTGGGCGCAGGCATCCGGCCCCACCGCATTGAGGGCTTCAAGGCGAAGGCGGGCATAGACCTCTTCGATTTGGACGGCGCAGACCACGCTAAACGCGGCAAAAACCACGAGTGACAGAAGGTGCGCTGCCGACGGAGCCGGATAGTTCCAAATCACGAGGGCGCCCATCACCGGCAGGTACAAGAAAAACCACCGCAGGCACACGCGGTAGTCGGCTTGTCGCAATGCACCGCGAAATGGCACCTTAAGAAAGAGGGCGCTATGTTCGTTAACATCGTTGCGTAGGCTTCGCAGGCTCATAGAAAGCATTCCTTAGCGCGTATAGGGCGTATAGGTTCAGGTAGTGGCATAACGGCCGCTGCGATTGATAAATAAGCTGGGCCGGCATATCGGGATCCGCTTCATGTCGCCCGCCGTTGGCTCCCACATTAGCGCGCGGTTACTGCCGTTTGGTTCTGCAAAATCACCTGCGCAATGCGTTCAAGGCTGACCACATGGCGTGCCGCCCCCAGGCGGATCGCTTCTTTGGGCATGCCGAACACCACGCAGCTCGCCTCGTCCTGGGCGTAGGTGTCGGCGCCGGCATCAAGCATTTCCTTAAGGCCCCGGGCGCCGTCGTCGCCCATGCCGGTCATCAATATCCCGGTGGCGTTGCGGCCGCCATAGCGGGCGACGGAGCGAAACAGCACATCCACCGATGGCTTATGGCGGTTCACATGGGGGCCGTCGGTGACCTGCACGTGATATTGCGCGCCGCTTCGTTTAAGCAGCATGTGCCGGCCGCCCGGGGCGATCAGCACACGGCCGGCGAGTACCCGGTCGTTATCTCGTGCTTCCTTTACCTCTACCGCGCACACCTGGTTCAGCCGTTCAGCGAAGGCGGCGGTGAATTTTTCGGGCATGTGCTGCACCACCAAAATGGGCGGGCATACCCGGGGCAGGGCGCTGAGTATGTGTTCCAGCGCCTGGGTGCCCCCGGTGGAGGTGCCCAGCGCCACCACCCGCTCGGTGGTGCGGGCCATGGCATGGCTGTGGGCGGCGGGTAACACCGCGTCGGCGCTGTGCCGTGGCGGGGCTGGCGCCGGGGCCGGCCGGGTGCGCGGGCGCAATGCGTTGACGTTGGCCCGCGCGGCGGTGCGTACGGCCTGGATAAGCTCAGCGGCCGACTGCTGGAGGAAGTCACGCAGCCCGGCCTTAGGCTTGGCAATGATATCGGCCGCACCGGCGGCCATGGCCAGGAGCGCGGTTTCGCTGCCAGTTTCGGCCAGTGTCGAGCAGATCACCACCGGCGTGGGCCGCTCGGCCATGAGCTTGCGCAAAAACGTGACGCCGTCCATGCGCGGCATTTCGACGTCGAGCACAATCACGTCGGGCCACTGCCTGGCCATTTTGTCGAGGGCGAACAACGGGTCGCTGGCCACGCCGATCACCTGCAGGTCTGGCGCTTGTTCCAAGATGGCCTGCAGCACCTGGCGCACCACCGCCGAGTCATCGATGATCATCACCGAAATGGGCATACGTGTAGGGCTCATGGTTTGCGGTAAATCGAAGGCGAAACCAACGCCAACGTGTCGTTCATACCGTTCAGGCTTTCAGAGTGGCTTACCACGAAATAGCCACCTGGGCGCAGCAATGGCACCAGCCGTTCGATCACTCGGCGCTTGGTCGGCGGGTCGAAATAGATCAGCACGTTGCGCAAAAAGATCACGTCGAACTCGCCCAGGCGAGGCAGCCGGTCGTTGAGGTTGACCTGCATGAACTGCACCCGCTCGCGCAGGCTGCGCTCCACCAGGAACGTGCCGTCCTGGCTGCCGATGCCCTTGAGGCAATAGCGGGCCAGATGCTGGGGGGCCAGGTTGCGGCCGCGTTCCAGCGGGTAATGGCCGCGGGCGGCTTTCTCCAGCACCCGGCTGCTGATGTCTGACCCCAGCACTTCCCAGGGGCGTTCACCCAGGCGGTCGGCCAATAACATGGCCAGGCTGTACGGCTCCTCGCCCGAGGAGCAAGCCGCACTCCACACCCGGAAGGTACGCCCAGGCCGGTGCAGCGTGCCGAGCACTTGGCCAAGCCACTCGAAGTGCTTGGGCTCGCGAAAAAAATAGGTTTCATTGGTGGTCAGCAGGTCCAGCGCCACCTGCGCCTCGGCCAAGCCATCGGCGGCGGTGATCATCTGGAAATACTGGCTGTGGTCAGCCAGGCCATGGTGGCGCAGGCGGCAGGCGAGCCGCCCGGCGACCAAGGCTTTTTTGTTGGCCGACATGTGGATACCTGCGCGCTGATAAAGCCAGCCCTGGAAGTGGGCGAATTCGGCATCGCTGATACCCGTGTTGCTCACGCCGCCTCCCCAGCGAGGGTGGCCATTTGCGCCAGATCTTGCAGCGACAGCACGCGGTCAACGTCCAGTACGATCACGAAACGGCCATCCAGGCGCGCCATGCCGGCGATGAAATCAACCCGGATGCGCGAGCCGAAGCCCGGCGCTGGCTCCATGGCGTGGGCGGCGATGTCCAGCACGGCGCAGACCGCGTCCACCAACAGCCCGAACACCAGCGTGTCGCCCTCAGCGCCGCGCACTTCTAGGATCACGATGCAACTGCGCCGGCCCGCTGTGCTGGTGGGCTGGCCAAAGCGGGCGGCCAGGTCGATCACCGGGACCACCGCACCGCGCAGGTTGATGACCCCACGCACGTAGGCGGGCATCATTGGCACCACCGTCATGTGGCCCAGCTCGATGATCTCCTTGATGCCTTCGATGGCCAATGCATAGGTTTCACCGGCGACGGAAAAAGTCAGGTACTGCGCTTCTCCGTCCGCAGTGGCGAGGCTCTGCGTGCTCATAGCCCTGCCTCCTAGAAATGGGTGAATTCGGTTTCGGACAGCTCTTGCGCCGGTGCGCCGCGCCAGCTTGGCCGTGCGCTCGGCGCCGTGGCGGGGGCTTGGGCGCGTGCGCGGTGCGGGTGGCTTTGCGCGGTTTTTGCCATGCCGTCACCTTCGGCCCTGAAGAAACTCATGGCGCGCTGCAATTGCTCGGCCTGGCTGCTCATTTCTTCGGCGGTGGCGGCCAGCTCTTCGCTGCTCGATGCGTTCTGCTGGGTCACCTGGTTGAGCTGCACCATCGCCATGTTGATTTGCGAAACCCCCGCCGATTGCTCTTCGGAGGCTGCGCTGATCTCTTGCACCAGGTCGCTGGTTTTGCCAATCGACGGCACGATTTCGGCGAGCAACGCGCCCGCGCGCTCGGCCAACTGCACGCTGCCCGACGACAGCTCACCGATTTCTTGCGCCGCCACCTGGCTGCGCTCGGCCAGCTTGCGTACCTCGGCCGCCACCACGGCGAAGCCTTTACCATGCTCGCCGGCACGGGCCGCTTCGATGGCCGCGTTAAGTGCCAGCAGGTTGGTTTGGTAGGCGATGTCGTCGATGATGCCGATGCGCTGGGCGATCTTTTTCATCGCCTCTACCGTGGCCTGCACCGACTCGCCACCCTCGACCGCCTCGCGTGCGGCCTTGCTGGCCATGCCATCGGTGACCTTGGCGTTATCGGTGTTCTGGTTGATGCTGGCGCTCATCTGTTCAACCGAGGCGCTGGTCTGCTCTACGCTGGCGGCTTGTTCGCTGGTGGCCTGGCTCATCGATTGGGCCGTGGCGCTCACTTCTTCGGAGGCGCTGGCCAAGTTGTCGGCGGCGTGGCGCACTTCACCGATGATTCGCCCCAGTTGGCCGACCATATTTTGCATCGCCATCAGCAGCCGGCCGGTTTCGTCGCGGCTGGTGACCTCGACCTTCGCGTTCAAGTCGCCCTCGGCCAGGCGCGTGGCCACGTCCATGGCGTGGCGCAGCGGGCGCGAGATGGTCCGCGACACGAACCAGGCCAGGAACAACCCCAGCAGCACCGAACCGCCCAGCACCAGGGCAATGGCCAGCCGCGCACGGGTAAAAGTAGCCGCTGCTTCGTCGCCGGCTGCCGTCGCATAGTTGTCGTTCACTGCCACCAATTTCCCCAGCGTCGCCGAGGCGCCCTCGAACACGGGCTTGGAGTCTACGGCCAACATGGTTTTCGCCGTGGCTTTGTCACCTTGGCGCGACAGGCTCAGCACTTTTTCGCTGACTTTCAGGTACTGGCGGTAGTCGGCGATGAAACTGTCGAACAGGCCCTGTTCCTCGGGGCTGGAAATCAACGGCTTGTATTTGTCGATACTGGCCTCTACATCGGCCCTGGATTGCGTGGCGTTTTGCTGCAGCTCGTCCATTTCCTCGGGGGTGTCGGCCAGAATATGCCTTGCCTCGCGGGTGCGGTACTGGGACAGGTTGTAGCGGATGTTCGCCGCCGCGCGAATGGAAGGCACCGAATCGTCGTTCATCTTAACGGCTGCGTTATTCACCGCCGCCAGCTCGATGATCGAGAACCCGCCCAACACCACCGACAGTGCCAACACCAGCAAGAAGGCAAGAAGCAATTTGGCGGAAATATTCAGGTTATAGAACCATTTCATGAGAACACCTCGGGAGGAACCCTGCCCTTATACGGCTTGGAAAAACGTGGATGACGGTATGAACGAGGTGCTTTCGCACTCGGTCAGGTGCTTGAGCAGGGCCGGAACGTCGAGGATCAATGCCACCACGCCACTGCCCAGTACACTGGAGCCGCTGACCCCTCGCACGCCACTGAACAGCGGGCCGAGAGGCTTGATTACGGTTTGGTATTCGCCCAGCAGGCGGTCTACCACCAACCCGGCCTTCAGGCCATGGGCCCGAATCACTACGATGTTTTCTCGCCGGGGCGCTGCGCCTTGCAGGCCGAAATGATCGCGCAGAAACACCAGCGGTAAAACTTCACCGCGCAAATCGACATGGCCGCGGTTGCGCAGCGTGCTGCGTTCGGCCGGGGCCAGTTCCATGCATTCGTGGACCATGCTCAGGGGGATGACATAGGCACTGTCGGCGGCCTCCACCAACAAGCCATCGATCATCGCCAAGGTCAGCGGCAGGCGAATCCGAACCGTGGTGCCTTGGCCCGCCGGGCTGAGCAGTTCGACGCTGCCGCGCAGGCTGGTGATGTTGCGCTTGACCACGTCCATGCCGACGCCGCGCCCACTCAAATTGGTCACCGTGGCGGCGGTGGAGAACCCGGGTTCGAAAATAACCGCCAGCAGCTCGCGGTCGCTGGGCTCGGCGGCACCCAGCAAACCGCGCTCGCGGGCTTTGGCCAAGATGCGCGAACGGTCCAGCCCGGCACCGTCGTCGCTCAGCTCGACCACGATATTGCCCGCGTCATGGCAGGCAGCCAGGTGCAGGCGGCCACGGGCCGGCTTGCCGGCGGCCAAGCGCACTTCAGGCGCCTCGATGCCGTGGTCCATCGCGTTGCGCAGCAGATGCATCAGTGGGTCGCCGAGTTGTTCGACCAAGGCTTTGTCCAGTTCGGTGTCGCCCCCGCTCACCACCAGTTCTATGTCTTTACCCAGGGCTTGGCTCACGTCACGCACGGTACGGTGGAAACGGTTGAACGTTTCACCGATGGGCACCATGCGCATGGCCAGCGCCCCTTCAAGCAATTGCTCGACCAGCGCGTTGACCGCCACCGTGGCCTCGGTCATCGGCTCATGGCCCTGGGCTTCGGCCAACAGCCGAGCACCGGCGCCCGCGGTGATCAGTTCACCCGCGAGGTTGATCAGCGCTTCGAGTTTGTCGGCACGCACCCGCACCCAAGCCCGGCGGCCATCGGCGTCTGCCCGGGCAGGGGCGGCTTGCTCGGTGGCCGTGGGCGGCGCGGCCACCGTCGGTTCCATCGCCGGCACCGCCGCTTGCGGCAGTGGCCAAGGCTCGCCCATGGCGGCGCACAGCCACTGGGCATGGGCCGGGGGCAATTGTTCCAGCCACGCGGCATAACCCTGCGCGTCGCTGCCCAGGTCAAAGATCGCCAGTTGGCATTCACCCTCGACGAACCCGAAGGCATCGGCCAAGGTAGTGGCTTCACAGGCGGCCTGGAGCCTCAGGTCAAACCCCAGGTAGCAGCTTTCAGGGTCGAATGGGCTGGCTTCGGCCAGTGCCTGGTCGTAAAGCGCCAGCGCTTCGCGTTGGCCGAGGCCGTCGAGGTAGCGCAAAAACGACAGCGGGTCCATGCCGTGGCGGAAGGTGTCTTGGCCAAAACGCACCGAAACATGCCAACGGCGCGACTCGCTGGCCGAATGGGTGGGCGCCGCGGCGGCGCTGGGTTGTGCCTGCCCGCCGCTGGCCGCCAGCCGCTCGCGCAACGGTTGCTCGGCCGCCAACAGCGCCGCGGTGGGCGCACTACGGCGCACCGCCACCTGTTCGAGCAAGGCGCTCAGGTGGTCGTTACAGGCCAACAGCAGGGCGACCCGTTCGCGGTCGGCCGGCAACGCCCCGGCACGTAGGCGGTCGAGCAGGTCTTCCAGCACATGGGCGAAACTCACCAGCGGCTCCAGCCCGAACAGCCCCGCGGAGCCTTTGATGGTGTGCGCTGCGCGAAACACCGCCGCCAGGCAGTGTGCGTCGGCCGGCTCGCTTTCCAGGCGCAGCAGGGCTTGCTCCATGTCCTGGAGCAGTTCACGGGCTTCGGCGATGAATGTCTGCAGCGCAGCATCGAGGTTCATAGGCACGGCGGCAGTTCCATGGGAGAAAACATTCAGGCGGCGAGCGCCAGTCCGGTGTTCGGGCACCACTGCAGCAGCTCGCTCACGGCGGGGCTGGCGTGGCTGATCACCAAGCCGTGCCCGGCCCTGCGCAGGTGTTGGTGCAGGTAAAGCAGCCACTGCAGGCCGGCGCCGTCCACTTCAGTGACCTGGCTCAGGTCCAGCACCCACTGGCAAGGTTGCGCAAGCCAGGGCTGGGCCGCCGTGTGCAGTTCGCCCACTTGGTAAATGGTCAGCTCCGCGCCCAGCTTTACATTCAACTGCTCGCCCGCTGGGCAGGCGCTGATCATGGCGCGATCAACTTGGCCACCGCGGCCAACATCTGCGCCGGTTGGAATGGCTTGACCACCCAGGCCCGGGCGCCAGCGGCCTGGCCTTCTTGTTTGCGGCTTTCTTGGGATTCGGTGGTGAGCATGATCACCGGCGTGAACTTGTAGGCCGGTAGCTTTTTGAGCTCTTTCAAAAAGGTGATGCCGTCCATGTTCGGCATGTTTACATCGCTGATCACCAGGTGAACTTTTTGGCCGCTAAGCTTGGCCAACGCGTCTTTGCCGTCGCACGCTTCCGTTACGTCGTAACCCTGGCTTTTCAGGGCGATACCGACCACTTGGCGGATGCTCGCGGAGTCATCCACGACTAATATGGATTTGGCCATGTCTTCTCCTAGAAGAACGTAATCGAACTGTCGGCCGCTGCCGTGCTGGCGCGGCCGTGGTGGTTGTTGCGCTGTTCTTGCATCGCATAGGTGCGCTCGGTTTCGGCCAGCCAGGCCTTTACGTCGAGGGTAAAAGGCTCGTTGGCCGCCTGGCAGTGCTCCAGTTGCTGGTGCAACTGGCCCATCCGTTCCTGCACCTGGGCCAGAATCTGGTTAACGCGGTCTTGGAACTGCAACGCGACCAATACGTCGTTCAGTTCCTGGCTGATGCCAGCGCTTTCGGCATGCAGTAGGTGCGATGACGACTGCAACTGCGCGGTAATCCCCTGGAACCGACCGAGCACCCCTTCGATGGTTTGCTCGGCATGCACCACGGTGTCGCTGCTTTGGTCGGTCGTGCTGCCGGCCACTTCCACCAGGTGCGCGATGGCGTTGTTGATGATGTCGACCTTGGCCGACATCTTTTGCCCGGTTTCACTGGACTGGCTAGACAACGAGCGCACCGCGTCAGCCACCACCGCAAAGCCTCGCCCGGCTTCACCGGCGCGGGCCGCTTCGATAGCGGCATTGAGCGCCAGCAGGTTGGTTTGCGCGGCGATGGCGGCCACGTCGGCGGCCATGGCCCGAAGCTCGCCGGTGTAATCGGTGAGGTGGCGCACGGCGGCGAGCATCTCGTCTCGGCTTTGTTGGCTTACCCGCAGGCTGTCAACCACTTGGCTCAATTCACCCTGGCTGTGGGCCAAACCTTCCCCCGCGCCGCCCTCACCCAGGTCGCCAGCGGCCTGGCGGGAAGCCTTCAGGGTTTGCTCCAGGCGTGCAGCGATGTCTACGAACTGCTGGGTCAGCGCACCCACGGCGGTTTCGGTTTGGCCGCGGGAGGTGTCCAGTTGGCGCATCCACACTGGGAACGCCGCCAGGCACAGTTGCTCAGCATAAGGCTGCGGCCCCGGGGCCGGCTCGCCGGCAGTGGGTTCCGCGCCGGGAACGGCGATGGGCGCTCGACCTCTCTGCCAGGCCAACACTACGCCGGCCAGGGCCAAAGGCGGCAAGATGGCCAACGTGACCTGCCATAGCGCATCGGGTTGCAGCGTGCTGACCAGCGCCAACGCAGCCAGCGCTGCTGCAAGGTTGAGCAGCAGCGGGGCAGAACGGGCAAGCAGGTTGGCATCGCTGGCGACGGACTTCATGGGTACCCCGGGGTCGAACGCCCCAAAGCGGGGCAGGTACCCGGGTTATCTCCGAATTGGTCGATAACCTTAGCCAAATAAGCGGCCGTTCGTCGTTAACGTGGGCGTTATTGTACGAGGCTTGTACAGGCCTGCGGGCCTGTAAAGCCGGGCCTTGTACGTGTTCAGTGGCGGCGGGCGGCAACAGCGGAGGGCTGCGCCCGCACAGCGCGCGTTGGCCGCGGCGTGGGCCCTGTATAAGGTTTGGCGGTGCCGGTAGCGCCGATGCGCAAGTGGCCGCAAAGGTAGCATGGAGGCGGCCAACGCCTAGCGACCACTGGCCAGCCAAATGGAATTCCCGCGCGGCGCGCGACTCGGTTGTACATAACCAGAAGTCGTGTGAAAACACGGGAGTTTCGCGATGCTTGCACTCAACCCCGGCCTGCCAGCCATCAGTAACAGCCTGCCTCACCCCGGCGCCATGGATTCGGCCCCGCCGATACGCGCTTTTTACGAACAACTGTTGTACGCACCGCACACGGTGCCGGCCAAATGCTTGGCGGCTTTTCTCGACGAGCACTTGCAGGCCGCGCAAGGCTTGCCTTGCGATCTCCCGGCCGACGCCCATGGCCTTGAAGCCTGGGTGTGCGAGAAGGCTGCACAGGTAGGCGAACAATACGCCCGGTACCTGGCGCGCCGCCACGCCGGGGGCGGGCGGGAATACTTTGGCAACAAAGCCCATGCGCTGTATTTTTTGCAGCAAGTGGCGCCCACCAAGCTGGTGGACGGGGCCTGGCTTTATGGCACGGTGCGCCATGCCCATGACTGGCGCTACGATGGGTTGCTGCGCACCTATCTGGAGGAGTTGGGCGACGGCGAGCCGGCGCAGAACCATGTGGTGCTGTACCGCCAGTTACTCGAAGAGCACGATTGCCAGCCGCGCGCCGAGTTGCCGGAGCGCAATTACCTGCAGGGTGCGCTGCAGTTGGCACTGGGTGAGGCCGGCGAGGCCTATTTGCCCGAGGCGGTGGGCTACAACCTGGGGTATGAACAGTTGCCGTTGCACCTGTTGATCACCTCGTTCGAGCTTAACGAGCTGGGCATCGACCCTTACTACTTCACCCTGCATGTCACCATCGACAATGCCTCCAGCGGCCATGCGCGCAAAGCCGCCCAGGCGGTGCTCAACTTGCTGGCGCCTGGGCAAGACCCCACGCGCTTCCTGGCCCGGGTCGCCCGTGGCTACCAACTGAACGAACTCGGGCACGGGGCGCGCCAAGTGATCGGCAGCTTCGACCTGGAGGCCGAGTTGGTCGCCATGTTCGAGCGCAAACGCTTGTTCGGCCAATGCATGCACTCGGATTACTGCAAGCTGGAGGGCCGCACAGTCAATGAGTGGTTGGGCCAGCCGGGGCAGGTGCCAGCGTTTCTCGACGTACTGATGCGCAAGGGTTGGATCAAGCGAGGCGAGGCGCCGGAGGGCAGCCGCTTCTGGCAACTGATCGACGGCACCGGCGCGGCGATGTTTGGCGTGTTCGACGGGTACGAGAAGCAACTGGTGTGGGATTGGATCGCGGACGGTTGGCAAGCACCGGCACGTGGGACCAACGCCTTTCGCTGGGGTTTTCGTAAGCCGGGGCGGGCCGCTGATGCCAATGAGCTGCGGCCGGCGGAACGGGCACTGGAACGTACCTTGGCCAAACTGCCTGCCGCCCGGGCCGAAGAGTACCTGTTGCGCTTGCTTGCGCCAGCCGCCCATGCCACGCCCGACGGGCTAGCTGCGACGCGGCTTTTCCGCCGCCGTTATTGCAACCGCGCCTCGCTTTGACGGGAGCCTTCATGACAGCGATAGAAACCGGTGCCCTACCCGAGGGCAGCGTTGGCCGAAGCAGCGATACCAGCCTGGTGGAACTCGGGCGGCTACTGCGCCAGCAAGGCTACCGCTTTACCACCGTTACCCCGCTGACACATCAACGGGTGCTGGCGCGCAACCGCCACGGCGGCGCCCGCGACCTGCGTGACCTGTTTGGCTGGAGCTTGCCGTTCGACGCCGCCGTCGCTGGGCCGCAGGTGTTGCGCCAGCTACAGCATGCCGGCGCGTTGCAGCCCGAGGGCGAACGTTGGCGCAGCACGGTGCGTTGGTCGAGCCTGGATGGCCTGCTGCTGGTGCATTCGAGCTTCCCCACCCAGGCACAGGACGCCGTGTTCTTCGGCCCCGACACCTACCGTTTCGCCCGGGCCATCAAGGTGCATTTGGCCGCTGCCGGTGCAGTGCGGCGTGCCGCGGATATCGGCTGCGGCAGCGGTGCCGGGGCCTTGCTCATTGCCCGCGCGCAGCCCCACGCCGAAGTGCTGGCGTTGGACATCAACCCGCGGGCGCTGCACTACGCGCAAGCCAACGCCAGGCTGGCTGGCACGGTGAATGTGAGCTGCCGGCACAGCGACGTATTGCAACACACCGAGGGGGCGTTCGACCTGATCGTGGCCAACCCGCCCTACATGCAAGACCCCGAGCGCCGCGCCTACCGCCATGGTGGCGATGACCTGGGCAGTAGCCTGTCGCGGCGTATCGTCGAAGAGGCCATGCAGCGCTTGGCGCCGGGCGGCAGCCTGTTGCTGTATACCGGCGTCGCCATGGTCGCTGGGCAAGACCCGTTTCTCGCAGGGCTGCGGCCTCTGCTCGAACAGCCGGGTTGGGCCTGGCGCTACGAGGAAGTGGACCCGGACGTGTTCGGCGAAGAGCTGGAAACCATCGCCTACGCCAGTGCAGAGCGGATCGCGGCGGTGGTATTGACCCTGACCCGCGAAGGTTGACCCGAGCGCTGGGGCAGGATTATCGGCTTAGCGCCCGTTAGGGGAGCGGCTTGAGGTTTGGGGTGGTTGAAGGGGTGCATGAAGCTCCGCGTGTGGGCAAGGGACTGCCCTAATTGTCGCCAAACAATGGGTGGCAGTTACACGCCGGTTAGCGAACCGGGATACACGGAACCCGACAGACACGACGGTCTCCCATGCGCAGCCGCCGCCGAATGGGCGACCTGAAGCGATAACCGGCTCACCATCACTGTGCGAGGCCGCGGCCGGGCGATTTGCATTGGCCCAAGGTACCCCCGTGTACCTACTATTAGCGCATTCTCAGTAGGCAATTTACACGCTACCTATCCCCCGGTAAGTGCTTTACCCGCATCGCCCTTCAGCTGCAAACACACCGGCACCGCAAGCAAGGCGATCAGCGCCAATGCCAAATAGGTCCACGCGTAACTGTGCAGGGTAGGGGATGCATCGCCACTTAAACCCGCGAATAGATTCAACAGCCATGCCGACAGGGCGATGCCTATCGCCGCCGCCAACTGCTGAAAGGTCGTATTGAGGCTGGTGGCCGCGCCGGTTTGTTCGCGGCGGGTGTCTGCGTAAGCGATCGAGCCCAACGCATTGAACTGGACAGACCTGGAAATACCACTGATCAATAGCAAACACAGGGTCGCATACGCGCTCCACCCCGGGCCGAGCAGCGCGCACACGGCCAACCCCACCGCGCACAGCAGGCCATTGGCGATCAGTACGCTGCGAAAACCGAAATACCTGAGGATCTTAACCGTCGCTGTTTTCATCAGCATCGACGCCAGGGCGCTGCCCGCGATGACCAGGCCGCTTTGCATCGGGCTCATGCCCATGCCGAGCTGCAAGGTGAGCGGCAGCAAAAACGGAAGCGCGCCGTAACCCACTCTCACCAACGTGCCCGACACCAGTGATACGCGAAAGGTGGTGATGCGCGCCAGCGAAAAGTCCAGCAGCGGGTTGGGGTGGTGGCGGCTGTAGAGCCAGTATGCGAATACGCACAGCAACGCGACGATCAGCAACACCGGCGCCAGGTGGGCCACGTTATTCTTAGCGTGCGACAGGTCAAGGCCGATGACCAGGCAGCCAACCCCCAGCGACAGGATGAGCCAGCCCAACAGGTCGATGCGCCGCCGGGTAGTGACCGCGAATTGGGGCACGAGGCGCTGGGTTAAATACAGCCCCACGATGCCGATCGGCACATTCGCCCAAAAAATCCACGGCCAACTCAACCAGGTGACGAGCACGCCACCCAAGGGCGGGCCCAGCAAGGGGCCGATCATTGCCGGCGTTACCATCCAGGCCATGGCGGCGACCAGGTCGGCGGGCCGGGTGGCGCGAACCATGGCCATGCGCCCAACCGGCACCATCAGCGCGGCGCCTATCCCCTGCAGCGAACGCGCCAACAGTAAGGTTGGCAGGCTGTGGGCGAAACCGCAGGCCAGGGAGCTGAGGGTGAAAATAGTGACCGCTGCGCTGAACACCCGGCGGGTGCCGAAACGGTCGGCCAGCGCGCCGCTGATGGGTACAAAGACCACCAGCAACAGCAGGTACAGCGTCATCGCCAGGTTAAGCTGCAACGGCTCGACGGCAAAAGCCTTGGCCATGGCGGGAATCGCCGGGGCAATGATGGTTGCGTCCAACTGTTCCATGAAAAACGCACACCCCACCAGCATGGCCAAAGGCTTGTAGGAGGGGCTGTGAAGGTCGTTGCCATCATGCTTTGCATCGACCAGGGAGGGCGCTGGCATAGGGCTTGCCGTAGGCTTAAAGCGCCTGAGTATAACCAGCGAAGCCGCCAGCGCCAGCAGATGAAAACGTTATTAGGGTATGCATTTAAAGTCTTACCGGTGGTATTTCCGTGGCTATAAGCTCACGCGCAGGTTACCGGCCCACCGGATTCCTTTTCGTGAAGCTGTCGCATTTATCGACCTTACCCAAGGAGGTATGCAGACCCACCCCCGGGTTAAGAATCAACTATGAGCGACAACATTCTTGCTTCTCAGCAGCGTGTGCTGGATGTCTCTGCCTGGCGCGTTCCGCCAGCGCACTTCGGCAACACTACTGTCGAGGCCTGTAGCGCAACGCTGGGTGGCCAGGTTCGCGGTTTACGTATCAACGCGGGTGAACCCGGCGAACACACGCAAGGTGTTAAAACCTTCTTGGCCGAGCAATTGCGCCAACGCGGGTTTTTGGTATTCGAGCCTGGCACCGTAGACGCCGATGGCTTCGTCGAGCTGGTGGGCTGGTTCGGTACGGCGCAGTATCTGGGCACACCATATACGCCTAAATCCAATGTGGCCGGTACGGTCAACACGATCGATTCGGCGACCAAGAAAACCCTCGCCAATTATATTTGGCACACTGATCAAGCCTATCGCGCGGAGCCGACCCGCTTTACCGCACTGTTCGGCGAAATTATCCCCAGCCTGGGCGGGGACACGATTTTTGCCAATGCCACGGCAGCTTACGATTTGCTCGACCCCTTGCTCGCCCAATACCTGGAAACCCTTACCGCGATCCAGAACTACGATGCCCAGGGCTTTTTGACCTACGCCTATGGCCATGATCCGGAGAAATTGGCCGCCCAGCGCGCGCTTTACCCGCCGCTGGAAACACCGGTTATTCGCACCCACCCGGAAACCGGGCGCAAACAAGTGTTTGTCACCGAGCTTTATACCACCCGCATCGTTGGCTTGACGCCCGTCGCCAGCCAGAGCCTGCTCAACTTGCTGTTCGACCTGATCAAGTCCCCGGAAATACAAGCGCGCGTGCAATGGGAAGAAGGCGCGGCGCTGATTTGGGACAACCGCTCGGTCCAGCACCGTGGCGTCAACGATTTTGGCGACAGCCGGCGCCTGCTGCATCGCGCCGTTATTTCCTGAACGCATTGAGCCGGGAGCCCCCATGACTTCTTTCAATAAGGCCGTCCATTCGGCCACGCGCCGCTGGTTTATCAAAGGCTCGGTGGCCGCTGCCTCGCTTTATGCCTTCGGTGCAACCCGCCAAGGGCAAGCGGCCAGCGACCCGGCGGCGGCCATCCGCATCACCTTGCCGTCCAAGGGCAGTGCCGGTTATGTATGGCAAACAGTGATCGAAAAATATCTCGACCCAGCCTACAGCGAAGGCCTCAAGCTGGAATGGGTGGTTGCCGACCCCGGCAAGATGCAGGTGCAACTGGCCGCCGGTTCATTGGACGTGGGCGTGTTCGGTGCGGTCGGGCTGGCCACCCTGAACAACAAAGGCTATGACATTTCCCTGTTCGGCCCTGCGCTGAACAACCATGGCCGTTGGTTGGTGAAGGGTGACAGCCCATACCAGAGCCCCCAGGACCTCAAGGGCAAGCGCCTGGCCAGCCAGCCTGAAACCACGGAAACCTACCAGCAGGCCCGTATTGCCTCGTCGCTTAACGGCCTGGATTTGAAAAAGGATTTCCAGGTCATCTTCGGCCCGCCGACGGCCAACCTGGCGCTGTTCGACCGCGGCGACGTCGATGGGGTGATCGTGCTCGAGCCCACCGCCACGCGCATGGTCGCCAACGGCGCCCGTGAGATCGCCCGGGTGGGTGACTTGTGGAAGCACGCCACCGGCACACAGGAGGACCCGTTTTTGGTCGGGCTTGCCGCGCAGCGCAAATGGTTGGCGGCCAACCGTGAAGTCGCCAGCCGGTTGGCCAGCCTGTTCGCTGCCGCCAACCAATTGCTGCATGACCGCCCCGAGGTACTGAAGGACATCCACCAGGCCTTCGGCCTGGGCGACACTGAAACAGCGGCCATTGCCTTGCTGCCGCAGCGCTTGCCATCGGCTTACGCCACCCGCTGGGACGAATCAGTATGGCGGCAGATTGACAAGGAGCTGGAGGTCGCCGTGAGCGTCGGTGTGCTGGATAAAAAGCCGGACCAACCCATTTACGACGGCGTGCCGCTGAAGGTGCGAAATGCCTGAGCTGGCCCGCCCACTGATTCGGCACCGTTCACCGGGCCGCGGCGCCGCTGGGCTACTCGCCATTGGCCGCTGGTTGGTCAAGGTCGCCCCGGCAGTTGCCTTTTGCCTGTTGGCCATCATCAGTTGGGAGGTCATGGCCCGCAGCCTCGCCAGCCCATTGGTGCCCGGCGTGGGCAAAATCGCCGGCGCTTGTGAAAGCATTGTGCTCAGTGGCGAGGCTTTCACCCAGATCGGCATCACCTTGTGGCGTATCGCCCTGGGCTTTGTGCTGGCGTTTGTTTTGTCGTTGCTGGTCGGCATCAGCAGCGCACGTTACGACCCGGTACGGGTATTTTTCGAGCCGGCTATCCTGCTGGGCCTGACCGTCCCTGGGTTGGTCTGGGCGCTGCTGTGTGTGATCTGGTTCGGTGTGAGCCTGGCCACCCCGGTGGTGTCCATCGCCCTGGGCATTACCCCGGCGCTGGTGTTGTCGGTGGTGCAGGGCATCCGTGGGGTAGACCCAGACATCATCGAAATGGCCCACGTTTACCAACTGCCCCGCCGAACCCGCCTGATGAAGATCTGGCTGCCGGCGTTGGTGCCGTCTTTGCTCAACGGTGGCCGCGTCGCGTTCTCCCTGGCCTGGAAGGTGATCGTGCTGGTGGAGATTTTTGGCCTTTCCGACGGCGTGGGCTACCAGATCAATTCGCAGTTCAGCATGCAGAATGTGGAAGGCGTGATCGCATGGACGCTGGTGTTTTGGCTGGGCATGTTGCTGCTCGAATACGCCGTGTTCCAGGTGCTCGACCGGCGCCTCACGCGCTGGCAGAGGAGGGCGAGCGTATGAGCGCCGGTATTCGTTTCGAGCACGTCAGCAAAGCGTACCCCAGCAAAGCCGGGGCGCGGGGCAGGGCTGTACTGGACAACTTCAGCTATAACATCGCCAGCGGTAGCCTGGTCGCGTTCGTCGGCGCCTCGGGCGTCGGCAAATCGACGTTGCTGCACCTGCTGGCCAAACTCGATACGCCAGACGCGGGCAGCATCCATTGGCCCGCCAACCCGGCCGGTAGCGCCCGCCTCGGCGTTGCGTTCCAGCAGCCACGCTTGCTGGACTGGCTGAGTGTAAGAGACAACATCACCCTGGTGCTGCCTGCCGGCGCCGATACCCAGCAGGTCGACGAGCTGCTGGAAGCCGTGGGGCTGGCCGAACACGCCTCGGCGTTTCCACAAACGCTGTCTGGCGGCCAGCGCCAGCGGGTTTCGCTCGCCCGGGCGTTCGTTGTCAACCCCAGCATCCTGTTGCTGGATGAGCCGTTCAGCGCCCTGGACGAACTCACCGCACGGCGTTTGCGCCTGCTGCTGCAAGCGCTATGGGCCAAGCGCTCACCCACCGGCGTGCTGGTGACGCACAACATGCAAGAGGCGGTGTTTTTGGCCGACAAGGTGGTGATCCTCAAGGGGCGCCCCGCGCAGATCGCCGAAGTTATCGAAGTGGATATTCCCAAACCGCGCAACCCTGAAGACCCGGCGCTCTTTGCCTATTACACGCAAATCATGCAAAGCCTGACCTGACCACCGATTACACGAGGCCCCCACCATGGCAGACCTGATCACCGTTGAAGCCTTGGCGCAACGGCGCAACGACGTTGGCCTGATAGTGCTGGACGTTCGCTTTACACCCGGCAAAAGCGATGGCAAGCAACGCTACCTTACCGGGCACATTCCCGGTGCGGTGTACCTGGACCTGCCCACCGAGCTGTCCGACCCCACCGCCGTGGGGCAGGGCGCCAACCCCCTGCCAACCCCGGCGCAATTGCAAGCCACCCTGCGCCGCCTGGGCATCACCCATGAAAGCCACGTCGTGGTGTACGACGACAGCAACCTGTCACCGGCCGCGCGGGCCTGGTGGGTGCTGCGCTGGGCCGGGCTGGCCCAGGTGTCCGTGCTCGATGGCGGCCTGGCAGCCTGGGTTGCCAGCGGGCAGCCGTTGGCAACCGATGATGTGCAGCCCAAAGCCGCCAGCACCCTCGAAATCACCGTCGGGGCGCTGTCCCAATTGACGGTGGAAGACGTACCCCACGCGCCCGTTCAGGGCACGCTGCTGGACCTACGCCCTGCGGCGAGTTTTGCCTTCAACGCCGAGGGCAAGGGCGGCCATATCCCCGGTGCGGTCAGTTTGCCGGGTGCTCAATTGTTGGATGAACAGGGCCGGCTGGTCCAGCCACCGGCCTTTCGCAGCCGCTTGCAGCAAGCGGATGTGGACCTATCCCGGCCGTTGGCAGCCTACTGCGGCAGCGGCGTCGCCGCTTCGCTGTTTGTGCTGGCGGCCCATACGGCAGGGCTGAGCGCGGCGCTGTACCCTGGCTCTTGGTCGCACTGGAGCAGTGACCCGAAGCGGCCGGTGGAAGGGTGATTCAGTTAGCCCCAGGGCAGTGTCGCATCCGTTCGCACAGGCGTTGACTGGTGAAGGGCGTTGTCGGGCAAGGCCGCCCGGCCGCCTGGGGCATTGCCAAAGAGGTGCAGCCAACGACTGAAACCGCTCACTGTGCGACCGATGTTCGAAAATACCCCGGCGGAACCTGCCGTAGTGGGCGATTGGTGGCGGCATCAGGCTGCCGCCCTGCTCCTGGTAGATCCCCATGTCTGCAGGTGAGGGCTTGTGGCGAAGAATTAAACGCCAGCCCTTCAGTTGCCGGGACCTGCTGATAGCCTTGCCGCCTTCCTCGATGCCCAGCATGCAAAAAACGCATGCATAGGCCGCTGATAACCCGTTTGATAGCCCTCGCCCCCGCTGCCACCATTACTCCCATGAATCAAGCCGTGTCACAGCTATGCCCGGCTAAAAAGCCTGTATGACTCAGTGGAGATAACCCCGATGGATCTGCAAATCAATAATAAGACAGCCCTGGTGCTTGGTGGCGGGGGCGGTTTGGGCAGTGCCATTGCCTGGGCCCTGGCCAACGAAGGCGCCGCCGTGGTGGTGGCCGATATCAACCTGGAGGCGGCGCAACAGGTCGCCGGCAAGATCCAGGAGGCTGGGCTGCGGGCGCAGGCGTTGGAGTGGGATTTGTCCCGGCTTGAGGCTATCGATGGCAAGGTCAGCGAGATCGAGGGCCATTTCGGCGCCGTGGATATTCTGGTCAATAACACCGGAGGCCCACCACCTACCCCAGCCCACGGTCAGGAGGCTGAACTGTGGCGCACTCATTTTGAGAACATGGTGTTGTCGGTGATCAAGATCACCGACCGGGTGTTGCCCGGCATGCGCGGTAACCAATGGGGGCGGATCATCACCAGCACTTCGTCCGGGGTGGTAGCCCCCATCCCCAACCTGGGGATTTCCAATGCCTTGCGCTTGTCGTTGGTGGGCTGGTCGAAAACTTTGGCCAAGGAGGTCGGCCGCGACGGCATCACCGTCAATATCGTGCTGCCCGGCCGTGTGGCCACCCCGCGCATCAGCTTTTTGGACGAAAGCAAAGCCCGCCGCGAAGGGCGTTCAGTGCAAGACATCGCGGCACAGAGCACCGACGCCATTGCCCTCGGCCGCTACGGCCAGCCCAAGGAGTATGGCGAGGTCGTCACCTTTCTGGCCAGCGAGTGCGCAAGCTATATCACCGGCTCTACCGTGCGCATCGACGGCGGCTTGATCAGCAGCATCTGAACCTGTAGCGGCGCCCGTGGGTGTGCCGGGCGCAAGCGGTGGTCACACTATTGAAGGAGTTCTTCCATGCCTTTGACTCATGAAGCGAAGGGGGTGTTTCCCATCGCGCCAACGCCTTTTTTGGATAATGGCGAAATCGACTATCAATCGATCGACCGGATGGTTGCGTTTTATCTGGAGTGTGGGTCGACCGGGCTGACCGTACTCGGCCAACTGGGCGAGGCGCCCAAGCTTGAATTTTCCGAGTCGCTGGACGTGGCCCGGCGGGTGATCGAAAGGGCCGGGCAACTGCCCGTGGTGGTCGGTGTGTCGGCCCCCGGGTTTGCCTCGATGCGCGCCCTGACCCAAGAAGTGATGGGGCTTGGGGCTGCGGGGGTGATGATCGCGCCGCCCAACACCCTGCGAACGGATGATCAGGTTTTCAACTATTACCACCAGGCCATTGAAGCCATTGGCAGCGACGTGCCCTTTGTGATTCAGGATTACCCGCTCACGTTTTCCGTGCAGATGGCGCCTGCGGTCATCCGGCGCATCGTCAACGAGTTGCCGTCTTGCGTGATGCTCAAGCATGAAGATTGGCCAGGGTTGGAAAAAATCTCCACGCTGCGCCAATACGAGCGAGACGCCACCATGCGGCCTATCTCGATCCTGTGTGGTAACAATGGGCTGTTCCTGGATTATGAACTGGAGCGCGGTGCCGATGGCGCCAACACCGGCTACAGCTTCCCTGACATGCTCTGCGATATCGTGCGGATGAAAGCCGACGGCCAGGTCGAGGCGGCACATGACCTGTTCGATGCACACTTGCCGCTGCTGCGTTACGAGCAGCAACCCGGCGTGGGCCTGGCCGTGCGCAAGTACGTGATGATGCGCCGTGGCATCATCAGCTACGCAGCCCAGCGCCGGCCCGCCAGCCCGATGTCGGGGCGGGCCCAAGGGGAGGTCGACAACCTGCTGCGGCGCTTGGCCCGCCACGACCCGCGCGCGAGGGTGGCGGCCCACCCCTGAGGGTCAAGGCCGAACAGCATCAGCAGGAAGCTCGGCGCCCAGGGCGGCCTCTCGCTGTACCCATTCGCGAAAGGCCTTGGCCGGTGGAAAATCCAGGCGCTGCTCGGCGGTAAACACGAAATAGTCGATGCCGTGGCTGCTGGCGCCCTCGCAGGCCTCCAGCAGTTGCCCCGTCTGCAATTCCTTCTCCACCAAAAAGCGTGCGACCAGGCCAATACCGATGTCGGCTTGCACCGCTTGCAGCAAGTGGTGGGTCAACTCGAACACCGGGCCTACACGCATCCGGTTCAAGGGCAACTGTTGGCGTACGAACCAGTCGCCCCACACGTTGGGGCGTGCCGCCACTTGCAGCAGCAGCTTGGAGGCCAGGTCGGCGGGCCGGCGGCCTTTGAGGGTGCTGGCCAGTGCCGGGCTGATCACCGTGACCAATTCCTCGCCCATCAATTTATGCGCTACAGCCCCTGGCCATTGCCCGTCTTGGCTGTTGCTGATGGCCACATCGATGCCCGCCAGTTCCAAATCGAACTGGCCGATGCGCGAATGAATGTGTACCTGGATGCCCGGATGCTGCTCATAGAAGCGGTGAATACGCGGTAGCAACCATTTGGAGCCCACGGACGGCAACACGGCCAGGTGCAGTGACCCGCCGCCGTGCCGGTAGCTGATGGCCTGCAAGGTGGCGCTGCGGATCTTGCTCAGCCCGATGCTGACTTCCTTGAGGTAGGCAGCGCCGGTATCGGTCAGCTTGATCTTGCGACCCTGGCGCTGGAACAGGGTGATTTCCAGCAACTCTTCGAGATTCTGCACGTGCCGGCTGACCGCGCTTTGGCTCAGGGACAATTCCTCTGCCGCCCGGGTAAAACTCTGGTGCCTGGCCGAGGATTCGAACGCCAGCAGCAGCGACATCGATGGGGTCAAACGCCTGGGGTTCATGTGAAATACTCATGCATAGCCGACTAAAAAGCCGCTTTCACGGGGGTAATGTGCCTTCTAGACTGAGCTTAATACAAGGTTAAAGCCAACGCTCGATTCAAATGCCGTACCCGCGAGCCCTTCGCCATCCAGCTTCAGCCGCCATGGCTGGGCTTAACGAACAACGACAAAACAGGATGACCCGCTATGCCACGTATCCAATCAGTGTCGGTCTGCGTCGCCCGAGTCCCATTGGCCAACCCGGTGACCTTTTCCACCCGAACCGTTCGGGCACGGGAGTATTGCCTGATCAAAGTGCTCGGTGAAAATGGCGAAGAAGGCCTTGGCTACTGTTATGCGGTGAACAGCTCCGGGCGAATCCTGGCCGAAGCTGTCACCAGCCTGTTGGCGCCGGTGGTGGTCGGCCACGAGTCGCTGCGCGTCGAATGGCTGTGGCGCAACATGTATCAGGAGGCGCTGCTGCAGGGCCGCACCGGTGGGGTGATGCGGGCGTTGTCGGCCATCGACACCGCGGTGTGGGACTTGAACGCCCGCAGTGCCGGCCTGCCGCTTTATCAGTACCTCGGCGCGATGGCCGATGATCGCGTGCCCGCTTATGCCAGCGGCGGCTATTACCTGGAAGGTAAAAGCGATGCCGACCTGGCCCAGGAAATGGCCGACCATGTGCAAGAGGGCTTCACGGCGGTGAAGATAAAGTCAGGGCTGCTCAGCCCGCGCGAAGAAGAAATGCGCCTGGCGGCGGTGCGCGAAGCCATCGGCCCGGATGTACTGCTGACCCTGGACATCAATAATGGCTGGAAGGACCTCCCCCAAGCGCTTCAGTATGTTTCGCGTTTCGAAAAATACGACCCTTATTGGATCGAAGAGCCGTTCTCGCCAGATGACCTCGATAACCACGCACGCCTGGCCCAGGCGACGCGCATCACCATCGCTACCGGCGAAATCGAAGCCGGGCGCTGGCGCTTCAAAGACCTGATGGCCCGTGGCGCTGCGTCGCTGCTGCAAACCGATGCCACCGTGTGCGGCGGGGTCACCGAATGGCGGCGTATCGCGGCCACCGCGGCCAGCTTCGGGATCTCCGTTTCCCCCCACGCCTGGCATGACCTGCATGTTCATCTGGTGGCCTCGACACCCAACGCCACCCTGGTCGAGTGGATGCCCGATGACCATATCGTCAACTTCAGGCGCCTGATCGACCGGCAACTGACCGCGGAAAAAGGCCAGATCCTGTTGCCCAAAGCGCCGGGCCTGGCCTTTCGCTTCGACGCCGCCGCCATCGAACGCTACGGCCAGCTCTACCCAGGCCAGCCGACGCCTTGGGATACCACCTCGGCTGGTTGATTCCGGCGGCCACGCCCACCACGCTGTGCCCTTATAACAACAATAATTGCGCGGCGCTTCGGCCCGCGCGAGGAGGCTACATGCTCAGTACCTCACCCGTCGCCACGCTGGAAAAAAGCGCTATGCGCAAAGCCATGTGGCGCATCGTGCCTTTCATCATCGCCTGCTACTTCTTCGCTTACCTGGACCGCGTCAATGTCGGCATCGCGGCCTTGCAGATGAACGACGCCATCGGCCTGAGCGCCGAAGCCTTCGGCTTCGGCAGCGGTATCTTCTTTGTCGGGTACTTCATCTTCGAGGTGCCCAGCAATATGTTCCTGGAGCGCTTCGGGGCACGCCGCTGGATCGCCCGGATCATGGTGACCTGGGGTATTCTGGCGGGGTGCATGGTGTTTGCCAGTGGCCCGGTTTTTTACTCGGCTTTGCGTTTTCTGCTCGGTTTGGCGGAAGCAGGCTTCTACCCCGGCATCATCTTGTACATCACCTACTTCTTCCCGAAGTCCTATCGCGGCCGCGTTATTGCCATCTTCACCACCGGGGTACCGCTTTCGGTGTTCCTCGGCTCGCCAGTCTCGACCTTGCTGCTGGAACTGCACGGCTTGATGGGCCTCGAAGGCTGGCAGTGGATGTTCCTGATGGAGGCGCTGCCTTCGGTGCTGCTGGGGGTTGCCTGCCTATGGGTGCTCAGCGACAGCCCCCGGGAGGCCAAGTGGCTGGCGGCAGAGGAGCGTGAGTGGCTGGAGCAGACCCTGCAAGCCGAACGCCTGGCGCAAACGCCCGGGCCGCGCCGCCGGGTTTGGTCGATACTGGCGGACCCGCGGGTACTCGCCTGCGCATTCGTGTATGCCGGCGTGGCGGCCTCCAGTATCGGGCTTGCGGTGTGGCAGCCGCAGATCATCAAATCCCATGGGCTGAGCAATATTCAGGCGGGCTTTCTCAGTGCAGTGCCCTATGGGGTTGCGGTGGTCGGGATGATCCTGTGGGCGCGAATGTCGGATAAAAGCCTCCACCGCGCGCCCTATGTACTGATCCCCCTGCTCGTGATCACCTTTTCCCTGGCCAGCCTGGGCGCCATCGATGCATTGTCGTTGACCGTGTTGGGCCTGAGTTTGGCGGTGATGTCGACCTATGCGTTCAAGGGGCCGTTCTGGGCGTTCGTCACCGAGACATTCGATGCCAGCGAGGTGGCGGTGATCCTGGCCCATATCAACGCCATCGGGGGCTTGGGCAGCTTCCTGGGCTCATGGGCGTTCGGTGTGGTGAAGGGCGCAACGGGCAGTTATGCCTTGGGCTTGTTGCCCATCGTTGCCCTCACGGCGCTCGGGGCCCTCACGGTAGCTTTGATCAGCACCCGGGCGCGCCATCGGGCCAGGGCGCTGGGCGGCGCCACCCCCGGCACCGCGCAACGGGCAAAGATCAAACCGGCGAGTTCGTAGCCGGGCAAAGCCGGCGTTGGCTACCGGCTGGCGGGCACCCCAAGCGCTGCCGGGTTGACGCTGCCCGCACAGCGCACCCTACAGGGGTACTCAGCGTGGCTGGCAACCCGTGGTGGGGGAATGGTTTTGTAACGGCGCGTTAAATGAGCGCCATGGGCAGCCGCGGGCGCTATGATCGACATGTTGCCGCTGCCCTGCTGCCCGGAGTGCTCACCTATGCCGCCCCCGCTCACC
>NZ_JAAOCA010000069.1 GCF_014694385.1 Pseudomonas typographi | reverse complement strand
CATGCTGATGTTCGCCACGCCGTTTTGCCTGCCGTTCGTGATGTGCACCTGGATCTCTACTTGCACAGGTCCATTTACGCCGTCGCTAGCCATTGATATTCCTCCGTTATCTTCCCAAAGCGCCCTCGTCGAAGGCGCTTCAGTGAAGCGGTCAGGGAATGCGCAGGGTGGTGGTTCAGTACGGCTTTTCAACCTTGCCTTGGTCCTGAAGGCTCTTGATGTGGAACAGGTTATTCAGCATGGCGTCCATCTGTTGCGCCAACTGGTTGCGCAAACCATCCTTGAGAGCACCAGTCACCGCGTTGACGCTTGTCTGCATCTGCTTGGTGAAGTCCTCGGCGCAAATCTTGGTCATCAACCATTGCGCTCGGGTAACTGCGTTGTAATCGCTGGTGGCCGGTTTTCCATCGCTGGGATTTACCTTGCCGTTCCAGTAGGCAGTGACCGTCTTTTCCAGCTCCTTGCGCAGCGTGGTTGAAGGCCCCTCCTGATCGCCCCACTGATTCACACGGCGATACTCGCGTTCGAACGAACCGCTGATGGTCTCGTCGATCGCTGACTGGATCTGCGCGGTGACACGCTCGTCAAAAATCTTGTCGATGCGCTTTTTCACCTCCTTCGAGACGATTCCAGAAAGGTCTTCATCCTCGCTAAGAAGCTGATCTGCGACCTGGGCCACGATTGCGGTTTTCAAAGCGTCTTCATTGATGTTGAGCATTCGTACTGCCCTCCAGGGCGGTTGATTTCCCTGATACCCCTGTCTCCAAGGGCATCGAGGAAATCTTGTTGCCTCCGTTACACGCCACGGTGGGCTGGGCTGCCTCTCGGCTATCTCCACCACGCGCATCGCCCGATTCATATCTTTGGCCGGGTCACACATTTCGTGTTCGGTGTTCTTCCCGGCTGGCTTGCATGGTTTGGCGTCCCAGCGATATGGCTGGTCCGGCAGGTTCCAGAGCCTGCATGGGGATCGAAATTTGTTACTCGCGCTGTGCCGTTGCCGGGATCGATCCGCGAGGTTTCCAGATTGTCTAAAGAGCGGCAGGCCTCTCGGCCCTGCCTCGGCGGTGTGGGCCGGGGCGATGGGTGAAATATGCACCAGTGCAATTATAGTGTCAATGCACGAGTGCATATATTTTTTGGGCACGGATCCCTTGCCGAGGGATTTCACAATCGGATACTGTTTACATATACAGTATTTTTGAAAAGGAGCGCATCAATGGCCAAGAAGCCCCAGCCAGCACCAGCCATGAGCCCTGCGGAAAGGCTCAGCATTCGGGTGGCGAGCATGATCAATCACCCCATGTCGCAGCTCAGGCGAATGGCGGTGATCCACCAGTTGATCGATGATCCTGATGACGTGTGGGAGGCGATGCTGGAGGGGCTGGCGGAGCTGGACGAGCTGTCGCTCATCCACAACGACGACGGAACGGTCACAGTTGCCTGGGAGGCTTCGGACTATGAGCCGGTGGTCGATACGTCAGAGCAACCAGATCTGGCAAGGGAGGGCGTCGTGGAGCGAATCAACTGCTAACCATTCGCATGAAAAAAGCCCGCTCGCGGCGGGCTCGGTGTCTGGCAAAGAGGTAAGGGGAGAAGCCTTCCTCGGTCAGTACTGTGGCTCAATCATTTCGCATTCGAGTACGCCAGCCTTCCCCTCAGCGGCATCCACCACCTTCATACCGCTCCGACCGGATACAAAGCCCATCTGAACCTGTTGGTGGATGAAGACGTTTTCGCCAGCTTTGGTCGTGAGCTTTAGCATTTCGGTGTTCTCGCCATCGGCGGCGATGACGTGTGGGCCGGGCACCACCTCCGTGTAGAGGTAGCTATGAGCTACCGTTTTGCCCAGGATATTGCCGTCGAGCACCACCGGCATCTTGATCGCCGCGCCGAAGTACTCATTGCGATAGATGTAAATGCGGGACATGTCCTGGGCGGTAGCGAATTTCTTCGCCTCAGCATCGGCCTGCTTATCGGCCATGGGGACCGAGGCGCAGCCGATGAGTGATAAGCAAAGGAGGGTAGTTGCAGCCAAAGCGCGCATGGGGTGATTCCATTCGATTGTTTGGCGGGATGATATCAGCGCCGATACAAATCCGGCACGCGCAGAAAAACGTTTCGGACGCGAAGAGCCTGCGGTGCGGGCTCATGAGCCGTTCTAACTACCTGGCTGGGGATAGTAAATATCTCCATGCAGCGCGTACTTGAAGGCGAGTTCCTTCTGCACGCTTTTGGCCTCGTCTCGGTCCTCAAAAAAGCCAACGATCAAAACTGCCCCGTCGGCGGGCAAGAGGGGGTACCCCGCTTCGCGGACCAATCCTTCCGCTCGCTCAAACTCGCCGCCTGGCTTGCTTGGTATGCGCACAGTCCATCCATGGGATAAGCGAGCTGGCTGCTCGGGTTCTACGTCAGAGCCACAGTGCTTGCATTTTATTGCCGCGCGCCTGATGGGCTCAGCGCAAAACGGGCAGGGCCTCGTGTCCTTTGCTTCCCAGATAGCGGCTATATCTTCGTTTTTTACCGACTTACGCCGGCCAAATATCAGCATGAGAAGCCCAGCGATTGCTATCAGGCCACCCAACATAGTGTAGTTTTGCCGGTCAGCCATTAGGCCCAGGTTGTTCACCCGACCCATACCGCTGCTAACCGATACGTCCATGCCCAGGGCAACGATCACCACGACAATGCCCACAATCAATACCAGAATACCGAAACCCCGCATGCTGTTACCTCCCTGTGAATGAGCCACCATTCTAGCATCACGGATCCACAAAAAAGCCCGCGCTTGGCGGGCTAAGTCGTCTAGCTGTCCTGATGCACAGCGATGGGGGGCCATTGTCTGATTGCCATCCATTCTTGGAAAAAGCCTGCAGCTTTGTCGGCACCATTCAAGGCGATTACGCCCGGGCTGTGGACATGGGTCCGGATGACCCTGCCGGCTGGGTGCTTAAGCCAAAAGGTAGCGGTGCGATCAGCATGGTACTCAAAAGCCAGACCATAGCCCGGTAACCTCTTCTCCATATCTGGCATGATTTTCAAAAGCAAATCTTCGATGTCCATAGCGGTTCCTAACATGTGGGGGGGGGAACCTGGACGTTATGTGACTGAATCTATCGCGCAAGCGGGCAACAGGTAAATCACCGCGGGTTCTGTACAGAGCATTATTAATGCGCAAGGGAAGCTGGCATCCGTTCATTCGCCCCGCTATTCGCCGTGACTTCGTAGCGCTATGCTCAAACTCCCATCGCCCAAGGAACGAGGCAGACGTATGGCGAGTGCTCTCAAAGCGATTGGCGCTGCGGTTCGAAGGGCTTTGGATTTCCCGTCTGATATCCATAGCCTCAAAAACTCTGCGCTGGTGGATTTGGAACGCCGCGCCTATCCAGGGGCATTCGTTTATCTTCCCTGCTGGATAGCGATCACGTACTTCAGTGGATTAGCTACGGCCGCGCCAGTCACAGCCAATTACCTAGGTGCGGTTTTGGCAATGATGCTAATTCTGAGGATCGGGCTGCATATCTACTTCGAGCGACTGCTGGCCGTCAGTGAGCCGTGGGCACGCGGCTTGCTGTTGGTATTGATCCTTGCGGCATCTACGTTTTTCGGGTTTGTCGTGGCTGCGTCGCTGTACCTCCCTGAGCTCGCTCCGGCCCTATATCCACTTATTGTTGTGAATGCGGTGCTGTGCACCGGGGCCACCCTTATTCTTGCCATTGACCCTATGCTGCGGTATGGCCTGCCGGCGGTCATGCTGCTGCCGTTTATGGCCGCGTTGGCGGGAAAGGGCAGCAGTGCAAATCTCACATTCTCAGCGCTCGTGCTTGTGAACATGCTTTACCTGGTCATAGCCTCAAAGCATGCTCACGTCGATTATTGGGATGGCTTGCGCCTGCGAGCGCAACTGCAAACTCAATCGGCGCTGTTCGAGAAGCAAAGTCTTACCGATGGTCTGACGGGGATTCACAATCGACTGAGTGGCCAGCGCAGGCTGGAAGATGAGTGGGCTAGGGCGGTTCGTTCACGCTGGCCACTGACGGCAATGCTGATCGATATCGATCACTTCAAACAGATCAACGACACATACGGGCACCCTTTTGGTGACGAATGTCTGATCGCCATTGCCCATACCCTTCAGGCCGGCGCGAGCCGTGGGGAGGATTTCGCCGCGAGGTTCGGCGGTGAGGAATTTCTGATTCTGCTTCCATCCACACCGAGCGATGGTGGATTGTGTGTGGCCGAGAGGCTGAGAGCGTCGATCAACGATATCCGGGTTAACTACCGCGGGACACCCGTACCTGTCACGTGCAGCATAGGCCTTGCGACCATATACCCTGAAGTCGAAATGGAAGGCCCATCGCTACTGCTTGAACGCGCCGACAAGGCCCTGTATCTGGCCAAGCAAAAGGGGAGGAACAGGGTTGAAGCCGAGGACTATGATCCATGATGCGCCGCAGCCTTCGGCATAGGCAGAAGAAACCCGCCGTGGCGCCGGCCTGGGAGGCGCAGCAATGAAAAAACCCGTCAAGGGAGGGGATACCATTGACGGGCTGGGCGCCCAGGCGAGCTGGGGGGGAGCGCCCAAATTCAGGATAGACGAATGTGTTCGGATGGCCAGATGCGAAGGGCAAAGCTACCATCAGCCAACCTGACCAGGGATCACTCGCGGGCCAGGACCACAGGCAAAAGAAAACCCGCCGGGGCGGGTCGCTTGCGGGGTAGCGAGGAAAATCCCGGCGCTGGGCCGGGCTTAATAATTAGTGGGTGGGCGTGTGCAGATGCTTTAAAAGATCGTCTTTCGAGCTTTCAAGTGTGTCACGCTGAGTTTGTAGCTTCGAGAGAAGGTAGTCGTTCGCAATTCGAAACTCTTCGATTATAGTTTGCCATGTCTTTACGTACTTTTTGATAGGGCCGCCACCGACCAGGCCGGGATCATTTCGCCCTGCAAGCTGTTCAAGTCTTTCGGAAATGTCATAGTCGTTCGGGGATATCTTTCGGCCTAGTAGTATGATTTCATACCTTGTTTGAATACCATTGAATCGAGGATGCTTTGCTAGAATTCCGGCATAGTCATCGATCTGGCGAAGATGCTTTTTATTAAGGGCAATACTAGGCCGCTTTATTTCTACAATTACACATCTGAAGTATGGCTGATTGTTGTGCGAGTCATACTGCATGTTGCCCCTGACTAGAAAGAGATCTACCTGTCGGTTCGCGCCTGATAAATTAGCTCCATCGTCGATGTCGTCATCGAGTATTTCAGTTATGCCCGCTATTGAATTCCGAAGGTTTTCGGCGATCACAGTAAAGGTGGTTTCTTCAGCACCTATTGTTTCGTACTGATTCCCGAAAAGCCAAGTGTTGGATTCTATAACCCCCTGAAGGTCTGGCGTTTCAAGGGTGTCGTTATAGTGGTTAAGCATTATTTCGGATATGCGAGAGATTGCAGCTTCGCGCTTTTGAAGTTTTTCTATAGTCTGAATTATGTTGTTTAACTTTGCAGTCTTAATTTGATCGGAAAATATAAGCATGGACGCCTCGTCTAGATCGAGTATGCCTTCAAGTACATCGAATATGGCGTCATTTTCATTGGATACAGAGATTTTGTCCAATAATCTTATTATGATTTTTCTCTGCCGCTTATTACTGTCCTTGAATAATCGGGGCTCTGATATTATTATGATTCTAAGAATGCCCTTCAGGTTTCCGAGTCGCCATTCTGAGTAACTGTTTACTAGTTGGCTGTAATCTGGGAAATCACCATCATCCACCAGCTTCTGAATTTGCTCATCAGCCTGTCCCACCAAGTAAGCCTTATAATGCTCTTGGGCGAATCCGCCAACGGCTTTCTGCAAGGCTTTCCACACCTTAGAGTGCTGCATACTTCGCATGTCTAAAGATTGGCCGTTTTCATCTTCACTAAATGCGTCGAACCAAGGTGAGGAGATTGATAGTGTCGTATGGTAGTTTGGTTTTTTGTTTAGGCTGCTCGGTGCGTGATAAATAACGTTTTCGGAGCTGGTTGTATAGTATGTATAAGACCGCTCCGATGCGGGTTTCTCCTTCCAGTGTAAGAGCTTTAGCCGAAACGCATTGCTGTCGATTGTGAATAACGTATCACTGCAAGAATGCTCTGGTGGCGCTAAAATTTCACCATTGAAAGTAAGAGTTTTGCTCGGGTTTAGCGCGAGGTACCAACCGAACTCAAGTGAAAGCTGAGTACTTAGCGTGGCCTGAGTTGGAAAGAAACCTATAAATTCTAGAAGCTCGACACATGTGCCAGAGCTGCTATTTACCAAAAGTGCATTTTGCTGATTTACGGGGATGGTTGTCCCAGTAACACTGCTCAGTGAACTGCTATTGATTTCTATCCTAGCATTATCATTTTTAAATTTTGTGTACCAAATTGCCTTGTTGCATATCTTGTGGAAGGCCAGTCGTCCTATGCCCTTTTCTCCATGTACATTGTGGGATTTCTTCTTTAGGGAGTCGCGGAATCTAAGGAAGTTATCATCTGGGCGGGTAAAGTCGATGCCATCACCGTCATCTAAAATGGTAATGGATTCCATTGCGTTGAGGCCTGTCTCCCTTGTGATGATCGAAATATTTTTTGCGTTCGCATCAAACCCATTCCATATTAGTTCGACTAGTGGGCTCCAGGGTTCTAGAGACTTACTAAAATTATTTCGAATTCCGGCATCGGTAATTTTAGTATTTCCAGAAAAATCATTCGCCTTAAACGCAGATGCCATAAATATTCCTTGTTAGCTGTTTAAGCAATTCCATGAGGGCAGGGTATTGATATTGATTTTCGTCCTGCTCGAATTTACAGCCCTGAATTTTACATATACAACTGGTTTTGGTTAGCGTGCCCATCCCGAACCTCATCCGCATACGCCTCCAGCCGACCCTCCACATCCTGCATCACCTGGCAGATCCTGAGCACCGCCTGTGCATCGGTTTCATTCCCCGCCAGGCTCAGCCGCTCCGCTATCCGCATCAGCTCGACTGCCGACCATTTCAGGTCGGAGGCGGTGCCCTGGAGTTCGCGGCGCAGGGCTTGGGTGGGTTTGGAGAGGGGCATGGCATCACACCGCGTTCCCATTCCAGACATAGAGCACCCGCGCCAGGATGTGTGTGTCATCCACCCGGATATCCTCGGGCTCATGGTGCTTGTTGTCCGAAATCATCCTGAAGTGGCTCTTGCCCTTTTTCTGCAAGCGCTTCACGTAAAGCATTTCATCGTGCGAAAGCAGGTAGATGCCATCGCCTGTGAACTCCCGGATCGTTACGTCGATCAGCAGAGGGTCACGGTCCTTGATCGTTGGCGTCATTGACTGCCCCCATCCGGTGATCACCTTCAGGTGGTAATGCTCTTTGAAGACGATGCCCATTTCTCGCAGATGCCTGGGGCTTACGCGCACGTCCTGGAGCATTTCGGGATAGTCGTGTGGTATCTGGCCGGCGCCCATGGCCGCGCGCACGTCGTAGTGAGCAATCCACACCTCATCGCCGACCTGGCCGGGGCGGGAAAAGTCAACGGTGATGACGTTACCTGAGTTGTGGTCTGTGCCTTCTCCCGCCGCTGCAGCGGCCAACTTCTTCCGTTGCTCGTCCGACAGCGTTTTGCCGGAAATCATCTTGTTCACGATCTCGGCCATCGAAGCACGGCTTTTTCCAGGCGGTGCCGGAGCATCACCGGGCAGAGGGGCGTAACCCCTCAACTGGTCAGTGCTGATACCGAAGAAATCGGCGAGAGGTCGCACCTGCTTATCCGTTGGCTCCTTGATCCCCTTGGTGCCGGAGGGCTTTAGGATGCGGGATATCGTGTACTGCTTCACGTCCGTTTTGCGGGCGAGATCGGCCTGAGAAATACCTTTCTCCTGCATCAATGCCGCTAGAACTTTATCGATGGTTTTATGCATGAGTGCAATGGTGTCCACGCCGCGTGCATACCTCAATAGGTCAGTGCATTGACAGATATGCACTGGTGCAACAGAATGTGCATATCCTCAAAGGAGCAGGCCATGGCCACTACCGATCTCCCTCAAAAACTGGATGACCTGCTCGGCTCTGGCCTGACCTACAAGGCCGTCGCCGAGCGCGCCAGATGCGACATCTCGACCATTTTTCGAATCCGTTCGGGCCAGATCACCAACCCGAGCTACATCGCAGGGAAGGCGATCGACGATATGCACGACGAATTCAAAGCGGGCAGCAAGCGCGCGAAGCGCAAGACCGCCGCCTAATCCCTTTGCCTCACGCAGAGGGCCACGGTCGCGTGCTCGAAACCGCGTAACGCATCACGCCCCAACTGATCCCGAACCAGATCAGCACGAACCTCGAAAGCTGGCCAAAGCCGCAGCCGAGACGACAAGGGGAGGGTGGTTGCCAAGGCAGCCACGAAGCAATGAAGGGCGGCTATCTCGCCCAGCAGTTCGGATTGGTCGGTCATGGATGCGTCCGTGATCAGTTGATAGGCAAATGTTCGCTGAAGTGGTGGCACCGCGCTACGCGAAACAGATTGAGGAATTCGCAATGGAAGATTTTGAGAGAACCCTGCATCGCGAAGTGAAGGCCGGTGGCGGCACCGCTCTGGCCAAGCGTATGGGCGTGAACGAAACCACGTTGCTCGACTGCGCGAACCCCAACCGGGCCAGCCACAAGATGAACATCCAGATGTTCGGAATGGTTCTCACACACCTCAGCGAAGAGTCACGCCAGATCGTTCTGGCATCGCTGCTGGCCGAGTTCGGCTACGCGCTCATATCTAGGAACAGCCCCGCGGCAAGGGAACTCTCGGCCTCCATGGCGAATTTCGGCAAGGAGGCTGCCGAGCTGACGGTATCCGTTCACGAAGCGCTGGAGGACAACCACGTCAACCAGATCGAGAGGGCGGCGATTTGCCGGGAGATTCACCACGTCCGGCGCGAGCTTGATGCAATGGAAGCTTCGGTAAAGGTGGCCTGAAATGAAAAAGCCCAATGCCTATCCGGTCGAGGGTGACGCCCGCCAAAAGCTCGAGCATCTTTCCAGCTGTATATCCTCAGCTACCAAAACCGGAGCGGGTAAACCGCTGTGGGCGCTTACCAGCGGCGGCGAGCTCAAGCTCAGTTGCGTGTCTTGTTCGCGTTCAGCATCGCCTGAAGCGAAGCCAGGTCAGTTTTCAGCACGTTTAGTGGCCATTCGTAAGCTTCTTTCGAGGCTCCTGACTCGCAGCCAGCGGCCGGATTCTCTGTGAAGTATTGCGCAGCCTTGGTCAGCGCCTCGCCATCAAAGCCTGGCGTTCCTCTGATCGTGGCCGCCAGCGATATCAGAGACATCAAAACGCCTTTTTCGAACGGTGACAGATTTTCCATGTCCGGCCTCCTGGGCCTTTTCGTGTGGAAGCAAAAAGCTACCACGGATGCGCCGGACGCCCAATTGCAACATCAACCACCAAATCGCACGCGAAAAAAAACCACCGGCCAGGGTGGTTTCTCTACAGCAGCTTGCACAACGTTCTGGAGTGAATAATGACAAACATCTTCCCAATTGACAAGTCCAGGGGGTTCACCCGGATGGACAACGACCTGT
>NZ_JAAOCA010000068.1 GCF_014694385.1 Pseudomonas typographi | reverse complement strand
GCCCAGCTGACGAATCGTTACCCCGATGCGTTTCCCCACTTTTATGTAGAGCTCGACCGCTCGGATGCGGTCTTCGTATGAATACATGAACTACCTCCAGGTAGTCCAAGATTTCCGCCGCATCCCCGAAAACCGGGTTGGGATTTGCTCCATACGCCTCAGGACGGTGGTGTCTTGATTGGCGGCGGTGCAGGCGACGCACTTGCGGGCGGTGATGGAGTAGACACCTTCCGCTACCTGGACAGCAGCAACAGCATTCATGGCGCCGCCGACCTGATCGCAGGTTTCGATGTGGCCCATGACAAGATCGACGTGGCGGCCCTGGGTTATACAGGCCTGGGCGACGGTACCGACGGCACCTTGAAACTGGTCTACGACAGGGACCTCCACCGCACCTATCTCGAGGTCTACGACTTGAACGCCGAGGGTCAACGCTTTGAGATCGGTCTGGTCGGTACCTTCACTAAAACGTTCACTGCGGATAATTTAGTGGTTGCGGGCACCGCTCCAACAACACAGCACTCTTCGGATACGGCTGACCTCAGATACTCGCTATCAACTGGCTTCTGACCCGCTGGACGAGCGGTGGTATGGCAATGCCAACCCACACGGTGGTTTGAGGAAGGTCTTTCTTCCGGGGATGGTGCGCAGCGTGGGGAATCGGAAGTTCGAAGAGGAATGGAAGCCCGTCGATCAGTGGGGCCGACTGGATCGCTCATCCGTTCGCACAGACCGACTCGAACAAGCTTGAGCGTCCTGGTCGCCGTTCTCGCAGACGGCGCGGCGGCCTTCATTTCCTCTCGAAACCATCAACCGTTGGTGTAGGATGCGAAAGTATCATCGCTCGTGCAGAGAGGCATGCCAGTATGGATGTGTTAAGCGCAAAGCACTCAGGTCCCAACGTTATGTGCCTGATCTCGGACGAACTGCTCGCTTTCGAGTTCGGAATTGCTTACGAGGTCTTCGGCCTGCCTCGCCCAGACTTCGGGGATGACTGGTACAATTTCGGCTGCGCGGCCGAGCGGCCGGGGACCATCCGCTCCAGCGGGGGCCTTCCCGTCTATATCAAGCAGGGATTGGATTCTCTGGAGACGGCTGACCTGATCATCATACCGGGTTGGCCGGACGTTGATTCCCCTGTAGATCGGCGCGTGGTGGAGGCAGTGCGGCGCGCGCACATGCGCGGAGCCCGAATCGCGTCGCTTTGTTCTGGCGTCATCGTACTGGCCGAGGCCGGCTTGCTGGACAACGGCAAGGCGACCACTCATTGGCGTTTCATAGACAGCATCGCGCGCCGTTTCCCGCTAGTCGAGTTCGACTCGCGGGTGCTGTACGTGGACCGTGGGACTGTTCTCACAGCCGCCGGTAGCGCAGCGGGAATGGATCTGTGTATACATATCGTCCGGAAAGATTTCGGTGTGGGGCGTGCGAACACCGTTGCGAGGGGATTGATCATGCCCCCACATCGTGAAGGTGGGCAGTCGCAGTTTATCCCTCAGCCGGTGCCCAATGCCTATGAAGCAACGCGTATTGGGGGAGTGGTCGAACACATGAGGCAGAACCTAAGCCAAAGCCATCCTGTCGAAGATCTTGCGCAGCTTGCCGGGATGAGCCTGCGTACATTTCAGCGCCGGTTTGAGGCTCTGACGGGCTCTCCCCCCAGCACTTGGCTTATGCGAGAGCGCTTACGCGTAGCCTGCGACCTGCTGGAGCATGCAACTGAACACGGCCTGGAAGAAGTAGCATCGCTGAGTGGTTTCGGCAACCTCCCAACGATGCGCCATCATTTCAGAAAGATGCTCAAGATAAGCCCACGCAGCTATCGAAACGTTTTCCAGGGGAAATCATCGTTCCAGACCGCACGTAAAGAGGCCAACATAGTAGAAATAAATGGCTCCGTTTTGGCCTGGTAGGGGCCGGCAACAAAACAGCCAGTGCACTTAAACCTAATGTGTAGCGCAGCCCCTTGCGCCGTCTGACCTCTGATGAGGTAAGGAGATATTCACGCTCATTGACTTTCTATTCCACAGAAATGGCGAGATGAGCGAGCGGGTGATGATGGTGATTGGGCCGCAAGGGAAGTAGCGGGCTCGGCCAGGTATTGATAGGCATTGTGCGGGTTGCCGCCGCAGTACCAATGCCGGTTACGGCGCTGCTGGCTGGGTCGCTGTTCGCCGGTGGTGCATGGAGCATGGCCGGGGTACCTAGGGCCAGCGAGCCCGGCGGCGTCGCTGTGGCGCAACGAACAAGCCGGGACCGGGCGGGGCACTCGCGAATGCGCACGCGCCACTTTACCGCGGCGAATGCGCCATCAAGCCGGAGGAAAGGGGCTTGCGTTCATCGGGGCTGAACAGCGAAAAGTCCGCTACAGCGCCGCCAGCCGCTATCTCATAAAGGGCTTTGGCCAGTGCCGCCGGGGCCCATGGCTTTGAAAGGAAGGTCACCGCACTCGGTAGCAGTGGGCTTGAGCAACTGATGTCCGAGTCAGTCATCAGTATCGGCGTTTGGCCAAAGGCGCTGCGAAGCGCCGTGGTGAACTGTAAGACGGTAAGGCCTTCGGATAACGCTATCGAGGCAACGATCGCATCGATGTGAGACAGGCCATTGGCTGCCGCTAATGCAGCGGCCAAGCCTGGCAGCGTTTCTACGGCCGCCCCGGTAGCCTCGATCGAATCCTTGGCCAAAAGACACACCAGTGGGTCCGGCTCGATGAGCAAGACAACCTTTCCATTGAGCTTAAAACGTTCAGGCATCAAACCCTCCGGGATCAGACCGCCGAATGGCGCGGCAGCAACTTTCCTATGTCGTAGATCTGGATCAGCTACCATACCGGCGCAAGTTCTGGTAAAAAACGGCATCCTTAGGCGATTGACATATTCTCAAGGCAAAGGTTCTGCAGCATTCGTACCCCGCAAGCTTACCCTGCGGCGGTACCAAGCGCCGATTTAACTGCCAGGGGGCCCACACAGCGATGTTATCCAATCACCTCGTAGCAGTAGCAGAGGACGATCCATTGCTTCGCCAGGTGTTGGCGGAGTTAATCACTGAACTCAATGGGCGATGCGAGCAGTTCACTACCTGCGACGATCTATATCGTGCACTGCTTGCGGGGCGGCCGTACACCCTTGTCATCACGGACCACATCACCCCAGGCAGCATGCAGGGTATCGAGTTGGCGAGCGCCGCAGAACAGGGGTGGCCAGGTTTGACGGTGATCATCATGAGTGGGCATGAGCGTAACGAGAGCGTGCCGCTACCGAGCAACAGCCACTATTTTCAGAAACCCCTGCAGATTACCGACCTGCTGGATGTGGCGGAAAACATCCTTAAAACAAGCCAGCGCAACGTACCCCTTTGAGCGCTTGCATGCAGGCGGCTGTTTACATGGACGGGCGGCGAGGGGGCGCGGCAGCACGTTCACAGGTCAAAGCCTTGCGAACGGCTGAACCACTCCTGCAGCGCAGCGCCGGCGGCTGAACGTCATTCAGGCGTAGTGCGCCGCTGTGAGTAGTGCTCAAGCAACTGCTCTTCAATGGCCTTTAGCGCCTCCAGGTCCGCGCGCGGGCCCTTGGCGGTGGCCCTGATCAATTTTTCGGGGAAGTGGCCGCCCGCGATAAGCGCATTCAAGGTATCGACAGCGAGTTGCTGGGCGGTTCTAGCTGGCATGTACGGCCTCCGTAAATTGTGCGAGGGTAAACTGAAGCGGACACGAATGCGCCAGCTCAGGCTAACGCCTGGATGTCAGGCAAAGAAAAGCCGCTGGGCGGCGGCTTCGATACAATGGGCGCAAACATGCCAAACATCGGGCAACTTGGCAAGCCCGGTGGAGAGGGGCAGGGTGCCGCACCGTCAAAGGTCTTTCTTGACCTCTTTGTCGACGTGTTTATCCGCCTTGTGCCGTTCTTCGTTATCGTGTTTGGCGCCTTTGTCCACTTCTTTGGCGTCGTGCTTTACGCCTTTATCAAGTTCACGGTTATCGTGGCGCACCCCTTTTTCCAATTCGTTTTCTGCGTAGGCGAGTGGCGCAAGCGCGCCGCAGAGGATAAGGGCAGTGGCGGCAGTGAGCAGTGATGTGCGCATCAGGGTACTCCATTTATTTGATATAAAATGCCTGCCCATCATGAGCTGTAGGTGTTGAGTGTAGCCGGCCGTGGCCACACTAAAAGGGCCGCCTGAGCATGGAAAAGCAAGTGGCTACCGATTTACCGGGTCGATCACCCGCAACCCTGCCGGCTTTCGTTCCCGTAAAAGCGACCCCAAGGCGCGCGACAGAAGAGATGGCGATCATCTCGCTGCCTCTGGGCGATAAATCCATCACAGTAAAATGGCCAGCCTCGGATCCGGACGGCTGCGCGTGTTTTATTCTTGGCTTGGCCCAATGATTCGCATCGGCGCCATCTGGCTCGCCACCCAGCCCACGGACATACACGCCGGCACCAACACGGCTCTGGCCCGGGTGGTTGCCGTGTTCGGTGCGGCGAAGCCGCACTGCGCCTACCTGTTTGCCAATCACCGTGCGACTCGGATGAAGGTGCTAGTACACGATGGGATTGGCGTTTGGCTCGCGGCACGTCGATTGAACCCGGTAAAATTCCCCTGGCCAGGTGTTCGGCAAGGCAGCGAAATACAGTTGGATATCGAGCAGCTTGAGGCCTTGGTACTCGGCTTGCCTTGGCAGCGTGTTGGTGCTGGCGGTGCAATTACGCTGCTTTAAAAACCGTAATTAATGCCTTGGCTTGCTGTAGCGGATGGCGTGCTTTGGTAAAATCCAAGACATGACTTCCTCGCCCGATCTCGCTCAAATGCCCCCGACCAACTGCGTGCATTCGCTGCGCAATTGCTATCGCAAGTCGGGACCATGGGGCATACGGTTGAGACAATGAGCAAGACGGTCGAAACGATGGGTAAGAAGATCAACCGCGATCAAGCGGTGATCCAGAAGCTGACTCACGAGATCGCACAGCTCAAGCGTTTGAAGTTTGCCAAGCGCAGCGAACAAATGAATCCTGAGCAGGCGAGCCTGCTGGATGACCTGATCGATACGGATATCGCAGCGATTGAGACTGAGCTTCAGGCATTGTAGATAGCGCCCGTTGCGACCGAGACAAAGCAAAAGCCCAAGCGTACGGCCTTGCCGACAGAGTTTCCCCGCACGTTGATCCATCACGAACCGGACAACACCCACTGCCCATGCGGCTGCGCCCTCAAGCGCATCGGTGAAGATGTCAGCGAGAAGTTGGACTACACACCGGGCGTGTTTACCGTCGAACGCCATATTCGTGGCGAGTGGGTGTGCGATGACTGCGAAACGTTGATCCAGGCGCGCCGGTACCTGCTCAAGTTATCGACAAGGGCATCCCGACTGCCGGTTTGCTTGCCCACGTCATGATCGCGAAGTTTGCCGATCATTTTGCGCTTTACCGGCAGGAATCGATCTTCGGTCGAGCAGGCTTGGCGATTCCGCGTTCGACATTGGCCCAGTGGGTTGGCATGACAGGCGTGCAGTTGCAGCCCCTGGTCGATGCCCTGCGTGACGTGGTGATCGGGCAACAGGTCGTGCACGCGGACAAAACACTGTACGAATGCTAGCTCCGGGCTCGAAGAAAACCCATCGTTCTTATGTTTGGGCGTACGCCACCAGTCAGTTCTGCGAAACAACTGCTGTTGTCTAGGACTTCAGCCCCAGCCGCGCCGGTGAGCATGCTCGTCATTTCCTGCACGGCTGGAAAGCAAGCCAGTTTGCGACGATTTTGGCGGTTACAAGGCGATTTTCGAACTCGGCGTGACCGAAATCGGCTGCATGGCCCATGCCCGGCGCAAGTTTTTCGCCGGATTTACGGTGCCGAATACGGCAAGAAAAAGCCGTGCCTGTGATGGATAGGCTGCATGCCTGGATGATCGCTCAACGTAATGTTGTGCCCGAAGGTTCGGCTATCAGCAGGGCAATTGATTACAGCTTGAAACGCTGGGCAGCGTTGTCGCGATATCTAGAAGACGGCGCCGTCCCCATTGACAACAACTGGGCCGAGAAGCAGATCCGGCCGTAGGCTCTTGGGCGCAAGAACTGGCTCTTCGCAGGGTCGCTACGCAGCGGAAAACGGGCGGCGACGATCATGAGTTTGATCCAGTCTGCGCGGCTGAATGGGCATGAGCCATATACCTATTTGAAGGATGTTCTCACGCGTCTGCCGACGCAGCGAGCGAGTGAAATCGAGCAACTGCTTCCGCAAAAGTGGCATCAGGCGTAACCGCACAAAGTGAACAACGGATGCTTGGTGTAGGCCGCCCATACCAGTGCACCTGAACTTAACTCCGATGACGGTATTCACGCGGCGTTATGCCGGTATGACGTCTGAACAATTGAGCGAAATAACTTGGGCTGGCATAACCAACCTCAAGGGCGACGTTCAGGATGCTGAGGTCGGATTCCAGAAGCAGCTCTCGCGCCATTTCCATCCGCAGATGAATAAAGTACTGGGATGGACTCCGTCCTGTTGCTTTCTTGAACAGGCGGCTGAAGTGCGAAACGCTCATGCCCGCTTCGGATGCCAGTCTGTCCAGGCTGAATGCACTATCCATCCCTGTTTGAAGGGTTGCAATGGCCTTATGGAGTTTGTAGGCCGGCAAGGCGTTCATCCGTTTGGACGGTTCGCTACCCTCGCCATAGCGTCGGGCCAAATGCACAGCAAGCGCTTGGCCTACGCCTTGTAGGCACAGAGAGCTGGCTTGCGGGTTTGAAGTCACTTCGTGATAGAGGTATTTCATCAGCCCCGTAACTTCGGGATCTCGTTCGCCGGATACCTCCCGTAGCCGCTGGGCTCCATCGGGACACGAAACAATATCCCGCGCGGCAAGCTCCAGCAGATGCTGGCTGAGATAGACATGCATCACTTCAAAGCCCCCATCGCTTTTTGTTTGCCATCGCATTTCATAGGGGAGGGGCGACGTTGTCAGAAAAAAGTCGCCAGCAGCGACAGGGGTGGCCATCCACTCTTCATTCCCAATGCGCTCTTCTATGACGGCAGCCCCTGAAACGATCAGAACAAGCAGAGGTTCTGCGACAGCAGGAATCATCAGGCTCTGCTGGGTGGTTCGATGCCTGAATATCTGTACCTGCACCTGCGAGTTCAAACTTTGGCCAAAAGGCTGATGGGCCGTAGCGGGTAGGTAGTCCGGCATTTTATGGGCGGGAATCCGCTCATGATGATCTGAACGGGATGGTTGGCCAAGCGTTGCCATGGCATGTTTTTCGCGACTGATGGGTCGACAGAATAGCGAGTCTAGGCGATCAAAAGCAAAATCCCGACAGCCCGGCAGAAATGCGGCAGATCCGCGCGAAAGAATGGGACAAGGTGTCGTCGTCTACAGCAGCAGTTGTTGCGGCTGGATGCCTTCTCTGGAGAGAAAGATGACGGTTGATACACGGGGTGAATTCGAAGGTCGGGTAGTTCTGGTGACCGGTGCAGCGAGTGGGATTGGCCGGGCTGTCGCCCTGATGCTGCATGAGCGCGGGGCTAAAGTGGTAGCTGAAGACAAAAGTCCGACAGTCGGGCAACTTGCCCGGCCCGGCCTAGTTCCACTGATTGCGGATATCACTGAAGATGGCGCTGCCGAAACAGCAGTGGCGACAGCGATAGCACACTTTGGCCGTCTGGATATATTGGTCAATAACGCCGGGATAATCATAAACAAATTGGTCGTGGACATGACTCGCGATGATTGGGAGCGTATCCAGGCCGTCAATGTCACAGCGGCATTTTTACATGCTCGGGAAGCCATAAAGGCGATGATCCCGAACCGAACGGGAGCCATTGTCAACATCGCGTCCTATGCGGCTTACCAGGCGTTCCCTACGATTGCAGCTTATACCGCTTCAAAAGGTGCGCTGGCCCAGCTGACTCGCACATTAGCCTTGGAGGTCATTGACTACGGTATACGCGTCAATGCAGTCGGCTCCGGAGATGTTGTGACCAATATCCTCAACGATGTTGTTGAAGACGGCCCTGGGTTCCTTGCCCAGCATGGTGAAAAGACGCCGATCAAACGTGCCGCTCAGCCCGAGGAAATCGCTGAAGTCGTCACGTTCCTAGCATCGCAGCGGGCATCTTATATTTTGGGCGCCGTCGTCATGGCGGATGGAGGGATGAGCGTTCCCGCCGGAGCCTGAGAGGGCTTATTTCTATAACTTACACCGTGTTGACCGATTGGGCATGCGATCCTGTTCATGTGATTGGTTAATCTGGTCGCATCAACGACAAAACGGGCCTTGCCCAGACGGTTACCATCAAACGAACGACCCGCTGCCTGATCGAATGGCAGTTACACACTATGACCCGCCCTGTCGAAGCGGCGACAACCCGATGGGCAGACATCGGCTTCGACAAACGCACCTGGACCATCCCAGCGGGACGAATGAAAAAGCGTCGTCCGCATACGATCCCGTTGACCGAACATGCTCTCTCATTATTGGAGACGCTTAGGCCGCATAGCGGCCATAGCGAATATGTGTTCCCGTCAGATAGAAATCCGCGCACCCACGCGAATAGCCAGACCGCCAACATGGCGTTGAAACGAATGGGTTTCCAGGACCGCTTGGTCAGCCACGGTATGCGCTCAATGGCCAGCACAATCCTGAACGAGCATGGGTGGGATCCGGAACTGATCGAAGTCGCGCTAGCGCATGTTGATAAAGACGAAGTTCGACGCGCTTACAACCGAGCGGATTACATCGAACGCCGACGTCCGATGATGGCCTGGTGGAGTGAGCCTATACTGAAGGCAGCCACTGGAAGCTTGTCGGCATCGGGTATCCATCAAACCACAGGACGCGACGTCATCCCGATACGTTGAAGGGCGTTTGAATGGTGTCAGAATCTATGAGCACCGCCTAAGCCCTTGCCCGCCTATGCTCTTCAAGCACAGCCCTTGCCCACGGGAAGGCTCCGCATTCCCGTGGGCAAGGGCTCACTTGTGGAGATGGCGCCCTAAATGCGTTCCGCCGAATTTATCTCCAGTGGGGTGCGAGAGGATGCGACGCTAAACAAGGTCACTGGCGCAAATTACTCTTGTGCAGGGGCTCTGCGCAAAATCAACATTGTAATGAAAAGCGCACCGACTGTGCCCACCGAAATCATCAATCCATGCTCGCTGACGTAGGACACTGTGGCCCCCGTGGCAATGGGACCCAATACGCTGCCCAAGGTGTAGAGCATCGCAATGGCCGTCATGGCGGTGGACACTTGATGTTCTCCAACCCGGTCTCCCGCCTCGATCACTGCCAGGGTGTTCATGCCGCCAATGGCGCCCCCCCACAGGAACACGATAATCGTCGCCAGCCAAGGAAGCGGCTGGCTGAACGGAATGGCCAGGGTGCCCAGCAACAGTATCAAGCTGCAGACTAATTGGCCGACTTTGTACGAGCTGCGATCGGCCATCCAGCCGATCGGCAGTTGCAGGACGGTGCCGCCGATGCCGAACACCGATATCAGCAGGGTGGCGGCGGTCAACAGATAACCGGCCGAGAGGCTGTAGCCTGCAAGGAACGACACGGATGAGGTTTCCGAAAAGCCTGCGATAAACGCGCCACATAGCGCCGTGGGGATGACGCTAAACAACTTGCCATGGCGTTTTTCCGCCGGCGTTTGCGGTCGCGTATCGTAGTCCTTGAGGGTTAAGGCCAACGCGCCGGATACCAATACGATCACGGCACAGGCGTAGTAAGACGCTACGCTCCCCACGCCGAATACAACTAATAGCAGCGGGCCAACAGCAATACCAAGGCCCATCAAGGTCTCGTGTACGCCGATCGCCCGTCCACGCTCGTCTTTCGAAGCGACCGCGACGATCCACGTATCGCAGGCAATCCAGCGCAGGATCAAGCCAATACCGAGCACGAAGTTCAGCAAAAAAATCAGTACCAAATGGGTAGTCAAGGTCATACCGATCAACGCGGAGATCGTCAGCGCTGCGCTGAGGATATTCGTCTTGACGAGCCCCAGATGGGCCAGCAAGCGCGGAACCCATTTGTAGAGCAACAGGATCGCCAACCATGAGGCACTGACAATCACCCCGATCTTTGCCGGCTCGACCCCTTGCTGCTCCAGCGAAAGCGACAGCAGCGGAGTGACGGTACCAATCTGCACGATCTGCGACAGGGCCGAGAGGGTGTTTATCTTGGTGAGCGCAAACCAGCGTTGTTTGTCGGTGTACTCAATACTGGTATTTTCCATTCACGGACCGACCTTGGTTAGACAGCGGTAAAGTGTTCTAACTGCCACGGGCAGTGCTTACCTTCGGGCTTGTGGAACAGAGCATTGATGGTGTCCAGAGGCGTCCAGTCGGTCTGGATGCCTTCGAGACTTCCGAGGAAGGGTAGAGCAATTTCCAGCACCCGACGATGATCCATCTGTTCGGGCTCGACGATCCCGCGGTCGGGGTTTTCGATGGCCCAGATGATGCTTGAGTACACACCGGCAGCCACTTGCAGGCTGGTGGCCGTCTTGAACGGGGCAATCTGCCGCGTCTCGTCTATGCTCAGGATCGAACCGTACCAATAGACGTTCAGGGCATGGCCCATGAGCAGCACGCCGAGCGCCTCGACACCACCTGGGGCAATCTCATCATTCATGATCCGCTTACGATCCGTATGCCTATCTCAAAGATGTACTGACGCAGTTACGTAAGCGTACGGGGAATACGCCTTGCGCAGGTCAGCCCGGCATCCACTGATGTGGCAGGAGTTGCTCGATCTCACTAGCCTTCTGCGTCGGCAACCGCATCAGCACATCCTTGAGATACGCGTACG
>NZ_JAAOCA010000067.1 GCF_014694385.1 Pseudomonas typographi | reverse complement strand
CCGTACGCGTATCTCAAGGATGTGCTGATGCGGTTGCCGACGCAGAAGGCTAGTGAGATCGAGCAACTCCTGCCACATCAGTGGATGCCGGGCTGACCTGCGCAAGGCGTATTCCCCGTACGCTTACCCTTGATCTCCAGTTCGACGAGGGCAACCAGGCCGTTGATGGATTTGCGGAAGTCGACAGGGTATGGGTAGAGGAAGACCTTTTCGGTCTTGCGGCCGGGGCGCATCATGCCGGGAGGCTCCTGAAATCGGGAGCATCAGGATCGGCAACTGCGTCAGCGATTTGAAGGTGTAGTTGGTGGAGCGCTTACTGTCCGGATGGTTTCAAATTCCGCTGCTACGACGACGCCAAGCTGAGGGTGGGCGTTGCCCTGACAGCGGAGACCGCGAGGCTATTGGCTGGGTCTCCAGCCTGACGGGCTATAGTGGGGATAATACTCTAGACTGGCGCTGGAAAGCGGCGGAAAGCGGCGGAAAGCGATTTGGCGACATATTGTCCGGCATACCCAGGCAAGCCCATGATGCAGCAGCCCGTGCCCATAACGCTGTTGGCAGCGATAGGAGCTCTAGAGGCCGATACTTTTCAAAGAGCCTTACGGCCCGACGAATGGTGATTAGACTTTTAGCTCGCCTGCCGATAGCCTGAAGAGACGAGTTACGCCACACGCGTGCAACCTGCGGGAGGTTCCATGGACAACATTTACCTGCTCATAGAGCACGGCCGCGAACAAGGCGAGGCTTACGTTCTGGGATGGTTCGACAGCGAAGCGACCGCCAAGGAAGCCGCCACCAAGCTAGAATGGGATGCCTATCGCGAAGCGCTCAAACACGACCATAGCTGGGCCAGCGAGCAATTGCTGCCGCCGGACCAAGCGGAATATAAACGGTTTTGGGTGAAACCTTTGCAAAAGTTTCCGTATGCCACGGCACCGGGCTCTGCCGGCCTGCATTGAACGGCTATTGATCGCGGCGTTGTTGCAGGTACTTCCAGTCTACGATGTCCGACTCTGGCGAGTAGCCACTGACCAGTTGCCGTAACACTTGGCGCACACGCGCGTAGTCATCGGCATGCAGTGCAGCCATGAGTGAATCCAATCCGCGTTTGAGGTCTTCCCAAGCCAGCCAATCTTCTTGGGCGGTCATGATCATCGGGTGGCGCGTATTGCCCACGTTGTCGCCAATCAACAACTCTTCGTAAAGCTTTTCGCCCGGGCGAAGGCCGGTGAATTCGATAGCGATATCGCCCTGGGGGTTTTTCTCGGAGCGAACCGAAAGCCCAGACAATCGGACCATTTTCTCGGCCAACTCCGCGATACGCACAGGCTCGCCCATGTCGAGTACGAACACATCACCGCCCTGCCCCATGGAGCCGGCCTGGATCACCAACTGGGCCGCTTCCGGGATGGTCATGAAATAGCGTGTGATCTTCGGGTGGGTCACGGTCAGCGGCCCACCTGCACGAATCTGCTTGTGGAACAGCGGTATCACCGAGCCGGAGGAGCCCAGCACGTTACCGAAGCGCACCATGGTAAAGCGGGTGCGGTTCACTTGGGAAACACGTGCCGCATCGTGGTACAGCACAGGTGCCACTTCACGGCTTAGCGCCTGCAGCACCATCTCGGCGAGGCGCTTGCTACTGCCCATCACATTGGTGGGCCGCACCGCCTTATCCGTCGACACCAGCACAAAATTCCCGACATGGGCGCGCACCGCGGCCTGTGCAGTGTGCAAGGTGCCGAACACATTGTTGAGCACACCCTCGGCAATGTTGTGCTCAACAATGGGCACGTGTTTGTAGGCCGCCGCGTGGTACACGGTGTCTACGTTCCACGTACGCATCACGTCAAAAAGCTTGTCGGGGTAACGCACCGAACCCAGGATCGGCAACACCTGCACGGCGATCGCCAAGCGCTCGGCCAAGGCCGCTAACTCCTGGTGGATCACGTAGAGGTTGTACTCACTGTGCTCGAACAACAGCAACTGTTGCGGGGCCAAGGTAAGGATTTGCCGGCACAATTCCGAGCCGATCGACCCCCCGGCACCTGTGACCATCACCGTGCGGCCCTTTATACAATGCTCGAGCAACTCGGCCTGGGCCGGTACCGCATCACGCCCTAGCAAGTCGGCAATATCGACTTCCTGTAGATCTTGCACATGAACACGGCCGCTGGCCAGGTCAGAGAAATTCGGCACACTGCGCACGTGCAATGGGTAGCGTTCAAGCAGCTCAAGGATTTCACGGCGCCGCGAGCGGCTTACCGAAGGCAGTGCCAGTAGGACCTCGGCGGCGCCGGTTTCCTGGATCATCTGCTCAATGTGCTTGGGTTTGTATACCAGTAGCCCGGAAATAATCCGGTTGGCGATGCTTGGGTCATCGTCCAGGAACGCCACCGGGCGCATCCGCTGGCCCAGGCGCAATGCGGCAATCAACTGGTTACCCGCCACCCCGGCCCCGTATACCGCCACCTTGGTCAGCCCTTCATCACGGCGCATCAACGGCACGCCTTGCATGCCCAGGAACCAGTCACCGTGAAAAAAATGCCGCATGGCCAAGCGCAACCCACCGATCAGCACCATGCTCAACCACCAGTAGTTGAAGATGATCGAGCGCGGCACCAGCACCTGGTGGTTGCTGTACCAATACACGATCAGCGCCAACACCAACGACGACAGCGTGACAGCTTTGGCGATAGCGACTAAAGCATCATTGCCGAAGTAACGCATTACCGCGCGATATAGACCAAGGCGTATGAAGATGGGGATAGAGACGAGCGGGGCAGCCACGAATAGCCAGGTATGCTGGACAAACGGATTCTTGGCCTCCTCCAGGCCAAGGCGGACAACGAACGCTAAGTAGAGAGCGCTCCAGATAAGCAGAAAATCAATACTAATCTGTAGAACTCTCTTGGTTCGTCTTGATAGCCCTAAAAGCTTAAGCTTAATAGGTCTCATGCGTCACCTCGATCCGCAGCTCAAAACGCAGCCCTAGGCCGCTCCGGAAACGTCGATAGAACCTGTTATGACTTTCCATTACGAAGACGCATAATTTCGTCTAACAAACGCATAGGATCTTCCATGAACTCTAAGAAAATATCTTCATACTTCCCATACCGTAAATGATCTAACTCCACCTGATTTTGATGAAATTCATCATTCGGTATTGAGCGTTCAACAGTTCCAAGGTGTTTTTTGAAAACGCATATCCCAGGATAGACATGCAGGCTTTCTATACCCCAGTCCGGCAGATGCTGCCGAACCTGTAGCGACAATAGATTTTGCCTATTAACCATATCTACAGCACGTTTAATCCAACGCACCGGTGAATCCAGGAAATCTATAGCAAGCGTGCTTCCATCATATACTGGCCAATATGATGTAAAATAATCTTCTATAACATAAAGTCCGCCGTCGCTCACCGCTCCCACCAAATTGAATAAACTGGCCAACTGGTCGCTGCGGCGATGGCTGCCATCATCGATAATTATATCGAATGGTCCATATTCATCACAGAATTTCTTTATAGCATCGGGGTCACCCTGATCTACTATGAAAGTTTTGACATTCTCCTTATCCAGTTCGTGCTTGGGATAGATATCCCAAGCATAGATAGTGGCACTAGGGAATAACTTGCTCCACATTTTGAGTGATGCACCGCCTTCGCCAGGGCGATCTTCACCACCTACACCTATCTCGAGCATCTTGAAGGCCTGACCATACAGCTCATTGAGATGCATTGCATAGTAACGATGATACGAATGTGGGAAAACCTTATCGCACTCGAACTCCTTACCTGCATGGAGCATCAGCTTTTCAAACTCTTCTCTACTGATCATGACCGAACACCTCGTGAATGAACTCAGCGTGTTGGGAAGTCCAGGTCTCATCCCATGTTTTAGGCCACGTGATCGTAGCTCCGTTCCAACGTGATTGAAGATCGTTGGTACGTAGAACACCTTCAGCGATTGCATTAGCAAGAGCGTAAAGATCAGGATCTGCAGGTAAGATGTTGGAAGATATAGCCCTCAGATAATCGGACGTCTTTGTTTCGAAAGTATTGGTCACCACCACCGCACCGGATGCAGCCAAATCCATAGGTATTAGACTAGGATGTGGAGAGGACATCAACGTTAAGCACAAATCAAACGTTTTTGTGATCGCCTCATATTCGTCCAGCGGCATTCGGGGCAATTGTTTCACCTCAACGCCTGGCGCGAGTTGAACGACAGTATTGCCAATACCCATGCCATAGAATTCCCATTCATCCGCGCTAAAAACCCCATTATTATACGCGTGGATCAATGCCAAAGCGGCCATCTCGAACATATTTCGGTTAACGGCAGGCCTGCTGTAAAACACAAACCGTTTTTTTGTGGTGGCCTTGACTCTAAAGAATTCCTCTTTAGGAAAGATAGATGATGAACAAGCATTTTCAAAATAGATGCTTTTCATATTAGGGGATATAATATCGCCCTTTTGTAAATATTCCAATAACGATTCGGATGACGCCAGAGTATGATAATTAAAGTTATATGAATTGCGTGATATACAGTATTGAGAGTTGAAGGGGTAAAACGCTGCCTCAAAGTCCTGTATGAGATAAAGAAAAGGCTTTCCATTTGTAAATCTGGAAATTTTCTCGGCAAAATATGCGCTATACCAAACGGTAGCCACACAGTTATCAAATGGAGAGACCTTCAATGGCGAGACTCGGGATCCTATATATTCGACCTCTATTTTTTCGAAAAGGTTTTCCATTGAGGGAAACTTTTTCAAAGCATTACGAAATTCCGACTCATCATAGTAAAAGTTATCAAACAGCACAAGCCGCACGCGATAGCCTTGTGCGGCCACGAACAACGCCACATTGAAAACGCCAAAAAAACCGGCTGAAATCGTATTAATCGTAAAGGCGGGTACTAACACGTTGATCCGGCGAGGTTCAGTTGGATCGGATACAACCTCAGGCATATCATATGCCCTATTGACCATCAATCCTAGCAAGTGCGCATCGTAAATTTGTGGGCGCTCGATCTCGGCCTTCTCTTGCTGCCGCATCAGACTATTAAGGGGAACAACGGCGTTTACGCCTTTCAAACAATAGAAGGCCATCTTAACTTTCAACGGAAGGCCGTCAGGTCGCTTACTTTCCCTAAGCGTCGCCATAGCCAAACGGCATTCATACGCGCCGAAAAGTTCAAATGCCGTCGCCTTACCGATCCGAAGAACAGATTCAATAGACATTAAAAATCTCCTTTGATGTTTTTCAGTTCTACCACCCTGCCCGCTTCCATTCTTATGATTTTATTACAAAAGCTGCTTATAATTTCTTTTGAGTGCGACGCCATAACCACAATTTTCGCTTCTCTCATGATATCTTCGATTCTGGCCTTAGCTCTTACTTGAAAGCCAGAATCACCAACACCAAAGACTTCATCAATTAAAAGAATATCGCTGGGATACAAGGTAGCTACCGCAAACAGCAACCTGAGCTGCATACCTGAGGAGTATGATCTTACCGGTAGGTCTAGGTATCCTCCCAACTCCGAAAATTCTTCTATTTTATTGATATCGCTGTCTAAGTTAGCGAGATTGAAGTTATACAGCCGTGCCAGCCTAGAAATATTTTTCCTTCCACTTAGCTCATGATCAACACCAACGCCAAGTTCGAATAACGTCCGTATACTACCCTCGCGCCGAATAGTACCCGCCGAAGGGTGATAGATGCCAGCCAGCACCCTCAGCAGCGTACTCTTGCCCGCGCCATTATGGCCAATCAGACCAACCCGGTCACCTTCTACCAAAGAAAGATTTACATCAGTAAGTGCCTTTACATAAGTCGTCTTCGCGTGGTCGCTCGCGATAATTCCCCCAGTGCCTATTCTCACAAGATGTTTCCGCAACGAAGCGCCAGTTTCAGACACTACTGGGAAATCTAAACAAAGGTTGTTCAACGTAATTTTAGACATGCCTCAGACCCAAAAAACAACTTTCTGTTTTTTTGCGGAAAGGATGGAAAACGCCACGAACCACCCTATAATTGCAACCGCAGCCATTATGATGTAGCTATAAAAGTCTATCTCACCCGCAAGGGGAGATTTGACTATGGAAAACAGCATTGCAATGGGATTATAATCAAGCCAAGCGCTGGAGCCCAAGATATCACTTTTTTTATAGAGTATGGGGGTAAGGAAGAAAAGTATGGGCATAAGGGCATCTATCGATGCGCCTAAATCTCTAAATCTCGCCCCTAGTATAGAAAGCACTACAGAGACCCATATCAAGTTAGCAAATAGAATTAATAAACCCAATAATGACCATAGCGCATTAGTTCCCGATGGCCAGCCATAAATTACGAACACCACAAATACAATAGCTAGATTATGTAAAAAATTAATAGCATGCTTACTGATCAACCTCAAATTATGGGTAAACAATGGCAAATTATAATTTTTGATCAAGGAACTCTGATTTACATAACACGCTGAGGATTCGGAAATTACTCCTGATAAAAAAAACCAAATCACAAGCCCCACGGCGAGATTCGGCAGCATTTCCGATAAGTTAATCTTCATGACCGATGACCAGACCATACCCAAGCCAATTACCCCTATGGCGGTTCCGAGCGTTATCCACCATGGGCCTAGCACACTTCTCGCGTATCGTGCCCTAGTATCACTAAACGCGAAATAAAGCCAAACATCTCTACGTCTGACACCGCTAATAATATCGTCCAGCCCTACCCGCATATATCCTCCAGCCAAACGCCTTTACAGTTTTCCCAAAAAAGCGGCTGCGTAAAGGCTTAAGTTCCCCGCAACCGTTTGCCTATACACCCCTGACCGCCACAAATGTTGCAGGGAAGGCCATCCTACTACCGTCCGGGCACATAGAAATTCTTTAAAAGTCCGCCTTGACTGAGCAGGCATTATACCGATGATCGCTAGCAATAGCTTGCAGTTTTTGGCGTTCCATGTTTTATGCTGCCCTCGATACATTAAAAATACGCGTTTTAGCTTTGCTACAGTGCCGTTTCCTGCGCCTACCAAATTACTCCCATGTTGACGATACCTTACATAGGGGAAATGATCGTATACTATCTTTCCACCCATCGCGGAAACAATAAGATACGCTAACCAGTCGTGCATAACGATATCGACACCGTCTAGGTTTATCGAACGGAACAAGGCCAAAGCGGGATGGTTGAACATCATCGTATTCCCGCTGGCAATATTCTGCACAAGAGCGTTTTGAAAACAGGCCACTTTTGAGTAAAGGGGTGAGAATCCAATCGTTTTCCCCTCGCTAGAAACTAAGCATGTTCTGCCACAATATAATGCTGGATGCTGTGCGTAGCCTTTTAATTTCTCCACACCTCGCTCCAGCTTTGAGGGCATCCAGATATCATCTTGATCGCAAAATGCATAAAAATCGCCTTGAACTCGCGCGTCGATCACCAATGACCAGAAATTCCTGGCGACGCCCTTACCTGGCCCCTCATAAATTTCTATACGCCCCGGAAATTGCGCTTGGTACTTTTGCAAAATGGACAGGGTACTATCACTTGACCCGTCATCAGCCACAAATATTTTCCATGCGGGATATGTTTGAGAAATTATCGAGTTCAATTGATCGGAAATATATTGATCGCCATTATACGTACACATCAAAATAGCAACGACAGGCGCGCCCTGGGAGACCCCATTGTTGCCCGTCATGGCTTCTCGGAAATCGGTCAGGCCCATCTACGCCGCCCCCAAACAAAAAAAGAAAGAAGCCATGCGTAGGTGCCTACCAGGATAAACCCTGAATAGGATGGACGAACAAAAGCGTAAGTACCAAGGGGGAAAAGCACAATAATATTAAACAAGAATATATATATAACAACAGGACCATGTGCTCCAAAATTACGAGCCGCGCGTTGATAGATATGCTCTCGGTGAGCGACCACTGGTGCGTGCCCCGTCCACACACGATATAATAGCGTACAGCTGGCGTCCAATATAAATATCGCCATAAAGATTAAGAAAGGCAAAAAGTATTTTTTGTCAGCTATCATTACAGTTGCGGCCATTACGAAACCAATGAACCCGCTCCCTACATCTCCAAGAAATATTTTTGCCGGCGGATAGTTCCATAGCAAAAAACCCGCGCAAGATGCTCCAAGAATGGTAAAAACCTCTACCAGATTTTGGTCCCCCCCCATAATTCCAATTGTGACCATTGACAGTCCTACCGTTATAGCCTGGCATGCAGCAATACCATCTATACCATCCATAAAATTATATAAATTCAACGACCAAATTACGAATAGCGCCGCGATCGGCAACCCAACCATACCGATTTCGATTGTATGATCCATAAAAGTAATGTGCCGTGGTATGTCTGCTGACGCTAAGAGTATGCCTGCTGCTATAACGTGGCAACCCAGCCTCACTGATATGGAGACACCGCGACGATCGTCGAAAAAACCGACAAGAGCGACTAATAACGAAGCAGCGGATAATATAATAGCGTTATGGAGTTCTATTTTACCCCCGTATGTAGCTATCGCTATTCCACAAACGAATGCCAGGACAACAGCAACCCCGCCCCCTCTTGGCGTAGGTACGCTATGGGAACTCCGTTCGTTGGGAGTATCTAGCATCATGGTGGCAGAGGCATATTTCTTGACAAGCCAGACTCCGACAACAGAGATAAAAAACGCCAGCAGCGACGATGAATAATTCATTTACCATTGCTCGCTATTGCTTTTCCCCTGTGATACGGTTTCTTTATAGAGTACTTGGGTTCCCAACCGAGTAACATCTGGTTCTTGGTAATCGTGACTTCTAGATTCCCAATCAACCTGGTCATGACAGCAGAACGTTTTCTGGATATGAGTTTTATAAGAAATAATGGCATATTAATTAGAATAGGTTTTCGCTTGATTGTTAAGGCTACAGCCTTGATCAGCTCAGGCGTAGAATAAGCGGTTGCGTCACCGACCAGAAAAACCTCCCCAGCAGCTAGCTTGTGCGACGCGCAAACGTCTATAAAATCAGTCAAGTTTCGTACATCAACAATACTTCGCCTATTCTGTACATTCCTAAAGGGCATAGGCAACATCCACCTGATAGCCTTCGTTATACGGGCAATATTCCCTCCGGCACCCGGACCATAAACTAAAGGCGGGCGAATTATTACTAACTCCATTCCCGAGGCGTTAGCTAAGGCTTGCAATTCACGCTCAGCTTCAAATTTTGAGATACCGTAAGGATCTTGAGGCGCCGGCTCGTTGTCGGGCGTAAACGGTCTGCCGTCGATCGTAGATTCGCCATTAACCTTGATTGAACTCAAGAACACGAAGCGACGTACTCCTGCTTTAGCGGCGGCCTTGGCAAGACCCAAAGTACCTTCTACATTCGCCGCCCGAAAGGCGGACAATGGATCAGCATTCCTCTCGGGTCTCATATGCACGCGCGCAGCAGTATGCACAACAACATCCACCCCGTTCAGGGGCGGAACAGAATTTATATCAAGAAGGTCGTAGCTCGCTACGCCCTTTCCCTCGCTACCAGGTCTCACGCATGGGATCACATTCCAATGGTGGGATTTGCGAAGGTATGCGATTAGCGCTGAACCGATAAAACCATTTGCGCCGGTTACTAATATGGTTGAACGATCTTCCCTCATACACGCACGCCCACTACAAGCGCTACTAAGCATAGGCCACTGAAAAGCCACTTATCACGTAGCCGACGGCGACATTGCCGACTATTGATCAACATACGGCGTATCTGGCGCCGATCGATTGGCTCGGCGATTACCGGGGATGGTTCCTTCACATCGATTATCGTAGCGATACGGCTGATTTGGTCGAACCACCACCCCTGCCGAATCCGACGCCACCGGTTGAGCGCCGATCGTATGGAAGTATTAGCACCTACCTGATTGGCGGCGTGCTGGCGATACAAGACGCCCGGTTCGGGATCGATAAACCATTGCCAGCCAGCTTGGCGTGCATAGGCATAAATAAGCCAATCATGGAGCGTAACTTCTTGCAATGCGGCCCATTTTTCTGATACGAAACTACGCAGCGCATGGGCTAGGGCTGGTGTAAGGACGTAGGTGCAACCAGGTCCGGCAGCCTCGAACAGATGGTCCCAGTGCACCTGTGGCTGCGCTTTATTTAGTACTTGCCTGCGCCCATCAGGCCAGAACGCGATGACATTGCTCGAATAAGCCGCGATTTGGCGCGTACACAATAGCTCAACTGCACGACGCAATTTGTTTGCCAACCAAACATCGTCTTGGTCAGCGAAGGCCACATAATCGAAACCATCGATTGGTACATCGCGAATCAAGCGGAAGAAATTGCGTCCCGCGCTGCCGAACTTTCCCGGCTGCAGCAACGTGATATCGCGGTACTGTTCAGCATAACCCTGACAGCATACCAATGTGCCATCATCGCTCATGTCAACGCTTATATAAATTTGGACCTGAACGCCTTGCTGATTTCGAATGGACTGTAACTGCTCGGGGAGCCAGCGCTCACCATTGTGTGCGGCCAATAGTACGGCTACACGAGGCAAGCTAGGGTAAAGAGCTGCGCTCATAAAACAGCAATTCCAGCGAAGGAGGCATTCAAAACAATATCCTATACACAACTGAAGCTGGTGGGACTGTAGGAATTGCGTTATGTTTCACCGTGGCTTGACATAAAGTCAAATTTCACATGCCGGTAGGGCTTTTGATCACCGAACTACGCAGGCACTGCAACAGGCCCTCTCCCCAGGCCGGTTGTGCCACACCCCATTCGCGGGCCAGCTTCGAGCAGTCGAGCCGGGAGTTCAGCGGGCGCTGCGCGGGCGTGGGGTATTCGCTCGAGGGTA
>NZ_JAAOCA010000066.1 GCF_014694385.1 Pseudomonas typographi | reverse complement strand
TGCGGGAAGAGTTTGAGGCGTGGCTGCTCGAAGTTCATGGGCTGACTGCTGAGTGGCAGCCGGAGAGAAATTGCTTCAAGGAGTACCCGGCACACTTGGCCTATCAGGCATGGCAAGCCTCCCGCGCGGCTGTCGTGGTGGAGCTTCCTTCCAAATGGAATGACCCCACCAACTCCAACATGCAGTCCTGGGACAGCGGCATTGATGATGCTCGGATGGCAATCGAGGCCGCTGGCCTGAAGGTGGCGCCATGACCATCGACTATGCAGAGCTGAAGCGGCTGGCTGAGGCTGCAACGCCAGGGCCATGGTCAGCCCGTACAGATGATCTCTGCTACGCGGTGACAGCTCTGGGCCGTTTCCGAATCATCGTCGGGTCGGCCCCAGCGGATGACCCTGAACCGGACGCGCTCTTCATCGCCGCCGCCAACCCGGCCACCATCCTGGCGCTGATTGCGGAGATTGAGCAGCTTTCGGCTCAGGTAGCCACGCTGCAGGGAGATCCTAATAGCTGGCAGTCGGGTTATGACGAAGGCCGCCGCATGGGAACCAAGACGGCCCTCAGCGAGCGCGACCAGCTCAAGGCCGAGGTTGAGGCGCTGCGCGGCATCATGGCCGCAGTGGTGAGCGAGATACCTCATGCTAAGCACATGAGTCCAGGTAATGCCCCTGGCCATTGCCACAGGCTCCCCGGTGTTTGGGACGAAGACAACGGCGCGAAGGCTGGCAAAGAGTGTGGATGGTGCAAGGTCTGGAACAAGGCGCTCGTAATGAGCAAGGGGGTCGCCCAATGACCGACCTCATCTGCCGAAAATCCATGATGCGCTGCCAGACACCCGGTATGTGCTCGCCGCATGGTGGCTGCCAAGATCCAGTAACGCAGCAATTGCGCGCGGAGAACAAGTGGCTGCGCAATCAGATACCCAGCACGGAAATGGTCTGGTGCGCCTGCGGTGACGGCTATCCGGTGAACAGCTACGGCGCCGGGTTTATGGATGCGAACAATGGTGTCTGCGCTAACTGCGATGCCGCCAATGGGGGCGTCGAGCCTGGCCTCGATACTCCTGATGAGCTGAAAGCGCTGCGCAAGGATGCCGAGCGGTATCGGTGGTTCAGGAATCAGCACTGGGATGGCTCGGCTATCTGCGCCGTTGTTGACCCCAAACAGTCAACGAAGCTCGGGGCTTACTGCCCTAGCGAAAAACTACTGGACGAAGCAATTGATGCGGCACTGACCATGAGCAAGGAGGCCAGTCATGGCTGAAGTAGCCCTCATCCGTACCGCTCAAGGCCTTGTTCCCGCCACCGAAGCCGATCGCGAAACCATGCAGAAGTGGAAGGCCGGCCAGGTCATCCACGGCAAGTTCACCAAGATGCGCAACGCCAAATTCCACGGGAAGTTTTTCTCGATGCTCGATCTGGCGTGGGAGTACTGGGAACCCGCCGGCGGCCTGATCCCTCGGCAGGAAATGCGCGGCATTCTCGGGCTGGCCAGGTATTTCGAGCAATTGAACGGTAGGCCTGGGCAACTGGAAGATGCTGTGAAGGCGTACATCGGGATACTCCAGGCCGAGCGCGCCGCGCGCTTCCCGTCCGTGGAGAAGAGCCGCGAGGCCTTCCGCGACTGGATAACCATCGAGGCCGGCCACTTCCACCTGGTGCAGACCCCTGACGGCATCCGCAAGGAGCGTAAGTCCATCAGCTGGGCAAACATGGACGACGCCGAATTCGAGCCCCTTTACCGCGACGTGTTCAACGCCTGCTGGCGCCTGGTGCTGTCCGCGCATTTCGAAACCGAGGCGCAGGCCCAGGCTGCCGCCGACATGATCGGGAGCTACGCATGAAAGTGGTCAGCAAGAAACTCCGCGACAGCGCCCGGGGCCAGGAATGTGCCTTGCGCTTCTACGGCATATGCAATCGCAACCCGGAAACCACCGTGCTCGCCCACGTGCCGTGCGGCCAGAAGGGCATGGGCATGAAGGGCCCGGACTACATGGCCTGTTTCGCCTGCTCGAGCTGCCACGATCTGCTGGATGGCCGGGCCCGCAACGCATTCGACGGCACGCGCGTAGCGGTGGACTGGCGCGACGTGATCCGCGCCGTAGCTGAAACACAAGCCTACTGGATTGGCCAGGGGCTCATGAAGGTGCAGGGGGTGGCAGCATGATCGACCTTTCTCTTTGGAATTTGACCATTCCAGCCGGTGCGACGGTCATCCCGACCAAGACGCTGAACGCCGGTTACACCGATCAGTTTTTCGTCCGGCAGTCCGATGGGGCGCTGACCTTCATCGCGCCGTCGAGTGGGGAAAACATCAAATCAACCAAGAACAGCACCTACCCGCGCTCGGAGCTGCGCGAGACGCTGGCCAATGGCGACGACAAGGAAGCCAATTGGAAGGCCGGTAGCGCTGATCTGCACAGCATCGAAGCCACGCTGTCGGTGGACGAGCTGCCCGCGAGCAAGAAGGCCATCATCGGCCAGATCCACGGCGATGGAAACCACCCGCCCCTGAAGATCCAGATCACCGGAACGACGATCTACGCCCAGTTACGCCGCAAGCTCGATGGCACAGAGGACAAGCCCAAGCTGCTGACCGGTTACAAACTGGGCGAGCAATTCACCTACCGAGTTGAGGTTTCCAAGGACGGCAAGGCCAAGTTCTTCATCAATGGCCAGCAGGTCGTGAACGACACCCTGCCGGCCGATGGCTACCAGTTCGACATGGCCTCATATGCCAACGACACCTGGTATTTCAAGGCTGGCGTCTACAGCCAGGAGAAGGTCGGAGGAACAGGGGTAGGGCGGACCACCTTCTCCGCGCTGACGGTGTGCCATGGGGCGGCCGCGGTACCGGTCGCTACGGTCGCAACACCGGCCACCACCCTGGCCGACCAGATCACGGACGCCTTCAACGCCTGGCAGGCGGGTACCGTTTCCAGCCACGACACCCTTGTCGCACTCAACGCCCTGTCCAAGCAGGTGGCCAGCCTGGCATCCGACAAGGATCGCGCACCGCTGTACGCGCAGATCAAGCAATACAAGGCGCAGGTATAGAAATGACGATGCTGGAATTGCCATGGCCGCCGGCGGCCTGCAGCCCGAACAAGCGCGTGCATTGGTCCAAAAAGGCCAGGGCGGCGCGCAAGTACCGGGCGGACTGCCACCTGCTGGCGTTGCAGGCCAAGATCGCCGCCCCCGCCGGTGAGCTGCTGGTGGTCATGGAGTTTGTGCCGCCTGATGCCCGGCGCCGCGATCTGGACAATCTGCTGTCCTCCTGTAAGGCCCTGCTCGATGGCATCGCAGACGCACTCAAAGTGGATGACCGCAACTTCATCCCCCAATTGCGCATGAGCAAAGAAACCACCAAGGGCGGCGCCGTGCGCGTTCGCATTCAAGCAGTAGAAGGGGAGGCAGCATGATCTACACCAGCGTACTGGCCGCGGTGGTATCCGCCCTGGCCGCCGAAGCCATCGACAACACCAGCAAGCAGGCCTGGCAGAAGCTGTACCGGCCCGGCAGCGCAGATGGGCATGATCTGGTTACGCTGAGCCAGTCGGTAGAGCAGGGCAGCATTACCCGCATGGACGCAGACTGCTGGATCTACGCCAGGCTGCACAGCCAACTGAAGCCTCGGCACTGGGATGCGCTGGTCGCGAAGTACAGCACGCACCGCGCGCGCAAGGTCCAGGCAATCGCCAAACTACACCCATTGATCGCCAGCCATGCCCCCAAGCTGTTCGTGATCAATGCGGTGACGGCGTGGGCCATTCCTAGGCTGCTCGGTGTTCAAGGCAAACGCTCAACCGATATGATCGTGCTGCCCCAGGAGTTCTACGATGTGAACCGCTGGGATCCCGAGGCCAACCCGGAGCGAACCCGGCGCCGGTGGCGGAAGGGGGTAGAGGATGCGCTGGAAGGCATGGTGAGCGAGGCTCTAAACGATGCGGGAAAGCTCTTGGAATATGAAGGGCTCTTTTTTGCAGCGGCAGCTTGACATCACATGGCCGCATGGCCGATTATTTCCCCATCCTGTCATTCCTGCGCACGTTGGGGATAGACCCAAAAGCCTCGCCAGAGAAATCTGCCGGGGCTTCGTCATATCTGGCTATTGGAGACGGATATGACAAGAGCACAAAGGCGGCATGACACCCGCCGGATGAAGGCAAGATTCAAACAAATTCAGAAGGCGAAAGATTGGGTCGCATCGGCGAAGAATGCCGGAGTATTCGCGAACCATGGCAAGGTCTGCTCATGCTGGATGTGCGGGAATCCGCGCAAGCTTGGTGAACTGACCATGCAGGAAAAGAGAGCTGATCTGAGTGAGTTTTTCGACTGAGTGGCGCACGTCTCAATCCCCAAGTTCGATCTCGGCGCCGATCTCTCTCATCTTCGCGTAAACGGCTTCAAGCTCGGCATCAGAGAGCGTAAGCCGGGCTGCCAGCATGAACAGCATTTGTGCGCTTAGCTCCCTGGGGGTGGCACCACCGGTGTACTTGCGCCATTGCCGGCCATCGGCGAGCCCGGCTAAGTCAGCCATCTGGTTACCGGTCATGTCCAGTTCGCGCTTGAAGCTTGTCAGGCTATTGGTGGACGGCGGGGTATAGCGGGTTATCTTTTTCATGACCACCTGCGAGAAACCCCGCTTTCGCGGGGCTTTGGAATCAGGAGAGGTACTTGGTCAGTGCCAGCGTGGCTGCGGCCACCGCACCCACTAGGCCGGATGCTATCGCTACGGGATACCAGAAGATTTCCCATCTCACTTTGTGAGCCTCATTGCGAAACTTAATGGTCTCCGCGTTCAGCTTGCTGGTTTCGGCCATCAGCTTAGCGATCTCGGAGTGGATCTTTTCGAGTTCGGCGGTGGTCATGTCGATGCTCATGTGTTCTTCCCTTTGGGGTTTTCGGGCCGGGCGGTGTGCGCTTCCCATGTCTGTATATTAGGCCCAAAGGGCCTATATGACAACTGCTTTCTGGTGCCATTCATCACCTGTTTACCGGCGAATTCACTAAGCTGATTCCGCCCATGGAGTAACCCATGGTTGACCCTACCGACCTCGGCGCAGGCACAGCCACCTGGCTGGGCGGTACGGGAACCGTGTTGTTGGGTGCATTTCTCTGGTTGCGCAAGTTCCTTTCCAGGGACGCCACAGAGCGCGCCATGGACAACGCCGACATCGGCACTGTCCGTCGCTTGAACGAACTGCTGGATTCCGAACGCACCGCCCGGCAAGCCGCCGAGACGCGGGCCGATCAATTTGCGAAAGAACGAAACGAACTCGCCGCCGCAGTTGGCCGGATGGAGGGCAAGATCGAAGCCCTTACCAGCCAGGTCGCGCAACTCACAGACAAGGTGACCACACAAAGCACCGAGATATCGCGGCTTCGGTCACAGGTTGGGGGCGCCAGCTGATGCACCGAATCGCTATGGAATTTATCGCTCGGCTCTGGTGGCGCAGGGCAGAGGTTTGGCTTATCGCCGCGCTCCTGATCGGTGGCGGCGGCATCTTCGGTTTCCAGATCGCCCAGTGGTCGCTGGCCATGGCGTACATCAAGCAGGTCGATGTCGTTCGTGCCGCCTATGACGAAGCACTGAGGCAGCGCGACCTGCGCATGGACAACATCAGCAGTAAGACCGAGCGCGCCACCGAGAAGGCCCAGGAAGCAGCCAGCACGGCCAACCAGGCTGCGAGCACCGCGAAGGAAGCTGCCGAGAAGGCGGGCCAGTAGCGGCGCCACGAATTCAGCAGCGCCCATGTCGTGGCGCGCCTACCGAGGCCGAGAAGCCATGAACCTGCTTGCCTGGATCAAAACCCTTTTCACCAAAACCACCAAGGAGCCGACCATGGCTGATACCGCATCTACTGCAGCTGCCGCGCCCGCTGTCCCCGAAACCCCAGCCATCGTTGAAACCACAGCGATCGACACCGACAAGCTGAAGGCGCTGCTGATCACCCTGGGCCACGACATTGAGGCCGAGTGGGAGCATCTGGTGGCGTTGGCTAAGAAGGCGGCGTAACCGCCTATAGAGTTTCACAACGCTAGCGGGGTACATGAGCAATGGAGCGCAAGCCACCGCCCACTGTTGAATGGCGAGGCCGTCCACATGGATGGCAGCCGCCACCCGCACCACCGCCAATGCGAACGTTCACTGGTGATCACGCCCCAACCATGGGTTTGATGCTTGTGTGGTTCGTGTTCCTGGCCGGAGTAGCCATCGGAACCAAGATAGCCGGAGGTTGGTGATGGCCTGTTCAACCTGCGCCCGAACCAGAGAGTGGGCCGCCAAGTGGAGTCGAATCGCATATGAGCGAGCAGCAAAAATCCTTGAGCGTCGTGACGATTCTGCCCCCACCGAGCCAGAAGCTCGGCAGCGCACAACTGGCGGCGGGAACGAAGGTGATGCTGAGCGACGGGAGTGAGTTGGCCCGCGTTAAAGAAGTCACTCTCACAGCAAGAGCGGGCGGCCTGTAGGAAGCGACGATCACTGTGCTTCCTGAGATCATCCAGCCGGTCACTGCCGATGCAACAATGGTCGTCGCTGATGTGACCTCGCTGTCTGACGAGTCCCGGCAATATGCCAAGGTGCCCCATGAGTGAAGACTTGGTAACTCTGCTTCGGCGCATTGCTGTGGCCCAGGAGCGTGGAGCAGAGGCCATGGAGAAGATAGGCGACAGGCTCGACCTGCTGATCCAAGCGATGGCAGAGGATGAGCCTGAAGATCCAGACGCTCAGCCTCGAACGTACATGGACGGAAGCCCGGTGCGCTGATGGGTGCCAGACCTCTTAAACCGTGCAGCGCCCCAGCATGCGGCGCGCTGGTACGTGGCACCCGCTACTGCCCGAAGCATGAGCACCTGACCAAGCAAGCAGCACAGCAGCACGATGAGCGGCGGGAGAGCAGCACCCAGCGTGGCTACAGCTACAAGTGGCAGCAAGCGCGAAAGGGATTCCTTGCCAAGCACCCATTGTGCGTCATGTGCGAGCGTGCGGGTCTGGTCGCAGCTTCTACTGATGTCGATCACATCGTTCCTCATCGAGGCGACAAGGATCTGTTCTGGACACGATCGAACTGGCAAGCGCTGTGTCATTCATGCCACAGCCGCAAGACGGCGACAGAGGACGGCGGATGGGGCAACGCAAAGGCGTCTGGTGCCCGTGGTGGGTGAATGAGATCGATTCTCGTGAAACTTCATCGAAATTTTCTGGAGTGAGAAATATTCCCATTTTCAGGGGGTGGGGAGGGTCAAAAGTATGGAGCCTTTGGCTTCTAGACCGCGCCCGAAACTCTTTTTACGTTTCTCCAAAATACAGGTTTTAGCAAATGGCCCGACCGAGGACGCCGACCAACGTGCTCGAGCTGCGCGGGTCGTTCAAGAAACACCCCGAGCGCAAGCGTCAGGATGCCGAATCTTCCGGACCGCTGACCAGCGCGCCCGACCATATCAACGGCGCAGTACTTCATGCCTGGAATGAAATCGCCGAGGTCGCGCCGCTGGACGTGCTGACCAATTCAGACCGGATCAGCCTGGAGATTGCCGCCAACCTTCTGGCGCAATTTCGCGATGACCCTATCGAGTTCACCGCAGCCAAGCTTGTTCGTCTCGAAGCACTGCTCGGCAAGTTCGGCATGACGCCGGCGGACCGCGCGAAGGTCGGCGGGAAGAAGGAGGCGCCGAAGGGCAACCCATTTGCGGAACTCTAATGGCCAGAAAGCAGACTTATCCCCTGGTCAAGGCGGCAGAGAAGTACGCCGTCCAAGTGATTTCAGGGAAGATTGTGGCGTGCAAATGGATAAAGCTTGCGTGCCAGCGTCACCTTGATGACCTGGAACGCTCGAAAGACTCCAAGTATCCATACCATTTCAGCCCCGCAAGGGCGGAGAAGGTCGCAAAATTCCTGCAGTTGCTGCCTCACACGAAGGGAAAGTGGGCCAACAAGCGTGAACTGATCAAGCTCGAACCCTGGCAACTGTTTGGTGTGTGCATACCGTTCGGCTGGCTGCACAAGAAAGACGACACGCGTCGGTACAGGACCATCCTGATATTCGTACCACGCAAGAACGGTAAATCAATCATCGGCGGCGGCCTGGGCATCTACATGTTCACCGCTGATGGCGAGTTCGGCGCCGAAGTGTATTCAGGCGCTACGACCGAGAAACAGGCGTGGGAGGTTTTCCGCCCAGCCAAACTAATGGTCGACCGTACGCCCGAACTGCGTGACCACTACGGCGTTGATGTGAACGCTTCGAATATGTGCCGCACGGACGATGGTTCGCGTTTCGAGCCTGTGATCGGCAAGCCAGGAGACGGTAGCTCACCGTCCTGTGCGATCGTTGATGAATATCACGAACACCAGGACAGCACTCTGTTCGACACGATGGAAACCGGCATGGGCGCTCGCGAGCAGCCCATTATGCTGGTCATCACCACGGCAGGATCGAGCATTGGCGGGCCATGCCACCTGCTTGTCCGTGATGCCGAGCGAATGCTTGAAGGGGTAATTGATCGGCCTGACCTGTGGGCGATGCTCTACACCATCGACAAGGGTGACGACTGGACGTCAGAGGCCTCGCTGATCAAGGCGAATCCGAACCATGGCGTATCGATCAACGCTGATTTCCTCTTGGCCCGCCAGCGCGACGCCATGCAGTCAGCGACCAAGCAGGCGACGTTCCGCACCAAGCATTTGAACGAATGGGTGGGCGCCAAGAACGCCTGGATCAACATGCTGCGCTGGAAAGAGGCTCCGGCGCGCAAGTCGCTCACCGAGCTTGAGGGACGCCGCTGCATCATCGGCCTCGATCTGGCCAGCAAGATCGACATCGCGGGCAACATCCTGTTGTTTCCGCCTGTCGACGACGATCCGTATTGGCACGTGCACGGCAGGTATTACTTGCCCGAGGCGCGGGTCATTGAGGAACTGGACAGCAATACCTCTCGGTACCGCGAGTTCGATGCTCTCGGCCTGCTGACCCTGACCGACGGCGAGGTAATCGACTTCGAGGTCATCAAGGAGGATCTGCGCGAGTTCGCGGGGCGCTTCGACATCGAGGCCGTTGCGTACGACCCATGGCAGGCCACTCAGCTTGCTCAGGAGATGGAAGCCGAGGGATTGCCGATGGTGGAAATCCGTCAGACGGTGCAGAACATCAGTGAGCCGATGAAGGAATTGGAAGCCTTGACGCTTCGACGGGTTCTTGCTCACGGGGATTGCCCGATTCTCACCTGGATGGCCAGCAACGTAGTCGCCAAGCTGGATGTGAAAGACAACATTTATCCGAACAAAGAACGGCCAGAGAACAAAATCGACGGGATTGTGGGGTTGATTATGGCGATTAACCGCGTGCTTGCGGGAGGATCGCCAGACAACAACGAATCATTCATGGACTCCATTCGGAACCCAATAATCGCATGAACCTGCCACTGGCGTTTTTCATACTCGCAGCGCTGTGCGGATTTGGCCTGCTGGTCGGCGGCGTATTCACGCTGTTCGGCAGTGGCTGGGCACTGATCGCCGCTTCCGTCTCGATGTTCATGATCTCAGGCTTCATCAAGAAAGGATTAGCCGGTGAATAAATCTCTTTCGCTGGTTCTCGGCAGGGCTGCGGCCAAGCCGATGAAGTCGCTCGGCGACTGGACCGGAAAGGCCATACGCCTGAGCGACGGAGGGTTCTGGGGCTCATGGCTTGGTGGGCAGTCCAGTTCCGGCAAAGCCGTTAATGTCGACAACGTCATGCGATTGTCCACCGTATGGGCATGCGTGCGGATCATCTCGACTTCGGTGGCCGGGCTTCCGCTGGGGATCTACCGTCGCAAGGCGGACGGTGACCGCGAAGATGCACGAGATTTCTCGCTATACGACGTCATCCACAACAGCCCAAACGAAGACATGACGGCTTTCCAGTTCTGGCAGGCCGTCGTCGCCTCGATGTTGTTGTGGGGCAACGCTTATTGCGAGATTCACCGCTCTGGCAATCGCGTCGTCGCGCTGGACTTTCTGATGCCTTCACGAGTCGATCTCGAAGTCGATGACAATGGACGCCTCGAGTACTGGTACCGCCCGAAGAAAGGACCCCGACGGCAAATTGCCCGAACGGACATGCTGCACATTCCGGCGTTCAGCATCGACGGTCGAGTCGGAATGTCCGCGATCCGCTTCGGCGCCGATGTGTTCGGCTCGGCGATGTCTGCCGACGACGCAGCGAACGGGACCTTCAAAAACGGGCTTCTTCCGACGGTCGCCTTCAGCGTCGACCGCATCCTCAAGGCTGAACAAAGGGAAGAATTCCGAGAGTACGTGAAGACTGTCTCCGGCGCGATGAACGCCGGGAAATCGCCGGTACTCGAGCAGGGGGTCAAGGCTGAAACCATCGGCATCAACCCTGTGGATGCGCAACTGCTGGAGTCCAGGGGTCACAGCATTGAGGAGATATGCCGGTGGTTCGGCGTACCGCCGTGGATGGTGGGCAAGACCGACGCGGGCAGCAACTGGGGAACCGGGCTCGAACAACAGATGATTGCGTTCCTGACCTTTTGCATCAGCTCAGTCACCAGCCAGATCCAGCAGTGCGTAAACAAGCGTCTGCTCACTCCCGTGGATCGTCGGATGTATTACGCGGAATTCTCGCTGGAAGCTTTCCTCAAGGCCGACAGCGCAGGCCGCGCTGCATGGTATAGCCAGATGACCCAGAACGGGATCATGACCCGTGACGAGTGCAGGGTGAAAGAGAACCTGCCACGACACGGCGGCAATGCCGCGGTGCTCACCGTCCAGACCAACCTGGCGCCCATTGATCAACTCGGCCAGTCAACCGATGGGCAGGCCGCCCAAGCAGCCCTTAAAAACTGGCTTGGCCAGGCTCAGGAGTAACCATGCCACTGAATGTCAATGCTCGCAGCTTCAACTGCGAACTGAGTCCGCGCGCGCTCGAAAAATGGAATCCGGCGCTCCGGGCCGCCGTGGAGACCACCTCCGACACCATCACCGTTTACGGAGTGATCGGTGAAGACTGGTACGGGGATGGCGTCACCGTCAACCGCATCGACG
>NZ_JAAOCA010000065.1 GCF_014694385.1 Pseudomonas typographi | reverse complement strand
CCCTACCACACTGGCGGCATCGACCCGTGCCCAACCCAGCGAACGTAATTCCCCCGCCCAGCGTTGCAAGGCGTGGCTCAACTCACGGTGGCGCAGCCAGTAACGTAAAAGCGCCGGCAATGGCAACCGGTTCGCGCAGTGATAGCGCAATTGGTCATCGGTTAGGCCAGCCAGGTGCTGGGCCTCGAGCAGCGCTTGGTCACCCACTGGGCCGGGCACCTCGCCGAATGCCCGCAGCAGGCGGGGGCCTTGCCAGGCCAGTGGGTGTTCATGGGCCCAGGCCCATTGGCCGTCGGCGAACGGTACCAGCTCAGGTACCACGCCTTCATGGTTGCCGGGTACCCGCAACACCATCGCTTCGCCGGCCTGCGCAGCCTCGGTTACAGGGTATAGCTGGGTGCCCACCCGCGCCCAACAGCGCTGGCCGGCGCGCAGCAGGCCATCCGCCCCAGGTTCAACGCCGGCCGGTGGCTGCTGTGGTGCCTGCCAGGTGGCGGTGTCGTGGCGCCACAGGCGCGGCGCGCCATCGGGGCCGTCCAGCACCAGCAGCTGGCTGAAAAAACGGCTGTGCACCCGCTGCACGATAACACCCGCAGCCAGGTTGGTTGCAACTGAGAACAGGTGGTTGATGGCTTCTTCGCGATCGCCCAGCTGCCAGGCGTGGTAACCGCTATACACCTGGTCGGCGATACCGTGAACGTACACCGCTAATGCGGCCCAGCCCAACGGTTGGCAGCCCGGCACCAGCATGGCAGCGGTGAACAGCACTTGCTCAGCATCGGCTACCAGCTTGGCGATCAATAGATCGTGGCGTTTACCGGCCAGGACACTGCGCGGCACTGCCAGCGTAGCCGCATTGGCCAGCAATGCGGCTCGCCATTGTGCATAGGCGGCCCGCGGCGAACTGTCGGCCAATGGGGTGAGTTGCACGATATCGCGCTCGGCCACGGTGACGGCACCCTCGCTCACGTTACCGTTCAGCTTGCGCGCTAACACGGGTTGGTCTTTCAACAGCGCGGTACGCAGCAAAAAACGGCGGCCGGCGGGCTGCGTCAGGCACACCAACACATGGTCGATGAGCGTGCGTTCATCGGCGAACGATCGCAGCGCGCCCTCCGGGGCGTTGGGTACATGCAGCAGCAGCGGGCCACGGCCGCTGGCCGGGGCATATACGCGCAGCGTTGGCAATACAGTGCCAAACAGCGCCACAGACCGCTGCACGGTCGATTCAGGCACTTGGGCTTCACCCAACAACGCCAGCGCCGGTTCACTGGCCTGGCCGCTGAGCCTGGCCTGGCAGGCGGCATTGCGCAGCAGCGCCTGGCGCCACTGTTCATAGGCGCTTTGCAACACCGATGGCACCGCCGCCGGCACCGGTAACCGCTCAGCCAACAGGGCCTGGTAGCGCTGGCCGATGTTCAGCTCGTGCACGATGCGCACGAAAGCTAGCCCGTCCAGGTGATCGGCGCCCTGCACTTGGAAAGTCTCAGCCGGTTGGCCATAACCGGTAGGGCTGGGAAAATTCGCCAACGCCGCCTGCAGCAGTGTATTTCGCTGTGTCTCTACCGGGCACACCCAATCACCGACCACCGCTACCAATGGGGTAAGGGGGTTCAGCGGCCCCAGGTCCGGTGCGCAACCGGGCTGATAGCGATGCACCAAGGTGGCGTGCTCCGGGTCTACCCCGGCCGGTAACCGAGGCGCAAGCAGGCCCAGGGCAAAGTCTCTAACGGCGGGAATACCGCTCAGTTGCAGGCGCAATGCTTCACTGGCGCGCTGGGCCTGAAGTGTGAGGTGCTGAAGCTGATCACGTTGCGCGGGCGAAGCCCGCACCAGCCATTGGTCGATGCCGGCTTCGAACAAGGCGTAATGGGGAAGGACATTTTTCAAAAGAGGTAGCCTCCAGGTCAGGAGGCCACACGATGACGGCGGCGGGTATTCCAGGCGCGTTAACTATATACGGGCGTTACCACAGCCGCCGCGCCACCAGTGCCGCCCAGAACCGGCTAACGCCCCGTTCGGCCGCTACCGCCGCGGCGATCCCCATGCGCTCTTGCAGCGTTTTGCGCTCGGCGAAGTGCAAATGGAACACCTGGGCCACCTTAGCCCGCTCGGCCAGGTACTCGTCGCTGGTTTTGATTTCATCGACCAGTTGTTTTTCCAAGGCGCTGACCCCCAGCCACACCTCGCCGGTCGCCACCTCGTCGATCGACAGTTGCGGGCGGTAATGCACCACGAAATTCTTGAACAGCCGGTGAGTAATCTCTAGGTCTTCCTGGAACTTCTCTCGGCCCTTTTCGGTGTTCTCGCCCAATACCGTAAGGGTGCGCTTGAACTCGCCGGCGGTGTGCAGCTCCACGTCGATATCGTGCTTGCGCAGCAACTTGTGGATGTTGGGTAGTTGGGCCACTACGCCGATAGAGCCGAGCACGGCGAATGGGGCGCAGAGGATCTTCTCGCCGATGCAGGCCATCATGTAGCCGCCGCTGGCGGCAACTTTGTCTACGCACACGGTCAAGGGTACGCCGGCCTGGCGCACCCGGGCCAGTTGCGAGGAGGCCAAGCCGTAGCTGTGAACCATGCCCCCGCCGCTTTCCAGGCGCAGCACCACTTCGTCCTTGGGGGTGGCCACGGTCAGCAACGCGGTAATTTCCTGGCGCAGGCTTTCGGTGGCCGAAGCCTTGATATCACCGTCGAAATCGAGCACGAACACCCGCTGGGGAGTTTCCTTGTGTTTTTTCTTGGCCTTCTCGGCCTTGGCCTGCTGCTTGCGGTGGCGCTTGAGCGCGTCCTTGTCCATCAAGCTGGCTTCGAGCCGCTCGCGCAGCTGCTTGTAGAAGTCATTGAGCTTGTGCACTTGCAGTTGCCCACCCTTGCGCCGGCCCTTGCCGCGCAATGACGCAAGCGCCGCCACTACGATCAGGATGGCCACGACCAGGGTGGCGGTCTTGGCGAGAAAGCCAAGGTAATCGGCAAAAAACTCCACGGTGTCTCCTTCAGAACAGGGCCGGCGCCCAATGCAAGGCGCCACGTTGCCAGGCAGCATACCGGCGCGCTCAGGCGCCGGCCAGTGATGGACCATGCTTACCCGTGAAACACTCTTTTGAAACGACCGTATGAAATATCGTTGACAGCCCTAGGCGTTGCTCCTAACCTGCCTGCACGCTCGCCTGCGAGCCCCTAACCGCTTCTGGCTCCCCGTATAACAGGACATTTCCATGACCGACGTGACCCAAGCCATCGAAACCATGAAAGCCAAGTTCAACCCCCAGGCCGCCAAGGGCCTGGATCTGATTTTCGGGTTTTGCATCGACGACGCCAAGCACTTCAACCTCATCGTCAAAGACGGCACCTGTAAGTTGGAGGAAGGCGAAAACCCCGAGGCTAACGTGACCCTACTGATGGACGGCGAAACCCTTCAAGGCATCGTCAGCGGCGAAACCGACGGCATGCAAGCCTTCATGGGCGGCAAGCTGCGCACCGAAGGCGACATGATGCTGGCGACGAAGTTGGGCGAACTGTTCCCCATCTAAGCCCACCGCCCTGGGCAGCTAAGCCGGCGGCTTCCCGGCCTGGCCGGTTTACCCGGCCGCCATGCCGGCAGGCGCGGCGGCCAGCAACGCATCGATCAACGCCTGCGCTGCCCAACTGGGCGCCTCGCCACGGCGGGTGATCACACCGTAGTCGTCCAGCGCCAGCGGGAACGGCAATGCCAGTTTGTGCAGGCGCCCGGCCTGCACCTCAGGCTCTACCATCGCTTCGGCCAACATGGCGATCATCGGCGCGGTTTGCAACAATTGCAGCGTAGTGCGTGGCGACACCGTTTCGACCACATTGCCTGGGAACACCCACCCCGCCTCGGCAAACGCCCGTTCGGTGCGGGCACGCACCGGCGTGCCTGGCGGGTATACCACCCATGGCCAGTCGCTCAGCCCCCCCATGGGTAGGTCGCCCAGCAGGCACAGCGGGTGCTGGCTACCCACTACCAAGGCCAAGGGCTCGGGGGCCAGCGCCTGGAAATCGAACAACCCGCGGTGGCGGTCGAGGGTGTAGCGGGCGATAACCAGGTCCAGCTCTTTGTTCTCCAGCCGTTCGAGCAACACGCTGCTGGTGTGTTCCTGCACTTGGATATTCAGCAGCGGCCAGTGCTGTTTCACCTGCACGATCGCCGCCGGCAGGGCTACCGCGGTGGCCGCGAAGATCGTGCCCACCCGCACCAAGCCATGGCCACCGGCGTGCAGGTGGTTGATCTGCTCGGCGAACTGGCGTAGGTCGTTCAGCGCAATGGCGGCATAACGCGCCACCTGCTCACCCAGGTCGGTGGGCGGCATGCTCCGGGGCAAACGTTGGAATAATTCGAAGCCCAGCAGTTTTTCGACTTCACGCAGCATTTTGCTCACGGCGGGCTGGCTGATATTCATCACCTGGGCGGTGGCGTGCATGTTCTGCTGCCGCGCCAGGGTGTCGATCAGCACCAAATGGCGAAAGCGCAACCAATTGCACAGTGGGTTGAAGCTGATGTCGGCCATGCCAGTCGATAACCTGCAGCTATTGCCAGTTGAGTAGATGTCATTGGAGATTATCGCGCGGCCGCCCTAGGGTAAAGCGCACGGCGTGGTACATAACAACAGCAAAAAGGAGCCGCCCATGACGCTCACTCACACCCGCGTACTGATCACTGCCGCTGCCCAAGGCATGGGCCTGGCCTCGGCACTGGCGTTTCGCGACGCCGGCGCCACGGTGTATGCCAGCGACCGCGACATCGAACCACTACGTGCCATTGGCGGCCTGAACGCCATCACCCTGGACGCCACTGACCCTACCGCCATCGCCGCCGTGCATCAGGACATCGGCGAGGTAGACGTGCTGTTCAACTGCGCAGGCTTCGTCCATGCCGGTGATATCCTGGCCTGTGAACCGGACGCTTGGCGGTTTTCGTTCGACCTGAACGTGACCGCGATGTACCACACCATCCGCACGTTTTTGCCCGGCATGCTCGCCCGCGGTGGCGGTTCGATCATCAACATGGCCTCGGTGGCCTCCAGTGTAATGGGGGTGCCCCAGCGCTGCGCCTATTCGGCCAGTAAGGCGGCGGTGATCGGCTTGACCAAGTCGATTGCCGCCGACTACGTAACCCGCGGCATCCGCTGCAATGCCATCTGCCCCGGCACTGTCGACTCCCCCTCGCTGCAGCAACGCATCGCCGCCCAAGCCCGTGCCAGCGGCCAGAGCGTCGATGCGGTGCACGCGGCGTACGTGGCCCGCCAACCCATGGGCCGGCTCGGCCGAGCCGAGGAAATCGCAAGCCTCGCGCTGTACCTGGCGAGCCCCGCCAGCGCCTACATGACCGGCACCGTGCAAGTGATCGACGGCGGCATGAGCAACTGAATACCCCGACCACCACAAGGATTTCCCATGCGAATTCTCATCACCGGCGGGACTGGCTTCATTGGCAAGCACCTCGCCCGGCAATTACTGGCAGAGGGCGACTTGGCCCTGGAAGGCCAGCCAGCACAGCGCATCGAGCGCATCACCCTGTTCGATGCCTTCGCCGGTGAAGGCCTGCCGCAAGACCCGCGCCTGGAAGTGCTCACAGGCGACATCGCCGACGCTGCCACAGTAGCCCGTATCGCCGACGGCGTAGACCTGGTGTGGCACTTGGCGGCGGTGGTCAGTGCTGCGGCCGAGGCGGATTTCGAATTGGGCATGCAGGTGAACCTGCACGGGCTGATCAACCTGCTTGAAACCCTGCGCCGGCAAGGCCGTGGCACCCGCTTGGTATTCAGCAGTGGGTTTGCGGTGTTCGGCGGCCAGTTGCCGCCGGTAGTGGGCGACCACACCGCGCTCACGCCGCAGTCGTCCTATGGCATGCAAAAGGCGGTCGGCGAACTGCTGGTGGCCGATTATTCACGCAAAGGTTTCATCGACGGCCGGGTATTGCGCCTGCCGACCGTGGTGGTGCGCCCCGGCAAGCCGAACAAGGCGGCCTCGACGTTCTTCAGTTCGATCATTCGCGAGCCGCTGAATGGCGAGCCGGCCGTGTGCCCCGTCGGCCGCGACACGCAGGTATTCATCAGTTCGCCCCGGCGGGTATTGCAGGCGATGCAGCGGGCCATGTGGTTGGCGCCACAGCATTTGGGCGGCGAGCGGATCATCCCGCTGCCGGGGCTGACCTTGAGCGTGGGCGAGATGGTCGATGCCCTGGAACGGGTGGCCGGCGTGGAGGCGACGCGCTTGATCCAGTGGCAGCACGACCCTGCGATCGAACGCATCGTCAGCAGTTGGCCCACCCGGGTCGAGGCGCCGCGCGCCAGGGCCCTGGGGTTTGAGGCCGATGCCGACTTCGACAGCATCGTGCGCGCCCACATCGAAGACACCAGGCGGTAGCCCGCTAAAGCCCACACAACAAAAACAACAAGAGATGCCGCCATGGACCACAGCGCTACCCCATCGTTGGAACAACAAACCATCCGCCGCATCACCCGCCGGCTGATTCCTTTTTTGATCGTGCTGTTCGTGGTGGCGTTTCTGGACCGCACCAATGTCGGCTTCGCGGCCTTGCGCATGAACGAGGACATCGGCATCAGCCAGGCGACCTACGGGCTGGGCGCGGGGATTTTCTTTTTGGGCTATTTCGTGTTCGAAGTGCCGAGCAACATCCTGCTGCACCGGTTCGGCGCGCGGGTGTGGATTGCCCGAATCATGATCACCTGGGGGCTGGTCGCAGCAGCCATGGGCTTTTTGCAGAGCGCCACGCATTTCGTGGTATTGCGCGTGTTATTGGGTGTCGCCGAGGCCGGGTTCTTCCCAGGGATGATTTTCTTGCTCTCACTGTGGTTCCCAAACCGCTACCGCGCGCGGATTTTCGCCATGTTCTACCTGGGCGTGCCGATTTCCCAAGTGATCGGCGCGCCGTTGTCCGTGGGCTTGATGCAACTGGGCGAGCATGTTGGCGTGGTCGGCTGGCGCCTGATGTACATCGCCGAGGGCTTGCCGGCGATCGCCCTGGGCATCGCTTGCCTGTTCTACCTCACCAACCGCCCGGCGGACGCCCATTGGCTAAGCGAGGCGCAACGGCATTGGCTGACCGACACCCTCGCGCGCGAGGAGCGGGCCAAGCCGCTGGCGGTGGGTGCACACTTGAGCAAACGGCAAATGGTCGCCAAGGCGTTGTGCAACCCGCAGGTTTGGCTGATGGCGTTCGTGTATTTCGGCATTACCTCAGGCTCCAACGCCATGAATTTCTTCTTGCCTACCGTGCTGCAGTCGTTCCGCGCAACCTTCGGCCTTGAACTGGGGCTGATGCAGAACGGCCTGCTCACCGCAGTGCCCTACGCCTTGGCAGCGCTGTGCATGATCCTCTGGAGCCGCCATTCCGACCGCCATCAGGAACGCCACTGGCACGCCGGGGGCGCGGCATTGCTGGCCGCAGCGTCGATTGCCTTGGCATTGGTCATCAACCAGCCCTGGGTCATCGTGATCGGCTTTACCCTGCTGGCAATCGGTGTGTACAGCGCGATCAACGTGTTCTGGGCGGTACCCGGGCAAGCGCTGACAGGGGTCGGTGCTGCCGCCGGCATCGGTTTGATCAACTCTATCGGCAACCTGAGCGGGTTCACCGGCCCGTATATCACTGGGCTGTTGTTCAGCACCACCGGTAGCTACACGCCGGGTTTTTTGATCATCGCCGCGCTGGTGGCCGCCGGCGGCGTCGGCATGCTGGTGCTGCCCCGCGGCATGGCGCACAGCGCGCAGCCCGGCGAGCCGTTACACGAGGGTAAGGCATGAGCGCCACCCTGGGCTTCATCGGCACCGGCATCATGGGCGCACCCATGGTGCTCAACCTGCTTGCGGCAGGCCACCGGGTCAAGGTATGGAACCGCTCCGGCGAGCGCTTGGCCGCCTTGGCCGAGGCCGGTGCGCAGGTATGCCAACACCCCGCCGAAGTGAGCGTGGGCGCGGCGGCGCTGCTGTGCATGCTCAGCGACGGCCCCACCTGCGACCACCTGCTGTTTGGTGAGCAGGGCGCGGCCGCCGGCCTGGCCCAGGGCTCGGTGGTGGCCGTGATGAGCTCGATCCCGGTGCCCACCGCACGCCAACAGGCGGCACGCTGCCAGGCATTGGGCCTGGAATACCTGGACGCGCCGGTATCCGGCGGCGAGCGCGGCGCCCGCGAGGGCAACCTGGCGATCATGGCCGGTGGCAGCGCCGCAGCGTTTGCCCAGGCCGAAGGCTATTTAAGCGCCCTGGGCCGCCCGGTGCATGTGGGCCCGGCCGGTTGTGGCGAACTGGCCAAACTGGTGAATCAACTGATCGTAGCCAGCACCCTGGCCACGGTGGCCGAAGGCTTGCTGCTGGCCGAGCGCGGCGGCGCGGACCCGGCGAAGGTGCGCCAGGCCCTCGCTGGCGGTTTCGCCGACTCGCCCATCCTGCGCCAGCACGGCGAACGCATGATCAACGCCGACTTTCGCCCCGGCGGCCCAGCCAAGTGGCAAGCGAAGGACACCCGCACCGCCCTGGCCGAAGCCGCCAGCCTGGGCCTGGCATTACCGGTGGCTAAGGTGGTGGACGGCCTGTACGCGGCCATGGTCGAGGCCGGCGATGGGGACTTAGACCACGCCGGGATCATCCGGCAGTTGCGCCGGGCCAATGGTGAAAGCGTTTAAGCAACCGGTTGCGTTCCCCCGGGGCGCCCCTGGACCTGCTTAGGGTTTCAGCCGCCATGAGAGGGGTGGCCCTTAGAACAGTTCCTGCACCTTTTCCAGCACCGCACGGTCCATCTGGCCGGTGCGTACATGCAAGCTCACGTAGCTGGTGAGCATGTCGAGCTTACCGTTGAGCAGGTCGCGGCGGGCTTCGAACAGCCGCTGCTGGGCATCGAGGATGTCTACCGTGGAACGCACGCCGCCCTGGTAGCCTTTTTCAGTGGAGGTCAGCGCTTTCTGGTTCGACTCCACCGCCCGCTGCAGTGCCTTGCATTTGGCAAAGCCTGCCACCACGCCCATGTAGTCGGTTTCCACATCCTCGGCCAGTTGCTGGCGTTCGGCGTCGAAATCAGCCTGGGCACCCGACAACGCTTCGCTGGCCTTGCGTACCGAGGCGCTGGTGGCGCCGCCCCGGTACAGCGGGATGTCCAGGGCCAAGCCGACATAGTAGCTGTCCTGGCGCGGCGAGAGCTCTTCGTACTGGGAGTTGTCGCGGCGGGTGAGCTGGCCGGTCAACGAAAGCGTGGGGTAATGCCCGGCGCGTTGGGTTTCGGCTTGCGCCTCGGCCACCTTCACCTGGGCAGCCCGCGCGGCAAGTTCGGGGCTGGCGTTGCGCGCCAGGTCGGTCCAGTAGTCAAGGCCGCGCTCCGTGCGCAACGGGTCGCTTTGCGGCGGTAGCTCGCGCATGCGCTCAACTTCCAGTAGCGGCAAGCTGCCGCGGCCGGCCAAGGTGCGCAGCGCGGCGATGCGGTTGGCCTGGTTTTCCGCTTCTTGGGCCTGCACCAGGTCATACCGTGCCTGCGCCTCGTCGATGTCGGTCACCGCGCCTTGGCCTGCATCGTACAAGCGCTTGGCTTGTTCCAGCAGGCCGGCGATCGCTGCCTTTTGCTGGCCGATCAGCTTAAGTTCGTTTTCGATACGCGACACGGCGAAATAGGCCTTGGTCACCCGATCGAACAGCGATTGGCTGGCCGCATCGTACTGGCTCTCGCCCAATGACCCCCGTGCCTTGGCCTCCTGATACGCCGCCCAGCGCCCTTTATCGTATATCGGCTGCTGCGCCACCAGGGAGATCGTGTTCGATTGGTAATCATCACTGTCGACATAGGACGAGTCAGCGCCGCCGTCGGTACGCCCGCCGCGCCCGTAGCGCGAACTGATCGACAACTGCGGCAGCAGCCCGCCACGGCCAATGGCTTCTTCGTTTTGCGAAGCGCGGTGGGCGAAGTCCGCCGAGCGCATCACCGGGTCATTCAGCCGCGAGGCATCGTACAGTTGCAACAACGTCAGGTGCTGGGGTTCGGCGGCCTGCGCGCCCAACGTAAGCAGCGCGGCTGCGATCAACAGGGTTCGCATTCATTCTTCCTTGAAAGCTGCCAGCAAACGCTCGCGCAAGGGTTTGACCAAGTAGTTCACCAAGGTTCGTTCGCCAGTGACCACGGTCACGTCCGCGAGCATCCCCGGCTTGACCGGCAGGCCCGACGCACGCAACTTGGCGAGGCTGTCCGGCGGCAGTTCGATGCGTGCGGAGAAGTACGGCATATGGGTTTGCTCGTCGATCAATTGGTCTGCCGAAACGGTGACCACGGTGCCCATCACCAGGGGCGTGTCCACCCGCTGCAAGGCGGTGAAGTGCACTTGCACCGGCAAGCCGGGCTTAAGCTTGTTAGCCAACATGGGTGGGAAACGTGCCGTCACGCCCAATGGCGCATCCAGTGGCACCACTTCCATCAGTGCCTGGCCCGCCGTAGCGACACCACCAATGGTGTGCACCGTGAGGTCCAGCACCTGGCCGCCGACCGGGGCCTTCAGGGCGCCGTTGGCCACCTCGAATTCCAACGCGGCGATCTGGTCGGCGTAGCCGGAGGCCTCGGCGGCCACATCGCTCAGTTGGCTTTCAGCGTCGCGGCGAAACTCTTGATCTTGCTGCAAGGCCTTGAGCTTGCTCTCGTTGATCGACTGCGCCGTCTTGCCGATGTCGCCGATGCTGGAGGCCAACTGGCCAGCCAGTTGCGCCGCGTTGCGCTCGGCCTCGAACAATTTGGAACGCGGTACATAGCCATCGCGGGCCAGATCCCGCAACCCCGTGAGCTCTTGCTGCTGAAAGCCAAGCTGGGTCTCGTAATTGCTGCGCACCTGCTGGTAGGCCTTCATTTGCTGGCCTAATGAGGCTACCTCATGCTCCACGATACCCTGGCGGCTGGCCAATTCCGCCGCCCGCGCGGTGAACAAGTTCTGCTGCAACGCCATGGCGGCCTTGGCCCGTGGGTCGTCACCCAGCGCCAACAGGTCGGCGGGCCAGGTGATCTGGCCCTGCTTGAGGCGCTCGGCGGTCAGCCGCGCCTCGGTGGCGCGGGCGGTGATCAGTTTGCCACGGGTCACGGCCAATTGTGACTGCGCCTGCACGGTGTTCAGCTGCACCAGCAACTGGCCAGCGGCCACGGTATCGCCTTCGTTGACCAGGATTTTATCCACCACACCCGCCACCAATGGCTGTACGGTCTTGCGTTCGCCATCCACCACCACCGTGCCCTGCCCCACCAGGCCTTGGTCCAATGGCGCGAAAAAGGCCCAAGCCAAAAAACCGCCGAGCGCCACCAGTAAGAACCACAGGCCACGCCGTGCGGTGCCCGCCGCATCGCTGCTGACCGGCACCCGGGCAGGTTTGGGGACTTCGACCAAGGGCCGTTTCAATAGCGGTTCAGCCATCCCGTCGCCCTCCTTTAACCACCGTAGGCCCATGGGACACCGGCAGCACTGTCTTGAGCACCTGGTCTTTAGGCCCGAACACCTGCTGGCGCCCACCATTGAGCACCAGGATTTTGTCTACCACCCCCAGCACGCTGGGCCGGTGGGTGATCATCAGCACCGTGCTGCCGGCGCTCTTGAGGGTCTGCAGGGCGTGCATCAGCGCCGCCTCGCCGGCCTCGTCGAGGTTGGAATTCGGTTCGTCCAGTACGATCAACTTCGGCGCACCGAACAGCGCCCGGGCAAGCCC
>NZ_JAAOCA010000064.1 GCF_014694385.1 Pseudomonas typographi | reverse complement strand
CGAACTCAGCAGTGAAACGACGCATCGCCGATGGTAGTGTGGGGTTTCCCCATGTGAGAGTAGGTCATCGTCAAGATTCAAACCCACAAAACCCCAATCGCTCACGCGGTTGGGGTTTTGTCTTTTAAGGGCTTGTGGGGCCTTGTGTAGTGGTCAACTGATCCCGGACACTCCATTAAGTTTTTCCTGGGCAACGGCAGGTGCTAAGCCTTCGTTGAACTGATGCGGTCGCCGCCAGTTGTATCGTTCCATCAGGAACCGGCCGATATCCTGTTGCGCTAGCGCAGCACTCATGTAGCCCACCGTCGGTATCCATTCTGTTTTCAGACTGCGAAACAGCCGCTCCATCGGCGCGTTATCGTGGCAGTTGCCGCGCCGACTCATGCTCTGTGTGAAACGGTATCGCCATAGTCTCTGGCGGAAACTCCGGCTGCCGTATTGGCTGCCCTGATCGCTGTGAAACAGCATATTCTGAGGCCGGCCACGCTGCTCATAGGCCATATCCAGTGCCTTGATCACCAGGTCAGCGTCAGGCTTGGCTGAGAACGCCCAGCCCACGACCCTGCGCGCATAAAGATCGATGACCGCTGCCAGATAGTGCCATCGACCTTCGGCCCAAACGTACGTGATGTCACCGCACCAGACCTTGTTGGGGGATGCCACGCTGAACTCTCGATCAAGTACGTTCGGGATATCAGGTCGCTCCACGGTGGCCTTTTTGTAGGCATGGGCGCCCGGTTGTTTGCTGATCAGATTCATCTCGCGCATCAACTTACGTACCTTGAATCGCCCGATTTGCATGCCGTCCTCTTTCATCATCAGCATGATGCTCCGACTGCCCGCAGCGCTTCGGCTTTGGGTAAACAGCTCGTTCACGCGGCTGCGCAAAATCACCCGTTCGGCATCAGGGGATCGGCGTTTTCGACAGTACGCGTAGTAGCAAGATCGGGTGACTTCAAATACCGAGCACAACAGATCAACCGGCTCTTGAGCCCGCAGTTGATCGATTAACGCGAACGCTCGTGTTCCTCGGCCATCAAGAGCGCGGTGGCCTTTTTTAATATAGATTTTTCCCGTTCCAGCCGATTGATCCGAGCTTCCAGTTCTTGGATTTTTTGCTGCTCAGGTGTCAACGCCTTGCTGGTCGGGGTGACGCCGCCACGCTCCTGCTGGAGCTGGCTGACCCACCGACGTAATGCTGATTCAACCAACCCGAGCGATCGAGCTGCCTCAATGTGACTGTAGCCTTGGTCTAGCACCAGGCTGGCGGCTTCACGTTTGAATTCGGGGGTAAAGGTACGGCGTTGCTTGGTCATCGGACACCTCTCTATGGCGAGCATTCTCGCCCAAATGGGTGTCCGGTTTCATTAGACCACTACACTTGCTCAACCCGCATTGCAGGGCAAGGCCACGCGGCAGGGCCATGCAGCGCAGGCAAAAAATAACCGCGCCACCCAAGGGCGGCACGGTTATCACTGCTTCATTGGGCTGCCACCACGGCACTCTCTTCACGCTCCAGCCCCATGAAGCGCCGCACCCGTTGCGCACCGGGTGCTTGGCGAATAGACGCAGGGGTAGCCGCCAACTGGATATTGCCGTGCTCCATGAAGACCACCCGATCCGAGATCTGCAGGGCAAAGTCCATTTCGTGCGTGACGATCAGCAAGGTCATGCCCTCTTTGGCTAACGCGGCAATCACGTTGAGTACATCGCCGACCAGCTCCGGGTCCAGCGCTGAGGTGGGTTCATCGAACAACAGGATATCTGGCTGCATGGCCATGGCACGGGCGATGGCCACACGTTGCTGCTGGCCGCCCGACAGTTGGTGAGGGTATTTGTACGCATGCGCCAATAACCCCACCTTATCGAGCAGGCCCAGCGCGTAGGCGTCGGTGCTCGCTTTAGGCTGCCCGTGATAGCGCGGTGCGAGGGTCACGTTATCCAGCACGGTGCGGTGGGGGAACAGGTTGAAGCTTTGGAACACCATGCCAATGCGCCGTACGCCCTGGCGAACCCGGGCGTTATTGGGCTTGTCACTGGCGTTGATATAGCTTTCACCGAACAGCACGATCTCGCCTTCGTCGATGCGCTCTAAGCCATTGAGCGTGCGGATCAACGATGTTTTGCCGGAACCCGAAGGGCCGATAATCGAAACCACCTCACCGGCGCGCACGCTAAGGTCGATGCCGTTAAGCACCGCATGCGTGCCATAGCGTTTATGTACGCCGCGCAGTTGCAACGCAGGCGCCGCACCCGAAATGTTGGCGCGTGATGCAGTGGCCTTGATGGTAGGTAGCCCCTCGCGCAATGCCCGCTCCTCTGCCGTGTCCAGGCTGGTGGGTTTGCGCAGGCTTAAATCGAGCCGGCGCTCCAGGTGCTGCAAGGCCCAGCCGAACAACGTGACGATCAGCACGTAATACACCCCAACCGCCGCCAGCGTTTCCATCACCAAAAAGTTCTGTGCGTACAGGCGTTGGCCCACGGTGAGCAACTCGGTGAGGGAAATTACCGAAATCAACGAGGTGAGCTTCACCACCGTAATGTATTCGTTGATCAGTGTGGGCAGCGAAATGCGAAAGGCCTGAGGAATCACGATCAGCCGTTGCAGGCCCAATACGCCAATACCCAATGCTCGCCCGGCTTCGCGTTGGCCCTTGGCAACTGAAAGCAAGCCGCCGCGATGGATCTCGGCCATGTAGGCCGCCTCCGTGACAACGAGGGCAATCAAGCCGGAATAGAACGGCACCGACAATACCCCCCCGCTGCTAGGGAACAGCTGGGGCAGGTTATAAACGAACACCACCAGTACCAACAGCGGAACGCTGCGAAAGAACCACACATACACGGTGGCGGGCAAGCGCACCCAGCGCGAGGTCGAGAGCTTGGCGGTGGCCAAGCCAAAGCCCAGGACCATGCCAATGAACCACGCCAGCGCGCTGAGCTCGATCACGGTGAGGCTGGCCAACCAAAAGTCGGCAACCGAGAACAGCGAGAAAAAATAGGACCAATCAAATGGCATAGGAGCACCCCATAGGGCGCTGCCCTGGCCATTCACTAATGGCCAGGGCAGCGGTATAGCGTCAGTTAGACGCTTCTAGATCGTATTTCTTGAGGATCGCCGCGTATTCGCCGTTTTGTTTGCTCTCTTGCAGTGCCTTGAGCAGCGCTTGATAGGTGGCCTCGTTACCCTTCTTCACGTAGATACCCAGGGTTTGCGGGTACACCAGCTTCTGCGACGTGACGACCACCCGGCCATTGGTGCGTTCGGCGATCATGTGCGCGGCGCCGGCGATTTCGACCTGGGCCTGGATGTTCTTCGACAGCAACGCTTGGGTGACCTCGGGCGCAGAAGGGAACTCACTGACGGTGATCGCGCCCTTGTTGTTCGGCACGCAGTAGTCGGTGGACAGTTGCTTGAACCTGGCCACCCAGGTGGTGCCCTGTTCCAGGCCGATCTTTTTGCCGCACAGGTCTTCAGGCACTAGCGGGGTCAGCTCGCTGCCCTTCGGCACCATGATCGCCGCGCCAGTGTTGGCATAAGGAATGGCCAGTGCTTGGGCCTCCCGTTCAGGGGTGATGTACATGCCGGAGATGATGGCGTCGTAGTGCCCGGCATTGAGCCCGCTGATCAGGTTGGGGAACTTGGTGTCGACGAAACTGGCCTTGGCGCCCATCGCTTTGGCTAAGGACTGGCTCAACTCCGGGTCGGAGCCGACCACATTCTTATTGGCGTCGTAGGATTCGAAGGGGGGGTAGGTGATTTCCATGCCGACTTTCAACTCGCCGGCTGTCGCGGTGGCCGCGGCAAAACTGGCATGGCTGCAAAGCAAGCCGGCGGCGAGCAGGCTCAGGCGGATCACGGGGGGGCGCTGGATCATGTGGAGGCTCCGAAGGGTAATTTCTGGCTATAGGTAACGCATCAGGCGGGGTCGGCCTGCTTTTTCAAATGGCCGAAGCTCGAAGGCTTGCGCGCCTGAGCCGGTAGTTGCAGTTCGCCGCGCTCGACTTTGCGGCGCAGGTAGCTGTAGGTTTGCAGCGCCTGCGACCACATGTGTTCGCCGATGGTGATGGTTTCGTATTGCGCTGCGCCGTTGTCGAACGCCGGCAGCGGCTTGATCTGGGTGTGGTAGTCGCAGGCGTAGAACAACGGGAAAGCGTAACGTTCTGCCGCGACCGTGCGTACCCGGTGCGCCGTCGCAACGAAGGCGCCGGCGGTCATCACCTCGAGCATGTCGCCAATGTTAACCACGAAAGCACCCGGCACCGGCGGTGCATCGATCCATTGGCCTTGGTTGTTCATAACTTCCAGGCCAGGCTGGTCGGCATGCAGGATGGTGAAACACTCGTAGTCGGTGTGCGCGCCGATCCCCGGCGCATCCTGCGCATCGGCATCGAACGGGTAGTGGATCAGCCGCAGCTTGGACGGCGGCCGGGTCACCAAGGCATCGAAATAATCCTCCGGCAAGCCCAACGCCAGGGCAAAGCCACTGAACAGCTTGCGGCCCAAAGCGAATACCGCCGCATAATACGCTTGCGCGGCTTCGCGAAAACCTTCCACTGCCGGCCAATGGTTGGGCCCCAGCAGCGGCGTGCCGGCGATGAACAATGGGTCGTCGCAGGGCACCTCGAAGCCGATGTCGAACGCCTCTTTGTGATCAGGCTTGCCCTTGGAATACACCTCTTCGCCTTCGGGCACAAAGCCCTTGTGGGTTTGTGAAGTACCAATGTAATGGTCCATTTTCGCCGCCAGCGGCTGGGCAAAATAGCGCTGCGCGGCTTGGCGCAGGTTCTCTGTCAGCGTCGGGGAAATGCCATGCCCGGTAATGTGCAGGAACCCAACGTCACTGGCGGCGCGGCCCAATTGCTCGGCCACTGCCAAGCGGTGCTCCAGTTCCACGCTAAACAAGCCGGCGATGTTTATCACGGGGATGCTGAGAAAGTTGGCTTGGTTAGTCATGGGCGCCTCCAGCGCGTGTGAAGTCGGCAAAATGAGCGCGCTCGGTGCGCGCCATCCATTGGTTCAGTTGCCACAGGTCCGCCACCGGCATGGCGGTAAAAGGCAGTTGGTGCAAGTAGCCGTCGGCACCGAACTCCGGGGTGAGGGTGGTCAAGGTTTCGCCACGGGCCCGCTGGCAGGCCCAGATCGCCTCCCAGTGGGCTTGGTGGAAGGCCAACTCGCGGGCGTACTCTGGGGCCGCGGGGTGGGGCACTTGCGGACCTTGGTCGTACCCCACGCGGGCCTGGATGTGCACCACCCTTTCAATGAACGGCTGCAGGTCGTCGAAGGGGTCATCGAGCAAACGTTCGCAGCACACCACCCAATGGCTGATGTCGCTGGTAAAACGCAGCGCCGGCAGTTGCCGGATTACCTCCAGCGTGGGCCACGGGCTATAGAAAGAGCGCCCCCGGTGCGTTTCGAATAGCACCTGCAGGCCGCTACGGGCGGCAACGTCCAGCGCCTGGCCGAAGAACTCGACCTGTTGCGCAACGGGCCAGCGATCGTTGCCGGCCAGCACGTTGCAAAACCGCGGCGCCAATTCACTGGCCCAGGCCAGCTTTTGCTCAAGGTCTGCCAGGTGCTGTGCCGCGCTAGCCGCCTGGGCAGGCAGCACATCGTGAGCGGTAAACAACGTGCAAATGTAGGGCGTGGCGGTGCTGGCGAGCGAGCGGCCGAATTCGGCCCGCTCAGCGGGGGTAAGGGGCAGGCGCGCCTCAAGCCCATCGAAACCGGCCTCGCGGGTTTGCGCCACGGCTTGGGCCTTATCGCCTAAGTAACCCCACAGGGTGCGGAAAATCTCTAATTGCATACAGGCCTCGGCTGCAGAATGCGACGGCGGCATGGGCCGGCGGTATTTATGGGCAGTTTTGAAAGGCTGTAGCGGGTGGCCGGCGCTCTGGTGGCGTCGGTCCGGGAAGTGGGGCGATGTTAGTCATGCCGTGGGGCGGGAATGAATAGGTGGCGTTAAATCGTTAGTTCAGAAATTTCTGAAGTAATGCCCATCAGGAAGTCGCTCTGGCGTTCCGTCTGCGCCCTGATGTAATCCCACAACAGCGTAATCCGCTTGAGCTTGCGCAAGTCCTCCCGGCAGTACATCCAAAACTGGAAGGAAAGAAAGGTTAACCCAATGAATACGAGGGCTAACCGCCATGACCATCCTTGCCGAGCATCGTCCTGTCACAAGTGCTGTCACAAGTTTTGCCGTTCATCTGAGGCCGACTACCCGGCTCGCCAAGCTCTACCACTATCGGCGTAATGGCATTTACTATCTGCGCCTCCGCGAAACTGGCAGCACCACCCGAACTGCGTCCGTTTCCCTCAAGACCTCCGATAGAAGAGCCGCTATGGACGCTTCACAACGCCTCGCAGAAACCATCAAGGCATTTCATCTGGATCATCCGCAAGCGACTTGGAGTGAGCTTCGGGAGCATCTGCTGTGGGTTGCTGAGGACCTACTGTCGTCCACCCATGATGTCCATTCGTTGCGCGACTGGGGCGACCTCTACGAAGACGTAAAGACGAACCTCGCCGAGATAGCCGCTACGATGCCGCTCAGTGTCGATCAACATGAGCATGTGGCAAAGGCTAAGCAGGTGATGATCGCTGTTCAGGCACGACTACAAGGCGACTCGGTACCGTTGGTGAAGATCATCCGGGATCTTGAGGGCGACCATGGGCAAATGGGGGAGCGTGTCCCTGCTTCCCTATCTGTATTAGCGTCGCCGCCGATGACCTTCGAGGCCCTCTCGGGTCTCTATCTGGCTGACCGTGGGCAAGACCAAAAAGATTCGACACTGAAGGAAACCAAGCTGTGTCATGGAGTCCTCTCCGCGCATCTGGGGGGGCTTGATCTACGGAACCACTCAAGGGTTGACCTTGTGGCTCTCCGAGATCGCCTGTCTGACGGTCGGATGCCCTCGACGGTAAACAAGCTGATTGTAAAGCTCTCAGCTGTATTTGCTTGGGCTGTCGAGAATGGCCATCTGGTCAAGACATATGACAAGAAGCTGAAGCTGACCAAGGGCCTTGAATCGACCCGTAAGGCGTTCTCTCAGGCTCAGGTTGCCAAGGTGATGGACTACGCGAGCAACCTCCCAGAGATCTCATGGAAGCGCTGGCTGCTCAGTCTTGGGGGCATCACTGGCGGGCGCCTTAATGAAATCTCCCAGTTGACCACGAGCGACATCAAGACGTTTGAGTCGGGGATTACGGCCATCCATATCAATGAGGTTGGGGAGGGCAAGTCAATCAAGAACAAGCGCAGTGAGAGACTGGTGCCGTTGACCGATGGCGCCTACGGATTCGACGTTGCTGCATTTCTGCGATATGTCGAGACGTGCAAAGCCAACCAAGGCGAGTCACTTGCACAGATCGGCTACAAGACAGCAGGGGATTGGGCGAACCGACAAGCGATCCCTGAAGCCCTTGGCGACGATCACAAAGCAGGGCTTACCTATCACTCTCTTCGCCATTCCTTGGCTTCGCTGATGCAGGTGAAGGGCGTTCCTACAGTCCACGCTCAGGCAGTTATGGGGCACGCCTCGGGGACCATTACATTCGACACATATGGATCTGGGGTGCCAGTAGAGGTCATCGCTGGGATGCTCTGTGATTTATTTAGCGGGCACCTTGAAAGCCGCTGGGGATCCTGCGGGGACTGTTGAGGAAAGCATTGGGCATTTGTCGGGGTCGATCAGCTATGACTTACATGGGGCTGGGAGTGCCGTATAGGTGGGCGTGCAGGTGGCTGAGGCGCTGAGAAAGGCGCTCTGATACCAGGGCGCTCAAATCGTAGCTCAAGTGGTGAGCCTGCCAGGTATTGGTAGCAGCACCATTTCCGCCCTGGACATTTTCTCGGCTTATAGCCCATTGCTTTAAGCAGTCCGAAACTGAGAAGAGTGTCGTCTGTCGGATTGTGGATGAGTAAAAGGCCATCGTTCGATTCCACATTGACATCATGAGTGCACGTCACCGACACTCAACAGATAGTCACCACATCGATAGGGATATCCCGCAATGAAAAAGCGCTCCTTTCTGGTTCCCCTGGCCACTCTGGCCGCAGCCATAGCTACAGAACAAGCTTCCGCCCTAACTACTTATGAGGTTGTCGAGCCCAGCTCGGAAGCCAAGAACACATTTCAAGCTGAAGCTCAAAGCGAGAACCTTTCGGTTCGCGGTGGCAATGACCTGTTCGCCTTTGTTCTCAAGCGCGGGGATCAAGGGCAGATGATGGCTTACCACAGCTCCCACTCTTCGCACAGTTCCCATAGCTCCCACTACTCGGGTCGATAATGGATTTCTCTCATAAGCTCGTTTTTGATGAGCGGCTTTATGACGCGCAGGTTTTGCAGAAAGCCGCTTATCGATCGATCAATGCCCTGACGGTTGATATTACACCCGATGGGGGACAGTTTATCTGCGCTTTGTCATCGAATATCGGCGTGGACGAGCCGACCTTTCTGTCTGCCATCCAAGATTTCAAGAAGGATGTGCTCGACTATCAGTTGCGCCACCGATTGGCAGTTGAGACACAGCCGATCAAGAACCTGATCCTCGGACTGGCCTTTTCAAAAACCGGGCTTATTAGTGAGTAAATTCCAAAAGCTGGAGTTCTACGCGCAGCAACGTCCCTACGAGTTGCTGCCCTTTAAGTTCGACCGCCTGAATGACGATGAGTATGTCATTACCAATATGGCAGGCGAATTTCATGTCATACCTGTGCCGATGCTGGAACCGATCATTAGCAAGACGCTTCCGCTCTCATCAAAGCTGATCTCTACGCTTCGGTCCAAGCAGTTCATTCGCTTCACCAATGAGCAAACACCACTTCAGCTCCTGGCACTCAAGATTCGCACGCGATTGTCCAGGCTGGCCGAGTTCACCAATCTGCATATCTTTGTAGTGACTCTTCGGTGCGACCATAGCTGTCCATATTGCCAAGTTTCAAGGCAGTCGGAGAGCAAAGGCGAATTCGACATGACCACAGAGATGGCAGACAAGTCGCTGGATTTCGTCTTTAGGTCTCCCAATCCAGCCATCAAAATTGAATTTCAGGGTGGCGAGCCGCTGCTGAACTTCGAGATGGTGAGGTACGTTGTTCTTGAGGCCAAAAAACGTAACGTCAAGGAAGGACGTGACCTACAGTTCGTCATTGCGACCACGCTTTCGCTACTGACCGATGACGTGCTCGACTTCTGTAAGCAGCACAACATCGTGCTTTCATCTTCGCTCGACGGGCCAATGGATCTGCATAATGCAAATCGCCCACGACCAGGCCGAGATAGCCATCAGCGTTTCGAGGAAGGTTTGAAGAAAGCCCGTGCAGCCCTCGGCTATGACCAAGTGTCCGCCCTGATGACAACCACAGATAAGAGCCTGCCACGAGCACGTGACATCATTGATGAATACTTGCGCCTGGGCTTTGATAGCATCTTCCTCCGCACGCTCTCCCCGTACGGCTTTGCGATCAAGACTAAAAAATTCATGTCGTATGACACGGAGCGCTGGCTGGAATTTTACAAGGAAGGTCTTGAGTACATCATTGAGCTAAACAAGTCCGGCATACGATTTGTAGAGCAGTATTCTTCGCTCGTACTGACAAAAATGCTGACATCAGGGGACCCGGGGTTTGTTGATTTGATGAACCCTGCCGGTGCTGGTATCGCAGCCATCGTGTTCAACTACGACGGATCGGTCTACGCCTCAGATGAAAGCCGTATGCTTGCCGAAATGGGTGATCATACGTTCCGCCTGGGCAACATTCTTGAACATTCATATGAGGAGATCATCCTCTCTGATCAGCTTCTGGATGCACTGGAAAACTCTTTCACCTTAAGCGCTCCAATGTGCTCTGACTGTGCATTTGAACCTTACTGTGGAGCTGAGCCCGTCTACCATCACGCCATTCACAAGGACGTGGTAGCAAGAAAACCAGAGTCCTCTTTCTGCAAGCGAAATATGGCGATTTTCAAGCATCTCATTGAGCTGATGGGAACCGATGAGCAAACAAAACGGATTTTTATGGGTTGGGCCAACCGATGCTGAAACTCGGCGGAAAGATTATCCGCATCCATGCGGTTGATGTTCACAGGGACCTCACTCTGCTCAAGGTGTCGACCAGCCGGAGTTTGCCTGAAGTCTTGCGACGGGAAATAGCCTACTTGGTTTCCGATCAGGAGGTCCCTCGAGGATTCGCGCACTACCTTCTGCTTGAGAAACATCGACAGCTGGTTGAGGTACTGCCTTCCGACTCTGATTACTCGATCCTGCCGAATGACTACAGCTACATCGGTGACGGTGACGTGATCCGGCTTTCAGCAGATCGACAGAGCATTAGCGTGCTATTTCGAGCGTCGTCGCCGCACAACAGCATTCTGGTCACCGAGCAGTGTAATCATTACTGTCTTATGTGTTCACAACCGCCTAAGGCAGCTGATGACTCGTGGATACTTGACGAAATCGAGAGCCTGATTCCACTTATTCCAAAAGATACCCGCGAGCTGGGGTTTACTGGGGGCGAGCCGACAACCAATCGGGAGCGCTTCCTTAAGATCATCAGCCTGACAAAAAGTTATCTGCCGAGAACCGCAATCCATATTCTCTCGAACGGGCGCAGCTTCAAAGACCCAGCGTTCGCTGAAAAGTATGCGCAGATTGAATTGCCCGACGCGATGATCGGAATCCCTGTCTACTCAGACGATCCGACGCTGCATGACTACATCGTCCAGGCCCAAGGCGCATTCGATGAAACCATTCAGGGCATTCTCAATCTGAAGCGCTTAGGCCAGAAGGTTGAAATCCGAGTCGTCATTCACAAGCTATCGGTGCAGCGCCTGCCTGAACTGTGTGAGTTCATCGCACGCAATCTTCTGTTTGTTGACCATGTAGCGCTGATGGGCCTTGAGATGATGGGCTTCACCAGGGCCAATCTTGATGAGCTGTGGATCGACCCAATCGAGTACAAAGACACGCTCAGCAAATCGGTTGGCATTCTGGCCAAGTACGGAATGAATATCTCGGTCTATAACCATCAGCTGTGCTTGGTGAATCCGGACATCCAGCCCTACTACCGCAAATCAATCAGCGACTGGAAGAATGAGTACGCGCCTGAGTGCCAGAGCTGCACAAAACAGCGAGAATGCGGGGGCTTTTTTGCATCAGGTGTTAAATTCGGCTACAGCAAGCACCTAATTCCATTCTGACTTTGGCTTCAAATCTGTCAGCCGCACAACGTCCTCGATGCAAGCAGCTGGCTTACTCGTAGCGTTCGCGCAGGTAATTTTTGGGCATGCTTTGCCGTTGAGAAGAGCAACGGGGCCATTTCCCCAGCCCTGCGCTGACTGCGAGAAAAATCGACCTCGAATAACGCTCGCCACGCGACGATCCTCACCCAGACAATGCCAATGGGTGGGGTTGCAGTTGCATCGAACCTGCGCAATCTGACGGGCTTCGAAAAACCCTCACTATGTCAGTCGTTCCGAGCTTTACCTGACCATCCATCGCGGTCTTTCCTACGATCACCCGAAAAATCGACCTTCTGTAACGCTCACCACGCGACGATTCCAACTCAGGTAATGCGATTGGATGGGGGCGCGCTTGCACCTCTCCTGCGGTCCTCTGCTGGGCTTCCAAAAACCCTCACTGTATCCGGCTGTGCAAAACCCCTCACTATTGCGACAGGCACTCCCGCTTGTCACTCAGCCAGCAATAGGAGGGCCCGCCAATGACCACCGTTTCAAATCGACTCCGCACCACCATCGACACCACCACCAGCCATGAACTGACTTTCGACACCCAGACCGGCGAAGTCCTTGCGAGCCAAAAGGTCACCATAAAGAAGCATACCATCACCACCGATGTGGGCACGCAATGCCGATTCCCAATCGCTGCCCGCACCTCTGAAGAACTCCTTGAGATCCTTTCTGTTCATGACCAGTGGGTCAACAACCTGACCGTCGAGGCTGACAAGTGAACGAGCCCCATGAAAGACAGGACACCGTTCCCCCCTTAAGATAAGGGATAGGCAAACGGGTATGTTTATGACTAACAGCAACGATAAGGGTGGCGAGCTGCTCAGCCAGGAACGCCGACGCC
>NZ_JAAOCA010000063.1 GCF_014694385.1 Pseudomonas typographi | reverse complement strand
CCCCGTGCCCGCGGCCGACCCCCCAGCGCCGCATAACCCGACAAAAACCCCATGAGTGAACTGCCGGAAAACGACCAGCCCATGCCGCTGGTGTCTCACCTGACTGAACTGCGCACGCGCCTGCTACGCTGTGTGATTGCCGTGTTTTTGGTCTTCGCCGGGCTGTTCTCCTTCGCCCAGCAAATCTACACCATCGTTTCGGCGCCCCTGCGCCAATACCTGCCGCCCGGCGCGACGATGATCGCCACCGACGTGGCCTCGCCGTTCCTCACGCCGTTCAAGCTGACCATGATCGTTTCGCTGTTCGTGGCGATCCCGATCATCCTGTACCAAATCTGGGGTTTCATCGCGCCGGGGTTGTACAAGCACGAAAAACGCATCGCCGTGCCGTTACTGGTGTCGAGTATTTTCCTGTTCTACGCCGGCATGGCCTTCGCGTACTTTCTCGTGTTTCCATTGATGTTCAAGTTCTTCGCCGCCGCCACCCCTGAAGGCGTGTCGATGATGACCGACATCGCCAGTTACCTGGATTTCATCATGACGCTGTTCTTCGCCTTCGGCGTGGCGTTCGAAATCCCGGTGGCGGTGGTACTGCTGGTATGGATCGGCGTGGTAGACGTCAAATACCTGAGAAAGGCACGGCCTTACGTGGTCATCGGCTGTTTCGCGGTGGGCATGGTCCTGACCCCCCCGGATATCTTCTCGCAAACGTTGCTGGCCGTGCCCATGTGGTTGTTATTCGAGGTCGGCGTGCTGTGTGGCGGGCTGATTCGCCGGCGCAGCGACGCCGAGCAGGCGCAAGGCGACGACGACAAACCACCCGTACCCCGCATGTGAACCTGCTGCTGCTCGAAGAGGCCGACTTCATCTCGGCCGGCCGGGTGGTCCTGCATGATCGCCGCCTGGCCCACCTGCATGAAGTTCACCGTGCCGCCGTGGGCGACCGCCTGCGGGTTGGGCGGCTGGGCGGGCTGCTCGGGGAAGGCGTGATCGAGCGCCTGAGCGCAGAGCAAGCCGAGCTGTCGGTGAGCTTCGACCAGCCGCCGCCGGCGAAACTGCCGCTGACACTGGTGCTGGCCTTGCCACGGCCAAAAATGCTGCGCCGGGTGTTTCAAACGGTTGCGACCTTGGGCGTGCCGAAGCTCATCCTGGTCAATAGTTACCGGGTGGAAAAAAGCTTCTGGCAAACGCCGTTCTTGCAACCTGAAGCCATCCACGCACAACTGGTGCTCGGTCTTGAGCAAGCACGCGACAGCGTGCTGCCGCAGGTGGTGATCGAGAAGCGCCTGAAGCCATTCGCCGAAGACCGCCTGCCAGCACTGGCAAGCGGCACGTTGGGGTTGGTCGGCCACCCGGGCCCCTACCCCGCCTGCCCACGCGCAGTCGACACGCCAGTGACCTTGGCCATCGGCCCGGAAGGCGGCTGGATCCCCTATGAAATTGACCTGTTGGGTAAAGCCGGGCTAAACCCGGTGCAAATGGGCGAGCGCATTCTGCGTGTCGAAACTGCGGTCACCGCGCTGCTGGCTCGCTTGTTCTGAGCCGCGCCGTGGCCAGGTTCTAGCTTTGAATCTAGAATCCGGCCACTGCTGGGGTTAGGCCAATTGTGCAGCCTTGGCCCCAGGTTGCAACGGCAGGGCCGGGGCATGCGGGTCTGCCGCGAGCGAGTCGCGCCAAGCCTTGAGCCACACCTCGCTATGCGCTTCCCACACCCGCTGGTGCAGCCGCGCCAGCGCCACCGGGTCGCTTAACAGGGCTAAGCGGTCGTTGCCCTTGATCGCCTCGGGGCCGCCCTCCAGCGCCTTGGCGACCCAGCGTTCGCGGTTCACCTCGATCAACGGGTTGCCGGGCACGTGGCGGGCGGTCGCCAGGGCACATGCCAGGGCGTTCTGCCGGGGGTCGACCACGCTGCGCACGAAACCATCCTTGAGCGCGTGGTAACGGTTTTCGTGGGTATAGCGGTCAGTCGCCGCCAGCGCTTCGGGCACGTTGTACTCTTCCGGGATAAGGAAGAAGTGCTCATCCCTGGCACGCAGGCCCAGGTTGGTACGGCTGGAAATCACCGACACCGGGATCGCCAGCATCAACGACACCACGATGGGCGCGAGCCACCACAGAAAACTCGGGTTCAGCCACCACACCAGCAGCGACCATAGCGCACCGAGCACGAATTGCGAGCCATGACGGCGCACCGCTTCGCTCCACGGGGTGGAGTCGTCATCGCGTTGCGGCGAATTCCACACCGCCGCCCAACCGAGAAATGCCGCCAGCACGAAGCGGGTGTGGAACAGCATGCGCACCGGGGCCAGCAGCATCGAGAACAGCATCTCGACAAACATCGACACAGTGACCTTGAACTTACCGCCAAACTCTTTCGCGCCTTGCGCCCAGATAAGCACCACGCTGAGCAGCTTGGGCAGGAACAGCAGCACCACTGTGGTAGAGAACAGCGCGATCGCCTTGTCCGGGTGCCATTGCGGCCACAGCGGGTAAAGTTGACGCGGCTCCAGGAAGTACGCCGGCTCCATCAGCGTATTGACCGCCAGCAGCGCGGTAGACAGTACCAAGAAGAAGAACCATAACGGCGCCGACAAGTACGACATGACCCCAGTGAGGAATACCGCGCGGTGCACCGGGTGCATGCCCTTGACCAGGAACAGCCGGAAATTCATCAAGTTGCCGTGGCACCAGCGGCGGTCGCGCTTAAGTTCATCGAGCAGATTCGGCGGTAGCTCTTCGTAGCTACCGGGCAGGTCGTAAGCGATCCATACACCCCAACCGGCCCGGCGCATCAAGGCAGCTTCGACGAAGTCGTGGGAAAGAATAGCCCCGGCGAACGCCCCCGTGCCCGGCAACGGCGCCAAGGCACAGTGCTCGATGAACGGCTTCATGCGGATGATCGCGTTATGCCCCCAGTAGTGGGATTCGCCCAGTTGCCAGAAGTGCAGGCCTGCCGTGAACAGCGGCCCATACACCCGCGTGGCGAACTGTTGCAGGCGCGCATACAGGGTATCCATGCCCGAGGCCCTGGGGGCGGTTTGCACGATACCGGCGTCCGGCGAGGCTTCCATCAGCCGCACCAGGCTGGTCAAGCATAGGCCGGTCATCACGCTGTCGGCATCGAGTACCACCATGTAGCGGTATTCGCTGCCCCAGCGGCGGCAGAAGTCATCGAGGTTACCGCTCTTGCGCTTGACCCGGCGGCGGCGGCGGCGATAGAAGATGCGGCCGAAACCGCCGGTTTCGCGGCACAGGTCGAGCCAGGCTTGCTGCTCGGCCACGGCGATGTCGCCATCGTACGTGTCGCTGAGCACGAAGAAGTCGAAACGATCCAGATCGCCAGTGGCGGCCACCGATTCATATGTGGCGCGCAAGCCGGCGAATACCCGCGGGACGTCTTCGTTGCAAATCGGCATCACCAGCGCGGTGCGCGCCTCGGGGGCGATGGGTTCGGAGCCGGCGCTGGCGCCGGAGATGCGGTATTTATCGTGCCCGGTTAGCAGCTCGAGAAAGCCCATCAGTGCCGTCCAGAAGCCGGCCGACACCCAACAGAAGAGGATACCGAACAAGATCAGGATGCTGGTTTGCAACACATAAGGCAGTACCTGCTGGGCACTGACCAGGATGGGCTGGCGGGCCACCTCCTGTAGGTCGACCAAGGCCCAACCCTGGTAGGGCATCAAGCCTTTCATGTAGTAACCGGCAACGATCGTTTGGCCGATCATCAGCACCAGCAGAATATAACGGCGGATCGAACCTACCGTACGCCAGCGGGCCTTGGGCAGGTCGCGTACATCGCTGGTAGGCTGCGGTGTTTGCGGCTTGCCGGTGAGCCGCCGCCAGCCACGGGTGACCGGGTTGGTCTTCCACGGCTCGGGTACCACCCGGGTGCGATGGATAGGCGGGGTGGCTTTCAGCTTGAGGCGCCCGGCAGCGTCTACCACGAGCATTTCATGCTCGTACAGTTCTGCCGCGCTGCCCACCGTGAGGCGTGGGCCGACCGAGGCCTGGGCACTGCCGTCGGCGCTGGGCTGCTCGGCCAGGCGCGCGTGCAGCTCAGCGAATGAGCCACAGCCCGCGAGTTCCGCGCGCTGTTGCTCGTTCAGGGGCAGGTGGGCCAGGTATTCGCTGATCGACTCTGGCTGTTGCTGTGAATTAGTCATCGGCGGGCAACTGATAGCTCCAGGTTTCGGTCAGCACTTCTTCTGTTTTGACCGGCTCGGCTGGGGTGGATGCAGCCTCGGCGGGCTGCTCGGCTTTCGTATCGGCGGTATCGGCCGGCGCGCCCTCGGCAGGCGCGGGTTTGTCTCCGGCCTTGGCCACGACTTTTCCGGCCTTGGCCGTGTTCTCGTGCTCAACCTTGGCCTTCTCGGCCTTCGCTTTCTCGGCCTCATCCTTGACGGCATCGGCCTTGGCGTCGGGGTTGACCACGTCTTGCACCAAGGCGGCACGCATTTCGACGTTCTTGCTCGTGTCCTTGACCTTGATTCGCAGGGTCAGGCGCCAGCCCTGGGTTTCCGGGTTGTAGCGTACCGTGTTTTCGACCAGGTCGGCGTTGTCGCTGACACTGACCTGGCTGCGTACCTGGGCGTCCTCAAGCATGGCCTTGAGCTTGGGCCCTTCGAAGTCGATCAGGAACGCGAGGCTGCCGTCGGGCTGGCGAACCAGGTTGGGCTGCTTCACGTCACCGGTAGAGCGCAGCGTTTGCTTGACCCAGGCTACATCGGGCGCATGCACGGAGCCTTCGTCCATCGTCCAGTGCAGGCGATAATTGAATTCCAACGGCTGGCCGGCGTCTGGCAGCTTCTCTGGGTTCCAGTAGGCCACGATGTTGTCGTTGGTTTCGTCGCCGGTGGGGATCTCCACCAGGTTCACCGTGCCCTTGCCCCAATCGCCGCGGGTTTCTACCCAGGCGCTGGGGCGTTTGTCGTAGCGGTCGTCGAGGTCTTCGTAGCGGTAGAACTCACGGCCGCGCTGCAGCAAGCCGAAGCCCCTGGGGTTTTCGATGGTGAAATTGCTCACCGAGAGGTGCTTGGGATTGTTCAGCGGGCGCCAGATCCACTCGCCGTTGCCGTTGGCAATGGCCAGGCCGCTGGAATCGTGCAGCTCACGGCGGTAGTTCATGACCTTGGCTGGCTGGTTGGCGCCAAACAGATACATGCTGGTCAGCGGGGCGATGCCCAGGCGGCTGACTTGGTCACGCAGGTACACGCGCGATTGCACATCGACCACCGAGTCGGTACCCGGGCGCAGCACAAAGCGGTAAGCGCCGGTGGAGCGCGGCGAGTCCAGCAGGGCGTAGATGATCAACTGTTTATCATCGGGGTTGGGTTTCTCGATCCAGAATTCCCTGAACCGCGGAAACTCCTCACCCGATGGCGCGGCGGTATCGATGGCAAGGCCCCTGGCCGATAACCCATACACCTGGCCCTTACCGACCACGCGGAAGTAGCTGGCACCGAGCATGGTCATCACTTCGTCGAGCTTGTCGGACTTGTTGATCGGGTACATGACCCGGAAACCTGCCCAGCCAAGGTGTTCGGTGCTCTTGGGGTCGATCTGCAAGTCGCCGAAATCGAAGCGGGCTGGGTCGTACTTGATCTCTTCGACTGTGGTGGCCGTGACTTCGTTGATTTTCACTGGCGTGTCGAATTGCATGCCCTGGTGATAGAACGACAGCTTGAAGGGGGTCTTTTCGTCGGCCCACTCGACCTTATCGCGGCGAAACTGGATCTTCTGGTAGTCGGCGAATTTCAGGTCGCGGAACGTGGGCGGAAGGTTGCTTTTGGGGGCCTCGAATTTTTGCCCCGCCAGTTCCTTGGCCTTGGCGCCAACGTCGTCCAGGCTGAACGCCCATGCCGGGGCGGCGCCCAGCAGGCAAACCAACGCTGAACCCGCAGTTAGGGCCGCCCATAGCCGTCTGCCGGTTGTTCTTTCTTTGTTGTTACAAGGACTAACAATCACGAGCTACCCTCGCCGAAAACAGATCATTTAACCAACGGCCAGCTGAAAATAGCCAGGTTGGCGAGCATTGTTCCGACTCTCAAAGGGGTAAATGATTCCCTCAGAGACACCGGCCCTCTCAAGTACGAACAAAAACGGTTTGGTAAACCGCGATCCCTGGCGCGCGATTATCTAGCAGGCCGCTTAAGAGCGCATCAGGGCGAATAAAGAATTTATGCTACAAAACCGCATTTTTAGGCAAACAGCCCGTGGTAAGCGGCCCCGGGCACCCAATTGGGCGGTGAATATCTGCTCCATAACGGCGGGCCGAGCCTAACAGCGCACATTGAAGCCGCAGTCAAACCTGTAGCAAGAAGGTCACCGGGCCATCGTTGACCAGATGCACCTGCATGTCGGCGCCGAACCGGCCGCTGGCCACCTGGGGATGCTGCACACGGGCGCGCGCCAGGAGGTAATCGAACAACTGCGCGGCCACCGGCGGCGGGGCCGCACTGGAAAAACTCGGGCGCATGCCATTGCGGGTATCGGCCGCCAGCGTGAACTGCGACACCAGCAGTAGCCCCCCGCCTGTGGCTTGCAGCGAACGGTTCATTTTGCCTTCGGCATCGTTGAACACTCGGTAACCCAATAGCTTATGAAGCAATTTGTCGGCGTGCACCGGGGTGTCGCCCGGCTCCACCGCCACCAGCACCAGCAAGCCGTGGTCGATGGCGCCGACCACGTCGCCGCCGACCTCTACCCGTGCGGCGCTCACGCGCTGCAGCAGTGCCTTCATGCTTCTTCCAGGGGCAGGTCCAACAGGCGCCGGGCCATTTGGTCGGCAGCACGCACCAATGCATCGGTAATGCCCGGCTCGGACGCCGCATGGCCGGCGTCGCGGATGACTTTCAGCTCGCTGTTCGGCCACGCCTGGTGCAGTTCCCAGGCGTTATCCAGAGGGCATATCACGTCGTAGCGGCCATGCACGATCACCGCCGGCAGGTGGGCGATCTTATGTACGTCGCGAATCAATTGGTCTGGTTCGAGAAACGCGTTGTTGACGAAGTAATGGGTTTCGATACGTGCGATCGACAGCGCCCGCGAGGGCTCTGAAAAACGGTCGACCACCAGCGGGTTGGGCCGCAGCGTGGCGGTGCGGCCTTCCCACATCGACCAGGCCTTGGCGGCGTGCATCTGGGCGATCTGGTCGCTGCCGGTCAGGCGCTTGTGGAACGCCTGCAGCAGGTCGCCCCGCTCCTCCGCCGGGATCGGCGCAAGGTAATCCTGCCAGTAGTCGGGGAACAGCCGGTTGGCGCCCTCTTGGTAAAACCACTTGATCTCTTGCGGGCGGCAGAGAAATACCCCGCGCAAGATCAGCCCATGCACCCGCTCGGGGTGCTTTTGTGCGTAGGCCAGCGCCAGGGTAGAGCCCCACGAGCCACCGAACAGCACCCATTTGTCGATGCCCAGATGCTCCCGGATACGCTCGAGGTCGGCTACCAAGTCCCAGGTGGTGTTGTTTTCAAGGCTGGCATGGGGCGTGGAGCGCCCGCAACCGCGCTGGTCGAACGTAACGATGCGATACAGGTTGGGGTCGAAATAGCAGCGGCTGGAAGCATCGCAGCCAGCGCCCGGGCCGCCATGGATGAACACCACCGGCAAACCCTGGGGCGATCCGCTTTCATCGACATACAATACATGAGGCGCTTCCACGACCAGATCATGCCGGGCGTAGGGTTTGATCTGCGGGTACAAGGTTTGCATCAGGCGCTCCGTAAGGGGAAGGTTCTGCCGGGAGGCATCATAAACCCTAATCGGCGCAGGGAGATAGACGGCGCTCAAAACACCGGTGCGCTGCGCCGTTGTACGAAACGCTCAACGTAGCCATCGGCCGGGCGGGTGAGGATATCCTGCGGGGTGCCCACCTGGATCAAGCGGCCGTCTCGCAGGATGGCGATCCGGTCGCCCAGGCGTAGCGCTTCGTCGAGGTCATGGGTGATGAATACGATGGTTTTGTGCAGCCGCTGCTGCAAGGCGCGCAGTTGGTCTTGCATGTCGGCGCGGGTTAGCGGGTCCAGCGCACTGAAGGCTTCGTCCAGCAGCAGGATATCGGTGTCGACCGCCAGCGCACGGGCCAGGCCCACCCGCTGGCGCATGCCGCCGGAGAGCTGCTCGGGGTAGGCCTGTTCGAAGCCTTTCAGGCCCACCGTATCCACCCAGGCCATGGCCTGCTCGGTGCAGCGCGCAGGGCTATCGCCACGCAGATGCAAGCCATAGCCAACGTTAGCTAGCACGGTTTTGTGCGGCAGCAGCGCGAAACTTTGGAACACCATGCTCACGGTGTGCCGCCGGTACTCCCGCAGCGCCTTGGGCGCAAGCTGGAGCACGTCTTGGCCGTCGACCAAGATACGCCCGCAAGTCGGGTCTATCAGGCGGTTGAGGTGGCGCACCAAGGTCGACTTGCCCGAGCCGGACAACCCCATGATCACAAAGCTCTCGCCGGCGGCGATGTGCAGTGAAAGGTCCGCGACCCCAACCACACACCGGCAGCGTTCGAGTATCTCGTCCTTGCCCAACCCCTCGCTAAGCAACTGCAAGGCCTGTTGGGGCCGGTTACCGAACACCTTGGTGACCCCTTCCAGAACGATGTTGGCCATCATTTTCCCCGCCGCCGCGGTTGGCCATAGGCCTGGGTGATACGGTCTATGGCGACCGCCAATGCGACGATCGCCAGGCCTGCCTCCAGTCCCCGGCCCACGTTCAATGTCTGGATGCCGGTGAGCACATCTTCGCCCAAGCCGCGCGCGCCGATCATCGAAGCGATCACCACCATCGACAGCGCCATCATGGTGGTCTGGTTGATGCCGGCCATTATGCTGGGCAGCGCCAGCGGCAATTGCACGCCGAATAGCTGTTGCCAGGGCGTGGCGCCAAAGGCGTTGACGGCTTCCATGACCTCTTTGTCGACCTGGCGGATGCCTAAGTCGGTGAGCCGCACCACCGGCGCGATGGCATAGACTACCGTGGCGAAAATCGCCGGCACCTTGCCCAGGCCGAACAGCATCAGCACCGGTATCAGGTAAACGAAGCTGGGCAGGGTCTGCATCACGTCGAGCACGGGCATCAATACCAGCCGCAGCCTTGGCCAGCGCGCTGCCAGCACGCCGAGCGGCACGCCCAGCAGTACCGAAAGCGCCGTGGCCACCAGCATCAGCGCCAGGGTTTGCATGAGTTTGTCCCACAGCCCCACCGCGCCGACCAGGAACAACAAGCCGGCGATCAACACCGCGCTGCGCACCCGGCCGGTGGCGTGCCAGGCCAGCGCGCCGACCACCAGCAACAACACCCACCAGGGCGTGGCGCGCAGCAGCCCCTCAAGCCCCACCAAGGCCCAGAGCAGGCTGTCGGACACTTGGCGCAACGCATCGCCATAGCGGGTCACCAACTGGTCGACGAAGCGGTTGACCCAATCGGCGATGGAGAATGTAAGGCTGTCTGGGAACATGAGGCGCTCGTGTCGGCAAAGGCCAATAAAGCCTAGACCACACTGGCAGCGAAACGGCTCAACGGCTGAAACGCCCCTCGAGGCGGTGCCGGCTACCGGGGTGGACCAACCGCGCCAGGGTGACCGGGTGGCGCCCCGACCATGTGCGCCGGCGAATCAACAGGCATGGCTCGGCCTCGGGGATCTGCAACCATTGGCATTCGTGCGGCTCGGCCAATATCGCTTCGACCAGGTGCTCACCCTCGGTCAGCGGCGCTACGCGGTTCAGGTACACGTACGGGGTTTCACGGGTGAAGTCTTGCTGCAGGTAATCCGGCGCCACCGCCGGGTTGACGTAACGGTCTTCGATCTGCACCGGTATGTCGTTCTCCAGGTGCAGCAACACCGAATGGTACAGCCGCGAGCCTTCGCGAATATCGAACGCCGCCGCCAAGTGCGCACCCGCTGCCGCCTCGCCGAGTTCCAGCACTTGGCAACGGTGGCGGTGGCCACGCTGGCGAATCTCATCGGCGATGTTGTGCACCTCGAACAGTGCCGATTGGGTTTTCGGCTCTGCCACAAAGGTGCCCACCCCCTGCATGCGCACCAGCAACCCTTCGGCCGTGAGCTCTCGCAGGGCACGGTTGATGGTCATGCGGCTGAAGCCCAGTTCATTGACCAGTTCGCTTTCCGACGGCACGCGGTAGTGGGGCGGCCAACTGCCGTTGCTGATCTGCAGGCTGATCATTTGCTTGACACGGGCATACAGCGGCGCGGGGCTTTCCCCCATTTGCGCCGCCAAGGAAGAGGGGATGGGCGGTGTCGGCATGTGAACCCCTGTAACGGTAAAAGGCAGCGGGCATCAGGCAGCCGCTGGTGGGGGCAGTTTAACCGCCTGGCCCGGGGCTGCATATGTCTATACAACCGTAACGCCCCGCTTCACTGGCCAATGCTGCTGTCGGCGGCGCGCCAAATCAGCCGGCGGGTGTCGTAGCCCTGCTGGCGGGCCTTGGCCATCAGCAACTGGGCGATAGCGTCTGGGACCGTGGGGCGACGCGACAGCAGCCAGAGGTATTTGCGGGTGGGGTCGCCGACCACGGCCAACTGGTAATCGTCGCTCACGTACAGCACCCAATAATCGCCCTTGGCCAAACCGGGGAATAGCCACGAAAAAGCGTTATCGAAGCGTACCCAGAGCTTGTCGGTTTTGCCTGCCACTTGCGCCGTCGCGGTGCCGTGGGCTTGTTCCCACTGGCCGGCCTGGGTTCGGCAGCGGTTAAGCACATCAAGGCTGCCATCGGCCTTGAGCTGGTAGGTGGCTTGGGATTGGGCGCAGTTGCGCTGGAAGTACATCGGTAAGCGCGCCTGCTCGTACCAGGTGCCCTGGTAACGCTTGAGGTTGACGCGCCCAGCGGTCTGCGGGCGGATATCGGGCCCGCCGGTGTTGGCGCAGCCGCCAAGGGCAGCCAACAGCAGCAGGCCGAGGCACAGTGCCCCAGTTCTCATTGCAGGCCTTGTTCGGTATAGAGCGCCACTTTATCGGCGGCAAATTGCACGCTGACGAAGCGTTGTTCATCGCCCCAGGTACAACTGGCCATGGCCAGGGCACCGGAACACTGCACAGGCTTACCGAGCAGTTGCTCAACCTGCGCGCGGCCCATGCCGGTTTTGATTTTCGAATAGTTTTCCATCGTCAGCTTGTTGCAACCGGCGAGGGCAAGGCAGCAGCAACACACGGCCAAAACACGGGCATACATGTAAAATCTCCGAGCCAGGGTGAGCCTTTGAGAACATCCGCAGCATGCGGTTCCAGCCGGGTGAAAAAAACAGCCTAGCGGCACAGGCAGGTGGCCCATACCGGGTTCATGTTTTCCCCGGCGTTGCCGACATCCTTGCCAGCATCGCTGCATTCACACCGAACGGAGAGCCCCATGCTACGAGCCACTAAGCTATGCGCACACGTAATCTGAAATTCAGCCACAAGATCCTACTGGTCGCCGGGCTGATCGTGGTTATCGCCTTTACCTTGTTCGTGCTGTTCAACGATTACCGGCAGCGGCAAAGCCTATACAGTAAGACCGAAGCGTCCATGCGCGACTTGGGCGTATTGACCACTAGCAACGTTCAGACTTGGCTGCAAAGCCGCATCGAGCTGGTGCAAACGATGGCCCAGCAAATCGAGGTGCAGGGCGCGGACCCTGCGAATTTGCCGAGCATCGTCGGCCTGCCGACCTACCCGGCCAACTTCCAGCTCAGCTATTTTGGCGGTAGCGACGGGTTGATGTTCTCGGTACCGGCCGGCAACCGCCCGGCTGACTATGACCCGCGCGCCCGTGGCTGGTACAAGGCCGCCAGCAGCGCCGGGCAAACCATCGTCACCGAACCCTACATCGCGGCCTCTAGCGGCAAGCTGGTGGTCACGGTCGCCTCACCGGTGCAACGTGCCGGGCAAATGATCGGCGTAGCCGCCGCGGACATCGACCTCAGCCGTATCAGTGCCATTATCAACTCGCTGAATTTCGGCGGCCATGGCCACGCGTTCATCGTCAACGCCGCGGGCAAGGTGCTCATCCACCCAGACGACAAACGAGTGCTGCAAACCCTGGCGCAGGCATTTCCAAAAGGGGCGCTGAGCCTCAGCCCTGGCCTGCAGGAAGTCGAGCAAGCCGGCAAAACCCGTTTTGTCGCCTTTACCCATGTCGATGGCATCCCTTCGGCAGACTGGTACGTGGGCCTAGTGCTGGACCGCGATGCGGCCTACAGCATGCTCGATGAGTTTCGCACCAATGCCATCATCGCCACCGTGATCGCGGTGCTGATCATCATCGTGCTCCTGGGTGTGCTGATCCGGGTGTTAATGGCGCCACTGAACGTGATGGGCCGCGCTATGGAGGATATCGCCGAAGGCGAAGGCGACCTGACCCGCCGCCTGGTGATCCACGGCAATGACGAATTCGGCCAACTGGGCATGGCCTTCAACCGCTTCGTCGAGCGCATTCATGAGTCTATCCGTGAAGTGTCGTCCGCCACCGCCCAGGTCAATGAGGTGGCAGGCCGGGTGGTCGAGGCCTCGAACGCTTCGATGCACAACTGCGACCAACAGGCCAACCGGACCAGCAGCGTGGCGGCCGCCGTTAACCGGTTGGGCGCCGCCGCCCAGGAAATCGCCCAGAACGCAGCGCTGGCCTCGCAGCACTCCAGCGACGCACGTGGCCTGGCCGAAGAAGGCCAGCAGGTGGTGGAGCGCACCATCACGGTAATGGGCGAGCTGTCGAGCAAGATCAGCGATTCGTGCAGCAACATTGAAACGCTCAACAGCAATACGGTGAATATCGGCCAAATCCTCGAGGTCATCACCGGGATTTCCCAACAAACCAACCTGCTGGCGCTCAACGCTGCCATCGAAGCCGCCCGGGCCGGCGAGGCCGGCCGCGGCTTCGCGGTGGTGGCCGACGAAGTGCGCAACTTGGCGCACCGCACCCAGGAGTCGGCGCAGCAGGTGCAGAAAATCATCGAAGAGCTTCAGGTGGGCGCCCGCCAAGCGGTGGCCATGATGACCGAAAGCCAAAGCCAAAGTGAAAACAGCGTAGGTATCGCCAACCAGGCAGGCGAGCGGTTGGGCAGCGTAACCCAGCGCATCGGCGAAATCGACGGCATGAACCAATCGGTGGCCACCGCCACCGAAGAGCAAACGGCGGTGATCGATACCCTTAACCAAGACATCACCGAGATCAACACCCTCAACCAAGAGGGTGTGCAAAACCTGCAAGCGACGTTACGGGCGTGCGGCGACCTGGAGCAACAGGCCAGCCGGCTCAAGCAACTGGTGGGCAGCTTCAGGATATAAGCGGCTTTACCGGCGCAGCCAAGGCCGTGCTTCGGCGCTAACGGTATGCGC
>NZ_JAAOCA010000062.1 GCF_014694385.1 Pseudomonas typographi | reverse complement strand
GGGTACTGCCGGGGCCGGCTGTGCACTTTGGTTAAGCGAGGCCAGGTAATGGGCAATGGCCTGTACGTCGCCCGGCGGCAACTGTGCCAGTTCGCTCACCACCGGCCCCATCGGCCCGGTCGCGACGCCGTGGCGATCGGCAAACCCGGTGCTCAGGTAACTGAACAACTGCGCCTCGGTCCAAGGTTCCGGTGCGCGAGACAACGCGTTGAGTGCCGGGGCCTCCCAACCGTCGACCATGGCCCCAGCCAGGTAGCTGCCACCGGTTTTCTCGGCGCCCAGGGCGTTGCGCGGGGAATGGCACGCCGCGCAGTGGCCCAGGCCCTCGACCAGGTAACGGCCACGGTTCCATTGCTCGCCCTGGGCCGGGTCGCTCTGGTATTCACCCTGCTTGAGAAACAGCGTGTTCCAACCCGCCATCAGCGGCCGCACATTGAACGGAAAGTTCAGGTTATTGGCCGGCGCCGCTTGTGCCACCGGCGCTTGCGACATCAGGTAGGCGTACAGCGCCTGCATGTCGGCTTCCTGAATGCTGCGAAACGCCGTGTAGGGAAATGCCGGGTACAGGTGCCGGCCGTCGCGGCTGATGCCCTGGCGCATGGCGCGGTCGAAGGCGGCGAATGACCAATTGCCGATACCGGTTTGGGCGTCGGGGGTAATGTTGGTGCTGTAGAGCGTGCCGAACGGCGTGGCCATCGCCAGGCCCCCGGCATTCAGCGCACCGCCCGCAGCCGTGTGGCACACTGCGCAGTCGCCGGCGGCGGCCAGTTGGCGGCCACGTTCCACTGTCGCCGCGCTCCAGGTGCCCGGCCCAGGCGGTGCCACCGGGGCGATTTCGGCGCGCCAGGGCATTGCGGTAAGGCCCACGCCGAGCAGGGCACCGAACACCCCGCTGATACCTGCCAGCCAGCCCCTGCGCCGCGGCTTTTTCGGCGCCGCGGCATAGGGCAGCCCGATGGGGTCGGGGCCGCCACCCTGGCCGTTTTCGGCCAGGGCCTGGCGCACTCGCTCGGCGGTAATCGGCAGCTCGCGAAAACGAATGCCCGTGGCGTCGAACAGCGCGTTGGCAATGGCCGCGGCGCTGGGTACCGAGGCCGACTCCCCCGCGCCCAAGGGCGGCTCGCCCTGGCGCGGCATCATCATCACGTCGACCTTGGGCACCTCGGGGAAGGTCAAGATCGGGTAACCGCCCCACTCCTTGCTGGTAATGCGCGAGGCTTCGAACGTCACCTGCTCCTTGAGCACCCGGCTGGTCGATTGCATCACATTGCCGTGGATCTGGTGCTGCACGCCGGCCGGGTTGACCATCTGCCCGGCATCATGGCCCACCACCACACGGGTCACCGCCACCTCGCCGGTGGTTTTATCCACGGCCACGTCCGCCACCCAGGCGGCCCAGGCGGCCCCAAACCCCGGGAACTTGCTGTGGATGTAGCGCGCATAGGCAAAGCCGCGCCCGCGCAGCACCCCGTCTTCGGCCGGCGTTTGCTGTGGCTGGGTGTGGGGCGCCCAGTTCGCGCGCTCGGCGGTCGCCCGCACCAACTCGGCGGCGCGCTCATCGGGCAGGTAACGCAGGCGGTACTCGACCGGGTCCACGCCAGCGGCAAAGGCCAGTTCGTCGATGTACGACTCATGGGCAAACACATTGGGCAACGCCGACACACCGCGCAACCAAGAGGCCCGCACGATCGGCGCCATGTCGTTGATGGTGACCCGCACTTGTGGGTAGGCGTAATGCGGCACCGAGGTGCGGTCACCCATCTCGTACATCACCGGCACCGGCTCGACCTTGCCCGTCAGCACCAGAGCCAGCGTGGGCGCGCCGTTGGAAGGGTAGCTGGTGCGAAAATCGTACACGGCGGGCGCACCGCTGGCGTCCAGCCCGCCGTCTACCTCCATCAACTGTGCGGTGCCCTTCGGCTCCCAGGCGTGCTCCTGTTCGCGGGTCAGTTGCACCCGCACCGGGCGGCCCACTGCCCGTGACAACAACACCGCGTCGGCACACACATCGTCGGCACAATTGCGCCCATAGCAGCCAGCCGCCTCCATACGAATGATCTCGATACGCCGCTCGTCGCAATCGAGCAGCCAGGCGAGGTCGGCGCGCAGGGCGTGCGGGTTCTGCGTACCCGACCACACTTGGGTCGCTTCCGGGCGCACATCGGCGATGCCACAGGAGGGGCCAATGGACGCATGCAGTTGGTAAGGCCACAGGTACTGGCGGGTGAAGCGCTGGGCTACCGCCTCCAGGGCTTGGTCAACCCCACCGGTGTCATGCACTACACGTTGCACCTGTTCGTTGCGCTTCACCGCCGCGGCAATGTCGGAAAGGTCCGGCAACCACTGCTCCCAAGGCTTCCACTGCGTCTTGAGTTCGCGCGCTGCTTTGATCGCTTGTTCTTCGCGCTCGGCGACGATGCCGATGAAGTCGCCCTCGACCACCAGCTTGACGATGCCCGGAATATGCGCAATGGAGCTTTCATCCACCGCCATCAGGCTGGTACCCACGAATGGGCCGGTGTCGTAGCCATCGTAGGGTGGGCGTACCACCCGGCCATGGAGCATGTTCGGTACACGCATGTCGTGCACGAAGGTCAGCTCGCCGGTGGCTTTGGCCGGAATATCCACCCGCGCGGTGCTTTGCCCCACCAAGCGGTAATCGGCCTGTGCCTTGAGCGGGGCGTCGCCGGTCAGGGGCAGGCGCGTTTGCGCGCCAGCGACCAGCGCAGCGAAACTGACCGAACGCTCGCCCGCATACACATAGCCTGCGTCCATGCGCAGCGCCGCCACTTCGCAGCCCAACTGCCGGGCCGCGGCCTGCAACAACCAGCGGCGCGCTTCGGCGGCGGCGTTACGTAACGGAACGGCACTGATCTGCAGGGTGGCGCTGGCGATGGTCGCGCCCTGATTGGGCGCCCGCTCGGTGTCACCGAGCACCATGTGCAATTGGTCCATGCGCAGGTCGAGCTCTTCGGCCACGATTTGCGCGAGCGAGGTGCGAACGCCAGTGCCCAGGTCGACATGGCCGTTAAAGGCCAGCACTTGGCCGTTATCGCAAATGGCCAGGAACACGCCCAGTTCCTTCGGTTTGAGTACCGGCGCCTGGCCCTTGGGCACCAAGCCAGGCGGCGGCTGAAGCTGGTCGACCACCAGCAACACGCCGTCGCGGGCCAGCAATTGGGCTTGGCTGGGTAGTGCCGTATCAACCATGGCTACGGCCCTCCCGGCTCAGCTCGACCGCGCGGTGCGCCGCCGCGAGGATTTCCAAGTGGGTGCCGCAGCGGCATAGGTTGCCCGACAACGCGCGGCGAATTTGCACATCGCTGGGCTCCGGTTCGTGTTCGAGCAGCGCGGCCACGCTCATGATCATGCCGTTCAGGCAATAACCGCACTGGGCGGCCTGGCATTCGATAAACGCCTGTTGCACCGGGTGCAGGTGCTGGCGGCTGCCCAGCCCTTCCAAGGTAGTGATACACCGGCCCGGCATACCGCCCCAAGGCACCACGCACGACCGCGCCGGGCGGCCGTCGATGATCACGGTACAGGCGCCACACTCACCCAGACCGCAGCCGTATTTGGGGCCGTTGAGTGCAAGGTCATTGCGCAGCACCAGCAACAACGGCGTATCGGCCATGGCCGTGCGCACCACTGGCTGGCCATTGACCGTACAACCGACCGAACGCACCTGCGGGCAACTGTGGGGGGCGTCTTTCATAGCGTCCACGTTCATGAAGTGTCTACTTAATGAAAGGCAAGTTTAATGCCATATGCTCCAAGGCATGCCCGCCGGCCGCGCTGCGCCACTGCAGCCGCATCCGCCCCATTTATAGTGGGTACGCTGTTTGTCACTTTTATAAACGCCGTGCGGCGGTGTGTACCTTACTGGTGCAACATCCCCCGCCCTTGCGTTGTTTGCGTGCGTGCTCGCCCCCTAGGGTTTAGCAAGGTGCACGTGCTTTTAGTGGTTAAAAACTTACTTTTCCAACCGCTGCATAAAAAAAACGGAGCGGAAAAAATTCACCTAATTAATCAGTTATATAAATATCGCAACTTGGATCCCGCCAAGCTGCCAGTGGCCTGGCACCGGTTTTGCTGGACCCACCATAAAGAGCGCACACACCCTAAAAGCGCAATGCCGTATAGCCCTGCCTCGACTTCGCCCATGCCCTGCAATGCAGGCCCAGCAAGGAATTCGATCGATGAAGCGTCGGCCCTGGTTTGTCGTCACCATGTTCACCCGCCCCTTGGTCTACCTTGGTTGCCTGGCGCTGCTGGCCCAGGCGGCCCGCGCCGAAGAAATCTCCGTGACGCAATGGGGCACCAGCCTGTACGGCCTGCCCTTTGCCGTGGCCATGGACAAGGGCTACTTCAAGCAAGCCGGCATCGACATCACCGGCATACTCGGCTCTGGCGGGGGTGGTACCACGGTACGCAACATCCTTGCCAGCGACACGCCCTATGGCGAGGTAGCGCTGTCGGCGGCCCTGGCGGCGCAGCGCCAGGGGCTGGACCTGGTGTTGGTGAATGTGGGCACCCGTTCGGTGGCTGAGGCCAGCGCAGTAGTGGCCAAGGGTGCGCCACTGGCTAGCGTGAAGGACCTGGCCGGCAAAAAGATCGCCATTACCTCGCCCAAGGGCGTGTCGGAGATGCTGCTGCTAATGGTGCTGCAAAAGGAAGGCGTAGACCCGGCCAGCGTCACCCGGGTGGCATCCGGTGGTTACGTCAACGGGCTGACCCTGCTCGACCAAGGCGCGGTCAGCGCCGCCGTGCTGATCGAGCCGCTGTCGATTACCCGCAAGGCCGATTACACAACTTTGTACCGGGCAGGCGACGTGCTCGAACCGATGACCACCTCGGTGGGGATCACCACCCGCGCCTTCGCCAAGGCCCACCCGGAAAAACTCAAGGCCATCATCGAAGGCCGCCGGCAGGCGGTACAGTTTATTTATCAGCACCCCGAGGACGCCGCGGCGATCCTGGCCAAGGCCTTCAAGTTCGACCCGGCCATCGCCCAAGAGGCGACCGCCAACATGGTCAAGTCGCACATGTGGAGCGAAGGCGAGTTCAACCAGGCCGAACTCGACCGCATGGCCAGCGGGCTGCGCTTGGTCGGCGAAGTCAACGGCCCGGTGGACTTCGCCTCGATGATCGATACCGCCTACCTGCCGGCGGACCTACAGGGGGTCCACTGATGAGCCGTGCCCTTCCCCTGTCGGACCTGGTTCGGATGCAAGCCGCGCGGCGCCCTGAGCCGGTGCACGTCGAGTTGGCCCAGGTCACCCGCCGCTTCACCCACCCGGCCACGGGCGAGCCGTTCCAGGCGCTGGGGCCGATTGACCTGGCCCTGGTCAAGGGCGAGTTCTTTTCTATCGTGGGCCCTTCCGGTTGCGGCAAATCAACGTTGCTCGACCTGTTGTCTGGCCTGGGCAAGCCCAGCAGCGGGCGGGTGCTGTTCGAAGGCAAACCGGTGAACGGCGTGCCGGAGGGTGTGGGCGTGGTGTTCCAGGAGAACGCGGCGTTTCCGTGGCTGTGCGTACGCGACAACATCGCCTTTGGCCTGCGCCGCGCCGGGGTCGAGGCGGCCGAAGTACAGCGCCGGGTCGATTACGCGCTGGGCTTCATGGGCCTGCGGGATTTCGCCAAGGCGTACCCGGCACAGTTGTCTGGCGGCATGCGCCAACGTGTATGCATTGCCCGCACCCTGGTGACGCAACCGCGGCTGATTTTGCTCGACGAGCCGTTCGGCGCACTGGACCAGCAAACCCGCCTGCTGATGGGCGATGAATTGCTCAAATTATGGCGTGAAACCGGCGCCACCGTGCTGTTGATCACCCATGCCCTGGACGAAGCGGCCATGCTCTCGGGCCGGGTGGGGGTGATGTCGACGCGCCCGGGGTTGTTCATCGATTTTGTCGACACCGGTTGGCCCGCCGACCGCGACAGCCGCGTGGTATCTACCCCGCGCTTTGGCGAAATCACCGCCAGGCTCTGGGAAAAACTGCGTGTAGAAACCCTGAAGATCATGGGCGGCGCCCACTGACCGCTACCGAGGCTTTGCGATGACCAAAGAAAGCGTGATACGGCTGTGCGTGGTAGTCGGGTTCATTGCGCTGGTCGAAGGGCTGTGCCGCACCGGCGTGATCGGCGCAACGGTGATGACCGCGCCCTCGCAGATGGCCAGCCAACTGCTGCGGGTGCTGGCGGCCGGCACCTACAACCACGACATTGCGTTCAGTTTCATCAACATTGTCTGCGCCGCCGTACTGGCGGTGGTGGCAGGCTTCGGCCTGGGTGTGGTGATCCATTCGCTGCCGCGGCTGCGCCAGGCGTTGGAGCCCCTGCTGTCGAGCTACTATGCCGTGCCCACGTTCATTTTCTACCCGGTGTTCATCGTGCTGTTCGGCGTCGGCCACGGCTCGATCATCGCTATCGCCGTGCTGCTGGCCATCGTGGCGATGATCACCGCTACCCTCAGCGGGCTGGACCGGATCCCCGCGGTACTGCGCAAAACGGCCCGGGTGATGCGCCTCTCAAGGGCCCGCACGGCGCTGGCGATCGAATTGCCGGCTGCCCTGCCACACCTGTTCGGCGGGGTAAAGCTGGCGGTGGCCTATGCCTTTATCGGGGTAATCGCCTCGGAGTTCATCCTCTCAGGGGCGGGCATGGGTTACGCCATCGCCTATGCCTACAACCAGTTCGACAACGCCAACATGTACGCCCTGATGCTGCTGGTGCTACTGAGCGTAACGCTGGTCAATGGCCTGCTCAACCACATAGATCGCCGCCTACAGCGGCGCCAGCAAAGGTAAGCCGCGATGCGCCTGCTCCCTAACGTGATCCTGCTGCTGGTGTTGCTTGCGCTCTGGGAAAGTTTGCACCTGGCCGTGGGGCCCAGCGCGATGGCCTCGCCCTGGGCCACCGCCGCGCGCTTGGCCAGCCTGTTGGCGCAGGCCGATACCTGGCGCCACATCGGCGCCACCGCCAGCGCTTTTGCCTGGTCGCTGCTGCTGGCCTGCGTCGGCGGGGTGGCGTTGGGCATGTTGCTGGGCCTGAACGCAATGGCCGGCAACGTGGCCGAGCCGATTTTGATGAACCTGTATGCACTGCCCAAGGTGACGCTCTACCCGCTGGTGTTGTTGTGCTTTGGCCTGGGGCTGGGGTCGAAGGTCGCCTTTGGCGTGATGCACGGGCTTATTCCCATCCTGTTGTTCACCATGAATGCCCTGCGCCATCTGCCGCCAGTGTATATGCGCAGCGCCCGCAGCTTGCGCTTGGCACCCTGGCAAACGGCCTGGCACATCCTGCTGCCAGCCATCGCCGGCGAGGTACTGGCCGGCATCCGCCTGGGTTTCGCCCTTACCTTGCTGGGGGTGCTCATCGGCGAAATGTTCGCCTCGCAAAAAGGCCTGGGTTACCTGGCCATGACCGCCATGGGGGCCGGTGACATCGCTACCCTACTGGCCATCGCCCTGTTGCTGACCTGTTTCGCCGTGACCGGCAACGCCCTGCTGCTGCGGGTGGGCCGGCACCTGGAACACCCGTGAACCTTCATTGACCCCTTCCGTTGCCGAGGACCTTGCGATGTACGACGTATTCCAGACCGACCGTTTGATCGACCTGTGGTTGGCCGAAGACATCGGCTACTGCGACCTCACCGCCCAAGTGATGATCGAGCCTCATGAAACCGGCGCCTTTTACATGAACGCCCGCGAACCGATGATCATCGCTGGCATTGACGTCGCCGCCCGGGTGTTCAAACGCTACGACCCCTACCTCGACGTACAGGTGCGGGTGCAAGATGGCCAGCGCGTGGAAAAAGGCGCGGTACTGATCGACGTGCGCGGTAACGCCCGCAGCGTGCTGACGGCGGAACGCACCGCGCTGAACATCCTTCAGCGCCTGTGCGGGATCGCCAACGAAACCGCCAAGTACGTCGCGGCCGTGGCAGGCAGCCGCGCCCGGCTGATCGATACACGCAAAACCACCCCGGGCCTGCGCATGCTCGAAAAACATGCCGTGGCCTGCGGCGGTGGCCTCAACCACCGCTTGGGCCTGGATAACGGCGTGATGATCAAAGACAACCACATCGCCGTCTGCGGTGGCATCCGCCAGGCGGTGGCGCGCGCCCGGCGCAGCCTGCCGGTGCTGACCAAGCTGGAGGTAGAATGTGACCGCCTCGAACAGGTCAACGAAGCGCTGGAAGCCGGCGTTGACGTGATCATGCTCGACAACATGAGCCTCGAGGCCATGACCGAGGCAGTACAACGGGTCGGCGGGCGGACCAAGCTCGAAGCCAGCGGCGGCATCAACCTTTCGACCATCGGCGCCATTGCCGCCACCGGCGTAGACTATATCTCTACCAGTAAGCTGAACCAGGCGGCGGTGTGCGTTGACATCGGCCTGGACGAAGCGGAGTAAGGCAATGGCCCAGGGCATCTTCTTTTTTATCGTCGGCCCCAGCGGGGCCGGCAAAGACGCGCTGATAGAAGGCGCCCGCGCGCGCCTGGGCAACAGCGGGCGCTACGTATTCGCCCAGCGCACCATCACCCGGCCCAGCACGGCCCCTGGGGAAGACCACCACGGCGTGAGCGAAGCCGAATTCGACGCGCTGCTGCGGCAAGGGCAGTTTTTGATGACCTGGCAGGCGCACGGGCTGCGTTACGGCCTGCCCGCCAGCTTGCGCCAGCAATTGGCCGATGGCGTGAACGTGATCGCCAATGGTTCACGCACGATGATCCGCGAGTTGGCGGGCAAGGTGCCGCGCCTGGTCGTGATCGACGTTCACGCGCCGGTGGAGGTGCTGGCTGCGCGCATTCTAGGCCGTGGCCGCGAGGATGCCCAGGCCGCCCGCGAGCGCCTGCTGCGCAGCGTCGAACCGCTGCCGGCCGACATCGAAACCTTGCAGGTGGCCAACGACGGCACCCTCGAAGAGGGCGTGGAGCGTTTTGTCGCCACCTTGGAAAAAACCAGCCAACGCCTCAGGGCCCGGCGCTTGCCCCTGGCCACCGGGCGTGAACGGCTGGCCTGGCTGCCGGCCCATGGCCAAGCGGTGCAGGCCGACGACTACCTGGGCGAAGCCAAGGTAGACCTGTTGGCCGGCGAACGCGCGGTGAGCGCGCAAGTGTACAAAGTGCTCGACCCCACCTGGCTTGCCGACGGCGAGATCGGCCTGTGCGAAGAAACCTTCCGCGCCTTGGGCATCGAAGAGGGCACCAGCATTGCCCTGCGGCGCACGCCCTCGCCCGCCAGCCGCCAGGCGCTGCGCAAGAAAGTCGGCGGCGGCGAGTTGGGCCAGGATGAATACGACATGTTGATCCGCGACATCGTCGACGGCCGCTACAGTGAGGGGGAAATCAGCGCCTTTTTGGTCACCGCCACCCGCCACTTGAGCGACCCTGAGGTACTGGCCCTGGCCCGGGTGCGTGCCCGTTACGCCACGCCGCTGCGCTGGGCGGCGCCCATCGTGGTCGACAAACACTCCATGGGCGGCATCCCCGGTAGCCGCATTACCCTGATCGTGGTGCCGATCATCGCCGCCCACGGGCTGGCCATGCCGAAAACCTCGTCGCGGGCGATCACCTCCGCCGCCGGCACCGCCGACGCCATGGAAACCGTGGCGCGGGTAGACCTGACAGCGGCGGACGTCGCCCGCTGCGTGGCCCAAACCAATGCCTGTATCGCCTGGAACGGCCGCCTCAACCACTCGGCGGTGGACGATGTAATGAACGCCATCACCCGCCCGCTGGGCATCGACTCCAACCGATGGTCGGTGGCTTCGATCCTGTCGAAAAAACTGGCCGCAGGTTCCACCCACGTGATCGTCGACCTGCCCTACGGCGAGCGCACCAAGCTCAAAACCCAGGCCGACGCTCAAGCCCTCGGTGAGCTGTTCGAGCGCATCGGCCACGGCTTGGGCCTAACGGTCAAGGCCTTTGCCACCGACGGCAAAGCGCCGGTCGGCCGCGGCATCGGCCCCGCACTGGAGGTGCGTGATGTGCGCTGGGTGCTCGGCAACCACGCGCAGGCACCGGCAGACCTGCGCGCCAAAGCGCTGTTCTTCGCCAGCCACATCCTCGCCTGGGACCCGGCCGTGGGCAACGTCGAGCGCGGCCTGGCGCTGGCCGAGCGCCTGCTGAGCAGTGGCCAGGCACTGGCCGCCTTCGAGCGAATCATCGATGCCCAAGGCCGGCGTGAGCCCATTCTGCCCGGCCCCCTCACCCGCCATATCGCCGCGCCGCGCAGCGGCACGGTGCACAGCATCGATGGCTGGACCATCGCCGGCATTGCCCGGCGCGCCGGGGCACCGGAAGACAAAAGCGCGGGCATCGACCTGCACTGCGCCCTTGGCCAGCCGGTGCAGGCCGGCGATACCCTTTACACCTTGCATGCCAGCCACGCCCTGGAGTTGGAAGCCGCGGCGCTGTTGGCGCAGATGGACAACGGCGTGGTGATTGAATAGCGGCTGCGCAGCCCGGCGCGGATCGGTTACTCTGTGTGGCCAACCATCGATTCGAGGTAACCCGCCATGGCCCAAGCCACAGCCCGCCACATCCTGGTCGCCAGTGAAGCCCAGTGCAATGAACTCAAAACCCAAATCGAAGGCGGCGCCGACTTCGCGGAGTTGGCCAAGGCCCACTCCAGTTGCCCCTCCAGCCGCCAGGGCGGCGACCTCGGCACTTTCGGCCCCGGGCAAATGGTCAAGGCGTTCGACGAGGTGGTATTCAGCGCCCCGGTGAACACCGTTCAAGGCCCAGTGAAAACCCAGTTCGGCTACCTGCTTGAAGTGACCAGCCGAAAGGACTAAGGCCCCGGCACGTTACCCGCTGCACGTTTCAAGTAAAAAGCCCGCCGCGCTGTTTGCTTGCCGCGTGCGGTGCTTGAAGCACGATGCGCCCCAGCGCTTGCCCCTCAACACAAGGCGGCCTATGCGACGACTGTTCAAACTGCTGACCCTCGCCCTGTTACTGGCCCCGGCAGTGGCATCGGCGGTGCCCGAAACCGCGCTGACGGTGTACGGCGAGCCGGCCAAATATGGGCCGGGCTTCACCCATTTCGACTATGTGAACCCCGATGCGCCCAAGGGGGGCAGCGTGCGCCGCTCGGCCCTGGAGCTCGGCGGCTTCGACCACCTGATGCCCTACGTCGATAAAGGCACCGGTGTAAGCCAGATCGACGGCCTGGTGTATTCGCCGTTGGCCGTGCGCAGCATGGACGAGCCTTATACCGTATATGGCTTGGTCGCCCAGCGCATGGAGCGCGCCCCTGACGGCCTGTGGCTGCGCTTTTACCTGGACCCCCGCGCCCGCTTCGCCGACGGCTCGCCGATCACCGCCGAAGATGTGCGCTACACCTTCGACTTGCTGATGACCCAGGGCAGCCTGCGCTACCGCGCGCAATTCGCCGACGTCAAAGCCGTCACGGTCGAAGCTGAACGGCAGGTGCGCTTCGACTTCAACAATGCCGAAAGCCGTACACTAGCCCTGGATGTGGCCAGCCTGCCGGTGCTGCCGGAGCACTGGTGGAAAACCCGCGACTTCGCCAACGGTGGCGGGTTCGAGCCGCCCTTGGGCAGCGGCCCGTACCGGGTGGGTAAGGTCGATAACGACCGCAGCATCACCTTCGAGCGCGACCCGGGCTGGTGGGGCAAAGACTTGCCCGTGGCGCGTGGCATGTACAACTTCGACCGTTACACAGTGGAGTTCTTTGGCGACACCGAGGTGGCCCGCCAAGTGCTGCGCGGCGGCGGTTTCGACTACAACCGCGAATTCTCCGCCACCGCCTACACCCTCGGCTACGACGGCCCGGCCCTGGCTGACGGCCGCTTGCAGCGGGCACACCTGGCACCCCAAGCCGTGCAACCGGCGCAAGGCTACGTGTTCAACCTGCAGCGCCCGGTGTTCCAGGACCGCCGCGTGCGCCAGGCGCTGGCCATGCTGTGGGATTTCGAATGGAGCAACAAGCAGATGATGCGCGGCATGTATATCCGCCAGAAGAGCTTTTTCTCCAACAGCGAACTGGCAGCCACCCAGCCGCCCACCCCGCAAGAGCTGGACATCCTCGAACCGCTACGCGGCCAGGTGCCCGAGGAAGTCTTCGGCGCGCCCTTCGAACCCCCTAAAACCGACGGCAGCGGGACCATCCGCGGCCTGCAACTCAAAGCCCTGGCGTTGCTCGAAGCCGCCGGCTGGCACCCACAGGGCGACCGCTTGGTCAATGCCCAGGGTGAACCGCTGAGCTTTACCTTCCTCAATGCCCAGGGCGGCGTAGAGCGCCTGTTGCTGCCGTGGAAACGCACCCTGGCGCAGATCGGCATCGACCTGCAGATCCGCCGCGTCGACCCGTCCCAATACCTGAACAGGCTGATGGCGCGCGACTACGACATGATCGTGACCGGTTATGCCGTCGCGGCCTCGCCGGGCCTGGAGCTGTACAACTACTTCGGCTCCAAGGCCGCGACCGATACCGGATCAAACAACTACATGGTGCTGCAAGACCCCGCCGTGGACCACTTGATCGACGGTCTTACCCGCGCCAAGACCCATGAGCAGATGGTGACCTACGCCCATGCGCTGGACCGGGTGCTGCAATGGGGCTATTACTGGGTCGGCAACTATTACCCGCCGGGCACCTCCACGGTGTGGTGGAACCGCTTCGGCATACCGCCGCACCCGGCACCGTTCGACGAAGCACTGGACACCTGGTGGGAAGTCAGCCCCACCCCGCTCACCCGCGAGCAAATGGCCACACGCAACACCCAGGAGGCGCACTGATGCTCGGTTACATCCTGCGCCGTTTGTTGTTGATCATCCCTACCTTGTTGATCATCCTGCTGGTGAACTTCGTGATCATCCAGGCGGCGCCCGGTGGCCCGGTGGAGCAGGCCATCGCCCACCTGCAGGGGGTTGGCGGCGGCGCGGTGGGTGCCAGCGGCGGTGATAATCCCCAGGGCGGCTCACGGGCGAGCCGTGGCTTGGACCCGAAGCTGATCGAAGGCATCAAGCGCCAATATGGCTTCGACAAACCGGCCCCTGAGCGGCTGTGGATCATGCTCAAGCACTATGCGGTGCTGGACTTCGGCAGCAGTTTTTTCCGCGGGGCCAAGGTCACCGACTTGATCTTGCAAAAGCTGCCGGTCACGCTTTCGCTGGGTTTCTGGGCCACCTTGCTTACCTACCTCGTGTCGATCCCGTTGGGCATTCGCAAGGCCGTGCGCCATGGCAGCTATTTCGATATCTGGAGCAGCACGGCCATTGTGATTGGTTATGCGATGCCACCGTTTCTCTTTGCCATGTTGCTGATCGTGCTGTTCTGCGGCGGCACCGAACTGAACTGGTTTCCGGTGCGCGGGCTGGTTTCGGAAAACTTCGACCAATTGCCGTTCTGGGGCAAGGTGGCCGATTATTTCTGGCACCTGGTGCTGCCCGTCACGTCCCTGGTGGTGGGCGGTTTCGCCACCCTCACGGTGTTGGTCAAAAATGCCTTTCTCAACGAAGTGACCCGCCAATACGTGGTCACCGCGCGCGCCAAGGGTGTGACCGAGCGCCGCGTGCTGTACGGGCATATTTTCCGTAATGCCATGCTGCTGGTGGTGGCCGGGTTGCCGCAGGCGCTGGTCAGTGTGTTTTTTGCAGGCTCGTTGTTGATCGAGGTGATTTTCTCCCTCGACGGCTTGGGCCGGCTGAGCTACGAAGCGGCAGTGGCCCGCGATTACCCGGTGGTGTTCGGCACGCTGTTCATCTTCACGCTGGCGGGGCTGTTGATCAAATTGGTCGGTGATGTGTGCTACACGCTGCTCGACCCGCGCATCGATTTTGCCGCGAGGGGCGCCTGATGGTTTTATCACCCATGGCGCGCCGGCGCCTGGACCGTTTCAAGCAGAACCGCCGTGGTTGGTGGTCGTTATGGCTGTTTTTGCTGGTGTTCGCCCTGGCCCTCGGTGCGGAACTGGTGGCCAACGATAAACCGCTGCTGCTCAAAGCGGGCGGGCAGTATTACTTCCCGGCGTTCAAGCGCTACACCGAGCAGCAGTTGGGTGGCGTGCTCCCCTTCCAGCCCGACTACCGCAGCGATTACGTGCGCCAACTGGTCAAGGGCCAAGGCGGCTGGATGCTGTTCCCGCCCATTGCCTTCAGCGCCGACACGCCCAACTACGACCTCGGCCGCCCAGCCCCGCGC
>NZ_JAAOCA010000061.1 GCF_014694385.1 Pseudomonas typographi | reverse complement strand
ACAGGTCGTTGTCCATCCGGGTGAACCCCCTGGACTTGTCAATTGGGAAGATGTTTGTCATTATTCACTCCAGAACGTTGTGCAAGCTGCTGTAGAGAAACCACCCTGGCCGGTGGTTTTTTTTCGCCTGCGATTTGGTGGTTGATTTCATGAGTCCCTCTTTGGCCCCTGAGGGGCTTATTAGCTCTGGCGGCCTAGTGACCTAACCTTTCCGCTACTCGCGGGAGGCTTTGTCATTCGGTCCAGCTCCTTATTCAGGATTCGAGCGCCCAGCTGTTCAGGTGTGATGCCGGCTTTCTGAGCAAGAAGCTCGAGTTCGCGCACGTGCGTCCCGTCCAGCTGGATTTCCAGCTCTTTCGTTTCAGGCACAGTCCCTCCTCGGCCACTTCAGGCGACGTCGGTCTTCGCGTTAAGCTCTTCCATCATCTGCTTCAGGCCGCGCTCCAGAATCTCCCTGGCAAGAACAGCTTTTTGTGTCCGTTGAAAGCGCGCCATGGCGCTGAGAAGGTCGTCGGCTACCTCGTCCAGGCGGACCTTGGTGGCCTTGTCGCGAAGATGGTTGGGGTCTACGTACATACGGGTGGTGCTCCTTGATGTGGGAAGGGGTTAGGCGGCGGATTTTTGAGACGGAAACGGTCGCGTCTCACGCGCCTGAAAGCTGCCGTCAGGAAGCTCAAGCACGGAGATATCGCGGCCCGTGGTTAGGGCTTTGTGGATTGCTGGGGCCGTCACACGAAGGAGACGCGCTGCCTCGGACTGCCCTTTTTCAGCAACAAATTTTTCGAGGGGGGTCTCTTTCATGATCGTGCCTCGGTCGTAGATAGGCACGATATTAACCATCTGTTAATTTTTAATCAATACCGATGGTTTCTTCTATTCTTTAACCGTTGGTATACATTCGCGCGATGACCAAAAAGCGTATCCTCCCCCCTGACCGCATGGCCGAGTGCGAAGCCGCCCATCGGCTGTTCTTGTCAAAGAAGAACGAACTGAAGCTCAGTCAGAAGAAAATTGCTGATGCCGCCGGAGTGACACCGGCGGCAGTGAACCTTTATTTCAAAGGCATCAACCCGCTTAACGCCCAGTTCGCAGCCGTGCTATCCAAGATGCTTGGTGAGCCAGTTGAAGCGTTCAGCAAACGGCTAGCCGATGAGATCAAGGCGATGGTGTCGGCGCCGATCACCAAGCAGCCGGCAGCCAACGAACCGCCGAAATCATCGGCGGACATCGTTCAGCAGATGCTTGCTAAGCATGGAAAGAATCTGTCATCAGAGGCTCGGCAGAGGATCGCTGACGCCGTCGAGGAAACGGCGACCGAGGTTAAAACCGGAAATGTTATCCCTGCTGATTTCTCTGGCCTTCGTGCGCGGCCAGACGAGGTGCTCATCCCGCAATATGACGTTCGCGCCGCCATGGGCCATGGCCAGGTTCCTCCAGAGTACAACGAGACGATCCGCAATCTGATCGTGCGGGAAGACGTTTTGCGCGAGAAGGGCGTCAGCTACACCTCCCTTGCCTCGCTGGCAGTGATTACCGGCTGGGGCCAAAGCATGGAAGGTACGATCAATGACAAGGATCCGGTCATCGTAGACCGCGGAGTAAAAGAGTTCGTTGGCGACGGAATCTATGTAGTGACCTGGCATGGCTTGCTTTATATCAAGCGCATGCAGGTGTTTGACAAAGATCACTTTTGGCTGATTTCTGATAACGAAAAGCACAAGGATCAGAAGGCCAGGATCGATGACGTGACGATTCACGCGAAGGTGCTGCTGATCTGGAATGCCCGGAAGGCTTAACCATGCCCCTCACCAAACCCAACCAAGCCCTGCGCCGCGAACTTCAGGGCACCGCCTCAGACCTGAAATGGTCGGCAGTCGATCTGATGCGGATAGCGGAGCGGCTGAGCCTGGCGGGGAATGAGACGGATGCGTGGGCGCTTAGCTCCAAAATCGGCGCTAAAACCCGGCCCCTCAATAGGCTGCGGGAATTTAAAATAGTAGCTGGATGCTTTATCAATTAGACACGGATGTACGGGGCGCTGGGGAGGGCCCAAAGTCCGGCTAAAGATCACGGAGCGAGTATGAGATCTGCCAACAAAAGCAAAACAATTCATTACAAAAGTGTATTCATAACCGGAGACATAATAATACAGGATGCGCTTAAAAAAGCGTTATCTAAGGACGGCGTAGCCGCAAAACCAGCAAATCGTCAGCAGAAAATAAATAATGATGACGATGCCGTCACGTTCATCAACAGGTTTTCCGAATTTAACGGAATGACTTTTTGTCAACTCGTCATATTGGAGACGGGTAAAAAACAACCGTTCATAACGGTCGATGATGAGGCAGAATATTACAGCATCGATTCTTTAGCATCGGAAAAGATCCCCGACTCAAAAGAAATAGAAGAATCTGAAAATCTAAGTGCGGAGCAGATAAAGGCTGAAAAAGCTAGGAAAAGGCGCGAATTCTTAGACTCGATGCTTTATTTCGGAGTCATTGGCAATCATATGGTTGTCCTTCAGTCATCGTCTTTGCGTAGCCGTGAGCTTGAATCGCACCTGTCTTGGCTGTTAGGCACCTGCACCACCATCGTGCCGGCGAACTCGATGCTGGTATTGAAGGACAAGCCGGCGGAATCCGTTTACGAGAAAATGCGTGCAAAGCCAGTGAAGAGCATCAAGCTGGGCGCCCCGCTGACGTCAGAGCTCCACAACGACCCATCGGCTCCAATAGCGCCACGCACTGAAATGACTGAAACGGAGGAAACCCATGCGAACAAGGTGCGCTTCGTGCCTCAAGGCATGGCGGCTTCCATTCTGAAAGCGGCTTTGCCAGAAGGTTTTCTTGAAAAGCTAGACCTGCACGACTCCCTGGACGATGCTAATATTCATGTTGCGCTAGAGATCACCTACCTTAGGAAGACTACGAAAATTGGACAGACTGTGATTGACTCAGTAGCTACCAGTCTGAGGCATCTGCCAGAGTCTGACGTCGTCATCAATCTGCAGGGAGGTGGCAAAATCCGCGGTGATGAGCTAAAGCTATCAGGCAACATTAGCGTTAAGTCTATGGAAAATGGACTAATCGATGAGGGGCTTCTGTTTCATGAAATGCATAATTGGCTGATTTCTAAAATTTCCGCCTCTGAAATCGATACAAACCAAGAGGCTACTTAGCATGAGCAAATCGCAGAGCGGCTATGCTGGTATCACGTTTGTGGTACTTGCTTGCGCCTGCGCTGCATGCGGCTATTTATTCGGACTTCTCCAAATTTATATACCTACGGACAAGCAGCTACTTCCTATCTCGCTGTCCACAGTCATGGTTGGGCCGATTGCAATCATCGCTCAAGCTATTTCTAAATATGGTGACCTGAAGAAAGTGCGCGGATTAACGCGTGACGAGCAGCGCCGCTTAGATCCAATAATCGATGCCAAAAGAAGAAGACTATACTTTCTACTTCTATTCTTTCTGTTGGCAACCGCTGGTATAGCTGTACTATTCTATGTAGCTACTCTAAACGTTCCATTCAATGCGTCTCTAGTGGCCCTGCGGATAACAGGTGCAATGGTATTAGCAGCAGTGATCTCGGGTTTTACTACATATCTCGATCTGTCAAAAATTCAGGATTATGAAGCCACGGTTACACGGCGATTGGAGGAGAGAAAAACTAGGGCTGCTTTGCTGAAGAAACTTTCCTCATCAGCACAGAGCAAGGATTCTAAGGGCTGACCGACAGCTCTCAAGTGGCCCGCCCCGGCGGGTTTTCTTTTGCCTACGATCCTGGCCCGCGAGTGATTCCAGGCCAGGATCGTGCTATCCGCAAGCGCTCAGAACGGCGGTGCCTCTCCAGCTACCTCGACATCATTGATATCAACCGGTCGGTCTTCATCGCTAGCTTCTTCCCACCGCAACGTGATCGATTCATCATCATCGTTGATCGTCATCTCAATGCCATCTGTTTCCGAAAGCAGGCCTAGCAACTCCTCCCATTCCCGGTCTCCGTCCGTGTCCAGTCTATGGATAACCACCCAGCGCTGATGCTGCGCGATCGGGTGGTTAATCATTGATGACACTCGGAGGGCAAGCCGTTCCATGCCCGTGAGCGGCATCGACCCCGAATCCTTCTTCTTTCCTTTCTGCGCCATTTTCCTTCTCCGATACTGTATGTGCGTACAGCTTTTCGAAGCATATCCGAACATCTCTGAAAAATAAATTAACCATCGGTATTGACGTTAAAATATACCGATGGTTAACTACACCCATCGCCCCGGCCCACACCGCCGAGGCAGGGCCGAGAGGTCCGACGCTCTTTAGACAATCTGGAAACCTCGCGGATCGATCCCGGCAACGGCACAGCGCGAGTAACAAATTTCGATCCCCATGCAGGCTCTGGAACCTGCCGGACCAGCCATATCGCTGGGACGCCAAACCATGCAAGCCAGCCGGGAAGAACACCGAACACGAAATGTGTGACCCGGCCAAAGATATGAATCGGGCGATGCGCGTGGTGGAGATAGCCGAGAGGCAGCCCAGCCCACCGTGGCGTGTAACGGAGGCAACCAGATTTCCTCGATGCCCTTGGAGACAGGGGTATCAGGGAAATCAACAGCGAGGTGGTTGCAATGAGCATTGAGTACAAGGCGGAAAAAGGCCGGTTTGGCGATCTGAAAATTACCCAGTCCCACATAGAGAATTGGCAGGCGCGGATCGCGCTGGGGCTCATCGACCGTTTCGGCCTTATTGCTGCTGAGCCAGATGGATTCGATGAAGCTGGCCGCCAGAAGGGCCGGGTTTTGTCCCCTGAAGAAGTTGTTACGCGAGCCTTTTCGATAGCTGAACTGGCTGTGAAAGAAATCGCGGACCGAGGCTGGCTGATCCCTGTAGATGAATCCGAAAAGGCCTGACACCAAGTGGCACGTATGCCCAATCGAGGGAGCGTGAGGTGGTGTGAGCGAACTGGGCCAGCAAGACCATCGCTTCACTGAAGCGCCTTCGATGAGGGCGCTTGCCGTCACTGAACAACCAGCGCCACGTCAGCCTGACGTAAAAGGCCCTATACCGGTGATGGTTGAGGCCCCGGGTGGTCAGGGCTAATCCGGTTAACCCACCCCTTGGCATTCGCAAGAGTGCCCATCGGAAGGCATTCGGACGAATCGCGTCCGTACAGTGCTGGTGGTAGTCGGACGCAATCCTAGGTGATGCGAACTCCTACAGCTGACCGAATGCCTTCCGATGCGGACGAGCCCACACCGCGAAAGCGGCCCCCTGCATCAACCCATGGGAATCAACACGGCGGTGAAAGTCCGCGCCGGAGACGTAACCGGCACGCAGATGCGGTGTTGGAAGCTGGGTTGAACGCTTCGGCGGCCCTGGAGAAACACAGCCATTTGGGCGCCACATAGCGTGGTGGCCCTGCCGACCGGTCGTCCCGCAAGGGCCCGGTCTTGCCGGTGTCGCGCCCGGCCATCTGCACCACCCCCCCTTCAATCGACCGCATCAGGCAGGCACCAGGCATGGCTATTCCCCAGTTTGGTCACTGGAGCTTGGTGCCTGCGCTAATGCGGTCAGGAGATTCGATATGGAATACATGGAAGCCAAAATGCAAGACCAGTTGGAAGCATCTCTGATTGCTGAGCGCGAAGCATTCGATGCAGGCCAAGGACCGGCCTTCCCGCTGGGCGCCAATGAATACGGCGGCCATGGTTCCTGCTTCGGCATGACCCTCCGAGATTACTTCGCGGCCAAAGCGCTGCAAGGGTTTATGGCCAACAAAAGCAACCCGCTTTCGTTTCAGCCTGAAGATGATGCCAAGTACGCCTACCGGATCGCCGATGCCATGCTGGCCGCCCGGGTGTCGCCATGAGCGGGTGGGTCAGGATCGCCGACAAGCTGCCACCCGTGGCTGCCCGTCTTGATGAAAAGTGCATTGTTAATGGCAAAGAGATCCCGCCGCTTAACCGGTCTGTCGAGGTCATTGTGTTCAATGGCAAAGCTGTTTTCGGCGGCGTGATCGAGTGGTTTGACAACGAGATACCACATCGTGGCGAAACCCACTGGCAGCCCCTACCCCCGCCGCCCACAGAATAACCCCGCCGCCACGGAGGCGCCCCATGAAACTTGGCTATTGCGAAGGCGATACCTGCGGCCGTGATGGCTGTGCAGGCATCTTGGATTTGCACAAGGTCGAGAATTGCAGTTGCCACATCAACCCACCTTGCGGCGCTTGCACTTCACCGCGTGGCTTTTGCCCCGTGTGCGGCTGGGAAGAATCGGAAGATCCACCACCGCCACCCGAGCCTTATAAGGGAACGCCCTGGACTCCAGCTACCCCTCGGCCGCTTGACCCAACCAAGGTTGATTGGCGGTACGCGCAACACACCCACTTCACGATGATCAAGGAAGGCGTCTATCCGCTGCACATGAGCCGTGAAGAGGTCGAGCGCGAGGTGCGCGGGACTTTCGGAGGCCGCTTTGAGCGATTCAAGGATGGCCACTTCAAATACATCGCCTACACGGACTGACGCCATGATCCTCGAAGTAGCCGTAGACACCTTCGACCTTCGGTGCGAGGTCGAGTACGTGAACCGCACCAAACCCGATTACCGCACCTGGGCTAGTGATCAAGACTACTGGGGCGGCTGTGAGCGCACACGGAGGCGCCCCATGAACGCTATCGCACAACTCAGCGGCGCCCAGGCCGTGTACGACGCCCGGCTGCCGGATCGCCGCGATGATGCCGCACAGTCTTGGCTCGATGACCAGGCCGCACGCCTGATGGCCGGCCTGGATGTCGCCATCTACCGCCGCGGCAAAGAAACCATCCATGTCCGCTACGACCAGTTGATTTTTGCCCTGGACGAACACATCCGCCGGCGCCGGGCTGCTGGGGAAGTTGACCTGGGCACGCTTGGCGAACTGGCTCTCACCGCAGGCAAGCGCGGCGACCGCGACGAGCTTCTGGTATCGCTGCTCGGTAGGTCACAGCACCCTGACGGCATGCGCTACGAAATCGCCGTAAACCTGCTCGAGCCGCACGTAAACGCCGGCCTGCAAGCCGTTGCAGAGGAGAACGAGGAATGAGCCCTCACGTATTGATCGGCAGATACCTCGATGACCTGGAGCGCCAGGACAGCCCGCCTCACTACGGGGCGATGGTCGAGCGCTGCATCATCGGCAAGTTCACCTCACACGCCATCAGCGCGGACGAATTCAACTACTACTGCGAGCGCTTCCGGCGGCTGGCCGGGCGGGATGTAAGGAGGGTGGCATGAGCAAGCGTATCCGACTGGGCGTCACGGCCTTAAATGGCCGGATCATTGCCGGCTTTGAAAATGCCACAGGCACGCAAATTACCGAGGGGTCTCGGCAAGACGTAACCAGCGACTTCATGAAGGCGTTGATCGACAAGGCCGAGCATCACGGCGGCACCTTTGAAATCGCAGGTGCCGGTGAAAAGTGGGACGTGATCGTGAAGAAGGAGCCAGCCCAATGACCACACCCATTCACAAATCGCTCATTGATGAGCAGATAGAAGATATCGAGTTCGCCGGCAAGACAAAGGCATCCGCCGTGCGGCTGGCCAAACGCTGCGGGTTCACCGGCCAACCGGCACGGTACAGCTGGGTTGCCCCAGGCATCTGGTTGCTGCGTTATACGGCGCCAGAGGCCGGTGAGCGGGGCTCCCGATAAGCAGCTCTGCCCTCGCCCTTCTCGCTTTCACTATCTGGATGTTGGCCAGCGCTTACGCCGGCAGCATTACTCAGTAACCACCCCTTCACACACGCGCCCAGCATGGAGCGCTGAGGTATTTCTATGTCTGCTACTCAGCCAGGCTACTACCCGGCCCTGCCGAACGACCAGTACCACAAAGGCCCTGGCGTTTCGAAATCCCAGCTTGACCTGATCGCCAAGGCCCCAGCCCTATTTCAGTGGAACAAGGCCGCGCCGGAGGATGAAGAGAAGTCCCATGCGCTGGATGTCGGGGATGCCACCCACGCCTTGCTGTTGGAGCCACACCGTTTCGAGGCTGAGTACGCCGTCGCGCCGGTATGCGACCGGCGCACCACTGCGGGCAAGGCTGCCTGGGCCGAGTTTGAGTCTGGCCTGGACGGGAAAACGGCGCTCGATGCCGAGACAGGTCGCAAGCTTAAGCTGATCCGTGAAAGTGTGATGGCCCACCCGCACGCCCGGTGGCTGATGGAGGCCCAGGGCGACGTAGAGGCCAGCATCTACTGGAACGACCCTACCGAAGGCGTGCTGTGCCGGTGCCGGCCGGACAAGGCCATCCCGAATATGGGCTGGCTCGTGGATGTGAAGACGACCGCCGACATAAGCAAGTTCGAACGCTCCCTCTACGAATACCGGTACCACGTGCAAGACAGCTTTTACACGGATGGCTATGCCGCCCACTTCGGCGAAGAGCCCCAGGCATTCGTCTTTCTTGTTGTCAGCACCAGCATCGAATGCGGCAAGTACCCGGTTCGGCTGTTCGTGCTCGACTTCGAGGGCAAGGCTATCGGCCGAACCACCTACAAGCGTGATCTGGCTTCGTATGCGGAATGCATCCGTAGCAACGAATGGCCGGCGATTGAAACCATTTCTCTGCCCTACTGGGCCAAGGAACGCATATGAGCACCGAAAACGTGACACCGTTCGCCACCAAGGACATGGAGAAAACCCAGCAGGTCAAGCCACAAACCAAAGCTGGCGCACTGGCCTCGCTGTTGGCTAGCCCCAAAATGAAATCGCAATTCGCGGCCGCGCTGCCCAAGCATATGACGGCTGAAAGGATGGTCCGCATCGTCACCACCGAGATTCGGAAATCCCCCGCTTTAGTGAACTGCGACCAGAACAGCTTCCTGGGCGCCGTAATCCAGTGCGCTCAACTGGGCCTGGAGCCGGGCAACTCGATGGGACACGCCTACATCCTGCCCTACGGCAAGCAGGCACAGTTGATCATTGGCTATCGCGGAATGATCGACCTCGCGCGCCGATCCGGCCAGATCATCAGCATCGCGGCGCGCACGGTGCGTGAAGATGACTTCTTCGAGTACGAATACGGTCTGGACGAAGACATTCGCCACCGGCCCTCAGAAAGCGATGGTCAGGGGAGGATTACCCACGTCTATGCGGTGGCCAAGCTTCAGGGGGGTGGCCGCCAATTCGAAGTGATGAGTGCCGCCCAGGTCGAAGCAGTTCGCCAGCAAAGCAAGGCAAAGGACTCGGGGCCGTGGAAAACGCACTGGGAGGAAATGGCTAAGAAAACGGTTATCCGCAGGCTGTTCAAGTACTTGCCGGTGTCGGTCGAAATCCAGAAGGCCGTGATGCTCGATGAAAAGGCTGACGCCGGCGTCGACCAGGAAAACCAGTATGTATTCGAAGGCGACTTCGAAGTCCTTGAGGAAGGTGCTGAATGATTTCCATGGAGTACGGCACCATCCAGCACAAAGACACCGAACGCGCCTGGCTGAGCCAGGCCATGGCCGAGTTCGAGCAACGCAAGGGCCTGCCGCAGACCCTGCCGATCACCGCGCGATGCGAGGATATCGAAACCCTGTTCAACAATCGCACCCAGGCCGGCCGCCACACCGAGTTGAACACGTCGATGGAGGATCGGGTGGTCGCGGCCGGGCCGACATTGACCCGCGCACAGGCAGCCGAGCGCTTTCACCTATCGATGGCTGACCTGAACGCCATCGCGGATCGCCACGGTTTCAAGTTCAAGCGCGGATACACGACCAATCAGACTTACAAGGAGGGGGACGCTGGCCTGGTCGAGCGCATCACCGCGCTGCGCGATGTGGGCCTCAATAGGGCCCAGGTGATGAAGCAAACCGGTATGAGCTATGACCGGTTTCATCGGTTGCTGAAGGATTACAGCATCGACTTCCCCAAGAGAAGCAACGGTGGCTATGCCGGCAGGAAGGCATCATGAGCTGCCTGGTCAGCTTCCAATGTACCGGCCCTGGCGGCAAGGTCGTTCAGCGCGGAACCGCGCCAAAGAAGCCTTCACTGTGGAACGCCCAGGTCTGGTTTATTCTGCCCTGCGGCGACAAGTTCACCCACAGCATCACGGTGCCGGGCCAGACGGTACGCGGAATGATTCCCTACATGGAGGCGCTGTTCGACAGCCTGGCCGCAGATCATGGCAACCAGGTGCGCGCCGCAGGCTGGACAGCGACCAGCCATGGCCGATGAAACGCAAACCCGCGCAGCGCCGCCTGCGCCAGATACAGGCCCAATTGCCGCCTAGCGGTTTGGAAGGGGTGGTTTATGCGAATCGACCTACCGGGGCAGTTCGACCTGCCCATCCGGGCGATACCGACGATTGTCCCGACGCCCACGGGCACCAAGGAGGAACTGGGCATCCGCATAGCCCAGTTGCTGGCCAGGTATGACAGCCGGCCCTCCTCCGGGCTTTGGATCGAGATTCAGGCCTGCGCCCGCGAAATTCTGAAATAACTCACACCCATTTACCACCACGCCCCGACCGACACCGGAGGGATAGGCGTGTTTGGAGGAAAGTCATGACCTACCTCGCTCGCGTGAACCCCAAGTATTTCGCCGCCATCCACCAGTGCGCCGCTCAGAACGATGTTCGCTACTACCTCAACGCGGTTCACATTGAGCCACATTCGGCCGGAGGCGTTTTAATCGTCGCCACCAATGGTCACTTCCTCGGTGCCATCCACGATCCTGACGGCTGGATCGCTCCTGGTCAGCAGTCGCTGCTAATAGGCGCGGGTTCAAAGCGGTTGCTTTCTGCCTGCATGGCGCGCCGCGGACCTGATAGCGACCCGCCTGCTGTACTCTGGGTTGCAGAGAAATACTCGCTTCTCTCCAGCGTCGTCGACACCTCAGAAGAGCCCGAGATGTTTGGGGAGCACGCCCACCTCACCGAACGTACAGCCCTGGTGGATGGCCAATTCCCGAACTGGAGGCGCGTGATCCCTTCCGCCCGGCAGCCTTTTGATGGCCAATTCCCCTGTATCAACGGTGAATACCTTGAGGCGTTCAACAAGATCGGCGTGATGCTCTCTGGCCAAAAGCGTTTCGGGGGTGGCGGAATGCACCTGGAAGCAAGCGCCGGCCATGCGCAGATCGTAGTTCGCTTCAACAACCACGACCTAATAGACCGTTTTGTAGGTGTGATCATGCCGATGTACGGCGACAAGCCTGAGCAAATACTGCCGACCTGGGCTATGACCGAAAAGCAATCTGGCGAAACACAAGCCGCCTAACCCCTCACCCATCGCCACCCCGCCTAGGCAGCTACGGAAACTCAGACTCCGCTTCGGGCCCGGCTCGCTCTCCCGAAAGCTTGTCCATCCCATCCCGTAGCGTCCTATGCAGGTCATCCATTGTCAGGGTGTAGCCGCAATGGACGCACTGTCGGCCAATAAAGTCTTCGAGAGCGCCGCCTCCTGCGCACGGCGCAGCTGGCTTGTGAAGCGGGTGCAGGCCGCATTGCGGGCAACTGATGTCCAGTACGGTTTTGATCGTATCGCTCATTACCCGCTCCCTTTGGCGAGTTGCCCGTACATCCTAAGACGCCTAACTATTGATTAATCGCCACACCGCTCGACAGGCGGGCGGCTGTTCAGATGCGCCCACTGCGCTATATCCCCACCCAAACAACGCCAGCCCGGCAGGCCCAGGGCTGTTGGAGCGTTTATGCCCAAACCCATGGAAGCGGAAGTCCGCCGCCATGTCGCCGGCCATATCTACGGCATCGTGCGCTGGCCCAGCCTATCGCGAGCCCTCACCGCCGAAGAAGCCCGCAACCTTTCCGATCACCTCCGCACCCTGGCCATCGACATCGAGCGCGGCCAGATCGGTGTTCGTACTTACCCGGAGCAGAGTGCATGAACGAATGGAAACTTGTACCGGTCGAGCCGACCGATGAAATGATTGAGGCCGCAGGTGAAGCCTATGAATTTGATGCGGAGGCAGAAGACGAACTTGGCTTCAACATCGCAGTAACTAACACCGCCGCCGTCTACCGCGCCATGATTGCTGCCGCCCCGCAACCGCCTGCTGGCAGGGAGCCGGAGGTGCGCGGATACGTAGTGGCCGGGAGCATGTTTTTCGATGTCGAAGTTATCGACCGCGCCGCCTACACCACCCTGGCCGCAGAGCGAGACGCCCTGCAATCCGAACTGACCAAGGTGCGGGAGTGGGCGGTAGAGCGCTGGAAGGATGAAGTTTCGCAACGTCCGTTACAAAACATTCATCGTCGTTCATTCGATGACACGTGGCGTCAAGTAATCACAAGGCTCGGCGGGGACCATCGTGAACTTTGCGGGCCTACCCATGACGAGTTGCTAGCCCACCAATCCGCGCCAGCCGCGAAGGGTGAAAGCTATGAGCTGTGAATTTTGCCTAGACACCGACGGCGTGCCGTGTTTTCCAATCTATGGTGTCGGGCCGCATAAGTGCTATTGGAAAATTCCAGGGGCCATTATCGGTGAAAGCCAGCCTATTCCGGTAGAAGAATGGCCGGAAAACTATCAAGAAACAGAACCCGGTATGGGCATTTATTGGTGTCCTTATTGCGGAGAGGGGAAACCATGACCAATGAACAGAAGCTTTTGCCTTGCCCTTTCTGCGGCTCGACCGACTTAAAAACAGTGGTAGACGATGGAATCCACTTCGAGCAGTGCTGCAAGTGTGAGGCCACTGGACCTACTGGCTTCAAGCGTGGCGACGAAGACGCTGCGGACTGGAACACCCGCGCCGCCCTCGCCGAGGATGTCCGCGCAGCGGGGGATGAGCCGGTGGGTTATGAGCTGACTATGAACGGTGAGCAGAAAGACTTAGCGGCAGCGAAATTCGGAGCACCTACCGCCTGGGAAAACTTACAGCGGCATGGTTACGTGATCAGTCCGCTCTATCGCCACCCGCAGCGCCCGGTTGTGTTGCCGGAAACGAAAAACGAACAGAAGCTTTTGCCATGTCCGATATCTGAGCGAATCAAGATGCTTTCGGTAGCCCATGGCGGACTTCGCGGCATGTCGCGTGCCTTGGGTATCGACGCTGGCTACCTGTCACGACTGGCGAACGGCGAAAAACAGGAACCAAGCACCGAGATTCTTTCAAAGCTGGGGTTGCGTAAAGTTGTGGGGTACGAGGATACCTTGGGCATGGATGCGGCTGAGCAGCCCCAACCCCGGGAGTGGCTGCCCTGCGCAAACTGCGGGGGGAGTGGATACGTCCACGAACACATGACCGGGCGATGCTGGTGCCCCGCCTGCGGCCACGCTATCGAATCGGTTTACGTCGGCGACAAGGGGGATGTGGACGGGAACACCCGCGCCGCTCAGCCCGGACCTGCGGACGAAGACTACGTGGCCCCCAGCATGGTCGAGTCCGTAGTAAGCGCCCAACTGGTTGATGTGGTTGGAATTGCTCAGGCCGCGTTGAAGCCCCAAGCGGCGGAAGAGTTGCCGGACGGATTCGATCAGGCACTAGCCATCAGGACGGCGCTAGATCGCGCGGCTTGCCCGGATGCTTGGATGCGTATTGCGGTCGAAGCTGCCCAGTCGGCGTTTCAGGCTTACGCCCGAATCTTGGCCGCTAAATACGCCCGCATCGCTGAACTCGAAGCTGTTCAGCCTCAAGCAGTGGAAGGGTTGCCGGAATCCGTAGTGCCAGTACTCAAGGCGATGGCCCGCAACTACCCCGGTGGTCACAGTAGGGACCACCTGGATAGCGAAGTTTGCGGCAAAGCTGTCGCTGAAATTAGCACCTTACAAGTACGGATTGTGGAGTTGGAAGCCGACAACCTTGAACTTTCGAATGGTCAGTGCAACGGAAAGATTACCGTCGACGACCACGGACACCCGCGCTGCGAATTTGAGCACAAGTGCTTGAAACTCGAAGCCCAGTTGGCCAAAGGGAAAGAGGGGTTGCCGGAACCATTGAGTATATTTTGCCCAAAGACCTATGGCAGCTACCTTCCTTATGAAGCTGTTCAGAGTGCCTTCGCCGCGCAGAAGGCCGAGTTGGTCCGCCTACTCAGCCGAGCAAGGGCAGAAATTGTCAGGCTTGTAGACGACCTGGACCAAGTAGCGGGGATGGGTGCACCGAGTGAGCTTCTACCCGTCGTCGACGCCGCCCTAACCAAATCCCAGTAAACCCCGGAGGTTGCCATGACCAAAGTCATCAAAGGCCCCTACCGCCTCTTCAGCTTTTGGTTCGTGGACGTGCGCCGCAAGGGTTCCTTGTCCCACGAAATGTTCAGCACAGAGCAGCAGGCGCGCGAGGCTATTCGGCGCTGGGCTAAGGAGGCGGCATGACCTATCTCGTCTACTTCCCGCCCCAGTACGGC
>NZ_JAAOCA010000060.1 GCF_014694385.1 Pseudomonas typographi | reverse complement strand
TAGCTGGTGTTGATGAGGCTGTCGGGGCTTTCTACAGGCGTGTGGGTGCTGGAGCTGCCTTTGGCGCCCCTGACGACCATCATGTTCATGCGTGCCCCTATTGCTCGTCTTCGGCGACGATGCCCATCGAAATCATTGCGGAGCCCACGGTCATCTCGCCGTAGCACAGCGGGACCGGGTTGCCCTGGGTGACGGTATTCTTGATACCGGAGAAGTTGTAGCTGGGTTGATTGTCGGCTGATTCGCTGCTGTCGATGCCGGTCTGTGTGCCGGCTATCATTTGAGCTACGCCGCCGAGGGCCAGTGAAAGCCCGATGGAACCCACGATGCCCCATCCTGCCCCGCCGATGGCCGCACCCCATCCAGAAGCAGACGCTAGGCCAGCGATCCCGGCGGGGCCAGCCACCACGGCCGCAGCAATCAGGGCGATACCCAGGACCACCTGAAGCCCGCCACTCTTGGAACCCTGCACAACCGGGGCAATGCGGATGTCGTTATGGCTCGGCGGCTCGCCAAGCTGATCCTTGCTCAGGTTGCGCTTGCCGTAGAACACGGTAAAGGCCAGACCCTGCTCTTTCGAGTCGATCAGAAATTGGTTGAAGCCCTTGTGCAGTACGCCGAGGGCGCGCACAGCTTCTGCGGCCGAGTTCACGGCCAGGTGATGCACGCGCCCGAACCGCACGCCGAGCTTGCCGTACAGGCGTATGGTGCGAATTCGCTCAGCCATAGGGAGAATCCTTGTGTCTCATGTAGAAGCGGGCCGCCTCCGCGAAGAAGCCGCCGAACAGGTCGCGTTTTGAATCGCGGCCGTAGAGGTGGTGCAGGATCGACCCAGGCACCGGGTGGTGGTCGGGCTCGGTCTTGAGCTTGCCATCGGCCAGGTACACCCCGGCGTGATTGGCCACCGGCGAACGAACTTGCATGACGATGAGATCACCCTGGCGTAGGTCGGCTGGATCGCACGGCGCGAAGCCGGCGGCCTCGAAGTTCTCCCGGTAGAGATCCTGGCCCTTATCCCACCAGCCATCGTCGCGCTCGTAGTTGGGCAACCCGATACCCAGCTCGCGGTGGTAGTAGTCGCGCACCAGGGTGTAGCAATCGAGCACCCCGTGCCGGAATGGCCGGCCAATCAGCGGGGCCTGGTAACCCGCCGGCTCATGGATTAGGTGCCCAACCGGCTCGCCCTGCCGCACCTCGACCACCAGCCAGGGCAGCCCAGTGCCCTCCATGGATACCCGGTCGGCGTGGCTGAGCCTGGCCGACTGGCCGGGGTGGCTGTGCACGATGGCCACGATCTCGCCCTGGTCCTCGGCTTCGGCCCAGGCCTCGGCGCTGATCTTGAAGTCTTCGGCGGGGTTCTGCGCGGTGTTGGGTGCCGGCGTGTACCGGCTGACCCGATCCTTGCGCACGATGAACCCACACGCCTCGTTGGGCAGCCGGGCCCGGGCGTCGTCGTAGATCGCCTGAAGGGTGTCTTTGGAGAGTTTCATGGTTGGGCATCCAGCTTGGATAAAGAGCCAGTAACGCAAATAGGGACGTTCGTAGTAGCGTTGTGCCTCTGCCATCATCAACAAGGAAGGAGACTATGGCTCAGTTCATTAGATCAACTACGAAGTATCTCACCGAAATCACTCCGACGATCCTCGGCAGCGGGCCGGAGTGGACATCGGTTTTTACGCCAGGGCAACGCGTCCCTACTTCGGGTATTTACCGCTGCAAAGGTTGCAGCCAGGAAATCTCCGCGAACGAAGGCAACCCATTCCCACCACAGAATCACCACCAGCACGCCCTTTTGGAGGTCGGCATCGAATGGCAACTGATCGTCAAAACCAACGCTAACTAATCCTCGAACTAACACTGCCCGTGGCCGGCAAGTCCATGGACCGGGGTAATGTGACCTAGGAGGTCGATATGCAACCTACTCGATTCAGCTACTTGCTAATCTCCACCGATGAAAATGCGATCATGGCTGCCTTGCAGCAGTCCGTCGACTTGGAAATGGTCCATAACAAAGAAGGCATTCACGCCTTCCTGTCCGACACAACCTTTGGCGATCTGGAAGTACTGCTTCGAGCGGCAAGCAAGGAGTTTGGCCTTGTGCAAACCTCCAACGTCGCCTACTAAACCTCAAATGCGGCTCTCAGTCAGACCCTAAGTCATATCGTCTGATGGCGGCTGCTTGAGCCTGACCAAACAACCTCTCCCCCGATGACTTCGATCTTCGATCCTTCGCTCATGCGATATGGGCCTATGAGTAGGTACTCGGCGCGGCCATCCTGGACATCGACCTCAACCGGTTCGCGTTCTGGATGGCTGCGCCCACGCCGCCAAGCAATGGCCGGGACGAATGGATCTGGCTGACTCATAACTTTCTCCTGCGGCGTCGCCGCTCACTGTTTGCTGTCTTTGTGCCTGAGAATCAGGCGTGTTGAGTAGGCCAAACCCTTAATACCCAGCGCTCGGGTACGACCCGTAGCGCAGTTGGTTGTTGGCCCCGAACCGCAACTTGCAGCCGGTGAGCGTGCCCGAGCACATGTCCTTGGCCGGGTCGTCGGTGGCCACGTCCTTGTCGGTGAAATAGGCCGAGCCGGTGTATGCGCAGTAAGTGCCGCGATACCCGCCGATGACCAACCACTGACAACAGTTGGCAACGATCTGGCGCCCGGGCAACTGCCGGTCGGTGGCGATCAATGGCGACTTGAGCACGAAACTCACGGTCGACGGGTCGGCGCCCTGCTTCTGGTCGATCGTGTACACGTCATCGGTAAAATGCTCGTCCGGGTCCGCCTCGGGGTTGCCTTCGGGGAAGTTCACGGCATCTAGATACCGGCCCAGGGTGCGGTGCCGGGTGATCTTGCCGTCGACCAGATCCTTGTAGGTCGCACACAGCGCGGTGATGAAGCCGGTGACGTTGCCCACGGACAGCGTGGGGTTACTCTGCTGCCCTTCCCCGGTCATGCCCATGCCTTCGACCTTGATCGGCCAGGGCGAGTATCCAACGCCCTGCCAGGTGATACCGCCAACCCGGGTGTAGCCATGGAAGTAGTAAACGTCGCCATCGATGGCCGTCAGGTCCAGTTCGAACAGCTCGACGTACTGGCCGGGCTCGAGCTTCTGCACGTCCTCGTAGATGCTCTCGGCCATTAGCTCACCCCGAAGTACTGGTCAAAGGTCGCCGTCAGCGTGAAGTTCCCGCCGCCCAACGGGGTTGCCCCGTAGCTTGTGCACGTAAACTTTGCCTGGCTGCCCAACGGCGGCGTCCAGGTGAACGGGATGTAGCCGGCCTTCGATCTAAGGAAATTCAGGATTTCCAGCACATAGGCCTCTGACCCGCGGAACGTCAGCGGCCAGCTTTGTGACTCATTGTTGATGCCGTCGCTGGCAACCTGCTTGTAGCCACTGCCGAACTGTGCCGACCTTACCCGGAACGTACCCGTGCCAGTCGGTTCGATGTAGGGGCACCAAATGAATTCGTCGGCCACGGTCATCTCCCGTTAATCGCTTTGCGGATGTTGCCCTGTGGGCTCAGCGATTTCGCCTCAAACTGCCTGTACTTTTGCTCGATGAACTTGCCGATCTCATCGCCGAAGGATTGCAGGCCTGAACTGTCCGCCGATACCTGAGAGCTTCCGTCGCTTGCGATGTTGATATGGACGTTCACAGCGCTACCGGAGGATGCCCCAACAGAGTCAGATGAACTGGTGCCGCTGGAAAGTGGCGTCACGCTGCCGCCGTTGCCGCCAGTCATCAGGTAGGTTTTGCCGTCCTGGCTGTAAAGCTCCGGGCCGCGCTCATTGACCTGGTAGAGCGAGTTGGGCGAAACCAGACCACCTACGGCGCGGCCACTTTGCGGAAAATATGTCGAGCTATAGCCTGCCTGTGATGCTCCCAAGGACGTCGAACTGCTCCCGGTGAAATAACTGGTCAGCGCAGATACGCCCATGCTTAGCAAGCTTGAAGTTGCCTGCCGGGCGGCAATCCGCGCCATATCTTCAAGAACAGCGTCGGCAAAGTCAGAAAAGCTGAGCTTGCCGGTTTTAGCGAACTGGACGATTGAGTCTTCCATGCCCGTGAAGGCGTCGGAAAACAGCGTTTTGGTCTGCCCGGCCACATCCGCAGCGCTTTGCAGGTAATCCTGATATGCCGATGTTGCGCCAAGCTTCCAGTTGGCCTGGGCCGCGTCCACATTGGCATAGTAATCCTGCTGCATTTTCAGGCGATCAGACAGCGCCTGCCGCAGCGCAATGGTCTCGTCGGAATACAGCGAGTCGCTGATGCCGCCCTTGTTGTGCTGAGCTTCCAGGCGATCCAACTGAGTCTGGTAAGACTGTTGGATGCGCACCTGCTCTTGGATGCGCTGCTGCTGGACATTCCCCAGGCCAATACCGGCCAAGCTGGCGTCCAGGCCGTCCTTCGCGGAGGACAGCTGACTGTCCAAGTTGTCCTGGAAAGCCAGTAGCTTCGCGGTTTCCTCATTGGATTTCTTCTTCAGCGCCACCTCTGTTTCAAGCGCGGCGTTGGCCTTGTACTGGGCGGTTAGCTTGTCGGCGTTCGCCAGCAGTGATTTCTGGTCGGTGGTCAAGGTCTGTTTCGACTTGATGTCGGCCAACTGCTGCTCCCATTTGGCGAGCGCTTGCGCATTGGCGCCCAGGGCTTGGCCTTTCCCCACCTGAGTGTCGACCAACGCGGCCTGAGCTTGTAACTCGGCGCTCTGCTGCTTCAGCGTGTCGAGCAGCTTGATCCCCGCATCCTCGCGGTAAGCAGGCTGTTTGGTTGACTTGGCGTAATCGTCATCGATCTTCTTCATCCGCTCGGCGTAGCTGCCGCCGGAGAAGCTTTTACCGTCGTAATCTACGCCGGCCAGCAGCGGGCTGCTCTTTCCGGCTTTTGCAGAGGCTTCCATCAGCGCGAAATATTCGTCGTTGAGGTCTTTGATGGCCTTTTTCTTTTTTTCCTCGGGGGATGTGTTTGCCAGGTCGCTGCCAATTTTGGCAGACAGTGATATGTAATCCTGGTTTGCCTTGTTGAACTCGGCCTGCGCCGCAACGTTTTGCTGTGCAAGATCTCGGCGCTGCTGCAGAGCAGTCAACTGCGTCTTTAGGCTTTCGGTCGAATTGCTACCAAAGCCAAAGGCATCCGATATCTTTCCAAGAGCGCCGCCCTTTTCTCGCGTTGCCAGAATATTTTCGATGATCCCGATCTGTTGGTCCAAGCTTGGCATCACCTGCGCGCGCACCGAACTATAGAACTCACTCGCCGCGGCTTTTAGGTCTACCCAATCCCGTTCTATATCCGACAACGAGGCACGGAACTGTTTATTCCGCTCCAAGGCGTTTTTATTAAGGGTTTCTGAGAGGGTATCCAGAGCTTTCTGGTGCTCGCCTTGATCATCGAGGGACTTAATTACTTCATACTGCGACGCGTTGACCAATCCGTATTGTTGGCTTGCCTTTTGGGCGGCGATAGTAGCGTTGTCACCTAATTCGGCGAACGCCTTAGCGACATCGCTTGCGCTTTTCCCAGTATATTGGGACACCGAGGAGGCAGCCTCCGCTAGGTTTTGAAACTGCCCGACGCTCACCTTTCCAGAAGTGGCCAAGGCCTTGAAAGCTTCCTCCACCCTCCCCAAGCTGCCAGTCACTGCCCCGCTGTTTTTTGCCAAGGTCATCATCATGTCTGATGTCAGACCAAGCGTCAGATTTCCGTTAAACAAAGCTGTTCTGAAATCGTCCTCCTGCTTCCACGCGTCGTACGCGGCATAACCGACGGCGGCCAAAGCGACACCCGCCGCAGTAGTCGGCGTTACAAGTCTGCCCATATAGCTCGCGAGCGCTTTCGTCGCGGCCCCAGCGCCACCAAACTGGTCCTTGAGCTGTCCGCCTTGTTGCAGCAGAACCGTGAACGGGGACTGACCGCCCTGGAGGCTGGTAATAATATCGGTGAATTGAGCCGGCACACCGCGCAGGGCCGCGGAGTATGCCTTAGCTGACATAGAACCCTTTACCATAGAGTCATTTGCCGCGCTGAGGGCGGTGCGCTGCTGGTTAAGCTTGCCTAAATAATCGGAGAAATCGTCCTGATCAAGCCGGCCGGCGGCGCGGTGCTTGCGTAACTGATCTTCCATCTTATCGAGGCGGCCATATGCTGCAGTTACGGGGTCGATTTGCCCAACTAGCTTGTCGAGCTGGTTTGCCTGGTAGCTTGCCTCCTTGGTGGCAGATCTGAGGGCCCGCTGCGCCTTGTCCATTCCTTTTTCGAAGCCACCAGTGTTGGCAATAAGGTCAACTGTCAGCTCGCCAAGGGAATCGGTGGCCATTCACTTTCTCCGGGAATAAAAAACCCGCCGAAGCGGGTCTGATTGCTAGGTTTTCTTACAAGGAATATCCAGCATCATCGCATGATTTATTTAGCACATATGATGACGACTCATCACCCCCAACACCAATAAGCATAAAACTCTTACCACCAGAAAGAACGAATATCTGAAATGGAGAAAACCCCACGTAACCACCCATCTTATTCTTGGCGTTAACTGTCCCGCAGTATACATCCCCACCCTTGTAAGGAGGAAATTTGAATTTGGCACTATCTGGATCTGACAATCTATCCTTTACTGCCTCTTCGATCTTCGATTTTTGCGCCTTGGTAAATTCGGCCGCACCCACCGAGAAATTCCCGACCAACATAGCCATTCCAACTATCCACGTGATTTTCACTATTTGGCTCCTTTCCAAAAATCGAAAAATACACGGTTTTTCTGCTACAAACTAGAGCGACCCAAAGATCACGCTCGTCGTAATGAGCTGAGCAGCGCCAGCGCGTCCATGGCGGTGGCTCCCTTTTCTTCCGTAACCTCGCGAACCGGCAAGAAGTCCTTAAGCTCGGCATCTTTGCCCATCAACCGGTACATAGTTTGTCTAAGCTGAGCTATGCCGATCTCCAGGCGCTTACCAAGGCTGACCGGCCCAGTCTGCCGAATGTACGCCATCCAGTTCTGCGCCTCGACCAGGCTCATGCGGGTCTTTGCTTCGGCGACCGTGCGGCCACCGATACCGCTGGCGACTAAGTCGTGCCAGAACTCTTCTTCGGCCGAGATTTTTTTGGTTTGGTGCCCTCTTCATCCAAGCCGCCGTTCGCCTGGTGAATTGCCGACAGCAGCGCGATCGTCAAGGTGGCCGATAACGGGCCGTGTCCGGTTTCCGGGTCACCGATGACGTCAGCTACGGTCAGCAAAGGCGCACCGTCCGACTTGCAGATGCATGAAGCGATCCTGGCGGCTGTCGCTTCAGCGCCATGGCCTTGGTTTTCCCAAGCGCTGGTCACGGTCTGAAAGGACTCGATGCGCACGTAGACGGTCGCGGTATTCGGCTTGCCGTCCACATGCCAGGTGATTTCCCGCTTTACCGGCGCGCCAACGAAGCCGCCGGCGCTTTTGAGGGTTTCAAGGGTAAGTTCCATGGGTCACCTTATGCCGAAGCCTTAGGTACCAGCGTCACTTCGCCGGATACTTGGATGCCGATGGTGGACTTCACCACATCGTTCAGCGCAAAGGCGAAGGGGAAGCTGTTCATGTAGCCCTCGAACACCAACCAACTGCGGGTTTCCGGCAACACAAAGTCATACACGCCGTCGTCGCCGGCAGTTGTCTCTACCGTCGGGGGAATACCGTCACCGTTTTCGTCCTGGCCATCGGACCAGCCCACCGCCCATTGCAGCTTGGTACCGGCGGTTTTCAACTGGTGCAGGCGCACATGGGCCGCATTGCCCGGCTCGATGTTGATACCGAACGAGGCTGTGCCCGGAGTGGACAGACCAGCTTCGTACTCCCGCGCCTTCGAGTTCAGGCACGTGGTCTCGATCTGGTCGATGGAAGTGTCGATGCCATCGAGGGAGGTGAAGCAACCAACGGTAATCAGCGTGTGGTCGGATGGGTCGATGGCGTAAAGGTCGGTACCTTGGGTTTTCATGTGTTCTCCTGGAGCGCGGGCATAAAAAAACCCGCTCAAGGCGGGCCGGGTTATTACTGATTTGATGAAGCACAAATACCCCGCCTAAGCGGGGTTCGTATGCGAAGAATATCGCTAGTTTCGGATGCCGTCGGAAGCTACAACCGCATAGCGGGTAGGGTTCCGCATTGCTGCACCCAGGCCCGTGAGAAACGAGTTCAATTCGTACAGGCGGTTTCGCAAGCTGCGAACCTCGAACCATGCACCTTCGATTTCGTAACCTGCCTCCCGCAGCTCGCAAAGGATCTTCTCGCACAGCGACAGATCGCCTGGCCGTCCGCACAGATCCTGCATACTAACGTCCAGCCAAGCATGGCCCTCGCCGCGGTCGGTAAGCATTTCAGGCCGGCGGGCAGCTAAGGCCTCAACGGGGAAGTAGATGCTCAGTCGAGCGCTCGGCTTGCTTTCACGAGCAATGTATTCTCCCTCGCGAACTACATAGGCCGCTATGAAGTTGCGTGCCTCAGAAAGGCGATCCGCTGGGATGTCCTCGGCGGCGACGACGCTGAACGCCTTATGCACCTGGTTCCAAATGTGGTTTTTGGCACCGCGCCTAGCGAGCGTGGGCAAGTGCTTCACCTTGCCGTCAACCACGGCAGCCAAGCAGTGGAATCCGTCGGTGCCAATGGTAGTACCGATTAGGGTCATCGATTGAGCTTGGTCGCGGTGATTCACAGCACGGCCTTCGTTCCAATAGGCCCACAGCGCGTCGTCGCATTCGTTCTGATAGGCGATGACATTCTCTCGCAACTCTTCTCGTACTTTGCTGGCGTGAATGGACATCAGCCAGCCAGGGAGCTTCCGCAGTGGCAGGCAAGCCATTTCGTATTGCTTGCCGTCCGCGCCAGTTGTGGTGATCATCACCATAACTGAATTGAATCGACCGCCTTGTAGCTTCGCGTGCTGGCTTTTCCAATCAAGCCCCATACCCTCAACCACGGGCTTCATTGGAACAAATGGCTGCCCATCGCGCTCAACAAGCAATAGCTTGGCCTTGCGGAATGGGATGACATTCGATACAGCTGTGGTATTCTTTCCCATGACGTTTTTCCTAGATCGATTGACGTTATCCGAAGCCCTGACGACTCTCACCTCGTTGGGGCTTTGTTCTTTGAGGTTGATGCTTGCTCCCGCCTCCGCTTTTCTGCCATCAACGCATATACCACTTCTGCGGTCTTGGACCGGCAGTTCCTTTGCGCCTCCATCTCCACCCACTGCTTAAGCTCCTCTGGAAGTCTTACCTTCATCTGTTGATCTGTACGCATACCCGCCCCCAATGGGATCACCGTGATCCCTTAAGAATAAGACCACGGTGGTCCCATTGCTGTCAACACCACCGTGGTCCATCATTCCGCTCATGAGCAGAGAAGACTCCCAATTCAAGTTGCGTATGCCACCAGAGCTTCGCGAAAAAATCGAAGAAAGCGCCAAGCTTGCCAAGAGGTCGCTGAACGCAGAAATCGTCGCCAGGTTAGAAGAGTCCCAATTCAGAACCGGAAAACCGACGGAGCTGCCGCAAGCATCGAAAGCCAGGGAGATGGCCGCCGTTTCTCGCCGCAAGATGGCAGCAGCGATACGATCAGAAATCCTTTCAGCGCTGCAATACGCCATATCGCAAGGCTTATCCGAAGCGCCCGTGGACCTGGGCGGATTCAGCCTTGACGAGCTTAATGAGCATGAGTTCGAAGACGTCTTTTTGGAAATTTACCCAGAGCTTACCGCCGCAGGCTATGGGTACGAGTGGGACAAGAGACACACTCTCCATATCGACTTCTCGTCCCCTGAGTAGCGCCGATCTGGCTTTGCATCCAGTATGGACAAATTGCCAGTAACGCTCGTGGATCCACCTAAAGTAGCTTTATGCCTTCAAAAGGCACGGAGCCACATCCATGACAGACATCCATGGCGAATTCGCCAACAGTCGTTATTTCCATGCTCAGCGAATCGACCGTCGGGCGGCAGATACCCTGGTAGGCCTGGCTGCTGGTTTGATAGCTGATAACGTCGTGACACAGGAAGAGGCGGTGTTTCTCAAGCGATGGATTGAACAGAATCTCGTCCATCTTGAAGATCCGGTAATAAACCTGCTCTACCGACGCGTCAGCGAAATGCTTGCAGACGGAATACTCGACTCTGAAGAGTCATCTGATCTGCTCAGCATACTCAGAGGTTTTGCCGGACTACCCATCCAATCTGCCATCCCGGCAGCTCAAGTATCGGTATCACGACCTACCGACCTACCCTATTGCAGTCCGTTGCCAGAGCTTTCCTTCGCAGGCAAAAACTACGTATTCACAGGCGTAATGGCCTACGGCCCCCGCAAGGATTGCCAGCAACTAGTAGCCGACAGGGGCGGAGTTATCGGCGCCGCCATCAGTAAGAAGGTTAACGTTCTGGTCGTGGGCAGCGTCGGTAATGAACAGTGGCGCCACGCATCATACGGTACGAAAATCTTGAAGGCCGTAGAGCTACGCGAAGCGGGGGTGCCGATTGCAATTGTGTCAGAAGACCACTGGCAGGCCGCCGTTTTCGCTTAAATGACCCTACGAATCGGCCAACAGGAGCAGGGCATCGCTATAGGCTACATTTAGGCCGCATCCAGCCCCAGGGTGAGCTGCAGTTGCTCACGCCAGTATTCGACCCGGTACTCTAGGGCTGGCTTCTTGATCTTCCATCTGGCGAGCTCCCGGCCGCTCAAGCTCGCAACATCCTTGGCCTCGGTATATATCCGGCAGGCCCGGTCGAACTGCTGCTTTTCATTCAGATCACCGCGCAGCAATGCGTCGATATGCAGGTCACACCAGACCGCGAAGTCCACGTTAAGCCATCGAGCGAAGGCTACCGCCAATTTCGGGTGGAGCCATGTACCGCCCCCATTTACCGAAGAGCCGCGCTTTGTGATAACCAAACCCGCGCAGTTGCTCAATTCGGGGCGGAACCCGGATTTGCCTCCGGACACTTTTTTGCTCTGCTTGCGCTCAGTGAATTTTGGCTCAAACTGGATACTCAGGTGTTTTGCCAGGGCACGCATATACCCTTCAGTCTCGTGCAGACGGAGCCAATCTCTAGGCTCCATATCGAAGACCGCTGCTGCAACCGTGGCATTGATCCAGCCGTCACTATTGAAGCGCACGGCCTGACCTTCGTAATGGAAGGGAATGATGTTACTTGCGTTCATCTGCACACCTCGCTCACCAGTCGAATAGGAACGCAGCCGGGGCGGACGGATGAGCGAACATCCACCGTTCGGCTGTACAGGCCTAGGCTGCGTATTGGGTTGCGGCCCAGCGCTGAGCCGGCTGGAACCGCTGAAAAAGAAGCCATCCAGGCAGGCCGGAGGTGTACCCGTCCGTTTCGACTGATCTGGCCTAGCCTGCACGGTTGTCCCCGGAGGGATTCCGCGCACAAAGAAACCGCCCAAGCGGTTTTGTGTAATTAGTTATTGGGCCCGTGCCAACCAACCCACATCGAAGCTCTTTCGATAGCTGTGGGTATCGGGGTCTTTGCCCTCGACATTGAACGCGGTCACATAGGCTCGCTTCGCGATGGCTGTTCGGATGGCAGTGGCCACGGCCTCGACGGACGCGCCGGTATCGCCGTAGATATCCACCTGCAATCCGTAGCGGTCGGTGTCAGGTATACCGTTGACGAAGTTCAGCGGTGAGCCGCTGATCACCTGCCAGACCGCATAGGGCTTGGTTACTTTCTCTGGCGCCTCGCCGAACGGGTACAGCCTGGTCGGCGACTCGCCCAGAAGCGCGGTAACGGCCGGCGATGCAGCACACACCTTGAAGATCGGCGCCACCATCAGGTCAACCCCTGTTTGAGCAACTGGAACTTGGCCGAGCTCAAGAACTCCTTGAACACGGCTTCACGGTTATTTGCCAGCGCTGGCCGTATGAAGGGCTTTGCCACGGCGTGTTCGGTACCGAGCTCAACCCACCTCCAGTAGAAGGTGTTTCCGCCGCGTTGGCCGGCGGCGGTTTTGCGTACACCTACCGACATGATGACGGCGCCCAACGCCTGGCCTTGCTTCTTGCGCTCGACCAGGGCGATGTTTTTCGGGATGTAGTTCTTGGTTTCCGGGTCGTCGATACGGGTTGCCCGGTCCTTGGCATCATCGAACACGATTTGCATTGCGTCCTTCGCCGCCGGGCGCACTATGTTCTCGCGCAGCTTCTCGCTCATTTGCTTGAACTTAGCGGACAGTTCTTCCGCGCCATTGAGCTTGTACGAAACGAAATCACCCATCATTGAGCCCCGTTGAAACGAGAATGGTCAGGTACTCCCGGCCAGACACCTTATCCGGCAGCGGTGGCCCCTCGATGTTGTAGATCTGCCCGCGGTGGATGATGCGCATGGTGGGCAGCACGCCGTCCCGGTACCGGATCACGACCCGAGCCGTCGCTTCCGACTGCCCCGCCTGGGCGGCGATCAGATCGCGGGCGGAAAGTGGTTCGAACGAAGCCGGGCAGCCAGACCAGGCGTTTACCCAGGCATCGATCACCTCCCCTGTTTCTGGATCTTGGCTCTGCTCTCGGCGCTGGATGTCAACCCTCTGCCGCAGCCGACCGGCCCGCATCACACACCCATCCGTACCCGGTAGGGCATGAGCAGTGCGCGTGAAGCCAGCGGCAATTCTGCGACCGAGCCATCGGTGATAACCTCTTCGCGGTTGGCGAACAGGTGGCCCAGCTTGAGCAGGCATGCGGCGGTGATCGCTGGATTGATGATCACCCCGTATGCAGTGGCGTCGACCTCTTCCAGGGCATCGGCCAGGGCGCTACGGGCATGATCGAGCAGACGACACCGCACGCCATGGTCAACCTCGGCATTGGCGACCTCGATCGCTTCAGCATTCGCCGCTTTGGCTTGCTGTATACGGTCCAGGATGCCGGCCTTGGCCAGGCCCAGGGCGGCTTGGTCTGCGAAAAAGCGGCGACTCAAGAACTGCATGGCTGCCTCCTCTGCCGCGTCGAGCTGCGCCTGCACCAACGCTTTGTCTTCGTCTTCCGCCAACAGGTGTTTCATGGCCAGCTCGATGTCGATGACACTCATGGGTCATTCCTTGGGCTTGGCGGTGGTCTTCTTGCCGGCCTTTTCTTCGGTAGGCTCGCTGTCTTCGACAATTTCGCACAGGCCCCGCGCTTCGAGCTCCTTGGCCAGCGATGATGGGGCCGTATAAGCCTCACCGCCTCGTTTGCGAATTTCGCCGCGGTCTTCATAAGTCCGCAGCGGCTTGATCGTCACGTCAGTCATAGGCACCTCAGCGGGCCGGAAACCCGGCCCTTAGATGGGTTACTCGGTCGCGGTCAGAGAGCCGGTCACGAAGGCTTCCGTCCGATAGATGGCGAAAGCCAAGCGCTCTTCGGCGCGGATGGTCGCCATGTTGTTTTCGAAGTCCTTGTCGTTCTCCGTTGAGATCAGGACCTCGATCTCCATGCGGTCGAAGATCTGTGCGCCGAGCTTGAACGCACCGACGAGGAAGTCGTCCTGGGTGATGGCCTGGGTGGAGACAACTGGGCGGTTCCACAGGCGAGGCGTGGTGCCGTCCTGCGGCTGGCCTATGATGTAGCGCCCGTCGGCGTCCTTGATCAGCTCGATTGCGGCCCAGTCAATCGGGTTGATGACGATGCCGTCGGACGGAAATTCGGCCAGTTCCGCTTGCAAAAGAGCGAGGCGCAGCCGGTCGATGCGCTGCTCGCCCACCACCGCCACCCCCGCTGGCGCGGCAAAAGCTTCCGCCACGGTGATCAAGCCCTGCAGGTTGGCGCCGGTGCCGTTTCCGTAAAGGAGCTGCGCCTCTTCGGCCATGAGCAGGCCATATCGAGCGCGAGCATCGATGTAACTCTGCAGCGCCTGGGCGTCATCCAGCATCTGGCGGCTGGCCTTGAACAGATGCGCGATGGTGCGCACATTGGCGGTGGCCAGCGCGAATTCCAGGTCGGAATACGGTTTCGCGGTATTTTCCGCCACGGGTGCCGCGTTATTGGTGAATCCAGTCTCGCGCACGTACTCGATGGAATTGCTATCCGTGGTACCCGGGGCAACCAGGTCACGAATGGTGAGACGGCGCGGAGGGGGCGCGACTATCCCTTGTTGACGGTCGGTTTGCACCAGTCCACCGCCCGTAGCGGTAGTGATAGCGGCGCGCGGCACCGAGACACGTCGGGCGCCCCGGAAAGACGAATTCATGTCCTGCATCTCTTCGCTACCGACCACCAGAGCGCCAGCCGATTTTTGCGGCTCGTCAGTCTGAGGACCTTTTTCAGCGCTAATGAGCTTCTGCTCGGTTTCCAGCACCCTGGCTTGCAGCTCGCCCTGCTTGAGCAACAGTTCGTCCACCTTGGCCCGGGTCTCCGCCTGCATCTCGCCGGAGGCTTTGATTTCTTTTTGCGCCGACTCAGCCTGCGCTTTGATTTGGTCGCCAATGCCCTTGAGGCTGGCGTTGAGTTCTTTGACTTGGGCTTCGAAGTCCATGGTCACTGTCCTTTCAGGGAATTCAGGAGGGAGGTTGCCGC
>NZ_JAAOCA010000005.1 GCF_014694385.1 Pseudomonas typographi | reverse complement strand
CCCATGCCCGGCGCGCCGCCGCCATTGGCCTTGATCTGCCCGAGCAGGGTGACGCCGCCTGGGTCGAGCTTGATGAAGCTACCGCCGGCCTTGAGGGTAATCTCCATCCCGGCTTCGATCACCAGCGACTGCCCGCTGCACAGGTGGATCTGCTGCCCGGCCTCGATGAACTGCCCCTCACCCAGGCGCACATGCTGGCTGTGCTCCACGCTCAAGTGGTCGCTGCCCTTGACCTGGACCTTGCGCTCGCCGTCGGTGGTGCGGTGTTCGTCGGCCTTGAAATAGCTGTGGCTAGCGCCCTCGACCGTGTCGTGGCGCTCATGGCCCACGCGGATGTGCTGGTCGTGCTCGATGTTCTGCGCCCAGTCGCGTTGGGCATGGATGTAAAGCTGCTCGGCGCCTGCGCGGTCTTCGACGCGCAGCTCGTTGTAGCCTTCGCCGCCGGGGCTGCTGAGTGTTTTGAACACGCTGCGGGTTTTGTTCGCCGGCAGGTCGTAAGGGGGCTCGTGGGCGGCGTGGTAGAGGCAACCGGCAACCAGCGGTTGGTCCGGGTCGCCTTCCAGGAAGCTGACCAGCACCTCCATGCCCACCCGGGGCAAGGCGATGGCGCCGTAGCGGTCGCCGGCCCAGGCACTGGCGACCCGCACCCAGCAACTGGTTTTGTCATCGCCCTGGCCGTCGCGGTCCCAGTGGAATTGCACCTTGACCCGGCCGTATCGGTCGCAGTGGATTTCTTCGCCCTCGGGGCCGGTGACCGTGGCCGTTTGGCTGCCGAGCAGGCGCGGTTTGGGGTGCGCCAACGGTGGGCGATAGGGCGTACCCCTGGGGATGGCACGGAAGCGGTTGCGGTAGCCCTGCTGGAAGCCGCCTGCGGCTGCTGTGCCGTCGGGGGTGCTTTCTTCCAGCACCTGCGGCTGCTTGCCTTCATGGTGCACCTCGGTCAGCAGCCACTGTTGGTTCCAGGCCTTGACCGGGTGCTCGGCCAGTTCCAGGTAGTGGCCGCTGGCGAGGAGGGCGGCGTCGCTATTGCCATTGGCCTGCTCACCGCCTTGGCGGTGGCGCTCCAAGGCGCGCTTGGCCAGCAGCTTGCCACGGTCGCGTTCGGTGAAGCGGCCGGGGTAGGCGTAGTCTTCCCATTGCGGTTGCAGTGTGCGGTCGGCCGGGTGATCGCCGTGGTATTCGGCCTCCATGGCAACGCCGGGTCGCTGGAAGTCGTAATCGCGGCGCGCCGTATGGCGGGTATGGGGATGCAGCCCTGCGCCGAAATGTTTGATCACCGGCTGTTCGGTCACCTGCCCGGTGTCCGGGTGGTAGGGCAACGGGGCCAGGCGCGGCAGCGGTTCCAATGCATCGCTGAACACCAGCATGTGCCCGCCGGGGCTGTGCTGGAAGTGGTAGTGGATACCCTCTTCCTCGCACAGCCGCTGAACGAAGTGCAGGTCGGTTTCGCCGTACTGCACGCAATACTCGCGTTGGGGGTACGCGGTGGGGCCGAGTTGGAAGCGGTGGTGGGTGGTGGCGAGAATGCCGTGCTCGCTGAGTACCTGGGCAACGATCTGCGGCACGCTGCGCTGCTGGAAGATGCGCTGGTTGCTGCGGTAGGCCAGGTACGCCAGCGTTGGCGCCAGGGTGAGGTAGTAGCGCGTGAGTCGCGGGCCGCTTTCGCCTTGGGCAATGTGCTGCACGCTGCCATGCACGCCCGCGCCGTGGGCATCGAAGGCGAGGAACGCCGGTTGGTTCAGCAGGCTGTGCAGGTCAAGGCCGGGGTCGTCGCTCACCAGTTCCAGCTCGAAGGTATAGGGCTGGCTGATGGCTTCATGGCCGGTGAACGCCAGCACCTGAAGGCTGTGCTCGGCCCCTGGCAGGTTCAAGGTAAACAAAGGTTGGTTGGCGGGGTTGAACATCAGCACTTGCCCTCGGCTGGCTTGGCGCGGGGGCAACACAACGCATGTGCATGGTGAAGTCCTTTTGCCGGGAAATGGGATCCATGAACGGCAACGACTTTAACCAGTGCGCAAACTATGAGTTAATAAATATATATTACTTAAGTTTTCAAGTTGCAGATTAAGAGTTTCCTGGCAACTGTGCATAAAGTTGCGCAGTGGCCGTTTAATATTAACTTATGCCGCCAGCCGGATATTCCCTAACACCACCGGCCTTGCCCAGGCTTCGTCGAACTGCAGTTCGTACTGTTGCTGCGCCATTTCTTCGGGCGGGTAAGGTGTGTTCGGTGGCGGCAGCAAGCTACTGTCGAACTCGGCGATGGGCAGGTATAGCGTGCGTGGCGCCGGGCCCGGGCCTGGCACCGGCATGGGCTTGCCATACTTCATGGCCACAGGCCGTGCCCAGGCTTCGTCGAATTGCAGGGCGTATTGTTGCTGGGCAATCGCCTCGGGCGGGTAGGGGGTGTTCGGTGGCGGTAGCAGGCCGTTGTCCAGTTCTGCCTTGGGCAGAAACAACGGTTCGGGGGGCACCAGCGGGCGCTCGCTGATGGGGAGGCCGCGCTGGGTGTGGATGGCTTCGAGCACCACGCTGCCGCCCAGGGGTTCGCCCTCGGCGCTGGTCGCCGCCGCCAGGCTGAACGAGTGTGCCGATACGCCGGCATCGAGGTCGCCGTGGCGCTCGGCTTGGGCGCGGGTGAAGAAGTCTTGCCACAGCGTGCTGCTGCCGCCCAGGGTCTGGACATTGCGCTGGCTGTAGTTCCCCTTCGGGGAAATGAAGCCTACTGGGGCGGAAACGAAATCGGGCATGGCGTTCAGGCGCGTAGGTTCTGGCAAAATACCGGTCAGTGTTGCTATCGGCCATGGCGGCCGGGGCTTTAGTCAGGGTGGTTAATTTAATGCAAGCGCAACAGGCGGCCTGCCGCCTTCAGGTACAGGCCATGGCGCCGGCATTCGCCACGGGCGCGGCGGCGTGGGCTGAGCGGCTGGGATTGCCGCTGTATACCGGCGAAGCCGAATTGGCCCTGCAAGTGGGCGAACGGGGCTTGCAGTTGCAGCAGCTCGGCCCCCAGGCGCCGGGGCCGGTGCGGGTGGACTTTGTCGAAGGGGGGGCCGCGCACCGCCGGCAATTCGGGGGCGGCAGCGGGCAAATGATCGCTAAGGCCGTGGGTGTGCAGCCGGGCATGCGGCCCACGGTGCTCGATGCTACCGCGGGCCTGGGAGGGGATGCCTTCGTGCTGGCATGCCTGGGTTGCCCATTGCAGTTGATCGAACGCCAGCCGGTGGTGGCCGCACTGCTCGAAGACGGTCTGGCGCGGGCGGCGGCGCACGCCGATACCGCGCTGATCGTGGCGCGCATGCAGTTGCGCCAGGGCAATGCCATCGAGCTGATGGCGCGGTGGGAAGGTACCCCACCGCAGGTGGTGTATCTGGACCCGATGTTCCCGCACCGTGACAAGAGCGCCTTGGTCAAGAAGGACATGCGCCTGTTCCGCCCGCTGGTGGGGGACGACCACGACGCCCCGGCGTTGTTGCGCGCGGCGCTCGCATTGGCCAGCCACCGGGTGGTTGTCAAGCGCCCGCGCAAGGCGCCTGCTATCGAGGGCCTGAAACCTGGGTTGGTAATCGAGGGCAAATCCAGCCGTTACGACGTCTACCCGCTCAAGTCGCTTAAGCCTGGCGGATGATCACCCTGCCTCCACGCGTAAGTAACGAAATTTTTACAAAAATGGAAAGACTCTTTCCCGGATGTGGCGTTTATGTCGGCGCAATGAACAATTAGCCTGCTATCGTTCGCCCTACCACAGGGTGCATTGCCTGATGAATAAGGACTCGTCTGAATGAACAATAAGCTGATCGGCTTTCTGGCTGGCTGGCGCGGCGCTGGGGGCGGCATTACTGGGGCCAGCCCAGGCAGCCGAGGTTTCCGGGGCTGTGGGGGTAACAGGGCAAGGTGACATGACGTACCGCCTGGGCCTGGGTTGGAACTGGGACAAACAATGGTTGCAATCCACTACCGGCCACTTAACCGGTTACTGGGACCTGGGGTACACCTACTGGGAAGGTGGCGACCAAGCGCCGGGCCGCCATTCGCTGTCGTTCGCGCCGGTGTTTGTCTATGAGTTCGGCAGTGGTTACTACAAACCCTTTATCGAGGGCGGCATCGGCGTATCGGTATTTTCCGGCTCAGCCGTCGGCGACCAAAAGCTTGGTTCGGCGTTTAACTTCGAAGACCGCATCGGCTTGGGCGTGAAACTGGGCGACACGCAGCGCGTGGGCCTGCGTGCCATTCACTACTCCAACGCCGGTATCAAGGAGCCGAACGACGGCATTGAATCGTACTCGCTGTTCTACAGCCACACCTTTTGATCGGGGCTTAGGCCGCTTCGGTTTTACCCGCGGCGGCTTGGCGCTTTACCAAGTACGCGGCCAATGCCTGTTGTTGCGCCGCGGTGGTGAACAAGCCGAGTTTAGTGCGGCGCCAGAGTATGTCGTCGGTGCTGGCCGCCCATTCCTGTTCGCACAGGTAATCCACTTCATGGGCGCTCAGCCCGCCGCCAAAGTCCTCGCCCAAGCCGCGAGCATCGCTTACCCCGTCGAGTAACGCCCAACTGCGCGAACCATAGGTGCTGGCCCAACGCTGTGCCAGCGACAATGTCACCCACGGCGCCCGCGCTACGATCTGTTCGGCCAGCGCTTGTGGGGTGGTCATCGCCTCGCCGCCAGGCAGGGCTGCCTGCGCCGTCCAACTGCCTTTCATTTGGCTGAAGAACGGTTTTAAGTCGGCCATGGCCGATTCGGCCAGTTTGCGGTACGTGGTCAGCTTGCCACCAAACACCGACAGCAACGGCGGTTCGCCAGCCTCGGCGCTCAGGGCGAGCGTGTAATCGCGGGTGATGGCCGACGGGTTGTCGGACTCATCGTTACACAGTGGCCGCACGCCAGAATACGTATGCAGTACATCTTCGGGCGACAACTGGTGTTTGAAGTGGCCGTTGATCACCGCCAGGATGTAGTCGGTTTCTGCTTCGGTGATCGACACTTTGGCCGGGTCGCCGGTGTATTCGCGGTCGGTAGTGCCGAGCAGGGTGAAGCGCCCGAGGTAGGGGATGGCAAATACGATACGTTTGTCTTCGTTCTGCAAGATGTAGGCATGTTCGCCCTCGTACAACCGTGGCACGATCAAATGGCTGCCCTGGATCAGGCGAATGCCATAGGCCGAAGGCAATTGCAGGTCTTCGCGGATCACTTGGGCAACCCACGGCCCTGCAGCGTTCACCAGCGCCTTGGCGCGGATCGAGAACAGGCTGCCGTCGGTACGCTCCAGGTGCAGGTGCCACAGCCCTTTGATGCGCCGTGCATTGAGGCAGCGGGTGCGGGTGTGGATGTGCGCGCCGTGTTCCCGCGCGGCCATCGCGTTGAGCACCACCAGGCGGGCGTCGTCCACCGCGCAATCGGAATATTCAAAACCGCGCTTGAATTCGGCCTTTAGCGGGTTGCGTGGGCCAAAGCGTAGGCTGGTGGAACCGCGCAGTTTTTCACGCTTGCCCAGGTGGTCATAAAGAAACAGCCCCGCCCGGATCATCCATGCCGGGCGTAGGTGTGGCTGGTGCGGCAGCACGAAACGCAATGGCTTGACGATGTGCGGCGCCTTGGCCAGCAGCACCTCGCGCTCGGCCAGCGCCTCGCGTACCAGGCGGAACTCATAGTGTTCCAGGTAGCGCAGGCCACCATGGATAAGCTTGCTGCTGGCCGAAGACGTGTGCTGCGCCAGGTCGTCTTTTTCGCAAAGAAACACAGACAGCCCGCGCCCGGCGGCGTCGGCGGCGATACCCACGCCATTGATGCCACCCCCGATCACGGCAAGGTCATAGGCTTCAGCCAAGGGTGGGTTGGGGTTTGTATGTCGAGACATCGGGCGGGCCTCTCAGCGGTTCACTGTGCGGTCGGCTTCGTTTTCAGTGAAACCGAACATCAATGTTCATTTTCGAAAATGTTAGCCCAATAAAACGAGGGCCGCCAGTCAGTTTCGATTGAAAAGTCTGATCGCCGTGCGAAAAAAAGAACATTAACGAACACTGATGCCATCCGGGATGGGCGGGGGGCGCGTGGGAAGCGTATGCACCCGTTGTAGATGAAGGGTGCCGATGGCCAACGCGGCCCGGCCACGAAATGTACGGGCCATTGGGGGCGAACACCCCGTTAAGCGACTTCCAAGCGGACCTTGTGCTGGCTGAGTACGTGGATCAGCGCGGGGGTAGGGGCGGTGTCGGTGACCAGGCAATCGACCAGGCCGATCGAACCCAGGCGTACCATGGCGTTGCGGCCAAATTTGCTGGAGTCGGCTGCCAGAATCACCTGGCGGGCATTGGCGATGATCGCCTGGGAAACCCGCACTTCCTGGTAATCGAAATCGAGCAGGCTGCCGTCGTCTTCATCGATGCCACTGATGCCCACCAGCGCATAGTCGACCTTGAACTGCTGGATGAAGTCGACGCTGGCCTGGCCCACCACGCCGCCGTCCCGGCGCACGGTGCCGCCGGCCAGCAGCACCTCGAAGTCATCCTTGCCGCTCAGGATCGAGGCCACGTGCAGGTTATTGGTGATGACCTTGAGCTGGTTGTGGTTGAGCAGTGCGCGGGCGATGCATTCGGTGGTGGTGCCAATGTTGATGAACAGTGAAGCGTGGTCGGGGATCTGCGCCGCAACGGTTTCGGCGATGCGCTGTTTCTCGTCGCGCATCTGGTCGGCGCGCATGGCGTAGGCGGTGTTCTCGATGCTTGAATCGTATGCGGCACCGCCATGGTAGCGGCGCAACAAGTTGCTTTCGGCCAATTGGTTGATGTCGCGGCGGATTGTCTGCGGGGTGACCACGAACTGCTGGGCCATCTCCTCGATGCTCACATAGCCGCGTTCGCGGACCAGTTCGAGAATATGTTGTTGGCGGGGGGGCAGGTTCATGGGGGGTCCTTGGGCTACCGTTCGGTGGGCGCATGATGCCGGACAGATGCCCTGTAGGACAATCGCCCGGCGCTACCGGCTCAATACACCTCCAGTATCGAGTAGGCCCTCACGCCGCCGGCCAGCGCCAGCGACACGTTGTCGCCTTCACCCTGGCCGCGCAACGCTTGGCCCAGCGGCGACTGGGTGGTGATCACGGTGCATGGCCCGAACTCGGCAACCAGCGTAAGGCCCGCCGCGTCCAGACCGAGGAACAGCCACTGGGGCTGGCCACCGGGGCCGGCCAGGCGCAGCAGGTCGCCTACGCGAATGCCGAGGGCGGGATCATGCTCGGCCGGCGTCCAGGTGCGATAACGGGCCAGTGCCTGGCTGATTTCTTCGAGCCGGCGGGCTTGGCCATGAGCGAGGTAAGAGGCCTCCAGGCCGCGGGTGTCGTATTTGTTCTCTGCCTTGCTTTGTTCGTGGGTGGCCGCTTCGCGTGCCGTTTGCACCGAGCGCAGGGCCACTTGGTGGTCTTGCTCAAGGGTTGCGATGATCTGCGCAATCAATAATGGTTTGTTCATCATCAGTTACAAAACCTGGCGACGTTCTCACGGTTTGCGTCGGTCGGCGCGGTGCGCGTTTGCTCCAGCCAGAATTGGCACTGTGGGTTGCCCTGGTTGCTGGCATCGGCGCGGGCCGCCTGCTCAGCCTGGCGCAATTGCTGGCGGTGCAGGTTCTGCTGGTATTGCTCGAACAGCGCGCTGCTGCCAGTGGGCGGAGCGGGTGCCGGTAACAGCACCGCGGCCGGTGGCGCGCCGCCCAAGGTTGCCAGTGGTAGGGCTAACGGGCCCCAATGGCGCCAGGCCAGCCAGCCGCTCAAGGCGATGGCAACGAAGCCCAGCCACAACCCCAGGGCGACGCCCAGGGTTAATTGCAGGAAAGACAGACGCGTGCTCATGGCGTGCTCCAAGGGGCGTGCGCGGGTCGCTAGTGTGGCACAGCCGGCCACATTGGCTTGGCCCAGGGTCGGCCAGGCGGCACAATGCCGGGCATCAAGGGGGCATGCAACTACATGAAGCAGCATTGGGACATTTTCTGCAAAGTCGTGGACAACTATGGCGACATCGGCGTGGCGTGGCGCCTGGCACGGCAGTTGGTGGCCGAACACGGCTTGGCCGTTCGCCTATGGGTCGATAACCTGCAGGCCTTCACCCCGCTGTGCCCGGAGGCTGACCCACGCTTGGCGCGGCAGTGGCAGGCTGGCGTGCAAGTGCGCCATTGGGCCCCCAAGTGGGTCGCTACAGACATGCCCGCCGTGGTGATCGAAGCGTTCGGCTGTAAGCTGCCGCCTGGCTACGTCACCGCGCTGCACGCCCAAGCGGGGCGCACGTTATGGCTGAACCTTGAGTATTTGAGCGCAGAGGCTTGGGTGGGCGGCTGCCACGGCTTGCCCTCCCATGGTGGGCCGGGTTACCAAAAGTCTTTCTTTTTCCCCGGCTTTCGCCCCGACACCGGTGGGCTGCTGCGCGAACGTGACCTGTTGGCGCAGCGCCGGGGTTTTCAAGCCGCTGAGCGGGCGGCGTTTCTCGCCCGGTTGGGCGTAGCGCCCGCCGAAGGGGCCCTGTTGTGTTCGCTGTTCGCTTACGAAAACCCCGGCCTGGCTGCATGGTTGCAGGCCATGGCCAGCGGAGCGTGCCCGGTTCATTTGCTAGTGCCGCAGGGGCGCATCCAAGGCGAGCTGGCGGCCTGGCTGGGTGAAGTGCCGCAAGTGGGCCAGCCATACCGGCGCGGCGCCTTGGCGGTGCAGCCGTTGCCGTTCGTCGCGCAAAGCGACTACGACCGCTTGCTCTGGGCGTGTGATTTCAATGCGGTGCGGGGTGAGGACTCGTTCGTGCGCGCCCAATGGGCGGGGCGGCCGTTGCTTTGGCATATCTACCCGCAAGAAGAGGACGCCCACCGTATCAAGCTCGAGGCATTCCTCGAACTGTACCTGGCCGGCCTCGATGCGCCGGCGCGCCAAGCGCTGGGCGGTTTACACCGGGCCTGGAACTTCGGCGGCAACATGGGGCTGGCGTGGCAGGGGTTGGTGGCACACCGGGCGGAACTGACCGCCCATGCCGAACACTGGTGCGCCAGCCTTGCCGCTCGGCCGGACCTTGCCACGGCGCTGGTGCAGTTTTACCGAAATTGGCTATGATATGCGGCTTGAATTTGTCATCACCCCACCGCATCCGGAATTGTGTAATGAAAACTGGTAAAGAGCTGAAACCCGGTACCGTACTGCGCATCGACAACGATCCATGGCTGGTACAAAAGGCCGAGTTCACCAAGTCGGGTCGCAACAGCGCGATCATGAAGACCAAGCTGAAGAACCTGCTGACCGGTTACAAGACTGAAACTGTCTATTCCGCCGACGACAAGCTTGACGACGTGATCCTTGACCGCAAGGAAGCGACCCTGTCGTTCATCAGCGGCGACTCCTATACGTTCATGGACACCACCGACTACACCATGTACGAGTTGAACGCCGAAGACATCGAAGCCGTGCTGCCGTACGTCGAAGAAGGCATGACCGACATATGCGAAGCGGTGTTTTTCGAAGACCGCCTGGTGTCCGTCGAGCTGCCAACCACCATCAGCCGCCAAGTCGACTACACCGAGAACTCCGCACGCGGCGACACCTCCGGCAAGGTCATGAAACCTGCCAAGTTGAAAAATGGCACCACACTTCAAGTCGCTGACTTTATCGAAATCGGTGAGTTCATCGACATCGATACCCGCGACGGTTCGTTCAAGGGCCGTACAAAATAGCGGTTGCGTTTCTAAGGGCGTTAGAAGTTCGCATGAGAATGGCGTGTTGAAGGGGGTTGTCGGGCAAGGCGCCGAGTCGAGTCATAGCAGGGCTATGGCAAAGGGTCGGTACCAGGGCCCGGCAGTAACAGGCACCCCAAGCCTGCAGCAACTTCCCTAGCCGCCACGAAACCCGCCTAACCCGCGGGTTTTTTGCAAGCGTTGCTTATGGTGGCGGCCCGCAGGGCTATATCTTGCCTTGCAGGTGCCCGCGCAAGTCGAGCAACTCATGCTGTAATGCCCGGAGCGTTTCAGGCGTCATGCCACTGGCGCTAAGGATGCTATGGGGCAGCTCTTGGGCGCGCGTTTTCAGGGCTTGCCCTTGTTCGGTGAGGTTGACGATGACCACCCGCTCGTCGTCTTTGCTGCGGGTACGGCTGAGTAGGCCCTCGCTTTCCAGGCGTTTGAGCAAGGGGGTAAGCGAGCCGGGGTCGGTAAGCAGCCGGTTGCTGATTTCGCCCACGGTCAGGCCGTCGCGCTCCCATAACACCAACATGGCCAGGTATTGCGGGTACGTAAGCCCCAGGGCGTGAAGTAGAGGCTTGTACACCTTGGTCATCAACAGCGACGTCGAATATAAGGCAAAACATAACTGGTTATCCAGCGCCAGCGGGTCGCCGCCCGGGGCGGCCGTGGAAAGATGCTCGGCTTTCATGCTGATCCTTTGTTTCGAATGCCTTGGTTAACGCTAAGGTATTTAGTGTGATGGCTAAGGCGACTCGGTTCCATGTATGCACATAGGTCGCTTGAAAATTCGATTGGTGCAGCGCTTCAGAAGTTCGCTAAATGTTGTTTTGCTTTACGATGCAGCGCTGTGCAAATAGAGGGCGTGTGCGTGGATATCCTGCTTTACCTCGCCCTGGGGGTGGCCATGGGCACCCTGGGTGGCTTGTTCGGCATCGGCGGCGGGTTGATCGCGATACCGGTGCTGGGGTTGTGGTTCGGCCTTGACCAACAATTGGCCCAGGGCACGGCGTTGGTGATGGTGGTGCCGAATGTAGTGTTGGCGCTGTGGCGCTACCACCAACGCAATCGCATCGAGCCGCGCCACGCCCTGGCATTGGGCGCCGCGGGTTTGGTCTGCGCCTGGGTCGGCTCGCTGGTGGCCGTGGGCCTGGATGCGACGGCGATGCGCTGGGGGTTCATCGTGTTTCTTATCGTGCTGGCTGCATTCAATGCCTGGCGCACGTTCACCGCCGGGGCCCCGCCCACCGCCACGCTGCGCCAACCATGGCCGCGGCTGGCGGCGCTCGGCGGGGTGTCCGGTGCGCTGGGTGGTTTTTTCGGTGTAGGTGGTGCTGTCGTGGCGACGCCGGTACTCACCGGCGCATTCGGCACCACCCAGGTGGTGGCGCAGGGTTTATCGCTGGCCTTGGCGCTGCCCAGCACCGGTATCACGCTGGTCACCTACGCACTGCACGGCCATGTGCTGTGGCGCATGGGTGTGCCCATGGCGATTGGCGGGCTGGCCAGCATCAGTTGGAGCGTGCGGTTGGCCTATGCGTTGCCCGAGCGCACACTACGCCGGGCGTTTTGCCTGTTCCTGGTGCTGTGCGCCGTGCTGCTGGCCTTCAAAGCTTGAACCCTTCGGCGATGTGCCCAGCCAACGCGTCGATCATCGGCGACTGGCTAGCCGCGTTGCGCACCAGCATCACATTGGCCAGTGGCAATTGCGGCAAACCCTCGGCCGCCCCGAGCACGCGCAACCCCGGCGTGATCAGGCTTTGCAATTGCGCGGTGACCGCCAGCCCGGTGCTGACCACCGCCATGATCGCCGACAGGCTCGGGCTGGTGTATGCCAGGCGGTAGGCGCGCTGGCTAACTTCCAGGGCATTGCATGCCCACAGCCGGCAAAAACAGTCGCCGTTGAACATCGCCAGCGGCATGGGCTCTTGTTCGTGGGGGGCGAAACCTTCCGCTTCGGTCCAGACCAAGCGTTCTTGGCGTAGTAACTGGCCCATTTCTTCCCCGGGCTGGCGGGTCACGATGCTCAAGTCCAGGTCGTTGCGTTGCAGCAATTGCCGCGACGTTTCGCAGTGCACCTCCACTTGCACCAGCGGGTAGGCTTGGGCGAACCCGGAGAGGATGCCCGGCAGAAAGCGCATCGCATAGTCGTCGGGTGTGCCAATGCGTACGGTGCCGACCATCTGCGGTTCGCGCAGGGTGTTGATCACCTCGCTGTGCAGTTTAAGAATCCGCCGCGCGTAGCCGAGCAGTACCTGGCCTTCGGCTGTTAGGCGCATCTGCCGGCCATCACGCTCGAACAAGCGGCGCTGCAGCACGTCTTCTTCCAGCCGTTTCATTTGCATGCTTACGGCCGATTGGGTGCGGTTGACCTTTTCCGACGCTTTGGTAAAGCCACCTTCGTCGGCGATGGCTACAAAGGTGCGTAATACCTCGGAGTCGATGCTTTGGTAGTTGGACAATGGATCAAACTCCGAGATGGGTCGCATCAGAAACATTCGTTAGTTTGATCCTACACCTGCTAGCAGACTGGCGCCATCCACTTCAGGAGGGCACCACCATGAAACGTCAAGCAGGCTATGCCACCGTAGCACCCCAGCAGCTGGCCGCCCTGGCGGGGATAAGCCGGTTGCGCCGGTGGTACGAGTTGTACCAGCAGCGCCACCTTTTGGCGCAATTAGGCGATGCCGCCCTCAAAGACCTGGGCCTGACCCGTGCGGATACTTATGCTGAAAGCGCGCGGCCGTTTTGGGATGACCCGCTGCGCAAATGAAACGGGTGCAGGCGCCGGTGCCCATGGCCGCGCCTGGCCATAGCCCTGCCATGACGCGCTACGGCCTTGCCCGGTAACAAAATGCTCAGGTCAATGCTTGTGCGAAGGTCCGGACCACTACACTAGGCTCACATTTTCCTATTCAGTAAGGCACACGCTTGGCCCCTATCGAACTGAGCATTGCCCAAGCCCGCCGTATCGGCCTCAGCGCCCAGGGTTTCGGTGGCCGTGCCCGCGGCGTGACCGCGCGCCACCTGTTGGCCATGCTTGAGCGCCTTGGCGCTTTGCAATTGGATTCGGTCAACGCTGTGGTGCGGTCGCACTACCTGCCGCTGTTCTCCCGGCTTGGGCCCTACCCACGCGAGGCCCTAGACCGGTTGGCTTGGGGCGGCCGCCGCCACCAGCAGCTGTTCGAAGCCTGGGGCCATGAGGCGTCGTTGTTGCCGCTGTGCCTGCAGCCATTGTTGCGTTGGCGGCAGGCCCGCGCTGCCCAAGGTGCGGGCATCTATCAGGGTTTGGCACGTTTTGGCCGGGAAAACACCGGCGTACTCAACCGCGTGCTGGGCCAAGTGGCGGCCCGTGGGCCCGTGGGTGCGGGCGCGCTGAGCACCCGTGAGGGCAAAGCCGGGCCATGGTGGGACTGGAGTGAAGAAAAACAGGCACTGGAGTGGCTGTTCGCCGCCGGTGAGCTATGCGTGGCCAGCCGTCGAGGTTTTGAGCGCCTTTACGATATGCCCGAGCGGGTATTACCCGCGTCGATCCTGGCGCAGCCCACCCCTACCGAGGCAGACGCCCAACGCGCCTTACTGCTGCATGCCGCCCAGGCGCTGGGCGTGGCCACGGAAAAAGACCTGCGCGAGTATTTTCGCTTGGCCCCCGCCGACACCAAGGCGCGCTTGGTCGAGCTTGAAGAAGAGGGTGCCTTGCTGCGTTGCAAGGTCGAGCATTGGCGCCAACCGGCTTGGTGCCTGCCCGCCGTCAAGGTGCCGCGCAAGGTGGCGGCCAGTGCGCTGCTGTCACCGTTCGATTCACTGCTGTGGGTACGTGAGCGCGTGGAGCGTTTGTTCGAATTCCGCTACCGGCTGGAGTTCTACTTGCCGCCGGCCAAGCGCACCTTTGGCTATTACGTGATGCCGTTCCTGCACCAAGAACGCATCGAAGCCCGCGTGGACGTGCGTGCGGACCGCGCCAGCGGTGCCCTGGTGGTCCACGCGCTGCACCAAGAGAGCGTGGGCCTGGATGCCGCTGGCAGGGCGGCCCTGGGTGAGCAATTGCAGGCACTGGCCGACTGGTTGGGGCTGGCCGAGGTGCGCATGCCGGCTTGACTGGCCGGCGTTCAGCGCACTTTGCCCGCGCTGGGCAACAGCTGCTCCTTGGAAAAGTCGTCCACGTCGATCACCTTGCGCCGGGCGGCATGGGCCTGTTGCAGGCGTTGCGCCTCGGCAAGCTGCAGCACGCCTGCAGCCACGGCGGCATCTACTGGGTCTTGCCCCGGTAACGGCCGCAGTTGGCCACTTTTCAGTGCCGCCTGTAGCTTGTGCTGTGCAGGCCCGGCGGCATCTAGCAGGTCGCAGGCCGCTTGCAACGCGCCCACCGCGTCGTCGGCCGATTGCGGGCGGTAGCAGCCTTCGAGCAGCGCTTCCAGGGCAGGGTCGCCGCTGGGTCGCCCGATCAGTTCGGCGACCTGCGCGTCCAGCGCGTCGCGGGTGCCACGCTGGCGCCGGCCGAAGGGGAACACCAGTGCCCGCAGCAGGCCGCCAATCAACCGGTTGGGAAAATTGTCGAGCAGCTTGTTCAAGGCTTCTTCGGCCTTGCCCAGGCTTTCTTCCATGGCCCAACGCACCAGGGGTTGCAAATGCTCCGGTGTTTGCAGGTCGTGGTAACGCTTGAGCGCGGCACTGCCCAGGTACAGATGGCTCAGCACATCACCCAGGCGCGCCGACAGCCGTTCCCGGCGCTTGAGAGTGCCACCGAGCAGCATCATGGCCACGTCCGCCACCAGGGCGAAGGCCGCCGCCTGCCGGTTCAGCGCGCGGAAATAGCGCTGGCTCAGGGCATCGCCTGGCTGGCGCTCGAAATGCCCAAGCCCCAGGTTCAGCGCCAGCGTGCTGCAGGCGTTGCCGAAGGCGAAGCCGATATGCTCAAGCAACAGGCCATCGAAGCGTTCGAGGCCGCGTTGCCGATCTGGCTCTTGCACCGCGGCCATTTCCCGGAGCACGAAGGGGTGGCAGCGGATCGCCCCCTGGCCGAAGATCATCAGGTTGCGCGAGAGGATGTTCGCCCCTTCCACGGTGATGAAAATCGGCGCGGCCAGCCAGTTGCGTGCCAGGTAGTTATTCGGCCCGGCGATGATCGCCTTGCCGCCGTGCACGTCCATGGCATGGGCGATGCACTCGCGGCCGCGCTCGGTGAGGTGGTACTTGAGAATCGCCGACAGCACCGAGGGCTTCTCACCGAGGTCGACTGCGTTGGCGGTAAGAATCCGCGCGCTGTCCATCAGCCAGGCATTGCCGCCGATGCGGCCCATGGCCTCCTGGATACCCTCGAATGCGCTCAGCGGCACGTTGAACTGCTCGCGAATGCGGGCGTATTGCCCGGTGACCAAGCTGGTGTATTTGGCCATGCCCGTGCCCACTGCCGGCAGCGAGATGGAACGGCCCACCGACAGGCAGTTCATCAGCATCATCCAGCCCTTGCCGAGCATGGGCTGGCCGCCGATCAACGCCGACAACGGCACGAATACATCCTTGCCGCTATTGGGGCCGTTCATGAACGCCGCGCCCAGGGGCAAGTGGCGGCGGCCAATGACCACCCCGGGGGTGGCGGTGGGGATCAAAGCCAGGCTGATGCCCAGCTCGGTTTTATCGCCCAACAGGTGGTCGGGATCGTAGGCCTTGAAAGCCAGGCCCAGCAGGGTCGCCACCGGCCCCAAGGTGATGTAGCGTTTTTCCCAGGTCAGGCGCAGGCCCAGTACTTCTTCGCCTTGCCATTGGCCGGTGCAAACGATGCCCACATCTGGCATGGCGCCGGCATCGGAACCGGCCATGGGGCCGGTGAGGGCGAAGCAGGGGATTTCTTCGCCGCGGGCCAGGCGCGGCAGGTAATAATCGCGTTGTTCGTCGGTGCCGTAGTGCAACAGCAACTCGGCAGGGCCCAGCGAGTTGGGCACCATGACCGTGGATGCCAGGTCGCCGCTGCGGGTGGCAAGTTTCATCGCCACCTGTGAATGCGCATAGGCCGAAAAGCCCTTGCCGCCGTATTGCTTGGGAATGATCAGGGCGAAAAAACCCTGTTCCTTGATGTACGCCCAGGCTTCGGGGGGCAGGTCCAGATCCTGCCCCACTTGCCAATCGCTGAGCATTTCGCACAGCGCCTCGGTGGGGCCGTCGATGAAGGCTTGTTCTTCGGCGTTCAATTGCGCCTTGGGGTAATTGAGCAGGGTATGCCAGTCAGGGCGGCCACTGAACAGTTGGCCATCCCACCACACAGTGCCGGCGTCGATGGCTTCGCGCTCGGTGCTCGACATCGGCGGCAGGGTTTTGCGAAACCAGGCGAACAAGCGGCGGGTGAACAGGCGCTGGCGCAGGCCAGGCAGAAACACAAACCCCGCCACCGCGGCCCACAGCAACCAGCACAGCAGCAATAGCCCCCCTGGGCCTTTGCCCAGCAGGCCCCATACCAGTAGGTAAACGGCCACGATGCCCAGCGCTGGGCCGGCGGCCGCCCGGCGGTGGCCGAGCCAGGTGATGCCCAACAGCAGTACCACGATCCACAACAACAGCATATGCAGCCTCCTCGGGCCCGCGCTCGGTTCGTCCCAGCAGCTTAGTCGGTTCGCTGGGTGCGGGCCTAATGACTGGCGCCGGCCATGGGCGTTCGTGCCAACGCGGCGGGCTAAACGGCCCCGCCGCCACGCAGTGGCTTGGCACGTACAGGGTATGAAATACCAATCGAACGCCTGGCCGCGCCACGCCTCGAAGCATGGCATGGGCGCCGGAAATACCCGGAAGCGACGCGCCCTGCGCTCTGGCCGTGCCGCATCGATAGTGACTATCAATCGCCTTGGCTGTACTTATTTACCGAACCCCCGGAACATTAATAAGGCGCAAACGTTGCAAAGGTGACATTCGCCCCCATCTCCGGGCAACGAATTGCTTTAAAGCGAACAACAAGTGAAGCCTGACATGACCTCAGCCCTGTCCATCCGGCAGCTTGCCAAAACCTACGGTAACGGTTTCCAAGCCCTGAAGGGCATCGACCTGGACGTGGCCGAAGGCGATTTCTTCGCCTTGCTCGGCCCCAACGGTGCCGGCAAGTCCACCACCATTGGCGTGCTCTCCACCTTAGTCAATAAAACCGGCGGCAGCGTAAGTGTGTTCGGCCATGACCTGGACCGCCAGAGCGCGCAACTTAAACGCTGCATCGGTGTGGTGCCGCAAGAATTCAACTTCAACCAGTTCGAAAAAACCTTCGACATCGTCGTGACCCAAGCCGGTTACTACGGTATCCCGGTGAAGCAGGCCAAGGAGCGGGCCGAACGGTACCTGACCCAATTGGGCCTATGGGACAAGCGCGATACCCCTTCGCGCTCACTCTCCGGCGGTATGAAGCGGCGCTTGATGATCGCTCGCGCGTTGGTGCATGAGCCGCGCTTGTTGATTCTCGATGAGCCCACCGCAGGCGTTGATATCGAGCTGCGCCGCTCGATGTGGACGTTTTTGACCGAGCTCAATCGCCAGGGCACCACGATCATCCTCACCACCCACTACCTGGAAGAGGCCGAACAGCTGTGCCGCCATATCGGTATCATCGACCGTGGCACCATCGTTGAGAACACTAGCATGCGCCAGCTGCTCGGTAAGCTTAACGTCGAAACCTTCCTGCTCGACCTTCGCCAAGACCTACAAGCGCCCCCGGTGCTTAACGGCTACCCGTGCCGCCTGGTAGACGCCCACACCCTTGAGGTACAGGTCGACAAAGAGGCCGGTATTACCAGCCTGTTTGGGCAACTGGCTTTACAGAACATCGAAGTGGCCAGCCTGCGCAACAAAACCAACCGCCTGGAGGAACTGTTCGTGGCACTGGTGGAAAGAAACCTGGCGAGGATAGCTTTATGAGCGAGTTTTCCGCCAACCTGGTGGCGCTGCAGACCATCGTCTACCGTGAAATCCGCCGCTTCATGCGGATCTGGCCGCAAACCCTACTGCCGCCGGCGATCACCATGGTGTTGTACTTCGTGATCTTTGGAAACCTGATTGGCCGGCAGATCGGTGGCATGGGCGGGTTCACCTACATGCAGTACATCGTGCCCGGGCTGATCATGATGTCGGTGATCACCAACTCGTATGGCAACGTGGTGTCGAGTTTCTTCGGTGCGAAGTTCCAGCGCTCGATCGAAGAACTGATGGTCTCGCCGGTGTCCCCTCACACCATTCTTATCGGCTATGCCCTGGGCGGCGTGCTGCGTGGCTTGGCGGTGGGGTTGATCGTGTCGCTGCTGTCGCTGTTTTTCACCGACCTGCAGGTGCACCACCTGGGCATCACGGTGTTGGTGGTACTGCTCACGGCCACCATCTTCTCGCTGCTGGGCTTCGTCAACGCCGTATTCGCGCGCAATTTCGATGATATCTCGATTATCCCGACCTTCGTGCTTACGCCCCTGACCTACCTGGGTGGGGTGTTCTATTCGATCAACCTGCTGCCGCCGATCTGGCAAACGCTGTCGTTGGCCAACCCGGTATTGCACATGGTCAACTCGTTCCGCTATGGCATCTTGGGTGTATCGGACATCCGTATCGGTGTGGCGATCAGCTTCATGCTGGTGGCTGCGGTGGTGCTGTATGTGTTCTGCGCCCGCTTGCTGGTCAGCGGCCGGGGTATGCGCTCGTAACCCCCTTCAGGCTCGTGACGGCGGCGGCGGTTTATGCCGGCGCCGCCATTGCCGCCCCACCCGCCAACGCCAGAACCCCAGCGTGGCGTAGTACCCGGCCAGCGCCAGCACCGTGGCGCTGGCCACCGAGCCCAACAAAAAAGGTTGCCACATCGTTGCCAGTTGGTTGCTGAGCCATTCCCACGTCACACCTTGGGGGAGCTGCCGGGGGGGCACGCCCAACAGCCAGGCGCCCAGCTTGTATGTGCAATAGAACACCGCGGGCATGGTCAGTGGGTTGGTCAACCACACAAGGCCTACGGCGATGGGCAGGTTGGCGCGCGCCGGCACGGCGAGCGTGGCGGCCAGCAGCATTTGCATGGGCAGCGGCAACAAGGCTGCGAACAGGCCGATACAGGTGCCCCGGGCCACTGCGCGGCGGTTAAGGTGCCACAGGCTGGGCCGTTCGAGCAGCGGGCCGAGAAAACGCAGTGAGCGATGCGCGCGTAGCGCAGCCGGGGCAGGGAAGTAGCGGCGTAACAGGCGGCGGGCCATGGTGTTTACACAGGCGGCAGGTCGGCCGGCAGTATGCCCCGCTGTGGCAGCATTGCCCTGTGCTTTTTGTGACAATTATTTAAAGCGCGCCCCGCCACCTTGGGCTAAACACCACAGCGGTCCCAGGGTTCAAGGATGAACGGCAATGGTGTTGAGGATGGCTGCGTTGGCGGCTGGGCTACTGGCGCTGTGCGGGTTGCCCGCGCTGCCACCGGCGTGGATGCTGGCGCTCGGCGTGGGCCTGGCGGGGCTGTGCCTGGCTCGGCGCTGGTGGGCCCCCGGGTTGTTTTTGCTGGGGCTGTGCTGGGCGTGTTTCAGCGCCCAGCGTGCGCTGGACGACCGCCTGGCGCCCGCATTGGATGGGCAAACCCTATGGCTGGAGGGGCGTGTGGTAGGCCTGCCGCGCCACGATGGGCAGAGCGTGCGCTTCGAACTGGACCACGTACAGGCGCGCCGCGCGCGCTTGCCAGCCTCACTGCGGCTGTCGTGGTTTGCTGGCCCCGAGGTGCGCAGCGGCGAGCGCTGGCGCCTGGCCGTTACCCTGCGCGCCCCTCGGGGGCAGGTCAACCCGGGCGGCTTCGACCATGAGGCCTGGTTACTGGCCCAACGCATTGGCGCAGTGGGGGCGGTGAAGGATGGCCACCGTTTGGCCGAGGCCGCCAGTGGCCGCTGGCGCGGCGCGCTGGGCGAGCGTTTGCGCCAGGTCGATGCCTTCGGCTACGAAGCGGTGATTGCCGCCTTGGTGCTCGGCGATACCCGCGGCTTGTCGGTGGCGCAGTGGCAAATGCTGCAAGACACCGGCACCGTGCATTTGTTGGTGATTTCCGGGCAGCATATCGGGCTGTTCGCCGGCTTGCTGTATGGCGCGGTGGCAGGCTTGGCCCGGCTGGGCCTGTGGCCGCTACGCTGGCCCTGGTTGCCGGTGGCGTGTGCCGCGGCCATGGCCGGCGCGTTGGGTTATGGCTGCCTGGCCGGCTTCGCGGTGCCGGTGCAGCGGGCTTGCGCCATGTTGTTCGTGGTGCTGCTGTGGCGCCTGCGCTTTCGCCGGTTGGGGCTGGCCCAGCCGTTACTCGGGGCGCTGTGTGCGGTGTTGGTGTTCGAGCCGCTGGCCAGCCTGCGCCAAGGGTTTTGGTTATCGTTCATGGCCGTTGCCGTGCTGCTGCTGGCGTTGGGTGGCCGGCTGGGCGGCTGGAAGCCCTGGCAAGCCTGGTCGCGCCCGCAGTGGGTGCTGGCGATCGGGCTGATGCCGTTGCTGGTGGCGTGGGGCTTGCCAGTCAGCCCTACCGGCCCGCTGGCGAACCTGCTGGCGGTGCCGTGGGTGGGCGTGTTGGTGTTGCCTTGGGCGCTGCTGGGCACGGCGTTGCTGGCGCTGGGGCCGGTGGGTGAGTGGCTGCTGTGGGCCGTGGGGGTGTCGTTGGCGGGGCTGTTCAGGGTGCTCGGTGCGCTGGCGGCGGTTTCGCCGGCGCTGTATGTGCCCGCGCCCCCCGCCTGGGCTTGGCCGGCCATCGCGGCGGGCAGCGTGTTGCTGCTCGCCCCGGCAGGGCTGCCAGGGCGCTGGCTGGGTATGGCGCCCTTCGCTTTGCTGGTGTGGGCACCAGCGCCGCAGGTGGCGCACGGCCAGGCACAGGTATGGCAGCTCGATGTGGGCCAGGGCCTGGCGGTGTTGGTGCGCACCCGCCAGCATGCACTGCTTTACGACACCGGCCCGGGCAGTGGCGAGCGCAACGCTGGGCGCCAAGTGGTGCTGCCCAGCTTGCGTGCGCTGGGCGTCGGCGCGCTGGATACGCTGGTGATCAGCCACGCCCACCTGGACCACTATGGGGGCGCCGCCACGGTGCTGGCCAGTGTGCCGGTGGCGCGCCGGGTAGCCGGCGACCCGCAACACCTGCCGCCCCAGTGGCGGTTACAGCCGTGTGAGAGTGGCCATGCCTGGGCCTGGGATGGCGTGCGCTTTTCTCAGTGGCGCTGGGCCGACGCACGGGAAAGCAACCCAGCCTCCTGCGTGTTGTTGATCGAAGCGGGCGGCGAGCGCCTGCTGCTGGCCGGCGACATCGACGCGGCCGCCGAACGCGCGTTGGTCGCCGAGCGCCCGGCGTGGCGCGCCGACTGGCTACAGGCGCCCCATCACGGCAGCCGCACCTCTTCCAGCGCAGCGTTGCTCGACCACTTGCAGCCCACCGGCGTGCTGGTGCCGCGCGGCACCGGCAACCGTTTTGGCCACCCCCATGCCGAGGTGTTGGCCCGTTATCAGGCGCGCGGGCTGCGTATCCACGACACGGCCTTGCACGGCGCGCTGCAGCTGCACTTGGGCAGTTATGACCGCGTGCGTGGGCTGCGTGAGCAACGGCGCTTTTGGCGGCTGCGCTGATGTGAGCGCCGCCGCGTTCGGTTCACCCGGCCCGCTGTGATAGAGTGGCGAGCATTTTCGAGGGGGGCGTTCACTGTGTGGGAACTGGTCAAAGCCGGCGGTTGGATGATGCTGCCAATCATTCTAAGCTCGATCGCGGCATTCGCTATCACCGTGGAGCGCCTATGGACCTTGCGCGCCAGCCGCGTAGCGCCCAACCACTTGGTGGGCCAGGTGTGGCGCTGGATCAAAGACAAGCAACTGAACAAAGAGCGCCTAAAGGAATTGCGCGCCAACTCGCCGCTCGGTGAAATCCTCGCCGCGGGCTTGGCCAATTCCCGCCATGGCCGCGAAATCATGAAAGAGTGCATCGAAGAGGCGGCCTCGCGGGTGATCCACGAATTGGAGCGCTATATCAGCACCCTGGGCAGCATCGCCGCGATGGCCCCGCTGCTGGGCCTGCTGGGCACGGTACTGGGCATGATCGACATCTTCAGCGCGTTCACCTCCAGTGGCATGTCGGCCAATGCTTCAGTGCTGGCCGGCGGTATTTCCAAGGCGCTGATCACCACGGCCTCGGGGCTGATGGTCGGCATCCCGGCGGTGTTTTTCCACCGCTTCCTGTTGCGCCGGGTCGATGAACTGGTGGTGAGCATGGAGCAGGAGGCAATCAAGCTGGTCGAGGTGGTGCAGGGCGATCGTGACGTCGACCTGGCTGGGGTGGCCGCGTGAAGTTCCGCCGTCGTCGCCCGCGTGAGCAGATCGATATCAACCTGGCTTCGCTGATCGACATCGTCTTCGTGCTGCTGTTGTTCTTCGTGGTCACCACCACCTTCACCCGCGAAACCCAACTGCGCATCGAATTACCCCAAGCGGTCAGCGGTGCCCCGCAAGAGCCCGACGTGAAGCACATCGATATCGCCATCAACGCCGACGGCGAATATGCGGTGAACAACAAGAGGCTGCCGAAAAGCGACCTAGACACTTTGATGGGGGCGATCCAGGCCGAGGCCGGCGGTAATACCACGCTACCGATGGCCATCAGCGCCGATGGCAAAACCCCGCACCAAGCGGTGATCACCGCCATGGATGCGGCTGGCCAGTTGGGCTTTAGCCGGCTGTCGATTACCACCGTCGAAGCTCAAGGCCACTGATGGGGCTGGCTGACCGCCTGTTGCGCGCCTGGTATGAGGGCCACCCGGCACTGGGCCTGCTGGCGCCCTTAGAAGCGCTCTACCGCCAGGTGGCGCAGCGCAAACGCGCCGGTTACCTCAGCGGCAAGGCCCCGGCCTACCGCGCGCCGTGCTTGGTGATCGTAGTGGGTAACATCACGGTAGGTGGCACCGGCAAAACGCCGATGATCTTGTGGCTGATCGAGCACTGCCGGGCACAGGGGTTGCGTGTGGGGGTGGTCAGCCGTGGTTATGGCGCCCGGCCGCCACGCCTGCCGTGGCGGGTAACGCCCAGCGATGCCGCGCAACAGGCCGGTGACGAGCCGCTGTTGATTGTGCAGCGCAGCGGCGTGCCGATGATGATCGACCCCGACCGTGCGCGGGCGGTCCAGGCCCTGCTGGCCGCCGAAGCGCTGGATGTGGTGCTGTGCGACGACGGCTTGCAGCATTACCGCCTGGCGCGCGACCTGGAACTGGTGTTGGTCGATGCAGCCCGTGGCCTTGGCAACCGCCGCTGCCTGCCGGCCGGCCCCTTGCGCGAACCAGCCGAGCGCTTGGCCAGTGTGGATGCAGTGCTGTTCAATGGTAGCGCCGAAGACCGCAGCGGCGGCTACGGTTTTACCCTGCAACCAAAGGCATTGGTGAACCTGGCCACCGGTGAGCGCCATGGCCTCGATTATTTCCCGCCCGGCCAAGCGCTGCACGCGGTGGCCGGGATCGGCAACCCACGGCGTTTCTTCGCCACCCTCGAAGGGTTAAACTGGCGCCCGGTAGAGCACGCCTTCGCCGACCACGCCACCTTCAGCGCTGCCGCCCTGGCTTTCGAGCCGCCGCTGCCGTTGGTCATGACCGAAAAAGACGCGGTCAAGTGCCGCGCCTTCGCCCAGCCAAGCTGGTGGTACCTGGCGGTGGATGCGCAACCCTCCCAAGCTTTCCAGGCTTGGCTCGACACGCGGCTGGCGGCCATGCTGCCTTCTCGCGTGGCGCGCCGGCCATAACCCGCAGGGACTTCCCATGGACACCAAACTACTCGATATCCTCGCCTGCCCGATCACCAAGGGCCCGCTCAAGCTCAGCGAAGACAAAACCGAGCTGATCAGCAAGGGCGCAGGCTTGGCCTACCCGATCCGCGAGGGTATTCCGGTGATGCTTGAGAGCGAAGCCCGCACCCTCACCGATGACGAGCGCCTGGAGAAATGACGCCTGCCTTTACTGTTGTTATCCCTGCGCGCTTCGCGTCCACCCGCCTGCCCGGCAAGCCGCTGCAACTGATCGCCGGTAAGCCCATGGTGCAATGGGTATGGGAGCGGGCGCGGCAAAGCGGCGCGGCCCGGGTGGTGGTGGCCACCGACGATGTGCGTATCGTTCAGGCCTGCCAGGGCTTCGGCGCCGAAGCGCTGCTGACGCGTACTGATCATGAGTCCGGCACCGATCGGCTGGCGGAAGTGGCCATCGCGCTGGCGCTGCCGCCCGAGGCGATCGTGGTCAATGTGCAGGGCGACGAGCCATTGGTGCCACCGCAGATCATCGACCAAGTGGCCGCTAACCTGGCCGCCAACCCCCACGCGCGCATGGCCACGTTGGCCGAACCGATCGAAGAAGCCGCGGCGTTGTTCAACCCCAACATCGTCAAGGTGGTGACCGACAAAACCGGACTCGCACTCACCTTCAGCCGTGCAACCTTGCCCTGGGCGCGCAACGCGCTGGCTACCCAGCCGGGGGTGTTGCCCGCGGGGGTGCCGTACCGCCGCCATATTGGGATCTACGCCTATCGGGCGGGTTTTCTCCATGATTTCGTCGCCTGGGGCCCTTGCTGGCTGGAGCAGGTGGAATCGCTGGAGCAACTGCGCGCACTGTGGCAAGGCGTGCGCATCCATGTCGGCGACGCACTGATCGCGCCGCCGACTGGGGTGGATACCCCTGAAGACCTCGAACGCGTTCGTCGCATCCTGGAGGCTTGATGCGTATCTTGTTCGTCTGCCTGGGTAACATCTGCCGCTCGCCCACCGCCGAGGGGGTGATGCGCCAGAAGCTGGCAAAGGCCGGTTTGGGCCAGCGGGTGCAGGTGGCTTCGGCCGGTACCGGCGACTGGCATGTGGGCAAGGCGCCCGATACCCGTACCCAGGTGGCGGCGCGCCAGCGAGGCTATGAGTTGGCTGGCCAGCGCGCCCAGCAGGTCAAGGCAGCGGATTTTGACCACTATGACCTGATCCTGGCCATGGACCATGCCAACCTCGCCCAACTGGAGCGCTTGCGCCCCACGGCGAACCAAACGCCCGTTGCGCTGTTCCTGCGCTATACCGGCGGCCCTGTGGACGATGTGCCAGACCCTTATTACGGCGGTAGCCAGGGCTTCGAACAGGTGCTGGCGCTGATCGAGGCTGGCTGCGATCAGCTGGTCGCCGAGCTGGGCGGGCAGCCATGACCCTGGCCGTGCGCGAAGCGGTTTCGCTGCAACCGTTCAATACGTTCGGCATCCAGGCGCGGGCTGAGTATTTCACCGCCGTGCACAGCGACGCCGAATTGCGCCAAGCCTTGGCCTTGGCCGCCGAGCGTGCTTGGCCGGTGCAGATCATCGGTGGGGGCAGCAACCTGTTGCTCACGGCCGACCTCCCCGGGCTGGTGATCCGCATGGCCAGCCAAGGCAAGCGCATTCTGCGTGAGGCCGGCGAGCAGGTGCTGGTCGAAGCTGAGGCCGGCGAGCCGTGGCACCCGTTCGTGCAGTGGTCGTTGGCGCAAGGTTTGGTGGGCCTTGAGAACCTGAGCCTTATCCCGGGGACGGTGGGCGCTGCACCCATACAGAACGTGGGGGCCTATGGCATTGAAGTCAAAGACGTGTTTGCCGGCCTCAGCGCCTTGGACCGCCACAGCGGCGAAATCCACGAATGGGGCGCCCAAGGCTGCGCCTTTGGCTACCGCGATAGCCGCTTCAAGCAAGAGCCAGGGCGTTGGGTGATCTTACGGGTACGCTTTGCCTTGGGCCGGCACGCGCCGCTGCACCTGGATTACGGCCCGGTGCGCCAGCGCCTGGCGGCTGAAGGTATCGAACAGCCCAGCGCGTCGCAGGTTAGCCAGGCGATCTGCGCCATTCGTCGGGAGAAGCTGCCGGACCCTGCGGTGCTTGGCAACGCTGGCAGCTTTTTCAAGAACCCGGTGTTGCCCCAGGCCCAAGCCGATGCGCTGCGCCAGCGTTTCCCGGGCCTGGTGAGCTATCCGGCCGGGGAGGGGTTTGCCAAGCTTGCCGCCGGTTGGCTGATCGACCAGGCCGGTTGGCGCGGCGTGCGCGACGGTGCCGCCGGGGTGCATGCTGACCAAGCCTTGGTGTTGGTCAATTATGGCGGCGCCACGGGCGAGCAGGTGCTGGCCCTGGCCCGGCGGATTCAGGCTGATATCCAGGCGCGTTTTGGCGTGAGCCTTGAGATAGAGCCGAACCTGCTCTGAACCCTTGTACGTGGAGGCGGGTCACACGGTGTGGTATTTCACCGGCTAATATCACTACACCGCACCGGCCACCGTGCCCCGTGCCTTGCGTTGCGGGACCCAACTGATGAACACGTTTACGCTCTGCCTGGCGGGTGGGCGCTGATGGGCAGCGTCGACCTGCAGGTGTTGCAGAACCTTCTTGACTGGTGCCTCGAAGGGCGCCGCTGCGTGCTCTATACCGTGGCGCAAACCTGGGGTAGCGCGCCACGCCAGCCCGGCGCGATGATGGTGCTACGCGAAGATGGCGTGGTTTGCGGGTCTGCGTCGGGCGGCTGCATCGAGGCCGATTTGATCAGCCGTTTGCACGACGGCCGCCTGGGCAAGGGGGTCAACCTCATTACCTATGGCGTCAGCCGCGAACAGGCGGCGCGGTTTGGCTTGCCATGCGGCGGTACGCTGCGCTTGGTCGAAGAGCCCGTGGCTGATGCCGGCTGGGTGCAGGCGCTGCTTGCGCAGTGCCAGGCGCAACGCACTGTGGTGCGTGAGCTCGACTTCGCCAGTGGCGCCGTGGCATTGGCACCGGCCGCGCCGGGGCAGGCGCTGGCGTTCGATGAGCGGCGCTTGCGCGCGGTCTACGGGCCACGTTGGCGGCTGCTGTTGATCGGTGCCGGGCAGTTGTCGCGTTGCGTCGCGCCATTAGCGCAGATGCTCGATTTCGACGTGCTGGTGTGCGACCCGCGCGCGGAATTCAGGCAGGGCTGGGAAGGCGAACCGGTGCGGTTTGTCAATGGCATGCCTGATGACGCCGTACTGGCCATCGCTGCCGACGAACGCACCGCGATCGTTGCCCTGACCCATGACCCGCGGCTCGATGACATGGCCTTGCTCACGGCGTTGGAATCCCCCGCGTTCTATATCGGCGCCCTGGGTTCGAAACGCAACAACGACAAACGCCGGCAGAACCTAGCGCAACTGGGCCTGGGAGCTGAGGCCATCGCCCGCCTGCACGGGCCGGTTGGGTTACCGATCGGTAGCCATAGCCCGGCGGAAATTGCCGTGTCGGTGATGGCCCAAATCGTTGCGGTCAGGAACGGTGTGCAATGAAACCCTGTGTGCTGGTATTGGCCGCCGGCAACGGCTCCCGCTATCGGGCGGCGGCCCAGGCCGATATCGACAAGTTGCTGGTGCCCTGCGCAGGCGCGGACGGCAGTGTGCGGCCGATGCTCGAACATGCGTTGTTAGCCTGCCAGGGACTGGATGCGCAGCGGTTATTGATCACGCGCCCGGGTAAGCTCGCCGTCGAGGCCCTGGCGCAGCGCCACGGCTTCGACGTGCTGGTGCTGGAGTCCCCTGGGTTGGGCGACTCGTTGGCGGCTGGCGTGCGCGAGCGTTCCCAGGCCGATGGCTGGCTGGTGCTGTTGGGCGATATGCCCAGGTTACGGGCCGCTACCGTGGCCGCGGTGGCCGGCGCCATGGCGCCGGCTACGATTGCGGTGGCTACTGGGCCACAGGGTTTTGGCCACCCGGTAGGGTTTGGCCGCGCCTGGGGCGGGGTGTTGGCGGGCCTGTGCGGTGATCAAGGCGCCCGGCGTTTGTTCCGCGCGGATGTGCTGGTGCCGGTGCCGGTGAGCGACGAAGGTATCTACCTGGATGTGGATGTACCGATAAGCGCCTGAGCGGTTTTTGCGCCACAGGCGGGTATGGCGTGAACGGCTGCATTGTGGCGCCAACCCTCGCAGGCAATAAAAAGCCCCGAGGCCTTGCGACCGCGGGGCTTTTGGTTGGCCAGAGGCATCAAGCCAGGGGCTTGTGCTCCTTGTTCTCAGCTTCAGCCTTCTCGACGTGTTCCTTGACCTCCTCGGAGGTTCTTAGGTTTTCGTCAATCAGCAGTAACTGCTCGCTTTCTGCCCGTACAGGTTCAACCGAAGCCGGCTGTGCCTCGGTGCCTGCCTCTGGGGCTGGCTCTGGGCGCGGCTGCGCCTGTGGCTCATCGGCTGGCGCGGGGGCGGCCTCTGCCGGCGGGGTGAACTCGACAGGTGCCTGCACCACGGTGTCGACCGGTGCATGTACCTCGGCCAGCGCCTTGGCATCGGCCAGTTGGGCGGCCTGCTCGGCTTCACGGGCCGCGGCGGCGGCAAGCTCCGCTTCACGCTTGCGCCGGCGCACCTCACGCGGGTCATTCGGCGCGCGGCCGCTGCTTGCCGCAGGCAAGCCAGGTGCAGGCTGCTCGGCTGCGATGGCCTGGGCCGGCACGGCGGCGGTGGGGTCTAGCACTTCAACGACGGGTTCAGTTACTGGCGTAGCTTCGGCTATGGCTTCGGGCGTAGCGACAGGTGTAACCGCCGCGGCCTCCGGTTGTGCGGCGGGTTCGGCGCTGGCCTCGGTTGTCGGTTGTGGTGGGGCCGGTTGCTCGATAGCCGGTGTTGGCTCGAACGCTTCTGCATGGCCCGGTAGCGGCTCTGGGGCGGTGTCCTCGCGGGGCGGCTGCTCGGGCTGCGCGGCGGCCTCCAGCACCGTGGCCGCCTGTTCTACCGGCGTGGCGACGATTTCCGGCGCAGCCAATTCCGGCGTAGGCTCCGCAGCCGCTACCGGCACGGTGCTGTCGCCCGTGGTTTCTTCGTTGCTGGCGTTGGCGCGCTCGGCTTCGGCGTTGGCTTGCGCTTCGGCGGCGACGCTGATCGCGCCGGCAGCGGCGGCCACCACGGGGGCTACTGGCTCGGCGCCTGCGGGGCGGTTGTCGTCGTCCGTGTCAGGGCTGCTGGGCTTCTCGCCGTCTACACCGTCGATATTGGCTTCGCGCTGGCGTTCACGGCGGTTGCTACGGCGGCGCTGGCCGCGGGACCTGCGACGTGGGCGTTCGCCCTCATGGCCGTCTTGGTCTTGATCTTGGTCGAGGTTGTCCTCGGCCAGTTGCTCTTCGTCTACCGTGGCGGGCGCTTCGCCACGAGCCTCTTCGCGGGGCGCGCGCGCGGGGCGTTCTTCGCGCGGTGCACGCTCTTCCTGTGGCGTGTGTTCGCGCAGTACTCGTTCTTCACGCGGTGCACGCTCTTCGGCCACGGGCTCGCCTGGCGCCACTACCGCGGCAGCGGCCTGCGGGCTTGGGCCGTCCAACGGCTCGCGCAATTCGCGTGGGCGGTCATCGCGGGTGCGGCGTGGGCGCTCGTCTCGATTGTTGCGCGGGGCACGCTCTTCGCGCGCTATCGCAACGGGGGTTGCTTCGTCACGGGCCTGGCGCTCTTCCCGGGGCGCGCGTTCTTCACGGGGTGCGCGTTCTTCACGGGGTGCGCGTTCTTCGCGTGGGGTACGTTCTTCCCGGGGTGCGCGTTCTTCGCGTGGGGCGCGTTCTTCACGGGGCACGCGTTCTTCGCGTGGGGCGCGGTCTTCGCGGGGTGCGCGTTCTTCGCGTGGGGCACGCTCTTCCCGCGGCTTGCGGTCTTCATCTCGGCGGTGGTTGCGGTTACGGCTTTGCTGGCGGCCGTGGCGGCGCTCTTCGTTGCGCGCAGGTTTTTCCGCGGCGGGCTTTTCGACCACGGCCGGGTGGGCCGGTGTTTCCTTGGCGGCGAACAGGCTGACCAGCGACTTCACCAGGCCCTTGAACAGGCTAGGCTCGGTAGCGCTGCTGGCGGCGGTGGCCGGTGCGGCGCTGGCTACCGGTGCAGGGGCCGCTTCAGGCTCACTGGGCAGAGGGGCATTGCCACGTGGTGGTGCTGTTTTAACGGCGGCTTCCTGGCGGACCAGGGTGCGGGTAGCGGCGACCGGTTGCGGCTCTTCGGTTTCCGCCGCGGTGATTTCGTAGCTCGAACGGCTGCCCAGCACGTCCGGGTTGTCATCGCGTAGGCGCTGGACTTCGAAATGCGGGGTTTCCAGGTGGTCGTTCGGCAGGATAATGATGCGAGCGCGGGTGCGCAGTTCGATCTTGGTAATGGAATTGCGTTTTTCGTTCAGCAAAAACGCTGCCACCGGGATCGGCACCAAGGCCCGTACTTCAGCGGTGCGGTCTTTCAGGGCCTCTTCTTCGATCAACCGCAGGATAGCCAGCGATAGCGACTCGACGTCACGAATGATGCCGGTACCGCTGCAACGTGGGCAGACGATGCCGCTGCTTTCGCCCAGGGATGGGCGCAGGCGCTGGCGCGACATTTCGAGCAAGCCGAAACGGGAAATGCGCCCGACCTGCACGCGAGCGCGGTCGGCTTCCAGGCATTCGCGCACTTTTTCTTCGACCGCGCGTTGGTTCTTGGCCGGCGTCATGTCGATGAAATCGATCACGATCAACCCGCCGATATCGCGCAGGCGCAGTTGCCGGGCGATCTCTTCGGCGGCTTCGAGGTTGGTCTGCAGCGCGGTTTCCTCGATATCGCTGCCCTTGGTGGCACGCGCCGAGTTGATGTCTATGGACACCAACGCCTCGGTGGGGTCGATCACGATCGAGCCGCCGGATGGCAACTCGACCACGCGCTGAAAGGCGGTTTCGATCTGGCTTTCGATTTGGAAACGGTTGAACAGCGGTACGCTGTCTTCGTAGAGTTTGACCTTGCTAGCGTACTGCGGCATCACTTGGCGGATGAAGGTCAGGGCTTCTTCCTGGGCTTCGATGCTGTCGATCAGCACCTCGCCGATGTCCTGGCGCAGGTAGTCGCGGATCGCCCGGATGATAACGTTGCTTTCCTGGTAGATCAGGAAAGGCGCGGCGCGACCTTGGGAGGCGTCCTTGATGGCGTTCCACAGCTGCAGCAGGTAGTCGAGGTCCCACTGCATTTCTTGGCTGCTGCGGCCCAGGCCCGCTGTGCGCACGATCAGGCCCATGTCGGCCGGTGCCTGCAAGCCGTTGAGGGCTTCGCGCAACTCATTGCGCTCTTCGCCCTCGATGCGCCGTGAGATGCCGCCAGCACGCGGGTTGTTGGGCATCAGTACCAGGTAGCGGCCAGCCAGGCTGATGAACGTGGTCAGGGCCGCGCCCTTGTTGCCGCGCTCTTCTTTCTCGACCTGGACGATGACTTCCTGGCCCTCGCTGAGCACTTCCTTGATGTTCACCCGGCCTTCGGGTGCCTTCTTGAAGTACTCGCGGGAGATTTCCTTGAGCGGCAGGAAGCCGTGGCGGTCGGAGCCGAAGTCGACGAACGCCGCTTCGAGGCTCGGCTCGATGCGCGTGATACGGCCTTTGTAGATATTGGCCTTTTTCTGTTCGCGTGCCCCGGACTCGATGTCCAGGTCGTAAAGGCGCTGGCCATCTACCAGGGCAACACGCAACTCTTCGGGTTGAGTTGCGTTAATAAGCATTCTTTTCATGTAGTACCGTCGGTTTCCGGGCTGCCGGAAACGGCGTTCGGCACACACGACTTCTCACGGTCGGTGTCAGGTGCGTCGGGAGCAAGTTGCGCTCCCACACGGTAGAAAGCGGCCAACGGGGCCGTTTTCACTTCGACGCGTCCTGCTTTCTGTGTTTGGCAAAAAGCACTCAGCCAGGAGGAGGAATCAAACGATGGTGGCGTGGACACCGGGGTGTCTGGTCGCTTGCTGCGCCGCCAGAGGGCCCTTGGCCGCTTCATGGCGGGGCGCGTGCTACACGGCCCCTCGCTTGTGCATCTCCACCCTACACGTATCCCTGATAATTCGGGTGCTGCCGCGCGCTGAATCCGCAACGGGTTGGCAATTATCGCGAGGCCTGCTCAGGCTTCGCGCTCGGGAAAAACCAAGGCTCTGCATTTTCCGAAACGTGCGGCGGGAACCTTCGAAAACGGCGGTTTAACAACGCAACCGCCGGCTCGCTGCCCATGGCTGTGAAACGTGGATGGCCTATGGGTGGGTAGCGTTTTCGGTGATTCGCCGCGGCTACGCGCCCCATGGCGTCGCAGCTTGCAAGCTCCGTAGGACGGCCTTACGTCCTGGACAATCGCTGGGGTAGGCGCAGGCTTTCGACCGCTTATCACTCCCCGGCCGCTTTTGGCGGCGTTCGCGACTATATCAGCAATGTTTAAGTGCTTCAATTGCATGAAAAATTGCTATGATGCGCGGCATGACCACTCATGCCCCTCCCACTTCAGGTGTGCAACTGCTTGAAGTAGCACCGGAACTTGCCGGCCAACGCATCGATAACTTCCTTTTCACGGCGCTCAAGGGTGTACCTAAAACGCTCGTGTATCGCATCCTGCGCAAAGGCGAGGTGCGCGTCAACAAGGGAAGGATCAAGCCCGAATATAAACTGCAGGCCGGCGACGTGATTCGCGTGCCGCCCATCCGCCTACCCGAGCGCGATGAGCCGGTGCCTGTGGCCCAGGGGCTGCTGCAGCGGCTCGAAGCGGCCATTGTCCATGAAGACAAAGCCCTGATCGTGCTGAACAAGCCGGCGGGCATCGCCGTGCATGGCGGTAGTGGGCTGAGCTTCGGGGTGATCGAAGCGTTTCGCCAATTACGCCCCCAGCAAGCGGCTGAGCTGGAACTGGTGCATCGGCTCGACCGCGACACGTCGGGCCTGCTGATGATTGCGAAAAAGCGCAGCATGCTACGCCACCTGCACGAAGCCTTGCGTGGCGACGGTGTCGATAAACGCTACATGGCGCTGGTGCGTGGCCATTGGCCAACGGCCAAGAAGCAAGTCAATGCCCCTTTGCTCAAGAGCAACCTGCGGTCCGGCGAGCGAATGGTCGAGGTCAACCCTGAAGGTAAGGAAGCCCTAACGCTGTTCAAGGTGCTGCGCCGCTTTGGCGACTTCGCAACGTTGATCGAGGCACGCCCGATCACCGGCCGTACCCACCAGATCCGCGTGCATAGCCTGCATGCCGGGCATTGCATTGCCGGTGACAACAAGTACGGCGATGAGCAGTTCACCCGTGAAATTCGCGAGTTGGGCGGTAAGCGGCTGTTCCTGCACGCCTATGCGCTGTCGGTGCCCTTGCCGGGTGGCCAGTTGCTGAGCTTGCAGGCGCCGGTCGATCAGACGTGGCAGGCAACCGTGGAGGCCCTGGCCGGTGCGTGAATTCGACCTGCTGATTTTCGACTGGGATGGCACGCTGGCCGACTCCATCGGCCGTATCGTCGATGCCATGCAGCATGCCGCCGTGGCCTGCCAGCACGAACCGCGCGATCCAGCGGCGATCAAGGGCATCATTGGCCTTGAGCTGTCGCGGGCGATCCTTGCCCTGTACCCCACACTCGATGCTGAGCAGTTGCTTTTTTTCCGTGGCCGCTATGCCGAACGCTACACGCTCATGGACGCCACGCCGTCGCCGTTATTTGCTGGCGTGGCGCAGGCTCTTGAGCGCTTTCGGGCCCAGGGCTATCGCTTGGCGGTGGCCACCGGCAAGGCCCGGCGGGGGCTGGACCGGGTGTTGCGCGCCCACGGGCTGGAAGATTTTTTCGACATTACCCGCGCCGCCGATGAAACCGAGAGCAAGCCCAGCCCGCGCATGTTGCACGAGATCCTTAGCCATTGCGGGGTAGCGCCGCAGAGGGCGTTGATGGTGGGGGATTCGGCCTTCGATATTCAGATGGCGCATAATGCCGGCGTCTTGAGCGTGGCCGTGGGCTATGGCGCCATCGACCTGGCGACCCTGCGCGAATACCGCCCACACGTGGAAATCTCGGCGTTTGCCGAGCTCGAAGCCTGGCTGCAAGGCGCAACCTACGTAACACATTGAACCGCAGGAGCCATGAATGGCTGATGAATGGAAAGCCCCGAACACCGAGCAGAATAATGGTGGCACAGGGGACGAGCGTAGCTGGAAACTGCTCGAAAAAGCGCTGCTGGCCAGCGTGCAGGAACAACGCCGTTCGCGGCGTTGGGGGATTTTCTTCAAGCTGCTGGCGTTTATCTACCTGTTGGGCATGCTTGCGTTGTTCTCCCCCCTGGCCAACTGGGAAAAGGCCGCCGGTAAGGGCGACCAATACACCGCGCTGATCGACGTTCGCGGCATGATCGCCGACAAGGAAGACGCCAGCGCCGACAATATCATCGGCAGCCTGCGCAAGGCGTTCGAGGACTCCAAGGTCAAGGGTGTGATCCTGCGCATCAATAGCCCCGGTGGCAGCCCGGTGCAGGCCGGCTACGTGTATGACGAAATCCGCCGGTTGCGCGCGCAGCGCCCGCAGGTGAAGGTCTACGCGGTGATCACCGACCTGGGCGCCTCTGGCGCTTATTACATTGCCAGCGCCGCTGACGAAATCTACGCAGACAAAGCCAGCCTGGTCGGCTCGATCGGGGTCACGGCCGCCGGTTACGGTTTTGTGGGCACCATGGAAAAACTCGGCGTTGAACGGCGCGCCTATACCTCCGGCGAGCACAAAGCGTTCCTCGACCCGTTCCAGCCGGCCCGCGAAGACGAAACCCGGTTCTGGCAGGGGGTGCTAGACACAACCCATAAGCAATTCATCGCCCAGGTCAAACAGGGGCGTGGTGAGCGGCTCAAGGACAAAGACCACCCGGAGTTGTTTTCCGGCTTGATCTGGTCGGGTGAGCAGGCGCTGCAACTGGGCTTGATCGACGGGTTGGGCAGCAGCAGCTTTGTGGCCCGCGACCTGATCAAGGCCGACGACATCGTCGACTTCACCACCGAACAGTCGCCGCTGGACCGCTTTTCCAAGCGCCTTGGCGCCAGCGTGGCTGAACACATCGCGCTGTGGGCCGGGTTCAGTGGCCCGACCCTACGTTGAGGCTCAGGGTAGCTGCACGCCACGGTGGTGCAGCATCTGTACCAGCCTGATCAGCGGCAGCCCGACCAGGCTGGTGGCGTCTTCGCCTTCGGTGCGTTCGAACAGGCTCACCCCCAGGCCTTCGGCCTTGAAGCTGCCAGCGCAGTCGTAAGGTTGTTCGGCGCGCAGGTAGCGCGCCAGCGTGGCGGCGTCCAGTGGCCGCATGTGCACCGTGAACGGCACGCAGTCGACCTGGCATTCACCGGCGCGGCTGTCGAGCAGGGCGATGCCGGTGAGAAACGTGACAGCCCGGCCGCTACAGGCTTTGAGTTGCTCCAGTGCGGGCTCGAATGCCCCAGGTTTACCCAGTACCTGCTCGCCCAGCACCGCAGCTTGGTCCGCACCGATGATCAAGTGGTGCGGGTAGGCTTGCGCCAGGGCCCGGGCCTTGTTTTCGGCCAGGCGCATGACCATGGCCAGGGCCGGCTCCCCGGCCAGGCGGCTTTCGTCGAGGTCTGGCGCCTTACAGGTAAAGGGCAGGCGCAGGCGCGCCAGCAGTTCGCGCCGGTACGGCGAGCTTGACGCGAGGATGATCGGGGGCATGCAGGCCTCCTGCTTTTATATTGTCAAGGGCGGAAAAGGCAGATTCTACCGCGCTTGGGTGGCTTAACCGATGGCCGAATTTCCTTTGACACCTGCAAGGGGCATCCCTAGAATGGCGCGCCTATGTTGAATGACCCGATTCCACTTCACGTTGACCCGCGCAAGTTGGCCGATCGCAACACTACCCTGGAAGGTAGCGTGCCATTGGCCGACCTGCCGAGACTCTGCGACCCGCTTTCCGACAGTGTCGGTACGGTGCAGGCCAGATTCGTCTTTGACCGAGACGAAGATCGCACCGTGGTAATCCACAGCGACCTCTCTACCGAGGTTCAAATGGTTTGCCAGCGTTGTCTTGAGCCGGTCACCCTGCCTATCCACAGCGAATGTACCTACGCCGTGGTGAAGCTGGGTGCGAATACCCAATCGCTACCGACAGGTTACGAGGTGCTGGAACTGGGCGAGGATCCTTTGGATCTGCGGGACTTGTTGGAAGACGAGCTACTGCTCGCGCTGCCGATCGTCCCTGCTCATCATCCGGAAGAATGCCAGCCGCCGGCGGGCGCCAACGCGCCCGAATCTGGCGCGGCCGAGGTACAGCGGCCCAACCCGTTCAGTGTTTTGGCGCAGTTAAAGCGTGACCCAAACGTATAGGAGTTAATCAATCATGGCTGTTCAGCAGAACAAAAAATCCCGCTCTGCACGTGACATGCGCCGTTCGCACGACGCCCTCACCGCAAGCGCTCTGTCGGTCGAGAAGACCACGGGTGAAGTGCACCTGCGCCACCACGTTTCGCCAGAAGGCGTTTACCGTGGGCGCAAAGTGATCGACAAGGGCGCCGACGAGTAATCCTTGTCCGCTCAAATCATCGCGATCGACGCAATGGGCGGGGACTTCGGTCCCCGCCTCATTGTCGAGGCTTGCATCGCCTGCTTGTCTGAATGCCCCTCGCTCTACCTGACCCTCGTCGGTCAACCGCAATTGCTCGAAACCCTCATTGCCAGCCATGCCCTGGTGGACCGGTCGCGCCTGCAGGTGGTAGCGGCGAGCGAAGTCATTGGCATGGACGACAGGCCCTCGCTGGCATTGCGTGCCAAGCCCGACTCCTCCATGCGCGTAGCGTTGCAACTGTTGCGTGACGACAAGGTCCAGGCGGTGGTTAGCGCCGGTAACACCGGCGCGTTGATGGCGCTGTCCCGCCATGTGCTGAGAACCTTGCCCGGGGTCGACCGGCCAGCGATGGTCGCGGCGATCCCCACGCGGGGTGGGCATTGCCACCTGCTGGACTTGGGCGCCAATGTCGATTGCACAGCTGAACAGCTCTACCAGTTCGCGGTGATGGGCTCGGTAGCAGCCGAAGCGCTGGGTATAGCGCGGCCGCGGGTGGCGCTGTTGAACGTGGGTACCGAAGACATCAAGGGCAACCAGCAGGTCAAGGCGGCCGCTGCGCTGTTGCAGCAGGCCAGCGGGCTGAACTACATCGGCTATATAGAAGGCGACGGTTTGTATCGGGGCGAGGCGGACGTGGTGGTGTGCGACGGGTTCGTCGGCAACGTGCTGCTCAAGGCTAGCGAAGGGCTGGCCTCTATGATCGCCAGCCGCATTGAAGAACTGTTCAATACTGGGGTGGTGGCGCGCATGGCCGGTGCCATGGCCATGCCTTTGCTCAAGCGCTTGCGCCAGGACCTGGCCCCTGCGCGGCACAATGGGGCGAGCTTTCTGGGCTTGCAGGGCATCGTGGTCAAAAGCCATGGCAGCGCCGGCGTGGAGGGTTTGCAAAGCGCCATCCACCGCGCCTGCGTCGAGATACGTGAAGGCCTGCCGCAACGCTTGCATGGCCGCATCGAATCACTTTTGCGTTAGCGGGGCGGGCGGGGCAAACCGGGCAATTGTGACCGGTGCTGGCCCAGCCGCATCCAACAATCGGTTTTTTCGTGCAGGCCCCGGTTGGGGGGTCAAAAGTCATAGAAGCATGGGCGCGTGAGTGTTGCCGCCGGCCGCAAAGGGCACTGCCATGGTTGTGCCGCCGACTTCTGAAACACCCCCACCCGAGCAAGCACGGTGTCACCCACAGCAACATCAACAAGGGCGTGTTCCAATGTCTGCATCCCTCGCATTCGTCTTCCCAGGTCAAGGCTCCCAGGCCTTGGGCATGTTGGCCGCCCTGGGCGCGCAGCACACAGGCGTGGTCGATACCTTCCAGGAAGCGTCTGACGCCTTGGGCTATGACCTCTGGGCGCTGTGCCAGCGTGGCCCGGCCGAACTGCTGAACCAAACCGATAAAACCCAGCCGGCGATACTGACCGCTTCGGTGGCCCTTTGGCGGCTATGGAAGGCCGAGGGGGGCGTGCGGCCGGCCTATGTGGCGGGCCACAGCCTGGGTGAGTACAGTGCGCTGGTGGCCGCCGGCAGTATCGGCCTGGCGGATGCCGTGCGCCTGGTACAGCGCCGTGGCGAGCTGATGCAAGAGGCCGTACCGGCCGGGCAGGGCGGTATGGCGGCGATTCTGGGCTTGGAAGATAATGACGTGATCGCCGCTTGCAAAGAGGTGGCCAACGGTGAAGTGGTCAGTGCGGTGAACTTCAATTCCCCTGGCCAGGTGGTGATCGCCGGCTCTGCCTCGGCGGTCGCCCGTGCGATCGATGCCTGCAAGGCAAAGGGCGCCAAGCGTGCACTGGCGTTGCCGGTGAGCGTGCCGTCGCACTGCGCGTTGATGAAACCCGCCGCCGAAAAATTCGCCGCGGCCGTGCAGGGGCTCAGTTGGGCACCCCCGGCCATCCCCGTGGTGCAGAACGTCACCGCGCAGGTGGCTGGCAACCTCGACGACCTCAAACAAAACCTGCTGGCGCAACTGTACATGCCGGTGCGCTGGGTCGAGTCGGTGGCTTGGCTGGCGCAGCAGGGCGCCACCCAGTTGGTCGAATGTGGCCCCGGCAAGGTTCTGGCAGGCCTGAACAAGCGCTGCGCCGAAGGCGTGAACACTTTTAACCTCGATACCCCAGACGCCTTCGCCGCCGCCCGCGCGGCGCTGGCTTGAAACAGGAGAAACTGGCATGAGCCTGAAAGGCAAAGTGGCTTTGGTAACCGGTGCCAGTCGTGGCATCGGCCAAGCGATTGCTCTGGAATTAGGGCGCCAAGGCGCCACCGTGATCGGCACTGCCACCACTGCAAGTGGCGCCGAGCGGATCGCCGCCACGCTCAAGGAAAACGCTGTCGAAGGCACGGGCATGGCACTTAACGTGACCGACGATGCATCGGTGGAGGCCGTGCTGGCCGCGGTGAGCGAGCGCTTCGGGGCGCCGGCGATCTTGGTCAATAATGCCGGTATCACTCGCGACAACATCATGCTGCGCATGAAGGGCGATGAGTGGAACGAGGTGATCGATACCAATCTCAATAGCCTGTTTCGTTTGTGCAAGGGCGTATTGCGGGGCATGACCAAGGCGCGTTGGGGGCGGATCATCAACATCGGCTCGGTGGTCGGTGCCATGGGCAATGCCGGCCAGGTAAACTATGCCGCCGCCAAGGCCGGCCTTGAAGGTTTCAGCCGCGCATTGGCGCGTGAGGTGGGCTCGCGAAACATCACCGTGAACGCGGTGGCGCCGGGGTTCATCGACACCGATATGACCCGCGAGTTGCCTGACGCCCAGCGTGAAGCGCTGTTGTCGCAGATCCCGGCGGGCCGCTTGGGCCAGGCGGCGGAAATCGCCAGTGTGGTTGCCTTTCTGGCAAGCGAAGGCGCAGGCTACATGACTGGCGCGACGCTGCCCGTCAACGGCGGCATGTATATGTAGTGGCTGAAGAACGGGTGTTCGAAAAAACTCGGGCGCCCGGCTCGAAAATCCGTTATAAAGCGAAACCCGAATTCGAGGCGATTGGCCGTTGGGTAGGGAAGCTGACGCGTTCAACTTGAAAAGCCGAAGCCATTCTATACACTTACCCCTCGGCCAGTTGCCTGACATATGCACATTAGGAGTGAAAATTAGGTATGAGCACCATCGAAGAACGCGTCAAGAAAATCGTCGCCGAGCAACTGGGCGTCAAAGAAGAAGAAGTCAAAAATGAGAGCAGCTTCGTTGATGACCTTGGCGCCGACTCCCTTGACACCGTTGAGCTGGTGATGGCCTTGGAAGAGGAATTCGAAACCGAAATCCCTGACGAAGAAGCCGAGAAGATCACGGATGTTCAAGCTGCTATCGACTACGTCACCAGCCACCAGGGCTGATCGCCAGTCGTTGACGCTTGTTGTCAGGGAAAACCGCACTGCCCAGCCGGCGTGCGGTTTTTTCTTTGGCGGTGGCGTAAGGTGGCGCAAAGCACGTTTTGAAGGAGAGTACTGTGTCGCGTAGACGCGTCGTGGTCACCGGGATGGGAATGTTGTCGCCCCTGGGTACCGATGTGCCCAGCAGTTGGCAGGGCATCCTGGAAGGCCGCAGTGGCATAGGTCCTATTGAACACACGGACCTGTCTGCCTTTTCTACCCGTTTCGGAGGCTCGGTCAAAGGGTTTGACGTTGAGCAATATATCCCTGCCAAGGAAGCTCGCAAGCTTGATTTGTTCATCCAGTATGGCCTGGCAGCGGGCTTCCAGGCCGTGCGCGATGCGCGGCTGCGCATCAGCGACGGCAACCGTGAGCGCATTGGCGTGGCGATCGGGTCGGGTATCGGTGGCCTGACCAACATCGAAGACACCTGCCGCACGTTGCATGAGCTAGGGCCGCGGCGCATCTCGCCGTTCTTCGTGCCGGGATCGATCATCAACATGATTTCCGGTTTTCTGTCGATCCACTTGGGCGTGCAGGGGCCGAACTACGCCATCTCCACCGCCTGCACCACGGGCACCCATTGCATTGGTATGGCTGCGCGCAACATTGCCTATGGCGAAGCCGACGTGATGATCGCTGGCGGCGCCGAAATGGCGGCGTGTGGTTTGGGCATGGGCGGTTTCGGCGCGGCCCGGGCGTTGTCCACCCGCAACGATGAGCCCGCCCGTGCCAGCCGGCCATGGGACAAAGCCCGTGACGGTTTCGTATTGGCTGACGGTGCCGGCGTGCTGGTGTTGGAGGAGCTTGAATTCGCGAAAGCCCGCGGGGCGACCATCTACGCTGAACTGGTAGGTTTCGGCACCAGCGGCGATGCCTTCCACATGACCTCGCCACCCGAAGACGGTGCCGGTGCCGCGCGCTGCATGGCCAACGCCCTGCGCGATGCGCAATTGGTCCCGGAAGCAGTGCAGTATATCAACGCCCATGGCACCTCCACCTCGGCCGGCGACCTGGCCGAGGTGAACGCCATCAAACAGGTGTTCGGCCAGCATGCCACCCGCCTGGCAGTGAGCTCGACCAAATCGATGACTGGCCACCTATTGGGTGCGGCCGGGGCGGTCGAGGCGATCTTCAGCGTGCTCGCGATCCGCGACCAGGTGGCGCCGCCGACGATCAACCTCGACGACCCGGGCGACGGCTGCGACCTCGACTTCGTGCCCCACGAAGCCCGCAAAATGCCCATAGACGTGGTGGTGTCGAACTCGTTCGGCTTTGGCGGTACCAACGGCTCGCTGGTATTTCGCCGGTTCCCGGCCTGATGCAGGCATGGGTCGATGGCCGGCCCCAGGCGACACTGGGGCTGGGCAATCGGGGCTTGGCCTATGGTGACGGTATGTTCGAAACGCTGCGGGTCACGGCGGGCCAGCCGCGCTTGCTACGCCGCCACCTGCAGCGCCTGGCCGAGGCCTCGCGGCGGCTGGCGTTGCCTCTGGACCTTGCACAGGTCGAGCATGAAATCGCCCGCTATGCCCAGGCCATGGGCGAGGGCGTGCTCAAGCTGATCGTTACCCGCGGCGACAGCCCGCGCGGCTATGCCACCGACCCGGCGGCGCAGCCCCAGCGTATTCTGCAGGCCAGCGCCTTGCCAGCTTACCCGCCCAGCCACGCCAGCACGGGCGTGGTGCTGTTTCCCTGCACTACCCGGCTGGCGCTGCAACCGGCGTTGGCCGGCCTCAAACATTTGAACCGGCTTGAGCAGGTGCTGGCCCGCGCCGAATGGCAAGGCGGCGCATTCGCCGAGGGGCTGATGTGCGACACCGAAGGGCGAGTGATCGAAGGGGTATTCAGCAATGTGTTCCTGGTCACGGGGCGCACTTTGTATACCCCAGACCTGTCGCGCTGTGGGGTGGCCGGCACCCTTCGCGCGGAACTGCTGGCCCGCGCCGGGAGTGAAGGCTGGGTTGCCCGCGTCGCTGACCTGACGCTGGGCGATTTGGCCGCGGCCGATGAGGTGTTCGTGTGCAACAGCGTGTACGGCATCTGGCCGGTCATTGCTTGTGGCGAACTGAAGTGGCCGGTGGGCGTGGTGACCCGTACACTGCAACGCCTTGTCCGTGCGTTACTGGATAGCTGATTCGTGATTCGTAAATTGCTCGTTTTGGTCGAGACATTGCTGGTGCTGGCGGGGCTCGCCTTGGGTATTGCCGCCTGGAAGGTCCACTCGTCGGTAGAGCAGCCCCTGAACTTGCCTGCCGAGCGCTTGATCGATGTACCCGCCGGAGCCACCCCGGTGGGCATGTTCCACCGCCTGGAGGCTGACGGCGTGCTGCGTGATGCCTTCTGGCTGCGCTGGTATTGGCGCTTCAACGCCGGTGGCCTTACCTTGCACGCGGGCGAGTATCGTCTGGCGCCGGGCATGGCCGTGCAAGACATGATCGGCTTATGGCAGCGCGGTGAGGTGGTCCAGTACAACCTCACCTTGGTCGAGGGCTGGACCTTCCGCCAGGTGCGCGCGGCGCTTGTTCGCCAGGAAAAACTACGCCAAACCCTCACCGGCCTCAGTGATGACGAGGTAATGGCCAAATTGGGCCACCCTGGGGTGTTTCCCGAAGGCCGGTTTTTCCCCGACACTTACCGTTACGTGAAAGGCACCAGCGACCTGGAGTTGCTCGAACAGGCATACACTCGGCTAGACGCGGTGCTGGCCCAGGAGTGGGAAGAGCGTGACGGCAGTACGCCGTACACCGAGCCCTACCAGGCGCTGATCCTGGCTTCGCTGATCGAGAAAGAAACCGGTGTGCCACAGGAGCGCGGCGAGATTGCCGGGGTGTTCATTCGGCGGCTGCAGGCCGGCATGTTGCTGCAAACCGACCCCGCGGTGATCTATGGCATGGGCGAACGCTATACGGGCAAAATCAGCCGCGCCGACCTCAAAGAGCCTACGCCCTACAATACCTACATGAACCCAGGCTTGCCTCCCACCCCGATCGCCATGGTCGGCCGGGAGGCGATCCACGCCGCACTCAATCCGGCGCCAGGCAGCAGCTTGTATTTCGTCGCCCGGGGCGACGGCAGCCATGTATTTTCAGATGACCTGGACTCGCACAACGAAGCGGTACGCCAATACCAGCTCAAACGCCGCGGCGATTACCGCTCCAGTCCCGCCCCGCTACCCGAGCCGGCGCCCTCGGCAGCGGAGCCCTCGGGCGAAGGCGAGCCGGCACCGGAGCAACCATGAGGATCGACCTTTGAACGGTTTGTTCATTACCCTGGAAGGCCCCGAAGGCGCCGGCAAAACCACCAACCGCGAATACCTGGCCGCACGCCTGCGCGAAGCCGGCCTGGCGGTGGTGCTGACCCGCGAGCCGGGCGGTACGGCCCTGGCCGAGCGCATTCGGGAACTGCTGCTGGCCACCGCAAGTGAGCCGATGAGCATCGATACCGAGTTGTTATTGATGTTCGCCGCGCGTGCGCAGCATTTGCAGCAGGTGATCCGCCCGGCATTGTCGCGCGGTGACGTGGTGCTGTGCGATCGGTTCACCGACGCCACCTATGCCTACCAGGGCGGCGGCCGGGGTATTGCGCCCGCACGCATTGCCACCCTTGAGCAATTCGTGCAGGGTGAACTGCGCCCAGACCTTACCCTGCTGTTCGACCTGCCGGTTGAAACGGGCTTGGCACGGGCCGCGGCACGGGGCCAACTGGACCGTTTCGAGCGTGAGGGGCGGGCGTTCTTCGAGGCGGTGCGCCAGGCATACCTGGACCGCGCGGCGGCCAGCCCGGTGCGTTACCGCATTATCGATGCCGGGCGGCCCTTGCCCCAAGTGCAGGCCGACCTGGATAAACTAATGCCAGGCTTGCTGGAGCGTGCCCGTGGTTGAGGCCTACCCATGGCAGGCGAGCCTGTGGCAGCAATGGGCCGGGCGCGCGCAACACGCCCACGCCTACCTGCTGCATGGCCCGGCGGGGATTGGCAAACGCGCCCTGGCGGAGCGGCTGATGGCCCGGCTGCTGTGCCAACAGCCTGCCCTGGACGCCTGCGGGCGATGCAAGGCGTGCCTGCTACTGGCCGCCGGCACGCACCCAGGCCGTTTTTTGTTGCAACCGGATGAACCCGATAAAGCCATCCGCGTAGACCAAGTGCGTGAACTGGTCGATTTCGTCAGCCAAACCGCACAATTGGGCGGCCACAAGGTCGTACTGATAGAGCCGGCGGAGGCAATGAATGTGAATGCCTCCAACGCCTTGCTCAAAAGTTTGGAAGAGCCGGCCGGTAGCACCGTATTGCTGCTGGTGAGCCACCAGCCCAGCCGGTTGCTGCCCACCCTGAAAAGCCGGTGTGTGCAGCAGGCTTGCCCGCTGCCCTCCAAGGCCCATAGCGAGCAGTGGTTGGCCAGCGCGCTGCCTGAGGTAGCCGCCGATGAGCGCGCTGAGTTGCTGGTGCTGGCAGCCGGCTCGCCCTTGGTAGCGCTGCGTCTGTATGGCGAAGGGGTGCGCGAGCAGCGGACACGGGTGGTCGAAGGGGTGAAGAAGCTACTCAAGCAGCAGCAAGGGCCTAGCCAATTGGCCGACAGTTGGAGCGATGTGCCCTTACTGCTGTTGTTCGACTGGTTTTGCGAGTGGGCGCAGGCCATTCTGCGCTATCAACTGACCGAAGACGAAAGCGGCCTGGGCTTGAACGATATGCGCAAGGTGCTGCAATATCTGGCGCAGAAGAGCCCGCAGCCACGGGTGTTGCACGCCCAAGACTGGATACTTCAGCAGCGTCAAAAGGTGTTGGCCAAGGCCAATCTCAACCGGCCACTGCTGCTCGAGGCGCTTCTGATTCACTGGGCGGGCTTGCCAGGCCCGGCACGGCCGCCGTCCAGCAGTAAGGAAGCCTCATGAACCAACCCGTTTCACCTGGCCCGCGCAATGGTATTTTGTCGCTGACCATCAAGGACAAAGCCGTGCTGTATGCGGCCTATATGCCGTTTTTGAAGAACGGTGGCTTGTTCATTCCCACCAGTAAAAGCTATAAGCTTGGCGACGAGTTGTTCATGCTGTTGAACCTGATGGATGAGCCAGAGAAGATCCCGGTGGCCGGCAAGGTCGCCTGGATCACGCCGCGCGGGGCCCAAGGCAACCGCGCCGCGGGGGTGGGCGTGCAGTTCAATGACGGTGACGATACGGCCCGCAACAAGATTGAAACCTACCTGGCCGGCGCCCTGGCGTCTGACCGCCCCACCCACACGATGTAGCCCCATGCCCGATACCGCTTTGCAGTTGGTAGACTCCCATTGCCACCTCGACCGGCTTGACCTTGCCGCCCACCAGGGCAGCCTGGATAACGCCCTGGCCGCCGCCCGTGCCCGCGGGGTCGGGCATTTTCTATGTATTGGGGTGAGCGCCGACAACGCCGCGGTGGTCAAGGCCTTGAGCGAACGCTATGCCGACGTCGACTGCTCGGTCGGTGTACACCCGCTGGATGTAAGCCCCGCCGGTGTTCCAACGCTCGATTGGCTGGTAGGCGAACTGGCGCACCCCCACGCCATAGCCATCGGTGAAACCGGGTTGGATTACCACTACGAGCCCGAGGGGCGCGAGGTACAACAAGCATCGTTCCGCTTGCATTTGCAGGCGGCGCAAGCCACCGGCAAACCGGTGATCGTCCATACCCGTGCCGCCCGCGCCGACACCTTGGCGTTGCTGCGTGAGGCCGACCTGGCGCAAGCGGGTGTGCTGCATTGCTTTACCGAAGACTGGGGCATGGCCAAGGCCGCCTTGGACATGGGCTATTACATCTCCCTCTCGGGCATCGTCACCTTCCGCAATGCCGCTTCACTGCGCGAGGTTGCGCAGCAAGTGCCCGCGGACCGCCTGCTGGTGGAAACCGACTCACCGTACCTGGCGCCCATCCCCTATCGGGGTAAGCCGAACCTGCCGCAATACGTACGCGAAGTGGCTGAATACCTGGCGACGCTGCGTGGGGTGCCGTTGGCGCGTTTTGCCGAGCAAACCACGGCGAATTTTCGCCGGTTATTCCCGCTGGCGCGGGTTTAATGGCCAGGGCCGGGCGAGGGCGTTAAAAAAAACCCGGACTCTGGGGGAGGACTCCGGGTTAAGACCATTAGGAGTAAAACAAAGGTGCGCGGTCCATCGACACCTTTATTGGCTGGCCACTTGGGGGATATAGCCCGCCAACACTGTCAGTATTGGCGACAGTGGGCACCTTGCCAGTTACGGTTGGTCGTTTTTTAAACAGTTTTGGAATCAACTGCCGCCCCGAGAGTACTGGGTGGGGCATCACGTATCCGGTAACCGTTAAGGTTATTTGCATAACCTGCGGTTTCGTATAGCAATGCGGCTTAGCCCATTCCATCCTGCCGGCCAGGGCGCTGCGCTGCGGCCTGCGCCACTTTCCGATGAAGGGTCGCGGCAAACTGGCTGCATCGCACGGTGACTGGCAGGCGGCCCGGCGGCAGGGCTGGCTATGATAATCGTGCGCTGTCTGATGCACGCCAGTGACGCCCGGCGCGGAGAGATCATCGTGTGCTGGGGGGTAATGGTGCCCTCGGCCCACATCGACCGTGGGCGCCTGGACGCTATCGTGCAGAACGTTTGCCGCAGTGCCACCGAGTTGACCCAGATGATGCGCTATGTAAATTGACCACTGGGCTCCAGCGGGCCCCTGTGGCCGTGATTGGGCTGATAATCCGCGGGCCTGGGGCAACGCTACATCCCGCTGAACATCCGGGGGTATCCGTGCAATTTCGCTCCAGATAGGCATAATGGCGCCTTGTTTTCCGACAATGTTCCCCACAAACAATGCACAAAGAACCCCGTAAGGTCCGTGAATTCCGCCGCCGAGAACAAGAAATTCTCGACACTGCGTTGAAACTGTTCCTTGAACAGGGCGAAGACAGCGTGACGGTCGAGATGATTGCCGACGCTGTAGGCATCGGCAAAGGCACTATCTACAAGCATTTCAAATCCAAGGCCGAAATTTACCTGCGCTTGATGCTCGACTATGAGCGCGACCTCAACACGTTGTTGCATTCGGCCGATGTGGACCGTGATAGGGAAGCCCTGTCGCGCGCCTATTTCGAGTTCCGCATGCGTGACCCGCAGCGCTACCGGTTGTTCGACCGGCTCGAGGAGAAAGTGGTCAAGGGCAACCAGGTGCCCGACATGGTCGCGCAACTGCACAGCATTCGCGCTTCGAACTTCGAGCGGCTGACGCAGCTGATCAAAGGCCGTATCGACGAGGGCAAGCTCGAAGACGTGCCGCCGTACTTCCACTATTGCGCCGCCTGGGCCTTGGTACACGGGGCAGTGGCGCTGTATCACTCGCCCTTCTGGAGCAACGTGCTCGAAGACCAGGAAGGCTTTTTCCAGTTCTTGATGGACATCGGCGTGCGCATGGGCAACAAACGCAAGCGCGAAGGTGATACGCCGGTTTGAGGCGTTGGCGTGAAAGCTGCATCGTCCGGGCATTCGCCGGTTTTCCGACGCCGGCCCCCTGGAGGAACGATGTGCAGGTTGTGGCTTATATGGGTAGCGTTGGCCATTGGCGGCTGCATGAGTGTCAGCGACATGGGGCAGGTGGCCCATGATCAACTCAGCGACGCGGGCGTGCTCGACCACAGCCAGACGCGGCGGTTGAACAACTTCCGCCTGCAACCGGACTCGTTCATGTATATAGCCCAAGGCCCGTTCGTGCCCCCTGGCGGCACTTACCCGCGGCCGAACGTGGTGGCTGAGGAAGCTTTCAGCGCGTTTATCCAGTATTTCCCGATGGTGCGCCGCGCGCCCCAGCCGCTGGGTTTGGAAGAGGCACTGAGCGAGGCGCGTGGCTATGGCGCCAACTACCTGCTGTATACCCGCTTCGCGGCCAGCGACGACCGGGTGGGTAATACCGACGAGTTTCAGGACCAAAACGCCGACCGCCTTGGCATCGACAGCGGGGTGGTGCAGATGATGGTGATCGAAACCACCACCCGCTACCTTATCGACTCGGCCACGATCCGTGCCCGTGGCGGCCTGCTGACGCTGTACAACCACAAGCCGGCCGATTTGCTTGGGCCCCCCATGCGGGATTACGCTCGTAGCCTGTTAGGCGTAAGCCAATAAGGAGGCAGCATGAGCGGCCCAGCCAAGGCCAACGACTTACTGGGGCAAATTCCAGCGACCCGGGGCCTGCCCCCCGTGCACCTGTGGAACCCGGACTTTTGCGGTGACATCGACATGCGCATCGCCCGTGACGGCACCTGGTATTACCTGGGCACGCCGATCACGCGCAAGGCGATGGTCAAGCTGTTCTCTACCATCTTGAAAAAAGAAGGCGAGCGCTGGTTTTTGGTCACGCCGGTAGAGAAGGTCGGCATCCAGGTCGAGGATGCCCCCTTCGTGGCGGTGCTGGTCGATGTCGAAGGCACGGGCGAGGGGCAACGCCTGCACTTCACCGATAACTGCGAGAACCGCTTTACGGCAGGCCCGGAGCACCCCTTGCGGGTCAGTATTAACCCGGCCACCGACGCGCCTTCGCCCTATGTGCGGGTGCGGGGCGAGTTCGAGGCACGGATTCAGCGCAGCGTGTTCTACCACCTGGTCGCACTGGCCGTGCCGGTTGAGCGACACGGTGAACAGTGGCTAGGGGTGTGGAGCGATGGGGCGTTGTATTTGTTAGGGCGGGCGCAATAACGGCGGTAAATTCCCGCTCCCCAGGTGGGCCTGAACGCCGGGCGGGCGAAGCGCCCGGCCTTACCCAGCCTTTGCCAGCGCCATACGCTGTTGGCGGGCCATCTCCAGGGCCTGCTGCGCCGCGTCGAACCAGTCACGTTCGTCGTGTTGCTGGTAATTGTATTCGGCCACACCCATGCTGATCGACAGGCTCGGCAATTCTGCCGCGGTGCTGCCAAAGTGGCCGAACTGCTCGCTGATCCGCGCCAGGCACTGGGCGGCCGCGCGCTCGCGCTGGGTGGGGAACAGCACGAAGAACCCATCGGCGCTATTGCTGCCGATAACGTCGAGGTTTCGCGCTTCAGCCAGGATGATATGGCCCAGGCGACCGGTGACGGCCTGTGCCACCCAGTACCCGTGGCGGCGATGCAAAGAGGCAAGGTTATCGATGTAGATCACCGCCAGCGTGGAGTGGCCATTGCTGCGTCGGCAGCGCTGGTAGTCGGCCGCCAGTTCACCCATCCAGCGGTTGAAGCTGTGCAAGCGGGTGTTTTCGTCGTAACTGTTGATGATGTCGAAGGCCTTGCGCTGTTCGAACAGCCGCACGGCCAGGATATAGCTCGTCCAGCCCACACTGAAGGGGTATATCACCAGCATTGGTACGCTGGCGATCACCACGTTGGCCGACGTTTGCCAATGTACCTGCAAGCCTACCAGCGCACCCATCACCAGTACCCCGGTGGCGTTGGCGAGCAGGCCACGCAGCATGAACCCCAAGCCCCCTGCCGCCACGTTGTTCATGGTGACCATCGACAACAGCAGCGCCGAGGGCAGCAGGTTGAACTGCATCACCACGATCCATCCGCCAGCGAACACGGAATCGAGCAGGAAATTGCGAAGTTCGGCGCGGTAGGGCTTTACCGCCCGTTGCGACAGGGTATGGGCCAGCCAGGGCCAGGCGAAACCGTTGAGCAGCATCCACCCCCATACCCAGGTGGGCACGCCCTGTTCGTGGGCCACTACCGCGATGTAGATGAAGCTTAGCGCGCACCCCAGTGCCCGGGGGCCGATGATACGTTTGGCGAAGCTGATGCCTGCCTGCCGGCTGGTTAGCATGGGTCAACCGCTCCACGTAAAGCGAAGTAGCAAAAGTGCGAGCTTGGCCAAGGGCCATGCGCTCATCGAGCACCCGTGGGCGCCGGGTTGGCCTGTTGTTTTGGTAGGGTGTCTCAAATGTCGGTTGCACTTTTTCGGGGGATGCCAGGCCGTGTTGCCGTACCTTGTCGGCCACTACATTCCCGCGCCAATGCTTGTGCGAAGTTCCGAGACATCCCACTGGCATCCCACCGTCGATGCGGGTAACTGTGGCTTAGGTTCGCCTTAATGGCAAGCTGGTTGGTCAGAATGAACGATACAAGCGGGGGCGCAACGGCGGGAGAAGGGGAATTGGCTCCGCGACCTGGACTCGAACCAGGGACCCAATGATTAACAGTCATTTGCTCTACCGACTGAGCTATCGCGGAACACTGCTGCGTATGTTACTGATAGGCAAAGGGAAGTCAACCTTCCCCTTGCCTTTGGCGCGCTATAAAACGCGGGCGATGGCGGCGGTGATCGCTTCGATGTTATGGGTGTTCAGCGCGGCCACGCAGATACGCCCGGTGTCCAAGGCGTAGATGGCAAATTCGTCGCGCAAGCGCTGCGCTTGCGCTGCCGACAGCCCGGAATAGGAGAACATGCCCCGCTGGCGGGCGACGAAACTGAAATCGCCATGGGCGGCCAGGCGCTCGACCATGGCGCTACGCATGCCCTGGATGCGTTCGCGCATCTGGGCCAGTTCCGCTTCCCACAATGCCCGCCATTCGGCGTTGCCAAGCACCGCGGCGACGATGCTGGCGCCATGGGTAGGCGGGTTGGAGTAGTTGGTACGGATCACCCGCTTGATTTGGCTCAGCACTCGGCCCGCATCGCCCTTGGAGGCCGTGACGATCGACAGCGCGCCCACACGTTCGCCATACAGCGAGAACGACTTGGAGAATGAGCTGGAGACGAAGAACTCAAGGCCCGACTCGGCGAACAGCCGCACGGCAGCGGCGTCTTCATAGATACCGTCACCAAAGCCCTGGTAAGCGATGTCGAGGAAGGGAATGTGCTGCTTCTCGCGCACGACCTGCAATACGTTCTGCCAATCGTCGGTGCCCAGGTCGACCCCGGTGGGGTTATGGCAACAGGCGTGCAGCACCACCACAGAGCCTGCTGGCAGCGCGAGCAGGTCTTCGAGCATGCCGGAACGGTTCACGTCGTGGCTGGTCGCATCATAGTAGCGGTAGTCCCGCACCGGGAAGCCGGCGCGCTCGAACAGCGCCCGGTGGTTTTCCCAACTGGGGTCGCTGATCGCGACCACGGCCCCTGGGGCAAGCTGCTTGATGAAATCGGCGCCGAGCTTCAGCGCGCCGGTGCCACCAACGGCCTGCACGGTGACCACGCGGCCGTCGGCCAGCAAGGGCGAGGCTTCACCGAACAATAGGCGCTGCACGGCGTGATCGTAGCTGGCGATGCCGTCGATGGGCAGGTAGCCGCGGGAAGTTTGTTGCGCCACACGGGCTTTTTCGGCTTCGCTCACCGCTCGCAGTAAGGGGACCTTGCCGTTTTCATCACAGTAAACACCTACGCCCAGGTTTACCTTGTAGGCGCGGGGGTCGGCATTGAAGGCTTCGTTAAGGCCCAGGATAGGGTCGCGGGGTGCCAATTCGACAGCGGAAAACAGGCTCATTTAAATGACCGTGGCTCTTGGAGAGGTGAGGCGCAGAGAGCGCATGAGAACGGTACGAGAGTATAGAGGGCAGGTGGCCGGTTCGCGACGGGTTGCACCTGGTTTTACCCGGTTTTTTGCACGGCACCATGAAGCGGCCGGGGCCTGTACGGTGGTTTGACGCCGGCCGGCTTCGGCAGTACTGTTTATCGATACAGTTTAAGCCAGGCGTTTCGCCCTGGCTGCCGATGAGGTCACGATGTCCCGATTCCAACTCGTTACCCCTTATACGCCCGCGGGCGACCAACCCGAGGCGATCCGCCTGATGGTCGAAGGCATCGAGGCCGGGCTTGCCCACCAGACCCTGCTCGGGGTCACCGGCTCGGGCAAAACGTTCAGCATCGCCAACGTGATCGAGCAAGTGCAGCGCCCGACTCTGGTACTGGCCCCCAACAAAACATTGGCGGCGCAGTTGTATGGGGAGTTCAAGGCGTTTTTCCCGCACAACGCGGTGGAGTACTTCGTTTCGTATTACGACTATTATCAGCCCGAAGCCTACGTGCCGTCGTCGGACACCTTCATCGAAAAAGACGCCTCCATCAATGACCATATCGAGCAAATGCGCCTGTCGGCGACCAAGGCACTGCTCGAGCGTAAAGACACCATCATCGTGACCACCGTCTCATGCATCTACGGCCTGGGCAGCCCCGATGCCTACCTGCGCATGGTGCTGCACATCGACCGTGGCGATAAAATGGACCAGCGCGAGTTGTTGCGCAGGCTCGCTGAGCTGCAATACACCCGCAACGAAATGGACTTCGCCCGCGCCACCTTTCGTGTGCGCGGCGACGTCATCGACGTGTTCCCGGCCGAGTCGGACCTCGAAGCCATTCGCGTGGAGCTGTTCGACGATGAGGTAGAGAACATTTCGGCGTTCGACCCCCTTACTGGCGAGGTTATCCGCCGTTTGCCGCGTTTTACCTTTTACCCCAAAACCCACTACGTGACCCCGCGTGAAACCCTGTTGGAGGCGGTCGAGCAGATCAAGCTCGATCTGCAGGAGCGGCTGGAGTACCTGCGCGGGGCCAACAAGCTGGTAGAGGCCCAGCGCCTCGAGCAGCGCACCCGTTTCGACCTGGAGATGATCCTCGAACTGGGTTACTGCAACGGCATCGAGAACTACTCGCGATACCTTTCGGGTCGGCCGGCGGGCGCCCCGCCACCCACGCTGTACGATTATCTGCCCGCTGACGCGCTGCTGGTGATCGACGAGTCCCACGTCAGCGTTCCGCAAGTGGGGGCCATGTACAAGGGCGACCGCTCGCGCAAGGAAACCCTGGTCGAATACGGCTTTCGCCTGCCCTCGGCGCTGGATAACCGGCCGATGCGCTTCGACGAGTGGGAGGCTGTCAGCCCGCAAACCATCTTCGTCTCTGCCACCCCCGGGCCCTACGAACAAGCCCATGCCGGGCGTGTGATCGAGCAGGTGGTGCGGCCCACCGGGTTGGTCGACCCCGAGGTGGAAGTGCGCCCGGCCAGCACCCAGGTCGATGACCTACTGTCTCAAATCAGTACGCGCGTGGCACTCGACCAGCGCGTACTGGTGACCACGCTGACCAAGCGCATGGCCGAAGACCTCACGGATTACCTGGCCGATCACGACGTGCGGGTGCGCTACCTGCACTCGGACATCGACACTGTAGAGCGGGTGGAGATTATCCGTGACCTGCGCCTGGGCACCTTCGACGTGTTGGTCGGCATCAACTTGCTGCGCGAAGGCCTCGACATGCCCGAGGTGGCGTTGGTGGCGATACTCGATGCCGACAAGGAGGGCTTTCTGCGTTCGGAACGCTCGTTGATCCAGACCATCGGCCGGGCCGCGCGCAACCTGCATGGCAAAGCCATCCTGTACGCCGACCACATGACCGGCTCCATGGAACGGGCGATCAACGAAACAGACCGCCGGCGGGAGCGACAAGTCGCCTTCAACCAGGCCCACGGTATTGTGCCAAAGGGCGTGGTCAAGGGCATCGCGGATATCCTCGAAGGCGCCACGGTGCCGGGCGGGCGCAGCAAGAAGCGTAAGGCGGCGGCCAAGGCCGAAGAGGCTGCCAATGCCAGGCAGGCGCAACTGCGAACACCGGAAGACATCGCCAAGCGCATCCGTAGCCTCGAAGAGCAGATGCTGCAATATGCCCGAGATCTGGAGTTCGAGGCGGCGGCGCAAACCCGCGACGAAATCGGCAAGCTGCGCGAGCGGTTGATGGTGGGGTAAGGCCCCGCCAAAACCTGCTAACATCGCCGGTTTGTTCTGTTTGCTTGAGATTGCCCATGAGCACCGTTCGTACCCGTATCGCGCCTTCGCCTACCGGCGACCCCCACGTTGGCACGGCTTACATCGCTTTGTTCAACTATTGCTTTGCCAAGCAGCATGGTGGTGAATTCATACTGCGTATCGAAGACACCGACCAGTTGCGCTCGACCCGCGAATCGGAACAGCAGATCTTCGATGCCCTACGTTGGTTGGGTATCGAATGGAACGAAGGCCCGGACGTGGGCGGGCCCCATGGGCCCTATCGGCAGAGCGAACGGGGGCAGATCTACCAGCGCTACGTGCAGCAATTGGTCGACGCCGGCCATGCCTTCCCATGCTTTTGCACCGCCGAGGAGCTGGAGCAGATGCGCGCCGAGCAGCAGGCGCGTGGCGAGACCCCACGTTACGATGGCCGCGCATTGCTGCTGTCGGCGGACGAGGTGCAGCGCCGCCTAGCCGCCGGTGAGCCGCATGTTATTCGCATGAAGGTGCCGAGCGAAGGCGTGTGCATCGTGCCCGACCTGCTGCGTGGCGACGTGGAGATCCCGTGGGACCGCATGGACATGCAGGTGCTGATGAAAGCCGACGGGCTGCCTACGTACTTTCTGGCCAATGTGGTCGATGACCACCTGATGGGCATCACCCACGTGCTGCGCGGCGAGGAATGGCTGCCTTCGGCACCCAAGCTGATAAAGCTCTACGAATACTTCGGCTGGGAGCAGCCTAAGCTGTGCTACATGCCGCTGTTGCGCAACCCCGACAAGAGCAAGCTCTCCAAACGCAAGAACCCTACCTCGGTCACGTTCTATGAGCGCATGGGCTTTTTGCCTGAGGCCATGCTCAATTACCTGGGGCGCATGGGCTGGTCCATGCCCGATGAGCGTGAAAAGTTCTCGCTGGCCGATATGGTCGAGCATTTCGACCTCTCGCGGGTGTCGTTGGGTGGGCCGATTTTCGACATCGAGAAACTCTCCTGGCTCAATGGCCAATGGCTGCGCGAGCTGCCGGTGGAACAATTCGCCGAGCGTGCTCGGCAATGGGCGTTCAACAATGACTACCTGATGCGCATCGCCCCGCATGTGCAGGGGCGGGTGGAAACATTCTCGCAAATTGCTCCCCTGGCCGGGTTTTTCTTCCAGGGCGGGGTACAGCCGGACCCGGCCCTGTTCGCCCATAAGAAGCTCAATGCGGACCAAGTGCGGCAGATGATGCAGTGGATTTTGTGGAAGCTCGAAGCCTTGCGCACCTGGGAAAAAGACCGCATCACCGCCTGCATCCAGCAGGTTGCCGAGGCGCTGGGGCTTAAGCTGCGTGATGCGATGCCCTTGATGTTCGCTGCCATCACTGGCCAGGCCAATTCCGTGTCGGTACTCGACGCCATGGAGATTCTCGGGCCAGACCTGACCCGATACCGCCTGCGCCAGGCGCTGGAGTTGCTCGGCGGGGTATCGAAGAGGGAAAACAAGGAGTGGGAGAAGCTGTTCGCCGCGCTCTGACGTGCCGGCCGTCGCAACTGGGGTAAGGGTACCGCGGCCTCGCCCCAGGCGCTGCCCTAACTCATTGAAAGCCTTTGAAAAAAATTTAAGGGTTTTTTGAAATTCTGTTTGACAGGGTAGGGCGGGGCCCTTAATATGCGCCCCGTCCACGACACGGCGCCGAAATCACGGTGTCGACCTGTGGGGCTATAGCTCAGCTGGGAGAGCGCTTGCATGGCATGCAAGAGGTCAACGGTTCGATCCCGTTTAGCTCCACCACATTCCAAGTTTCGCAGTCGGTTTTTTGACTTCGGAAGGATCAGCCACCAGACTGGTCCGTGGTAGAAGGTCATGTCCCCTTCGTCTAGTGGCCTAGGACACCGCCCTTTCACGGCGGTAACAGGGGTTCGAGTCCCCTAGGGGACGCCACTTTCACATCGTATCGCCGGTAAGGGGTACGCGCCGACAGGCGTAAAATCGGGGCTATAGCTCAGCTGGGAGAGCGCTTGCATGGCATGCAAGAGGTCAACGGTTCGATCCCGTTTAGCTCCACCAATTCTGCCCAGGCTCGCTGAAACGAGCCCGCGCGAAGGTTTGCGTCCCCTTCGTCTAGTGGCCTAGGACACCGCCCTTTCACGGCGGTAACAGGGGTTCGAGTCCCCTAGGGGACGCCACTGTTGCCCCGATCTCCGGGAATCAAGGCTCATTCGATTATTGAATGGGCCTTTTGTTTTTTTCGGCGGCAAACTATCCAGCGGGCGTGTGCGGCGACCGCACGTTTGCCAAAGGAGTACCCATGAACTGGGACGCACCTGAACCTTTCACCTTGCCGCTGGCAGTTGGCCCCGACGACATCGACGGCCTCGGCCACGCCAACAATGCCGTTTACGTGGCCTGGCTGGAGCGCTGCGCCTGGCGCCACTCCCAGCAACTCGGTCTGGACTTGGCTGAATACCGCCGCCTTGATCGGGCTATGGCGGTGGTGCGCCACGAAATCGACTACCTGGCAGCAGCCTATGAAGGCGACGCGTTGGTGATGGCCACGTGGATCGCCGACTGGGACGAAAAAATCCGCATGAACCGCCGTTTCCAATTGGTGCGCCCCGCCGACGGCGTGACCGTGCTGCGGGCACAGACCACCTTCGTGTGTATCGAGCTCTCCAGTGGCAAGGCCAAACGCATGCCTGGGGCATTCCTCAGTGGCTACGGCGCCGCCCTGATGCGCCACGGGTGAAGGCCCCCATGCAGATTGCGCTGGCACCGATGGAGGGCCTGGTCGACGACATTCTCCGTGAGGTGCTCACCGAGGTCGGCGGCATCGACTGGTGTGTGACCGAATTCATACGGGTATCGGACCGCGCCTTGCAGCCGCCGGCGTTCCTCAAGCTTGCGCCCGAGCTTGCGCGGGGCAGCCGCACCCGTGCCGGCGTGCCGCTGCGCGTGCAGTTGCTCGGCAGCGACCCGTCGCTGCTCGGTGAGAGTGCGGCCGCCGCCTGCGAGCTGGGCGCGCCGGTGATCGATCTTAACTTCGGCTGCCCCGCCAAAACGGTGAACCGTTCCCGTGGCGGTGCGGTGTTGCTGAACGAGCCGGAGCTGTTGCACGCCATCGTCAGCAGCGTGCGCCGCCACACCCCGGCCCATGTGCCGGTGACCGCGAAGATGCGCCTGGGTTATGCCAGCCCCCATGGCGCCCTGGATTGCGCCCGGGCGTTGGAAAGCGGTGGTGCCGAGCAGATCGTGGTGCACGCCCGTACCAAACTCGACGGTTACAAGCCGCCGGCCCATTGGGAGTGGGTCGCGCGCGTGCAGGGTGCGGTCAAGGTGCCGGTGTACGCCAATGGGGACATCTGGTCGGTGGCCGACTGGCAACGTTGCCGCCAGGTGTGCGGCGCCCATGATGTGATGCTGGGCCGCGGGCTGGTGTCGCGCCCAGACCTGGCGCGGCAGATCGCCGCTGCCGAGCAGGGCGTAGCGTTAGCGCCGATGGCCTGGGAGCAGGCGCTGCCGCTGCTACAGCGCTTTTGGCGGTTGGCCACCGATAAGTTGTCGCCGCGCTATGCGCCGGGGCGCCTCAAGCAATGGGTAGCGATGCTGACCCGCAGTTACCCCGAGGCGAGCACGCTATTCGAACAATTGCGGCGGGAAACCGATTGCCAGCGTATCGCCAGGCTGATCGGGCTGGATGAAAAAAGCCCGACGAACGGTCTTGAAAGGCGCGAGGCCATCTCCATTTAGTGAGTACGCGATGCCGAAGACGGGTCGCGTAATGAACCTACTCGCTGAATTTCAGGAGAATGACCATGACTACTGCTTTTTCCCTGGCTCCACTGTTTCGCCAGTCCATCGGTTTCGACCGGTTCAATGATCTGTTCGAGTCTGCCGCGCGCAACGAATCGGGCAGCGGTTACCCTCCCTACAACGTGGAGAAGCATGGCGATGAACACTACCGCATCGTTGTGGCCGCCGCAGGGTTCGAAGAACAGGACCTTGAGCTGGAGGTCGAAAAAGGTGTGCTGACGGTCAGCGGCGGCAAGCAGCGTGACGCCGAGGCCCAGAACGTGACCTACTTGCATCAGGGCATTGCCCAGCGGGGCTTCAAGTTGTCCTTCCGCTTGGCCGACCATATCGAGGTCAAGGGCGCAGCCTTGGTGAATGGGCTGCTCAATATCGACCTGCTGCGGGTTGTGCCGGAAGAGGCTAAGGCCAAACGCATCCCGATCGGGAGCACTGCGCCGGCATTGCAACATTGATCGCTTGATGTGGCTGTAAAAAGGGGGGGCGCCTGGTGGGGCGCCCCCCTTTTTATTCCAGCTTGGCCACAAGGGCGGACGCCGCTGCGGCAGCGTTTACCCCTCGCCGGTCAGTAATGCCCGGAACGCCGGCCAGGGTACCGGCCGGCTGTACAAGTAGCCCTGGTACAAGTGGCAGCCCAGGCGTTCGAGGAACTCCAATTGTTCGGACAGCTCCACACCCTCGGCGATCACGGTGAGGTCAAGGCTGCGCGCCATCGCGACGATCGCCCGGATGATCTCGGCATCGTTGGGGTCGCTGGTACAGTCGCGCACGAACGACTGGTCGATTTTCAGCGCGTCCACCGGCAACCGTTTGAGGTAGGTCAGCGACGAATAGCCTGTGCCGAAGTCGTCCATGGCGAAGCTGACCCCAAGTTTTTTCAAGGCGCGCATCTTGCTGATGGTGTCTTCCAGGTTCTGGATCACGATGCCTTCGGTGATTTCCAGCTTGAGCAGGCTGCACGGCAATTGGTTGTGGCTGAGACTGCGCTCGACGCGCTCGACGAAATCTACCTGGCGAAACTGCCGAGGGCTGATATTCACGCACAGGCTGAAGTCGCTGGCATCGATAAGCCCCTCATGCAGCAGGCGGGCACAGGCGCCGCAAGCTTCGTCGAGAATCCAATTGCCGACTTCGAGGATCATGCCGCTTTCTTCCAGCACTTGGATGAACTGCGCTGGCGATTGCTGGCCCAGTTGCGGGTGCAACCAGCGCAGTAACACTTCGGCCCCCACGATGTGATCCTCGCGGGCGTCCACCTGGGGCTGGAAGTGCAAATGAAATTCGCCACGGGCCATGGCCAAGCGCAAGTCGTTTTCCAGGCGCAGGCGTTCGCTGGCGACCTTCTGCATGGTGCTGTGGAACAACTGTGCGGTGTTGCGCCCGGAATCCTTGGCCCGGTACAGGGCGATGTCGGCGCGTTTGAGCAGGTCGGCCGGCTGTGTGCCATGGTCCGGAATCAGTGCCATACCGATACTCGGGGTGACCAGCAGGCGGTGGCCGTCGAGGGTCATGGGTTCGGCCAGCAGCTCGCGCAGGCCGTCGGCGGCCTGGCGCACCTGCAGGGTGACTTCGCTGCGAGTGCCTTCCAGGCCGCTGATCAGCACCACGAACTCGTCGCCGCCCAGGCGGGCAACGGTGTCCTCCAGGCGCACGCTGGCCTCCAGGCGTGCGGTGATGATCTTCAGCACGGCGTCGCCGACGGGGTGGCCGAGCGAGTCGTTGATGTGTTTGAAGTGATCCAAGTCCAGAAAGAGTAGGGCGCCCCGCTGGTTGTTGCGCTTGAGGTGCGTGACTTGCTGGCTGATGCGGTCCATCAGCAGAGCGCGGTTGGGTAAGTTGGTGAGCGGGTCGTGGTAGGCCAAGTGCTGGATCTGCGCTTGGGCGCTTTTGAGCTGGGTGACGTCGCGGGCCGTGAACAGCAGGCAGGCGATACCGTTCAGGGTGATCGGCTCGGCCGACATTTCCAGGCTTACCCGCTCACCGTGCTTGCGCCGGGCGACGATTTCCCGGTGGGTAACCCGCCCGTACCGTTCGATGTCGGCCAGCAACGCCTGGCACTGCAGGCCATCGCCCCATAGCATCAGCTCTTCGGCGGTATGCCCGAGTATGTCTTCGCTGGGCCAGCCAAAGGTTTCGCTGAAACACGGGTTCACCTCAATGAAACGGCCACTGGCCCGTTCGATGACACTGATCGGGTAGGGGCTTGCCTGGAACAACCGGGCGAAGCGGTCTTCGGCGGTGGCCAGCGGGCGCAGCGGGCGTATTACGCCGGCCAATACGCGATGGCCGGCTTGCTCCAGCAGCCGGGCGTCGAGCTCTAGCCATTGCAGCGTGCCGCCCTCGCCGGCCACACGGTGTGCCAACGGCATTGGCCCGGCTTCACCCTGCGCGGCGCGGTTCAGGGCACGCTCAACGCGGGCGCGGTCTTGTTCATGAACCCGTTGTATATAAGCCGCGTACTGTTGCGGCGGGGTGCCTGGCGCCAGGCCCAACAGCGCCAGTGCCCTGGCAGAGCCTTGCCATAAGCCGCTGGCCAGGTCCCAGCGCCAGGCCCCAAGGTTGGCGCCCTCCAGCGCCATTATCATCAGGCTGGGGTCTTCCTGCGGCGGCGCCCGGTGTGGTGACCGCGGCGAAGGGGCGTCGTATTCAGGCATCGGTGCGGGCTTCCTTCAGGCGGCGTGAGTGTCTCCAGTCGTCAAGCAAAGACGATTTCCGCCTCAAGTAAAGCCATGAATGCTCGCGCGGCGTTCGACAGCGTGCGCTCGGTGTGAACGATGTAGCCCAGCCGGCGGCTCATTTGGATCCCCGGCAGCGCCAGGCGCACGACTTGATCATCGAGCATGGTGCGCGGCAGCACGCTCCAGGCGATACCAATAGAAACCATCATCTTGATGGTTTCCAGGTAATTGGTGCTCATGGCGATATTGGGCGTCAGGCCTTGGGCACGGAACAAGTGTTGTACGATATGGTGCGTAAATGTGTTGTTGCCCGGAAACACAGCCGGGTGGCCGGCGATGTCCGCCGGTGTAACGTGGACCTGGCGCGCCAGCGCGTGCTCCGGGGCGGCGACGAAGTCCAGCGGGTCGTCCCATATCGGTACGGCCTTGATCAGCCCATAGGGTTCTGGCGCCAGGGTGATCACTGCGACTTCGGCGCGGCCATGGAGGATTTCGTCGTAGGCCACTTCCGAGTCGAGAAACTGGATATCCAGCGCAACGTTCGGGTAGCGCTTGGTGAATGCCCGCAGCACTGGCGGCAGGCGATGCAGGCCGATATGGTGGCTGGTGGCAAGGGTAAGCCTGCCGCTGACTTCGCCGTTGAGGTTAGTCAGGGCGCGGCGGGTGTCATCCAGCACATTGACGATCTGGTACGCACGCGGCAACAGCGCGCGGCCTGCTTCGGTCAGGCTCACTTCCCGCCCCAGGCGGTCGAACAAGCGGTTCTCCAACTGCGCTTCAAGGCTGGCTATGCGCTTGCTGATCGCCGGTTGGGTCAAGTGCAGGCGCTCCCCGGCCGCCGAAAAGCTGCCCAGTTCGGCAATGGCGATGAAGGCGCTGAGGTTGGCCACATCCACGGGCGAAATTCCTTTGTGTTATGCGGTTCATAAAAAGTATGAATTTGAGTTATTCAATTTAGCGCTATAGCATTCTAAGCTACAAGCCCTCTCTGTATCGCCAGAGAGAAAAGGCATAGAAAGTCCTGATGAGGAATCGCAAATGGCCGGCAAGACCCTGTATGACAAGCTCTGGGATTCACACGTGGTCAAGCAGCGCGACGATGGCTCTTCACTGATCTACATCGACCGCCACATCGTGCACGAAGTCACCTCGCCGCAGGCCTTCGAGGGCCTGCGCCTGGCCTCGCGCAAGGTGTGGCGGGTCGACTCGATCGTGGCCACCCCTGACCATAACGTGCCGACCACCCCCGACCGCAAAGGGGGCATCGAGGCCATCGCCGACGAGGTGTCGCGCCTTCAAGTACAAACCCTCGACGACAACTGTGAAGAATATGGCATCACCGAGTTCACGATGAACGACCCGCGCCAGGGCATCGTTCACGTAATCGGCCCGGAGCAGGGCGCGACGCTGCCGGGGATGACCGTGGTCTGCGGCGACTCGCACACCTCCACCCATGGAGCATTTGGCGCGCTGGCGCACGGTATCGGCACCTCCGAGGTCGAACACGTGTTGGCCACCCAATGCCTGGTCGCCAAAAAAATGAAAAATATGCAGGTGCTGGTCGAAGGCGCGCTGCCAGTGGGCGTGACCGCCAAAGACATCGTACTGGCCGTGATCGGCAAGATCGGCACCGCGGGCGGCAATGGCCACGCCATGGAGTTCGCTGGCAGCGCCATCCGCGAGCTGTCGATGGAAGGCCGGATGACCTTGTGCAACATGTCGATCGAAGCGGGCGCCCGGGTGGGCATGGTTGCCTGCGACGCCAAGACCATCGCCTACGTCAAGGGCCGCCCGTTCGCGCCCAGCGGTGAGCAATGGGAGCAGGCGGTAGCGGCGTGGTCAGGCTTGAAGTCCGACGACGATGCCGTGTTCGACACGGTGGTGCGCATGGAGGCGGCGCAGATCAAGCCACAGGTCAGTTGGGGCACATCGCCAGAAATGGTCCTGGCCGTGGACCAGAACGTGCCGGACCCGGCCCGCGAGCCCGACCTGATCAAGCGCGGCTCGATCGAGCGGGCACTCAAGTACATGGGCCTGCGTGCCAACCAGCCGATTACCGAGATCCAGCTCGATCGCGTGTTCATCGGCTCGTGTACCAATTCGCGGATCGAAGACCTGCGCGCTGCCGCTGAAGTGGCCAAGGGTCGCAAGGTGGCAGCAAGCGTCAAACAGGCGATCGTGGTGCCCGGCTCGGGCCTGGTCAAGGCGCAAGCCGAGCAGGAAGGGCTCGATAAGGTGTTCATCGCCGCCGGCTTCGAATGGCGTGAGCCGGGCTGCTCCATGTGCCTGGCAATGAACCCGGACCGGCTCGAATCCGGCGAGCATTGCGCCTCCACCTCCAACCGCAACTTCGAAGGGCGCCAGGGTGCCGGTGGCCGCACCCACCTGGTGAGCCCGGCGATGGCCGCCGCCGCCGCGGTAGCCGGCCATTTCGTCGACGTTCGTGAATTGACCCAAGGGAGCGCAGCATGAAAGCCTTTACCCAGCACATCGGCTTGGCGGCGCCTTTGGACCGCGCCAACGTCGACACCGACCAGATCATTCCAAAGCAATTCTTGAAATCGATCAAGCGCACCGGCTTCGGCCCCAACTTGTTCGACGAATGGCGCTACCTAGATGTTGGCCAACCGTATCAAGACAACAGCAAGCGCCCGATCAACCCGGATTTCGTGCTCAACCAACCACGCTACCAGGGGGTCAGTGTGTTGCTGGCGCGGGAAAACTTCGGTTGCGGCTCCAGCCGGGAGCATGCGCCCTGGGCCTTGGACGAATATGGCTTTCGCTGCGTGATCGCACCGAGCTTCGCCGATATTTTCTACAACAACAGTTTCAAGAACGGCTTGCTGCCGATCATCCTCGGCGCGGCCGAGGTCGATGAGCTGTTCCAGCAGGTCGAGGCTGAGCACGGTTATCGGTTGACCATCGACTTGGCCGCCGGCACCGTGACCCGCCCCGATGGCAAGGCGTACACTTTCGAAATAGACGAATTCCGCCGGCACTGCTTGCTCAATGGCTTGGATGACATCGGCCTGACCCTGCAGGATGCAGACGCCATCCGTGCCTTCGAAGCACGCCACCGCCAGCAACAGCCCTGGCTGTTTCGCTAATGACATGGGCAACTCACTAAGCCGCCGCGGCCCCACGGCTGTGCGCTTCGGTGGGTTGCCACATTTTGATAAGAGGAAAGCATGAGCAAGCAGATCCTGATTCTTCCCGGCGACGGTATCGGCCCCGAGATCACCGCCGAGGCGGTCAAGGTGCTGGAACTGGCCAGCGAGAAGTTTTCCCTGGGCTTCGAATTGCACCACGATGTAATCGGTGGTGCGGCGATTGACCGGCACGGCGTGCCATTGGCCGATTCGACCCTGGCGCTGGCACGCAAGGTCGATGCCGTGCTGCTGGGCGCCGTGGGCGGCCCGAAGTGGGATAAGATCGAGCGTGACATCCGCCCCGAGCGCGGCCTGTTGAAGATCCGTTCGCAGTTGGGCCTGTTCGGCAACCTGCGCCCGGCCATCCTTTACCCGCAATTGGCCGATGCCTCCAGCCTTAAGCGCGACATCGTCGCCGGGCTGGATATCCTGATCGTTCGTGAGCTTACCGGCGGTATCTACTTTGGTAGCCCACGGGGCACCCGTGAACTGGAAAACGGCGAGCGCCAGGCCTACGACACCCTGCCTTACAGCGAAAGCGAGATCCGTCGGATCGCCAAGGTGGGCTTCGAGATGGCCCAGGTGCGGGGCAAGAAGCTGTGCTCGGTCGACAAGGCCAATGTGTTGGCCTCCAGCCAATTGTGGCGTGAAGTGGTCGAGCAGGTGGCACAGGGCTACCCGGACATAGAACTGAGCCATATGTATGTGGACAATGCCGCCATGCAACTGGTGCGCGCGCCCAAGCAGTTCGATGTGATAGTTACCGACAACATGTTCGGCGACATCCTGTCGGATGAAGCCTCCATGCTCACCGGCTCTATCGGTATGCTGCCGTCGGCGTCGCTGGACGCCAATGGCAAAGGTATGTACGAACCGTGCCACGGGTCGGCGCCGGACATCGCCGGGCAGGGGGTCGCCAACCCGCTGGCGACCATCCTCTCGGTATCGATGATGCTGCGTTACAGCTTCGCCCAAACCGAAGCCGCTGCGGCTATCGAGCAGGCGGTGAGCCGGGTGCTCGACCAGGGCCTGCGTACCGGAGACATTTGGTCCGAAGGCTGCAAGAAGGTCGGTACGCGGGAAATGGGCGACGCTGTAGTCGCGGCCCTGCGAAATCTGTAATCTCTCGGGCCCACCGCAAAGTACCCCCGGGCGCGGTGGCCCACTTCTAACCAAGGTGTAGTGTGCGATGAAACGTGTAGGTCTGATCGGTTGGCGCGGTATGGTTGGCTCTGTGCTCATGCAGCGGATGCTGGAAGAGCAAGACTTCGACCTGATCGAACCGGTGTTCTTCACCACCTCCAACGTGGGCGGCGAAGGGCCGGCCATCGGCAAGGACGTGGCGCCGCTGAAAGACGCCTACAGCATCGACGAGCTCAAGACACTCGACGTGATCCTGACCTGCCAGGGCGGCGACTACACCCAAGAAGTGTTCCCTCGGTTACGCGAAGCCGGCTGGCAAGGCTACTGGATCGATGCGGCGTCGAGCCTGCGCATGCAGGATGACGCCGTCATCGTTCTCGACCCGGTCAACCGCAAGGCTATTGACCATCAGCTTGACGCCGGTACCCGCAACTACATCGGCGGGAACTGTACCGTAAGCTTGATGCTGATGGGTCTGGGTGGGTTGTTCGAAGCCGGGTTGGTGGAGTGGATGAGCGCCATGACCTACCAGGCCGCCTCCGGTGCCGGTGCGCAGAACATGCGTGAGCTGGTCCGCCAAATGGGCGTTAGCCACGCAGCGGTTGCCGATGACCTAGCCAACCCGGCCAGCGCCATCCTCGACATCGACCGCAAAGTCGCCGAAGCCATGCGCAGCGATGGGTACCCCACCGAGCACTTCGGTGTACCGCTGGCAGGCAGCCTGATCCCGTGGATCGACAAGGAACTGCCCAACGGCCAAAGCCGCGAAGAATGGAAAGGGCAGGCCGAAACCAACAAAATACTCGGCCGCTTCAAGAGCCCGATCCCCATTGACGGCATCTGTGTGCGCATAGGGGCGATGCGCTGCCATAGCCAGGCCTTGACGATCAAGCTGAACAAAGACGTGCCGATTGCCGACATCGAAGGGCTGATCAGCCAGCACAACCCTTGGGTGAAGCTGGTGCCGAACCACCGTGATGCCAGTATGCAAGAGCTGACCCCCACCCAGGTCACCGGCACCCTGAACGTTCCGGTGGGCCGCCTGCACAAGCTGAACATGGGCTCGCAGTACCTGGGCGCTTTCACGGTCGGCGACCAACTGCTATGGGGCGCGGCCGAGCCGCTGCGGCGCATGCTGCGCATCCTGCTGGAGCGCTGATACACGGCATTGCCCCGCCAGCGGCCATCCCCAGGTGCCGAACAGCGGGTTTATCCCGCGGGGAACGCCGGCGGTGCTCGTGGGCAATCCCATGTGCAGCCATTTCAGCGCCCTGCAGGCCATGGACGGCAGCACCTTTCCTATTTGGCCTCGGCCATCCACCCCGCTTGCCCTGTTCACCGCTTGACCGTGCGGTGACTGGGTGGCACGCAGGCTCCTATTCTTTACAAGCCCCCTACCCAAAGGCGCTCTATCATGCAGACCCCCCTGAACATCGCCATCGTTGGCGCCACCGGCAGCGTGGGCGAGGCGCTGGTTGAAATCCTCGAAGAGCGGGCCTTCCCCGTGGGCGACCTGCACCTGCTGGCCAGCATGGAATCGGCTGGCAAGGCCGTGGCGTTTCGTGGCAAGAATGTGCGCGTTCGTGAAGTGGACAGCTTCGATTTCAAGCAGGTGGGGTTGGTGTTCTTCGCCGCCGGCGAAGCGGTGAGCCATACCTTCGCGCCCCGCGCGATCGAGGCCGGCTGCGCCGTGGTGGACCTTGCCGGCGCGCTGCAGGCGCCGGCAGTGGTACCCGAAGCCAATGCCCAGGCATTCTTGGCCGGGCGCAAGGCGGTAAGCCCTTGCAGCCCGGCTATCGCGCTGGCCGTGGCATTGGCTCCGTTGCGCGGGATGCTGGCGATGCAACAGGTAACGGTCACCGCTTGCCTGGCGGTGTCGTCCCAGGGCCGTGAAGGGGTGGCCGAACTCGCCCGGCAAACCGCCGAACTGCTCAACGTGCGGCCGTTGGAACCGGCGTTCTTCGACCGCCAGGTGGCCTTCAACCTGCTGGCCCAGGTGGGCGCCCCTGATGCATTAGGCCACCTAACCCTTGAAAAGCGCATCGCCGAGCAATTGCGCGAAACCCTGGGGCTGCCTTTACTAAGCATATCGACCACCTGCCTACAGGCACCGGTGTTTTTCGGTGACAGCCTGGCGCTGTGCATCCGTACCCAGGGCCCCGTCGATATCACCCAGGTGCGCGCTGTGCTGTCGGTCGCACCAGGGTTGGAACTGGTCGAGGAGCCGGGCGACTACCCTACCGCCGTCGGCGATGCGGTGGGCCAGGACGTGGTGTACGCGGGGCGCTTGCGCCCCGGCTTGGATGACCCTTGTGAGCTTAATCTATGGTTGGTGCTGGACAACGTGCGCAAAGGCGCAGCCTTGAATGCTGTGCAAATAGCCGAATTGTTGATAAAAGACCTTACCTAAAAGATACTTGGGCGAACTTGTTCGTTGCGTTTCGGGCTTCACCCCGTAAGTTCACAAAGGAATTGGCCATGGTTCATCTTCGCAAGCTGGCATTGGCGATTGCCGCGGCATCGACACTGGCGTCGGGGCTGGCGCAAGCCCTTGAACTGGGTGAAGTCACGCTCAAATCCGCGCCCGGCCAGCCGCTGGCGGCCGAAATCGAGTTGCGCGATGTGGGCAACCTTGCCGCCCCGGAGATCGTGCCGAGCCTTGCCTCACCCGAGGATTTCACCAAGGCTGGGGTCGACCGCCAGGCCTACCTGGGGCAATTGCAGTTCACACCGGTGATCAACCCGGGCGGGCGTAGCGTCATCCAGGTGACGTCGCCCACGGCATTGCCCGACCCGATGGTGAAGTTCCTGGTTCAGGTGGTGTACCCCAGTGGCCGCCTGCTGCGTGACTACAGCGTGTTGGTCGACCCGGCCAAATTCGCAGCGCCAGCGGGCGAGCCCGGGCGTGACACACCGGCACCGGCGGTGGCCACGGCCAATCGCCAGGCCGAGCACTACACCACCAAGAGCCCGGATACCCTTTGGGAGATCGCGGCCCGCGCGCGCCCGGCCGGGGCCTCGGTACAGCAAACCATGCTGGCGATCCAGGCGCTGAACCCCGACGCGTTTATCGATGGCAACATCAACCGGCTGCGCGCAGGCCAGGTGTTGCGCTTGCCGGATGCACCCAACGCTACGGCGCTGGCCCAGCCCCGGGCCGTGGCGGAAGTGGCCAGGCAAAATGCCGCCTGGCACGAAGGCCGGCGCTTGGGTCCGCGGGCGCAGCAGGTCGATGCCACCCGTAGGGCGCCTGGTAGCAAGGCACCGGCGCCCGCGCCGGGCGACAACCTGAGCTTGGTGTCGGGCCAGGCGCGTAACCGCAAAGGCGCCGTGGCAGACCAGCAAGCAGTGCGTGACCAGTTGGCTAGCACTCAGGAGAGCCTCGATTCGGCGCGCCGCGAAAACGCGGAGCTAAAAAGCCGTAACGACGACCTGCAGAGCCAGCTCGACAAACTGCAGCGCCTGCTGCAACTTAAGAACGACCAATTGGCCAAGCTCGAAGCCAGCGCTGGGGCGCCGCAGCCGCCGGGTACGCCCGCCCGCGCGGGCAGCCCGGCCATCGGCGCACAGCTAGCAGCGCCCGCCGCCCCCTCTGAAGCGGCCACCGGGCAGGCCCCGGCCAACGCGGGCGCACCGCCAAGCCCAGCGCCCGCGGCGCCGCCTACCTCTCAAGGCGCCAGCAACCCGGCGGTGCTGGGCGCCGCGGGCGGCATCGCGTTGATTGCCGTGCTGCTCGCCGCTTGGCTGCTCGCGCGCAAGCGCAAGGCGGACCAAGAGGCCGAGAAGCATGTGCGGATGGCCAAGGCGTTGGCCGAAGAGGGTGATTTCCCACCGGATGATTTCGATTTTGGGCCGGACAGTTTCGAAGGGTTGGCCCCGCAAGCGCCAAACGTGAAACTCGCACCGGCCATGGTGGCCGCCTCTGCCGCAGCGGCCCAGGCGTCGGCCAGTAGTACCCCCCTGGCGGCGCCGGTTGAGCCAGCCCCGCGCAACGAGGTGCCGAGCGTGGCGAGCCTGGTCAAGGCACCGGCCGCTGACGATGTGCTTACCCAGGCTCAAGCCGCTGTCGCCGCTGGCCGTTTCAACCAGGCCGCCGACCTGCTCGAGCCTGCGGTCGAGGCGCAGCCCGAGCGCAGCGAATTGCGCCTGATGCTCATGGAGGTGTATGCCAACCAGGGCGATCGGGATGCATTCGTCGCCAATGAGCGGCGTTTGCTGGCCAGCGGCGCCAACCAGGCCGAGGTCGAGGCATTGAAGTCGCGCTTCCCGGCCATGCTTGGGGCATTGGCTGGCGTGGGCCTGAGTGCCGCCGCGGTCGCCGCCGAACTCGATGCCCAGTACGTCAAAGACCTGCTGCAGGATGAGCCCGATGGCCCGGAGCCGATTGGGGAGGTGTTCGACACCGATTTCGACCTTGACCTCGACGGCATCGACCCGGTAGGCGCCGGCGCGGCGGCTAAGCCCGCCAGCGAGGCGGAGAAAGCAGCCGACCCCGCCAAACGCGACGATGTGGATTTCGACGCGTTGCTGCGCGAGACCGAAGCCGAGCGGGCCCGCGACATTGACCTGTCCGACTTCGACCTGGACATCGCCGCCGATGCGCCAGCACCGTCGCCGGTCGACGACCTCGATGACCTTGCACTAGAAGCGCTGGCCGACCCTGAAAAAGGCGATGGCCTGCCGGGTGATTTCGACCTGTCGACACCTGGCGAAGCTTCGCCAGGGCGCGACCAGGTCGCCGCTGGCCGGGAAGACGTCACCCCACGGCTGGGGAGCCTCTCTGGTGAGACGAATGAGCAAAACCCGGCGCCGGACGATTTCGATTTCCTCGCCGACACCGATGAGGTGAGCACCAAGCTGGACTTGGCCAAAGCCTACATTGAAATGAAGGACGCCGACGGCGCCCGTGACATTCTCGACGAGGTACTCAAGGAAGGTACCGATGCGCAACAGCATGAGGCCCGGCGCATGCTGGCCGACCTCGGCTGAACGCTCGCTGTAACCCAAGGCGGCAGCCCAATGGGCTGCCGCTTTCGTTATTCAACCCCAGGTGAGTTGTGAACACGTTCGAAACCGCGGTCACTGAAGTGGCCGCCGAAGGCCACACGCGCATTGCGTTGGGTGTGGAATACAAAGGCTCGCGCTACGCCGGGTGGCAGCGCCAAGCCAGCGGCTTGCCCACCGTGCAGCAGGCGCTGGAAACCGCCTTGGCCAGAGTGGCCGCCAGCCCCGTGTCGGTGGTATGCGCTGGGCGCACTGATGCAGGGGTACACGCCTGTGGCCAGGTGGTGCACTTCGACACCCGCGCCGCGCGGCCGAACAAGGCCTGGGTGATGGGCGCCAACAGTGAGTTGCCCCACGATATCAGCGTGACCTGGGCCAAGGAGGTGCCAGCGGACTTCCACGCCCGTTTCAAGGCGACCGCCCGGCGTTATCGCTATGTGATCTACAACGACCCCATTCGCCCGGCACACATGGGCCAGGAAGTGACCTGGAATTACCGGCCGCTAAACGTGGCGCGCATGGGCGAGGCCGCGCAAGCACTGGTAGGCACCCACGACTTCAGCGCCTTTCGGGCCACCCAATGCCAGGCCAAATCGCCGATCAAGCAACTGCATCACCTGCGCGTAAGCCAGCACGGCAGCATGGTGGTGATCGACGTGCGGGCCAACGCGTTTTTGCACCATATGGTGCGCAATTTGGCGGGTGTGCTGATGGCCATTGGCGCGGGCGATAAGCCCCCGCACTGGGCCGAGCAGGTGCTACTGAGCCGGGACCGCAAGGCTGGCGGGGTCACGGCGCACCCGTTTGGCCTTTACCTGGTGCAGGTGGAGTACCCGCCTGCGTTCGACCTTCCAGCGCGTTACCTCGGGCCACACTTTCTCACCGGGTTCGATGGCCTCATGGGCTGACGGGTTGGCCGGGGTTTGCTACTATCCGCCCCTTCAACCGTTGCAAGGTCGCCTGCTTATGGCCGCTGTTCGCAGCAAAATCTGCGGTATTACCCGCATCGAAGATGCCCTGGCCGCCGCTAACGCCGGGGCCGATGCCATTGGCCTGGTGTTCTACCCCAAAAGCCCACGTGCGGTCAGCGTGCAGCAAGCGCGCGCCATCGTGGCCGCGTTGCCACCCTTCGTGACCACCGTGGGCTTGTTCGTCAACGCCAGCCGCCGGGAGCTGGACGAAACCCTCGAAGCGGTACCGCTCGATCTGTTGCAATTTCATGGTGACGAAACCCCAGCTCAATGCGAAGGCGCGCGCCGCCCCTATATCAAGGCCTTGCGCGTGCGCCCGGGCGATGACCTGGTCGCTGCGTGCCGGGCCTATGCCGGCGCCCAGGGTGTCCTGCTCGATACCTTCGTCGCCGGCGTGCCCGGCGGCACTGGGCAGGCGTTCGATTGGGGGCTGGTGCCGGCGGGGTTGCCCAAGCCGGTGGTGTTGGCCGGTGGCCTGGGTGCGCACAACGTGGCCGCTGCGATTGCCCAGGTGAAGCCCTGGGCAGTGGATGTCAGCGGCGGCGTAGAGGCCAGCAAGGGTATCAAGGATGCGGCGAAGGTGGCCGCATTCATCGCCGCTGTGCGCGGCGCGGCCGCGCCATAGGGTGATGTGACGGCAAAACGCTGGCCGCCGTCCACACGCTTTAATGCGGCACAAATGTCAGGGTGAGCGCCTGCGGGCGCCGCCGTTTCGACCTGAATGGTAAGACCAAGCACGGGCTGCCTGGCGCCGATAGCGGCCCGGATACTGGAGAGAAGCACCTATGAGCAACTGGCTGGTAGACAAACTGATCCCCTCGATCATGCGTTCCGAGGTGAAAAAAAGCTCGGTGCCCGAGGGTCTCTGGCACAAGTGCCCGTCCTGCGAGGCAGTGTTGTACCGCCCTGAGTTGGAAAAAACCCTCGATGTGTGCCCCAAGTGCAACCATCACATGCGCATCGGCGCGCGCCATCGCCTGGATATCTTCCTCGATGCCGAAGGCCGGGAGGAGCTCGGCGCCGAGCTGGAACCGGTCGATCGCCTGAAGTTTCGCGACAGCAAGAAGTACAAGGACCGCCTGGTCGGCGCGCAGAAGCAAACCGGCGAAAAAGACGCGCTGATCTCCATGAGCGGCACCCTGATGGGCCTGCCGGTGGTGTGCAGCGCCTTCGAGTTCAGCTTCATGGGTGGCTCGATGGGCGCGGTGGTGGGTGAACGCTTCGTGCGCGCTGCCAATTATGCGCTGGAGAACCGCTGCCCGATGATCTGCTTCGCCGCCTCTGGTGGCGCGCGCATGCAAGAAGCGCTGATTTCCCTGATGCAAATGGCCAAGACCTCCGCGGTGTTGGCGCGCCTGCGCGAGGAGGGCGTCCCGTTCATCTCCGTGCTCACCGACCCGGTATACGGCGGCGTATCGGCCAGCCTGGCCATGCTCGGCGATGTGATCGTAGGCGAACCCAAGGCGCTGATCGGCTTCGCCGGCCCCCGCGTGATCGAGCAAACCGTGCGGGAGAAACTCCCGGAAGGCTTCCAGCGCAGCGAATTCTTGCTCGACCACGGCGCCATCGACCTGATCATCCATCGCCAGGAATTGCGCCCGCGCCTGGCGCGGCTGCTGGCACAAATGACCAACGTCGCCACCCCCGTGGCCGCACAGGTGCCGGTGGCCGCCCAAGCATGACTGCGCGCACCCTGGCCCAGTGGCTCGCCTACCTCGAGCAGTTGCACCCCTCGGCTATCGACATGGGCCTGGAGCGCTCGCGCCAGGTGTTCGAGCGCATGGGCCTGGGGCGCTTGGCCCGCTACCAAGTGTTAGTCACCGGCACCAATGGCAAGGGCTCGACCTGCGCCTTTTTGGCGAGCCTGCTCGAAGCCCAGGGGCTGAAAGTGGGGGTGTACAGTTCGCCTCACCTGCTGCGTTACAACGAAAGGGTGCGCTTGGCTGGCCTCGAAGCCAGCGATGCCGCCTTGTGCGAGGCGTTCACGGCCGTGGAAGCGGCCCGTGGCGAAGTATCGCTGACCTATTTCGAGATGGGCACCCTGGCGGCGTTCTGGCTATTCGCCCGCGCTGGGCTCGACGCGGTGGTGCTTGAGGTCGGCTTGGGTGGGCGGCTGGACGCGGTCAACCTGGCCGATGCCGACCTTGCCCTGGTGACCAGCATTGCCCTGGACCACGGCGAATACCTGGGGCATAGCCGCGAGGCTGTAGCCTTCGAAAAAGCCGGCATTTTTCGCGCTGGGCGCCCCGTGTTGTGTGGCGACCTGGCGCCGCCGTTACCGCTGTTGCAACAGGCCCAGGCGCTGGGTTGCCCGCTGTCGCTGCGCGGGCACGACTACGACCTGGCACCGGCCGGCGACCATTGGCAATGGCGCGGTCACGATCGCCAGGGTGTAGCCCTAACGTTGCCGGCATTGCCGCTGCTCGAGCTGCCCATGGAAAACGCAGCGCTTGCCCTGCAAGCCTATGCCCTGCTGGGCTTGCCGTTCGAGCCGGGTACACTGGCCGGTGCCTTGCAGGGTACCCGCTTGGCCGGGCGCCTCGACCGCCGAGAGCTGGCCTGGCAAGGCAAGGTGCTTCACCTGCTGCTCGATGTGGGGCATAACCCTGAGGCTGCCCAATACCTGAGCGTGCGGCTCGCCGCGCGGCCGGTGGCCGGGCGCCGGTTTGCGGTGTTCGGCTTGTTGGCCGATAAAGACCTGGCCGGCGTGGTCGCACCACTGGCGGGCACCTTCAGCCAGTGGGCCGTGGCGACCTTGCCTAGCCCGCGCAGCCGTGAGGCGACTCAGGTGGCGCGGGCCCTGGCGAACCTTGGCGTGTCGGCAGCGTCTCATGGCAGTGTTGCCCAAGCGCTGGAGCAGGTATGCAATGCCGCGGGCAGTGAAGATGAAATAGTCGTGTTCGGTTCGTTTTTCTGCGTGGCCGAGGCCCTTCGGTGGCTGGCCGGGCGCGCGGCGTGAGGAGGCCCTTGGGCAATGCTCGATAGCGTGGTCAAACAACGGATGGTCGGTGCCCTGGTGCTGGTAGCCCTTGCGGTGATTTTCCTGCCCATGCTCTTCAGCCGCCCGGATGAAGTGCGCCGGGTGCGGGTGGATGCGCCAGCCGCGCCGCAGGCACCGAGCATGCCGCAGGTGCGGGTAGAGCCGGTTGAAGTGCCGGTGAACCAACCCGTACCGTCGCCCGCCCCAGAGCCTGCCGCGGCGGAACAACCCGCCACGGCCCTGGCGACCGCGCCGGCGCCGGCCCAGCCACCTGCCCAGGCCGGCAAGGCGGCCGCACCTGCTGCCCCGGCCAAGCCTATCCCTGAGCTACCCGCCGCGCCCGTGGCCGGGGTACCGGCGAAACCTGACAGCGCGTCGAAAATAGACCCTAATGGCGTGCCGCTCAGCTGGGCGGTGCAGTTGGCCAGCCTGTCGACCCGTGCCAGCGCCGATGCATTGCAGGGCCGTTTACGTACCCAAGGCTATAATGCGTACGTGCGGTCGGCCGATGGCAAGAATAGGGTATTCGTCGGCCCGGTGATCGAACGCGCTGAAGCCGAACGCTTACGCGATACCCTTAACCGCCAGCAGCAGATGAAAGGCTTCGTGGTGCGTTTCGAGCCATAAGGGCCGCCGGGCAGGTTAATAGCCCCACTATCGCCCAGCATAGCTGCGCTGCCCCACAGGCTCTGGTAAAATGCGCCGCCTTATCCGTCATCGGGCTGCACCGTGGCATTTACGTGGGTCGACTGGGCGATTGTGGCGATCATCGCCGTATCCGCTCTGATCAGCTTGAAGCGGGGCTTTGTCAAGGAAGCCCTGTCGCTGCTTACCTGGATCATCGCGGGCGCCGTGGCCTGGATGTTCGGCGGCGGGATGTCGCAGTACCTCGAAAACTACATTCAAACGCCTTCGGCACGTGTGATAGCCGGTTGCGCCATTTTATTCGTCGCTACCTTGTTGGTGGGGGCGTTGGTCAATTTTCTCATTAGCGAGCTTATTCGCGTGACCGGTTTGTCTGGCACCGACCGTTTTCTAGGCATGGTGTTCGGTGCCGCGCGGGGCGGCTTGTTGGTGGTGGTGGCCGCTGGGCTGTTGAGCCTGGGGCCGGTTCAACAGGATCCCTGGTGGCAGCAGTCGCAGTTATTGCCGCGTTTTTTATTGGTCGCCGACTGGTCCAAAAACCTCGTTCTGGGGATGACCAGCCAGTGGCTGGCCGGTGGGGTCACCACGCCGGTCGATATTCCGTTCAAGGACCAGTGGTTCCCCGCCCACAAGGTGGAGCAGCCGCAGGCCGTTCAGGTTCACTAAGTAGGGGTCGTGTCGCATGTGTGGCATCATCGGTATCGTCGGTAAGTCGAACGTCAATCAGGCGCTGTATGACGCATTAACCGTCCTGCAGCATCGCGGCCAGGACGCTGCCGGTATTGTCACCAGCCATGATGGCAGGTTGTTCTTGCGCAAGGACAACGGCCTGGTGCGTGATGTGTTCCAGCAGCGGCACATGCAGCGGCTGGTCGGGCACATGGGTATCGGCCATGTGCGTTACCCCACCGCAGGCAGCTCTACCTCGGCCGAGGCGCAGCCGTTCTACGTCAACTCGCCCTATGGCATCACCCTGGCACATAACGGCAACCTGACCAACGTCGAACAGCTGGCCAAGGAAATTTACGAGTCAGACCTACGCCACGTGAACACCAGCTCCGACTCCGAGGTGCTGCTCAACGTGTTCGCCCATGAGCTGGCCGTGCGTGGCAAGTTGCAGCCCACCGAGGAAGACGTGTTCGCCGCAGTCAAGGATGTGCACAAGCGCTGCCGGGGTGGCTACGCGGTGGTGGCAATGATCACCGGCTACGGTATCGTCGGCTTTCGCGACCCCAACGCGATCCGCCCGATCGTATTCGGCCAGCGCCACACCGACGAAGGGGTGGAGTACATGATCGCCTCCGAAAGCGTCGCCCTCGATGTGCTGGGCTTCACCCTGATCCGCGACCTGGCGCCGGGCGAAGCGGTTTACATCACCGAAGACGGCAAGCTGCACACTCGCCAATGCGCGCCCAACCCGCAGTACGCACCGTGCATCTTCGAGCATGTGTACCTGGCCCGCCCGGATTCGATCATCGACGGCATCTCGGTGTACAAGGCGCGGCTGCGCATGGGTGAGAAGCTGGCTGAGAAGATTCTGCGCGAGCGCCCGGAGCACGATATCGACGTAGTGATCCCCATCCCCGACACCAGCCGTACCTCAGCACTGGAGCTGGCCAACCACTTGGGCGTGAAATTCCGCGAGGGTTTCGTCAAGAATCGTTACATTGGCCGTACCTTCATCATGCCTGGGCAGGCCGCGCGCAAAAAATCCGTGCGCCAGAAGCTTAACGCCATCGAACTGGAGTTCCGTGGCAAGAACGTGATGCTGGTCGATGACTCCATTGTGCGCGGCACCACCTGCAAGCAGATCATCCAGATGGCCCGGGATGCAGGTGCGAGAAAAGTCTACTTCTGTTCCGCGGCCCCCGCGGTGCGCTTCCCGAACGTCTACGGCATCGACATGCCGAGTGCGCATGAATTGATCGCGCACAACCGCAGCACCCAGGAGGTAGCCGACCTGATCGGCGCCGACTGGCTGATCTACCAGGACCTCCCCGACCTGATCGACGCGGTCGGGGGGGGCAAGGTCAAGATCGATCACTTCGATTGCGCGGTATTCGACGGTCACTATGTCACCGGCGATATCGACGAGCGCTACCTGGCCAAGATCGATCAGGCGCGTAACGATTTGGCCAAGGTCAAGACCCAGGCGGTCAGCGCCATCATCGACCTTTACAACAACTGAAGGAGCAGCTGCCAATGACTCAGGAATGGGACGCCGGGCGCCTGGACAGCGACCTCGAAGGCGTGGCCTTCGACACCCTCGCCGTGCGTGCCGGCCAGCACCGCACCCCTGAAGGCGAGCACAGCGACCCGCTGTTTTTCACCTCCAGCTATGTGTTCCGCACCGCCGCCGATGCCGCGGCACGCTTTGCCGGCGAGGTACCGGGCAACGTTTATTCACGCTACACCAACCCCACCGTGCGCGCTTTCGAAGAGCGCATCGCCGCCTTGGAAGGGGCCGAGCAGGCGGTAGGCTTCGCCACCGGCATGGCCGCGATTACCGCCGTGGCCATGGGCTTGTGCAGCATGGGCGACCATGTGTTGATATCCCAAAGCGTGTTCGGCTCGACCATCAGCCTGTTCGATAAATACTTCAAGCGGTTCGGCATCGAAGTGGACTACGTGCCGCTGGCCAACCTTGAGGGCTGGGGGCCGGCAATCAAGCCCAACACCAAGCTGTTGTTCGTCGAATCGCCTTCCAACCCTCTGGCCGAGTTGGTCGATATCGCCGCGTTGGCAGACATCGCCCACGCCAAAGGCGCCTTGTTGGTGGTCGACAACTGCTTCAGCACCCCGGCGCTGCAGCAGCCGCTGAAGCTGGGGGCGGACATCGTCGTGCATTCGGCCACCAAGTTCATCGATGGCCAGGGCCGTTGCATGGGCGGGGTGGTCGCCGGGCGTGCCGAGCATATGAAGGAAATGGTCGGCGTGGTCCGTACCGCCGGCGCTTCGTTAAGCCCCTTCAATGCCTGGGTCTTCCTTAAGGGCCTGGAAACCCTGAACCTGCGCATGCGCGCCCACTGCGCCAGCGCCCAGGCCCTGGCCGAATGGCTGGAGCGCCAACCCGGCATCGAAAAGGTTCACTATGCCGGGCTGCAAAGCCACCCGCAGCACGCTTTGGCCAAGCGCCAGATGCGCGGTTTTGGCGGCGTGGTGAGCTTCGAAGTCAAGGGCGGCAAAGAGGGTGCCTGGCGCTTCATCGACGCTACCCGCCTGGTGTCGATCACCGCCAACCTGGGGGACAGCAAAACCACCATCACCCACCCGGCAACGACCTCTCATGGCCGCCTTAGCCCGCAGGAACGTGAAGCGGCCGGTATCCGTGACAGCCTCATCCGCGTGGCGGTGGGGCTTGAGGACATCGCCGACCTGCAGGCCGACATGGCCCGCGGCCTGGCCGCGCTGTGATCGAGTTGGGCACTGCCGGTGGCAGTTTCCATGAAGGCCGTGTCGCCCTGGTCACCGGCGCGGCGCGGGGCATTGGCCTGGGTGTGGCCGCTTGGTTGATTTGCGAAGGTTGGCAGGTGGTGTTGGCCGATATCGACGAAGCGCGAGGGGCTGCGGTGGCCCAGGCGCTGGGCGAACGGGCCTTTTTCGTTGCGGCCGACGTGGCGGATGAAGCCCAGGTAGTCGGTGTGGTGGCCAAGGCCTTGGGGCAATTCGGCCGGCTTGATGCCGTGGTGAACAATGCCGCGATCGCGGACCCACACAACCGAACGCTTGAAACCCTACCGCTGGCACATTGGAACCGAGTGCTGGCGGTCAACCTGACCGCGGCGATGCTGCTGGCCAAGCATTGTGCACCGTACCTGCGGGCGCGCCAGGGGGCGATCGTGAACATTGCCTCTACCCGCGCGCGGCAATCCGAAGCCAATAGCGAAGCCTATGCGGCCAGCAAGGGCGGCTTGGTAGCACTGACCCACGCACTGGCCGTTAGCCTGCGGCCGGAGATTCGCGTAAATGCCGTCAGCCCCGGCTGGATCGATGCCCGCGACCCGGCGCAGCGGCGTGCCGAGCCGTTGACGGCCGAGGACCACGCCCAGCACCCGGCGGGGCGGGTGGGCACGGTCGAGGATGTGGCAGCGCTGGTTGCCTGGTTGTTGTCTAGCGCGGCGGGCTTCGTGACCGGGCAGGAATACCTGGTCGATGGCGGTATGGCGCGCAAGATGATTTATGCCCCGGGATAACCGCTGCTTTCCCTAGGCTTTTAAAAAACTTCAAGCAGGCTATTGACTTACGTTGGGCGGATGCCCAAAATGCGCCACCTCAGCGAAGCAAAGGGTGATTAGCTCAGCCGGGAGAGCATCTGCCTTACAAGCAGAGGGTCGGCGGTTCGATCCCGTCATCACCCACCACTTCGTGAGTATTGGCAACACCCTTGGGCAAAAGCCCAACCGACGCGCAGCGGTAGTTCAGTCGGTTAGAATACCGGCCTGTCACGCCGGGGGTCGCGGGTTCGAGTCCCGTCCGCTGCGCCATTTCTTCCAGGCCGTTCACCTGAACAGCCTGAGACCAGGGCCTACCCCGCACTGGTCAGTCGCGTCAAAAGGGCGAGAGCCCACCCTACGCAGCGGTAGTTCAGTCGGTTAGAATACCGGCCTGTCACGCCGGGGGTCGCGGGTTCGAGTCCCGTCCGCTGCGCCATATTTGCTTCCAGCAGGCCTCTCTGAATGCCTGGAAGCACCGATACTAGCGGCTTTTGGCCGCTTTTTTCGTTTATAGCGTTCCTTCTATAGCGTTCCTTCGGAATCCACCCGTAGCCAAGCATCTTTAGTACGTTAGCTAGTACATCGCGAATGCCCGGTTCTTCGTTGGTAGGCCTTTTCACAAGAGGTACCTTGTGGCTCCGAGCAATGGGGCTTCACCAGGGGCGTGACGTTAAGCTCGCTCAGCACCTTGTCGCTGTCTTGGGTCGAGAAGGCTATCTCAGGACGCCTCCTTCACGTTCTGCGGGTTGCCGGCAGCGGCGTTGTTCAACGCGGGATGCGGCGGCACATGGAACGAATTTTTCTGCACCAGGCTGTAGAAGTCATGGGCGAAATCATCGAGGTCGGCAGCCGTCAGTTTCAGGCGACGCAGGAAGTAGTTGTAAACCAGCACCGCAGGCACTGCGGCGGCGATCCCCACACCGGTAGCGATCCGGCCGGCATCAAGTTTTTCGTACCCGCCAGCGTGATAGTCCGGCGTACCGATGCCGAGGTGCAGGAGAAACTGCAGACCTATCATTCATTGCAAAGCATCGGGGCTTCGCTGGTGCACATGCAGTCGCCTATCGACTTCACCGCTTATCCGCCAGAGACCCGTCTGGGGGATGTCGTTCCGAAAGATGCGAGTTGGGGACTACTCCATTGGGCCAACCTGGATGAGACAGTAGGGCAGTTGCGGCGGCGAGGACGTTTCAGCGAGCGCTAAGACTGCCCGCGATACCCGCCTGGGTCTCCGCGAGAAATAACTGCAGGAACGGTGTGACGGTTATGCGCTCCCCTTCTTCCACTGTACGTGGCGGGATCTCATCCGCTTTGACCACAACATCGTGCAGATGAGTGGTGCCACTCGCCGTCAGACGCTGGCCCATCGCATCGAAGCCGTCCAGCAGTTCCTGTCCTTTTCGATCACGCGGCAGGATGAATGATACCGGTTGATAGTCTTTGTCTAGCGTGACAGCACTGACCCAGTCCGCACACAACGATCCGGTGCTGTAGTACTTGCTGCCTGTGGCGCAATGGTTCTCTTCGTCGCGCAGAATACGCGCGCTGGTCGAACCGTTCGCACCGCCAACCTCCCAGCCTGTATTGCCTATTACAATGCCTCGCAAATAGCACTCGAACCATCGTTCACGCTCGGCTTCCGCATCCTTGGCACCTGACGCTAGCAGCCCCCGACCAAATCGAAATGAGGGCGCAGCGCCTGAGCCACGTTCGAATCAACGGACGCGATGGGAATCAGCAATGCAATAGCATCCTTGACCGAGCCACCGGCGCCTCCAAACCGAGTGGGAATCCTGACGGTAAATAAGCCTGCTTTAACGATCCGCGCTACGGCCTCATACGGCAGTTGTTGATCACAGCAGCGATGTCCGGCAGCGGCCGGTGGGCAGGGGCATTGAGCTCTTCTAGCGAAGCAATCGGTGATTTTGGTGCACTAGATGACTTACTCATCTCGGTTCCTTGCCGGTACTCGAACTTAAAGGGCGATTTTCCATAGTCAGGATCTATCGAATAGCTACACAGCGCTTTCCGGTTCCAGCGGCGGCACGACCAGTTTGCTCCCGCTCCCAGGCAGACGCGGCACCGCGCCCAACAGGCGACGGGTGTATTCATGTTGCGGATTCTGGAACAGGCTCTCGACATCGGCTCTTTCAATGACTTTGCCGTGATGCATCACCAATACTTCGTCGCTGACGTGGCGGATAACACCCAGGTCGTGAGAGATAAAAAGGTACGCCAACCCCAGCGACGCTTGCAGATCGGCTAGCAGATCCAGCACCTGGGCCTGCACCGAAATGTCCAGCGCCGAAACCGGCTCGTCACAGATAATGACCTTCGGATTGCTCGCAATCGCGCGGGCGATGGTCACGCGCTGACGCTGCCCGCCAGACAACTGCAATGGCCGCGTTAGCGCCAGGGCTGTTGGCAGGCGTACCTGATCCAGTAATTGAGCAATCCGCGCGGACTGTTGGTCTGCGGCGATGCCAGCGACATCCAGCGCGTCCGCGAGAATCTGCCCTACACTCCAGCGCGGATCGAATGAGCTTAAGGGGTCCTGATAGATGACGCTGATATTGCGACGGTATAAACGGCGCTCTCTCTCGGCAACACGGCTATTGCCGACCCCCGTCCAAGGCTGATCAAGAAACTTCACCTGACCTGCGTCCGGCTCCAGAAGACCGAGCACAATGCGCGCCACGGTGGTCTTGCCCGAGCCAGATTCACCAACGATTCCCAGCGTACGTCCAGCCCGCAGCTCAAAACTGACGTCATCGACCACTTGACGCGACTGCTTATCGGGGCCGATATAGCGTTTGCCCAGTTGCGATGCTTTTAGCAGCACAGGCGAGTTGATGCCTGGCCGTGGCTGTGCATGCGCGGCAAGAGTACTGGGCTCTGGCGACAGGCGTGTGCCGCGTGCATGTTCGGCGGGTACGGCATCCAGCAGCGCGCGGGTATAGGCGTGATGTGGATTGCGCAGCACCTGATCCATTGGACCCTGCTCGACAACCTCGCCGTGACGCAAAACCAACACTTCGTCGGCCAACTGCGCCACCACCGCCAGGTCATGGCTGATGATCAACAGTGAGTCTCCGCGTGCTTTGATTTCTTGCAGCACTTCAAGAATCTGCGCCTGCACCGTGGCATCCAGCGCAGTGGTCGGTTCGTCGGCGATGACCAGGCCGGGACTCAACGCTAGCGCACAGGCAATCAGAGCGCGTTGGCGAAGGCCACCGGATAGTTGATCGGGACGTTGTCGGGCACGCAACTGCGGTTCGGGCACGCCGACCTTTTCCAGCAACTCAATGACTCGTTCTGCCCGGCTGCGTCGATCGCCCCAGCCGTGGACTTTTAGCGCCTCGAGGATTTCTTTGCCGACTGGGCGCACCGGATCAAGCGACACCAGTGCGTCCTGCAAAACGAAACCAATGCCTTTGCCGCGCAGGGCGCGCCAACCACGTTCGGACAAGCTCAGTAAATCCAGCCCATCATAAGTAAGGGTGCTTGCGGTTACTCGCGCTCCTATGCCCGGAAGACCAATCAAACTGCGGGCAGTTACACTCTTTCCAGAACCGGACTCACCTACCAACGCCACAGTCTTACCGGGCGCGAGGGTGAACGACAAATTGCGCACCACAGGCTGGCCGGCGAATTCGATGGAGAGGTCCTTGACGATCAAGTGTTTAGCTCTCATGTGAGACAGCCCTCCAGGCATCGTTCCAGATAACGGCTATCGACCGCGGTTGAAAGTAGGCGAGCACGGCAGCTAACCCAGGGGCAAAGCTTCGGCCACCAAGCGTTGGCAGCATAATCACGTTCCATAGACAGCATCGTTCCCCGCTCCAGCGTCCAGCATATGCTCCACGGCCAAAAGCTCAGGGCAAGCATCCAGACGCTGACCAGATTGGCACCCATGTTCAGGGCAAGAATTCGTATTGGCATGGTGTTAAACCGGAGCGGCCTGGGCGAGATCCGCCCCAAGGCTTTTGCCTGCTCGATGTAGCCTGCATTGCTGGCTGCTAACACTCACCTGCGCACCGCGTGTGCCTAGCCGAACGCTTTGTTACGGCCGACGCGCTCGGACCATAGCTGATCAAACAGCTGCAGATCGCGGCGATACAGACAAACAGCTTGTTCAGCAAAAACGAACGGTATCGCATGCCTAGGGGGCGCAAGTACGGCGCCAGTTCTCGCATAGGTCCTTATGCTTAGAGTCGACAATAAAGTTAGAGCACAAAGCATGCCAGATTATTTACGCTTGGTTACTTGATCAATCGGCTCGTGAGAAGTATCGAAAACGACAATCTGTGCAACAAGTGTTCGTGAGGCAACAGTTGTTGCAGGACAATGACAGGTTGCCACCAATGACGAGGTAGCAATAGGCCGTCAGCGGCCGTCGCTTATGGCTGGTTCATCCTTAGTCTCCTTATGTGGAGAACAAGCGATGAGCACGACCGCTATCAACAGTAGCCAACCTCGTGGTGTCCGGAACCATTGTCTACAACGCTATAGCCAGTGGTGCCGGTGTTTGTCACGCCGATTATCATGAGGCAAATCATGCAGCGCCTCAGAGACCGTGTCGATGTTGGCGCCCAAGGTGATCAAGGTCGAGAGGATTGCTGCGACGGCGACCAGCAGGCCAATGAATCGACCAGCATCGGACAACTTAACGAACATAGCCAGGCACGGCCCCATGCTGTCGCTGCTTGCTAAGCGCTTGCCCAGCAGCTCGCTACCCGTTGCTGTTAGTCATAGACATAATACCGGCTTGCCTATCCATTATCTTAAGAGGGAACGGTGTCCTTTCTTTCAGGGGCCCGTTCACAAATCTTCACGCAGTGCTCTTCGAGCCGCATTGGTAAGACATAGTAACCGGTAAATTAAGCTTGGCGGATACGCTGAAATCCGTGCCGCCGGGCGACGCACCGGGCCTTTCTGCAAAAATGTTACTGCAGTATTGGCTTAAGAACGATGCCCGGACCTGATATTGCTGGCTAATTTCGACCAATATCAGCGTCAACGCGTATCTTGCGACCAATCGGGACCACCTTCATGTAAGGCTTTTGCTGGAGTCGCTTGGCCCGGATCGGTATTTCGGCGGTATTTTTTATTCAGCAGTGCTGCCTTGTCGAAAGCCAAGCCCCGTTTTTTTATGAAAAGGTCAACTAATTGTCTGCATTGCGGCCAGCAGCTACTTCTGATCGACGACACTCCCCAAATGTTCTGCTGCACGCAACTTGGGCTGCAATGCTATTGAATGGAAAAAGTCCAGCACGCTGGCGGGGCAAATAGACACGCTGCAATTGGCCGCGAGGTGTGCTCGGTAACCTCGCTCAGTGTTCTCTTACCCTATTCACGGCCCCAGCAATATCTTGCCCTTGCGGCCGGGCTGCAAGCTGGCCGCCGCGGCTTTGGCGGCATTAGCCAGGTCATAGATGGCCTCCGTCGGGAGTGTCAACTCGCCCGCTAGCGTGCGGTGCAATAGCTCAGCGATCAAACGGCGCTTGTCACTCGCCGACAGGGCCCGGCTGACCGCGCTGGCCCAGAAGCCTTTGACAGTGGCTTGTTTGAAGATGAGTGCGCCGGTGTCGATCTGCACCGGCTCTCCGGCCATCATACTAAAGGAGACGAGCGTCCCGTCTTGACCTAGCAACCCTAAGAGCTCAGCGCTGGCGACGCCTCCGATGGAGTCGATGGCCGCATGTGCTAGCCCTGGGCCAAGCGTGACTCGGGCACGCTCCTGCCATTCCGACTCCGCTGTGGAAATTGCATGGCCAATGCCCGAGGCAGCCAGCTCGTCCACCGCCGCATCGCGGCGCACCAAGTTCAGCACATTGACCCCGCGCGCAGCCGCCAGTATCGCCAGGGTTTTGCCGACTGCACCGTTGGCTGTATTCTGCACGATCCACTGACCAGGCTTAGCGTGGAGGAACTCCAACAGCAGCAGTGCGCTCAGCGGCATGGCGATGAGCTGCGCTGCGGTTTCGTCGCAGATGGCCTTCGGCACAGGTACAAGGAGGTGTGCTGGAGCGAGGAAGTATTCCGCCCAAGTACCCTGCACCGAAGCGACTGCTACACGCTGGCCAGTGGCCAAGCCTTCAACACCTTCACCGAGTGCATCGATGATGCCGACAGCCTCACTGCCGCCAATTGCGGGAAGTTGTGGTGTGTAGCCGTAACGGCCCCGGATCGTCCACAAGTCGTGATTGTGGATCGGTGAAAGCAATGTTTTGATGCGAACTTCGCCAGCACCGGGTACGGGCATTTGACGGTCGTTCAGTTTTAGGACATCGGCGGGCTCGCCGAAAGTTGTGTGAATAGCGCTGCGCATAAAAGACTTCTCTAATTTAGAAAGCAGAAATATGTAAGCATCACTCCGATGCTGGCGCGCGCGGTATCCGGCGCACTGGGTAAATTTTCCCAGAGTCCCAATGGAGCTAAATGCCTTGCTAGCGCGAAAGGCAGCCTATTATAATTTAACCGCGCAACTTATCATGCCCCCTGAACGCTCCTCTGTAGCGTGCCGCCGGGTGCCGTTCATTCAGAAATGCACTACCAAAAATCTTTTCCCTAAACGATCCTGAAACATACTCTGACTGCGCAAGCCCGCGTGTTCTAAGAACTGGTAATATCTCGTCTGCAAACTCTTCAAAAGAACCAGGGATCACCCAGTTCACCACATTGATTCCATCGATGCCCGCTTCTTGCCACTCTTCAATTTTATCGGCAATTTGTTCGGCCGTACCGACTATGCATGTGTGAGGGTTGTGAGTTCTAAGATAAACAAGATCTGCTATGGTTGGCTCTCGGTCTGTGATGTATTTAGAAACCAATTCAAGAGCCCCTCGTACGGTATTTGTTTCAATGTCTTTGATCGGCGTATTCCGGTCATACACACGGCCGTTCTTGTCAACAATTGCAGTGTGTGCCAGGTACCCGTCGACACTAACGTAACGATCATATTCCTTGGACTTGGCGACGGCCTCTTCGGAGGTGTCACCTATAATAAAGCTAAGCCCCTGGAAAAATTTGAGATCTTCAGGATTTCGCCCTAAGTCCCTTGCCAACCGGCGCGTTTCTGCGATTTGCGTTGCTGCAACTTCGGGACTAGGAGCCGCAATAAATACTGCCTCCGCGTTTTTCGCCGCAAACTTACGCCCCGACTCGGATGATCCTGCTTGAAAAAGCACAGGAGTCCGTTGCGGGGAAGGCGACGATAAGTGGGGGCCCTCTACACTATAGCGGTTGCCGCGATGATGTATTTTGTGAATGTTGGACGGATCAGAATAAATTCCATTTATACGGTCCTTGAGCACCGCTCCTTCGTCCCATGATCCCTCCCATAGTTTATAGGTTACGTTCACATATTCCTCAGCCCACTCATAGCGTTCAGTATGATCAGTAAGCTGTCCAAGCCCGAAATTACGAGAACCGTTATCTTGCACACCAGTGACTATGTTCCAGCCTACACGCCCATTCGATATGTGATCGAGCGTTGACAGCTGTCGAGCAAAATGGAAAGGGTGGCTTTGCAGGATGTTGGACGTAAGCGCAAGGCCAATATCTTTGGTATGAGCAGCCAATGCACTCAACAGTACGATTGGATCGTTGCTAGGAATCTGAAGCCCTTCCTTGGCATAGATATCAAACTCTGAATCTGCGTCCCCATACAGTCCAGTGACGTCGGCAAAAAATATAGCATCAAATTTTGCCGCTTCAAGGAGTTTTGCCAGTTCTATCCATAGATTCACATCATTGAACTCACTCTGTTTAGCGTCCGGGCGACGCCATTGCCCGTGGTGGATGTGCGACACCGTGTTCATGACAAAGGCATTGAAATGTAGTTTTTTCCTGATTTTATTCATGCTCACAGCTCCACAAGGTGATTGTCCATCTTACGCAAGACGACAGCGAACGCTAACCCCACCTCGTCCGTGAGCAAAAGTGGCCGTTGACAGGTCATGATAAACGCTTCTCTAGTCGATATTGCAAGTAACGTCCAACTATCGTTGTAGATAGCGTAGTCAGTACGATAAATAGACCGGGGAAGAAGGTCAGCCACCATGCATTAGCAATGAAGTCGCGCCCCAAGGAGAGCATTGTTCCCCATTCTGACGCTGGTGGTTTCGCGCCAAGGCCGAGAAAACTCAGTGCAGATGCCCAGACTATCGCCTGGCCGACCCCCATGGTTATGATCACTGCTATCGGGCGTATGGCGTTTGGCAGGACCTGGCGGCGGATGATTCGCCAAGGGGAATGACCCAAGGCGCGGGCAGCCTCGATATACCCTGCATTGCGTACTACCAGCACCTGGCCACGGATCAGTAGGGTGTAACCAGGGGAAATGCTTAATCCAGTCGCCACGATGAGGGGGGTAATGCCGCTGCCGAAGATGGAAACGAAAAGTAATGCTAAGACCAGCGTAGGAAAGGCGAAGAGTATCTCTAATAGCCAACCGACGGCGCGGTCAAGCCAACCGCCGATTAAGCCGCACAACAGCCCCAGAGGAATGGCAACAGACATCGACAACGTAATTGCAAATAAACCGATAGAAAGAGACTGACGACTGCCATGGACGATTCTGGAAAAGACATCGCGGCCGGACTGATCGGTACCAAACCAATGCCCCCAACCAGGAGATAGAAACGCACGTTCTGGCATGGTTTCTAGCGGATCCAAGGAAGCTAAAAGATGGGGGAAAGATGCTGAAATCAGCAAAAATGCAAGGAAGCTCCCTGCCAGCAGCGCCCCCCAATGTATGGACCGCGCTCCGGGACGATAGGCAAACCGGCTACGGGTGGCAACAAAGCTCACGGCGCACCTCTGCTGATTCTTGGATCAACTAGGCGGTAAACCACATCACTCAGGAAATTGGCGGCTATATAACCTACCGAGACTACCAACGTGATACCAACGGTGAGTGGCATATCTTGCTTTTGGACCGCTTGGAACAGCTGGCGGCCCAGACCTTCTCTAGAGAAAATCAGCTCTGCGACGACAGCACCGCTGACCAACGAACCTATAGCCCAAGCCGATAATGAAATACCCGGTAAAACCGAATGACGGAGCGCGTGCCGATAGCGAACTGCCAAATCGCTAAGCCCCCGCGCCCTGGCAGATAGCACAAAAGGTTCCTCTAGTACAACTTCCAGAGATTCCCGAGTTACCTGGCCAATGAAACCTGCCAAGGGTATTGCCAATGCCAGGGAGGGTAGAATAAGCGTACGTATTCCATTGCTACCCGTTGGTGGAAAGAGATGCATGCCAAAAGCAAAAACCGAAACCAGTATTATAGCCAACCAGAACTGGGGTAGCGCAGCTGCCATGGTCTCGACAAACGAACCCAGCGTGCTGATCCAAGAGCGGCGCCCCGCCGTCAAAACTGTCCAGGTGAGCACTAACGACCAAGCAAGCAGTATTGCGCAAACCATCAACTGCAACGTAGCACCCGATTGATCTGCGAGGACCTTGGTAACTGGCAAGTGTTGTGAGTAAGAGACACCAAGATCCCCGTGGAGGAGCTTCCCCAAGTAAACAGCATATTGCACAATTAGCGGTTTATCCAACCCAAGCTCCTGGGTGATCATAGCGAGCGACTCCGTAGTTGGGTTACCAATCCCGCCAAAAATTGCCAATGCCGGGTCTCCAGGCATCTGCCGTAGGGCAAAAAAAGTTAGCGTCGCTATCATCCACAATACCAAAAAAGCGCCTAAGGCCCGGGGGGCAACTGAACAGGTTACACGCCATAATTTCCTGATCCCCATGGTAATAATTAAGTTCATTTTTTTATCCAGGCATCGTAGAGGTAGCTGATCGACAGCGAAGACTCGATGCGTACATCTCGCGCTGTTTTATAGATGGCGAGACGTGTACTTTGTGGGTAAAGGGAGAGTTGCAGATAATTTTGCGCGATGATCGCCTGTGCTTTGTAGTAAAGGCCCCGACGGGCAACTTCATCTTGTGCTTCCAATGCTTGCGAGACAATTTTGTCGAATTCTGGTTGATTAAAACCGGTGCTGTTAGGGCGGAAAATACTGGCAACCTTCAAAAACGACGAGCTAAACAAGTATCGAAGTACATCTGCAGTATTCGTATTCCAATAACCGATCCTCACGTCATAGTCCCAACCTGAATAGCAGCATTTGATCATTTCGGCTGTACTCATAGGCTCCAAGTCCACAGCAAATCCAACCTGCTTGGTCGATGCTTGTATCTGCTCCCAGAGCGCCCGGTCAGCATTGGATAGAAATGTCCCCAGAGGAATTTTTACTACTAATTTTTGGCTACCTTTAATCCGATATCCATCACCATTCCGCTTGTCCCAACCGGCCTCATCTAGCAATTGATTGGCGCGCGTTGGATCATAGTTTTGTGTGCCTTCAAAGTCGGCACTATAAAAAGGTGTGGCAGGATTAAGGGAGCCACTTGCGCGGGTAAATTCGCCGAAAAATACACTCTTCAACGCACCGTCCACATTAGCGGAGCGTATAAAGGCCTCTCGTACACGCAGATCATTAAAGGGTTCACGGGTCGTATTAAAGGCCCCATGGGTAGGGTTACCTGGTCGGTCGCGCAAAAGCAAGGTTATGTCTGGATTTTGTCGAGCAGGACCATGTGCCTCAGGCGGCAAAGAATCGATGACGTCGACCTCACCGGATTGCAGCGAAGCAAAACGTACTACTGGATCCGGGATGAACTTCCAGATAATTCGATCCAGGTATGCTGGCCCTTGATGCAGGGCAGTCGGTGGCGCCCAGGCGTAGTTCTGGTTGCGCTCTAGTACAACTTGGCTTTGCCGGTCCCAACGCACGACCTTGAATGGTCCCGAGCCCACCGGGGCAGCGCAGTTTTCCTCGCGTGTGCGTTTGATTGCCGTAGGAGATTCGATGCCTAGAAACCCCTGCGCTAGCACCTCTAGAAAAGCCGTATAGGGGCGGGAAAGGTGAACGGCGGCAGTGTACTTATCGACTATCTCGGTACTCTGATACTGCCGTAGATAGTTGCTGGCGGTTGAAGATTGGGTTTTTGGATCAACCATATGGTCAAGATTAGCTTTGAGTGCAGCGGCGTCAAATCGTGTTCCGTCCGTGAAATACACATCACCACGAAGGTGGAAAACATAGACTAGCCCATCGGGGGAAATGTCCCAGCTCTTCGCCAGCCAAGGTCGGATGTGCCCTTCGTTATCCATAGATACCAGGGAGTCAAGAAACTGTTGAGAAATCAATACCTGGGGTATATCCCCGAGAGTATGCGGATCCAAACAGAGGGGCTCTCGATCCGTAGCATAGGTCAGGGCCCCCCCAAAAACTGGGCCGGAGTTGGTATGGTCGGAAGTCTGCTCAGACTCTTTCCCGTCACACCCAGTTAACGCGATTATCGTTGCCAGAAGGAAAATCATCTGACCAGAAAAATAACGTTTCCTCATTAGCACATCCCCATCTAGATTTCGGCGAACTCGATAGACTATCCCGATTGTCCAATTTCATACTGTGCCGGTGTTCACGGTTGTTTGTCTCGGGTAGTTTCGTCGCTCTTTTTGGCATAGGACTCTCGTGGGCGCACCCCATTCAAGTAAAAATCACCCAACGCCCTTTCACGCAGAATTGCTGGATTGTGTGCTGCCACTGTACGAGCATTGCGCCAATGCCGATCAAGTTGGCGGCTACCGCTCACCGCAGACGATCCACCCACTTCGAAGACCAGGGTCGTTGCCTCTAACACTTGGCCTATAATAATCTGCTGCGCCTTGAACACTTGTACGTCGGTAGCGCTATACAACGCTTCGTCTGCATTACCGGCTATGCGGGCCTGGTAAGTATGTTCCAGGGTACCAACGATTATAGTGACCAGGCTCTGAGCACCAAAGGAAAGACTCGCGAGTCTACCGACTACTCGCTGTACAAGTGGATCGAGCCGCGGCCTCGATATGCCGGGCGTCCCGTAGGTACGATTTCGCTGCTGCACAAACGCTAGCCCATCTCGTAAGACGGCTCGGCCGATACCACTAAGCGTAGCAAGGTGCACTGTTTGATAAAAACTGATCAGGTACGACTCTTTAGGGGGGAAGTCAGTGACTAGATACCGGTTATAGATTTGCTGAGGCTTGATATGCACGTTCTCGAAGCGAGTGGTTCCGCTAGCAGTTAGCCTCTGGCCGAAACCGTCCCAGTCGTCTACTCGTACTACGTTTGGATCGGTGGCGGAAACCAAAGCAGCAATTATCTCCCCTCCGTCTGGACTAAGGACGGTGACAGATATCCAGTCACTATATAGGCTGCCCGTGCTGTAGAACTTTTCTCCATTCAGCAGCCAATGATCTTTTTCTGAAGTGAGAAATGCGGTTTTCTGGGAGGGGTTAGCACTGGCGGGTTCTGACATGGCCGCGCCAATCAGATCGCCAGCCACGACCTTGCTGAACCAATGTTCGCACAGGGTTGGGTTAGGAACATTTAGCAGCTCCTCGACGAAACCGAAGTGTGGACGAAAAATTTGCGCCAGGTTCGAGTCTGCCTCAGCCAGTAAGGTCAATAGCTCAAAAAGCTGAGGGAGAGTTACCCCAAAACCACCATATTTACGCGGTACGCGCAATGCTCCAAACCCTACCTCCCGTAACCAACCCACTTCCGCAAAAGCCAATTCACGGTTTTGTTCACGCTGTATCGCCCCCTCGGCAATGCGCGTAAAGGTTGGATTAAAGTACTCAATGAGCTCAACGCTCTCTGCGGAATTGGTCAATAGCGAGAGATCAATAGTCAGCATAAGTTTTCGACCTTCACAAACCTAGAGACACCCCGGAATGGGATGCCCCGGTCCTTTTGTCTATGGTTATATTTGCTTAGCGAAAGCTGTAGGAAATTCCCGTATATACGGCGAAGCCTTCTCCCGGCGCAGCCACTCTTCCCACATCAGCTCCTGCATCGTCGTAACCCGGGTTGATAATAGCCACGTAATGTTTGTTCGTTAGGTTGCGAAAATCCAAATATGCTTCCCAGTCTTTTTTCGGTGAAGAATAGCCTAATGTGGCTCCAAATAGTTGGTAACCGTCCGTGCTAAGGGAGTTGGCATAGTCTACTTCGATTTTTGAGGATATTTGCGTATTCAAACTGGCATATAGTCCACTTGGGTGGTCGTAACGAATTTCACCTTGGTAGAAGCTCTTAGGGATACCAGGCAAGCGATTGGAACCAAACACCGGGTCATTTTTATACTTAAAATCGTTGAACGTATATGCTTGGCGAACCGATAGGCGACCGTTGCTGCCTTTCCAGAGTTCACTGGTTAACCCTGCTTCCAAACCTTGATGGATAGTGTCGCTACCGTTTGACAGATCAGTAAATGTCCCTAACTCCGTGGTATTGGCCACTGCCAATAACTCGTCCTTGATTTGCGAACGGTACACTGAAACGTCCCATTGACCGATCCAGCTATCGCCGCGGCCACCCACCTCAAGGGTCACTGCTTTCTGATTTTTCAGGTTCAATATCGTGTTATAAGAAGTACTTACCAGAGCCCAGGTATTTGGCGGCTGTACCGAGCGGCTTATGTTTCCATAAAGTTGCACGCTGGGGCTTAGCTCGTAACGCAGACCGATGCGGGGAGAAAAATCCAATTCGTCTGTATTTAACTTGTTTTGCGTTCTCACGGGATAGTAAAGATCAACATCGCGCTGTGCATAAAGCGCCGATAAGCCAGTTATTAACCAAAGCTTAGGCACTAACTCTAGCTCATTGCTGGCAAACAAGGTGTGATCCGCACCTCCAAATTTCATTGTTGCATATTCGGATCCAACGGGCCGCCCACTAGCGGCAGCATAAGTGTTGTCTCCGTTGGTGTCAGGGTTGGTCTTTATCGATCTCCAACCCACTTTAGTGACGCTATCTCGCCCATAGATAGTATCTTCACGCTTATAATTTATCTGCCCGCTAATGTCGGTATAGTGGGACTTGCCCCGTACAGTTCTATACGTGGCATCAAGAGGATAGTCATGATAAGTAAAACCGACCTCCAAGGTTTGATTTTCATCGATATGCCAGGTGGTTTTGTTCGCAACCCAGGTCGAACCGGGGTGTTTCCGGACTCCATCATTTCCGTAGCTACCTTGTGGGTTTCTCGAATGATGCGTTGCATTGTATATGGTTATTCTTCCAGGAAGACTTTGCTCGAGTTCGCGATAGCGCACATAGAAGCGGGTTTCCAGTTGCGAGTTGAAGACGTATCCAAAATTTGCTGCCACTCCCTTAGTGTTTGAGTCGGTTCTATCTGCATATCCGCTTCGATCGGAGTCTGTAAGACTTACGTAATAGTCAAACGCACCTATGGTTTGCCCAGAGCTCACCTGCCGCTTCCGGTAGCCATAACTACCGGCTTCATAGCGAACCTGAAATGGCGCGGAATCATGGCCGGTATGAGTTACATAATTTACCGCCCCACCTAATGCCACCGAACCTAAGTCAAAGCTGTTTGCACCTCTAAAAATTTCGGTATAATTTAGGCCCAAGGGTTCAAACAACTCATAGGGCGTGCCGCCGGGCCCGGTTACGGGCAGGCCATCAAATAAGTATAAGACTCCATCCCGAAAACCGTCGGCACCTCGGTTAACCGAAGAACCACGAATATTGATTTTCATGAGATCCGACCCACCTACGGACTGTGCATAGACCCCAGGCTGGTAGGCGAAGATATCCTCGCTGGTGGAAACCCTACCTTTCCCCACGTCATCCAAGCTGACCAGGCTGGTACCTCCCGGCACCTCCTTTAGCGCATTTCTGGCGGCTTGCTCAGCGCCCTCTTTCTGGCCTTCAACCACTACAGTGTCCAGACGTTGGTCGCTGTCTGTTTCCGTGGATTCAGCCTGCGCCACATTCCCGCAGGCGAGTAATAAAATACCGGCGCTTACGGCGCAGCGTAATGGGCGCTCTTTAAAATTATAAATAGTCCGACCGGTATGCGTGTTGTATCGACTCACTCCCCACCCCCCATATGCATTAAAAAACTGCTAAAAATGTTTTGAAGAAGCGGACGATCTATTCTGATACCTAATCTCCGCTCACGTAGAAGGCAGATTTTGTGCCAAAACAAAAGGTGCTTATTAAACAATGGGTTACAGATAACTTCCGGCAAGAGGATGATTTGGCGTTTAAACAAACTGTTGTATCAGTGTTTTTTTTTACACAGCTGGGGAGCAATCGACACTCAGGCATTGTCCTCACAATTAGTCTGACTGGATAAGCCGGTGCTTCCCAGATGACGCAAATCCGTCGCAAAGAGAAGCGAGTGTTTTCCGCATGATGCGGTAATCGTGGACAGAGACAGACGTGCGTACGCCGATCCGCCGAAGATTTGCGGTGCTCGGGCTGAGATCGGACGCGGCGAACCCGGCGTGGCCGACCTTGCATGGGAAATGTGGATCCAGCCGGTGGTCGATATTCAGGCGCAGATCGCGGAGGAGCTGCGCAAGCGCGGTTTGGCCAAGACGGAGTACACGGAGGGCTCCTACCGGGGGCAAGATCCTCGGCCGTGATCGGGTCAACGAGCGCAACCCGGCAGCACAATATCAGGGGGTATTCGGTGCACCCGCCGGCGAACCGGGAACCGCCACGGTGTGACTGTAGCCTTTAGGCCCAGGTACTGTCCTCAGCGATCTTTGCGTCGTTTGACCTGGCTCGGCAACTTTCATACCAGAACCGAGTTCGTAAGGCTTCAAACCGGCTATGCATTTAAATCGACAGGTTGATCACTCGATCTCCCTTTAGGCTTTTCCCCGGCCGGCGCTTGTTCACCACTAACTCGCCGATCTTGATCAGCAGGGTGCGGGTGACGTTGCGGCTAAGGCCGAGCAGGCTGGCGGTATGCACTTGGTTGTGGTGGCAGAAGCGGTACGCACTGCGTAGCAGCGCTTCCTCGACCTTTTCATGCAAGGCGCCGGTTTCCTCTTCGAAGAGTCTCTGGAAAGCGCGTTGCAACAAGGCATCGGCGGACTCGTCGAGGGCCGGGGTGCTTTCCGACCGTTCGATGCGCAGGTTGGACAAGCGCAGGTCTTCCTGGCGGATCAGGCTCTCATGACAGATCAGCAGCGTGTGATGGATGACGTTTTCCAGCTCGCGGATATTACCTGGCCAATCGTAGCTGGCCAGCTTGTGTTCGGCCTCGCTGGTCAAGCGTACCTCACCATAGCCGAGGCGGTCGCTGTAGCTGTTGATGAAATGGCGGGTCAGCGGCAGGATATCTCCGGGGCGTTCGCGCAGCGGATGGAGCTGCAGGCTGACCACATTTAGCCGGTAGTACAAATCCTCGCGAAAATGCCGGGCATTGATCGCCTTTTCCAGTTGCACGTTGGTTGCGGCCAGCACGCGCACATTGATCGGGATGCTCTTGCGTGAGCCCAGGCGCACCACCTCACGCTCCTGCAACACGCGCAGCAGTTTGACCTGGATGGCCATGGGCAGGTCGCCGATCTCGTCGAGGAACAGCGTGCCACCGTTGGCCTCCTCGAACCAGCCGGCCTTGGCCGCCAGGGCGCCGGTGAAGGCGCCTTTCTCGTGGCCGAACAGCTCGGCCTCCACCAATGACTCGGTGAATGCACCGCAGTTAACCGCGATGAACGGCCCATTGCGCCGCCCGCTGAGGTTATGGATGTGTCGCGCCACCAGTTCCTTACCCGTACCGGTTTCGCCAAAGATCAGGACGCTGGCCTCGCTCGGAGCGACCTGTTTCAAGTGAGCGAGAAGGGCCTGCGATTTGGGGTCTTCGAAGACCTGTGCGGTCGCCCGGATCGAGGTAGCCAGTGTGGGGGACGGAGGAAGCGTCAACAGTTGCATGGACATCCCTTATGAGTAGAAGGACGGAGTGGGGCGCTTCTGGTTCAGAGCCCATTCACCCAGTTCCTGGATCTTGTAGTCCACCGGGTCATGCAGGGTCTGGGTGCGCAGGTTGCGCCAGTAGCGATCGAAGCGCAGCGAGGCATGGGTGGCCCGTGCGCCGGTAACCTCGAACAAGCGGCTGCATAGATCCAGACCGGTACGAGTTGCTGCCACCTTGGCTGTGGCAATGGATAGCGCCAATTGAGCGCGCTCTTCACTGCCGAGATTAGGTCCCCTGTTCCAAGCCTTGTCGAGTTGTGCGCAGGCCCGTTCGGTCAGCACTCGCACACTTTCCAGACCGATCCAGAATTCGCCGTAGTGCCGCAGGATGTATGGGTCTTCGCTAATGTGCTGAGCCTTGGACTTGAACCACGGCCTGCCTTCCTTGAGGGTGTATTGGCGAGCTTCTTCCAGCGCGCCTTCGGCGATGCCGAGGAAAATATAGGTGAAGTGCAGTTGTGCAATCAGTGGGCGCAGGCACGCGAACGGATTGCTCAGCGGGCCGGGGTCGAGTAGCAGTTCCGACTCTTCGACCCGTACGCGTTCGAAGGTGGCGCTGCCGCTGTCGGTCTGGCGCTGGCCCATGTTATTCCAGTCGCCATGCAGGGTTATACCCGTACGCCCGCTGGGAATGGCGGCAATCAGCAGTTTGCCGCCGGCACCTTCGTCGACTGCCGAGGCGATCAGCATTTCCGAGTCGCTGGCGCCGGAGCAGAAGCTTTTTTTACCGGAGAACTCGCGCCAGCCGCTGAATTTTCTGACCACCGTGCGAGTATCCAGCGGGTTCAGTGCATTGCCCCAGAACCAGTTATTGCGCGCGGTTTGTTCGAACCAGGGCTGCCACTGTTCCGGGCGGGCGAACAGACGCACGGTGGCGAGCATCAGGTGATGGAAGCCGAAGACATGGGCGATGGAGCTGTCAACCTTGGCGAATTCGCGCACGATGTTCAGGGTTTCGCTCCAGTTGGCACCTATTCCGCCGAACTGGGTAGGTATGCTCAGGGCGAGCAAGCCGCTCTGGCGGATAGCATCACGCTCGGCTTTTGGCGTGCCCCCACGCTCGTCGCGTTCGCTGGTGGTTTCGGCGAACTCGGCGGCCAGCTTGCGCGCGGTCTGCAGTGGGTTGAGTACGGTGGGTTGGGGAGGGTGTGAGCTCACACGAGTTTCCTCGATTGTCCTAAAGTGGCTGCGGGGCAGATGATGGATAAGTCGCTCGTGCCCTTCTGCGCTTGTGGCAGCACATCGTTGGCGATCATTTCGCCGAATGGTCCGGTGAGATTGGTCATGCCTTGTCCAGCCAGGCTGGCGTAGGGCTCCGGCAACAGCGGGAAGACCCGCTCGGCGAAGCGGTAGGCCTCCTCCAGGTGGGGGTAGCCGGAGAAGATGAAACTGTCGATACCCAGGTCGGCGTATTCCATGATGCGTTCGGCCACCTGTTGCGGGTCACCCACCAGGGCGGTGCCGGCACCGCCGCGCACCAGACCGACGCCGGCCCAGAGGTTAGGGGCGATTTCCAATTGGTCGCGCCGTCCACCGTGCAGTGCGGCCATGCGCCGTTGCCCTTCGGAATCGAAGCGGGCGAAGGATTGTTGCGCGGCCGTGATAGTGTCGTCGGAAATATGGGCGATCAATCGGTCGGCGGCCTGCCAGGCTTCATCGGCCGTTTCGCGCACAATCACATGCAGGCGGATGCCGAACTTCACGGTGCGGCCATGCTTGGCGGCGCGGGCGAGTACATCGGCAATCTTCTCGGCGACCGCAGCGGGGGGTTCACCCCAGGTCAGATAGACATCCAACTGCTCGGCGGCGAGGTCATGGGCGGCATCAGAAGAGCCACCGAAGTACAGTGGCGGGTAGGGGGCCTGTACGGGAGGGTAGAGCGCCTTGGCGTTCTCCACCTTGAAGTGTTTGCCCTGGAAGTTCACCGTTTCGCCCTGTAACACGCGGCGCCAGATACGCAGGAACTCGTCAGTGACCTCGTAGCGCTCGCTGTGGCTCAGGTGAATGCCGTCGCCACGGTTCTCGTCCGGGTCGCCGCCGGTGACCACGTTGATCAGCAGCCGCCCGCCGGACAGGCGATCGAGGGTTGCGGCCATCCGTGCCGAGACGGTCGGCGAGATAATCCCGGGACGGATTGCTACCAGATACCGCAAGTGTTCGGTCAGCGGCGCCAGGGCCGAGGCGACCACCCAGCTGTCTTCGCAGGAACGCCCGGTGGGAATCAGCACGCCGTAGTAGCCGAGGCTGTCGGCGGCCTGGGCGATCTGTTTCAGATAGTTAAGGCTAACCGGGCGTGCGCCTTGGGTGGTACCCAGGTAGTGGCCGTCGCCATGGGTGGGAAGAAACCAGAACACATCCATGACAAAATCCTTAAGCGGTTTTCCGCAGAGGCTTGGAAGGCACACTGAACAGCGGCGCGGCGCGTTCTGCGGCAAGGCGGATACGAGCCTTCAAGGGCTCACTGGTTATTTGGTAATTGGCGAAGTCGGTTTCGCTGGCATACACCCCAACAGGCAGCGTCAGCGCCTGGAAGAAACTGAACAATGGCCTGAGTTGATGATCGAGCACCAACGCATGGCGCTCGCTGCCGCCGGTGGCCGCCAGCAGGACTGGCGTGTCGATCAACCCGTTGATGTCGACCAGGTCGAACAGGTGCTTGAGCCGGCCCGGGTAGGAACCGCGATAGACCGGCGTGGCAACAATCAGCAGATCGGCGTTCTCGATGATCTGCAATTGGGTCTCGATGTCGGCACTCAACTCCCGGCGTGACAGGGCGCCACCCAAGGGGCGGGCGATATCACCCAACTCGATCAGATGGCTCTCGAGGGGTATGCGGGTGTTCAGTTCGGCGAGAATGGCCTCGGCCAGCACCAGCGTGCGCGAAGGACTGAAAGCCCCACCAGAGACTGCGACGACTTGCAGCGCATGAGACATGTTTGAATCCTTGGCTATTGCTCAGCTTGCTGTGGACAGGTAAGGCCACCGGAGCAATCCCCGTACCAATCGCCCAAAGCGCCCGAAAAGGGCGTTTAAGAGTTTTTTTCGACGCTACTGCTGTTGCTTGGCTGAGTATCTGTTGATCAACTGTTAGCCTGTTAACAGTTGCCCGGGAGATAGCGGGAAAGGTGGATTAATTCTCTTGGATATAAATAAATTATCTGAAATAACAAAATGGAATTAGTACTGGCGAATTGGCAAAAAAAGCCGGGTTACTGCGCGGTGCAGCCACCATCGGTTTTCAACGCGTGCCGGCCCTTCGGAAGCTGAGCCGTTCCACGCGGATTCTTGAGCAGCTTGATGCGACATGGCTTGCAGGGTGGGAAGCGGGTTGTCTCGACCGTTGTACGGCACCACCCCACTGGACAACGGTTCGAAGCCGGGATCAAGCGGCGTACTGAGATGGCTCATATTCCCCTAATGGTCCGGCGGCCATCCGATGAACGCCTGGCAGCGCCTTGAGATCTCTTCTATTAAAACTGTACGCCCAGCAACACGTTATCCAGGTTGGTCAGCGAAGCTGGCAGTACATCGGCTGCTCCGCAGCCAGGCGTTATCGCGATCAGGCTTGAGCCACTTAGCAGCATCAGTAACAGCCAGTCTTGCCAAGGCCTCACCAAGTCCTGTGCATCCATCATTGGACTCCTGGCCGAACGACCGCCGGGCCTTGAGTAGATGCCGTACACCCGTCGTGCCATCGTAAAACGCCGAAGGCTGGGCTGGCGATCGTGATACCACCGTCAGGTTCATCGTCACGCCGGGCGTGCATTGCAGGCTGATACCAACTTGCTGCACCGTTACGGTCGCGATGGCCAGCGCCGAATAATTACCGAAGTTGAGCGTACCGAAATCGTTGGTTCCTCTCACCACCAGGCAACCGGCAGTCACGGTGGCACTGAGTTGAATCGGCGCATTGGTCGCCGCTTGCAGTGGCGCGGTCAGGCCGGCCAGCAATAGCATTACTGCGCTACGGAGGTACTGCCTAACCTGCGGCGCTGCAAGCATGCCCATGTCATTCAGAGCCTGAGTTCCATGGCCACCGTATCGGTATACGTTCCGGCCGGTAAGCCAGGGGCTCCCAGCGCTTTGCCATAGATATCGCTCATTACCAAAGCTATTACATACGAAGTCATCGTTTTCATACTCATCTTCCTGGATCATTACTCCCTTTGCAGGCTGTTGACCTGCTCCTGATTAATACCAATCCGACATCACCATCCGGGTGTGTAGATAGACGCCCTCCGGTAATGCCGAGATTCGGTTCCAAGGCGCCATAGACGGGGATCGATACGTGCACGCCAGGGTTGACAGCAAATTGTCCCGTTGCCCGATGCTGTGGTCGTTTTGTCGGGCGGCATCGAGATAGAGTTTGTAAGGAACCATTCGAGTGCCGTTACTCAGCCGGCGATTGCTGCCGTCCCCGTTCACACCGCGATCTATGGCGACCATAAATCCGGTCACCGAACGGTTGCAGGTCACCGAGAGTGTGTTGGTACTGACACCTGCCAGATCGGCTTGAGCCCGCTCATTCCAGAGCCGGCCCTGTACACCGGAGCCGACCATGCCGAAGCCGTCGATGTTGCCACCGGACTACGAGTTTCCACTGCTGACTTCGCAACTGGCGCTAATAACCAGACGTGCCTGGATTTGCCCGCTGATAGCCTGCGCATGGGTCTGCCACAGCCAGCGCGGCCAAACACAAAACGAAAAATAAATAACGGTTTTCCATCTTGCAGGGTCGTCGTCCTTGAGTGTACTAGCCGTCATTGTGCTCGCTGGGCATATCCACACTTCACCCGCATCACACGCAGTGTCTCGAAATAAATGCCGGCATAAGGTATCTCAGCCATGCGCTCAATACGCGCATACAGCCGCAAAGCCAGCACCCCGGGACCAGCGTACGAGCGCGCGCTCGCTGATTAGCCTTTCTAACGCCCGCATTAATGATGTGGCCTATTTTTAAGTGGACGCCATTTCCTTTGAATCAGGAATTTTATGCGCCAGCGAACTACTTATACGAAGCCGGCAATCATTTAACTGTCGATCGGGCAGCTGGCGCTCACACTTGAACTGTATGACCGGCGGCCCGGGCGCCGTTTCACATATTGGTTTCTGCCGCCGCATCGGTCGTTTCAATGGCCTGGTCGGCGCTTTGCGCTTCTTGTGCCTTGTAATACCTGCGCAAGCCAATCAAGTGTTCGCGCAACTCCCTGACCGCGCCTTCTTCGTCCTTTTCGCGTAAATAGCGCACGATCCTGCGGCGCGCTTCGACGATGCGGGTGTTTTCCGCCGGTACCATCAGCCGCAGCAAACGTTGGTGGATGTCGTTGAGCGCATCGATGAGGATGATCAGCACAGGGTTTCGTGCCGCTTTTGCCAGTAGGGCATGGAAGTTCAGGTTCGTTTGCAACCGTTGCGCATCATCCCCATTCGCCGCGGCGGTATCGCTGGCATCGAGGTTGGCCTCCAGTGCCGACAACTCTTCCTCGGTGGCCCGGTGGCAGGCCAACCGGGCGATTTCCACGCCGACGATCAGCCGGGCTTCAGCTAAATCATCCGGGCGTATATAGCCCAGCCGATAGAGGTCGTTGAAGCCGGAGATAACCGCATCGCTTTGGCCTTCGCGAATGAACGCCCCGCCGGTGGCCCCTTTGCGCAGCTCCAGCAACCCGGACATCTCCAGCGCCCGCAGGGCTTCACGCACGGTATTGCGCGACAGCCCGAAGCGTTCGGCCAGTTCCCGTTCCGGTGGTAGGCGGTCGCCAGGTTTCAACAAGCCCAGCGATAGCTGTTCTCGAATCTGTTCAGCGACTTCTTCAAAGGCGCGCTTGGTCTGAACAGGTAGGTAAACCGGTAGCGTGCGTGACGAATCGTTGTTCAAGTGTTACTTCCTCGTTCAGAAAGACGATAACCTTTGAGGTTTTTCATTGGTTGATCCATTGTATTATAGCTAAAAAACATTTACTTGTCGGTTTGGGCTGATGAGTAGATACAGGCTGGCGGTTGTACAGCGTTGCCTACCATCACTGGGAACGAGGCGCCCGGCCACGGCCCGCGAGAGGTTCGCCCTCCGGGCACTCCAGCGGTATAGCTGGTTGCTGGTGTGGTCGGGCCGCTTGGGTAACGTTCTGGTGGTTGACAACCCTATGCACCTGTCGCATCCTTTTCAAAGGTTCAGCCAATGATCCTTTGGCACGCCACATTCTGTTGTGAAACATCCAATAACAATAAATGGAGTCACAATGAACAACGCCCTACACCGGGACCCTTTTGTGGTCCGCACTCCATCTACTACCTGGCGCGCTATTTTGCTCTGTGTCCTGGCTTCCATGGGCAGTGCGACATGGGCCGGGCAACCCCTGAAGCTATGCTATGTCGACGACCGTAGCGGGGTCGCCGCCGACACCGGCATCCAAAGCTTCAACGGGTTTCAGATCGCTGTTTCCGAAGTAAACGATGCCGGCGGTATCAATGGGCAAAAGGTCGAGGTGGTGGCTTACGACGGGAAAACCGACCCTGAGCTGACTGCGACCTTTGCCAGCCGTTGCGCTGAAGATGACGGGGCGCTGGCGATCATTGGCGGTAACCCTGCCGCACCTGCCGCAGCCATGATCCCCATTGCATCAGAGTATGAGATCCCCTACCTGATGCTCTCGGCCGGCACTGACAACCTCACGGATATGCCGGCACCGTTTCATTTTCGCGTAGGCCCACGTAATTCCCAGGATGCCGCCGCCATCGCCGAGTTGGTGGCCAAGCAGGGGTTCAAACGGGTCGCGCTGATCAACAACTCGTTGCCGTTCGGTACCGACAGCGCCCACGCCGCTGAGGCCGCGTTGAAGGCCAGTGGCATAACCGTGGTGATCCAGCAAACCTACGATATCAACGCCACCGACCTGTCGCCGCAAATTGGCCGGTTGCGCAGTGCCAATCCGGACGTGGTCATCGTGTTTCCCTACGCTGCCGACGGCGCTCGGGTGTTACGCACGTTGCAGCAGCAAGGGATGAGCGTGCCGCGGGTGGTCGCCCGCAGCGCGCTGCTCAGTACCCTGCGTGATCTGGCCGGTGATGCCAGCGATGGCGTGCTGATACCCAACACGGTCGACATGCAACGTGCCGACGTGAAGCAGTTCTTCGACAGCTATGGGGCCCGCTTCGGTGAGGCGCAGCCGACCATGTACCCGGTGCTCGGCTACGACGCGGCGAAGATGGTGCTTAAGGCGCTCGCCGAACCTGACGTACAAAAAGCCTTGGCCCAGGACGAATTGGCCGATGCCCGTGTGGCGATCCGCGACGCGTTGGTTCGCAACGGCAACTATCAGGGTTTGCAGGGCCGTGCCGGCGCCACCTACCAATTCAGCGCCGAGCGCCACCATGGCCCGCCCGACCAGAATTGGTTCGTCTTCGTTGCAGTGACGGATAAAGGTAAGCACCTGGTGGCCGCCGACCTGTCGACCTTCAAGCCTGGCTCCTGAACCTGCCTGCGCGGCCGTGCTTACGCGGCCAGCTTTCCCCCAAAGGAACATTTCTATGGAACAGATAGGCGTCATTCTTCTGGCTGGGCTAACCAATGGCAGCGTCTATGGCCTGGTGGGGCTGTCGATCTCACTTATTTACGGGACTAACCGAGTGATCAACTTCGCCCAGGGTGAGTTTGTGATGCTCGGCGTGATGTCCGCGATCCTGTTCATGGTCACGCTGCATCTACCGACCTGGGCGGCCATCGGTGCGATCCTCATCGTGGCGATCCTGGCGGCGCTGGTGTTGGAGCTCGGCGTTTATCAGCCGCTGATGAGGCGCGGCGCGGCGCCCCTGACCATCATGATCGGTACCTTGGCCGCCGCCATCATCGCCAGCGGCATCGCACTGCTGATTTGGGGGCCGCTGCAACTGGCGGTGCCGAATGTGTTTTCACTGCAGGCGCTGAACCTCGGCCCGCTGGTAACCAACGCACAGCAGTTGGCGATCATCGGCGTGTTCGCCGGTTTATTGCTGGTGACGTGGTATTTGATGTATCGCACCCCGTTCGGCTTGTGCATCCGCGCGACCGGCGTGAACGCCCGGGTCGCCTCGCTGATGGGTATTCGCGCAGACCGCGTGGTGCGTTTTGGTTTCATCTTCAGTGCATTGGTCAGCGGCATCGTCGGAATACTGATCGGCCCCCTGCTCGGTGGCCAGGTCGGCATGGGCGTGACCCTGACCGTAAAAGGCTTCATGGCGGCGATCCTCGGTGGGTTGGGTAGCCCGTTCGCGGCGGCGGCGGGGGGCGTGATGATCGCGGTCGTCGAAGCATTGGTCGCCGGGTACGGTTCGAGCCTGTATGCAGAGCCGATCATCTTTTCACTCATCCTCGCCATGCTGTTCTTCAGGCCCTATGGCTTGCTGGGCGATTTCGAAGCCGGGAGGCGCTGAACATGAAAAACGCCAATACCGTCCGCTCGATGCTCGGCGGGCCGGCACTGATCCTGTTGATCGGTGCGCTGGTGCCGTTGCTATTGACCAGCGGGTTCCATCTGCGGCTGGTCAGTATCATCTGCATCTATACGATCCTCTGCACAGGCTTCAATTTGCTCTATGGCTATGCCGGCCAGATTTCCATGGGCCAGCAGGGTTTCTTTGCGCTCGGCGCCTATGGCTTCACCCTGTTGATGGCCACGGCCGGCTGGTCGTTCTCGGCTGCATTGCCCGCAGCCTTGGTGATTTGTGCCGTGGTGGCGCTGCTGATCGGTATTCCATTGCTACGGCTGCGCAGCCACTACCTGGCGATGGCAACCTTGTGTTTCGGCCTGGTGTTCGCCGGGGTTGCCAGCCGCTGGATCGAGTTCACCGGCGGCACCGCGGGGATGATGGTGCCCAGCTTGAAGTTCGCGGGCCATATCGTGAGCCGTACCGAGCTGTACTACGCCCTGTTGCTGCTGATGGTGCTGGTACTGCTGCTGCAGAACTTCATTGTTTCCACCCACATGGGGCGTGCGCTGATGTCGCTGCGGGGCGACGAAACCGCGGCGCAGTCGCTGGGGGTCAACGTCACCGCGTGGAAGTTGCGCATCTTCGTGCTGTCGGCCGTGTTGGCCGGGTTGGCCGGTATCGCCTCGGCGCTGGTCAGCCGGCAGGTTAACCCCAGTTTCAGCGAATTTCCGATTTTGGTGAGCATCCTCACCATCGCCGTGGTCGGCGGCCTGGGCACCCGCTACGGCGCGCTGTTGGGCGCCTGCGTGGTGGTGATAGCCCCCCAGGGGCTGACTGCGTTCGGTGAGTCGGAAACGGTTATTTATGGGGTCTGCCTGCTGCTGTTCCTGATGTTCATGCCCCATGGCCTTTCTGGGTTGTTTCCCACCCTGTTCCGCCGGCTGCGGCGCAAGGCGGTTGCCCCTGCCATCGGCGCCGCCCAGGCCGGGGAGGCCAAGCCATGAATGCTTTCAAACAACAACCTGGCGCGGCCGCGGGCGAGGTGATGCTGGACATCAAAGGGGCGACGATGCGCTTCGGCGGGCTGGTGGCCGTCAACGATGTTTCGCTGCAGGTGTGCAAAGGGCAGGTATATGGCTTGCTCGGCCCCAACGGCGCGGGCAAGTCAACGCTGTTCAACCTGGTGACCGGTGTGTTGGTACCTACGGCGGGGCAGATCGGGTTTGCCCGCCAGGACGTGTCGACCTTGGCGCTGCACCGGCGCAGCGCACTGGGCATGGCGCGCACCTTTCAGATCGTGCGGGTGTTTCACGGCATGAGTGTGCTCGATAACGTCTTGATGGGGTTCCACCACACCCTGATCGACGGCCTGCTGCCGTCGATGTTCATGGCCGGACGTGTGTTGCGCCGCGAACGCCAGTTGCGCGAGGAAGGCATGGCCCTGCTGGCGTTTGTCGGCCTGGCGGCCCGCGCCGAGGATAGGGTCGAGCACCTGCCCCACGGCCAGTTGCGCTTGCTGGAAATCGCCCGGGCGTTGGCCAGCGGCCCCACGCTGTTGCTGCTCGATGAACCGGCGGCGGGCCTGAACGACCTGGAAACCCGAAACCTGGGCCAACTGCTGCGCAAACTCAACAGCGAGGGGCTGAGCATCGTGCTGGTGGAACACAATATCGATTTCATGATGGGGCTTTGCCATCGCCTCGCCGTGCTGGACCACGGGAGCAAAATCGCCGAAGGCACGCCGCAGCAGATTCAGGTCGATGAAAACGTTATCGAGGCCTATCTCGGCCGGAGGGCCAGCCATGCTTGAAGTTGCTGATTTACGTGCCGGGTATAAGGGCTCCGATGCCATTCGCTCGGTTTCGATAAAGGTGCCTCGCGGGCAGGTGGTCACGGTGCTGGGGCCAAACGGTGCGGGTAAATCGACCCTCATCAACAGCATCTGCGGTTTGACTGAGGTCCATGCCGGCTCGATTTATTTCGAAGGCGCCGATATCACCCGCTTGTCGGCGCCGGACATCGTCGACCTGGGCATCGTGCAGGTCCCGGAAGGGCGGCAGTTATTCGGGCCATTGACCGTGGATGAAAACCTGCGGTTGGGCTTTCATCGGTTGCGCCGCAGTGCTAACCGCACGGCGTTGTTCAAGCAACGTTTGGACTACGTGCACGAGCTGTTTCCCAAGCTGCGCGAACGTACCGGCCAGCGGGCCGTTACCCTGAGCGGTGGCGAGCAGTCGATGGTAGCGATGGGCCGTGCCCTGATGGCAGACCCAAAAGTGCTACTGCTGGACGAACCCTCGATTGGCCTGGCGCCGTTGATCGTCGAGCTGTTGTTCAGCGTGCTGGCCAAGCTGCGCGACAGTGGCTTGACGATGCTGTTGGTCGAGCAGCACGCCGAGGAATCGTTGCGCCTGGCCGAGTACGGGTACGTGATGAGCACCGGCGCGATCACCGCCCACGGCGCAGCCAGGGAACTGCTCGACAGCCCTTCGTTGCATCAATCTTACCTGGGGGAAAGCCCCGCATTGAGCACAGTAGGTAAAGCATCATGAATACATATGATCTGTTGGTGGTCGGCGCGGGGCTGAGCGGGCTGGTAGCGGCTGTGCGTGCTGCCGAACTGGGCGCGCGCGTGGTGGTGTTCGAAGCGGGCGAAGCCAGTAAATACCCGGCTAACTCACGTTATACCGGGGGCGTGTTTCACCTGGCCTTCGAGGATATTCATGCGCCGGCGCCCCAGTTGCGCGAAGCGATCGACGCTGCCACCGGTGGCTACTGCCCGGGCACCCTGGCCGACGTGTTGGCCGACCAGGGCGCCGCTGCGGTCGCCTGGTTGAGTGAGCACGGCGCGGTGTTCGGCAAGGGTGGCGAGTTCCCGTTCATGAGCAGCATGTTGGTCCCCTTCAGCCTGCGGGAGCCGGGGTTTCACAACCACTGGCCAGACAAAGGTGCAGACCGCTTGCTCGATAACCTGGAGCAGCAATTGTCGAACCTTGGCGGCACTTTGTTACGGGGCCACAGGGCCCGGCGCTTGCTGCTTGAGGGCGGCCGCTTCAGTGGCCTGCAGGTGCAGGTGGGCGAGGCGCAAAAGCGCTTCGACGGCCGCGCGGTGTTGATCGCCGATGGTGGGTTCCAAGGCAACGCCGAGTTGGTTCGCCGCTATATTTCGCCACGGCCGCAAGACCTGTGTGTACGGGGGGCCGGCACCGGGATGGGGGACGGGCTGTTGATGGCCGAGGCCATTGGTGCGCAACTGGTGGGGCTGGATAAGTTCTACGGCCACGTTCAATGCGCCGAAGCGGTCAATGACCCCAGCCTTTGGCCATACCCCATTCTGGATATCGTTGCCTCCGCAGGTATCGTGATCAACGCCGAGGGCCAACGTTTTTGCGAGGAAGGGCTGGGCGGCGTGGCCATGGCCAACGCCATCGCCGCCCTGGAGCAACCGCTGTCGTCGTTCGTGATCATGGACCAGAAAATCTGGGAGCAGGTCGGCCGCGCCTACCTGTTGCCGCCCAACCCGACGCTGTTGGAGCGCGGGGCCCAGCTGTACAGCGCGCCAACGCTCGAAGAATTGGCGGCGCAACTGAACATACCCGGCGCAAACCTTGAGCAAACGGTGCAAGCCTGCAACCTGGCGGTCGACCAGGGCCGCTGCGACCAATTGCAGCCGGCGCGTAGCCATTCGAGCACGCTGCTGGGCAGCGAAATGCACAAGATCGACCAGCCGCCTTACCTGGCCATGCGCCTGAGCGCGGGCATCACCTACACCATGGGCGGCATCGCGATCGATGAGCATTGCCGCGTCTTGAACATGCAGGGGCAAACCATTCCCGGCGTTTACGCGGCCGGTGCCGCCACTGGCGGGATCGAAGGCGGGCCGCGCAGCGGCTATGTCGGTGGCCTTGCCAAGGCCTTGGTGTTCGGTTTGCGTGCCGCACAAAGCGTGATCGACGAGAACGCGATCAGCGTCGCTGCAGCGGAACCCCTCACCAGCTGAGCCGTTGGCCACGCTCTTTTGACATTGCCTGTTGCTGCCGGGCCGGGCCGCGGCGCCTTGCCCAGCAGTAACAACCACGCGCCAATGCTTGGGCGAACAGCCCAGGCGTGCCCCACCACGCATGTGCAGCGAGTGGCCCCTACTTATTCCATCCCGCAACCGAGGAACGTGCTGCCCAGAGTCCCGATTTACCCGTTTGCAAAGCAGTAAAAACGACGGCGTGTTTGATAAAACAAAAACAAGAGAAACCTACTATGCCTAAGTGTTCTGTGTGCGCATCGATCTGCGCGCTGTTTTGCTGTGCCGGCTGTTTTTCGAACAGCTTGGCGGTCGCGGGGCAAGAGCAGGCCAAGGGCCTGGTGGAAGATTCACATTTGAGCCTGCTGGCACGCAATTTCTACTTCAACCGAGACTTTCGCCATGGCAGCGCCAACAGCGCCGGGGCGAACCAGTTCAAGTCGGTAGGCGCGCGCAATGGTTATGCCGAGGAGTGGGCGCAGGGTTTCATCGCCAACTACACCTCCGGTTTTACCCAAGGGCTATTCGGTGTGGGGTTGGATGCTCAAGCGCTGCTAGGTTTGAAACTCGACAGCGGCGGGGGGCGGGCGGGGCTGGCACTGATGCCGATCGACGGTGACGGGCACCCCGAAGACAACTTCTCAGCGCTGGGAGCGGCGTTGAAGGGGCGTGTCTCCAACACCGTCATCAAATACGGCCAACAGTTGCCCAACGTGCCGATCTTTTCCACCAGTACGGTGCGTTTGTTGCCCTCATCGGCAACCGGTTGGAGCCTGGCGTCCAATGAGTTGAAAGGCCTGACGATCAACTATGGGCGTTTTACCTCGGTGCGGGGCGTGGACTCGAGCAACCATGACGCTGAACTGACCACGGACTACGGCGTGGGCATTACCTCTCGGAAAGTCGAATACCTGGGCGGCCTTTACAACGTCAATGAGCGATTGAGTTTGAGTTTTTATGCATCGGATTTCAAAGACGTCTGGCACCAGTACTACGGCTACCTGAGGTACGGCTTACCCTTAAGCGACAACCAGGCTTTGGATTTCACCCTCAACGCTTACCGCACCCACGACTACGGCAAGCGGTTGGGTGGCAGCATCGACAACAAGGCGTTTTCCCTGGCAGTGGATTACCGGGTAGGCCCGCATACCTTCACCGCCGGTTACCAGAAGATCTTCGGCGATGAGCCACTGGATTGGGTGGGTTTCGGCACCATGGGCGGCAACGTTACGTTCACCAACGCCTCCCAGTTTTCGACCTTCGCGGAGCCCAACGAGCGCTCTTGGCAATTGCGCTACCGGCTGAACATGGTCGCGTTCGGCATCCCCGGGCTGACCTTCATGGTGAACTATACGAAGGGCGACCACATGGACAACTCCCACAGCGGCAACCCTTTCTACACGCGCCGCTTCGTCTACGACCCCGACAAAAACAACAAGCACTGGGAGCGTAATCTGGAAGCCGCCTATGTGGTGCAGAGCGGGCCGGCAAAAGACCTGTCGCTGCGCCTACGCCACGCCTCACAGCGAGCCACCACCGGTATCCGCCACCCGGATGTCGATGAGTTGCGGATCATTATCGAATACCCACTCAACCTGTTCTAACGCACCGGGCGCCGCCACACGGCCTCGTTTGCGCGCTTGACAAAGAAAACATCACTCACCATTATCTCAATGGTTCATCCAATGAGCCTAAGTGGAGTCAGTCATGGAATCACAACAAGACCAACAGGATCTTCGTGACCTGGTGCGCTATGAAGCGCGCAACGGCCGGGCGTACATCACGTTCTGCCGCGACGAGAAACGCAACGCCCTGACCTATGAAATGTTCGACCGCCTGATGGAGCACATTGACCGGGCCGAGCGCGACGATGACGTGCGGGTGATTATTTTCAAAGGTGAGGGCCGGGATTTTTCCACCGGCCATGACCTGGCCCAAGTCGGCGGCGCCGAATACGGCTTTTCCAAAGACCCAGGTGCGCGCCGGCCCAGCCAGCGCGCGCGCCTGCATTTCGATAAGCGCCATGTCGAGCAATTCCGGCAGATTTTTTACTGCGTCAAACCCACTATCTCGCTGGTGCAGGGCTGGTGCGTCGGTGCCGGGCTGTACATCGTCGAGGCCAGTGACCTGGCGATCGCCGCCAGCGACGCCAAAATCGGCCATCCCGAGCAAAAAATGGGGTTGGCCGGTGCGGCCTACATGACCAGTTGGAACATCCTCGCCATGGGCCCGCGCAAGGCCCGTGAGATGTTGCTGCTGGGTGAGGTGGTAGACGGCAACGAGGCGGCGCGCATCGGCCTGATCAACAAGGCAGTGCCACCTGAGGCATTGCTCGACGCTGGCGAGGAGTGGGCCGAGCGGATCGTGCGCTTGCCGCGTGACGCGATCGCCATCGGCAAGGCGGCGACGCACCTGGCGATGGATTCGCTGGGCATGACCTCGCAGTTCGTCCACGGCTACATCGGCCATGCGCTGGGTACCAACATTCGTTACGAATCCGATGAAGTCAATTTCATGAAGGAACGTAAGAACAAAGGCACCACCCAGGCCGCCCATGCGCGTGAAAGCCATTACCAAGCGGGTGGCGAGCAGAGCGCCACCGACGCACCCACTGACGCTAACTGAGGAGACGGCCCATGATTGCTGAAATGGCTGGAATGGTTGCCGTGGTGCTCGGTGGCACCAAAGGGATTGGCCGCGAAAGCGTGCGCAAAATGGCCCAGAGCGGCGCCAGCGTGGTGATCCAGGGGCGCGACGCGGGCGCCGCGCAAAGCCTGATCGATGACTGCGCGAATTATCCAGGTGAGCGGCTGTTCGTTCAAAGTGACCTGCTGACCTACGCCGGGATCGACCAGGCAGTCGGTTTCGCCAAGGAGCGCTTTGGCAAGGTCGATGTGGTGGTCGCCAGCGGCGGGCCCAGTGAGCCTAAGCCAAAGCTGTTCGTCGACATGGCGCCGGAGGAGGGCATCGCCACCCTGCAGAGCCGGCTGATGCCACGGCTTAACGCCTTGCACGCGGCGGTCAAGTACATGAAGGGGCAGGGCTACGGCAAGGTGGTGCTGGTCACCACCGATGCGGCACGCATTCCGACGCCGAGCGAATCGATGATCGGCGCCGCCGGTGCTTCGATCATGTTCTTGACCCGTGCGTTGGCGGCCGAACTGGCCGGCCTGGGTATTCGCGTCAACGCGGTGGCCACCACCTTGACCACTGGCACCCCAGCCCACGACCGCTTCCTGACGGCCCGGGATCAAGGCTCGCAAGAAGTGATCGTCAAGGCGTTCACCAAAGCCGAACAACGGGTGAAGTTCCGCCTGAACACCGCCGAAGACCTTGCGCAGTACATCCTGTTTCTCGCAAGCCCTGATTCGGATCAGGTATCGGGCTCTACGTTGAGTATCAACGGCGGGTTGTCCTTCCCCAGCTATTGAGCTTGGGCCGTCCAATAACAATAAAGGAGGGCGCACCATGCCCGTGAACGAAGAACACCAAATGCTCCGTGAGTCGATACGGCGCATGGTCGCAAGGGATGTCGCCCCCCTGGTTCCATCCATGGAGGGAACTGATCGTTTTCCTCACGAACTGGTGCCCATCTTTGGCGATATGGGCCTGCTGCAACTGTGGTTACCGGAAGAGTACGGCGGCCCCGGCGGCGACCTGACCACTGTTTGCATCGCCAAGGAAGAAATCGCCAAAGTGTCCCTGGCCGCGGCCACCCTGTGCGGCAATAACTCGATCTCGTTTGTGCTGCCAATCCTGCATTACGGCACCGAAGAGCAGAAGCAACGCTGGCTGCCGCTGGCAGCCGAAGGGCGGCTGGTGTCGGCGATCGGCATCACCGAGCCACAAACCGGCTCCGATGTTTCCTCGTTGCGCACGCGGGCGGTGCGCGATGGCGACAGCTACGTGATCAATGGCCAAAAGAGCTGGATTACCTGGGGTGGCCACGCGCATTTTGTCTTGGTGTTCGCCCGCACCAGCGATGCGCCGGGCTCGGACGGCATCAGCGCGTTCATGGTAGACACCAAGACCCCAGGTTTCGTCGTCGGCCGCCAGGAGCACAAGATGGGCCGGCATGGCTCCCCGAGTCATGAGCTGTACTTCGAAAACATGCGGGTAGGCGCCGATTGCTTGCTCGGGCAAGAGGGCGAGGGGTTCAAGGCCTGCATGAAGGTGCTGGACCTCAACCGCCCCACCATCGCCGCCACCTCGCTCGGGCTGGCGCAAGGGGCGTTGGACGTGGCGATTCAATACTGCAAGGAGCGCCAGCAGTTCGGCAAACCCGTCGGCCATTTTCAGGGCATGCAATTCAAGCTCGCTGATATGGCGATCCAGATCGAAGCGGCGCGTTCGTTGCTGCGCACCTGCACAGAGGAAATCGACTCCGGCGATCACAGCCGGATGACTGTGTTGTCGTCGATGACCAAGTGTTTCGTCACCGACATGGCAATGGCCGTGACCACTGAAGCGGTACAGGTACTCGGCGCCTATGGCTATTCGAAGGAGTTCCCGGTGGAGCGCATGATGCGCGACGCCAAGGTCAACCAGATCATCGAAGGCACCAACGAAATCCACCGAATGATCATCGGCCGGCGCTTGCTCGCCTGAGCCGGCATAACCCGGTAACAACCGGCCGCTCGACGGCAAACGTGAAAACACATGGCGCTTCGTCCGCGCATGAGGGAGAACAATAAAATGAAAACGCCTGTATTGATTGTTGGCGCTGGCCCCATCGGCCTGGCATTGGCTGGAGACCTGGGCTTTAGGGGGATGGAGTGCACGTTGCTGGAGCGTACCGACGGTGTGGTGCAGCAGCCGCGAATGGACATGGTCGGTGTTCGGACCATGGAATTCTGCCGCCGCTGGGGCATCGTTCCATGGGTAGAAAGTGCCGGGTACAATCGCGATTATCCGCAGGATTGTGCCTGGGTGACCACGCTGAACGGGCACGAGTTTGGCCGCGAAGTGTTTGCCTCGCCACGGGAGGAAAAGTACCCGCCGCAAAGCCCACAAAAGCGCGAGCGCTGCCCGCAGAATTTTTTCGACCCGGTGCTGCGCCGTTTTGCCAGCCAGTACCCCAGTGTGACGCTGGCTTACAATACCGAACTGGTATCGTTCGTGGAGCATGCCGAGGGTGTCACCGCCACGGTACGGGATGTTATCAGCGGTGAAACTCGGGAGATCGAAGCGCAGTTCCTGGTGGGCACCGATGGCGGTGCCAGCGCCGTACGCCAGGGGTTGGGCATTCAGATGGCCGGGGAACCCACCCTGACTTACACCACCAACGTGGTGTTTCGCACCGATAACCTCGAAGCGCTGCACAACAAGCCCAAGGCTTATCGTTACATTTTCATCGGGCCTGAAGGCACCTGGGCGACCCTGGTGGCCATTAACGGTCGCGACCAATGGCGTTTTTCGCTGGTGGGCGACGACAACAAAGCGACCCATGACGAAGCGCATATGCGTGCCGCTATCCAGCGGGCTGTGGGGCGTGAGTTCGATTTCGAGATCCTCTCGATGTTGCCGTGGATCCGCCGGCAACTGGTGGCCGATACCTATGGCACCGAGCGCGTGTTCTTGGCCGGCGACGCCGCGCACCTGACCTCACCGACCGGTGGCTTCGGCATGAACACCGGTATCCAGGATGCGGTCAACCTGTCGTGGAAACTCGCCGGTTACCTGCAGGGTTGGGGCGGGCGCACGCTACTGGACTCTTACGAGATCGAGATGCGCCCAGTGGCGCTGCGTAACGTCGCCGAAGCCACCGGCAACCTTAAGCGCATGCTTTCGCCCCGGGTCAGCTCGCCTTCACCGGCGGTGTTCGAAGACGGGCCGGGCAGCGATGAAGCGCGCAAGGCGTTCGGCGATGCCTACACCGAGCAAATGAAGCGCGAGTGGTTCTCCATTGGCATCCATTTGGGTTATGTGTTCGAGGGCTCGCCGATTATCGTGCCTGACGGCACACCGCGCCCCGAGGATTCGGTCTCCACCTATGTGCAAACCGCCCGGCCAGGCTCCAGGGCGCCCCACGTGTGGCTCAAGCCCGGCGAATCGACGCTGGATCTGTTCGGCCGCGAGTTCGTTTTGTTGCGCTTCGCCGGCGGCGAGACCAGCGCATTCGAAGCGGCGGCGAGCGAGCGTAAATTGCCATTCAAGGTGGTGGATATCGATAACCAGGAAGCTGCCCAGGTTTATGAACGCCGGTTTGTCTTGGTGCGGCCGGACGGCCAAGTGGCTTGGCGCGGGGATGAGTTGCCGGCGGACCCGCTGGCGGTGATTGATACTGTCCGCGGGGCTTGATCGCCGAGGGCCAGCGCGCGTCATCGCTGCACCCCGCGATGACGTTGCGCACCTGCGGCGCAGGCGCTCAGGCCTCGCTGGGTGCTTTGCCAGTGGGCGCCACGGCCTCGGGTTGTTCCTGGGCCTTGTAGTGCTTGCGCAGCGCGGTCAGGTGCTTGTGCATTTCCGCCACGGCCTTTTCTTCGTCACGGGCACGCATGTGCTTCAAGATTCGCCGGCGCGAGGCCACGATTTTCTTGTTCTCGGCATGCACCGGTGCCTTGAACAGGTTACTGAAAATCAGCTCGTTCAGCGCTTCCATGAGGATGATCAGCACCGGATTTTTCGCCGCCCTTGCCAAAATGATGTGGTAATCAAGGTTAAGCACCAAGCGCTTTTTGCCGTCGCCGTCTGCGAACGCTTGCTCACTGGCATCCAGGTTGGCTTCCAGTTCAGCATATTCGGTTTGCGTAGCCCGTTGGCACGCCAGCCGGGTGACTTCGACACCGATGAGCAAACGGGCCTCGGCCAGGTCGCCTGGCAGAATGAAGCCCAACCGATACAGGTCGGAAAAGCCCGACACCACCGCGTCGCTTTGCCCTTCGCGGATAAACGCACCGCCCGTAGCACCTTTGCGAAACTCCAGCAGGCCCGACATCTCCAGGGCCCTGAGCGCCTCGCGCACGGTGTTGCGCGACAGGTTGAATTGTTCGGCCAAGTCCCGCTCCGGGGGCAGCCGATCGCCTGGTTTGAGCAAGCCTTGAGACAATTGCTCGCGGATTTGCTCCGCGACTTCTTCGAATGCGCGCTTGGTCTGGATCGGCAAATAAGAAGGCCGGGCGCGTTGCGGGTCTTTGTCCAAAGCTAGTTTCCTCTTGCGGCCCGGTGTTGAACGCTGGGCCTTTTTTTTCAATTGGTTAAGCCATTGCGATTTTAGCCCCATTTTTGGGCGCTGTCTGTGCTGTATATCGGCGCTGGAGCCCCGCGGTAGGGAATGTATAGGGCCAAAAATACCCTTGACAAGGCCGACCCCGGAGGTCTAACTTTTCATTCAAAGGTTCAGCCAATGATCCAATCAATAGTAAGGCCATTGGTCGTGTATACTCGATCTGCCTCACTACAATAAAAAAGAGGGACGCCATGAGCACTGTTGAAACGCCGGCCCACAGCGGTGAATCGCCACGACAATCCGGAAGGCCGCTCGAAGGGCTGGTGATCATCGAAACCTCGAGTTTCCTCACCGGCCCGTTCGCATCGATGATGTTGTCCGATCTGGGCGCCGAGGTGATTAAGGTCGAACCCCCGGGGGGCGATGGTTTCCGCCGCTTTGGCCATTCCCGCGGCGGGTTTGGTGCGTCCTGGACCAACGCCAACCGCGGCAAGCGCAGTGTTACCCTGGATTTGAAGTCCGAGCAGGGGTTGGCGCGTTTCAAACGCCTGCTGGAAAAAGCCGATGTACTGATCGAAAACTGGCGGCCACGGGTGGCGACTTCCCTGGGGCTGGGGCAAGAGGTGCTGACCGCACTTAACCCACGGCTGGTTCGCTTGTCCATCACCGGTTTTGGCGATACCGGGCCGCTGGCCAATGCGCCCGCGTTCGATTCACTGATCCAGGGCCGTACCGGCATCGTACTGGCCGAAGGGCGCAACAATGGCTCGCCTGCGGTCACGCCTTACAACATGGTCGACAAAGTCACTGGGATTTTTGGCAGCCAAGCGATCATCGCCGCCCTCTACGAACGCGAAAAAACCGGCCTAGGCGCCCATGTGAAGCTGCCGATGCTCGACGTGATGGGCTATTTCAATTTCCCCGACATGTTCCAGCATCGCACCTTCGAAGGCGATACCAGTGGCTGGAAACCGCCGCAATCGCAGGTGCTCGAAACATCTGACGGCCATGTGGTCATCTCGCCTGCCAATGGCGCACAGATGTCCAAGACGCTCAGCGCAGTCGAACGGCCAGAGTGGAAGGACGAGTTCAAGCAAATGACCGACCCGGTACTGATGGCCGAAGAGTTCTTTCGCCGCGTGGGTGCGGTGGTCAAGGAAAAAACCACGGCGTTCTGGTTACAGCGCTTTTTGGAGATGGATGTGCCCGCCGCGCCGGTGTTTGACCTGGACCAGTTTCTCAATGACGCGCAAGTGATCAACAACCAGGTTCACAGCCTGATCGAATCGCCCGTCGGGATGATCAGGGCCGCGCGCTACCCGGCGAGTTTCGATGGGCGGCTGATGACGCCGCGCTTTGGCCCCCCTGCCATCGGCGAGCACGACGAGCAAGTTGAAGATTTCATTGCCGCCGCGGCGCGGTCACGGCCATGAACGAACCCAGCCGCTGCGGCCCCGCCGCACATTGATTCCAGCCATGGCTGCGGCCGTGGCCTTGCTAATAACAATAAGGAGACACCCATGAGCCATGACCACGCCAACGCGCCAGCATTCCCGATGAAGCGCTGCCCGTTCTCCCCACCGCCGGAATATGCGCAAATCCGCGCCGAAGCGCCGGTGTCCAAAGTGACGATGCCCGACGGCAGCCAAGCCTGGTTGCTCACCCGCTATGACGACGTCAAGGCAGTACTGGGCGACAACCGCTTTTCCACCGACCCGGCCAAAGACGGCTACCCGTTCATCTCGCCGGCCCGCGCCTCGCTGCTGAAATACGAAAAACCGGCGACGCTGATTCGCCTTGACCCACCGGAGCACACCAAGCACCGGCGCATGCTGACCAAAGAATTCATGATCACCCAGGTGGAGGCCATGCGCCCCTTCATCCAGGAAACGGTCGACGCACTGCTCGACGAGATGATTGCCAAAGGTGATGCTTGCGACTTCGCCGAAGAGTTTGCCCTGGCGCTGCCGACCGCGGTCATCGCCAACATGTTGGGCGTGCCCTATGAGGACCGCGAATTCTTCCAAGAGCGCGCCCAAGCCAAGCTCGACCTGACCGCCGACCCATCGGTGCCGCTGAAGGCCGGCGAGGAGATGCGTGCGTACCTCGACACGCTGATCACTGAAAAAATGGCGAACCCCGGCAACCGCAGCGACCTGATCAGCCGCTTGATCGGTACCCAGTTGGTTCCCGGCCACCTGAGCCGTGAAGAAGTGCTGGCCACTATCGAATTACTGCTGATGGGCGGGCACGAAACCACCGCTAACATGATCGCCCTGGGCACCTTGTCGTTATTGACCAACCCAGACCAAAAACAGGCGCTGATCGACGACCCCTCGCTGGTCAAGAATGCCATCGAAGAAATGCTGCGTTTCCACACCATCGTCCATTACAACGGCCCGCGAGTGGCCATGGAAGATGTGGAAGTCGCCGGGCAGTTGATCCGCAAAGGCGAAGGTGTGATGGCGATGATCAGCGCGGCGAACCGCGACCCTGAAAAATTCCCCGACCCGGACAAGTTCGACATTCGCCGTGAAGCTCGGCACCACGTGGCCTTCAGTTACGGCGTGCACCAGTGCCTGGGCCAGCACCTGGCGCGCCTGGAACTGAGCATCGTCTTCACCACCTTGTTCCAGCGCTTGCCTAGCCTGGAGTTGGCGGTGCCCGTCGAGGAGCTGAAGTTCAACAGCGACGCCTTCGTTTATGGGATCAAATCCCTGCCATTGAAGTGGGAGCCGAAAATGCAAAAGTTCTTCAGTGTCGATTATTCGCGTTGTGTCGGCGGCGGGTTGTGTGTGATGGCCGCGCCCAAGGTATTCGCGCAAAACGAAGACGATGGGCTGGTCATTGTGCTCGACGACAACCCGCCCGCCGAGGAACACGAAAACATCCGTGAAGCCGCCCGCCTATGCCCTGCGCTGTGCATCCATATCGACAAATAAGCATGGCGCCCTGGGTGGCGCCGGGAGGGATGTCATGGCTGATGATGGAATCGTGGTGGTCGGCACTGGCCAGGCTGCGTTTCAACTCGTGGGTTTTCTTCGGGATGAGGGGTATGCCGGGACCATTCGCCTGGTCGGTGACGAGGCGCATTTGCCTTATCAGCGGCCCCCGTTGTCGAAGGCCTTCATGAACGGCGATTGCGAAATCGACAGCCTGTTCTTTCAGTCTCGCGAACACTTTCAAAAGCGTGACATCGAGCTGCATCTGGGCGCGAGGGTCACCCGCATCGACCGTGCCAGCCGGTTCGTCGAAACCGCTACGGGCGTGCGCTTGCCGTATAGCCACCTGGTGTTGGCCACCGGTGCCCGCAACCGCAACCTGCCGGGCCTGGATAAACCCTACCCGTGGCTGGTCAACCTGCGTGGCCTCGACGACGCCGGCAACATGCGCGAGCGCCTCGGTGGCGCCCGTGAGGTCGTCGTCGTCGGTGCAGGTTTTCTAGGCCTGGAGTTTGCCGCGGTGGCCGCCAAAAAAGGCCTGGCCGTCACCGTTATCGAGGCGGGGCCAACGCTGATGGGCAGGGCGATCAGCGCCCCGGTGGCGGCGGCGTTCCGCCGCCACCATGAAGCCCTGGGCGTGCGCTTTTTACTGGGAACCACTCTGGCGGCCCTGGATGAGCCTGCGCCTGGTCGTTGCCGGGTGGTGACCCGCGAGGGCGAGGTGATCGAGGCGGACTTGTTGATCAGCAGCATTGGCGTTCAACCCAATGTGGAACTGGCCCAGGACGCAGGCTTGCGCTGTGAAAACGGCATCGTCGTTGACGCCTTCCTGAACACCGAGGACCCGGCCATTTCGGCGATTGGCGACTGTGCCGCGTTCGAGTCGCGCTTCTCGTTGGGCCTGTGCCGCATCGAGTCGGTACAGAACGCGATGGACCAGGCCCGCTGCCTGGCCAGAACCCTGACCGGCAACCGCGCACCCTACGATGCCGCGCCCTGGTTCTGGAGCGACCAGGGTGGGCTGAAACTGCAGATCGCCGGCTTATCCCATGGCGCTGACCAATGCGTGATCCGTGGTGATGCGCAAACGTTGAGTTTTTCTGCCTACCTGTTCCGTGCCGGGCGCCTGGTCGCCGTCGAATCGGTGGCGCGGCCTGCCGATCACATGGCGGCGCGAAGGTTGCTCAACGCTGGGGTCGAGGTCCAGCCGCAGCAAGCACAAGACCTGAATGTCGACCTGAAAAGCCTTCTGCCCGTTGCCGAGCCCCTGGCCGCGCAACCGGTGTAAGGCGCCAGCAGCCCCCTTACAAGAATAAGGAATGTATTCATGTCCAATTTGCATCCGCAACTGAGCCAGACCGCCGCCCAATTCATACAGCGTGAACACCGCTTGCTGATCGACGGGCGCTGGGTCGCGCCCAGCGCCGGCAAGCAATTCGACGTTGAAGACCCCGGCACCGGCCGGCTGATTGCCCGTGTGGCCGAAGGCCAAGCCGCGGACATCGACCTGGCGGTGGCTGCGGCACGCCGGGCGTTCGAAGCGGGGGACTGGGCGCGCTGCAAGCCCGCCGACCGTACCCGGCTGTTGCTGCGCCTGGCCGACTTGATCGAGCAGCACGGCGACGAGTTGGCCGAACTGGAAGTGATGGATAACGGCAAGCCACTGGCGTTCGCCCGCCGCGGCATCACCGGCACCGCTGAAATGGTGCGTTACATGGCGGGCTGGGTCACCAAGCTCACGGGCGAGGCGGTGCCGCTGTCGATGCCGGGCACCTGGCACGCGTATACGGTGCGCGAGCCCGTCGGTGTGGTGGGGCAGATCATTCCCTGGAACTTCCCCTTGTCGATGGCCATTTGGAAGCTGGCGCCTGCGCTGGCCGCCGGTTGCACGGTGGTACTCAAGCCGGCCGAGCAAACGCCGCTCAATGCATTGCGCCTGGGCGAGTTGATCATGGAAGCCGGCTTCCCAGCCGGTGTGGTGAACATCGTCACAGGCTTTGGCGGTGATGCGGGGGCCGCGCTGGCCGCGCACCCGGGCGTCGATAAGGTGGCCTTTACCGGCTCGACGGCGACCGGTAAGCGGATCGTTCAAGCCGCGTTGGGCAACCTGAAAAAAGTCACCTTGGAACTGGGTGGTAAATCCCCAGTGTTCATCTTCCCGGACGCCGACTTGGCCGCGGCCATACCGGGTGCGGCGAACGCGATCTTCTTCAACAGCGGCCAGGTTTGCTCGGCCGGGTCGCGGCTTTATGTACACCGCAAGGTCTACGATCAAGTGGTCGCCGACATCGCCGCGTATGGCGACCGACTGCAGCTCGGCCACGGCATGGAAGCGGGCAATGACCTTGGCCCGCTGATCTCGAAAGTACAGATGGAGCGCGTGCAGCGTTACATCGAAGCCGGGCGTGAAGGCGGCGCCACCGTGGTGTCCAGCCAGCGCCCGGCCATCGAGGGGGGGTATTTCGTACCCCCCACGGTGCTGGCCGACACCGATGCGCGATTGAGTGTGGTGCGCGAGGAAATCTTTGGCCCGGTGCTGTGCGCGATGCCCTTCGACGACGATGACCTCGCCAGCGTTGCAGCCTTGGCCAACGACACGGAGTACGGCCTGTTCGCGGGCATTTGGACCCAAGACATCGGCAAGGCCCATAAGCTGGCCAAGCGCATCCGCGCCGGTTCCGTGTCGGTCAACGCGCACATGGTCAATGACCCTGCGTTGCCCTTCGGCGGTTTCAAACAATCGGGCTGGGGGCGCGAGCGCGGCCGTGAAGCCCTGGAACTCTATTCGGAACTGAAAAGCGTCGCCATCAACCTGGGCCAGGATTGACGATGGCGAGCGCAGCAGGAGTCGCGACTGTGTACGATTACATCATCATCGGCGGCGGTTCGGCAGGCTCCGTGCTTGCTCATCGCCTGTCTACCGACCCGCAGATCAGCGTGCTGCTCTGCGAGGCGGGTATGGATACCCCTGAAGGGCAAGTGCCCGCTGCCGTTTTGGACAGTTACCCCGGCACGGCGTACCTGAACCCGGGTTTTCTTTGGCAAAAGCTGCGGGTGACCACCCAAGCCTGGCGGGGTGGGCCCGCGGTGGCGCTGCGCAAGTATGAGCAGGCGCGGATCATGGGCGGTGGCTCGTCGATCAACGGCCAGTTCTTCAACCGGGGCGGCCCCAGCGACTATGACGAATGGCAGGCCCTGGGGGCTGAAGGGTGGAGCTGGGACCAGGTGTTGCCGTACTTCAAGAAGGTCGAGCGCGACCTTGATTTCGACGGGCCACTGCACGGTAAAGAGGGGCGCATACCGGTGCGGCGCATCTTGCCAGACCACTGGCCGGGCCATCCACTGGCGCTGGCCGAGGCGCTGGAGCAGGCAGGGTATCAATACCTGCCTGACCAGAACGGCGTGTTCGAGGAAGGTTATTTTCCGATTGCCATTTCCAACGAGAACGAACGCCGGGTTTCGGCGGCCATGGCCTACCTGGATGCGCCCACCCGCCAACGCCCCAATCTGACCATCCGCGCCAATAGCCAGGTCAGCCGGCTGCTGTTCGACGGTAACCGCTGTTGCGGGGTCGAGGTGCAGGGGGAGGGCGGCCCAGTTCAGTTCTCGGCCCGGGAAGTGATCGTCAGTGCCGGCGCGATTCATTCGCCGGCATTGCTGATGCGCTCCGGCGTGGGCCCCGCGGCGCACCTGAAGGCACATGGCGTGCCGTTGGTGGCGGACGTTCCCGGCGTGGGCCAGCACCTCATGGAACACCCGGCCATCGCGCTGGCGTCGTTCATCAAAAAGCCGGCCCGGATCAACCACCATACGCGTCGGCACATCATGCTGGGCTGGCGTTACTCCTCTGGCATGCACAATGCGCCCGCCGGCGACATGTTCGTCGCAGGCGTCAGCAAAACTTCATGGCACGCCGTGGGTGAGCGGGTCGGCACCATGCTGATGTACGTGAATAAGCCTTATTCGGCCTCCGGCCAGGTCACTTTGGAGTCCAGCGACTGGCAGGCGTCCCCGAAGGTCGAGCTGAACCTGCTGGCCGACCCGCGCGACATGGATCGCCTGGCCGATGGCTTTCACCGCATGGCGGCGATCCAGGCCAGCGAGGCCATGGCCGAAGCCACGTCAGAGCCGTTCCCGGCCAGCTATAGCGAAAAGGTTCGCCAAGTAGGCATGCTCAGCACGCGCAACAAGATCATCACCCAACTGTTGGCATGGCTGTTGGACGGGCCGGCCATACTGCGTAAGTACCTGATGACCAAGGTCGTGGCGGGTGGGCCGACGCTATCCGACGTGCTGGCCGATGAGCAACTGTTGCGCGAGTTCATTGCCAAGGCCTGCGTGGGGGTATGGCACCCCGGTTGCACCTGCCGTATGGGCCGCGCCGACGACCCGATGGCGGTGACCGACGCGCAGGGGCGGGTGCGTGAGGTGGAAGGGCTACGGGTGGTCGATGCATCGATTTTCCCCAGCCTGCCCAGTGGCAATATCAATTTCCCGACCATGATGGTTGCCGAACGCATCTCAGACCTGATCCTTGCCGCACACACCCCGCCGCAAGGCGCAGTTGAGCCTGTGGCCGGTGAGCCACAGGCCACCACTGATTTGTCGCCCATCCTTTAGAAAGCACCTTAGCCGCGGTATGTCGCTTGACAAACCGCTAAGGTTGCTTGATTGTGAAATCAATGGTTCATCCAATGATCCATTTATAAAAATAGTATCGAACGTCCAAGGAGATACAACGTTATGGCAGGTGCACTGGAAGGGCTGCGAGTCCTGGATTTCACACAAATGATGAACGGTCCGTTCGGGACCATGCTCCTGGCGGATTTCGGCGCGGACGTTATCAAGGTCGAGCCACCCGAAGGCGACACCATGCGCAAAACGGGGGAAACCTTCCTCGGTGAAGACGCGGTGTACTTTCTGACCCTCAACCGTAACAAGCGCAGCGTCATCATCGACCTCACCAGCGCCGAGGGGCAGGCTGTGGCGCACCAGTTGGCGGCGCAGGTCGACATCGTGGTGGAGAATTTCCGCCCGGGCGTTGCGAAGAAACTGGGCATCGATTACGAAACGCTCAAGCCGCTCAACCCCCGCATGATTTATTGCTCAACCTCGGCGTTCGGCCGCGACGGCCCGGATGCCAAGCGCCCCGGCATGGACCCGGTGGTCCAGGCCATGAGCGGCATCATGCAATTGACCGGCGATGAGCACACCGGGCCGCTGAAAACCGGCATGCCCTACAGCGATTTGATCACCCCGCTGTTGTCCACCATCGGTGTGATGGCGGCGCTGGAATCCCGCAACAAGACCGGCTGCGGCCAATTGGTCGACCTGTCGATGCTCGATGCCACCATCTTCAGCATGATCCCCCGTGATGCTTACTATTTCACCACCGGGGAAACCCCCGGGCGGATCGGCAACGCCCATTGGCAGATCGTGCCTTACAACACCTACCAGACTGCCGACGACCGCTTCATCATGATCATCGCCCATACCGATAAATTCTGGCGGGCGTTGGCCGAAGCGCTGGAAGCGCCGGAGTTGTTGGCTGATCAGCGCTTGGCGACCAAGGATGGCCGGTTGGCGCACCGCGAAATCGTTGACCAGGGCGTGGCCCAGGCCTTCGCCAAGCGGCCCATGAAGTATTGGGACGAAAAACTCTTGGCGGCGGGTGTGATGTATTCCCCGGTGCTGACCTTCCCTGAAGTGTTCGAAAGCCCACGGGTGCAGCGCGAGCTGGTGGTGGAGGTCGATCACCCGCTGTCGGGCAAATTCAAGTTGATCACCAACCCGATCAAGCTGTCCGAGACCCCGCCCAGCACCCGCACCCCGCCGCCGGTGTTGGGGCAGCACACCGAAGAAGTCTTCGCCGAGTTCGGAATCACCCGGCCGGCGGTGGCCGAAACGCCAGCAGGTTGAGGCAGGGGCTATGAAACAGGTCGAGCAAATGCCGGCGAGCGTCGTACCCGACGAGCGCGATGTGCGCCACGCCAGTTACTACCGGCGGGGCTTCTGGCGCACGGAAGATTTATGGGCCAGCGTGTACGGAGCCGCCGCCCGGCACCCGGAAAAAGTAGCGCTGATCGAGGACGACCGATCGCTGACATTCGACCAATTGATCGGCGCGGCCAGCCGGCTTGCTGGCGGCATGCACCGGCAGGGCCTGCGCCCGGGCGATTTGGTGCTGATCCAGGCGCGTAACTCCATCGACGCTACGCTGAGCATGCTCGCCTGTGCCTGCCTTGGGGCGGTCATGGCACCCATCCCGCCGATGTTCTCTGCCAGCCAAATCGCGGCGATTTGCGGCAACGCCGATGCGCGAATGTTGATTGCCCTGGGCGAACCCAAAGAAATAACCCGGGCCATAGAAGGCGTACAGGCGGCTGGCACCACGACCACGCTGGTGGTGCCTGACGATTACCAGGGCGCAGCGCATGCCTGCACGTGGTCGCAGCTATCGGCGGGCACCGGGCAATGGCTCCACGCCCCGGTAGATGCCCAGGCGCTGGCGCTGCTGGTGTACTCCTCCGGGACCACCGGCACGCCAAAAGGGGTGATGCACTCGGCCAATACCCTGCGTTTTGCAATTGTGCAGCGGGCCCTGGCGCAACAGGTGAGTGTTGATGACATCTGCCTGGTGGCCGCGCAATTCGGTTTTGTCGGCAGCGCGGTATTTGGGTTGCTTGCCTGCGCGGTGCTGGGCTTGACCACCGTGGTGATGCGCAGTTGGAACGGCGATGATGCTCTGCGGCTTATTGCCCGGCATCGCATCACTTACGGCTTGCTCATGCCCACCCATGTTCATGACCTGCTGCATTCGCCGCTGTTGGGCGAAGTCGATGTGGCTTCGTTTCGGCATTGCTCGATGAGCGGGTTATCCCGTGAGCAACGGCTGGCCGTGCGTGAGCGGCTGTGCCCACAGCCGTTCGCCGCCTATGGAATGTCCGAATGCCTGGGGCTGGCCAGCTCCCGACCGCAAGACACGCTGGCCAGCCAGCTTGGGTCCGACGGCGCACCGCTACCGGGCAATGAAGTACGCATCGTCGACGCCCGGGGCGAAGCACTGCCTAGCGGTGAGGTCGGCGAAATCCTGGTGCGAGGGCCGTGTTGTTTCCTGGGTTATTACGGCAACCCTTCACTGACGAGCAAAACCCTGCTCGCCGACGGTTGGCTGCGAACCGGCGACCTGGGGCGCCTGGACGCCGATGGCCATGTGGTGTACGTCGCCCGTGAAAAAGACGTGATTCGCCGCGGCGGGGTGAATATCTACCCCGGAGATACCGAGGCGGTGCTGGTGTGCCACCCGCGTATCGAACACGTGGCACTGGTCGGTTACCCCGATGAACGCCTGGGTGAACGGGCGTGCGCCTGTGTGATCACCTGCGACAAGGCCGCCATCACCCTTGCCGAACTTTGTGCCTGGCTCGAAAGCCGAGGGGTGGCCCGGTATGCCTGGCCAGAGCGTGTGGCTCATTTCGACAGCTTCCCGCGCAGTGCATCGCTCAAGGTGCAAAAGGCGGTATTGGCCCAGTGGCTTCAGGAGATGGCGCCGTGACCGCTGCCGTTGAAAAGTGGCACCGCGACCGTGAGCGCTCCGTGGCCCAGGGTTTGCGCTATCCATTTGCCCAGTTGCCCGCGGCCGGGCAGTTGCTGCCGGTCGCGCAGGGCATTTATTGGGTTCGCCTGCCGCTGCCGTTTGCCCTTGACCACATCAATGTGTGGGCGCTGGCGGACGACGACGGCTGGACCCTGATCGATACCGGCTTGTATTCCACCGCCAGTGTCGAAACCTGGCAGCAGCTTCTGGATAACTGGCCCGATGCACGCCCAATACGCCGGGTGATCGTGACCCACATGCACGTTGACCATGTCGGCATGGCCGGTTGGTTCTGCGAGCGCTTCGCCTGTTCGCTGTGGATGGCCCGGCAAGAGTACTTGCAGGCGCGGTTGACCATTGCCGAAGCCGGGCGGCCATTGCCCCATGCCTGGCGGCAGTTCTACCAGCAAGCGGGCTGGGATACCGAAGCCATTGACACCTTCGCGGCATGGGCGGGCCGATACGCCCAGCAGTTTCACGCCTTGCCGAGCAGTTATCGCCGCCTTCGCGACGGTGAAAACATTCTGATAGGTGGGCACCGCTGGAAGGTCTTGCTCACCTGCGGCCACTCCCCTGAGCATGCGTCGCTGTATTGCCCCGAGCTTAAGCTGTACATCGCAGGCGACCAGGTGCTGCCGAGGATCTCCTCGAACGTATCCACCCACCCCTATGAGCCCGAGGCGGACCCGCTGGATGACTGGTACAGCTCGCTGGGGCGTATCGCCCTACAAGTGCCCGACGATGTGCTGGTGCTGCCTTCGCACAACGAATGCTTCCATGGCTTGCATCGCCGTGTCGAAACACTGCGTGAGTCGGTGGTGAAGGGGCTTGCCGACCTGCGCAACGCCTTGCGCACACCGGCGCGGGTGGTCGATCTGTTCGAGGTGTTGTTTCGTCGGTCAATCGATTCAAGCAACCCGACGCAATACCGCATGGCCACCGGGGAGGCTATCTCCCACCTGAACCTGTTGCTGCACCGCGGCGAAATCAGCGCTCGGCTCGATGCGCAGGGTGTGCGCTGGTATCAACTGCACCGTTGAAGGTTTCCAGTTATTTCCCGAAAGGCCCTTGCATCATTTCTCGGTTTTTTTATAATGGTTCAACCTTTTACAAATAAAAGGATAACAATAATGAGCTCGCCCGCAACCGGACCCACCGCTGAACCGTCCATGGTCGACGGCCAGGCACGCAAAGCCTTGAAAGATGACCTGGCGCGTTTCGATTGTCGTATTCACCAGCCAGACGACCCGCCGCTGTTCACCCGCGAACCCCGCTCCGACATGCGCACCGTGCATTGGCGCTGGGCAGACCTGGAACCGTTGCTGGAGCGCGTAGGCCAAGCGATCGCCATCGGTTCCGGCGGGCAGCGCCGCACCTTGCGGCTGGCCAACCCTGGGCTGCCATTCGGTACCACCCACACGTTCTGGGCGTCGATCCAGTACATCCTGCCTGGTGAGGTGGCCGAAGCGCATCGCCATACCGCCAATGCGTTCCGTTTTATCCTTAAAGGCAGCGGTTGCACCACCACCGTCGACGGCGAGATGTATTCGATGCACGAAGGTGACCTGGTGCTGACCCCGAGCATGGCCTGGCACGATCATGTGCACCGCGGCGATGAGCCGATGATCTGGCTCGACGTGCTCGATATCAGCCTTTCGCGTTCGCTGCATGCCACATTTTTCGAGCCTTATGACCGGCAAATGCAACCGGTGAACGACGTGCCCGAACACTCCTGGCGCGCATTCGGCAGCGGCATCATGCGCAGCCCGCGCGCGGCCCGGCCCAACGCCGTCAATCCGCTACTGGTGTATCCGCGCCAACAAGCCGAGGCGGCGTTGGCCCTGGCCGAAGGGTTGCAGCCCGACCCGTTCGAGGACGTGGTGCTGGAGTACCAAGACCCGGTAAACGGGGGGGCGGCCATGAAAACCATGGGGATGAGCCTGCTTAAACTGCGCCCCGGTTTTCAGGGGCAGCCTCGGCGGCACACCGGTAGCAAGCTTTACTGCGCCCTGCGCGGCCATGGCAGCACCATTGTCGACGGCCAGCGCTATGACTGGGCACCGGGTGACTTTCTGGCCATCGCGCCGTGGTCGTGGCACCAACACGTTAACCAAACCACCCAGGAAGCGGTGCTGTTCGAGGTCGACGATCTGCCGGCCGTGAAAGCACTGGGGTATTACCGAGAAGAAGGGCTGGAGCAAGGCGAGGCCCGTCAAGTCATAGGAGCGGCACAATGAAGCTGGCAGTGTTCGGTGAATATCGATTGGGTGTTATCGCAGGCGATCAACTGTTCGACATCACCGCAGTGGTGCCTGCGGCCCTGGACGCAATGCCAGAACAACGCATGAACTGGTTGATCGGCCATTGGCAGGGCGTGCGTGAACAGGTCCAGGCGCTACAACATGGCGCACAACCACTGGCCTTGGCCGAGGTTCAATTATTGCCACCGAGCCCTTATCCGTCGCACGTGTTTGCGGCGCCGGCCAATTACCGCAAGCATGTCGGCGAACTGGGGGTGCGCTCGGTCAGCAAAGGGCGTACCGCCCGCGAGCAAGGGTTCTTCCTCAAGGCGCCTGGTTCTCTGGTCGGCGCCGGAAGCAGCATCGTGTTGCCCCACGGCTCCGAGCGCCGCTTCGATCACGAATCGGAACTGGCGGTGATCATTGGCAAGCGTGCGCGCAATGTGCCACGTGCCGAGGCGATGCAATATGTGTTCGGTTACAGCTGCCTGATCGACGCCACCATGCGCATCGAGCCCGGGGTAGCCGAAGAAGAGCGCTCCATGCGCAAGTCGTTCGCCACGTTCACGCCGCTGGGGCCGTACCTGGTGACCGCTGATGAAGTCGCCGAGCCGCAGAACTTGAGCAATCGCTTGTGGGTCAACGATGAGCTCAAGCAAGACGCCAACACCCGCGACATGATCGTTGACATCCCTGAGCTCATCGAATTGATCTCTTCGGTGCTAACGCTGAACCCCGGTGATGTGATCGCCACTGGTACGCCTGAAGGCGTAGGCCCCTTCGCACCCGGCGACCGGGTCAAGATCGCTATCGAGGCCATTGGTGAAATGTCCCTGAGCGTGGTCCAGGCCGACGCCCGGGCACCGCGCGCCTACTGAACCGCTGCAACGCTAAGCCCGACCGCGCTGGGCAGGGTACGAAGGAGACGACGATGTCCCGGACCGAGACGATCAAAACCCATGCCGTGCGGTTGATTGCCAATGATGGTTTCGAGGGCATGTCGCTGCGGGCGCTGGCGAGCGCGTGCGGGCTGCAGCCAGGTTCGATCTACACCCACTACCGGAGTAAACAGCAGCTACTGGTCGAGGTGGTGGTGGAGTACCTGGAGGATTTGCTGGAGAGCTGGCGCTTTCGCAAACGCGGCATCAAGTCGCCGAGCAAGCAACTGCAAGTGTTCATGGCCGTGTATGTGGAATTTCAGGCATCACGTTGCGATGAACAACGGATCTTGCAATGGGACCTGCGTTCGTTGGAAGCGCAAGCTCGCCAGCGTGTGGAGCTGCTTATGGATGAATGCCGCGATGAACTGGCCGCCGTACTGCGGGCCGGCCAGGCCAAAGGGCAATTATCGATTGCGGATGTCGCCACCACAGCGCGGATGCTGTTCGGGTTGATGATGAATATGTGCGTACAGGCAGAGCAAAGCGGGGTGGCCCAGCGACATTTGCTGGCGCTGCTCTGGCGGTGTGTACAGGGCATGGCCGGTGCGCGCCTGCCTGCCACCGCGAACGTTAGCGCTTAAGGGGAACTACCGCAGCAAAAGCAAACCGCATGACCGCGTGCACGGCTTTTTTCTAATAACAATAAGAGTGAATCAGCACAATGCAAAAGCTCGATGTTCGCCAACCTGCCCGCGCGCGTTGCATGTCGGGCTTGCAAGCCTGCGGGCTGCTCGTGGGAATTTTCACCTCTAGCTTGGGCATGGCCGCGAGCCAGAGTGATTCAGCGGGCTTTATCGAGGACAGCCACCTGGACCTGCTCAATCGTAACTTTTATTTCTACCGTGGCATGCGTAACGGCTCGGTTAACAACTTGGGCGCTAATTCGCACAAGCCCGTCTCGGAACGTAATGGCTACCGCTCGGAGTGGGCCCAGGGTTTGATGTCTTATTACCGCTCAGGGTTTACCCAGGGCACCGTCGGTTTTGGCCTCGATGCGTTTGCCATGGTCGGCGTTAAGCTCGATGGCGGCGGTGGCACCACCGGTACCAGCCTCATGCCATGGGGTGCCGACGGCCACCCGGAGCAAGAATTTTCCAAGTTGGGCGGGGCGGTGAAGATGCAAATCTCCAAGACAGTGCTCAAGTACGGTGAACAGATTCCCAACGTGCCGGTGTTCTCATCGAACCAATTCCGCTTGCTGCCTAGCTCGGCCACCGGTTTTACCCTGGTCAGCAACGAAGTGGACAAGTTGACCCTTCAGGCCGGGCATTTCACCGCGGCCAGTAGCACCGACTCCAGTCACAACGATGGGGACATCACCACCGACTACACGGTGTTGCCACCTGCCCGTGCCATCGACTATGTGGGCGGCTCGTACCAAGTCAATGATCGCCTCAGCTTCATCCTGTATGGCTCGCAGCTTAAAGACATCTGGCGGCAGTCGTACGTCAACGCCACTTACGTGATGCCTCTCACGGCCACCACAGCGTTATCGTTCGCCTTCAACCTGTTCGACACCCACGACTATGGCAAGGCCAAAGGGGGCGAGATCGACAACACGTCCTGGTCGTTCATGGCCGGTTACAGCTTTGGCGCCCACAAGGTATCGGTGGGCTACCAGAAAATCGACGGTGATGAGCCGTTCGACTGGGCCGCCTACGAAGGTACGCAAAGCGGTGCGGTGTACCTGAGCAACGCCGGGGCGGTGGTGCCTTTCAGCGAGCCTAATGAGCAATCCTGGCAGTTGCGTTACGACCTGGACATGGCGCCGCTTGGCATCCCCGGCCTCACCTTCATGGCCCGTTATATTCGCGGCGACGGCATGGACAACTCCAACAGTAATAACCCGTATTACCGGCGCATCGGCACCTATGACCCGGACGCCAAGAACAATAAGGAATGGGAGCGCAATATTGACGTGGGCTACGTTGTGCAGTCGGGAAAAGCAAAAAACCTAAGTTTTCGCGTCAGGCAATCCACCCACCGGGCGAGCAGCGGATTGCGCTGGCCCGATCATGATGAGGTGCGGGTGATCGTTGAATACCCCATCAGCATCTTTTAAATGTGGACTGCCGGCATCAACCCCAAAGCCGGAGCGCGCAGTATGAGGCTCGTCGAACGATGCTGGAAAATCTAATGAAGGCGCCTGCCGTGCGCAGGGCTGCACCACCGCTGTGGTTGCTGGTATTGGTGACGATGAGTGGCACACTGGCCATGCACATGTTTGTGCCGGCGCTGCCGTACTCTGCCGTGGAACTGCACGCGACGGTCGCGCAAACGCAGATGACCATCAGCATGTACATCATTGGGCTGGCGGTGGGGCAATTGATCTATGGGCCGTTGTCCGACTCCCTTGGCCGGCGCCCCGCATTGATAGCAGGGTTGGTCCTTTATTTGCTCGCCGGGGTCACCGCCGCGGTCACCACCAGCCTGCAGATGCTGGTGGCTGCCCGGTTGGTTCAAGCGCTGGGCGGGTGTGCCGGGTTGGCCTTGGGCCGCGCCATCGTGCGGGATACCTCCGATTCACAAACCGTGGTCAGCCGGCTGGCGCTGCTGAACCTGATCATGATGGTTGGCCCGGGCCTGGCGCCGATCCTCGGCAGTGTGATTGCCGCGGCGTTGGGGTGGCGCGCCATTTTCTGGGTGCTGGCCGGGCTTGGCTTGATCGCGCTGGCCTCGACCTGGGTGCTGCTGCCGGAAACGGGCCAGCCCACGGGGCGCTTCAGCGGCAAGATCATGTTGACCGACTACAAGCGTTTGTTCAGCTCAACGCGCTTCGTAGGGTTTGCCGTGGGCGGCGGCATGGCGACCACCTCGATCTATGCGTTCATCGCCGCCGCGCCGTTCATTTTCGTCACCGAACTACACCGCCCGCTGCATGAGGTGGGGTTATACCTCGGCTTGATGATTGCCGGGATGTCGGTGGGTAACGCGCTGACCGGCCGGTTGATTCGCACGGTACCGATTAACGTCCTGTTGCTGGGGGGTAATACGGCCAGTGTGATCAGCGCGGTATTGTTGGTCATCCTGACCGCCAGCGGCCATGCGAACCTGGCGGCCGTGCTGGTGCTGATCTTCCTGTACACCTGTGGGCTCGGCCTGACCGGCCCGTCGGCGCTGACCAAATCACTCAGTGTGAACCCGCACCTGACCGGGTCGGCAGCGGGCTTATATGGTTTTATGCAAATGACCGCTGGCGCCATCAGCACCTCGTTCGTTTCCGTGGGCCACGACCCGGCGTTCTCCGCTGCTGTTGTGCTGCTGGTGGCGGTGGTGCTCGCCCAGTTGGCCTTTTGGGTTTCGTTGCGCCGCGAAAGAATCGAAGTTCGTTGAACAGGGGGCCGGCCCGGGGCCGTGCCTGATGTTTATCGGCGCTACGCCGTGCTATATAGGGCCCCTGAACCTTCATCCAGGTGCGCACCATGCCCGTTCACCGCAGCCCCGTCCCGCTGGACCGGGCCTACCGCCTTCTCAACCACGGCCCCACCGTGCTGGTCAGCGCGGCCCACCAGGGCCAACGCAACATCATGGCCGCGGCATGGGCGATGTCATTGGATTTCGCCCCGGCGAAAGTCACGGTGGTGCTCGATAAGTCAGTGTGGACCCGCGAACTGCTGTTGGCCAGCGGCACCTTCGCCCTGAACGTACCGTGCGTGGCCCAACGGGACATCGTTCAGACCGTGGGCAATACCAGTGGCAAACGCCTCAGCGAAGGCGGCCGCGATAAATTCGCCACCTACGGTTTATCTACCTTCGCCGGCCTTGCCCCAGGGCTGCCGTTGCTCGAAGGGTGCGTGGCCTGGCTTGAATGTAAATTGATCGAGCAACCGGACAACCAGGAACAGTTCGATTTGTTCATCGGCGAGGTCACCGCGGCTTATGCCGACAGCCGGGTGTTCAGCGATGGGCGCTGGGACTTTCGTGGGCAGGATGCCCTGCGCACCTTGCACCATGTGGCGGGCGGGCACTTTTTGGTGGTCGGTGACGGCATCGACGGGCAAATGCTTGAACCGGTGTGACGGCGCTGCGCTATTTCAAGGCGCCGGGCACAGTCTCGGTGCACGGTAGGGTGGTACTTTTTCGCTGAAACACCGCTGCCACGGCGGTTGACTTTGCTGGAACGAAACCTGCATCAGCCTCGCCAAACGCAGCCAAAGGCGGCTGCACTGAACCCCACGACAACGGCGCCGTGTTGCCCCGCTCGAAAGAGCGCTGGCAGCCCGGCGCCGTTTTGTTTTTATGCGAGGTCATCGATGAACGTACGCAGTGTATGCCCATACTGCGGTGTGGGCTGCGGCATCGTCATGAGTGTCGAGGGCAACCGTGTCACCCGGGTCACTGGCGATAAGGCCCACCCCAGCAACTTTGGCCGGTTGTGCACCAAGGGCCAGACCAGCCACCTGCCATTGGCCGACGCCGGGCGCCTGTGTGATGCCTGGCTGCGCCATGAGCGCAGCCACGACCCGGTTCGGGTGCCGCTACAAAGCGCGATCCAGGCCGCCGCCGAGCGCTTGCGCGCCATCATCGAGCGGGATGGGCCAGATGCGGTGGCGCTATATGTGTCTGGGCAAATGTCGCTGGAGGCCCAATACCTGGCCAACAAGCTCGCCAAGGGGTTTATCGGTACGCAGCATATCGAATCCAACTCGCGGTTGTGCATGGCCAGCGCAGGCACCGGTTACAAGCAATCGTTGGGTGCCGATGGGCCACCAGGCTCCTATGAGGATTTCGACCAGGCCGACCTGTTTTTCGTCAGCGGCGCCAACATGGCTGACTGCCACCCCATCCTTTACCTGCGCATGCTGGACCGCATCAAGGCCGGTGCGCGCTTGATCGTGGTCGACCCACGGCGCACCGCCACGGCCGAAAAAGCCGACCTGTTCCTGCAGATAAAACCCGGTACGGACCTGGCCCTGCTCAACGGCCTACTTCACTTGCTGTACTGCCAGGGTCGCATCGACGAGGCCTTCATCGCCCAGCACTGCGAAGGTTGGGAGGCGATGCCAGGGTTCTTGGCCGACTACAGCCCTGAGCGGGTGGCGGCAATCACCGGCCTTGCCGAGCCGGCCATCCACCAGGCCGCCGACTGGATCGGCCTGGCGCCGAACTGGATGAGTTGCTGGACCATGGGGCTGAACCAGAGCACCCACGGCACCTGGAACACCAATGCCTTGTGCAACCTGCACCTGGCCACCGGCGCGATCTGCCGGCCGGGCAGCGGGCCGTTTTCCTTGACCGGCCAACCGAATGCCATGGGTGGCCGCGAAATGGGCTACATGGGCCCTGGGTTGCCTGGCCAGCGTTCGGCCTTGGTGGCGCAAGACCGGCAGTTCATCGAGCGCTTATGGGGCTTGCCCGAAGGGCGCCTGCGCAGTGAAGGTGGGCAGGGCACCGTGGCGATGTACCAAGCCATGGCCGCAGGCACTATCAAGGCGTGCTGGATCATCTGCACCAACCCGGTGGCAAGTATGCCCAACCGGCAGGCGGTGATCGAAGGCCTGCGCCGCGCTGAATTGGTCATCGCCCAGGACGCCTTCCTCGACACTGACACCAACCGCTACGCCGACATCCTGTTGCCGGGTGCGCTGTGGGCCGAAGGCGATGGGGTGATGGTCAACTCCGAGCGCAACCTGACCCTGGCCCCCAAGGCGGTGGAACCACCTGGGCAAAGCCTGCCAGACTGGCAACTGATCGCCCAGGTGGCCTGCGCGATGGGCTACGCCGAGGCCTTCAACTATGACAGCGCTGAGCAGGTATTCGACGAGATCCGCCAGTGCTATAACCCGGCCACCGGCTATGACCTGCGCGGGGCAAGCTATGCACGTTTGCGCCAGGCGCCGCTGCAATGGCCCTGCCCCCGAGATGATGGCCCAGGGCGCAACCCGGTGCGTTACCTGAACGATGGGGTGAGCCAGGTGATCCGGCTGTTGCCGGGTGGCGAGCGCCCTGCGCTGAACTTCCCTACCGCCAGCGGCCGGGCCCAGTTTTACCCGCGCCCGCATCGGTTGCCGGAGGAAGTGCCCGATGAGCAGTTTCCCCTGGTCCTCAATACCGGGCGTGTGCAGCACCAATGGCACACGCTGACCAAAACCGGCAAGGTGGCGGCGCTCAACAAGCTCAACCCGGGGCCGTTCATTGAGGTGCACCCTGCCGACGCGAGCGTGCTTGGGCTGGCCGAAGGTGCGCCGGTGCGGCTGCGCTCGCGGCGAGGCGAGGCGGTGCTGCCGGCGCGGATCAGCGACCGTGTGTTGCCGGGCAACTGCTTTGCGCCGTTCCATTGGAATGACCTGCACGGCGACGCCCTGTGTGTGAATGCCGTCACCAGCGATGCGGTAGACAGTGCCTCGCTGCAGCCTGAACTGAAAGTGGCTGCTATTGCCCTGAGCCGTGTGGAGGCGGCTGCCGCCATGAACCTCACCATGCCCCCTGCCGTTGACCTGCTATCGGCCATCGACGGCTTGCAAGCCGATGAGGCCTTATACCTTAAAGGCTATTTACTGGGCCTTGCCAGTGAACCAGGGCGGGGCCAAGCCGGCGTACCGGTACTGCCGGCCAGCGCGCCGCTGGCCCCGGCGCGGCGCCTGTTGTTCGACGGTATCCTTGCCGGCGTCTATTCCCGCGAGCAGGCAGTGTCGGCCGCGGCACCGGCGGGCCCCGCTCACCTAGTGCTGTGGGCCTCGCAAACCGGCAATGCCGAAAGCTTCGCCGCGCGTTGCGCCAGCCATTTGGCTGAGCAAGGCTTGGCGGTGCGCAGCTTGGCGATGAACGAGGCCAGCATGGAGGCGCTGCGTAGCGCGGCCAGCGTAGTGCTGGTGGCCAGCACCTTTGGCGACGGTGAGGCGCCCGACAACGCCGCGCACTTTTGGCAGCAATTGCAGGCGGCAACCGCTTTGGAACAGCTGCGCTATGCCGTGCTGGCCTTTGGTGACAGCAGCTACGATCAGTTTTGCGGCTTTGGCCGGCGCCTGGATGAGCGCCTCAAGGCCCTGGGCGGCACCGCCCTGGCAGAGCGGGTCGAATGTGAAGCCCATGACCTGGGCCCGGCGCAGGGCTGGCTGGTACGCATCGCCACGGCACTGGCGGGCACGCCGGCCACCCCGCTGGCCGCCCCAGCAGCCCCCGCCAGCGGCGCGCTTTACAGCCGCCAGCGTCCCTACAAGGCCGCGCTGCTGAGTAACACCGTGCTCAATGGCCCCGGTGCCAGCAAGGAAACCCGCCAAGTGGTATTCGACCTCAAAGGCAGCGGGCTTACCTACCAGGCGGGCGATGCGCTGGGTGTGTGGCCCACCAACTGCCTAAGCCTGATCGAGGAGGTGCTTGCCTGCGTGGGCCTGGACAGCAGCTTGCCGGTGAAGGTGCCGGATCAGGGTGATATGCCCCTGGCGCAGGCCTTGCAGCGCCACTTCGACATTACCCGTATCACCCCGCAGTGGTTGCGGTTCGTGGCCGAGCGCAGCGGCGCGGCGCCGTTGCAGGCATTACTGGCTGCGGATAACCACGGGCAACTGGCGCAGTGGCTGCATGGCCGGCAACTGGTCGATTTGCTGGAAACCTTCGCGGTACAGATGACCGCCGAGGAGTTGCTCGGCCTGCTCAAGCCTTTGCAGCCCAGGTTGTATTCGATCAGCTCCAGCGCCCTGGCGCACCCAGATCACGTTCACCTCACCGTATCGACCCTGCGTTATCACTGCCATGAGCGCGCACGCAGTGGGCTGTGTTCGGGTTTTTTGGCCGACCGCGCCGGGGCCGAGCGGGTGTCGATCTTCGTGCAGCGCTCGGCGCACTTCCGCGTGCCGGCCAACCCCGCCACCGCCATGATCATGGTCGGCCCAGGCACCGGTGTGGCGCCGTTTCGCGCCTTTTTGCAAGAGCGCCTGGCGCAAGCTGCCCGTGGCCAGCACTGGTTGTTCTTCGGCGAGCAGCACGCCGCCAGCGACTTCTATTACCGTGATGAACTGCTGCGCTGGCACGCCCAGGGCCATTTGCATCACCTCGACACGGCGTTCTCCCGTGACCAGGCGCAAAAGGTTTACGTGCAGCAGCGCATGCTCGAACGGGGCCAGGCACTGTGGCAATGGTTGCAGGCCGGTGCGTACTTTTATGTGTGTGGCGACGCCGCGCGCATGGCCAAGGACGTCGATGCCGCGCTGCATCAAGTGGTGCGCGACCACGGTGGGCTCGATGCCGAACAGGCCAGCGAATACGTGCGCCAGATGCTGCGCGACAAGCGCTACCTGCGCGACGTCTATTGATGCCCCAAGGCGGTGCCGGTCGCACCGCCTTGGGTCGCTTCAAGCCTGCTGGCGCGGCTTGAACACCGCTGCACCGGGCGTTATACGGGTTGGCACAGTCCCTGCTTCTTACATCGCATCAGTATTCCGGCCAATGGCGGCCGGGTGGATACACCACAATTGAATATCGGGCAAAGGCGCCTGGAGCTTGTAAAAGCTCCGGGCGTTTTTTTTTGGCCGACCAAACCGTGCAAGGCTCGAACGAGGTACCTGTATGAATGCGATCGTGACGCCGCAGCCCAAGCCAACCTTGGTTATCGTGGGCAACGGCATGGTAGGGCACCACTGTGTCGAGCAGTTGGTCGAGCGTGGCGCGCTGGCCCGCTACGACATCCACGTGTTCGGTGAGGAACCGCTGCGCGCCTATGACCGGGTGCATTTGTCCGCTTACTTCACCGGCGCCGACGCCGAGTCGCTGGCCATGTGCCCGGCCGATTACTATGGCCGGCACGGCGTGCACCTGCATATCGGCGAAGCGGTGCTGCAACTGGACCGCACTGCCCAGGAGGTGGTCACCGCCGCCGGCCGCTACCGCTACGATCACCTGGTGCTGGCCACCGGGTCATTCCCTTTTGTGCCACCGGTGCCAGGCGCGGAGGGTTGCTCAAGGTTGGTATACCGTACCCTCGAGGACTTGGACCGCATCCGTGAGGCGGCCGCTGGGGCGCGCCGCGGGGTGGTGGTCGGCGGCGGTTTGCTCGGCCTGGAAGCGGCCAATGCCCTGAAATTGCTGGGCCTGCAAGCCCATGTGGTGGAGTTCGCGCCGCGTTTGATGCCGGTGCAACTCGACGTTGACGGCGGCGCCGCATTGCGTGCGCGCATCGAAGCGCTGGGCGTCAATGTGCACGTGGCGCGGGCGACCCAGGCGATCGTACCGGGTGAAACGTATCGCTACCGGATGAACTTCGACGGCGGCGAATACTTGGAAACCGACCTGGTGGTGTTCTCAGCGGGCATCCGCCCACAAGACGCCTTGGCCCGTGAAGCGGGGCTGGCGCTCGGAGCGCGCGGGGGTGTGGCGATCGACGACCGCTGCGTGACCAGCGACCCGGCGGTGTTGGCGATTGGCGAATGCGCCAGTTGGAACGGCGGCGTCTTCGGCTTGGTCGCCCCGGGTTACACCATGGCGCGTACCGCCGCCGCCCACTTGATGGGCGAGCAGGGCGCAGCCTTCGGCGGCGCCGACCTGTCGACCAAGCTCAAACTGCTCGGCGTGGATGTGGGCTCGATCGGCGACGCCCATGGCGCTACGCCCGGCGCGCGCAGCTACCGTTTCATCGACGAGGCCAACGCCAGCTATCGCCGCCTGGTGGTAGACGCCGACGGCAAGCGGGTATTGGGCGCGGTGCTGGTGGGCGATAACAGCTACTACGACACGCTGTTGCAGTATGCCCAGAATGCCATTGCCTTGCCGGCCGACCCGGCCAGCCTGATTCTGCCGCAGGGTGAGGCCGTGCCCGCGCTGGGTGGTGATAGCTTGCCCGCCACCGCGACCATTTGCTCTTGCCACAACGTGACCAAGGCGGCGATTTGCTCGGCGATCGATGGTGGTTGCACCGACCTGGCCAGCCTGAAGGCCGACACCCGCGCCTGCACCGGTTGCGGCGGCTGCGCCGGTCTGCTCAAGTCGGTGTTCGAGCATGAACTCACCGCCCGTGGCGTGGCAGTGGATAAGCGCCTGTGCGAGCATTTTGCCCACACCCGCCAAGACTTGTACCACATCGTGCGCGTCGAGGGCATCGAGACCTTCGAGCAACTGCTGGCACGCCACGGCGAAGGCCCGCTGGGTTGCGACATCTGCAAGCCGGTGGTGGGCTCGATCCTCGCCTCGTGCTGGAACCAGCCGATCATGGCCCCCTCGCTGGTGCCGCTGCAAGACACCAACGACACCTTCATGGCCAACATGCAAAAGAACGGCACCTATTCGGTGGTGCCGCGTATCCCCGGCGGCGAAATCACCCCTGAGAAACTCATCGTGATCGGCCAGGTGGCCAAGAAGTACGCCCTGTACACCAAGATCACCGGCGGCCAGCGCATCGACCTGTTCGGCGCCCAACTGCACCAGTTGCCGAACATTTGGGCCGAACTGATCGCCGCCGGCTTTGAAACCGGCCATGCCTACGGCAAATCGACCCGGACGGTGAAAAGCTGCGTGGGCAGCACCTGGTGCCGCTATGGCGTGCAAGACAGCGTGGCCATGGCCCTGCGTATCGAAGACCGTTACAAGGGCCTGCGCACCCCGCACAAACTCAAGTTCGCGGTGTCCGGCTGTACCCGTGAGTGCGCCGAGGCGCAAAGCAAGGACGTGGGCGTTATTGCCACCGAGAAGGGCTGGAACCTTTACATCGCAGGCAACGGTGGCATGCGCCCGCGCCATGCCGAATTGTTCGCCACCGACCTGGATAACGAAACGCTGATCCGCTACATCGACCGCTTGCTGATGTTCTACATTCGCACCGCCGACAAACTGCAACGCACCTCGGTGTGGCGCGAACAGCTCGAAGGCGGCCTGGATTACCTCAAGCGGGTCATCATCGATGACAGCCTGGGGCTTGGCGCGGAACTTGAATCGCAAATGCAGCACGTGGTCGATCGCTACGAATGCGAATGGGCCAATGCACTGAAGGACCCTGAAAAACTCAAGCGCTTTCGCACCTTCGTCAACGACCAGCGCCCGGACCCTGGTGTGCGCTTCGTCGACGAGCGTGGCCAGCGCCGCCCGGCCCCGCAGGCCGATAACCCGCCCCTGGTCGAGGAGGCCATCTGATGAGTACCGCCAACCGTTGGCAAACCCTCTGCACACGCCAGGACCTGGTGGCTCACTCCGGGGTCGTGGCCTGGCACGGCGGCGCCCAAGTGGCGCTGTTCTACCTGCCTGGGCAAGCCCAGGAACTGCACGCGATCGACAACCATGACCCGCAATCGGGCGCCAACGTGATCGGCCGTGGCCTGGTGGGCCACCTGATGGGCGAGTTGGTCGTGGCCGCCCCGTTGTATAAACAGCACTATCGCCTGCGCGATGGCCAATGCCTGGAACGGCCGGGTGAAATACTGCGTACCTGGCCGGTGCGGTTCAATGGCGACTGGGTCGAGATCCAAAGCTGATAGCCCATCACGCGCCGCCTGCTTGCAGCCGACCGCCCACAGCGTGGTCCGGTAGCCGCAGGCAGCCTGTGGCGGTGCCCGCTGATCCTCGGCACACCTGCGCGCCCCTTCATGCCTGCTCGGCATGGCCCGGTTGCACAGGTTGGCGCGGGCGCGGCGCGACGGCTAACCGCTACCTGCCCTTGATGCCGTGGCTGCGCAATGCGGTTGCAGGCACAGTGTATGAAAGAGTGGTGCGGCTAAGTGGGGCTATGGCGTAACTGAACGCAGCTTGAACGAAAACCCATGAAACCCATTGAGTTACTTGAACTTATAAAGCCTTTGCTGCTCTCATGCCGGTAGCCAGCGGTCGGGAGTGCCTGCTAAGCTCGCGGCTTTATCCCGACTGCCCATTCATGGCGCATCATTGAAGGAAACAGCATGAAACAGCATCGATTGGCGGCGGCTATCGCCCTCGTAGGTTTGGTCCTCGCCGGTTGCGACAAGCAGACCAGCAGTGTCGAGCTGAAAACCCCTGCCCAGAAGGCCTCTTACGGCATCGGCCTGAACATGGGCAAAAGCCTGGCGCAAGAAGGCATGGCCGACCTCGACTCCAAGGCTGTCGCCCTGGGCATTGAAGACGCGGTCGGCAAAAAAGAGCAGAAGCTTAAAGACGATGAACTGGTCCAGGCTTTTGCTGAGCTGCAAAAGCGCGCTGAAGAGCGTATGGCCAAGAAGAGCGAGGACGCCCTGGCGGCCGGCAAAAAATTCCTTGAGGAAAACGGCAAGAAGGACGGCGTGGTCACCACCGCCTCTGGCTTGCAGTACCAGGTCATCAACAAGGCCGACGGCGCCCAGCCCAAGCCGACCGACGTGGTCACCGTGCACTACACCGGCAAATTGATCGACGGCACCACGTTCGACAGTTCCGTAGACCGTGGCAGCCCCATCGACCTGCCGGTCAGTGGTGTAATCCCAGGTTGGGTCGAAGGCCTGCAGTTGATGCACGTCGGTGAGAAGGTCAAGCTGTTCATCCCTAGCGACCTGGCCTACGGTGCGCAGAGCCCGAGCCCGGCCATCCCGGCCAACTCGGTACTGGTGTTCGACCTGGAACTGCTGGGTATCAAAGACCCAGCCCAGGCTGGCAGCGCCGCCCAAGGCGAAGAAGGCGATACCGAACAAGCCGCGCCGGCCGACGACGCTCCGGCCAAGAAGTAAGTAAACAGCTGCCACCCAGCGCCCCGCCCAGCGGGGCGTTGTGCTTTTCAGGGTCGACATTGCGCTTGGGATGTTTCACCCTCTGCACTGTCTGCATAAAGTGTGCATGCGCGGCGATGCTGCCCCGGCGCATGCAGGCCTGCCATGAAAACGCAAAGCGGGGGGTAGGAAAGCCGCCGCGCCACGGGCAGACACTACTGTGTGAAAAACGTGCGATTTGAGAATACCCCACGGGGGGCGGGCTTTTTAGGTAAAAAGCGCGCCGCTGTTCACATGGTTATCCACAAATATTGTGGATAACCTCCCTTGTGGGTTTGATCGGGAGGCTTCATGAAAACACCGTTGGGTTTTACCCGTTTCCTGCCATTGGCCGCGCGCCTGCTCAAACGCGGGCGTTTGCCCGCCCTGGTGCTGGCCGCCAGCCACAAGCTCAAGGGCCGCGGGCCGGCTAAGCTACGGGAAGACGCCGGGTTGCTGGTGGCGTTGTGCAGTGCCTACTGGAAGGGCGAATACCGCGCCATCAGCGGTAAGGCGATGTTATCGGTGGTCGCCGGGCTGTTGTATTTCGTAAGCCCTATCGATGTAATCCCCGATTGGCTGCTCGGGGTGGGCATGCTCGACGACTTGGCCGTACTGGGCTGGGTGACCAAGGTGCTGGCCGGTGAACTGGATGCTTTCAGAGCCTGGCGGCAGGCCCAGGACCCCGCGGCGCTGCAGGTGGTTGAGCGGGTGCCGGAGGGGGCGTCGGCGTTGGAGGGCGAATACCTGGGTCGCTGAGATGGCCCTATGCCTTCATTCAAAGCCCCTAGATTAGGCGCTGGCCCTCGCAACACTAGAGGTCGCGTTCATGGATATTCACCCCGGGGGCGCCAGCCCCGACAAGGAGCGCCGCTCATGAGTGTGCGGATCAGCCGCCAGCATTGGAACAATTTGCTCACCGAACTTGACGTAGCCCGCCGCCAGCGCCACCTGGTGACCTACCGCGCTCTGCTCGAACGCCTGCAGCTACCCAGCCCTGCCATGCAAACACTCACCGCCGCCCTCGAATACCTCGCCGCCCTCGACGTAAAGGCCGAACAGCCGCTGCGCAGTTCCCTGGTGATCAGCCAGGGGGCAAGCCGCCTGCCCCGTACCGGGTTTTTCGAGTGTGTCGAGCGGCTGGGGCGCTTCTCTGGCCCGGTCGATGGCACCGCGGCGGCATCGTGGCATGCCTCTGAAGTCGCCAGGGTGTTCGACTACGCCTATCCCGAGCCGGGGCGCCAGGCCGCCCATTAGCGGCGGCATTCATTGCAGGGCTACCGGTCGCTGGGCCGAAAAAAAGGCCGGGCGCTTGTGGCGCCCAGCCCCTGTTTCACCCCACTACGCAGGCCGTACCGTGGCAGCTCGTGAATGGCTAGCCGGTCAATGTTTCGCGACCTGGGTGTTAAGCCGCAAGTAGTCGAGCAGGATGTGCCCGGTTTCGCTGAGGTAGGCGTCGTTCTCCGGCTTGCTGTCATCGGGGGCGGCGCCCATTGGGTCTTCCTCCTCCTTTTTCAGCTCCTTCAGCGGTTCTTCACCCTTGGCTTTGCGCCGGGTGTTTTCCAAGGCCAGTTGCTGCTGCTCGATGGTGGCATGCTGCGCGCGCCGCTCGGCCTCGTTCAGGCTCACCGTTTTTTCTTCGTTAAGCTTTTGCGCCAGTGCCAAGCGGTCGCGGATGTAAGTGAACTCGGCGTCGTTGGCGGTGCGTTGCGCATGCAACTGCTTAAGCTGCGCGATGAACGGCCTGAAGGGGTCTACCTCTGGCTTCACAGCCGGGCGGATGGTGTCCCACGGCATCGCCTCGGGCAGCGCGCTTTCGCCGATCTCCTTGGTATCGATAATGGACGGGTAGGAGATGTCTGGCAGCACGCCCTGGTGCTGAGTGCTTTGCCCAGATACACGGTAGAACTTGGCCAATGTCAGTTTGAGTTCGCCGTGGTTGAGCGGCTGGATGGTCTGCACCGTGCCCTTGCCGAAGGTTTGCCCGCCGATGATCAACGCGCGGTGGTAGTCCTGCATGGCGCCGGCAAAGATTTCCGATGCCGAGGCCGATAGTCGGTTGACCAACAGCGCCATTGGGCCTTTATAGAACGCACCGGGGTTTTCATCCTCAAGCACATCGACGCGGCCATCGCTATTGCGCACCAATACCGTAGGGCCTTTTTCGATGAACAAGCTGGTCAGCTCGGTTGCTTCCTGTAGCGAACCGCCGCCGTTGTTTCGCAGGTCTATCACCACGCCGTCGACGTTTTCCTTCTGCAGCTCGCCGAGCAATTTTTTCACGTCACGGGTGGTGCTCTTGTAATCAGGGTCGCCGGCCCGGAACGCTTTGAAATCGAGATAGAACGCCGGGATTTCGATCACCCCGAGCTTGTAGTCGTGGCCTTGTTGGTCGATGTGCAGTATCGACTTCTTCGCCGCCTGCTCTTCCAGCTTGACCGCCTCGCGGGTAATCGACACGATCTTGCTGGTTTGGTCGTTCGGCGCATTGGTGTGCGGGATCACTTCCAGGCGCACCACCGAGCCCTTCGGCCCACGGATCAGCTTGACCACTTCGTCCAGGCGCCAGCCGACCACGTCGACCATCTCCTTATCGCCTTGGGCCACGCCGACGATTTTGTCCGATGGGGCCACCTGCTTGGTTTTTTCCGCGGGGCCAGCCGGCACCAAGCGTACGATCTTGACTTGGTCGTTGTCGCTTTGCAGCACCGCCCCGATCCCTTCGAGGGACAAGCTCATGTTGATGTCGAAGTTTTCCGCGCTGTCGGGCGACAGGTAGTTGGTGTGCGGGTCGTAAGACTGGGCGAAGGTGTTGATATAGGCCGAGAAGATGTCTTCGGCGCGGGTTTGGTCCAGCCGCGCCAGTTGGTTCTTGTAGCGTTTGGTCAAGGTGTCTTGGATCTGCGCGTCGTCCTTGCCCGCGATTTTCATGCGCAGCACCTCGTCCATCAGGCGTTTATGCCAGAGGGTATCGAGGTCGGCCTTGCTGGCGACCCAAGGGGCATCCTTGCGGTCGACCTGCAAGGTATCGTGGGTGGTGAAATCGAGTTTGCCCACGCCCTGGTTCAACACATCGAGGGTGTAATCCAGGCGGTCTTTCACCCGGTCCAGGTAGCGCTTGTAGATGGTGAAGCCCGGGTCGAGGTTACCGCTTTTGAGAAAATCGTCGAACTGGGTCTTCCACTGGTCGAATTCGGCGATATCGCTGGCGAGGAAGTAACTGCGTGCGGGATCGAGCAGCTTGATGTAGCTGTCATAGATGATGACAGAGCGTGCATCGTCCAGGGGCGGTTTGCTGTAATGGTGGCGCTTGAGCAGTTCCACCACGTTGAGGCTGGCGATCACTTCGTCGCGATCAGGCTTCAATGTGTCCCAGCTGTTGGCGGCGAAGGTAGGGCTGGCCATGGGCAGCAGGCTTAAGCCTAATGCCAACGCTAGCGCGGTGCGGGGCAAAACGTTGCGCGGCAAAGCGTTGCGCGCTAGAAAATGCTTCATGCTCATTCGACGTAGGGGCAATTGATAACGCATATTAGGCCGTCTTGAAGGAGACCGAGTTCCATGCTGGCAGCTTGATAATGCAGTTTTCATCCTGCACGCTTGCAATCCGGTCGCATAATGCAAAGCCCCGCGCCAGGGCGCGGGGCTCACTCTTGGCTCAACTATGGAGGTAGCGTGAAGGCATTGCAAGGCGTTGAAGGACATGTCGAGTGGCGCGAACATGCCGAACAGGCCTGTGATGTGGGCCAGGTACGCATCCGTGTCGCCGCCGCCGGGGTGAACCGCGCTGACCTGCTGCAGCGGGCCGGGCTTTACCCGCCGCCGCCGGGTGTCACGGATATCCTAGGTTTGGAATGCGCCGGGGTGATCAGCGAAGTGGGTGCTGGCGCGCCATGGAACGTCGGCGACAGGGTGTGTACCTTGCTTGCCGGTGGCGCTATGGCCGAACAGGTGGTGGTCGATGCCCGCCACGTGCTTCCGGTGCCGAGCGGGCTGAGCCTGCAGCAGGCCGCAGGGATGGTCGAGGTGTATGCCACGGCTTGGCTCAACCTGTTCCAACTCGCCGGGCTGCGCCCAGGCGAAAAAGTGTTGCTGCACGCCGGTGCTAGCGGCGTAGGCTCGGCGGCAATCCAATTGTGCAAGGCCTTCGGCAACCCGGTGTGGGTCAGCGTTGGCTCTGCCGAACGCCTGGCGTATTGCGAAGGGCTTGGTGCCCAAGGCGGGGTGGTTCGCGGTGAAGGGCTGGGTGGGTTGGCCGACTTCGGCCCGTTCGACGTGATCCTCGACCCGGTAGGCGGCAAATACGCCGAGCTCAACCTCAAGTGCATTGCCAGCGACGGGCGCTGGGTGCTGATCGGCCTTATGGGTGGCAAGGACGCGGCGATCGACCTGGCCCAGGTGCTGGCCAAGCGGGTTCATCTGATGGGCTCGACCCTGCGCTCTCGTGACGAGGTGTTCAAGGCCGAACTGCTCGCCGAACTTGCGCAGCAGGTATGGCCGCTGTTCAGCGAAGGCCGCCTCGACCCGCGCATCGCGGCCACCTTCCCGATCACCGAGGCTGAAGAGGCCTTCAACGAACTGGCTGGCAACCAGGTCAGCGGGAAGGTCGTACTGATCGTCGACGAGAGCCTTGGATAGGCCCTGATGTCGGTTTAAGACGCCGGCTGCACAATCTTGGCGGCGCGCGGCTTCTGATACACCTCACGGCCGCGCGCTATGGCGCGCGGCTTACCCGCGGTTTTACGCCTTGACCGCGCTCACGCCATCGAGTGTGGCGAACGAGGTGTCTTTGGCGGTGAGTAAAAAGTCGCGCATGAACGGCGCTTCGAGCGTGTCGCTACGCACCGCCGCATAGAGCGTAGCGAACAGGCCCTTTTCGCCCAGGCGCTTACCCTTTACATAACCCCGCGCGCTGTATTCGTGCAGCGCCCAATGCGGCATGCCGCATACGCCACGGCCGCTGGCGACCAATTGCATCATCATCACCGTCAGCTCGGCGGTGCGTACCGCGGCAGGTTCGATGTCGGCCGGTTCCAAAAAGCGCGTGAAAATGTCGAGGCGGTCGTGCTCCACCGGGTAAGTGATCAGGGTTTGGGTGCGTAAGTCTTCCGGCTCGATGAAAGGCTTGGTGGCCAGCGGATGCTGGTTGGCCACGGCCAGCATGGCTTCGTAGGTAAACAGTGGCACGTAGGTGATGCCGGCCAGGTCCATAGGGTCCGAGGTGACTACCAGGTCGAGGTCGCCACGTGCCAATGCTGGCAGCGGCGCGAAGGCAAAGCCAGAGGCGAGGTCCAGTTCTACCTCTGGCCAGGCGTCGCGAAATTGGTCGATGGTGGGCATCAACCATTGGAAGCAGCTGTGGCATTCGATGGCCATGTGCAGCCGCCCCGCCGTACCGCCGGCCAAGCGCGCCAAGTCGCGCTCGGCCGTGCGCATCAGCGGCAGCGCGGCATCAGCCAATTGCAACAGGCGCAAGCCTGCGCTGGTGAAGCGCACCGGCTTGGTTTTACGGATAAACAACCCCAGCCCTAAGCGCTCTTCCAATTCTTTGAACTGGTGGGACAACGCTGACTGGGTTAGGTGCAAGCGTTCGGCGGCTTCCACCAGGCTGTCGGCTTCGCGTAGGGCATGCAGGGTTTTGAGGTGGCGAAACTCGAGCACGGCGGCCTCCATGAGAGAAATTTGTGAAGAACCAGAAAATATTGAGTTTGTCTCATGATACCTGCGCCAGGGACACTGTTGCCATCGCTCATGATAAGGATCTGCACAATGGCCCTGGCCCATAACCTTGGTTTCCCGCGCATCGGCGCGGACCGCGAACTGAAAAAAGCCCTCGAGGCGTACTGGAAAGGCGACTTGCCCGAGCACGGCCTGGAGGCCGTGGGCCGCGAATTGCGGGAACGCCATTGGCAGTTGCAGAAAGACGCAGGGCTGGCCATGCTGCCGGTCGGCGATTTCGCCTGGTACGATCAGGTGCTGACCCATTCACTGATGGTCGGCGCCATCCCCGGCCGCTTTGCCCATACCTGCAAGGCCGATGGCTTGCCTACCCTGCAGACGCTATTCGCCATGGCCCGTGGCGCCAGCACCTGCCGCAGCTGCCCTGGCGAGGCGGGTGAGGCGCAGGCGTTGACCAAGTGGTTCGACACCAACTACCACTACCTGGTGCCGGAGTTCAGCGCCGGCCAACGCTTTGTGCTCAGTTGGGAACAACTGTTTGACGACGTGCAGCAGGCCCTGGCTCTGGGCCACCGGGTAAAGCCGGTGCTGCTGGGCCCGCTCACCTATCTGTGGTTGGGTAAGGTCAAGGCCGAGGCGGGCCAGGCCCCGTTCGATAAGCTCGAACTGCTCGAGCGGCTATTGCCCGTGTATGGGGAAATTCTGTCGCGCCTGGCACACTTGGGCGTGGAATGGGTGCAGATCGACGAGCCTATTCTGGTGCTGGACCTACCTCAGGCCTGGAAAAACGCGTTCGAACGGGCCTACCACATTTTGCAGTATTCCCCGCTGAAAAAGCTTGTGGCCACTTACTTCGGTGGCATGGACGATAACCTGGGCTTGGCTACCAGCCTTCCGGTCGATGGCCTGCATGTGGATGTGGTACGGGCGCCAGACCAACTGCCGGCGCTGCTCGACCGCCTGCCCACCTACAAGGTGTTGTCGCTGGGGGTGGTCGATGGCCGTAATGTGTGGCGCTGCGATTTGAACGCCGCCAAGGCCCAGCTTGAGCAAGCGCGGCAGCGCTTTGGCGAGAACCTCTGGGTGGCCGGCTCCTGTTCGCTGCTGCACAGCCCAGTGGACCTTGCCCGTGAAGATGGCCTGGACCCTGAACTGAAAAGCTGGTTGGCATTCGCCCGGCAAAAATGTGAGGAGATTGCATTGCTCGCCACTGCGCTCGACGCGCCCGACAGCCCCTCGGTACAGGCCGCCCTGGCGGCCAACCGCGACCTGCAGGCACAGCGGCGCCATTCGCCACGTATTCATAAACCGCAGGTGCAGCAGCGCGTGGCAGCGGTCACGGCGCAACACAGCCAGCGCCACGCACCATTCGCCCAGCGCGCCGCGCTACAGCAAGCACGCCTGGGGCTACCGGCGTTCCCCGCCACCACCATTGGCTCGTTCCCACAAACGGCGGCTATCCGCCTGGCGCGCCAGGCTTGGAAGCAGGGCAAGCTGTCGGCGAATGACTACCAAGACGCCATGCGCTGTGAAATTCGCCATGCGGTCAAGGTACAGGAAACGCTGGGCCTGGATGTGCTGGTGCACGGTGAGGCGGAGCGCAACGACATGGTCGAGTACTTTGCCGAGCAGCTCGACGGTTACCTGTTCACCCGTTTCGGCTGGGTACAGAGTTATGGTTCGCGCTGTGTGAAACCGGCGGTTATCTATGGCGACCTGTCGCGGCCCAGGGCAATGACCGTAGAGTGGATTCGTTACGCGCAAAGCCTTACCCACAAGCCCGTTAAAGGCATGCTCACCGGCCCGGTTACCATGCTGATGTGGTCGTTTGCCCGCGAGGATGTGAGCCGTGAAACCCAGGCCCGGCAGTTGGCGTTGGCGTTGCGTGATGAGGTAGCCGACTTGGAAGCGGCGGGCGTGGCCATTATCCAGATCGACGAGGCGGCATTTCGTGAAGGCCTGCCACTGCGCAAGGCGCAATGGCAGGCGTACCTGGGCTGGGCGGTGGAAGCGTTTCGCTTGTGCGCCAGTGGTGTGCAGGACGCCACGCAAATCCATACCCATATGTGCTACAGCGAATTCAACGATGTGATCGAGGCCATTGCCGCCATGGATGCGGATGTGATCACCATTGAAACCTCGCGCTCGGCGATGGAATTGCTCACAGCGTTCGAGGCATTCGCCTACCCGAACCAGATTGGCCCGGGCGTGTACGACATACACTCGCCGCAGGTGCCCAGCGTGGAGCAAATGCTCGCGCTGCTGCGCAAGGCTGCCGGGCGGGTGCCGGCCGAACGTCTATGGGTCAACCCCGACTGCGGCCTGAAAACCCGGGCCTGGCCAGAAACGCAGGCGGCCTTGCAGAACATGGTGGTGGCGGCCAAGCAGTTGCGCGCCGAGATGGCGTGAGCGCCCCGCCTGGCCCGACAGCAACATTCACCCGCCAATGCTTGCGCGAACGGCTGAAACACCACACTAGGTGTTTTCGAACCGATGCTGGAATCGATACACGAAGGCGGGCCCGAGGTCAGCGCGCAGGATCGTAGGCGCCGCGTCGCCCTGCTGGCGTTGCCAGTTCAGCCCCAGGCCGCGCTGCACGACTGTTTTAAGGTGGGCTTTGCTGAAGTCCACCAGCGGCGTGTGGGCCCCCTGAAAATGAAAATGGGCGTACCACAGCGGGGTTCCATCAAGCGCGGTGACCTCGAATTCGTCGAGGTAGTCCGTGCCGTCTGGGCCACTGAGGCGCCGGCGTGGCTGGGTACGGCGGATGCTCGCCTGGTTCTGTTCGAGCAGGTAAGCCAGCCGCGATGCCGAAGGCTGGTTCGCATCGAGGCTGTACGCCAGCCGCAGGCTACGGCCTTGCCTGCGCAGTTGTTCGGCCTTGGCGCGCAATTGCTGGGCCAGCGCCTTATCGCCGGCTGCAGGCAGCGCCTGTAGCTGCTCGGCAAGCTTCTCCAAGGGCACGGCCTCCAGGGCCAGCAGGTCTTCAAGGTCGGCACCGGTAGTGGTGGATGCATTTTGGTAAAGCTCGGCTCGGCTCAAGGCACCGTCGGCGGTGCGCAGCGCTTCGGTGGCGTCGGCGCGCAACTCGCTGGCCGCTCGTGGGGGTGCTGCCGGCGCTTGCGGTCGCGGGCGGTCGCGCCGGACGAAGCGGCCGCTGGAGTGGTCTGCTATCCAGGTTTCGTTGGGCCGCTCCAGGCGTTCGACGGTCATGCTGCCATCGTCTTGCCGGCGGCCCAACCACCAATAGCCGTCGGCGTCCTGGAACGGCCGGGTGATTCGGCGTGGCGAATGCGGTGGCCGCTCCGGCAGCTTCGCCCCGACGTGTTTACCGCGCAGAATCGTCAGTTGATCGAGCAGGCGCTGGTAGGTGCGCGGTTCGATCAAGGCCGGATACAAACGCGCCAACGCTTTGAGCTTGCGGGTGAAGGCATCCAGATCATCGTTCATCTGCTCGACCACCAAGGCGCGCTCCTTACGTGAGAGCTTCGCCTTGGGCAGCTCAACGTAGATATCCGTGGCGCGGTCGATATGTTTCACCGCGCTCAAGTGGTGGTCGCGCACCTGCGCCCAGCCTGGGCTGCCTTCATCGAGTATGACCAGGTTGAGCAGCGTATAGGTTTTGAGCACTTCCAATACCTGTGGCGCGCGATGTTCTAAACGTTCCTGGATCGCGATGACGATGCGTTTGACTTTTTCCCATTCGGCCTGTTGCGCGCCGGTGGTTCTGGCGATTTGTTCGTCTATGCCTTTAAGCCCCACCTTGCCAGGCACTTTGCGCAGCGCCTGTAACACATCGCTGAGCGCGTCTTCTTCGGCCAGTTGCCGGATATAGAGCACGCGTTTGCTGCGGTGGATGTTCAACACCGCTGCAATGCACGCCTCGATTTGCTGCTTGAGCGATAGCAAGGTGGCTTGCGGCGCATCGTTGTCCAATGCAGCATTCAGGCGTTGGGACAACTGCACCAACTGCTGGCGCCGTGGAACCAGCTCGGCATCGATGGCCGTAATCGCCCGGACCAAGCCCGCACGGCGGGCCTCGATCAACTGAGCCCGGTTCCACTCGGCGCTGGCGCCATAGGCTCGCAGTTGGTTCTGCATGTGGCGGGGGTTATTGAATATGTGTTCGCGTTGGCGCGGCGACAATTCGTCCAGCGCCTCTTCTAGCGCCCAGCCGGCTCTGATTTCCTGATTCAAGGCGTCGATGCAGCGTTGATAGTTGGCCTCGCCTTGGGGGTGTTGCTTGTAATGGCGCAAGTGATCCAATGCCTTACCGCGCAGTTGATGGTAGTCGGTGAGCGCGCGCTCGAAATGCTGTTGGCGGCTTTCGACGTGCGCCAACAGGCGCTGCGGCAGGTAGCGGCGCAACCACAGTGGTAGGCGCCCCTTCGCACTATCGGCCATGCCCTGCACCACGTTACCGCCACCCAGGCCGCCACCCAGTACATTGCGCCCGAACAAAAAACCATGGGATTCCCATTGCCCGTCGCCACTGAGGGCGATGGGCTGGCGATAGCCCTTCCGGCCATGGGGTACTAGCCGCCAGGTGTGTAAGGTGCGGTCCCACTGCACGGCATAGACATGGCCTTTGCGCTGGATGAAATGCCCGCCATCGGTACGGTACACCCCGTTGAGCACACCGCTGCCAGGCGCCGATGCCACCGGTAAGGTACGCGCCAGTGCATAGCCTTCGAAGGGCGCGTCGCTACGCAGTTGCTGGCTCGCCAGGCGCTGCCGGTCCAGCGGCTGTAGCGCTGCGGCCCGGCTGGCGCGTGCCACGGCGCGGCGGCCGGGCGCGCTGATCACGGCGCCGGCTGGAAGGTAGTCGATGTACGCGCCCAGCACCGAGAGCAGGGCCATCTGGACCTCGACCAAGCCATCGGAGACGTTACCGTTCTGGAAGTGGCGCACGGCGGTGTGCAAGCTAAACAGCCCTTCAGCGATATCGACCAGCGTGCCGATCACCGGCGTCATGCCCAGGGCAAAGCGTATGGCATCCACCACCTGCTGGCGCGAAAGCTCGATGTTCTGCGCCCGTAAATCGGCGTTGCTGCGTGCAAACTGCCGGTGCTCGCGGATGTAGCGGCCGGTATGCTCGTTGAGTACTTGTTGCGCCATGGAACGGCCAGGGGGCCACGCTTCGCGGCTTTGAAACAATGCCCGAAAGCCTGCCAGCAATGCTTGGTCCAGGCGCGCGGCCAACCACTGCGGGTCGCCGGCCAGCGCACGGGCGGCCAGGTATTCGCGCATGGCCGGCGCCAGGCACCGGTCGGCCAGGTAGCCCAGCGCAGCCGCCACGCTGGCGTGGCGGCTCAATGTTGGGCCCGGGGCCTGTGGCAGGTACAGCAGGGTTCTACCCTGGTTGGCGTCGTGGAGCAGCATCACCCCTTCGATCTGCGCGCCGGCACTTTCGGCGGTTTCGTCGAACAGCGTAAAGGCCACCGGTTGCAGTGTGACGGCGCCCCAACTTTGGGCGTCGTGGGCATGGATCGCGGTTTTGAATATCACGGCGTCCTGCTCGTCGATCTGGCCCTGTTGGTAAGCCAATGCCAGTTGTAGCTCCAGGCCTATTTCGTACGGACGGCGTAGCAGGGTCAGTGCCGGATGTTCGTGCTCGGCGGCAGGGTGGTAGTGTGCCCACAAAGCTTGCTCATAGGCCTTGGCCAGGTCCAGCTCCTTGGCGGTGTCGAGTAGCCACTGGCGGTCGATGCCGCCGGCCACCGCGCCAATGGCGGCGCTGCCTGGCGCGTCCACGCACACCCGCATAAAAGCCAGCCGGCCGGCCAAGTCGTCGTCGATGTTACGCAGTAGCAGTCGCTCAAGTGACCACTGTTCGCGTTCGGCCGAAGGCACCGCCTCCAGGCTGGGAAACTGCCGGATGGGTGCAGGCCCACTGGGCAATAGCTATTGTTCGAGGCTGGCAGGCAGGTTGATCGTCACATCGCATTGGCCCGTGATGCCGAAACTACTGTGCAGTTTTTTCGCCACCGCCTCGCGCACATAGATGTCCCGTGAGGGAAGGTGGCGTTCGGTATGCAAGCGGGCGGTTTGTTGGGCCTGGCAGTAATGCGCTATCAGGTCGATGAGTTTCTGTCGTTGGGCGCCTGGTAGCTGGGTTAGCCAATCGTTGTTTTGCTGTTTGAGCTTGGCCACGTCGCGGTTACCGAGCACCTCGGCTAGGGCCAGGTCGCGTGGCCAATGCGCTGGCAGCGTGATTTCATCGATCACTTCCAGCCAGGTTCGGTCGCTGTCCTGCTGATGAGCGGACTGCGTAATGGCATTGTTCAGCACATCGATCAGCGCTTCTTCGAATAGGCTGCTGCCTTCGGGTTGCCAGCGCGTGGCCGCCGTGGCCGGAAGGCCCAATTCTTGTTCAACGTACACCCTGGCGGCAGCCGGGCTGGCGAAGCGCATCAGCCCCCCCGGTAACCGGTGCCAGGCCATCAGGGTAGTGACGGTATGCTGGGGCTCGGCTAACCCATCACGGTGCGTCAGTAATACGGCCCCTAGCACTCGATGCGCCGGTTCGCCCTCGTGGACCAAACCACCCAGCACGTAGGCCGAGGGCAGCCGGTCGGCCTTGAGTAGGGCGTTAACGGTGTCAAGCACCATCCGCTGCTCGTCGGCGTCGATGGCGCCGAGGGTTTTCTGGATACGGGCTTCAAGGTCGAGCCCGCGCAACTGCTGGTCGAGCAGCGCGGTAACGGCCGTGTCGCCGCGCTGAACCACGCTGTTTTTATCCAGGCCGCTGATCAGTTGCTGGGCCAGGTTCAGGCTGGTGTTGCGAGCCTTTTCGTAATCCAGGCAGTCGTTCAGCAAGGTATCCAGCCCATCGCCGCCATTGACCAGGCAGGCCAGGATCAACTCGCGCTGCACCGCCATTGCGGCCTGGGTGTGTCCGTTTTCAAGCAGGGCGGCGGGACTGTCGGAAAGCGCGGGCAAGTGCTCGATGAGGTTAAGGTCTGGCATGTGCAGGCATCCTGGAAGGCAAGCGGAGGCGCCCATTACACTGGCGCGCCGGCCAACCGATGCGTTACATAGCTAACGTTCAGCCTATCCTGTTGCACGCTGCAGCGTTAATGTTCATTGCCTATGCGCTGCCCGTGGCTGCCCAAGCCACCTGCCTGGTACTCTGGCCTCGGCGATTTCGCCAGCGGCAGGGCGCCATCCAGCCCTAAGGCCGTGGCAAACCGGGCGGCAAACAACCGCCGCCGATTGCGTTGGTAAAGCCAAACGGCCCTACAGCGCGCTGAACACCTTCTTCGCCAGGCTACTGGCGGCCGCTGCTGGGTCTTTGCGGATGGTTTCTTCCTGTTGAGCGATCATCTTGAACAAGCCGTCCAATGCTTTTTCGGTCACGTAGCCTTCGACCGTATTGGTTTTGCTGTTCAAGGCACCCAGGGCGCTGGCTTGCCCAGCCACGCTGTTGAAGCGTTGGGCCAGGCCGATCTTGTCGGTATTGGCCTTGACGATGGGCAGGAACTTGGCACGGATTTGTTCACGGCTGGTTTTGTTCAGGTATTGGGTGGCCGAATCGTTGCCACCGGCGAGGATGCCCTTGGCATCGGCCACGGTCATGCCTTTCACCGCATCGACCAGGATCGCCTGGGCTTGCGGCACTGCAGCTTCGGCAGCGCTGTTCATGCCGGTTTCCAGTTCTTGTACCTGCGAGCCCATACCCAGCGAGCCGAGTAGTTTATTGGCTTTTTCCAACTTGGCCGGCAGTTGAATACGCACCTGTGGGTTGTTGTTGAAGCCGCCCGGGGTGCCCAATTGCTTGACCGCGACCTGTGCACCTTGCGCCAGGGCATCCTTCAGGCCACCCGTGGCGTCGGATTGGGACAGGTCGCCCAGCGACAAGGCGTTGGCAGCGCTGGACAATAGAAGGCCGGCGCACAGCGCGGCGAGGGGAGCAAGGGGACGAAACATGGGGCGGTCCTTGGGGCAATGGATGGCGGGTTTTGAAGTATGCACCGTATCGGCGCTGATGCGCAGCGGCAGTGGAGTTTGGCCGCTGCGGCATCCCAGGCACGCCAGGGCTGGGGGCGGTCCTGCACGCGGCCGTTACCCGTTACAGCTTGCTGTTTTCGCCCACGCCGGTGGGCGGCTCAGGCTCAATATCGTGATCACGCTGCAGGGCCACCTGGCGGATAGACAGCCGCACTTCCGCGGACAGCACCCGTTTGGCGGCACCTTCGGCCAATTCGCCGAGGCGGCCCTGGTAGCCGAGCCGGCCTTGCGCATCTTTGAACACTACGCCTACCTCCAATAACGTTTCGATAAAATGCCTGAACAGCGTTTTGTCGAAGAATTCCGGCGCATTGAGCCCATGCAGGATGGATAAGCGCTGGGCCATGGTTGTGCACAGCGCTTCGAGTTGCTCCGCCGTGAGTTCGTGCTGGCCGTGGTCCAGCAGTAGGGCAATGGCCATGTAAAAGCGTTGCAGGGTTTGGGTGATGCCGCGCGCCAGCAGCGTTAACAGTACAAACTGCCGGGAGCTGGGCGCGGCGCGTACATAAGTATCGCCGTCGAGGGTGAGCAGGCCCTGGTCGGTGAACGCGGCCAACCATTGGTCGATCACGGCATCCAGTTCGTCTAGTTGCCAGCGGATGAACAGCTCGGCCTGCAGAAACGGATACAACGCGCGGACGAAGCGCACGATCTGCTCGCGGTTCATGCGCGATGAACTCTGGAAGAAGCTCGCCAGCAACGCCGGCAGGGCAAATATATGCAGGATGTTATTGCGGTAATAGGTCATCAGTACCGCGTTGGCTTCGTCCAGGTAGAGGATCCTGCCCAGTGCATCCCGTTGTTCGGCTACCAGCCCCAATGCGCGGGCGTGTTCGATCATCGCCCGGCCATCACCCTCGGGCACGGTCACGTAAGGTGAGTACGGCACCTTGTGCAGTAGCGCCAAGAACAGGTCCAGCACCCGTGCCAGTGCGTGTTCGTCCAATGCCTGGCGGCCGGTGGACAGCAGCGCGAGTGCCACCAGGTTGGCCGGGTTGATTGCCGCCGCTGCGTTGATGCGTTGTGCGACCCGCTCGCCCAGGCGCTGGGTGGCGCCGTGCAGCCAGGCGGGGCGTTCGCCGGGCGAGGAGGGCGGCACGCGCCAGCCAGGGTGGGTTTCATCGAGGAAGGCCGAGAGGCGGATCGGCTCGCCGAAGTTGACCGCGACCTGGCCGAAACGCTGCTTGAGCGCGCCGATGACCTTGAAGATATCGAAAATAGATTCTTTTTTCTTGCTCGCCCCGCGCAGTTCACCCAGGTAGGTGCGGCCTTCCAGTACCCGTTCATAGCCGATGTATACCGGCACGAACACGATGGGCGTGCGTGAGGAGCGCAGATAACTGCGCAGGGTGATCGCCAACATACCTGGCTTGGGCCGTAGCATGCGCCCGGTACGTGAGCGGCCACCCTCGACGAAATACTCCACCGGGAAACCTTTGGTAAACAAGGTGTGCAGGTATTCGTTGAACACCGCCGCGTACAAAGCGTTGCCCTTGAACGTGCGGCGCATGAAGAAGGCGCCGCCGCGGCGCAGCAGCCCACCGATCACCGGCATGTTCAGGTTGATACCCGCCGCAATGTGCGGCGGCGTAAGGCCATTGCGAAACAACAGGTAAGACAACAACAGGTAGTCGATATGGCTGCGGTGGCAGGGTACGTAAATCACCTCGTGCCCCGGTGCGATAGCTTGTACTTGTTGGATATGGCCCACCTTGATGCCATCGTAGATCTTGTTCCAGAACCAACTGAGCACCACCTCGAGAAAACGAATGGCGGTGTAGGTGTAGTCCGAGGCTATTTCGTTGCCATAGCGCAGCGCTAGCTTTTCGGCTTTTTCCGTACTGGTGTGGCCCTGTTGCACTTCATCGAGGATGGCTTGGCGAACCCACGGCGCATGCAGCAGGCCCTTGACCAAGTGGCGGCGGTGGGATGTCTGGCCCGATGACCGCGCTGCGTTGCTGGCGAAAGTGCACCCGCAGCAGGCGCTGGGCCATGCGCACGGTGCGCGCGTGGCCCTTGTTGTGGGCCACCAGCGCTTGCAAGTGAAGTGGCGGGGCGAATTGCACGCGGGTTTTGCGCCCCAGGATCAAAATCGTCACCAGCCTGCGCAGCCGCCCGGTCACCGCCCAACTGTCTGCGAACAGCAGCTTCCACGGGCTGCTTTCGCTGGCGGGTGACTGGCCCCAGAACACACTGACCGGCACGATCTGCACATCGGCGGTCGCATCCTCGGCGCACAGGCTGAGCATGCGCTGCAGCGTTGGCGGGGCGCCACGCTTGTCGTGGAGGCCGAGCCAATCCGGCGCTGGGGTGAGGTAAAAGAACGCCGCCGGTTCCAGCACGGCACCGGTGGCCACGGGCAGCACCGGGCGCGGCAAGCCTGCGCGGGTGCATTCGTGGTCGACCACCGCCAGGTCGCTCAGTGCCGGGGTTTGCAGCACATAGAACACCGGGTTGCTGCGGTCGATGCCAAGCTGGGCGGGCGAAGGGCCGGTGGTTTCCGAGCGAACCCAGAAATAAAGCACTCGCCGCAACAGGCTGAAAACCAAGCGGCGCAGAGGCGAAAGGGGCATACGGCGTCAACGTCCTCGAAAAGGCCTACAGTGTGCCAGATTTCCCTGCAAAAGCGGCGCGGGGCGGTTTTTCAACGGACGGGGTGTTTCGGAAGTTGGGCGGCACAATGTTGGCGGTGCCTTTTGCTGCTGGCCTGCGTCGCGGTTCCTCGCCATCGCCCTGCTATGACGCGTCACGGCGCCTTCCGATAGCAACATTCACGCGTCAATGCTCGTGCGAACTTCTGAAACACCCCACTAGAAAATATCTATCGGATATTCGGCGATCAGGCGTGTTTCGTCGTGGTCGGGATAACGCCCGCCGCTCGTTGATCGGTGCACTGACTGCTTGACCCGCAAGGCCAGGTTCTTCGCCGCGCCACTTTGTACCACGTAGCCGATTTCGATATCCCGCTCCCAATGTTTATTGTCTTTGTCATCGTCGTAAACGTGCTTGCCCTGCTGCGTATAGAAGACATTGTCGCTATGGGAATTGCTGGCGCCAGCGCCACGGGTATAGCGCACCATGAAGGTCAAGCCGGGCACGGCAAACGAGGCCAGGTCAAGGTCGTAGCGCAGTTGCCAGGACGTTTCATTCGGCTCGGTAAAATGGCTGACTTGCATGATGTTGGCCAGCGCGACATTCCCCAAGGTTCCGTCCAGTGACACCCAATCCATAGGTTCGTCGCCATCTACCTTTTGGTAACCCACCGAGACTTTGTGTGCCTTCCAGGTAAGCCCGAGCATGAGCGAACCGGTGAGGTTATCAATAGGCCCGCCCTTGGAGGCTCCCGTGTCGTGGGTGCTGTATAGGTTCGCATCCATGCTGATAAGACGCCCTGGCGCCCAGGGATAGCGGTATTTGGCACCTGCATAATGCTGCCACCAGATATCCGCCAGCCGCGACGTATACAACGACAGGCTGAGGTTTTTGCTGGGCGCATAGGTGCCGCCCAGGTAATCGACGCTGCGCGAACCCGGTAGCTGCATCAGGTTAGTGTTCAGCTCGCCGTCGTGGTTGGACGACTTTGGGCCGCTGGTTGCGGTGAAGTGGCCTGCTTGGAGCTCTATATTGCGCAACTCGTTCGAGCGCAGGCTCAGCCCGGTTGCCGAGCCCGGTAGCAGCCGTGAGTCATTGAAGCCAAATACCGGGGTAAGCGGAAACTGTTCGCCGTACATCAATTGCGTTTTGGAAAAACGCAGTTTCAAGGCTGCACCGCCTTTGCTGTAGTCGGTAGGCGGCCCGTCGTTGCCCCAAGGCATCAGGCTGGTGCCTGTGCGGCCGCCGCCGCCATCCAGGCGTAAGCCGAACAGCGCATGCAGGTCGGCGCCCACCCCAAGCGTGCCCTGGGTATAGCCTGATTGGTAAAAGAACATGGCGCCTTGGGCTAACTCTTCACGGTAGCCGCTACGTGCGCTTACCGGTTTATGGGCATTCGCGCCCAGGCTGTTGGAGGCGCCGTTGCGCAGGTCCCGGTTCAGGTAATACGTTCGGTTAAGCAATTGCAGGTGGCTACCTTCGAGGAACCCCGCGGCCGAGGATTGCTCATCGGCCAGGGCTGGGCAGCTCAGCAGAACGCCCATGAAGGGAATACAGCGGCGAAGAACGCCCGTTGTCATAGTGCATACCTATTATTGTTGTTCTTGGGTTTTTCGGTTGCCCCGGTGACCGACGCAGCAGCTCACCGCTTGAGCCGATGCGTCAAGCGGTGCCGGTTATGGTTAATGGACCGCGCGGTGCCGCCAGCGATTGGGGGGCTCAGACGTTGGCTGCACAGCATTGACAGCGCCGGGCCGGGCTACCGCCCTTCGCCATCGGCCTGCTAATGCTGGTGCGAACGGGCCTAGCCTCTTTGCCCCATGGCCACTGGCGTGGTGGCGGGCGAATCGCCGCGGGGTACGGAACGCGCGAAATAAACCATCACGGCGGCAATGATCGAGGTCGCGGAAAGGGTGTACAGCCCACCCTCGATGGTGCCGGTATGGGCCTCCAGCAGGCCGAACACGCTGGGCCCGATAAAACCGCCCAGGGTGCCAACCGAATTGATCAGCGCCAGAATGCCCGCGGCAATTCGCGCATCCAAGTAGCGTTGGGGGATCGGCCAGAACATCGCAGTCGCCGATTTGAAGCCGATTGCCGCGAAGCACGTGGCGATAAACCCGAACAAGGGGCCGCCCAGGGTCGATACGAAAAGGCCCACCCCGGCAATGACCAAGGTGATCGCCAGCCAGGCCTTCTGGTTCAGCCAGCGGCCGGCCAACACCGCAAACGAATACATGGCAATCACAGCGATCACCCAGGGGATTGAGTTCAGCAGGCCCACTTGCAAGTCGCTCAAGGCGCCCATTTGGCGGATCATGGTGGGCAGCCAGAACGTTACGCCATAGACCATCTGGGCAATGGTAAAAAACAGGAAGCAGTGCAGCAGGATTTGCCGGTCCATCAACAGTTTGAACACCGAGGGTGGGGCGGTATAGGCTGCCTCACGCTCGCGTTGCTCTTGCGCGATGACCTCTGCCAGCGCTTGTTTTTCCGGTGCTGTCAGCCACTTGGCCTGGCGCGGATAAGAATGCAAAACCTTCCACACCACCACGCACAGGGCGATGGAAGCAAAACCCTCGACCAGGAACATCCACTGCCAGCCACGCAGGCCCAGCCCCTGAAGCAGCAACAACGCCCCTGAAACAGGCCCGGCAATGACCGAGGCCACGGCGGAGCCGCCGATGAAGATCGCCATGGCCTTGGCGCGTTCCCTCGACGGTAGCCACTGTGTGAAGTAATAGGCCACACCAGGGAAAAACCCCGCCTCTGCCGCGCCTAGCAGAAAACGGCAGATATAAAACTCCGTCTCGTTGCGTACAAAGGCCATCGCCATCGCGGCTGCACCCCAGGTCAGCATGATACGGGTCAGCCAGATACGGGCCCCGAAACGTTGCATCAGTATGCTGGAGGGGATTTCAAATAGCGCATAGCCAACGAAAAACAGCCCTGCGCCGAAGCCATAGGCAACCACCCCGATACCCAGGTCGACTTCCATATGGGTGCGCACAAAGCCGATATTGACGCGGTCGATGTAATTGACGATGAACATCAGTACGAACAACGGCAGTACGTGGCGTTTGACCTTGGCCACGGCACTGTCAATCGCCTGAATGTGCACGCTTTCGGGAACAGGGTTCATGGGAGGTCCTTTCTTATAGTTTTTATGATGCGCCAAATGGCAGCAGCCATGCGTTATGGCCCAATGCATGATCATTTCTATGGTTGAACCATTGGATATTAGGTCGATAGCTTATATTGGTCAAGGTGCTGAGGTTTGCGCTGGGGTGGGCTTGCTATGCCGGCGCGTAGGCAGCTCGCCTTAGGCATTCAGAAATGCCAGGCCCGGCAGCCGAAGGGTTGGGCCGCGGCGAATACGCGGCCCGGTGATGGCACAGGTAAAGCGGCGGCACCCAGCGGTATCAACCGCTCGGCGTCAGGTGCGCCAGGTGATTTCTTCTTCGCCGTCTGCGCTTACCCGCAGCCAGCGGTCGGCATTTTCCTCGCCGTCTTCTTCCACCCAGCCACCCGGTGCGCAGCGAACCTCCACGGCCAATGCGGCGTGGGCCGCGCGGGCGCAGGCAAGGTCATCCTCCCAGGGCGTGCTGTCGCTCTCCAGGTACAGGCTGTTCCATTTGCCCACTGCATTGGGTACCCATGTAACCGGGGTGCCGCCGGCGCTGCACTTCCAGCTTTGTCCCTTCTGCACCCAGGGGCTGCAAGCCCCTAGGGTGTCGCCCAACCAGGCGGTGATGGCCTTGTGGTCTACGTCAGTGTCTTTGAGGTAGATCTCGATGTCGGGCTGGCGCATGGGCACTCTCTGGGAACGGGTTTAATGGGCTACGAAGTAATCGTAACGCATCGATACGGTGACGCCGAAGGGGCCAGGGTGGTCGACCACCGCAGCGCGACGCTCGGCGCTGGCACGCCAACCATGGGGGGTCATGGCCAGCAGTTGCGCCCGGGAGCCGGGGTCGATCAGTTTCAGCTTGAAGGTGAGTGTTTCGCTGTGCGCCAACGCCATACCGGGCGGTACGAGCGCCAAGTGCTTGTCGTCGGTGTACTCACGCACTTCGTCATACAGGCGCTGGCGCAGCTCCAGCAGGTGGTCGCGGGTGGGCCCTACACGCAACAGGCCACCGCCGGGGCTGAGCAGGCGTTGCGCCTCTTGCCAGTGGAGTGGGCTGAATACGCTGGTGAGTAGTTGGCAACTGCCTACTGGCAACGGAATGCGCGCCATGCTCGCGACCAGCCAGGTGACCTGGGGCGCACGCCGGCAGGCACGTTTGACCGCCTCGCGGGAAATGTCCAGGGCATAGCCGGTGCTGCGCGGTAGCGCTTGGGCCAACTGCGCGGTGTAGTAACCTTCGCCACAACCGATGTCGAGCCAGTTGGCCGGCTGCCGTTCGGCGGCCAGTTCAGCCAACCGCCGGGCCACAGGGGCGTAGTGGCCTTGGTCGAGAAACCCCCGCCGCGCCTCGACCATCGCCTGGTTATCGCCCGGGGCGCGGCTGTTTTTGTGCTGCACCGGTAACAGGTTCAGGTAGCCTTGGCGGGCCCGGTCGAAGCGGTGCCCCGCCGGGCATTGCACACCGTTTGCGGCGTTGTGCAGTGGCGCTGTGCACAGGGGGCAGGTGAGCATCACGCCAGCAGCCTCACCAGCGTGTGATAGTAAATCTCGGCCAACTGCTCAAGGTCGCTGGCCAGCACCCGCTCGTTGATCTGGTGGATGGTGGCGTTCACAGGGCCCAGCTCGACCACCTGGGTGCCGAGGGTGGCGATGAAGCGCCCGTCGGAGGTGCCACCGCTGGTCGATGGCTGAGTGTCGCGGCCGGTCACCGCCTTGATGCTGGCCGCCACCGCATCGAGCAGTTCACCCGGCTCGGTGACAAACGGCAGGCCTGATAATGACCACTCGATGTGCCAGTCCAGGCCGTGCTTATCGAGGATCGTTGCTACCCGTTGCTGCAGGTTTTGCACCGTCGATTCGGTGGAGAAACGAAAGTTGAACTGGGCGGTAAGGGTACCCGGGATCACATTGGTGGCGCCGGTGCCCGCATTCAGGTTCGACACTTGGAAGCTGGTCGGTGGGAAGAAGGCATTGCCATCATCCCAATGCTGGGCGGCAAGCTCGGCCAACGCCGGTGCGGCCAAGTGGATCGGGTTGCGCGCCAGGTGCGGGTAGGCCACATGGCCCTGCATGCCGTTCACGGTCAGGGTGGCGCCGAGCGAGCCGCGGCGGCCGTTCTTGACCACGTCACCGACCAGCGCGGTACTCGATGGCTCGCCGACGATGCACCAGTCCAGGCGTTCACCACGTGCCCGCAGCACTTCGACCACGGCCTTGGTGCCGTGTTGGGCCGGGCCTTCTTCGTCGCTGGTGATCAAATAGGCGAGGGTGCCTTTGTGTCGCGGGTACTCACGCACGAAACGCTCGGTGGCGACCACCATCGCCGCCAGGCTGCCTTTCATGTCGGCCGCACCTCGCCCGCAGAGCATGCCGTTTTCGTCGATTTGTGCAGCGAACGGTTCGTGTTGCCAGGCTTGCACCGGGCCGGTGGGCACCACGTCGGTGTGCCCGGCGAAGCACAGCACCGGGCCACCACCCTCGCCGTGGGTGGCCCAAAAATTATCGACCTCCCCGATGCGCATCGGCTCAAGCCTGAAGCCAGCGGCGCCGAGCCTGCGCATCAGCAGTGCCTGGCAATCGGCATCGACCGGCGTCACCGAGGGGCGGCGGATCAGGTCGCAGGCAAGTTGCAAGGTGGGCGAAAGCGCGGTGGCAGCCGTCATAAGGGCACTCCGACGAAAGGGGTAACGGGCAGGGCGGGTATGGTAATGCAAAATGCGTGGCCGGTCTTGCCCGCCACGGTGCGCAAATGCGCTTGGCTATCGTTATAATGGCCGCCGTTTTTTGCCCTAGGCCCAACCCATGACTGCTGATGACCCCCGCTTTGGCGGTATTGCCCGCCTGTATGGCCATGAAGGGCTCATGCGCCTGCGCGCGGCCCACGTGGCGGTGGTGGGCCTCGGCGGGGTAGGTTCCTGGGCAGCCGAAGCGCTGGCGCGCAGTGCGGTGGGGGAGATCTCGCTGTTTGATCTGGATGATGTGTGCGTGAGCAACACCAACCGCCAGGCCCACGCGCTGCAAGGCAACCTGGGCCGGGCCAAGGTGCAGGTGATGGCCGAGCGGGTGCGCGCGATCAACCCCGCGTGCGTGGTGCATCCGGTAGCTGATTTCGTGACCGCCGACACCCTGGGCGAACACATAACGGACCAATTGGACTGCGTGATCGACTGCATCGACAGCGTCGTGGCCAAGGCGGCGTTGATCGCTTGGTGCAAACGGCGCAAGGTCCAGGTTGTCGTGACCGGTGGCGCCGGTGGCCAGGTCGACCCCACCCAGGTGCGAGTCGGCGACCTCAACCGTACCTACAACGACCCATTGGCGGCGCGGGTGCGCTCGTTGCTGCGGCGCGATTATGGCTTTTCGCGCAACACCTCCCGGCACTACAGCGTGCCGTGCGTATATTCCACCGAACAGTTGCGTTACCCCAAGGCCGACGGCGGCGTGTGCCTGTCCAAAAGCTTTGTGGGCGAGGGTGTACGCCTCGACTGCGCCAGTGGGTTCGGCGCGGCGATGATGGTCACGGCCACCTTTGGGTTGGTGGCGGCGAGCAAGGTGGTGGAGAAATTGGTGGCTGGTGCCCGGCGGCCGGCCGAGCGCCAGGCGCTAGCGCGCAGATAACTGCGCCATGCGCTTGAGCACCGCGTTCAAGCCATTGCTGCGCGACGGCGATAGCTGCCGGCCAAGGCCCAGCGCTTGGAACCAACCGGCCACATCGAGTTGCGCCAACTGCGCCGAGTCGGCGCCGTTCACCCGCACCAATAGCAGGGCCAGCAGCCCGCGCAGCAACCGTGCATCGCTGGTGGCGCGAAAGTGCCAAGTACCGCCATGGGCGTGGGCCACCAGCCATACCTGGCTTTCACAGCCGTGTACGCGATTGGCTTCGGTTTTTTCGGCCTCGCTCAGCGGCTCGAGGCGCTCGCCCCACTGTATCAGCAGCCGCGCGCGCGCCTCCCAGCCTTGTAGCACTTCGAATTCGGCCAACGCCTGGGCGGCCGCGCTGGGTAGGCTCATCGCAGCAGGCCCAGGGCATTATCGAGGGCATCGAAAAAGCACTGCAGGTCGCTGGAGTCGTTGTACAGCGCCAATGACACGCGAATGGCGCCCTGAACGCCCAGCCGTTTGATCAGCGGCATCGTACAATGGTGGCCGGCGCGTACCGCCACCCCCTGTTCGCTGAGCAGTTGGGCAAGGTCGGCCGGGTGTACGCCGGCCACATTGAAGCTGGCCAGTGCCTGCTCCGGCTCACCTAATAGCACGACGCCCTCACGGTCGCGTAGGCCGCGCAGCAATTGGGCATGCAGGGCCGCCTCGTGGGCCAGGACGGCGGCCGTGTCGAGCGCGCCCAGGTAGTCAAGCGCCGCGCCCAGCCCCAGCACAGCGCCGATGGCCGGAGTGCCCGCTTCAAAGCCCAAGGGGGCCGGTTGGAAGGTGGCCCGGTGGTAGTCCGCCTGGTGGACCATCTCGCCGCCGAACTGCCAATGGCTGAGTTGGCCCAGCGCTTCGCCGCGGCCATAGATCACGCCGACACCTTCAGGCGCATACAGCTTATGCCCCGATAACACATAGAAATCGCAGCCCAGCGCCTGAACATCCTGGCGGCCGTGAACCGCCCCCTGGGCCCCATCAACCACGGTGAGCGCGCCCTGTTCGCGGGCAAGGGCCAGCAGCGCCGCCAGCGGTTGTAGCGTACCCAGTACGTTGGACAGTTGGCTCACCGCCAGCAGGCGGGTGCGCGGCCCGATCATTTCGCGGGCTTGGTCGAGGTCGACATGGCCGGCCGCGGTGAGCGGTAACACCACCAGCTCCAAGCCCTTACGCTGGGCCAACTGTTGCCATGGCAGCAGGTTGGCGTGGTGCTCGAGTGCGCTCACGGCGATCTGTTCACCGGCATTGAGCCTGGCCTCCAGGCCATACGCCAGCAGGTTGAACGCAGAGGTGGCGCCATGGCTGAGCAGGATCTGGTTCGGGCCGGGCGCATTGAGCCACTGCGCGATTTTTTCCCGGCTGGCCTCGAAGGCTTGGGTCGCCAGGGCACCGGGTAGGTGCTGGGCCCGGTGTACGTTGGCTGCTCCATGGCTGTAGTAATGGGCCAGCGCATCGATCATTGCCTGGGGCTTTTGCGAAGTGGCGGCGTTGTCGAGGTAGGTTTGCCGTTGGCGCTGGAGCGCGGCGATGGCGGGAAAATCCGCCCGCCAGGGTGAGGCATGGAACATGTGCAGGTGCCCTTGGTCGCTGGCGGGGCCCGCTGCCCCGGCCAGTATCCTTAGTTTAGTTATGGGCGTGCAGCGCTTCGTTCAGCTCGATGGCCGACTTGTGTGTTTTGCACTCCACCGCGCCAGTTTCGGAGTTGCGGCGAAACAGCAGGTCTGGCTGGCCGGCCAACTCCCGCGCCTTGACCACCTTGACCAACTGGTTGGCTTGGTCGAGCAGCGCCACCTTGGTGCCGGCAGTGATGTACAGGCCGGCTTCGACGGTGTTGCGGTCGCCCAGGGGAATGCCAATACCGGCATTGGCGCCGATCAGGCAGCCTTCGCCAACCTTGATCACGATGTTGCCACCCCCGGAGAGCGTGCCCATGGTCGAGCAACCGCCGCCCAGGTCCGAACCCTTGGCGACGAATACGCCGGCGGAAACGCGGCCTTCGATCATGCCTGGGCCCTCGGTACCAGCGTTGAAGTTAACGAAACCCTCATGCATCACTGTGGTGCCTTCGCCGATGTAGGCGCCCAAGCGCACACGGGCAGCGTCGGCGATGCGCACGCCGGCCGGGACCACGTAGTCAGTCATTTTCGGAAACTTGTCGACGCTGAACACTTCGAGCAGTTCGCCTTTGAGGCGGGCCTCCAGTTGCCGCTCGGCCAGTTCGCCGAGGTCTACCGCGCCGTGGCTGGTCCAGGCTACGTTCGGCAGTAACGGGAAGATACCGGCCAGGTTCAGGCCGTGCGGCTTGGCCAGGCGGTGCGAGAGCAGGTGTAGCTTCAGGTACGCCTCCGGCGTGGATGTAAGCGCGGCATCCTCGGCCAGTAGGGTCGCCACCAGCGGCTTGTGGCTCTCGGCCAGGCGGGTCAGCAGCGCGGCCTGGGCGGCGTCGACGTTCTTCAGCGCCTCGGCCAGTTGGGTGGCCTGGGTGTTGCTGAAGGCGATGGCCTGGTTGCCTCCTTGGTACCCCAGCAGCGGCGCGATGGCCTCGATCAACGCTGGGGCGGGGCTGAGCAAAGGCTGGGCATAGAACACTTCCAGCCAGGCGCCCTGGCGGTTCTGGGTGCCGACGCCGAAAGCCAGGCTGAACAGGGTAGTGGGCATGGGTTACCTCGATATCTACGAATGGGGCGCCGGGCGTCAGAGGGCCGCGGCGTAACGGTCGGGCTTGAAGCCAATCAGGGTACGTTCGCCCAGGTCTAGCACCGGGCGCTTGATCATCGATGGCTGCGCAAGCATCAGCTCGATAGCCTTGGCTTGGTCGAGATCGGCCTTGGCGGCATCGTCGAGTTTACGAAAGGTGGTGCCGGCACGGTTGAGCACTGTTTCCCAACCGTGTTCCTGGCACCAGCGCTGCAGGTGCTCGCGGGCGATGCCTTGGGTTTTGTAGTCATGAAAGCTATAGGCCACCCGATGCTCATCGAGCCAGGTGCGGGCTTTTTTCATGGTGTCACAGGCCTTGATGCCGTAAAGAATGTAAGCCATTGATGTAATAGGGGCGGCTGAGTCTCCCCCAACCCCCACGATCTCCCGAAAAACTGATCGGCGAATTATGCGGCATCGATCCGCTCAGCGCCACGGCTGTTGCGCTACAAGGCCGTGGCTGCTTTTGGCGCAAGGCGCTCGCGGCACCGTTTATCTATTTTGCCTGTCGGTATCGCGATCCTTTCCTATTCTTGCTCCCTCAATGAATAAATAACTGAAGGGGAAGCAGGATGCCGTCGATAACTGAACGTACCGATTGGTACGGTACTGCCAAAAGCGATGCGATCAATGGCAATGATGGCAATAACATTCTCTACGGAAACGCCGGTAACGACGTGCTCACGGCCGGCGAGGGTGATGGCGTCAGCGTGCTGATTGGTGGTGAGGGGAAAGACCGGCTGGTGGCCGGGAGCCAGAGCGATACCTTTCGCGTCACCGCGGAGAGCGACAGTTACTACGACAGTACCGGCGGCCATAGCGACCTGATCGTGGGTTTTGATCCGGCCCACGACCTGTTGGACCTCACCGCCGTGGGCTACGACGGCCTCGGCCATGGCTATGGAGGCAGGCTTGAGCTGATCTATAACGAAGCGTTGGACCGCACCTACCTGCGAGGCTACGATTACGACTATACGCCGGGTGGCGATCCGAAATTGTTTCAAGTCGCCTTGCAGGGCGACTAGCGAACCACCCTCACAGATGCCAACTTCTGGCACCTGGAGGAGCGGGATCTTTTCGACGACACTTTGACCGGTACAGACGCGGGCCAAGAAACGCTGTCCGGTGAGGGTGGGCGCGATACCCTCGATGGTGCGGAGGGCGATGACCGCATCGACGGCGGGGCGGATGGCGACTGGCTGACCGGTGGCAGCGGCGCCGACACCTTCTTTTTCTCAGCAGTGGGTGACAGCTACCGCACCGACACCACGGATGTGCGCCACCGCGATTTGATCACGGATTTCAATGCCGCCGACGGTGACTTGATAGACCTGTCTACGCTGGGTTTCACGGGCTTGGGCAATGGCCATGATGGCACCCTGAAGCTCACAGTCAACGCGGCGGGCACACAAACGGCGCTTAAGTCTCTGGACGCCGATGCCGAAGGGCGCAGCTTCGAAATCTTGTTCAATGGCAACCTGCGCAGCGAACTCAGCCAAGGCAGTGTGATCTTCGCCAGCAACGACACCGGCAGCGTCGTCGAACATGAGGTCGGTATCGTCGGTGTAGATCCCACGGTCCCCGATATCGCCTGAACACCTGCCTTACCCCGCGATTTCTGGGCGCTGCGCTTGCCGGCAAAAAGGCGCTTCGCCCAGATGGCACAGCTTACGCCGCCGCTCAGGCGTTAAAACCTTCGGGCGTCACCTTCGACTATCGTTCATCCGCAACCGCTTCGCCTCGGGTTAGACTGCGTACACCACCCGTAACGTTTACTCGATGCCCATGCAAACCGCGTATACCGTTTTGATCCTGCTGCTGCTGGTCAGCGCCTCGAAGCTGGCCTCCCGTGTCATTCCCCTGCCGCTGCCGTTGGTGCAAATCGTCGCCGGCGCCGTGTTGGCCTGGCCGAGCCTGGGGCTACACGTGGCGCTGGACCCAGAGCTGTTTTTGTTCCTGTTCCTGCCGCCGTTGTTGTTTTCTGACGGCTGGCGCATGCCCAAGCGCGAGGCCTGGCGGCTGCGCACACCGATCCTGACATTGGCGGTGGGGCTGGTGCTGTTCACCGTGGTGGGCGCCGGGTATTTCATCCACTGGCTGATCCCGACCATTCCGTTGCCCGTGGCCTTCGCTCTGGCGGCGGTATTGTCGCCTACCGATGCGGTGGCGGTGTCGGCGATTGCCCAGGACCGTTTGCCCGCGACGTTGATGCATGTGTTGCAAGGCGAAGCGTTGATGAACGATGCCTCGGGCTTGGTCACGTTCAAGTTTGCCCTGGCCGCGGCGGTGACCGGGTATTTTTCGCTGGCCGAAGCCAGTGTGTCGTTCCTGATCGTGGCCCTGGGGGGGTTGGCCTTGGGGGTGGCGCTGAGCTGGCTGGTGGGGCGTGGGCGCAGTTGGATGATCGCCCGCGGCTGGGACGACCCGGCCACCCATGTGGTGTTCATGCTATTGCTGCCCTTCGCCACCTACGTATTGGCCGAGCGGATCGGCGTGTCGGGGATTCTCGGCGCGGTGGCGGCGGGGATGATGCAAAGCTGGGTCGATTTGTTGCCCCGCCAGACCAGCACGCGCTTGCTCAACCGCAGCGTGTGGTCGTTGCTCGAATTCGCCTTCAACGGGCTGATCTTCCTGCTGTTGGGCCTGCAGTTGCCCGCGATCGTCCGCGCCGCGGGTGCCGGCGCAGGGTTGTGGGAGGTGTTGCCGCTAAGGCTGTTCCAGGTGCTGGCGATCTTCGTGGTGCTGGTACTGTTGCGCTTTGCCTGGGTGCAGGGTTCCTGGCGTGTGCTGGCGCGGATTCGCCGTTGGCGTGGCCAGCACGCAATCGACAGGGTGCCCACGGCGCGGTCGGCCTGGCTATTGTCGCTGGGCGGTGTACGCGGTGCGGTCACGCTGGCGGGCGTGATGTCGGTGCCTTTGTTGCTGGCGCCCGGGCAGCCGTTTCCTGAGCGCGATGTGTTGTTGTTCATCGCTGCTGGTGTGATCCTGATGTCGTTGATCGCCGCCTGCATCGCCTTGCCGCTATTACTGCGGGGGTTAGCGCAGCCGCAGGATGACCAGCACCGCCAGGAGTTGCGTGATACCTGGAAACGCACGGCTCAAGCGGCCATCGTGGCATTGGAGGTGGCGCAACCGGAGGAGTCGTCGGCTGAGGTCGGGGCGGCCCAGGCAGCGCTGGCCACCGAGGCAAAAGCGCGGGTGATGAACGAATACCGCCACCAACTCGATATGTTCGAAGACTCCGTCGAAGCCCAGGCGTTGGCGCAGCAGGCTGACCTGTTCGAGCGCCGCTTACGCCGCTTGGCGCTGCGAGCACAGCGCCTGGAACTCTACGCGATGCACCGTGACCGAAAGGTTGGCGATGACGTACTGCGTGAGGTGTTGGGCGAGTTGGACCTGCGTGAGGCGAGTGTGGGCAAGCTGCCTCAAGAACGCGGATAGATGCTGGCGATAAGCGCCTTGTCTCGGTCGCTGAGCCGGGTGTTGCGGCCGACTTCCCAATCACCCAGGGTCAGGTCATTGGGAACGGGATAGTGCATGATCGACTCGGGGTCATACGCGGTGTAGCGAGTATCCGCCTTAGGCAGCTTCGCCAGCACTTGTTCGTTTACGTCCTGTTCGCTGTGGCCGGCCTTGGCGTAGTGGCGGTAGAGCTTGGCCAAGTCCCACGGGATGTTCGCCTCGGGGTGCTGGTGCTCGTGCTCTAGGCCTAGGGCATGGCCGAACTCATGCATTACCGTGGCTTCGAAGTCCGAAGCCTGCGGCTTGACCCCCAACACCATGGTGGGCGTCCAGGGGTCGTTGTGCTTGGCATCGGTCCCGATCAGCGAGTAGTTGCGGTTCGAATCTGTGGTGATCCTGACATCGCCCCGGCCCTCGCCGGGTCGGCCTTCGCGGCCATCGATGAACTGCAGGTCGAGGTTGATATGGGGCTGCCACTGCAGGATTGCGCGCTGGATGGCCTGCCAATGCTCGGTATCCAGGGGGTCATCGACCCAGGCGACCGTTAGTGTGCGCCCGGTGGCCCAGAATTTTGTGTGAACACCGACCGAGCGTTTGTGGCGCCCACCACGGCTGGCGGGGGCATTATCGGTGCGTTCTTCGACGGCTGCGGCATAGGCCAGGTCGGGGTCGATGGTGCGAGGAGGTTGGCACAATAGGGGCATGATTGGGGCTCTTTGAAAGGGAGCCCCATGCTAAACAGCCAGCCGCGGCGCACGCGTCTACCTATTCACCACCGGCAGTGTCAGGCATGCTCCACGAAGCGGCGAATGCGCTGCGCCGCTTCCACACATTCGGCCAGGGGCGCCACCAGCGCCATGCGCACGCGGCCGGCACCTGGGTTTAGGCCATCGACCTCGCGCGAGAGGTACGAGCCCGGCACTACGGTCACGTGCTGTTGCTCGAACAGTTCGCGGCAAAACCGTGTGTCGTCCCGGCCCACATTCGGCCACAGGTAAAAGCCGCCGTCCGGGCGGTGCACATCCAGTACCGGCGTGAGAATGTCCAGCACCGCGTCGAATTTGGCGCGGTACAGGGCGCGGTTCTCGCGCACATGGGCTTCATCGTTCCAGGCAGCGATGCTGGCCAATTGTGTTTGCACCGGCATGGCGCAGCCGTGGTAGGTGCGGTACACCAGGTAGGCCTTGAGGATGTCGGCATCCCCGGCTACGAAGCCCGAGCGTAAGCCGGGCAGGTTGGAGCGCTTGGACAAACTGTGGAACACCACGCAGCGCTTGAAGTCGCTGCGCCCCAGCGCCGCGCATGCGCTGAGCAGGCCCGGTGGCGGGCTGGCTTCATCGAAGTAGAGCTCGCTGTAACACTCATCGGCGGCAATCACGAAGTCGTATTCATCGGCCAGGCCGATGAGCTTTTTCAGCGTGGCCAGCGGCACCAGCGCGCCGGTGGGGTTGCCTGGCGAGCACAGGAACAACACTTGGCAGCGGCGCCATACCTCGGCCGGCACCGCGTCGAAGTCGGGGTTGAAGCCGTGGCTTTCCAAGCACGGCAGGTAATGGGGCTCGGCGCCGGCCAACACGGCCGCGCCTTCGTAGATTTGGTAGAACGGGTTGGGGCTGACCACCCAGCCATTCTGGCCCCGTTGCACCACGGTTTGCACGAAGGAGAACAATGCTTCGCGGGTGCCATTGACCGGTAGCACGTGGCGGTTAGGGTCGAGCCAGCCGGGCGCGACGCCGAACCTGCGCTCGCACCAGTGGGCAATGGCCTCACGCAACGCCGGCAGGCCCGCGGTGGTGGGGTAAACGGCCAACTGCTCGAGGTTGTCACACAGCGCCTGGGCGACGAAGGCCGGCGAGGGGTGTTTAGGCTCGCCGATCGACAATGCGATGTGGCGCAGTTGGCCGGCGTGTCGGGCACCCGCCAGCAGCGTGCGCAGCTTTTCGAACGGGTAGGGTTGTAGCAGGTTGAGGGCGTCGTTCATATGAAGGGTCGCAGGTCAGATGCTGATACGCGTGAGTTCGGGCCGTTCGACCGACAATTGCAGCACGATTTCGTCTTGCAGCCGTGTGCACAGTTGGGGGTCGGACAGCGGCTGGTTGGCCGCATCGGTGATGAAGAAAACGTCTTCCACCCGTTCGCCGAGGGTGGCGATCTTGGCGTTCTGCAAAGACAAGTCGAACTCCAGGAAGATCTTGCCGATGCGTGCCAACAGGCCCGGGCGATCGGGGGCGGCCAGCTCCAATACCGTCACCGGGCGCTGCGCGTCGTTGTGGATGGTCACGCGCGGGGCGAAGGCGAAGTGCTTGAGCTGGCGTGGTACCCGGCGTTGGATGATGGCCGGGTACTCGTCGGGGTTGCGCAGCGCCTCGGTGAGCCCAAGGCGGATTTGCTCGACCCGGTCAGGGTTGTTGCCGATCGAGCCGCCTTCGCTGTCGAGCACAATATAGGTGTCGAGGGTGAACTGGCTGCTGGAGGTAATGATGCGCGCGTCATGGATGTTCAGGTTTAGTTGGTCCATGGCCGCCACGGTCACGGCAAAGAAGTCGTGCTGGTCAGGGGCATAGATGAAAATCTGCGTGCCACCTTCGAACTCACGCTGGGTGGTTTCCTTGATCAGTACCAGCGGGTCGCCGCCGCGCGGCTGCTGCAAGATCGCATCGGTGTGCCAAGCCACGTCGCCGGCCGTGTGGCGCAAGAAGTAGTCATCGCCCAATTGGGCCCATAGCTGTTCCACTTCGTCGGGGTCGATACCGCTGCGCACCAGGGTGTCGAGGGCCGCGTGCTGGGTTTGGCGAATCTGCCCTTCGCGGTCCAGGGGGTTTTCCAGGCCGCGGCGCAATGCCAGTTTGGTTTCGGTGTAGAGCTGGCGCAGCAGGCTGGCCCGCCAAGAGTTCCACAGGCTCGGGTTGGTGGCATTGATGTCGGCCACGGTGAGCGTGTAGAGGTAATCCAAGCGGGTTTGGTCTTCGACGAACTGGGCGAAGTCATGGATCACCTGCGGGTCGGAGAGGTCTTTGCGCTGGGCGGTGGTAGACATCACCAGGTGGTGTTGCACCAGCCATACGATCAGCCGGCTGTCCCACGCCGGTAACTGGTGGCGCTTGCAGAACGCCTCGGCATCGGCGGCGCCGAGTTCGGAGTGGTCGCCGCCGCGGCCTTTGCCAATGTCGTGATACAGCCCGGCCATGTAGATCAGTTCGGGCTTGGGTAGCTTGCCCATCAACTTGCTGGCCAGCGGGAACTTCTCCGACACCGGTGTGTATTGCAGTTTGCGCAAATGCTTGATCAGGTTAAGGGTGTGCGCATCTACCGTGTAGATGTGGAACAAGTCATGTTGCATTTGCCCCACGATGTGGCCGAACTCCGGCAGGTAGCGGCCCAGCACCCCGTAACGGTTCATCCGTCGCAGGTTACGGTGGATGCCCATTTCACACTTGAATAACTCTACGAACAGGCTGGTGTTGCGAATATCGTTGCGAAAGTTATCGTCGATCAGGTGCCGGTGCTCGCGGAGCAGGCGAATGGTGTCGGCGCGCACGCCCTTGATCTGCGGGTTCTGCGCCATCAGCACGAACACCTCGAGCATGGCGAACGGGGTGCGCTTGAAAACGTTGGGGTGGGTGGCCTCGATGTAGCCATCGTGCAACTGGAAGCGCGAATTGAGGGGCTGGAGGCAATGGCCGCCGTTGGTTTCGAGAATCACTTCTTCGAAGTGTTGCGTGATCAGATCGCTGAGCTCCGCGATGCTCATCACCACTCGATAGTATTTCTGCATGAAACGCTCGATGGCGAGCTTGGCATCGCCATCCCGATAGCCAAGCCACTCGGCGATCTTGCGCTGGTGGTCGAACAGCAAGCGGTCCTCGGCGCGCCCTGCGAGCATGTGCAGGGCATAGCGCACCTTCCAGAGAAACTCTTGGGAGGAAGCCAACAGGTTGATTTCGCTTTCGACCAAAAAGCCTTGGCTGGCCAGCGCGTGCAGGCTTAGCGTGCCGAACTGGCGCCGTGCCACCCACAGGATGGTCTGGATGTCGCGCAGGCCGCCCGGCCCGCCCTTCACATTCGGCTCCAGGTTATACTCGGTGTCGTTGTATTTGCGATGGCGCGCCCTTTGTTCTTCGCGCTTGGCCAGAAAGAACTCGCGGCTGGGCCACATGTGCTCGGGGCTGGTGGCGTCGATCATGTGCCGGCGCAGCCGGTCGGGGCCGGCGATGGTACGGCATTCCATCAGGTTGGTGATCACCGTGAGGTCGGCGCGGGCTTCATCGGCGCACTCCTGGACCGAACGCACGCTTTGCCCCACCTCCAGGCCAATGTCCCAGAGCAGGGTGAGAAACCGCTCGATCGAATCGCGGAACAGCTCATGGTCGGCACATTCGAGCAAAATCAGCAGGTCGATGTCCGAATAAGGATGCAACTCGCCTCGGCCATACCCGCCAACCGCCACCAGGGCGATATCGGCGTCGTCGCTCCACTCGAATTGCGCCCAGGCCTGTTCCAGGATGTTATCGACGAACCAGGCACGGTCTTCGACCAGCCGGCGGATGTCACGGCCGCTGGAAAAACGTGCGTCAAGCACTTCGCGGGCCTGGCGAATGGCCTTTTTGAACGCGGCGATAGGGCTCGACTTAAGCGCCAGTTCCGCCTGGAACTGGCCGCGATCGAACAACTCCGGATCCACCTGCGGCATCGGATGCACTTCCCTCAGTGTATGTAACGCGGCCATTCAGCCGGTGTGAGCGATGGTGTCGTCGCTGCGCAAGGTGAGCACCTCATAGCCGGTGGGCGTGACCAGTACGGTATGCTCCCATTGTGCCGAGAGCTTGCGGTCCTTGGTAATCGCCGTCCAACCATCGCCGAGCAAGCGGGTTTCGGCCCGGCCCTGGTTGATCATCGGCTCGATGGTGAAGATCATGCCCTCCTTGAGTTCGATGCCCGTGCCGGCGCGGCCGTAGTGCAGTACCTGGGGCTCTTCGTGGAACACTTTGCCGATGCCGTGGCCACAGTACTCGCGCACCACCGAAAAGCCGTTCTTCTCGGCGTGCTTTTGGATCACCTCGCCGATATCCCCCAGGCGCGCGCCGGGCTTGACCACTTCGATGCCCAGGTACATGCATTCTTGGGTGACCTTCGACAGCCGCGCGGCCCATTCGGCGACCTTCCCCACGTGGAACATGCGGCTGGTGTCACCGTGGTAACCATCTTTGATCACGGTGATGTCGATATTCAGTACGTCGCCTTCCTTGAGCGGCTTCTCGTTCGGGATACCGTGGCACACGACATGGTTGACCGAGGTGCAGATCGACTTGGGGAAGCCCTTGTAGTTCAGCGGCGCGGGGATGGCCTTCTGCTCATGGACGATGTAGTCATGGCAGAGGCGATTCAGTTCCTCGGTGGTGACCCCGGGCTTTACGTAGGGTTCGATCATCTCCAGCACGTCGGCGGCGAGGCGGCCAGCGATGCGCATTTTCTCGATGTCCTCGGGGGTTTTGATGTTTACGGTCATTCAAGGCTCTCTTTGCGCGGGCGCAGGTATTCGGTGCGGATTGGGCGATTCTATCAGAGCCGCCAGGGCAGGGCCCGCCGCATCCTTTATATATAGGGCTTAGGGCTGGTGGGTGCATTGTTGCGCGATTTGAGCAAAGGCGCAAAATGGTGCGTGCATTCACAGCCGGCGGTTTCATCCGCAGCCCGGTTGTGGTATAAAGTGCGCCGCTCCGCGGGGGGTAACCGCGAGGGCATGAACCCACACATGCACCGGCACGATGACCTGGGTGCCCTTGGCCATAGGCCGAGGGTTGGATCATTGGGGTGCGTGGAGGCCTAACCCAACTTATCAAGGAACTACCATGTCTCAAGTCAACATGCGCGATATGCTGAAGGCCGGTGTGCACTTCGGCCACCAGACTCGTTACTGGAACCCGAAAATGGGCAAATACATTTTCGGCGCGCGTAACAAAATCCACATCATCAACCTGGAAAAAACCTTGCCGCTGTTCAACGACGCCCTGTCGTTCGTAGAGCGCCTGGCCCAGGGCAAGAACAAAATCCTGTTCGTCGGCACCAAGCGTTCCGCCGGTAAGCTGGTTGCCGAACAGGCCGCGCGTTGCGCTTCGCCTTACGTCGACCATCGCTGGTTGGGCGGCATGCTGACCAACTACAAGACCATTCGCCAGTCGATCAAGCGCCTGCGCGAGCTGGAAACCCAGGCCGAAGACGGTACCTTCGCCAAGCTGACCAAAAAAGAAGCCCTGATGCGCACCCGCGACCTGGAAAAACTGGATCGCTCCCTGGGTGGTATCAAGGACATGGGCGGCCTGCCGGACGCGCTGTTCGTGATCGACGTCGACCACGAGCGCATTGCCATCAGCGAAGCCAACAAGCTGGGCATTCCGGTGATCGGCATTGTCGATACCAACAGCAGCCCTGACGGCGTCGACTACGTGATTCCGGGCAACGATGACGCCATCCGCGCCATCGAGCTGTACATGACCTCCATGGCCGATGCCGTGATCCGTGGTCGCAACAACGTTGCTGGCGGCACGGGTGAATTCGCCCAGGGCGCTACCCAAGAGGCTGTAGAAGGTTGAATCGTTCGCGCCTGACAATGGCTCGATAAGAAAAAAGGGGGCTAGGCCCCCTTTTTGCCACCCGCCGAGGCGCTACGGCGCCCGGCAGGCCCGAATTCAATGCCCGTGATACGCGGGCGGTATGGCCGAAAACCTGTTCGAGAGGATTTTTTCAAATGGCAGAAATTACTGCGGCGTTGGTCAAAGAACTGCGTGAGCGCACTGGCGAAGGCATGATGGACTGCAAAAAGGCCCTCACCAAGGCCGGCGGCGATATCGAGAAAGCCATCGACGACATGCGTGCTTCCGGCGCAATCAAGGCTGCGAAGAAAGCCGGTAACGTCGCTGCCGAAGGTGCTATCGCGATCAAGGACGACGGCAAGGTCGCCGTGCTGATCGAAGTGAACTCGCAGACCGACTTCCTCGCCCTGCAAGAGGACTTCAAGGCATTCGTTGCCGCCAGCCTTGACAAAGCCTTCGCCGAGAAGCTGACCACCGTAGAGCCGCTGATCGCCGCCCAAGAGGCCGATCGCCTGGTGTTGGTCGGTAAAACCGGCGAAAACGTCAACATCCGCCGGCTGGCGCGGGTCGAGGGTGACGTGGTGGGTACCTATCTGCACGGCAACAAAATTGGCGTGGCCGTGGTGCTCAAGGGCGGCAGCGTCGCCTTGGCCAAAGACATTGCCATGCACGTCGCGGCCAGCAACCCGGAGTTCCTGCTGCCTACAGAAGTCTCCGCCGAGGCCATCGAGCGCGAAAAAGGCGTGTTCCTGACCCTCAACGAAGAGAAAATCAAGGGCAAGCCGGCAAACATCGTGGAAAACATGGTGGGCGGGCGTATCAAGAAGTTCCTGGCCGAAGCCAGCCTGGTGGAGCAAGCGTTCGTCAAGAACCCCGAGCTCACCGTAGGCGCCTTGGCCAAGCAAGGCGGCGCCGAGATCGTTTCGTTCACCCGCTTTGCGGTGGGTGAGGGCATCGAGAAGCCCGTCGACAACTTCGCCGACGAAGTTGCCGCCCAGGTCGCTGCTGCCAACAAGCAATAAGACGGGTTTATCTCTGTCGCCCCAAGGAGGCTGCCCGCTCACGCGCGCAGCCTCTTTTTCAACCGACGTACCGTACACCTGGCCCATTCAGCAAGGAAGCCAAGGCGCGATAGGGCTAGAGTTATCCACGGGCGAAAAACGCCCGTACTGTTTTCTTACACAAACGCCGCAGGAGAGACACGCAAATGGCCCAGCAGGTGAGTGGTCGGCAACCTCGCTATAAACGCATTCTGCTCAAACTTAGCGGCGAAGCGCTGATGGGGTCGGAAGACTTCGGCATCGACCCGAAGGTGCTCGACCGCATGGCGTTGGAAGTCGGCCAGTTGGTCGGTATTGGCGTGCAAGTCGGCCTGGTCATCGGCGGCGGCAACCTGTTTCGTGGCGCGGCCCTCAGTGCAGCGGGCATGGACCGGGTCACCGGCGATCATATGGGCATGCTCGCGACCGTGATGAACGCCCTGGCCATGCGCGACGCGCTGGAGCGTTCGAATATCTCGGCGATCGTGATGTCCGCCATTTCGATGGTCGGCGTGACCGACCATTACGATCGTCGCAAAGCCATTCGCCACCTCAAGACCGGCGATGTGGTAATTTTCTCCGCCGGCACCGGCAACCCCTTCTTCACCACCGACTCGGCCGCCTGCCTGCGCGCCATTGAAATCGATGCTGACGTGGTGTTGAAGGCGACCAAGGTCGATGGCGTGTATACGGCCGACCCTTTCAAGGATCCGCATGCCGAGAAGTTCGACCGCCTCACCTACGATGAGGTGCTGGACCGCAAACTCGGTGTTATGGACCTCACGGCCATCTGCCTGTGCCGCGACCACAAGATGCCGCTACGGGTATTCAACATGAACAAGCCTGGTGCCCTGCTGAACATCGTGGTGGGTGGCGCCGAAGGCACATTGATCGAGGAAGGCGAAGCATGATCAACGACATCAAGAAAGACGCTCAGGATCGGATGGCGAAATCCCTGGAGTCCCTGCAGCACGCGTTTGGCCGTATTCGTACCGGCACTGCCCACCCAAGCATTTTGGCGGGTGTGATGGTGCCTTATTACGGTACGGATACGCCGATCAACCAAGTGGCTAGCATCACGGTGAAGGACGCGCGCACGCTGCAGGTGGTTGCGTTTGAGCGAAAGCTGCTAGAGGCGGTAGATAAAGCCATCCAATCCTCCGGGCTGGGTTTCAACCCCACCAACCTGGGTGAGCTGCTGTTGATCCCGATGCCGGCACTGACCGAAGAAACCCGCAAGGGTTTCACCAAGCAAGCCCGCGACGCGGCGGAGGATGCCCGGATCGCGGTGCGCAACATTCGCCGCGATGCATTGACCCAGTTGAAAGATCTGGTCAAGGAAAAAGAAATCAGCGAAGACGAGGAGCGGCGTGCCGCGGACGACGTCCAGAAGCTGACCGATAAGTTCGTGGCAGAGATCGAAGTCGCTATGAAGGCAAAAGAAAAGGACCTCATGGCCATTTAAGGTCGGACTTTCTTTAATGGAAAAGACCAAGCTAGCGGCACCGCCTTCGGTGCCGCGTCATGTAGCGATTATCATGGACGGTAACAATCGCTGGGCCAAGAAGCGCCTGCTGCCCGGCGTGGCCGGGCATAAGGCCGGCGTGGACGCGGTGCGTGCGGTGATCGAGGTCTGTGCCGAGGCCAAGGTCGAGGTGCTGACCTTGTTCGCCTTCTCCAGCGAAAACTGGCAACGCCCCGCGGATGAAGTGGGCGCGCTCATGGAGCTTTTTTTCACCATGTTGCGGCGTGAGGCCAAGCGGCTCAACGAGAACCGCATCAGCCTACGCATCATTGGCGACCGCAGCCGCTTTCACCCCGACTTGCAGGCCGCCATGCGTGAAGCCGAGGCGCTGACCGCAGGCAACAACCGCTTCATCCTGCAGATCGCCGCCAACTACGGTGGCCAATGGGATATCGCTCAGGCCGCCCAGCGGCTGGCGCGGGAGGTGCAAGCCGGGCACCTGCGGCCTGAGGACATCACCCCGGAGCTGCTGCAGAACTGCCTGGCCACCGGCGAATTGCCACTGCCAGACCTGTGCATCCGCACGGGCGGGGAGCACCGCATCAGCAATTTTCTGCTTTGGCAGCTAGCCTACGCCGAGCTGTATTTTTCCGACCTGTACTGGCCGGACTTCAAACACGAGGCCATGCGCATCGCGCTGGCCGATTTCGCCTCACGGCAGCGTCGCTTCGGCAAGACCAGCGAGCAAGTCGAGGCTGGAGCCCGAGCTTAATGCTTAAACAACGCATCCTTACCGCCCTGGTCCTGTTGCCACTCGCACTGTGTGGTTTCTTTTTGCTCGACGGTGGCTGGTTCGCGCTGTTCATCGGCGCGGTGGTTACCCTCGGCGGGTGGGAATGGGCGCGCCTGGCCGGGTTGCAATGGCAGTGGCAACGGGTGGCCTACGCAGCGTTAGTGGCGCTGATGTTGTTCCTGTTTTACCTGGCGCCGGGCGTGGCACCGTGGCTGCTGGGCCTGGCGGTAATCTGGTGGGCGTTGGCCAGTTGGCTGGTGCTGACGTACCCGGCCAGCGCATCGCACTGGGACAACGTCGCCAGCAAGGCGGTGATCGGGCTGCTGACGTTGTTACCGGCATGGCAAGGGTTGGTGCTGCTCAAGCAGTGGCCGCTGGGCAATTGGTTGATCGTGATGGTGATGGTGCTGGTGTGGACCGCCGACATCGGCGCGTACTTCTCCGGCCGTGCCTTCGGCCGGCGCAAGCTGGCGCCGCAGGTCAGCCCGGGTAAAAGCTGGGAAGGCGTGTATGGCGGCCTGGGGCTGAGCCTCGTGGTCACCCTGGGGGTCGGCATCGGCCGGCATTTGAGCCTGGGCGAATTGATCATGGCCTTGCTTGGCGCGGTGCTGGTGGTGGCCGCCTCGGTGGTGGGCGACCTCACGGAAAGCATGTTCAAACGCCGTGCCGGCATCAAGGACAGCAGCCAATTGTTACCGGGCCATGGCGGCGCGATGGACCGCATCGACAGCTTGACCGCGGCGGTGCCATTGTTCGCCGTGCTGCTGTGGGCCGCTGGCTGGGGCGTGATGTGAGCCGTGCACAACGTGTGACCGTATTGGGCGCCACAGGCTCGATCGGCCTGAGCACGCTGGATGTGATCAGCCGCCACCCGGACCGCTTCGAGGTCTTCGCGCTTAGCGGTTTTAGCCGCATCGATGAATTGCTGCAGTTATGCCGCGCGCACCGCCCCACGTTGGCGGTAGTGCCGGATGAACCTAGCGCGGCCAGGTTGCGCCAGGGCCTGGCCGCGGCCGGCCTTGGCACCGAGGTTTTGCTAGGGGAGCGGGGGCTGTGCGAGGCCGCCTCGGCACCGGAGGTAGACGCGGTGATGGCGGCCATCGTCGGCGCGGCGGGCCTTGCGCCGACGCTCGCGGCCGTGCATGCCGGCAAAAAGGTGTTACTGGCCAACAAGGAAGCGCTGGTGATGTCTGGTGCGCTGTTCATGGCCGCGGTGCGTGCCAGCGGCGCGGTACTGCTGCCGATCGACAGTGAACACAACGCTATATTCCAGTGCCTGCCCAGCGACTATGCGCGCGGGCTGGCACCGATTGGCGTGCGACGGATCCTGCTCACCGCCAGTGGTGGGCCGTTTCGCGAATGGCCTGCCGAGCAGCTGGCCGAGGCCAGCCCCGAGCAAGCCTGCGCCCACCCCAACTGGTCGATGGGGCGAAAGATTTCCATCGACTCTGCCAGCATGATGAACAAAGGCCTGGAGCTGATCGAGGCCTGTTGGCTGTTCGATGCTCGCCCTGAGCAAGTCGAGGTGGTGGTGCACCCGCAGAGCGTAATTCACTCGCTGGTCGATTACGTCGATGGCTCGGTGCTTGCCCAGTTGGGTAACCCCGACATGCGCACACCGATCGCCAATGCGCTAGCCTGGCCGCAACGCATCGACTCGGGGGTGGCCGCGCTCGACCTGTTCAGCATTGCCCGCCTGGATTTCCAGGCGCCGGCCCCGGGCCGCTTTCCATGCCTGCGGCTGGCCGTGGAGGCCGCGCGCGCGGGGGGAAGCGCGCCGACCACGCTCAATGCCGCCAACGAGGTGGCGGTGGCGGCCTTTCTCGAACGGCGCATCCGTTTCACCGAGATCCCTAGTATCATCGAGCAGGTGCTGGCCGAGGAACCGGCCAATGCGCTAGACGGCCTGGAAGCGGTGTTCGAGGCCGATGCGCGGGCCCGGAAACGGGCCAAACAATGGTTGACTCGCCAGGGGCGATGAGGTCCGATGGTCGCCACATGATGAATGGCTGCCTGCTGCCACTTCGGAGAATGTAATGAGTGCGCTCTACATGATTGTCGGCACCCTGGTCGCCTTGGGGGTGCTGGTTACCTTCCACGAGTTTGGCCATTTTTGGGTCGCGCGCCGTTGCGGGGTCAAGGTGCTGCGATTCTCCGTGGGGTTTGGCATGCCGCTGCTGCGCTGGCACGATCGGCACGGCACCGAGTTCGTGGTGGCCGCCATTCCGCTAGGTGGCTACGTCAAAATGCTCGACGAGCGAGAGGGCGAGGTGCCGGCTGTAATGGCGCATCTTTCGTTCAACCGCAAGCCCGTGCACCAGCGCATCGCGATCGTAGCGGCGGGCCCCGTCGCTAACTTCTTGCTGGCCTTGGTGTTCTTCTGGGTTGTCGCCATGCTGGGCAGCCAGCAGGTGCGCCCGGTCATCGGCCAAGTACAGCCCGGCAGCCTGGCGGCAGTAGCGGGCCTGGCCGCTGGGCAGGAAATCGTCTCGGTCGATGGCGATGCCACGCCCGGCTGGTCGGCAGTGAACATGGCCCTGGTCGGCCGATTGGGCGAATCCGGCCACTTGCGTATGGGTGTGATCGAGCCAGGCAGCAGCGCGCCTCAGGTTCACACGGTGGCACTCGATCATTGGCTAAAAGGCAGCGACGAACCCGATCCGATTCGCTCCCTCGGCCTGCAGCCTTGGCGCCCGGCGCTGGAGCCGGTACTGGCCGAGCTAGACCCAGACGGGCCGGCCAAGGCCGCCGGCTTGCAACCCGGCGACCGGCTGGTGGCGCTGGATGGCAAGGCCCTAGGCGACTGGCAGCAGTTGGTCGACACCGTGCGCGAGCAGCCGGGCGCCGCGGTCACCCTTACGGTACTGCGCGCCGGTGCCCAAGTGCAGGTGCCGGTGACCTTGGCCAGCCGCGGCGAAGGCAAAGAGGCTGCGGGGTACCTGGGGGCGGGGGTAAAACCTGCGCAATGGCCAGCCGATATGCTGCGCGAAGTGCGCTACGGGCCGCTTGACGGGATCGCTGAAGGCGCCCGGCGGACCTGGGCCATGACCGCCTTGACCCTTGATTCACTAAAGAAAATGCTGTTCGGCGAGCTCTCTGTAAAAAACTTGAGTGGACCGATAACGATTGCTAAAGTGGCGGGCGCTTCGGCCCAGTCGGGCCTGGGGGATTTCCTGAATTTCCTGGCGTATTTGAGCATAAGCCTGGGCGTTCTTAATTTGCTGCCCATTCCAGTACTGGATGGGGGCCATTTGTTGTTTTACCTGATCGAGTGGGTGCGGGGCCGGCCCGTTTCTGACCGGGTGCAAGGCTGGGGGATCCAGATCGGTATCAGTCTGGTAGTCGGGGTGATGTTGCTCGCCCTGATCAACGATTTGGGTCGGTTGTAATAATGCATCGCTCAATTGCGAACCTGCCGCCTACGCGGCAGTTTGTTTATTGCCGTAAGGAATAAGAAAGGACTTCATGAAACGTCTGCTGCTTACCGCGGTGCTGTCCGCACTGATGATCGCCGAAGTTCACGCCGAGTCCTTCACTATCTCCGATATCCGTGTAAACGGCCTTCAAAGGGTCTCCGCCGGTAGCGTATTCGGTGCGCTGCCATTGAACGTGGGGGACACCGCCGATGACGGCCGCCTGGTGGATTCCACCCGGGCGTTGTTCAAGACCGGTTTTTTCCAGGACATCCAGTTGGGCCGTGATGGCAACGTCCTGGTCATCAACGTGGTTGAGCGCCCGTCGATCGCCAGCATTGAAATTGAAGGCAACAAGGCCATTTCCTCCGACGACCTGCTCAAGGGCTTGCGCCAGTCGGGTCTGTCCGAAGGCGAGATCTTCCAGCGCGCCACCCTCGAAGGCGTGCGTAACGAGTTGCAACGCCAGTACGTGGCCCAGGGCCGCTACTCGGCCACGGTCGACACCGAGGTGGTCACCGAACCGCGCAACCGTGTGGCCCTGAAGATCAAGATCAACGAAGGCACCGTGGCGGCGATCCAGCACATCAACATCGTTGGTAACACCGTATTCCCCGAGCAAGACCTCAAGGACCTGTTCGAACTCAAGACCACCAACTGGTTGTCCTTCTTCAAGAACGACGACAAGTACGCGCGCGAAAAGCTGTCCGGTGACCTGGAGCGGCTGCGCTCCTACTACCTCGACCGCGGCTACATCAACATGGACATCGCCTCCACCCAGGTGTCCATCACACCAGACAAAAAACACGTCTACATCACCGTGAACATCAACGAAGGCGCCAAGTACAATGTGCGCGACGTGAAGCTCACCGGTGACCTGAAGGTGCCCGAAGAGCAGATCAAGGCACTGATGCTGGTGCAAAAGGGCCAGGTGTTCTCACGTAAAGTGATGACCGACACCTCCGAGCTCATCACGCGGCGCCTAGGCAACGAGGGCTACACCTTCGCCAATGTCAACGGCGTGCCGCAGCCCCATGATGACGACCACACCGTCGACATCACCTTCGTGGTGGACCCAGGCAAGCGCGCCTATGTCGACCGTATCAACTTCCGTGGCAACACCAAAACCGACGACCAGGTACTGCGCCGCGAAATGCGCCAGATGGAAGGCGGCTGGGCCTCGACCTACTTGATCGACCAGTCCAAGACGCGGCTGGAACGCCTGGGTTACTTCAAGGAAGTCAACGTCGAGACGCCACCGGTGCCGGGCACCGACGATCAGGTCGATGTGAACTACACGGTCGAAGAGCAACCGTCCGGCAGCATCACCGCCAGCGTGGGCTTTGCCCAGAGCGCTGGTTTGATCCTCGGTGGTTCGATCAGCCAGAACAACTTCCTCGGGTCGGGTAACAAGGTCGGTATCGGCCTGACCCGTTCGGAGTACCAAACCCGCTACAACTTCAGCTTCGTCAACCCGTATTACACGCCAGACGGCGTAAGCCTGGGCTACAACGCCTTCTACCGTAAAACCGACTACGACGAGTTGGATGTCGACGTGGCCAGCTATGCGGTGGACAGCCTGGGTGCCGGGCTGAACTTCGGTTACCCGATCAGCGAGACGTCGCGCCTGAACTTCGGCCTGACCGTGCAACGTGACGAAATCAACACCGGCACCTACACGGTCGGCGAAATCTATGACTTCATCGACCGCGAAGGCGACAGCTTCACCAACTTCAAGGCCTCGGTAGGCTGGTCGGATTCGACCCTCAACCGTGGCACCCTGCCTACCCGTGGCCATGCCCAGAGCTTGACCCTGGAAACCACCACGCCGGGCAGCGACCTGTCGTTCTACAAGATCGACTACCGCGGCCAGATCTTCGCGCCACTGACCGATACCTATACGCTGCGCTTCCACACCGAGCTGGGGTATGGCGACGGTTATGGTTCCACCGACGGCCTGCCGTTCTATGAAAACTACTACGCCGGGGGCTTCAACTCGGTGCGTGGCTTCAAGGACAGCACGCTGGGGCCGCGCGGTACTCCAGCGACGAACGACCCGGACCAGGACGATGTGGCCTTCGGCGGCAACGTGCTGATCACTGGCGGTGCGGAAGTCCTGTTCCCGATGCCGTTCATCAAGGACCAAAAGTCGCTGCGTACTTCCTTGTTCTGGGACGTGGGTAATACGTTCGACTCCAAGTGCCAGTACCGTACCAACTCGGCAGGTGATCACCCGGTCAATAACAGGGACTGCGGTTCGATCGACCTCTCCAACATGGCGGCGTCTGTGGGCCTGGGGGTAACGTGGATCACCGCCCTTGGCCCGCTGAGTTTCAGCCTGGCGATGCCGGTGAAGAAACCGGACGACGCCGAAACCCAGATTTTCCAATTCTCGCTCGGCCAGACGTTCTAAGCGCTGGCCGTACTACACCACACAGGGATTCTGCAGGAGCTCAACGTGCGTAAGTTCACCCAATTGCTTATCGTGGCGGCCGCCATGATCGCTACCCCGGCATTCGCTGAAATGAAAGTCGCCGTCCTGAATTACCAGATGGCCTTGCTCGAATCCGATGCCGCGAAGAAATACGCCGTCGACGCCGAAAAGAAATTCGGCCCGCAGTTGACCAAGCTCAAAGCCCTGGAAGCCAGCGCCAAGGGCATCCAGGACCGCTTGGTCAGTGGCGGCGACAAAATGCAACAAGGCGAGCGCGAGCGCCTGGAGCTGGACTTCAAGCAAAAGGCCCGGGACTTCCAGTTCCAATCCAAAGAGCTGAACGAAGCCAAGGCCGCGGCTGACCGTGACATGCTGCAGCAGCTCAAGCCCAAGCTTGACGGCGCGGTAGAGGCCGTGATCAAGCAAGGTAGCTTTGACTTGGTACTGGAGCGCGGTGCAGTGGTGGACGTAAAACCGCAATACGACATCACCCGCCAGGTGATCGAACGCATGAACCAGGCTAAGTGAGTTAGACCCTTGAGCATGACCCTCGGCCAATTGGCCGATACCCTGGGCGCCGAGCTGCGCGGCACCCGGGCGCTGGAAATCACCGGGCTGGCTACCTTGCAGGAAGCCGGCCCCGCTCAACTGAGCTTTCTCGCCAACCCGCAGTACCGCAAGTTTCTCGATCACAGCCAAGCCGGTGCCGTGCTGCTCAAAGCGGCCGATGCCGAAGGCTTCACCGGCAACGCATTGATCGTGGCCGACCCGTACCTTGCGTATGCGCGTATTTCCCATGCGTTCGACCCCAAGCCCCGAGCCCCGGCCGGTATCCACCCCAGCGCCGTGGTCGCCGCCGATGCGACGGTGGCCCCTAGCGCCAGCGTCGGGCCATTCGTGGTGGTTGAAAGCGGCGCCCATATTGGCGCCGGTGTGACCATCGGCGCCCATGGCTACATCGGCGCGCGCTGCGTGATTGGCGAGGGCGGTTGGCTTGCGCCGCGGGTCACGCTTTATCACGACGTGCACATCGGTAAGCGCGTGGTGATACAGTCGGGCGCGGTACTCGGCGGTGAGGGCTTCGGGTTCGCCAATGAGAAAGGCGTATGGCAAAAAATTGCCCAGGTCGGCGGCGTGCAAGTGGGCGACGATGTCGAAATCGGCGTGAACACCGCGGTTGACCGCGGGGCCCTGGCCGACACGGTGTTAGGTAACGGCGTCAAGCTCGATAATCAGATCCAGATCGCGCATAACGTGCAGGTCGGTGACCATACCGCCATGGCCGCCTGTGTGGGGATTTCCGGCAGCACCAAAATCGGCCGGCACTGCATGCTCGCCGGTGGGGTTGGCTTGGTGGGGCACATCGAAATCTGCGACAACGTTTTCATCACTGGCATGACGATGGTGACCCGTTCGATCACCGAGCCGGGCAGTTATTCGTCCGGTACCGCCATGCAGCCCGCGGCCGAATGGCGTAAGAGCGCGGCCCGTATCCGCCACCTCGACGACATGTCGCGGCGCCTGGCCCAGTTGGAAAAGCGCGTCGATGCGGTGACCCGTAGCGCGGATACGCCATCAGAAGGCTGACAAACGCTCACTATCAAGCACGCGCTGCATTTAAACTGTCGTCTTGATCATATAAGGAGCACCGCCCCTGCAGCGGTGCTCCATTCTCTTATTAAGGCTCTTCCTGAACATGATGGACATCAACGAGATTCGCGAATACCTGCCCCACCGCTACCCGTTCCTGTTGGTGGACCGTGTTCAGGAGCTGGACGTCGAGGGCCAGCGCATTCGTGCGTACAAAAATGTCAGCATCAACGAGCCTTTCTTCAATGGCCACTTCCCTGCCCATCCGATCATGCCAGGCGTGCTGATCATCGAAGCCATGGCCCAGGCGGCCGGCATTCTGGGCTTCAAGATGATGGGCGTGAAACCCGCCGACGGCACCCTCTATTATTTCGTGGGCTCAGACAAACTGCGCTTCCGCCAACCGGTGCTGCCAGGCGACCAACTGATACTCGAAGCGCAATTCCTGAGCAGCAAGCGGCAAATCTGGAAGTTCAATTGCACGGCCTCGGTGGCTGGCAAAGTCGTCTGCTCGGCCGAAATTACCTGCGCGGAACAGAAACTATGAGTGTGATCGACCCTCGTGCAATCATCGACCCTACGGCAACACTTGCCGACGGTGTCGAGGTGGGCCCTTGGTCGATCGTCGGTGCAGGTGTGGAAATCGGCGAGGGCACGGTGATTGGTCCTCATGTGGTATTGCGTGGGCCAACCCGGATTGGCAAGCACAACCGTATCTATCAGTTTGCCTCGGTGGGCGAAGACACCCCCGACCTCAAATACCAAGGCGAACCGACCACGTTGGTCATCGGTGACCATAATGTGATTCGCGAAGGTGCCACCATTCACCGTGGCACTGTGCAGGACCGTGGCGAAACCACCTTGGGCGACCACAACCTGATCATGGCTTACGCCCATATCGGCCACGACAGCGTTATCGGTAACCACTGCATCTTGGTCAATAACACCGCATTGGCCGGGCATGTGCATGTGGGAGATTGGGCGATCTTGTCCGGTTTCACCCTGGTGCACCAGTACGTGCATATCGGTGCCCATGCGTTTTCCGGCATGGGCACGGCGATCGGCAAGGACGTGCCGGCGTTCGTGACGGTGTTCGGCAATCCGGCCCAGGCGCGCAGCATGAATTTCGAAGGCATGCGCCGGCGTGGTTTCAGCGAGGACTGCATGCAGGCACTGCGGCGCGCCTACAAGGTGGTGTATCGCCAAGGGTTGACCCGCGACCAAGCGCTATTGGAGCTTGGAGAACTGGCCGGCGAGTACGCGGAAGTCGCGCTGTTCCGTGACTCGGTGGCGGCCTCCAACCGGGGTATTACCCGCTGATGGCGCCGCCCCAGCCACTGTGCATCGCCCTGGTAGCAGGCGAAGCCAGTGGGGATATTCTCGGCAGTGGCTTGATGCGCGCACTCAAGGCGCGCCAGGCCGATGTGCGCTTCATTGGCGTGGGTGGCCCGCTGATGGAGGCCGAAGGCCTGCAATCGTACTTTCCCATGGAGCGCCTGGCAGTGATGGGGTTGGTCGAAGTGCTTGGCCGGCTACGGGAATTGCTGGCCCGGCGCAAGGCGCTGGTGCAGACCTTGCTCCAGGCCCGGCCAGACGTGTTCATTGGCATCGATGCGCCAGATTTTACCCTTGATATCGAGTTGCAGCTTCGTCATGCCGGTATCAAGACCGTGCACTATGTGAGCCCTTCGGTGTGGGCGTGGCGGCAAAAAAGGGTGCTGAAGATTCGCGAGGGCTGCGACCTGATGCTCACGCTGTTTCCCTTCGAGGCGCAATTTTACGAAGCCAAAGGGGTGCCGGTGCGGTTTGTCGGGCATTCGCTGGCCGACGCTATCGCTTTGCAGCCGGACCGCACGGCGGCACGTGCCCAATTGGGGCTGCCAGCCGATGCCCAGGTACTGGCGCTGATGCCGGGCAGCCGAGGCAGTGAGGTCAAGCGCCTGGGTGCGCTGTTCCTTGACACCGCGCAGCGGCTGCTGGCCGACCGCCCGGGCCTGCGCTTGCTGGTGCCCAGCGCCAATGGGCAGCGCCGCCAGCAGCTCGAAGCCCTGCTGGAGGGCCGTTCATTGCCGGTTACCCTGCTCGACGGCCAATCGCACCTGGCGTTGGAGGCCTGCGACGCGGTGCTGATCGCCTCGGGTACGGCCACCTTGGAGGCGCTGTTGTACAAACGGCCGATGGTGGTCGCCTACCGCTTGGCGCCGTTGACGTTCTGGTTGCTCAAACGTATGGTCAACAGCCCGTACATATCGCTGCCTAACCTGTTGGCGCAACAAGCCGTGGTGCCAGAAGTATTGCAGGATGACGCCACAGCTGAACGCCTGGCCGCCCAACTGGCGCCTTTGCTCGATGGGCACGAGCGGCAAACCGAGAAGTTCGATGCGATACACCGCACCCTGCGCCGCGACGCCTCCAACCAGGCGGCCGATGCGGTGTTGCAATTGTTGGCCCGCTGATAGGACGCTGCCGCCATGCCACCGAAACAACTACCCATAGGCTTGGATTTCGACTTGGTCGAGGAACGGGTCGCTGGCGTCGACGAGGTGGGCCGTGGCCCACTGTGCGGGCCGGTGGTGACCGCCGCGGTGATCCTCGACCCGGCGCGCCCGATTACCGGGCTGAACGATTCGAAGAAGCTCACCGAGGCGCGCCGCGAAGCGTTGTTCGGCGAAATTTGCGACAAGGCCCTCAGTTGGTGCATCGCCCGTGCCGAAGTGGACGAGATCGACCAATTGAACATCCTGCACGCCACGATGTTGGCCATGCAGCGTGCGGTCGCCGGGCTGCACATAACCCCGCGCATGGCCATGATCGACGGCAACCGCTGCCCGAAGCTGGCCGTACCCAGCACGGCTGTGGTACAGGGCGATGCCAAGGTGCCGGCGATCGCCGCGGCATCGATCCTGGCTAAAGTGAGCCGCGACCGCGAAATGGCCGCGTTCGATTTGATCTATCCCGGCTACGGCCTGGCCGCGCACAAGGGCTACCCTACGCCAGTGCACCTCGAAGCCCTTGCGCGCTTGGGGGCGACGCCGATCCATCGGCGCTCGTTCGCCCCGGTACGCGCGGCGCTCGAGGCGCAAACCGCCGGCTTGATCTTCGGCACGGCGGAAGGCGCGGTGGTAGGCCCGGCGCAGCTCGACTGAGCGCGCCGGATCGCCGGGCGCGGCCAACCTCGTTACAATCGCTTCCCAAGCTTCGACTACCTGGATAACGCTTATGTCGGTTTCATTCGTTCACCTGCGCCTTCATACCGAGTATTCCCTGGTCGACGGCTTGGTCCGGATCAAACCCTTGGTCAAGGCCCTGGCCGGCATGAACATGCCCGCCGTGGCCGTAACCGACCAGAACAACATGTGTTCGTTGGTCAAGTTCTATAAAACCGCCATGGGCGCGGGCATCAAGCCGATTTGCGGCGCCGACCTGTTCCTGGCCGGTAAGGACGCCGACGCGCCCTTGGCGCGCATCACCTTGCTGGCGATGAACCGCGAGGGCTACCGCAACATCACCGAACTGATTTCCCGGGGTTACCTCGAAGGCCAACAGGGTGGCCAAGTGGTGCTGCAGCGCGCATGGGTAGCCGAGGCCAGCGCCGGGGTGATCGCGTTGTCCGGGGCGAAAGAGGGCGATATTGGCCAGGCGCTGTTGGGCAGCAACCCTGAAGAGGCCGACGCCCTGTTGGCTGAATGGATGCGAGTGTTTCCGGAGCGTTTTTACGTGGAAGTGCAGCGCACCCAGCGCGCCAACGACGAGCAATACCTGCATGCCGCCGTGGCGCTGGCCGACCGGCTTGGCGCGCCGCTGGTGGCCACCAACGACGTGCGCTTCATCAAGGCCGAGGATTACGAGGCCCATGAAACCCGCGTGTGCATCGGTGAGGGCCGGGCGCTGGACGACCCACGACGCAGTCGCAACTACAGTGACCAGCAATACCTCAAAAGCCCGGAGGAAATGGCCGAGTTGTTCAGCGACCTGCCCGATGCGCTGCAGAACACCGTGGAGATCGCCAAACGTTGCAACATTGATGTGCAGTTGGGTAAGAACTTCTTGCCTGAATACCCCATTCCGGAAGGTATGACCATCAATGAGTTTTTTCGCAAGGTGTCCTTCGACGGCCTCGAGGAACGCTTGGCGATTTTGCTGGCGCCGGACGCCGAGGATCACGCAGCGCGCCGGCAGGTGTATGTAGACCGGCTCAACTTCGAGCTCGATATCATCATCCAGATGGGCTTTCCCGGTTACTTCCTGATCGTCATGGATTTTATCCAGTGGGCCAAGAGCAACGGCGTGCCGGTGGGCCCGGGCCGGGGGTCGGGCGCGGGGTCGCTGGTGGCCTACGTGCTGAAGATCACCGACCTCGACCCATTGGAATACGATCTGCTGTTCGAACGTTTCCTCAACCCCGAACGGGTGTCGATGCCCGACTTCGACGTCGACTTTTGCATGGACGGCCGCGACCGGGTGATCGACTACGTGGCCGATAAATATGGCCGCAACGCGGTGAGCCAGATCATCACCTTCGGTTCGATGGCGGCCAAGGCCGTGGTGCGCGACGTGGCGCGTGCCCAGGGCAAGTCTTTTGGCCTGGCCGACCGGCTGTCGAAGATGATCCCGTTCGAAGTGGGCATGACCTTGGCAAAAGCCTTCGAACAGGAAGAAATGCTTCGCGATTTTCTGGCCAGCGACGAAGAAGCAGCCGAAATCTGGGGCATGGCACTTAAGCTCGAAGGCATTACCCGCAACGTCGGCAAGCACGCCGGTGGGGTGGTGATTGCCCCCACCAAGCTCACGGATTTCGCCCCCATCTATTGCGATGAATTCGGCGATGGCCTGGTGACCCAGTACGACAAGGACGATGTCGAAGCCGCGGGGCTGGTGAAGTTCGACTTCCTCGGCCTGCGCACCCTGACCATCATCGATTGGGCGCTGGAAACCATCAACCGCGACTGTGCGAAAACCGGCGAGCAGCCGGTGGACATTGCCCATATTCCCCTGGACGACAAGCCGACCTACGCGTTGTTGCAGAAGGCCGAGACCACCGCGGTATTCCAGCTTGAATCCCGTGGCATGAAAGAGCTGATCAAAAAGCTCAAGCCCGACTGCCTCGAAGACCTTATCGCCTTGGTGGCGCTGTTCCGCCCCGGCCCGCTGCAGTCTGGCATGGTCGATGACTTCATCAACCGCAAGCACGGCCGCGCCGAGCTGGCCTGGCCGCACCCGGATTACCAATACGACGGGCTCAAACCAGTGCTCGCGCCCACCTACGGCATCATCCTGTACCAGGAACAGGTGATGCAGATCGCCCAGGTGATGGCCGGCTATACCCTCGGCGGCGCCGACATGCTGCGCCGTGCCATGGGCAAGAAAAAACCCGAAGAAATGGCCAAGCAGCGCGGGGCATTCATCGAGGGTTGTACGCAGAACAACATAGAGCCAGACCTGGCCGGTAACATCTTCGACCTGGTCGAAAAGTTCGCCGGCTACGGCTTCAACAAATCCCACTCGGCCGCCTATGGCTTGGTGTCGTACCAAACCGCCTGGCTCAAGGCGCACCACCCGGCGGCATTCATGGCGGCGGTGTTGTCGGCCGATATGCATAACACCGACAAGGTGGTGACCTTGATCGAGGAAGTGCGCAGTATGAAGCTGCGCCTGGACTCGCCCGACGTGAACACCTCCGACTTCAAGTTCACCGTTAACCTCGACGGGCGCATTGTCTATGGCTTGGGTGCCATCAAAGGGGTGGGCGAGGGGCCCGTCGAGGCGATTGTCGAGGCGCGGGCCAGCGGCCCGTTCAAGGACCTGTTCGATTTCTGCAGCCGGGTCGACCTCAAGCGCATCAATAAGCGCACCCTCGACGCCCTGGTGCGCAGCGGCGCCCTGGACCGCCTCGGGCCGTTCTTCAACGATGAGCTCAAAGCCTACCAAGCCACCGTCGACCAGAACCGCGCGGTGTTGCTGGCTGCCCTGGAAGAAGCGATCAAATCCGCCGAACAAGCGGCGCGCACCCTGGACAGCGGCCACATCGACCTCTTCGGGGGGTTGTTCGAAGCCGAGGACATCGATGTGTACCAAAGCTACCGCAAAGCGCGCGCCCTCAGCTTGAAAGACCGCCTCAAGGGTGAGAAAGACACCCTGGGCCTTTATCTCACCGGCCACCCGATCGACGAATACGAAGCCGAAGTACGCCGCTTCGCTCGCCAGCGGATCGTTGACCTCAAGCCGGCCCGCGACGTGCAAACCATCGCCGGGATGATCGTGGCCATGCGGGTGATGAAGAACAAAAAGGGCGACAAGATGGGTTTCATCACCCTTGACGACCGCTCCGGCCGTATCGAAGCCTCACTGTTCGCCGATGCGTTTGCCGGGGCCCAGCACCTGTTGCAAAACGATGCGGTGGTGGTGGTCGAAGGGGAGGTCAGCAACGATGACTTCTCCGGCGGGCTGCGCTTGCGGGTCAAACGGCTGATGACCATCGAGCAGGCGCGCACCCAGTTGGCCGAAAGCCTGCGTTTGAAAGTGCACGGGCAAGCGCTCGAGGCGCGTATGAAATGGCTAGGGGACGTACTGAAGAACCACCGCGGCGGTTGCCCGGTGACCCTCGATTATACCGGCCGCGATGCCAGGGCCTTGTTGCAGTTGGGCGAGGGCTGGAGCATCGACCCGGGCGATACGCTGATCCAAGCCCTGCGTGACCAGTTCGGCCGGGAGAACGTCTTCCTGCAGTATCGGTAGGGCCTGCTGAGGTTTCGCGCGCGGTAACGCGGGCCGCCAGCGAAAGGCACCGCCACGGTGCGCAGCCAACTTCTGAAACCGCGCACTGACAGCACGGAATTTAATCTCGACCTCAAGGCGCCATTTCCGTATGGTATGGCGCCAAACGGATCAACCGGCCGGCCGCCTGGCCGTCGACCCAAGACGGAAAGCTATGAACCCGAATTTTCTAGATTTCGAACAGCCGATCGCTGACCTGCAAGCCAAGATCGAAGAGCTGCGCCTCGTCGGCAATGACAATTCGCTGAACATCGGCGACGAAATCTCGCGGCTGCAAGAAAAAAGCAGCACGTTGACCGAAAGCATTTTCGGTAGCCTTACCAGTTGGCAGATTGCCCGGCTGGCGCGCCACCCGCGCCGCCCATACACCCTGGATTACATCACACACCTGTTCACCGAGTTCGAAGAGCTTCACGGCGACCGGCATTTCTCCGATGACGCGGCCATCGTCGGCGGCACGGCCCGCCTCGACGGCCAGCCGGTGATGATCATCGGCCACCAAAAGGGCCGCGAAGTGCGCGAAAAGGTGCGCCGTAACTTCGGCATGCCGCGGCCGGAAGGCTATCGCAAGGCATGCCGCTTGATGGAAATGGCCGAGCGTTTCAAAATGCCGATCCTGACCTTCATTGATACCCCCGGCGCCTACCCGGGGATCGACGCCGAAGAGCGCAACCAAAGTGAAGCCATCGCCTGGAACTTGCGGGTGATGGCACGGCTGAAAACCCCGATCATCGCCACCGTGATCGGCGAGGGCGGCTCCGGCGGCGCGTTGGCGATTGGCGTATGCGACCAGTTGAACATGCTGCAGTACTCCACCTATTCGGTGATCTCCCCGGAAGGCTGCGCGTCGATCCTCTGGAAAACCGCCGAAAAGGCCGCCGATGCCGCCGAAGCCATGGGTATTACCGCGGAACGCCTCAAGGGGCTGGGCATCGTCGATAAGGTGATCCCCGAGCCGCTGGGTGGCGCCCACCGTGATATCGCCGAAGCGGCGGCCAGCATCAGCGAGTCGTTGGTTGAGCAGCTCGACATACTCAAGCAGCTCGACATCAGTAGCTTGCTTGAACGCCGCTACCAGCGACTGATGAGCTACGGGGTTTGATTAAGCATTAAAGGGGTGGCTTGCATTCTTTATGGTATCCATAGGCCCATGGGATGAACCTGCCCGACCACCTGCTCAAAACCCTCGCTGGGTGGCTTAGCGCTCCACGCTGGACCATCGCCTTGTCGGGGGGGCTGGATTCCACCGTTCTGCTGCACCTGCTCGCGGCCCTCGCTAAAGAGCACGGCCTTCCGCCACTTAGGGCAATCCATGTGCACCACGGCCTGCAGCCCGCGGCAGATGCGTGGCCTGGGCACTGCCAGCGGGTGTGCGATGCCTATGGTGTGCCGCTTGAAGTGCTCAAGGTAGAGGTGCCCGCACACGCCAGCCCGGAGCAGGCCGCGCGCCGTGCCCGGCACTGCGCCTTGGCGCAGCGGCTGGAACCTGGCGAGGTGCTGCTGCTGGCGCACCATCGCGACGACCAAGCCGAAACCGTGCTTTACCGCCTGTTACGCGGCGCAGGCGTGCACGGGCTCGCGGCCATGCCAGCATGCCGCCGTGCCGGTGCGGGCTGGCTGGTGCGCCCGCTGTTGGCGGTGGGCCGCGCCACGTTGCAAGCCTACGCCTCGAACCAGCGGTTGCACTGGGTCGAAGACCCCAGCAATGCGCGCAGTGAAGCGGATCGCAATTACCTGCGCCACCAGGTATTACCGGCCCTGCAGGCGCGCTGGCCACACGCGCCGGCAAGCCTGGCGCGGGCCGCGGGCCATTGCGCCGAAGCCCAGGCGCTGCTGGGCGATTTGGCGGCGGCCGACCTTGCCCAACCGCCCGCTGCGCTGCCCTGGTTGCCGTTGCCGAGCCTGGCGCTGGCGCCATTGCTTGGGCTGTCCCCCGCGCGCCAGCGCAATGCGTTGCGGCATTTTCTCGCTCCGCTGACGCGGCTTCCAGATACCGAGCACTGGCACGGCTGGGACAACCTGCGCGACGCGCGCCTGGCCGGCGAGCCCTGTTGGCGCCTGGCCGATGGAGAGCTGCGGCGTGCCGGCGGGCGCCTTTGGTGGTTGAGCGGTGCCTGGCTGCAGCTCTGGCCTACCCAGCCGGTGCCCTGGCCTCAGCCGGGTACGCCGCTACAATTGCCGGGCAATGGGCACGTGTGGCTACAGGCGCCGGTGCCCGGCCAGTTGCACATCGGTTACCGCCAGGGCGGCGAACGGCTCCGAATTCCCGGGCGCGGCCAGCGCGACCTGAAACGCTGGATGCAAGAGCAGGGGGTGCCGGTGTTCTTGCGCGGGCGCCTGCCGCTATTGTTCGCAGGCGGCGAACTGTTGGCCGTGGCGCAGTTCCCATTGGCTGCGGGAGAGAACCCGCCGTTATGTTGGGCGGTGCCGACGAATGAGCAGCGTTTGAGATGAAAGGGGCTTTCCGGTAGACTACCCTCCCTTCTTGAGACAGCTTCCGTTTGCCCGTTCCGGGCGCGGTGGCTCGCGATTTACCTTCGCTTTCCCCGGCGGCCCTGGCCGCTTTAACAGACTTCTAGGGTTTTTCATGACGCGCTACATCTTCGTCACGGGCGGTGTTGTTTCTTCTTTGGGGAAAGGCATTGCTTCGGCTTCATTGGCGGCCATCCTGGAGGCGCGGGGGCTGAAGGTCACCATGCTCAAGCTGGATCCGTACATCAACGTCGACCCCGGCACCATGAGCCCGTTCCAGCATGGCGAAGTCTTCGTGACCCATGATGGCGCCGAAACCGACCTCGACCTGGGCCACTACGAGCGGTTCATCCGCACCACCATGACCCAGAACAACAACTTCACCACCGGCCGCGTGTACGAGCACGTGTTGCGCAAAGAGCGGCGGGGCGATTACCTGGGTGCGACCATCCAGGTGATCCCGCACATTACCGACGAAATCAAGCGCCGTATCATCAAGGGTGCCGGCGACGCCGACGTGGCCCTGGTCGAAATCGGCGGTACAGTGGGCGATATCGAGTCGCAACCGTTCCTCGAGGCGATCCGCCAGTTACGCGTCGAAGTGGGTGCCAAGCGTGCCATGCTGATGCACTTGACCCTGGTGCCCTACATTGCGACCGCCGGTGAAACCAAGACCAAGCCGACCCAGCACTCGGTCAAGGAGCTGCGCTCCATCGGCCTGCAGCCCGATGTGCTGATTTGCCGTTCCGACCATACTGTGGACAGTTCGTCGCGCAACAAGATCGCACTGTTCACCAACGTTGAGCAGCGCGCGGTCATTTCGCTCGAAGACGTCGACACCATCTACAAGATCCCGCGCCGCTTGCACGAGCAAGAGCTGGACGACATCGTCGTCGAACGCTTTGGCCTGCAGTGCCGCAGCGCCGACTTGTCCGAATGGGACAAGGTCATCGACGCCAAGCTACACCCCGAGCACGAAGTCACTATCGCCATGGTCGGCAAGTACATGGAACTGCTCGATGCGTACAAGTCGCTGATCGAAGCGATGAGCCACGCCGGCATCCAGAACCGTACCAAGGTCAACCTGCGCTACATCGACTCCGAAGACATCGAGAACCAGGGCACCGGCCTGCTTGAAGGGGTCGACGCGATCCTGGTACCGGGCGGTTTCGGCCTGCGCGGGGTCGAGGGCAAGATCAGGGCGGTGCAGTTCGCCCGTGAAAACAAGGTGCCCTACCTGGGCATTTGCCTGGGTATGCAGGTGGCAGTGATCGAGTTCGCCCGTAACGTAGTGGGCTGGGCCGATGCCAATTCCACCGAGTTCGAACGCAACAGCACCCACCCGGTGGTCGGCTTGATCACCGAATGGTCCGATGCCACCGGTAGCGTCGAAACCCGTACGGAAACGTCCGACCTGGGTGGCACCATGCGCCTGGGCGCCCAAGAATGCCAATTGGTGCGTGGTTCCCGCGTTCACGATTGCTATGGCAAAGACGTGATCGTCGAGCGCCATCGGCATCGCTACGAGGTCAACAACAACCTGCTACCGCAGTTGCTCGATGCAGGTCTGGTGGTGTCCGGCCGTTCCGGTGATGGTGCGCTGGTCGAGGTTATCGAAGCCCACGACCACCCGTGGTTCGTGGCATGCCAGTTCCACCCCGAATTCACCTCCACCCCGCGCGATGGCCACCCGCTGTTCAGTGGCTTCGTCAAGGCAGCGCTGGCCCAGCGCGCTAAGGCTTGAAAATGGCTCAGAAAACAATCCGTGTAGGCACGCTCGAGCTGGCCAACGACAGGCCGATGGCCCTGTTCGGCGGCATGAACGTGCTCGAATCCCGTGACATGGCCATGCAGGTGTGCGAAGCCTACGTCAAGGTCACCGCCAAGCTGGGCATTCCCTATGTATTCAAGGCCAGCTTCGACAAGGCCAACCGCTCCTCGATCAATTCCTATCGTGGCCCGGGCCTGGACGAAGGCCTGAAGATCTTCGAAGAGATCAAGAAGACTTTCCAGGTGCCCGTGATCACCGACGTGCACGAGCCCTATCAGGCCGCGCCGGTCGCGCAGGTGTGTGACATCATCCAGTTGCCGGCTTTCTTGTCGCGGCAAACCGATTTGGTCGTGGCCATGGCCAAGACCGGTGCGGTGATCAATATCAAAAAGGCCCAGTTCCTCGCGCCGCAAGAAATGAAACATATCCTTACCAAGTGCGAGGAAGCCGGCAACGATCAGTTGGTCCTATGTGAGCGCGGCTCCAGCTTTGGCTACAACAATCTGGTGGTCGACATGCTGGGCTTCGGCATCATGAAGCAGTTCGAATACCCGGTGTTCTTCGACGTTACCCACGCGCTGCAGATGCCCGGCGGGCGGGCCGACTCCGCGGGCGGCCGGCGCGGGCAAGTCACGGACCTCGCCAAGGCGGGCATCAGCCAGGGCCTGGCCGGGTTATTCCTGGAAGCCCACCCTGACCCGGAACACGCCAAATGCGACGGCCCCTGCGCGCTGCGGCTGGATAAACTCGAACCGTTCCTGGCCCAATTGAAGGCGCTGGATGAACTGGTCAAGGCTTTTCCGATCATAGAAACGGCCTAACCCCATTGCCCGGCTTGCCGGGCAATGTTGCATTCAACGCCCGGGGGCTGCCCGTTGCGGCCCTCTGGAGTTTGCGTCACCCCTCGTTGCGTCGTTTTCGTCCAAATATTGGAGTGTTTACAACAATGGCAAAAATCGTCGACATCAAAGGTCGTGAGGTTCTCGACTCCCGTGGCAATCCGACCGTGGAAGCCGACGTGCTTCTGGACAACGGCATCATCGGCAGCGCCTGCGCTCCCTCCGGTGCCTCCACCGGTTCTCGCGAAGCGCTGGAACTGCGTGATGGCGACAAGCGCCGTTACTCGGGCAAAGGCGTGCTCAAGGCCGTGGGTAATATCAATGGCCCGATCCGCACCGCGCTGCTGGGCAAGGACCCGGCCGACCAGCAGGCGCTGGATCGCATCATGATTGCGCTCGATGGCACCGAGAACAAAGCCTCGCTGGGCGCCAACGCTATCCTGGCGGTTTCGCTCGCCGCCGCCAAGGCCGCTGCGCAGGACCAAGACCTGCCGCTGTATGCGCACATCGCCAACCTCAACGGCACCCCGGGCCAATATTCAATGCCGGTGCCGATGATGAACATCATCAACGGTGGCGAGCACGCCGATAACAACGTCGACATCCAGGAATTCATGGTGCAGCCGGTCGGTGCCAAGACCTTCGCTGAGGCTTTGCGCATGGGCGCGGAGATTTTCCACGAGCTCAAGGCCGTGCTCAAGGCCAAGGGCCTGAACACCGCGGTGGGCGATGAAGGCGGCTTTGCCCCGAACCTGAAGTCTAACGCCGAGGCATTGTCGGCCATCGCCGAAGCCGTGGCCAAGGCCGGGTATACCCTTGGCACCGATGTAACCCTCGCCCTGGACTGCGCCTCCAGTGAGTTTTACAAGGATGGCCTATACGACCTAGCCGGCGAAGGTAAGCAGTTCGACGCCGCGGGTTTTGCCGACTACCTGGCCGAGCTGACCCAGAAGTTCCCGATCATCTCCATCGAAGATGGCATGGACGAATCGGATTGGGCGGGCTGGAAGGCCCTGACCGACAAGATTGGCGAGCGGGTGCAGTTGGTCGGCGATGACCTGTTCGTGACCAACACCAAGATTCTCAAGGAAGGCATCGACAAGAAAATCGCCAATTCCATTCTGATCAAGTTCAACCAAATCGGCACCCTGACCGAAACGCTCGAAGCCATCCAGATGGCCAAGGCGGCCGGTTACACCGCGGTGATTTCGCACCGGTCGGGCGAAACCGAAGACTCCACCATCGCCGACCTCGCCGTGGGCACCGCGGCCGGCCAGATCAAAACAGGTTCGTTGTGCCGTTCCGATCGGGTGGCCAAGTACAACCAACTGTTGCGTATCGAGGAACAATTGGCGGGCAAGGCGTTGTACCGTGGTCGGGAAGAGTTTCGCAGCTGACCCGAAGATGGTAAAAAGGCGCTACGGTGGCTGAGCATGTTGCCCCGTTGGCGCCCATGACCCATGCATGGAGCCTGGCCCGCGCCGGGCTTTATGCTTTCAGGCGGTCGGTTGTCTTTACACTGGATATTTCGATGCGCAGTCACTATTGGTTGTTTGTAGTCTTGATCGCCGTGTTGGCCGGCTTGCAACACCGCTTGTGGATGGGCTCAGGCAGCCTTAAGCAAGCGGCGGAGCTTAAGCAGCAAATCGCCGACCAGCATCAGGAAAACGAACAGATGCTCGAGCGCAACCGAGTGCTGGACGCCGAAGTCGTCGAACTGAAAAAAGGCATGGAAACCGTCGAAGAGCGCGCCCGCCACGAGTTGGGCATGGTCAAGGGCGGCGAAACCCTCTACCAGATCACCCAATGATGCCGCTCCCCGCATTCTGGGCAGTGATTCCCGCTGCCGGCGTCGGTGCGCGCATGGCCGCGGACCGCCCTAAACAATACATGCTACTGGCTGGCCGTACGCTGTTGGAACACACCCTGGCCTGCTTTCTTGATCACCCCAACCTTAAGGGGGCGGTCGTCAGCCTGGCGGCCGATGACCCCTACTGGCCCACCCTGGCCTGCGCCGCTGACCCACGCATCAGCCGCGCACCCGGTGGCCGCGAACGAGCCGATTCGGTGCTCAATGCACTGGTGCAACTCAGCGCTCAAGGCGCTGCCGAAGACGACTGGGTGCTGGTGCACGATGCGGCACGGCCTAACTTGGCGCGCAGTGACCTCGATGAGTTGTTGGCCACACTGGCGGGCGACCCGGTCGGCGGGCTGCTGGCGGTGCCCGCCCACGATACGCTCAAGCGCGCCGACACCCAGGGGCGGGTGGCGCAGACCATCGACCGCAGCGTGATATGGCACGCCTACACGCCGCAAATGTTTCGCCTTGGGCCACTGCAACGGGCCATCGCCGATGCGCTGGTGGCCCGCGTTGCAGTGACCGACGAGGCGTCGGCGATGGAGTGGGCAGGCTTGGCACCGCGGCTGGTGCAAGGGCGCGCCGACAATATCAAAATCACCCGCCCGGAAGACCTTGAGTGGTTGCGCCTGCGCTGGCGGCGGTAGCCGGGTGTCGCACCGGCGGTGCCTGTTGCTGCTAGGCCCCTTTGCCGCACTCGTCGCGGCGCCTTTTCATATCGCAACATTCACACCTCAATGCCTGTGCGAACTTCCGAGGCACCTTGGTACTCGGGCCGGTGCGCCAAGCCTTCGCGTAGGTGGTCGACCAGCCCGCGCACCTTCGGCGAGAGGTGCCGTTGTTGCGGGTACAATGCCCACACGGCGGTATTGGGCGGTTGGTGCGCTTCGAGCAGCGATACCAACGCCCCGCTGCGCAAGTGTCCGAGCACGTAATAATCAGGTAGTTGGCACAGCCCCATGCCCTTGAGTGCCGCGTCGAGTACCGCCTGGCCGCTGTTGCAGCGCCAGTTGCCCTGTACCCGTTGGGTGAACTCCCGGCCCTGCGCGCACAGCGGCCACTGATCGGAGCTACCGACCAGGCAGTTGTGCCGTGCCAGTTCCGACAGGCTATGGGGCCGGCCATAGTGGCTCAGGTAGCTGGGCGAGGCGCATAGGTACATCCGCCGCGGCGCCAGGCGCGCCGCTACCAGCCGTGAGTCGCTTAGCCGGCCCAGGCGAATCGCCAAGTCCAGGCCTTCCTGCACGATATCCAACGTGCGGTTGCTCAGTTCCACCTCCAAGCGCAATTGCGGGTAGCGTGCCATGAAGTCGTTCAACAGCGGCACGATGAAGCGTTCGCCATAGGCTACTGCGCAGGTCAGGCGCAGTAAGCCCTTCGGCTCGCTGTTGAGGTCTTGGATGGCGCGCAACGCTTCTTCGCGGCCGTCTTGCAGGCGCTGGCAGTGCTGCAAAAAAGCATGCCCGGCTTGTGTCAGTGCGACACGGCGGGTGCTGCGGTAAAGCAGGCGGGTTTGCAGGCGCTCTTCGAGTTGTGCCACTTGGCGGCTCACGTGCGAAGCCGATACGCCCAGGCGGTTGGCGGCGGCGGTGAACTGGCCGCACTCGGCGACCGCGACGAATTCGTCGATCCCGTCCCAGCGATGCGTCGGCATGATTGTCCCTGCCTTGCAATAATGTTTTCTGATTCGCCCGATTATTCATTAAACCGCGATGAATTACACTGAAACACTTAAACACCTATGAAGTGGAGCCCCATTGATGATCAAGTCCCGTGCCGCGGTGGCGTTCGAGGCCAAGAAACCCCTGGAAATCGTTGAAATCGATGTCGCCATGCCAAAAGCGGGCGAAGTGCTGTTGCGGGTAGTGGCCAGTGGTGTTTGCCACACCGACGCTTACACGCTGTCGGGTGCCGACCCTGAAGGCATCTTCCCGTCGATTCTCGGTCACGAAGGTGGCGCGGTGGTCGAGGCGGTGGGTGAAGGGGTCACATCGGTAGCAGTGGGCGACCATGTGATCCCGCTTTATACCCCCGAATGTCGCCAGTGCAAGTTCTGCCTGTCTGGCAAGACCAACCTGTGCCAGGCTATCCGTGCCACCCAGGGCAAGGGCTTGATGCCCGACGGCACTAGCCGGTTTTCCTACCAGGGCCAGAGCCTGTTCCACTACATGGGTACCTCGACCTTTTCCGAGTACACCGTGCTTCCAGAAATTTCCGTGGCCAAGATCCCCAAGCAAGCGCCGCTGGAGAAAGTCTGCCTGCTCGGCTGTGGCGTGACCACCGGCATCGGCGCGGTGCTGAACACGGCCAAGGTCAAGCCGGGCGATACCGTGGCCATCTTCGGCCTGGGCGGTATCGGCCTTTCGGCGATCATAGGTGCGGTCAAGGCCAAGGCCAGCCGCATCATCGCCGTGGACATCAACCCGAGCAAATTCGAAATCGCCCGGCAACTGGGGGCTACCGACTGTGTCAACCCCAAGGACCACGACCGGCCGATCCAAGAGGTGATCGTCGAGCTGACCGATGGCGGCGTCGATTTTTCCTTCGAGTGCGTGGGCAATACCCAACTGATGCGCGCCGCATTGGAGTGCTGCCACAAGGGCTGGGGTGAGTCGGTGATCATTGGCGTGGCCGGTGCCGGCCAGGAAATTTCCACCCGCCCATTCCAGCTGGTAACAGGCCGCGTATGGCGCGGCTCGGCATTCGGTGGCGTGCGAGGCCGCACTGAGTTGCCGAGTTACGTAGACATGGCCGACAAGGGGGAAATCCCGCTTGACACGTTCATCACCCATACCATGCCGCTGGAAGACATCAACAAGGCGTTCGACCTGATGCATGAAGGCAAGAGCATCCGTAGCGTCATTCACTTCTAAACCTTCTACGGAAAATGGAGGGTCGTTGGGCCGGCCTTGAAGGCTCGCCCACCGGCCGTGTCGGTTTCTCGTATGAACCTCAGCCAATAGGGGCCCCCATGAGCCTGGAAAACCTTTCGTGCCAAAAAAGTTTCGGCGGCTGGCACAAGCGCTACAAGCACCGCTCGGCCGTGCTCGATTGCGAGATGGTGTTCGCCGTGTACCTGCCGCCGCAGGCTGAGCAGGGCGGCACGCTGCCGGTGCTGTATTGGCTGTCGGGGCTGACCTGCACGGATGAAAACTTCATGCAAAAAGCCGGCGCGCAGCGCCTGGCCGCTGAGTTGGGGCTGATCATCGTGGCCCCCGACACCAGCCCGCGTGGCCCCCAGGTACCGGCCGACCCGGACGGTGCCTGGGACTTTGGCCTGGGGGCGGGGTTTTACCTTAACGCCACCCAGGCGCCCTGGGCGCAGCACTACCGCATGCACGACTACGTGGTGCATGAACTGCCGCAATTGATCGAGGCGCATTTTCCCGCCTCGCAAGCCCGCAGTATTAGCGGCCACTCTATGGGTGGCCATGGCGCGCTGGTGTGCGCGCTGCGCAACCCGGGGCGCTATCGCGCGGTGTCGGCGTTTTCGCCCATCAGCCACCCAATGGATTGCCCCTGGGGCGAAAAAGCGTTTTCCCGCTACCTGGGCGAGGAGCGTGCCAAATGGCGCGAATGGGATGCCACGGTGCTGCTCGAAACCGCCGGCGAGCGGTTGCCGCTGTTGATCGACCAAGGCGACCGCGATGACTTCCTGGAAACACAGCTCAAGCCCGAGGCGCTGGCCCAGGCCGCGAAGGCTGCAGGCCACCCGATCACGCTGCGGTTGCAACCCGGCTACGACCATAGCTATTACTTCATCGCCAGTTTTATCGATGACCATTTGCGCCATCATGCCCAAGCGCTGAAGTAAGCGATCCTGGCCAAGCTAAGGTAGAATCCACGCCCTGACTCGATCGGGGCGTTTTTCTTTATGCGTATTGGTCACGGCTACGATGTGCACCGCTTCTGCGATGGCGACTTCATCACCCTGGGTGGGGTGCGTGTCGCCCATACCCAGGGGCTTTTGGCCCATTCCGACGGTGACGTGCTGCTGCATGCATTAAGCGATGCGTTGCTCGGCGCCGCGGCACTGGGTGATATCGGCCGGCATTTTCCGGACACCGACCCGCGTTTCAAAGGTGCCGACAGCCGCATGCTGCTGCGTCACGTGCTGGGCCTGGTGGGTGAGAAAGGCTGGAAAGTCGGCAACGTAGACGCCACCATCGTGGCCCAGGCGCCGAAAATGGCGCCGCACATAGAGGCGATGCGCCAGGTGATCGCCGCGGACCTGCACGTGGCGCTCGACCAAGTCAACGTCAAGGCTACCACCACTGAAAAGCTTGGCTTCACTGGCCGTGAAGAGGGCATCGCGGCGCACGCCGTGGCGCTGTTGCAACCGGCATGATCAGCGAAGCCGAATTGCTCGGCCCGCGAGCCTATGGCCCCGCCTTGGGCGTGGCCCAGCTCAAGGTCACTGCCGAAGATTTCCAGGTCGACGAAGTGCTCGACATTCCGCTTGAAGGCGAGGGCGAGCACCTGTGGTTGTGGGTAGAAAAACGCAACCTCAATACCGAAGAAGCGGCCCGCCGCCTGGCGCGCGCCGCGGGTGTGCCGCTGCGCCTGGTCAGCTACGCCGGGCTCAAAGATCGCCAAGCGCTGACCCGCCAGTGGTTCAGTCTGCACTTGCCTGGCAAACAAGACCCAGACCTTGCCCGCGCCGAAGACGACGCCTTGGCCATCCTCCAAGTGCGCCGCCACCGGCGCAAACTACAACGTGGTGCGCACTCGGCCAATGGCTTCAGGTTGCGTTTGGCGAATGTGCAGGCTGCCCCGGAGCAGGTCGAAGCGCGCTTGCAGCTGTTGCGTGGGCGCGGTGTGCCCAACTACTTCGGCTTGCAGCGTTTTGGCCATGGGGGCGGTAACGTGGAGCAGGCGCTGCATTATGCGCGAGGGGCCAGCTTGCCCGAGCAGCGCAACCTGCGCTCTCGGCTGCTGTCGGCGGCCCGCAGCCAACTGTTCAACCGTGTACTGGCCGAGCGCGTTCAGCGGGGGGACTGGGACCAGGCGCAGCCTGGCGACCTGCTGGCATTCACCGACAGCAACAGTTTTTTTCCCGCAGGGCCCGCCGAATGCGAAGACCCGCGCCTGGCCATACTCGACCTGCACCCTACCGGTCCGCTCTGGGGGCAGGGGCCGAGCCCTGCCCAGGCCGGTACCGCGCAGCTTGAGCAGCGCGTGGCTGATAGCAGCCCCGAGTTACGCGATTGGTTGGCGCTGGCGCAACTGTCGCACGAACGTCGCATTCTTCGACTGCCCATTGGGCGAATGTCGTGGCATTATCCCGGGCCTGACATTCTGCAACTGGAATTCGTCCTGCCGCCCGGATGCTTCGCCACTGTCGTGGTGCGTGAGCTTTTCGATCTGGGCGCGGTAGGGCAGGCGGACAGCTCATGCGTATTCTGATTTCCAACGACGACGGGGTCACCGCCCCAGGCATCGCCGCGCTACACAATGCGCTGGCGGAGGTTGCCCAATGTACGGTGATCGCGCCCGACCAGGACAGGAGCGGCTGTGGCAGCGCCCTGACCATCGACCGGCCGCTGCACCCCAATGTGCTGGAAAACGGCTTCATCAGCGTCAATGGAACCCCTACCGACTGCATTCACCTGGGTATCAACGGGTTGCTGCCAGACGTACCGGATGTGGTCGTCTCGGGTATCAACCTGGGGGCTAACCTCGGCGACGACGTGATTTACTCCGGCACGGTTGCCGCAGCGCTCGAAGGGCGCTTTCTCGGCGGCGTGTCCTATGCCTTTTCGCTGGCGTCGCGCCAGCCCGAGCACTTGGCCACGGCGGCGTGGTTCGCGCGGCTGATGCTTGCGGCGCATGGGCGGTTGGGCTTGGCGCCACGTACCGTGCTCAACGTTAATGTGCCCGGCCTGCCGCTGGCGCAGATCAAGGGCATTCGCCTGACCCGCCTGGGCCACCGGGCGCGCGCGGCGGCCCCAAAGCTGGTGGTCGACCCGCGGGGCAAACCGGGTTACTGGATAGCCGCCGCCGGCGACGCCGAAGATGGCGGCAGCGGTACCGATTTCCACGCGGTGATGCAAGGTTACGTGTCGGTGACACCGCTGCAACTGGATCGCACGTTCCACCCGGCATTCGACACGCTGGGCGGTTGGCTGGAGGCCTTGCATTGATGCATGGGCAAGATGACTTGACGCACCGCGGAATCGGCATGACCTCCCAGCGCACCCGTGAACGGCTGATCCAGCGCCTGTACGAAGAGGGCATCGCTGACAACCGCGTGTTGGACGTGATCCGCCGTACCCCGCGGCACCTGTTCGTCGACGAAGCCTTGGCCCACCGCGCCTATGAAAACACCGCCCTGCCGATCGGCAACAACCAGACCATCTCCCAACCTTACATGGTGGCGCGCATGAGCGAGCTGCTGCTGGCGGCGGGGCCATTGGACAAGGTATTGGAAATCGGCACCGGTTCCGGCTACCAAACGGCTGTGCTGTCACAACTGGTGGAACGGGTGTTTTCCGTGGAGCGGATCAAGCTGTTGCAAGATCGCGCCAAGGAGCGGCTGCAAGGGCTCAACTTGCGTAACGTAGTGTTCCGTTGGGGTGATGGCTGGGAAGGGTGGCAGGCGCTGGCACCCTATAACGGCATCATCGTTACCGCGGTGGCCGCCGATGTGCCGCAAGCCTTGCTCGATCAGTTGGCCCCGGGCGGGCGCATGGTGATCCCGGTCGGTGCCGGTGAAGTCCAGCAATTGGTGTTGATCGTGCGCGAGGATGATGGCAGCTTCAACCGCCATACCTTGGGCTCTGTGCGCTTCGTGCCCTTGCTCAATGGTCCCCTGGCTTGAACCGCGCCGGAATTAACCTGGGGCTCGCCGGTCAGAGGAATTGCGTGATGTTCATCACGCAGGTTTTTGTTTGTGAAGATATTTCGGAGCTCTGGCGATTGGGCGGCGCTGCTCGGTTATAATGCCGGTACATTTCTTCGACACCTTGATAGGGAGTGGTGGGTGAGCTCGACAACCCTTCGGCAGCCAGCACATGCGTTTGCGTTCAAGCTTCTGGCGGCCGCAGTGGTGCTCTCCACCTTCCTGGCGGGCTGTTCCAGTTCGCCGGGCAACGGTGTGCGAGTCGTCGATCGCAGCGCGTCGCGGAGCAACCCCAACCCGCAGGTCACCACCGGCCAGTACCGGGTCAAGCCTGGCGATACACTGTATTCCATCGCGTTCCGCTATGGCTGGGACTACAAAGCGTTGGCCGCTCGTAACAATATCGATGCCTCATATACCATCCACCCTGGGCAGGTGTTGCGCTTTGACAGCGCTTCCTCTGCCCGGGCGCCGGTAGTGGCCGCCACCGCACCGGCCACGGTGGTCAACCAAACCAGCGCTACGCCATCTTCTTCGTTCAAGACCACGGTTATTCGCAAACCGCTAACGGGTGCTCCGACGAACGGCACACAGCCGGCGCCACCCGCCGCTGCCAACCCTTCGGTCGCTAGTGTGCCAGCTCCGGTGCCGGTGCCTGCGGGTGAACGTAACGCCGCTGGGTGGACATGGCCGGCCAACGGCACGCTCATCGGCAAATTTGCTTCAAACGGTAGTTTGAATAAAGGCATTGATATCGCCGGAAATTTGGGACAGCCTGTTTTTGCTGCGTCTGATGGATCAGTCGTCTACGCCGGAAGCGGCTTGAGGGGCTACGGCGAACTGGTGATCATCAAGCACAGCGACACCTACGTGAGCGCCTACGGTCATAACCGCAGGCTGTTGGTTCAGGAGGGGCAGCAGGTCAAGGCTGGGCAAACAATTGCCGAAATGGGCTCTACCGGTACGGATCGCGTCAAGCTTCACTTCGAGATCCGGCGCCAGGGGAAACCTGTGGACCCTCTGCAGTTCTTGCCTCAACGTTGACTGCTTGGGTGCCCCTGTTGGCACGTAGCTGGGACAGGCATTTGCAACGCCTACGGATGAATGGCAGCGCAAAGCTTGAGGTCGAACTCAGCAAGGGATTACAACAATGGCCCTCAACAAAGAAGCGCCGGAGTTTGACATCGACGATGAAGTTCTCGTGATGGAGAACGATATCGATCTGGATTCGATGTCGGAGGAAGAACCTATCGGCTCTGCCCGAGGCAAGGCCCGGCAGGCGACATCGCTTAAACAGCACAAATACATCGACTACAGCCGCGCGCTCGATGCCACGCAGCTGTACCTTAACGAAATCGGTTTTTCCCCCCTGCTGTCGCCAGAACAAGAGGTGCATTTTGCGCGCCTCTCGCAAAAGGGCGACCCCGTTGGCCGCAAGCGCATGATCGAAAGCAACTTGCGCTTGGTGGTCAAGATTGCGCGGCGGTACGTCAACCGTGGCTTGTCACTGCTCGACCTGATCGAAGAAGGCAACCTCGGATTGATCCGCGCCGTTGAAAAGTTTGACCCTGAGCGGGGCTTTCGTTTCTCCACCTACGCAACGTGGTGGATCCGCCAGACCATCGAACGGGCAATCATGAACCAAACCCGAACGATCCGTCTGCCTATTCATGTGGTCAAGGAGCTCAACGTATACCTGCGCGCAGCCCGTGAGCTCACGCAGAAGCTCGACCATGAACCGTCGGCCGAGGAGATCGCCAGCCTGTTGGAAAAACCCGTGGGTGAGGTCAAGCGCATGCTTGGGTTGAACGAGCGGGTGTCTTCGGTCGATGTGTCACTGGGTCCGGATTCGGACAAAACCCTGCTCGATACGCTTACCGACGACCGCCCCACAGACCCTTGCGAGTTGCTACAGGACGACGACCTGTCGCACAGCATCGATCAATGGCTATCGGAATTGACCGACAAACAGCGCGAAGTGGTGGTTCGCCGCTTTGGCTTGCGGGGGCATGAGAGTAGCACGTTGGAAGACGTGGGCTTCGAAATCGGCCTAACCCGTGAACGCGTGCGGCAGATCCAAGTAGAAGGCTTGAAGCGCTTGCGGGAGATACTCGAAAAGAACGGGCTCTCGAGCGATGCGTTGTTCCAGTAGGGCGTTCTGTTCACCCACGCCGTCGTGAGAACTTCCGAGGCACCACACTAAAACGCCGCCTGCTCGTTTGGAGCACGCGGCGTTTTAGTTTGGCGCCATAGCTGGCTATTGTTTCAGTTGTGCGTTCGCTACGAAGGTGGCGGTGTCTTTTTTTGCAAGACTTAATCACTTGTCCGCACCTGCATAGCCAGTATTATCCAAGGCGTGCCCATGGAGGGGCACGGCCTCACGGACGAGCGCCTAGGTACTGCAGGAAGCGGCCTGGCCACGGATGGCGGTGTCACGTAAATGGTAAAGGGGGAGGGGCATGTACCCACCCCCTTTATTTATCGGCAATTCAAGCCTAGCAGCCCCGCAGGTGTCACGCGGCGGCGCTGGCGCCAGTCAGCGCTCCAAGTCCTTGATTTTGCCCTTGACGCCATCGTTTTCTTCGGCGTCTGGCAAGGGGGGCTTGCGCTCGGTAATGTTTGGCCAAATCTCTGCAAGCTCAGCGTTAAGCGCGATGAATTCCTGCATATCTTCCGGCACTTCATCCTCCGAGAAAATGGCTTGCGCAGGGCACTCGGGTTCACAGAGAGCGCAGTCGATGCATTCGTCCGGGTGAATGGCCAGGAAGTTCGGGCCTTCGTAGAAGCAATCCACCGGGCACACTTCTACGCAGTCGGTGTACTTGCACTTGATGCAGTTGTCGGTGACGACGAAGGTCATTTCTAATTCTCTCCTCAGGCGGCAAACGCGAGCCCGAATTGCAGGGCGCGCTGGGTCTGGTGGTCGGCCCCAAGGCAGGCTAAATACCTGGGGCACGCCAGACCGCGCGGGATTCTAGCAGTTTGCAGGCCAACCGGTTAGATTTTCGCTTTCCACTGGTAGAGCATTTCGATCGCCTGGCGGGGCGACAAACTGTCTATGTCAAGATGTGACAGCTCATCGATCACTGGGTGCGGCAAACTGGCGAACAGGTCGCTCTGGTGCGGTATCGGCGCTTTTCCGGCGGCTTGCTTGGGCGCCTCGCGCGGTAGGCTTGAGGTTTCCAGCCGTGCCAAGTGCTCGCGGGCACGGGTAATCACCCCGCCGGGTACCCCGGCCAACTGCGCCACGGCCAAACCGTAACTTTGGCTGGCCGGCCCTGGCAACACGTGGTGCAAGAACACGATCCGATCATTATGTTCGGTCGCATTAAGATGCACGTTGGCCACCACCGGCTCGCTGTCTGGTAGCACGGTAAGCTCGAAATAATGGGTGGCAAACAGGGTGAAGGCGCGCAATTGCGCCAGCCGTTCGGCGGCGGCCCACGCCAGCGACAGGCCATCGAAGGTGCTGGTGCCGCGGCCCACCTCGTCCATCAACACCAAGCTGTGTTCGCTGGCATTATGCAGAATATTGGCGGTTTCACTCATTTCTACCATGAAGGTAGAGCGCCCACCGGCTAAGTCGTCACTCGAACCGATGCGGGTAAAAATGCGGTCGACCCGCGACAGCTCGCAGGCGGCCGCCGGCACATAGCTGCCTATGTGCGCCAGTAGCACGATCAGCGCAGTTTGGCGCATGTAGGTCGATTTACCGCCCATGTTCGGGCCGGTGATCACGAGCATGCGCGTGTCGTTGTCCAAGGCCAAGTCATTGGCCACGAACGGGGTCGTCAATACTTGCTCAACCACCGGGTGGCGGCCCTGGTCGATATGGATGCACGGCGTATCGACGAAGGCCGGGCAGTTGAGGTCCAGGTTCAATGCGCGCTCGGCCAGGTTGCTCAGTACATCGAGTTCAGCCAATGCCGCGGCGGTGTCTTGCAGCGGTGCCAAGTGGCCGATCAGGGTTTCCAGCAGCGCTTCGTAGAGCATTTTCTCCCGCGCCAGGGCGCGGGTTTTCGCTGACAGCGCTTTATCTTCGAAGGCTTTCAGCTCGGGTGTGATGAAGCGTTCGGCACCCTTCAAGGTCTGCCGGCGAATGTAGTCAGCCGGGGCGCTTTCGGCCTGCTTGGTCGGCAGCTCTATGTAGTAGCCATGCACGCGGTTGTAGCCCACCTTCAAGTTGGCCAGCCCCGTGCGGGCTTTTTCGCGCGCCTCCAGGTCGATCAGGAACTGCCCGGCGTTTTCGCTCAGGGCCAACAGTTCGTCGAGTTCTGCGTCATAGCCGGCCTTGAGCACGCCGCCGTCGCGAATCACTGCCGGCGGGTTGTCGATGATCGCTTTGTGAAGCAATTGCGCCAGTTCCGGATAGGTGCCGGCGATGGTCGCTAATTGCGCCAGGTGCGGTGCCTGAAGGTCCGCCATCTGGTTTTGTAGCTCGGGCAGCGCCGCGAGTGCATCGCGCAGTCGCGCCAAGTCGCGCGGCCGGGCGTTGCGCAAGCCGATACGCGCCAGGATGCGCTCGATGTCGCCGATGTGCTTGAGCTGTGGCTGCAGGCTCTCGAACCGATAGCCGTCGAGCAAACAGCCGATCGAGCTTTGGCGTGCCTGTAGCACCTTTAAGTCGCGCAGCGGGCGGTTCAGCCAGCGGCTGAGCAGGCGGCTACCCATGGCGGTTTGGCTGCGGTCCAGCACCGACTGCAGGGTGTTGTCACGCCCGCCGGCCAGGTTCACGTCCAGCTCGAGGTTGCGCCGGGTGGCGCCGTCGAGTACAACGGTGTCATCGAGCCGTTCATGGCGCAAGCTGCGCAAGTGGGGCAGGGCGGTTCGCTGGGTTTCCTTGGCGTAGGCCAGCAGGCACCCCGCCGCGCCGATGGCGAGCGTCAGTTGCTCGCAGCCGAACCCTTTCAGGTCTTGGGTACCAAACTGCTGGCACAGGCTTTTGCGCGCCGTATCGCGGTCGAAATCCCAGGGCGCGCGGCGCCGTGAACCCCGGCGCTTCTCGGCCGGCAGGCCTTGCGGCCAATCGTCGGGAATCAACAGTTCTACTGGGTTGATGCGCTCCAGCTCTGCCAACAGGCTTTCCCAGCCTTTTATTTCTTGCACGGCGAAATGGCCACTGGTGATATCCAGCACTGCCAGGCCGAACAACCGCTCATCCCCCAGCAAGGCCGCCAGCAGGTTGTCGCGGCGCTCGTCGAGCAGGGCTTCGTCGCTGATCGTGCCGGGGGTGATAATCCGCACCACCTGGCGCTCCACCGGGCCTTTGCTGGTGGCCGGGTCGCCGATCTGTTCACAGATCACTACCGACTCGCCGAGCTTGACCAACTTGGCCAGGTAGGTTTCTACCGAGTGAAACGGAATGCCGCACATCGGTATCGACTGCCCGGCTGATTGGCCTCTGGCGGTGAGGGTGATGTCCAGCAGCTTGGCTGCCTTTTTCGCGTCCTCATAAAAAATTTCGTAGAAATCGCCCATGCGATAGAACATCAGTTGCTCTGGATGTTGCTGCTTGAGCCTCCAGTACTGCTGCATCATCGGTGTATGGTTGGAAAGATCGGACATTCAAGGACTTAGCCGGTGGCGTCTTTTTGACAATGAACACTTATCCAATACTACAGGGATTTTTTTGGCATTGCTGGGGCGCGGCAATATCGGTTTTACGCAATCGCCGCTCACCGTCGGAGCGGCGCGGCCGCCGGGGTTCTGTGGGTTGTTGCCCATATCTTGGTGCCGGCCAGCGACTTGGCGCGCAGGTGGTGCTCAGTGGCGCTTTCTACCGAAACTTTTTCACAATCGACGCGCAAGGCGCTGTTCATTGCCTTGTCGCTGGTCGGCTTGCCCTTGCCTCAGGCCGGGCCTCTAGGGGGCATGATCAGCCTGGCGTCGGTTTGCTGCGGCAAAGCCATGCCAGGTGCCTGTTCGTTTTGCACGGCCCATGGGGCTTTAATGCAGGGGAGGTGGTTAGCCCTGTTCGGTGAGGATCACCAGCAGTTCCTCGACGACTTTGCGGCTTCGCTCAGGCAGTGCCCACAATCGCATGATCTCCGAGTGAGTGTATTTTCTGTGAGCTGTATTTCAATTGGCTACGACTTGAGCCGGTAGGTACGGCAATTCAGTCATCGCCTGTTGCGCATTGGCCATGGACAAAAGCGGTGGCAGGGCCGAAAGTCGTTGCCGTCGTTTCTTTGCCAAGCCTCGGGGGCCTATACCATGCAAGCGCTCACTGATCTCGCTTCGCGCCTGGGCGAACACCTGCTGGCCGGCAAGGCCAGCGTGACCACTGCCGAGTCCTGCACCGGCGGCGGCATCGCCGAGGCCATTACCCGGATAGCCGGTAGCTCGGCCTGGTTCGAAGCCGGTTACGTCACCTACTCCAACCGGCAAAAAACGGCCCAACTTGGCGTTCACCCGGCGCTGTTCGACAGCGTTGGGGCGGTCAGCCGGGAGGTGGTCGTGGCAATGGCGCAGGGCGCCCTGGCCGGTTCCGCGGCGACGTTCGGCGTCGCCGTCAGTGGGATCGCCGGGCCCGGTGGTGGCTCGGCAGACAAACCCGTGGGCACGGTTTGGCTGGCCTGGGCTTCGGCGCGGGGTGCCTGGGCCGAGCGGCGCCAGTTCGACGGCGACCGCCAGGCCGTTCGCCAGCAAACCGTGTTGGCGGCGCTCGAAGGGCTGTTGCGACTGGCGGTGGGAGAAAATCCCTGCCAGGGGTAGGCGAGGCGAACGGACTGTGTATAATACTGGCTACTTATACAGTTAATTGGGGCCGCGCCCCACCATCGAATTCGTGAGGGGTCTAATGGACGACAACAAAAAGCGTGCCTTGGCTGCGGCTCTGGGTCAAATTGAACGTCAGTTCGGTAAAGGCGCGGTCATGCGCATGGGCGACCATGAGCGCCAGGCTATTCCTGCCATCTCCACCGGCTCCCTGGGTCTGGACATCGCCCTGGGCATTGGCGGCCTGCCACGGGGGCGGATCGTCGAGATCTATGGCCCGGAATCGTCCGGTAAAACCACGCTTACCCTGTCGGTCATCGCCCAGGCGCAAAAGCTCGGCGCCACCTGCGCGTTCGTCGATGCCGAGCATGCCCTGGACCCCGAATACGCCGGCAAGCTGGGGGTGAATGTCGACGACTTGCTGGTGTCCCAGCCGGACACCGGTGAACAAGCGCTGGAAATCACCGACATGCTGGTGCGTTCCAATGCGGTTGACGTGATCATCGTCGACTCCGTGGCCGCATTGGTGCCCAAGGCGGAAATCGAAGGCGAAATGGGCGACATGCACGTGGGCTTGCAGGCCCGCCTGATGTCCCAGGCGTTGCGCAAGATCACCGGTAACATCAAGAACGCCAACTGCCTGGTTATCTTCATCAACCAGATCCGCATGAAGATCGGCGTCATGTTCGGCAGTCCGGAAACCACCACAGGTGGTAACGCGCTGAAGTTCTATGCCTCGGTGCGCCTCGATATCCGCCGCACCGGCTCGGTGAAGGAAGGCGACGACGTGATCGGCAGCGAAACCCGGGTGAAGGTTGTGAAGAACAAGGTGTCGCCGCCGTTCCGCCAGGCGGAGTTCCAGATTCTCTATGGCAAGGGCATTTACCTCAACGGTGAAATCATTGACCTGGGTGTTGCCAATGGCCTGATCGACAAGGCTGGCGCCTGGTACGCCTACCAAGGCAACAAAATCGGCCAAGGTAAGGCAAATGCCGCCAAATACCTGGAAGACAACCCGGAAGTGAAAGCCACCATCGAGAAACAAATTCGCGAGAAGTTGCTGAACACCAGCACCCCAGCCGACAAGGCCGATAAAAAAGCGGTGGCGGCTGAGAAGGAAGGCGACCTGGCCGGCGCCGAGAATGACTTCTAAGCCCCATGGCGACGCTTGATACGCCCGTCGCGGTACGGCGGGCTGCGATGGACTTGCTCGCGCGGCGCGAACATGGCCGCGTAGAGCTCGAACGCAAGTTGCGCAAGCGCGGTGCCAGTGATGTGTTGATCGAGGCCGCGCTGGACGGCTTGGCCCAAGACGGTTTGCTCAGCGAAGCCCGTTACCTTGAGGCGTTTATAAATACCCGCGCCCGTGCTGGGTACGGGCCTGCGCGCATACGCGAAGCGTTATCGCAGCGTGGCTTGCCGCGCGGGGATGTAGAACAGGCACTGCGTGAAAGCGCGTTCGACTGGGCCACCCAACTGCACGCTACGTGGGCGCGAAAGTTTGGTGGCCTACGGCCCGCCGACGCCAAGGAACGGGCCAAGCAACTGCGTTTTCTCGTTTACCGCGGGTACTCGCCCGAATTAGCTTCACGCTTGCTTAACGGGCGGCTGTTTGACGATTGAGCCCGGCCTGCGCCGCGCCGCACGTTATTGTCCACCCGAAACCCTACTTCATGCCGCAGTCTTGTGCGGTGTAGCGGTGTGTCGCTACCGGTTTCTTGGTTTTGTATTCGGTGAAGTCATAGCGCATGATCGCGCCTTGGGCCATGAGTTTACGAAAACCCTCGTCGCGGCACACGCTGGCACCCAGTTGTAGGTAAACCGTTTGTGGGTTGGCCCGCATTTTCTCGGCGTGGCCGGGCTGTACGGCCAAGTGGTCGATCAGCTCTTTGCCTTGCACGGTAAAGCCCTGGTCGAGGATGTCTTCATTGATGGCCCTCGGGGTGCCTACGCTGCTGTCCTTAGCCACCTTTTGAAGCATCTGGGTGAGGTTGTAATCCTGGGCAGACGCCGCATGGGCGGCCAGGGGGGCGGCAAACAGGCAGGCAAGGATCGGAACGGTAAAGCGCAGCATCAAACTCTCCTGTGGCACGGCGAAAAGGCAGGCCGTTGGACCGGCCCAGCACCTGGGCGTTCAAATGCAACCAGCCTATACCCTTGGTGATGCTGGGGCCAGCGAGGCCGTGCAGCCCCAGCGCGCTGTCCATAATACCGGCGCTGAGCTGTCAGGCCAAACGCGGCTGGCGGTTGGGCCATAGCTGCGCCAGCAACATGCCCGCCAGCATCAGCGCACAGCCCAGGTAACCCCGCCCGCTCAGGCTTTCGCCCAGGAACAACGCGCCGGCTATGGCGGCGAATACGGCCTCCAGCGAAAAAATCACCGCGGCGTGGGAGGCTTGGGCACCTTTTTGGCTGATGACCTGCAGCGTATAGCCCAGCCCCACCGAGACGACGCCGCCGTAAAGCAGGGCAGGGCCGGCCGCCACGATGGCTGCCCAGTGGATGGGTTCGAACGCAAGCGCGAGCCCCAGGCTTAGCACTGCGCAGCACGCAAATTGAACGAAGGCCAAGCGCAGCGCATCGTAGCGGTTAGCGAAAATGGCCACCAGCAGCACCTGCCCAGCCCAGGCGAAGGCGCCCAACAGTTGCAACCAGTCACCACTGGCCACCTGGATGCCGGCCGTGACACTTAGCAAGTACATGCCCAGCACGGCCAGCAGCGCGCCGGCCCACGTACCGGCATGGGTGGCATGCCCGAGCAACAGGCCGATCAGCGGCACGATGATCACATACAACCCGGTGATGAACCCTGCGTGGGTAACGCTGGTAAACAGCAGCCCCACTTGCTGCAGGTTGATGCCCAGTGCCAACGCCAGGCCCATTGCACAGCCGCCCACCAGCACACCGCGGTGGTTGCCCCGTTGCCCGGCCATCTGGCCGGGGCGCAGTATCAGTGGAACAAGGCACATTGCGCCCAAGGCAAAGCGCAGCCCGGAAAACAAAAACGGGCCGATATGCGCCATGGCAGCGCTTTGTGCCACGAAGGCCGAGCCCCAGATCGTCGCGGTCAACAACATTAGAGCATCGGAGCGCAGCGTCGAGCGTCGCATGGCAGTGGCGGTTCCATTCCTAATCAGGGGGCCACACTGTGCCCGAGTCGTTCGGCCTTGACCACCCCGGCCAGCGTCGGCATGCTTGGCGCGCCCTACACCAGAATCCAGCCAATGGCCACTTACGACATTCTTATCGCCGATGATCACCCGCTGTTTCGCAGCGCCTTACGCCAAGCACTGACGCTGGGGCTGGGTACCGATGTACGGCTGGTCGAAGCGGCGAGCATTGCCGAGCTTGAAACTTGGCTGGGGGAAAAAAACGACTGGGACTTGGTATTGCTCGACCTGAACATGCCCGGCGCCTATGGTTTCTCCGGCCTGGTGCTGTTGCGCGGGCAATACCCACAGATCCCGGTGGTGATGGTGTCTGCCCAAGATGATGCGAGCGTAGTGGTGCGCGCACGAGAGTTCGGCGCCAGTGGTTTCATTCCCAAGGCCAGCACCCTCGAGGTGATCCAAGCCGCCGTGCGCCACGTGCTGGATGGCGAAGAGTGGTGGCCGCCCCAGGCCTTCGAGGCGGTGGCGCTGTCGGCCGAAGCGCGTGCCGCCAGCGAGGGCTTGGCCAGCCTCACACCGCAGCAGTTTCGGGTGTTGACGATGGTGTGCGAGGGGTTGCTGAACAAGCAGATCGCTTTCGAGCTGAGCGTGTCGGAAGCTACGGTAAAGGCGCACGTCACGGCGATTTTCCGCAAGTTGGGGGTTCGCACCCGCACCCAGGCCGCGCTGTTGCTGCAGCAAATGGAGTCGGTGCCTTTGGCCTGATCGGGGTTTTCACTGTTTTTTGACGTGCGCCTGGCTATTGTGCCGGCGCTTTTGTGGACGCTAGGGCGCACTTGTATGTCTCCTTATAAGGGCCGAACCGGCCTTAAACGTATTTTCAATGCTGCCGGCTATTCCTTCGACGGGCTGCGCGCGGCCTTTATCGGCGAGGCGGCGTTTCGCCAGTTGGTTTGGCTGAACATCGTGCTGGTGCCGCTGGCTTTTCTATTGCCGGTCACGCGGGTGGAACGTGCCGTATTGATCATGGCTTGCCTGTTGGCGTTGATCGTAGAACTGCTGAACTCGGCCATCGAGGCGGCGATCGACCGTATTTCCCTGGAGCGCCACCCGTTATCGAAGAATGCCAAAGACATGGGCAGCGCCGCTCAGTTCGTGGCACTGGGGCTGATTGGGGCCGTGTGGGCAGTGATATTGGTTTAACCGCGAGCCGTTCGCCCAGGGTGGTGTTCCAGAAGGTGGCATGGCGCGTAATGGCGCCTTGCCCGATAGCAATGTTCACACGCCAATGCTTGGGCGGACGTCTGAAACACCACATTAGGCAATCGACGGCAGTACGATCTCGTCGCTGCGCTGGGCACCGGCGGTGAAGTTACGGCACAGTTCGAGGAATTCACGCATCGCCGAGGTTTGGTACTTGCGCTTGTGCCAGATGAAAAAGAACTGCCTCGCCAAGTCCAGCCCAGGTGTCGCCACCGGTACTAGGCTGCCCCGGCGGAACGCGTCGCGCAGGGCCAGCCGAGAGATGCAGCCAATGCCCAAGCCGGATTCCACCGCCCGCTTGATGGCTTCGGTATGTTCCAGTTCCAGGCGGATGTTCAGGTTGAAACGGTTATGGCGCATGGCCTGATCGAAGGTCAGGCGCGTGCCTGAACCTTGTTCCCGTAGAATCCAGGCTTCTTCGGCCAACGCCTTATGGTCGGCTTCACCTCGCTGCGCCAACCGATGGCCGGGGGCGCAGAATACGACGAGCTCGTCTTCCACCCAGGGCTGCACCTCGATGTCTGGATGGTTGCAGTCCCCCTCGATCAGCCCCAGGTCGATTTCGTACTGGGCTACCTGATGGACGATATTGGCGGTGTTCTGCACATGCAGCTTTACTTGGCTTTCCGGGTGCACTTGCATGTACCTGCCAATGAGCAGCGTGGCCAGGTAGTTGCCGATCGTCAGGGTAGCGCCCACGGCCAGCGAGCCAAAGCCGGATTTGCCGCCCAGCAGGTCTTCGATTTCTTTGGCTTGGTCCAGCAAGGCCACCGCCTGGGGCAGCAATTGGTGGCCCAGCGCATTGAGGCTCAGGCGTTTGCCGGCGCGGTCGAAGAGTTGGCAGCTCGATTGGCGCTCCAGCTCGGCGATCGCGGTACTTGCCGCCGACTGCGACAAAGCCAGTAATGCCGCGGCCTTGGACACGCTTTCGTGCTGGGCGACGGCGACAAACACTTGAAGTTGCCTGAGGGTGAATCGCATATCTATATAACCGATTACCTATATCTTAATAATCCATTTAACAGATATTATCCGCGCCTCTAGAATACCGCGCAATCGCGCCTGCACGCGGCGCAGCCTTTTCTCTGGAGTGTTGGGTCAATGAGCAACTTCAACCACGAACGCGTTCTCAGTGTTCACCACTGGAACGACACCCTGTTCAGCTTCAAGTGCACCCGCGACCCCGGTTTGCGCTTCGAGAATGGTCAGTTCGTGATGATCGGCCTGCAGCAAGCCAGCGGCCGGCCGCTGATGCGTGCCTACTCCATCGCCAGCCCCAACTGGGAAGAGCACCTTGAGTTCTTCAGCATCAAGGTACCCGACGGCCCGCTGACCTCGCAGTTGCAGCATTTGAAAGAAGGCGATGAAGTGCTGATCAGCAAGAAGCCCACCGGCACCTTGGTGCTGGACGACCTGAACCCAGGCAAGCATTTGTACCTGCTCAGCACCGGCACCGGGCTGGCGCCATTCATGAGTGTGATCCAAGACCCGGAAACCTACGAGCGCTTCGAGAAAGTGGTGCTGATTCATGGCGTGCGCTACGTCAACGAGGTGGCCTACGAGCAGTTCATCACCCAGGTACTGCCGCAAAACGAATTCTTTGGCGAAGCGGTGCGGGAAAAGCTCATCTACTACCCCACTGTTACCCGCGAGCCGTTTCGCAATCAAGGGCGGCTGACTGACTTGATGCGCAATGGCAAATTGTTCGATGACATTGGCCTGCCCCCCATCAACCCGCGTGATGACCGCGCAATGATCTGCGGCAGCCCGAGCATGCTCGACGAAACCAGCGAAGTGCTGGACAGCTTCGGCCTGGAGATTTCCCCACGCATGCGTGAGCCGGGTGACTACCTGATCGAGCGTGCTTTCGTCGAAAAATAACTATCCAGCGTGTCGAAGAACACCGCAGGTCTGTGCCTGCGGTTTTTTTATTTCACGATGGCTCCAGCACCGACAGGCCTAACAACCGCTGTTGTTCAACCCAGGGACTTCGCTGTGAGCGCGACGGGCAAACTGGGCAGGCGGTGTGAAGGCTGGGCAGTACGGCATTGAGTCGGTGATCGCACCGAGCTTCGGCGATATCTTCTACTTGAACGCGATGAACAACCGGCTGCTATCGGTGATATCGCACGATGTTCCTCGAAGGCCTTGGCCTGATCGGCGCCTCGCCGCGCACCGATCGGCTATCGAGGGCTTCGTAACGCGTCACTGTGCTGAAGAGTCCTGGACGCGCGATGTTACCCGCCGCATAAAGGCGCGACGTGTACAGGGCCGGCTCAATACCCGATAAGCCGAACTAACCCTTAGCCTGAATCGGGTACGAAGTCGGGCCAGGCCAACTCAGCCTTGACTAGCAGAAGTTCTCTCATGCGCCGAGCCTCCTCCTTGGGTGTATGTCCGAAGAAGCGCTTGAACTCCCGGCTGAATTGAGACGGGCTTTCATAGCCCACCTGATCGGAGGCTTGAATGGCCGATATGCCGCTTCGAATCATCAATAGGCGCGCATGGTGTAGGCGCATCGATTTGAGGTATTGGATCGGTGAGGTTTGCGTCACCGCCTTGAAGTGATTGTGGAAGGACGGAACGCTCATGTTGGCGTCGCTTGCTAGCGCGGCGACCTCGATGTGCTCGCCAAAGCGCGTCTGGATCGTTCGGATGGCGCGCGCGATCTGACCGAAGTGTTCCCGCTGAGCCAGGGCTGCGCGCATCGCCGGCCCCTGCTCGCCGATCAGCATCCGGTAGTGGATTTCGCGCAGCAGGCCGGAGCCGAGAGCGTGGGCCTCGACCGGATGTTCCAAGGCACGCAGTAGGCGCAAGACTGCATCGCCCAGGCCATCATCCATCGGCGTCGAAGCCATGCCGACCGCCTTTGCCGCCGGTGCTGGATGATCCCTTTCTAGCACCAGCAGAAGGTCGGCGAGCATCACCAAGTCCAGTCGTATCGACAAGGCCAGCAACGGCTCGTCCGGCGTGGCCTCGGTTTGGCTAATAAACGGTAATGGTACCGACAGCACCAAATAATGCTGGGCATCGTATAGGTAAGTTCGGTCGCCGAGGAAGGCGCGCTTTCGCCCTTGGCAGACAATCACGATGCAGGCGTCGTAGAGCACGGGCGTGTGCGGCAGCGACGCATCGGCGCGCAACAGGCGCACATCGGCGAGCTCCGTACGGCTGTAGCCGGCACGCGGCGCGAGCCGGAGCAGGCGCGCTACCATCTCAGGGCGTGTCGACCTGGTTAAGTGGGCCATTTCAATGCCTTCCTGAATGAGCACCATTCTATGCGTAGAATGATGCACATCGGCATATATTTATAGGAATAGGCAAGATCAAGAGATTTATCGCCAGCCTGAAAAGGGATGCCGTCTCTACCATGAGCCTTCACCGTAGAACACGTGGAAGACACTCATGGATACTTTCTCCAACACCGCCAACGCGGACACCTTCACAAAGCACATCGGCACCAGCCTGGGGCTGCAAGGCAAAGTTGCCCTGGTCACAGGCGCGGCCGGTGATATCGGCCGCGCGACCGTTATGTTGCTGCGCGCGCATGGCATGTGCGTGGTCGCCGAAGACATCAACCCGGCCGTGCGAGACTTGGCCGAGGCAGGCCGAGTCGTGCCCTGGGAAGGCGACGTGGGCCTTGAGGCGACTGCGCGAAACGCGGTAGCACAGGCGCTGGACGCCTTCGGCCAGCTCGACGTGCTGGTCAACAACGCCGGGCGCACGCTCAACAAGCCCATGCTCAACACCACCGTCGAGGACTGGGACGCGATCATGGCGACCAATGCCCGCGGCAACTTCCTGCATTCGCGCGAGGCGCTGCGGATTATGGTCGAGCGTGGCGAAGGCGCCATCGTCAATGTGGCCTCGGTGGTCAGCGTGGTCGGCATGCCGGACCTAGCGGCCTATGCCGCCTCGAAGGGGGCCATCGCGCAGCTCACCAAGGTGCTGGCTGTTGAATATGGAGGTCGCGGCATTCGCGCCAACGCCGTAGCGCCTGGTGTGGTGGAAACCAATATCCTCAGGGGCATCGTGGAAGACAGCCACGCCACCTTGGCGAGCTACGGCCATCTGCATCCGATCGGCCGTGTGGCACGGCCAGATGAGATTGCGGATGTCATCGCCTATCTCGCCTCGCCACGCGCGAGTTTCATCACCGGCACTGTGCTGATCGCCGACGGTGGGTATACAGCGCTTTGACTTATCACCTGAGGAGCAATGCATCATGGCCAATCCCGATATCTTGATCGTAGCCGCCGAGCGTGGCTTGGGCCTTGGACTCACCAAACAATTCCTCCAGCGCGGCTGGAGCGTGTTTGCCACGGCCTTTCCCGGCTCGGACTTGGCGGGCATGGAAGAAGTGAGACGTATCGCGCCGGGCCGCCTGCAGGTCGGTCATATCGATGTGACTGATCCCGAGCAAATCGAGCCGCTTAAGAAGCGCCTGGGCTCACGCATGTTCGACGTGATCTACCTGAATGCCGGCATTTTTGGCCCGCTGCATCAGTCGGTGGTACAGGCCACTGCGGAAGAGCTGCGGCAAATCATGATGGTCAATGCCTTTGGCCCGATCCGACTAGCCCGGAACCTGCTCGGCCACCTGAAGACGCCAGGCGCGTTGGCCTTCATGTCTTCGCATCGCGGCAGCGTTGCAGCCAACGTCGAAGGTGGCCTGGAGCTGTATAGGGCTAGCAAGGCATCCCTGAACATCCTCGCGCGGGGCATTTACGCCGATATCCGCGAGCAGGGAAACACGGTGCTGACCATCCACCCCGGTTGGGCTGCCACCTCTATGGGTACGCTCGATGGCACAGTGGAGGCCGAGATCGATGTGGACGCCAGCGTGCGCGGCGTGGCCGATGTGGTGGAGCACCATCGCCACAGTGGGGAGCACCTCTACCTGGACTACGAGGATCGGCGTTGGCCATGGTGAGGGATAGGCGCGCCCGACAATATGTGCAGAAAATCATGTGCTGCCACTGATTGGGCCACGGTGGTCAGCAAGGCTGTTACTGACCATCATCTGCGATAGAGAACGCTCCCATGTGGCTCCTTTCCCGAAGCCCCAGCCTTGCAAAGCACTTCGAAGTGTCCCCCCCGGCACGGTGTCGCCATGTGCGTATGAGGTGTATGCCAGGGTTTATTGCGCGGCAGAACCTTGCTGCACCGCGGCCGGGCGCCGCCCGCAGGCTATGGCAGCCGCCGCCAGCAGCAGGGCAGGCACGCTGAATAGCCAAAAGGGCGAGAGCACCGGCAGCAGCACCCCGGCCAACAGCGGCCCCGCACCGGCGCCGATGTCTCGCCATACAGAGCGCGAAGCCAGTGCGTGCACCCGTTCCGGGCCCGGCGTGCGATGCGCCACGATGGGGGCCAACAACGGTAACTGCAGCGCCCGCAGTACCACGATGGCTGCCGCGCAACTCCATAGCCAACCGGCGCCGAACCCTATGAGGGCCACCGAGGTTACCAGCGACAGGCTGACCAACAACCTTTCAGCGCCGAACCGTTCGGCCAGCCTACCGCCCACCGGGCTTAGCAGGATTTCGCCGAGGTACCTTACGGCCAGTATCACCCCAGCGATCATTACCGCCCCACCGGGTAACAGGTCGCTGCCCAGGTACGACAAGCCGATGATGAATAATCCGTCCAGCGTCAGCCCTTCCAGGAACGACCACACATCAAGGCTATTGGGTAGCTTCAGGCCCCGCCGCATGGGTACCGGGTGGCGAAGCGAAGGCAGCCCGCGGGTGACCGTTAGCCCAAGCAGCGCGGGGATGCACAGCACCCAGAAAATAGTACGCGGCCCATAGTGATAAGCCAGCAACGCCGCGAGCGGCAGGGCGATCACCGGCCCCAGGGCGCTGAACGCCCTGGAGCGGCCGGAGCGTTGCGCAGCGCCGACCGCATCGGCCGTCGCCAACGCCTGGGTTGAAAGGTTCAACGCGGCAAACGCCAGCCCCCACAACAACCGCAGCGGCAGCAGGGCCCAAAAACCGGACAGCGTGGCGTAGCCCAACCCGCAAATAGCTGCGGCCACTACCGCCAACGTGCAGGTGGGGCGGTCACCACGCACGGCATAAAAACGCGCTACGAAGCCGTAGCCGGCGATGCGCACCAAGCGATTGGCCGCCAACAACATACCTGCCTCAGCCAGGGTTACGCCAAATTGCTCGGCGTACATTGGCAACAGCAAATACAGTACAGTATCGGCCGGCAGGGCCAGCGCCAAGGCCAGTGCGGCAAGGCGCGAATGGCGGTCTACAGTAGGGGTGGGC